>JADIXX010000004.1 GCA_016705575.1 Candidatus Aalborgicola defluviihabitans
GGATATAGAACATGTTGATGCAGCGAAAGTACCCATCGTGCTGGCCTCTACACAATCTTGGTGGTGAGCGGTTTGTATTCGATGAGCTGGAAGTGGTTGCTCTCGAACACCCAGCGCCTTCGGTGGTACGCCACGTTCTGCCCACTTCAAACACGCTCTCATCGGTCATGGAGTTGTCCCTGGCGCATATCGGGCAGACTTTTTTGCATGTTCTTGGCAATGCTTTCACCCTTGGTATCCAGGCTTTCTTCAGCCGCTCCACCCTTGAAGGCCAGGAAATTGCTGGGGCCGCGGCGGCCATCCACTGCTCTCTACAGCAAAGCGGACACGTGCGCGTCTTTTTTTGTCAGGACTCAACCGCGTCGGCCAAGGCCATCATGGCGCGGGCATTGAGCGTGTGTTGGTTCGCAGCGGGGTACGCCGCCACCGGGTTGCAAACCCCAGGCTTCATCGGCAAAACGCTTGTCTCCTGGGAATGACTGCGGTCATACCCTGGCTGAACCAGCCCCATGGCATCTTGCGCGGTACTGCTGCTGCAGGGCGGGCAACTTTGTGGGAGAGAAAACGGATTTCGGGTTGTTTGGCACCCGCGCCGGGCATCCCTGCTCCCATGGCACCCATGTCCAAGCTGCGTAAAGACTGCACCACTTTCACCCAGTTTTGGGTCATCGATTGCTGAAACTGTTGGGCTGCCTGAGTCCAAATTTCTGGGAACGTTTTTATGGGTCATTAATTCTCACCTCTATTTGTTTTTGATGCTGGGTAGGTGTCAGCATACGCCCTACACGATTCCCTGACAGCCCAAAATCACCCACCAAACATGTACATCATTCCCACTTCCTGGCCAGATGTGGCTGTGATGATGAGCATGGCGGAGGCCACACTTTCGCACCCAATGGCACCATCCTGGAAGCCATCGTCACCTTGTGTTGCTGTACGGCCTGTTGCCCATATCGCTGATCCTGTACTTCATGGGCGCACCGGGGCGCAAGCGCCATTCGCGCCCGCGAAGCAGCCGAACTGGCGGCCACTAATGCCGCCGTCCCGCCGGTGAATAGAACCGTAGCGCATTGCCAGCCGTGCCACGCGGCACTGGCATCGTTGCCAAACACCTGCGTTGCCATTGGCTAGATCACCCGGCACACAATCCTTTGCCCGAAGACCACCTGGCGATTCTTGAACTTTGGATATCCGCGTCCATCGTACCTTCCCGCCGCAATGGCGCACCCACCTGCCTCGTGGGGCCAAAGATTGCCCCACACTGCACGCCCTACGTCCAACAGGCAGGTCTGAAGTTGAAAATGGCGAAAAACTCGCTCTTTGCGGTATTGCTGCGCTCACCCTGGTGGCACAGCGTATTGATCGTGCTGGGGAATGGCCATTGCCGCGCGCGTGCGCTTGTTGCTGAGTCATATGTGGTAGTGGGCATCGTGGGCACCGCTCCTTTTGG
This sequence comes from Candidatus Aalborgicola defluviihabitans, assembly GCA_016705575.1. Classification (GTDB taxonomy): domain Bacteria; phylum Pseudomonadota; class Gammaproteobacteria; order Burkholderiales; family Burkholderiaceae_C; genus Allorhodoferax; species Allorhodoferax defluviihabitans. The sequence goes on from JADIXX010000004.1 coordinate 1,451, forward strand.
GTCATTGCCGCCAGGGTGCATGGCGGCAAGGGAAGCCGCCCAACCCTCGCGCGTGTCCGACGCTTGCCCTGCGGGCAACATGTCGTGGTGGATTTTTCAAAAACGCTGGAAAGCGTTTGTTGCGCAAGGTATACAGTGACACGCCTCAGCGGTCCTGCAGCAGACTTGCAGTTGGACAAAGACGGCGCAGTAACACTGGTGAGTTGCAAGCGTTGGAAGGCCTCCAACCACGGTGTGGAGGCACTGCGCGCGCTGCAACAGGCACAGCAAGCCCAGGGTGTCCAGCAAGCTCGCTACATCAGCCTGGCCAGCGTCACCGACAACGCCCGGCGCTTTGCGCAAGACAACGGCATTGTGCTGATAGCGGCGGCCGAGCTCGGCCCACTGCTGGTGCAGGTGCTGTGATGTCGGATCACCCTATTCGGGCAGAAACCATCAGGCTAACGGTACTGGGCCTGCTGGTAGTAGCGCTGGGCAGTGCGGTCGCACTGGTGTTGGCGCCGTTTGTGGTTCCTATGCTGTGGGCTGGCATTTTGGCGTTCTCAACCTGGCCGCTCTATGCGCGACTGCTAAAACTGACCGGTGGGCGCGCCTGGATCAGCGCACTGTGCATGACCGTGTTAATTTCCGCCATCGTGGTCTTGCCAACCCTCTGGTTGCTGCATCTCCTGCGCGCTCGATGTCAGCGAGCTGGCGCAATACATGGCGCTAGAACTGGAGGCCGGTCGCCTGCACCACCGGCGCTTGTGGCGTCTTTGCCCATCGTAGGGCCGGAACTAATGGCATGGCTCAACGCCATGGTGGCCCAGCCATTGCGTTGGCAAACCGAACTCAAGGCATTGGCGGGCAAGCTGGACACTGAACTCTGGACGCTCGTAGGCGGGTTGGCAAAAACATCGTGAAGCTTGGGCTTTCGCTGTTCACGCTGTTCTTTGCATACCTGCATGGTCTCAACCTGCTGGAGCAAGCGCGCACAGTCCTAAGAGGCTTGCTGCGCGAGCGCACCGATGGCTATGTCAATGCAGTGGGCAACACCACGCGCGCCGTGGTGTATGGCATCGTACTGACCGCGTTGGTGCAAGCCTTGGTGGCAGGCCTGGGTTACTGGGTAGCCGGTCTGCCCGCCCCCGCTACTTTGACTGCGGTAACCGGGTTGGTAGCGCTGATCCCATTTGGCACACCCATGGTCTGGGGTGCGGCGGCGCTGTGGCTGCTGTTCACGGGCCAGACCACGGCCGGCATCGGGCTGCTGCTGTGGGGCGTGCTGGTGGTGTCTTGGATAGACAACATCGTGCGGCCCGTCATGCTGTCACGTGGCAGTGACATCCCCTTTATCTTGGCCCTGTTTGGCGTGCTGGGCGGACTGGCTGCGTTCGGGCTGGTCGGGTTATTTTTAGGGCCTGTTATTTTGGCCGTGGCATTGGCCGTGTGGCGCGAATGGCAGTGAGCGAGCCGCTGCACCCAAACCGCCCTTAGTCCGCAAACGCAAGGCGGCAATCGCCAGCCAACCCAACACAAAATTAGCGATGACCAAGCGGTGGATTTGCGCAGCGGCCAGAGCAGCTACCGGCCATTGCTCGGCGGCCAGCGCCCCTTGAACTTGGCAAAGCCTGCAAAATAGATATGGCCAAAGATCAGGATCATCGCCACGCCCAAGCCAGCCATCAGAGTCCAACCCAGTGGCATAGAAGACGCTGAGTTACCTGCCGCTTGCGCAGCCTTGACCCCGCTCGCAAACATTTGTCCACCCGTCAACAGCAAGACGGCAATGGCTGCCAACACCAGCCCAAAGAACCGGCGCCACACCGCACCCATCAAACGTGCGCGTACTTGTGGCTCCAGCACCTGCAACGCTGCCGGACGTAGGGAGAAGAGCATGAAAGTCATACCACCCATCCAAATGATTGCCGCGACCAGATGAAGGAGTTTGATGCTGTCGTACATGGGGAAATGCTTTCTGCTCAGGCGGTAAATAGAAACGTGATTGTGGCAGCTGCCAATTGAGGCTGCTGCGCTCGTTCGTATACACGGAACACTGCACTCAGCCTATTGGGTTTTAAGCCCATTTTGCTATCAAGTGCATAGTATGGAATCCAATGTGCACGAGGGCTAGAGCCAGATTATTCAGGAATTTTCAGCGCCGTCGTCCCATAGCGGTGGCCGGCGTACCGGGGCGATGATGCGTATCTGGCCGCTACTGTGCGGGCAGATCAGCGCGGGGGGTAGCCGGTTCTGCGCGCTCAGCAGGCGCAAGCTGGGCACCTGCACCTCCAGAGGGGCGTTAGAGGTTTGAAAGAGAGTTCATTGTGAAAAGACTGTTACTGTCATTGCTGCTAACCAGCGCCGCATTCGCCGCCAGCGCCGAGACCATTGGCGATGTCAGCACCACCTTCAAGCTGCTCAGCCCCAACGACAAAGTGGTGGTGGATGTGTTTGACGACCCGATGTGGGTGGTGTGGCGTGTTATCTGTCGCACGCCAAAACTGGGGGTTACTCTGGTGCGCTGGGTTTAGCAGAAGACACCTCTGACGCCGCAGTGGCCTGCCGCCAGGTCGGTCCCATCACTTTCAAAGACAAGATCGACAAGCAAGACGAAGTGTTCAACGCCCGCTCATCCTTCTTGTTCAAACACGTGCGGGTGGTGCGCATGGTGGATGTCAAGCGCAACACACTGGTCTATCTGGTGTATTCCGACAAGATCATCGAGGGTAGCCCCAAAAACAGCGTGACGGCGGTGCCGGTTCCGACCAACCAGGCGGTACCACCATGTTCAAGCACCGCGATTTTATGTTAAAAATATCTATTCAAAAATCGACGCAAGTCGTTGTAATACAATATATATTATAAATTTATATCTATTCTATAATTCATTCATGCCCGCCTTGCCCGATCTCACCCAACAAGCTTTGCAAACCCTGCAACGGCAAGGGAGCGTGCTGACCAGTGCTGAGCTGCAGGCCCAACTGGGGGTGAGTCAGCCCACGGTGTCCCGGGCGCTGGCACCGCTCATCCAGTCTGGGCAGGTGCAAAAAGTGGGGGCCGCGCGTTCGCAGCGCTACGTGCTGCCTCGCACCGTGCGCGATGTGGGGCGCAGTGTGTCGGTGTTGCGCATTGACCTACACGGCCAGCCCAGCCCCTTTGCCCGCATGGTGCCGCTGGCCGGTGGCGCGGTGTGGATCGACGAGGAAGACGGCCTGAGCAAACGCTTTGACGGCCTGCCCTGGTTTCTGGACGACATGCGGCCCCAGGGGTTTATGGGCCGCACCTTTGCCACCAGCCACCCCGAGCTTCAACTGGGCAACGACCCCCGCTACTGGAGCGACGACGACGTGCTGCGCGCGCTGGCCCTGTGCGGTGACGATCTGCCCGGCAACCTGGTGGTGGGCGAGGCGGCGTTTGCACGCTTTCACACCCTGCCCCCCCGCGCCAGCCGCGTGGCCACGCCAGACGCCTACCCCGCACTGGCAGACGCTGCCATGCAGGGCAGCCAAGGCGGATCTTCGGCGGGCGGCGAGCAGCCCAAGTTCTGCACGATTATTGGCAGCAACACTGCGGCGCGCCATGTGCTGGTGAAGTTTTCACCGGCCGGCGACTCGCCCACCGACCAGCGCACCCGTGACCTGTTGGTGTGCGAGCACCTTGCCCTGCAAACGCTGGCCGACGCTGGCATTGCAGCAGCCGCCAGCCGCATCAGCATCAGCGCGGGCCGCGTGTTTTTAGAGGTCGAACGCTTTGACCGCACCCCCATCAACGCGGCCAACCCGCTGGGCCTGGGGCGCATCGGCATGGTGTCGCTCATGGTGTACGACGCCGAATACGTGGGCGCCATGGACAACTGGGCCGCCACCGCCAACCGCATGCAAGACCGCCAATTGCTGCGCCCCCAAGACGCGCGCACCCTGCGCCTGCTGGAGGCCTATGGCGTGCTGATTGCCAACACCGACCGGCACTACGGCAACATCTCGCTGCTGCTGGACGATGACGACTGGGCCCTGGCCCCCGCATACGACATGCTGCCCATGCTCTACGCCCCCGTGGGCGGTGAGCTGGTGGCGCGGAGTTTTGCCGACCGCCACGTGCAGCCCACGGCAGCCACGCTACCCGAGTGGCCGCAGGCGCTGGTGCTGGCCGGGCGCTTTTGGGCTGCGGCCAGTGCAGACCCTCGTATCTCTAGTGGGTTTAGGCAAATTGCGGCGGACAATTTGAGGAAAATCGGGCTCTAGCCCTCGTGGAATGATCCTGTGCTGTTATAAAAACATAGCAAACCATGAACAAAGCAGCGCACCAAACATTTGAAACTGCCGAGCAGCTCCAAGCGTGGCTGCGCGAGCACCACGCCAGCGAGACTGATCTGTGGGTGCGCATCTACAAAAAGGCCACCGGCCAGCCCAGCGTCACCTGGGACGATTGCGTGGTGGCCGCTATTTGCTGGGGCTGGATTGACGCGGTGCGCAACGCCTTGGACGACACCTCGTTTCTGCAACGCCTGACCCCGCGCCGCGCGCGCTCTGGCTGGTCACAAAAAAACGTGAAGCATGCCGAGCGGCTGATCGCGCAAGGGCACATGCAAGCCGCTGGCTTGGCGCAGGTAGAGGCCGCGCGCAGCGACGGGCGCTGGGCCACAGCCTACGCCGGCAGCGCCACCATGGTGATACCCGAAGATTTTTTGGCCGAACTGCAACAAGACCCGGCTGCCCATGCTTTTTACGCGACCCTCAAACGCCAGAGCCAGTTCGCCATTTACTACCGGCTGCACAGCGCCAAGCGCCCGGAAACCCGGCAAAAGCGCATGGCGGAGTTTCTGGCGATGTTGGCGCGCGGCGAAAGCCCTTGATAGCCGCCAGCGCCTTGAATGTGCTTGAGCGTGGGTAATTGCTGTAAGTAGCACTTTTGTGCTACATTAAATTCAATCCAACAGGAGCCGCCATGTCCACCACCACCATCCGCATCGAAGACGACCTCAAAGCCCGCGTAGCCGCCGCCGCACAGCAAATGGGCAAATCATCCCACGCCTTTATCGTCGATGCCCTTGCCCAAACGGTGGAGCAAGTGGAATTGGACGCCGCCTTCCACACGCTGGCCGACGAGCGCTGGGCCAACATTCGGACCACTGGTAAAACGGTGGCCTGGGACGACGCCAAAGCGTACCTGACTGCCCGCGCAAACGTTGCCGGTAATGGCGAGAAAGTCGTCAAGCCCACGGCACGCAAGCTCGGTAAATAGCGGCCTGCTACAGCTAATTGCCCACGCTGCATGACCCGCATCGAACTTGCCCCGGAAGTCTTTGACGACTTTAATCGGTTCTTTGACTACATCGCCACGCATGCGACTGGTACTGCGCCTGAGCGCATCGGCGAGATCGTGGACGCGATTCAAATCCTGACCCACAGCCCCCAAATCGGACGCCCTGTGAAAGGCGGCAAGCGCGAGCTGGTGATTGGCCGGGCATCACGCGGCTACGTGGCGCTGTACCTGTATGTCGAGGCGATAGACACCGCGTTTGTGCTGGCCGTGCGCAGCCAGCGAGAGGTTGGGTTTAGGCGGTGAAGTTGTGGGTAAAAATTGGTTGTAGACCTCGTGGAATATGCGTAAACAGCTATTAATTTGAGAGCAAATTGCACCTGTTTATTTTGGCATGCAGACGTAATTCCCTCAATACAAATTTTAATTAGACGACTTTGTGCTTTAAATTGGTCGGTATTTGAGTTTTAATTAGGCACTATCTTTAGCCCAAGGTTTTTGCGCATGACCCCCGAACCAAGCCCACCAACAAACACCCATCTCAGCAGCGCCAGCGGCACCATCGCCCGCCACGCTCAGAGCCGCATCACCACCGCCTTGCAAGATACGCGCGTGGTGTTGGTGGTTGGCCCAAGGCAAGCGGGCAAGACCACGCTGGCCCGGCTCTACGCCCAAAGCGATCGGCCCTACCTCACGCTGGATGACCCCGCCACGCTGGTGGCCGCGCGGGCAGACCCGGCAGGCTTTGTGCGCGGCCTGAAAAGCGCGGTCATCGACGAGGTGCAACGCGCCCCCGATCTGTTGCTGGCCATCAAAGAAAGTGTCGACAAAGACCCAGCCCCTGGCCGCTTTCTGCTCACGGGCTCCTCCAACCTGATGGCGCTGCCCGTCGTGGCCGACTCCTTGGCGGGCAGACTGGCGGTGATCACCTTGCTGCCCTTTGCCCAAGCCGAGCTGGCAGGCACACCGGGGGATTTGCTGGACCGCCTCTTCGATGGCGACGCGCTGCCCGCAGCCGTGAACCCGGTGGTGGGCGATGACCTGATGGCGCGCGTGCTCCAAGGCGGCTACCCCGAAGTGCTGCGGCGCACCAGTGCCAGGCGCCAACAGGCATGGCTGGAGGACTATGTGGCGCTCATTCTGGACCGCGATGTGCGCGACATTGCCAACATCGACCAGTTGGACCGCATGCCCCGCTTGCTGGATGTGTTGGCCGCCCATGCTGGGCAACTGGTCAACCACAGCAGCTATGGTGCCGCGCTGGGCCTGACCGCACCCACGGCACAAAAATATGTGGGCATTTTGGAGCGCTTGTTTTTGCTGCGCCAAGTGCCGCCGTGGTCACATAACGCCGTGACCCGCCTCACCAAAACCCCCAAACTGCATTTTCTGGACACCGGCTTGCTGGCCGCCCTGCGCGGGGACACCGCCGCCCAGTTGCAGAAAGACCGTACGGGCTACGGCCCGCTCTTGGAGAGTTTTGTGGTGTCAGAAGTGCTCAAACTTGCCACCTGGTCAGACCAGCGGCTGCGTATCTCCCACTTTCGTACCAAAGACCAAGACGAGGCGGACTTGGTCATAGAAGACCGGCGCGGCCGGGTCATTGGCATTGAGGTCAAAGCCTCTGCCACCGTGCGCCCCCAAGACCTGCGCGGCCTGCGCCAACTGCAAGCGGCGGTGGGCGACAAGTTTGTCCACGGTCTGGTGCTGCACGACCATGACCGCATCACCCCGTTTGACGAAAAGTTGCACGCTGTGCCGGTGTCGATGCTGTGGGAGACGGGCGATGGTTTGCCGCAGAAGGCAGCCCCGCCATGAATCGGGTACTACTGAGCCGTTTTCCGCCTGAGTCTGAGGGTTGAGTGCCAAATCGGCTTCTGGTGGCCGAGGAACTTGTGCAAGCAGCTATCAAAACAGCAGCAATTTCTGCGGTTGCGCTGACACACGATCACGCTCACTACAGATGCACTGGCACATCCATACGCTGGTTCAAGATGCGCACCACCTCCACCCTATCGCGCGCCTGGCATCTGAAAAATATCACGTGCGAGCCAATCAGGTACTTGCGATAGCCCATGCGTATGTGCTCTGCACTTTGCCCGCCCGGGCGACCTTTTTCCAACGTTTGTGCCAACTCTTCATAGGCCGCATGAATCGCCAACACGTAGGCATCGGCTTGATCTGCTCCCCAGTTGCTATAGCTGTAGTCCCAAATATCTGAAAGGTCCGCCAGGGCAAGCGGCGAAAGAAGGTAGCCGCCGCTCACCTGGAAGCCGCGTCATTACCGGTTGATTTGTCGACTGAGCCAGCTAACTTGTGCCGCTTGGCTTTTAAGAATGCATCTACGTCAAAGTTCGTACTGGCGCCACTGTTCTCGCCATCGGTCAGCGCGGCCCGCAGGGTCGCCAGTTGTGTCTCATGCTCTTCAAGGTGACGCAACCCTGCGCGCACCACCTCACTTGCCGAGCCGTAGCGCCCTTGGCTGATTTGCTGCGCAATGAATGCGCCGAAATGATCGCCCAGAGAGATGGATGTGTTTCGGGTCATGGGGCCTGCTCCGGTTTTAGGGGTGTTTGATGCCCTCAATATTACCAATGATTGGTATTGGATGGTAATTTCTCGCACACAAACTGTGCAATGGGATTCAGATCACCTGGGTTATGCATGCGCTGGGATTGCAGTTCAACGTGGGCGCGCGGCCGGTGCAGAGTTGAGTGCCAAATAGGGTTGTAGTCCTCGTGAAATATGCGCAAACAGCTATCAAAATAGTAGTGACGTTCTGCTGCAGTGCCGACGGCATAACAAGAGCAGATTAATCGCTAGCCTTCGCCCAACTCTTCCAAAAGGGCGGGCACACACACCAGCAGCGCAGGCAAAGAGCTTTGCGCCACGTTCCAAACGGTGAGCGCTCTAACTCTGGCGTAGCCGTGGATCAACTGGTTGCGAAAGGCCACGATCTGCGGCAACTGAGTGGTTACCCAATAAATCTGCAGGACTGTAGCTAAGCAAAACACCGCCTGCGGCACATTGACCGCAATGGTGGCGATTGGCCGGAGCATGTTCCGCTTTTTCGTTAAGTTCAAGCGGAGGGTGTCATTTGGGAACAACCCTGTTGCTTGCAATTGTGTAAACCATAGATTACACTCACCCATGCCCCAAATCCTCCGCACAGCCGATTTCGACACATGGCTGGCTGCATTGCGAGACAAAGTGGGGCAAAAGCAGGTTTTGGCAAGGCTTGCCCGTTTGTCTTTGGGGCATTGGGGCGACTGCAAGCCGGTTGGCGGTGATGTTGTCGAACTGCGCATCCACAGCGGCCCGGGCTATCGCGTCTATTGCTGGAATATTTTATGAACCCCACCGCCGCCGCACAACTAGGCATCAAACCTTTTGAAGCCGCCGACTACCTGCAATCTGACGAAGACTGCGCGCAGTATCTGCAGGCCTGCATGGACGAAGCCCCAGAAGACGCCGCCCTGTTCACCAAAGCTGTGGGCGACATTGCACGGGCGCGCGGCATGATGCAACTGGCCCGCGACACCGGCATCACCCGCGAAGGGCTCTACAAGGCGCTGGGCGAACAAGGCAACCCCAGCTTTGCGACAGTTATGAAAGTCATGCATGCGCTGGGATTGCAGTTCAGCGTGGGGGCACGGTCGGTGCAGAAGAGTTGAGTGCCAAATCAGCCTCTAGCCCTCGTCGAATATGCGCAACCAGCTATCAAATCAGAAGCAATTTACCATACCTCTCGGTCCGGCAAGCCGGGCCTTTGTCATCGAGATCCTCTCGAAATCCCAGCAGGCCCTAATCCGTATCAGCCGACGTGCTGGTGCCCGGCAGCTCCGCAAACTTGGCCGCCATCGTGGGGTTGCCGCGTGTGAGCTTTTTGATCGTCAGATCGTCGGCCTTGTCGTTGGCCAGGCGCAAATTGTTGGCTGACTTGTGCAGCGCTTCCTTGGTTTTTTCCAAGTCCTTGATCGCATCGTCGATGCGCTTGATGGCCTCTTCAAAGCCTTCGGAGGCGAGGCGCCAATTGCGCCCAAACGCGGTCTTGAAATCGTCAAGCTGGGTTTCGAACTTCGTGATGTCCACGTTCTGCGAGCGCACCAGCGCCAGCTCGGACTTGTACTTCATCGCGTTCAAAGCGGCATTGCGCAGCAGCGTGATCAGGGGCACAAAGAACTGCGGCCGCACCACGTACATCTTTTGATAGCGGTGCGACACATCGACGATGCCGCTGTTGTACAACTCGCTCTCCGGCTCCAGCAGAGACACCAGCACCGCGTACTCGCACGCCTTTTCGGTGCGGTCCTTGTCCAGCTCTTTCAGAAAATCTTCGTTCCGCTTCTTGGTCGCCGTTTCATCGCTCTCGTTCTTCATCTCAAACATGATGGAGACGATCTCGGCGCCCGACTCGTCCGAGTCGCGAAAAATGTAGTCGCCCTTGCTGCCGGTGCGGGCGTCGTTGTCTTTCTCAAAATGCGCCCTTTGAAACGCGGCAGCACGGATGCGGTTGAACTCGATCTCGCAGTGCTGCTCCAGGGTTTCACCGACCATCTTGGTCGATAACCGCGCCTTCATGTCCCGCAGTCGCTCAATCTCCCCATCACGGTCGCGCAACTGCAAGGCGTATTGCTCCTTGATGGCTTTCTCTTCTAGCTGATTTTTCACGGTGATGAGGGTGAGGTCATTCTTCAAGCCATCACGCTCCCGGGCGACCACCCCCACAGCGTCATTCACCGCCAACTGGAGATTGGCCTCAGCCAACTGCGCGGCAGCTTGCTGCGCCCTGCGCGCTTGGTCTAGCTCGTTCGCCAGCCCATCGCGCTCTTTGCTGACCGCGCCCAAAGCCTCTGTCACCGCCAGCTTGCGGGCCACCTCAGCGGCAGCGAGCTGGGCCTGCAAGGCCTGAATCTCCGCATCTTTGCGGGCCGCAGCGCTTTGCAGCGCATTGGTGACCTTGGCCTCGGCCAAGGCAATCGCGTCGCGCTTTTCCCGCTCGGCCAGCTCCAGCCGCTCGTGCAACTGTTTGTCAAAGTCGCCATCGCGCACCTGCTTGAGGATGTTGGCGTACCCCGCTTCGTCGATCTTGAAGGCTTTGTTGCAGTGGGGGCAGGTGATTTCATGCATGGGGGCTGGGCCTCTTTTTTTTGGTTGGATAGGTAGCTGGCTGAGCAGACCGGCCCTTTTGGACGGGGCTCTACAAAGCGCTCGGCGAAAAAGGTAACCCGAACTTTGCGACCGTTTTCAAAGTCGTGCACGCACTGGGCTTGCAGTTCAAGGTTGGGGGCGCAGTCAGTGCATACTTGAGGAGCAAATGGGGCTTTAGCCCTTGTGGAATATGCGCGAGCAGCTATAAAAATAAAAGCATATCAAAGCTAAAATCAGTTAGTTGGATTCAGTCAAGAGAATACGTCAGATGTTCCAAATTCACAGTTGACTTTGACAATTCAAAAGGGGAGCAGCGATGGCATCGTTCATGGAACGTATTCTCATACTGTGCAAGACATACCCGTCGCCGAGCGCGAAATATGCGGAGACATCTTGCGTGGCGGGGATGACTGCAGACGGTCGGCTCATCCGTCTCTATCCCGTCCCTTTCCGGCTTGTTGCCGACGAGCAGCAATTCAAGAAATGGCAGTGGATTTCAGCCAGGCTTGAAAAAGCGCGTGATGATCATCGCCCCGAAAGCCATCGCATTTTTGTTGACACCATCGAATGTGATGCAGAACCGCTGCCAAGCGGAAAGGCCGGTTGGCCAGTTCGTTCCGAGTTGCTTGCGAAGCTGCCACTGTTCTCAGACTTCGCTGCAGTTGAAAAAGCTCGGATAGATCACGGCGTCACATTGGCGCGTCTGCGGCCAACACGGATCGCTGGGCTGGATATCAAAAAGGCGGATAACCCGGTTTGGACTGACGAGGAAAAAGAAAAGCTTCTGCGGCTGCAACAACAATCCGAGCTCTTCGACGAAGTGGAAGAAGGCAAACAAATCCGGTTGCTGGAAAAGCTACCCTTTGATTTTCACTACCGGTATGAATGCGACGTAGACGGGCAAACGTTTGCCTACAAACACAAGCTGGTGGACTGGGAAGTGGGTGCGCTGTACAGAACCGTTCGCCGTCAACACGGTGACGCTTGGGAAGCGCCGTTTCGCGCCAAGCTTGAGCAAGAACTTCCTAGCAAAGACTTGCAATTTCTGCTGGGAACCATTCACCGTTTTCCGGGGCAATGGCTCCTCATCAGCCTGATATACCCGCCTAAGCCGCTTGCTGAAAACCCAAATCAGGCAGGGCTGTTCTAGCGGTCAGGTGCATTACTGTCGGACCACCATGCTGGCGCGCAGCGCGTGCCACAAAGGTCCGATGGCACATTGAAAAATCCGCTTCAAAACAAACTAAGCACGCTGTTGTGGCGCGAGAAATTTTGACTAATTCCTGTATGGGCGCTTCTTGCGTCGAGACATAAGCCAGAAAATCTCGGGTGTAGGTTCGCCAGTTGCCGTCAGCTTTGTACTGATTACGAACGGGTTTGGGGCAACCCAATGCAGGCATATGCATGTAGGCTATGCCGTGCTCCGAGAGGGCCGCACTGAACGAGTTCTTGGAGAACCCTTTTTTACGGGAAAGGGGTAATTCCCGAACATCTACGATGGTTTTGACGCCCGTAGCGATAAGCCTGTCGATGAACTCATTAATGGTGAGGCCTTCGTAGCCAAAAGTAAAAAGGTGAGTATTCATAGGACGGCTGGTCAGGTAGATTCGGCCAATTTTAGTCTTTGGTTTATGTCCTTCATTACAAAGTACGTTACCGTTTACAGATTTGGATTTCGAAAACCATCATTTTTGTACCAGGCACTTCCCGCTACCGCTTCATACAGGGCAGCACGCCAAGTATTGGTCCGCTTCTTACGTTCAACTCGTGAAATGCTTAGTAAGTGAATTTCTCGTGCGTCTGATGTTTCAAGCGTATCAAGTATGTCTGAAAGACTCGCCAATTCTGAAGCTGCTTCAACCCCAAAGCGCTTAGCAAGTTCAAGGTCTCGAAAATGGTTCGTAACACGTATCGTCAAATCAGCCGACCAATCCGTTGGCGGCTGAACGAAGTACCGTACGGTGGCAGGTACCGACTCAATTAGTTCGGAAAAGAGCCAAGGCACCGTTTCAACCACCGCGTCCTCATAGTAAGGGTGGAGAATTTGAGTGCCGTTTTCTAGTACGGAAGAGCCTTTACCTGTGTTGCAATCAGAGCAAGACGGGATGAGATTAAAAGTAAGTACGGAGAACGCAGGATAGCGAGATTTCGATAGGAAATGGTCAAGTGTAGACACTTGACCAAATCCGCAGAAAGGACATTTCCCCAACGGGGCAAGCATCATCAAACTGTCGTACTGTTTGCGCCCAGGTTTACTGCTAGCAACCATTTGATCTGAATACAGATCTACCAGCTCCTTCTTACTCATATCGGCAACTACAACTTGCGTTTCGTTGCCCCAAGAACACGCATCAAACGAAAATAGATTGTGGGCATCGGCACAGCGTTCGTAGTCGTGAAACTTAGCTAGCAAATACGGTCTTGCGGCGTTGAAGCGCGTAGCCAACTCTGGATCGTTAATTCCGCTAGTGCAGGTATCGAGAACTACTGCGGGATCAAAATTCGGTTTTCGAATGCGCTTCATTGTGCGCTCGCCTTCGCCGCATCTCGCGTTGCAATCATCGAACGCAAAATGCCTTGAGCCTCAAAGCCAAGCTGCTCGTCGTACTCCTGCAGGACGCTTTCAAAAGTTCCATGTGCATCAACAGCGGTCTGGAGCATCGCGTGAAACCCAGACTTTGCTACTTCCAAGCCAAATATTTCACGCGTCAATACACCTACATTCTCGCCAAAAGTTTCCCGTTCGGGACGATCTGATCTTCCCTCAGTGCGTAACCGCGTCAACTTCCAGACGCAGGATTGAGGAACCTCTTGGACAACCACTGGCGAGTGCGTGGCAATAATCGCTACGCCATTGCGGTTATGCAGTAGGTCCGACAATGCCCGTGTGAATGCTGAGAGAAGTGGCGGATGAAGGTGACTCTCGGGCTCATCCATCAACACCAAGGTTTTCTCTTCCACTGTGTCGACTAACTTGGTAATGGTTAGTAGGACGATAGAGTGACCGGAGCTCATTCGACCAATCAATGACTTTGCTTTTTGAATGGCGGCATCCAAGTCCAAATCAAGCAATTGCCCAAGGTTCATAGCCTCGAAATTGATGTCCGACTCTAGGCGTTCAATGGCAGCACGCCAACGATCTCTTTTCGCTGACTGGCTGAGGCAGGAGCGAAGGCTTTCGATGAAATCATTCGCGAGATCGATGTCAGTTTTTGGCGGCTGTTCGGTATTCCCGCCGGGACCAGATCGTGCGTTTTTCATGCCGACATAAAAATACGCTACGCCACGGCTTCGATCCGGGCGATCCTTGGGCGGGACAAATGGATCGAACGCACTGAACGAGACAGAAACGACACTGCTGAAATAATTCTGAGGGAGATGTTTCCAGCCTTGCCAAGTTACGTTTTCGTAGAAACCGCCCCGCTGTGGTTAATTGCCCTCCTGAGAAATGATCGCACCGACCATATTGTTTAACAACGTTGTCTTTCCCACCCCATTCCTTCCGATCAAAACGTGAACATTGGTGGGGGGCTTTGACGCAGGTTTGACGTGAAACTCTATGTCTATTGAGGCTGTTCGCTCATCACCTGGATCACGATACGCAAATTCGAATTCTGTAAGGACAACTAGCCCTGAAAGCACGCGTCGGTACTGGCCATGAATTGCCGAAAGGCTGACGCTACGCAGCAGGGAACTTCGGAATACCTCCTGCTCTCCAGCAGTTGCGAACAGGGCGTCGTCATCAACTACGTCACCCAGCCCCTTCAAAACGAAATCTCTGTCCTCTGGCGATAGCTTTTCGCGGATGTTCTGGTAATACTCAACGTCCTGTCCAAGGGAGAACCAGCCCGGTGGTAAAGCTTCAAATTGCTTAGGCATCGCGTCACGCGTCCATCCTTTGGGCTGATCGGCGTAACCGATTTTTAAGTTACCCAACGCGAGCTTTTGACCACTGGTGTCGAATGCGACGACTTCAAAAGAGGTCTTAAACGAGAAGTCGTCCCAGTTGCCTGGAATGAGTTGAAAAATATTTGGGCCTGTTTTGATAGCCTGCCCACCAAGTGAGAGAACTTTAAAAACACTGCTCATGTAACTTTCTCACTTTCTTAAGTTATGCCGATCACGCGGCATTTTTGATTGAGGCACTACTCGACTTGCACGGACAAGTATCTAACTTGGAGGCATTCTGCAAGTAAATAGGTTGCAGGAAGAATGTCCTCTCAATCCCACAACCTTTGCCCAAATCGCCCCGCTCCTCCCACCCCCATCACCAACCTCTGCGTAGCCCGCGTAGCCGCCACATAAAACACCCGCGCCGCTTCCTTCTCGTCCTCCCCCGCCGCAGGCATATGCCCCACACCGGGTAGCGCCACCACGGGGAACTCCAGCCCTTTGCTGACCTTCATGGTCATGACCTTGATCTTGTTGCTTGTTGGATCAAAGTCTCCGTTGCCCAGTCGGTTCTCCACGGGAAGTTTGCGTTGTGCCAGGGTGCGGGCAAGCAGGTCGCGGGTTCTCCAATCGGCACATAGCACCGCCATATCGCCCCACGCATGGCCTTCTTGGTGCGCCTGGACCAGGTGGTCGGCAATGGCAAAGGCTTCGTCACGCAATGTGGGCAGGCGGATGATGATTGGGGCCTCGCCTTCGCGCCCGCAGCTGATGGGCTTGAGCAGCGGGATGCCGTCGTCGTCTTTCTCTTCGGCGGTCAGCAAGTCGGCCGCCACCAGGCTGGCGGTTTGCAGTATCTGTTTGGTGTTGCGGTAGTTGATCTTGAGGATGGTGGTGCGGCCCTGCGCCTGGATGCCCACGCTTTTGAAGCTGAACTGTTTGCTGCGCGCGCGCTCGTAAATGCTTTGCGCATCGTCGTACAGCACCAGCAGGCTGTTGGTGGCGGGGTCCACCATTTGGGTCACCAGCTTGAGCCATTCGGGCGCGAAGTCGTGGCCTTCGTCGATCATCACGGCTTGGTATTGGCCGCTGGGGATTTGCTTGCGGTCCACGGCGCGGATGACGTTGTCCACCATATCGTCAAACATGTGCGGGCTTTGCTGGGGAATAGTTTGCCCATACGCCACCAGTTGGTCGCGGCACCATTTATGAAAGTGGCGCACATGCACTTTGCCGCCCAGGCCCTTGGCCTGCATCACGCTGTGCAGCTTCACACCCAGCGGTTCGTTAAAGCAGAGGATGAGGATGGGCTTGGTGGCAGCGGTGCTGGAGCCAAAGGCATTGGCAAGGTACTCCGCGCGGTAGCCCAGAATCATCGTTTTGCCCGAGCCCGCCACGCCGTGGATAACGCGGTGGCCATCGCCCAGGGATCTAGCTAACTGCTCTTGCTGCAGGTCCATCACCCGCATGATGTCGGGCAGCGCGGCATCTTCGTCGTCGTCGTCAAACAGCGCGCCTTGCTGCACGCGCACTTCGGGGAACATGATCCAGCGCACGCGGTCGATCTGCGGCAGGCTCATCACGCCGCGCATCATGAAGGGAAACATGTCCCACAGCCGGCTTTGCAGGTCTTCGGCGCCCACGCTTTCCAGCATTTCGTCCTGGCACAGCACGCGGTGCGGCTCGATGGCGTGGTGCAGCTCGGCGGCTTCAAACTGTTTGCGCGTGATGTTGGTAAACACCACGCCGTAGCTCCACGGGAAAGCCAGCTTGCCCGCGTGCGGGCCATCGGCCTGCACCAGCTGGGCGTCGCGCTCCAGCGCCAGAATGCCGCGGCGCGGGTGCAGGATGCAAAAGTCCGGGTGCGTATTGCGCGGCCCCATGGGCACGTCGTACCAGAGCCGGTAGTCGGCGTCGAGCTTGTGTTCCAGCCGTTCGGCCAAGCGGCGCTCGCCACCAGTCATGCGCGAAACGCACGCGCCCATTGAAGGAATCAAAACCGCCATCGCTGACCATCCCCCTGTTTTTGCATGCACCAAAGGCTGTGTAGGGCTCTGCTGATATTTTTGTTGTTGGGCGATTATGCACACAAAAAAAGGCCGCTACCCCCCGTAGAACTTGCAGAGGCAGCTATCAATAGCAGAGCAAAATTGACTTGTGTCAGTTTGTGCAGCAGGCAGGCAGGCCAACCGACAGTGCTAGCAGGCCCAGGCGTTCCAACCAGTGCCGGGTGGGGCCAAATATCACGCCTTCCCCCCTTCTTCTCCTGCGCAAGCGCGACATTCGCGCACGCGATGCTGCCGAACTGGCGGCCTTACGCCAGCCAGATGCAGGCCGCTTGGCGGCCACTGGCGCCACCGTCCCGCCGGTAGGAAAAGAACCGCAGCGGATTGCCCACCGTGCACCACGGCGCACTTCCATCGTTGCCAAACACCTGCGTGACGCCCAAGGCCGCAAGGCGCTGACGCGCCAGTGAGGGCAGGTTGGCCAGCCACTTGCCACTGGAGCCATTAGCGCCATCGGGCAATGGCTCAAAACAGCGATGGGCGTCGGCGTGGCCCTGGCAAAACGCGGCCACCACATCGGCGCCCACCTCAAACGCCTGCAGCCCAATGCACGGCCCCAGCCACGCTATCAATTCAGGAGTTGGTTGTGTAACGTTGACGAGGGCTGGAGGCATAAAAAGCTTATAAACTTGTTCCAAAACACCCTGCCCGCCCACACCCGCTAGCCCACGCCAACCGGCATGCACCGCAGCCACCCGGGTGCCGCGTGTGTCGCACAGCAGGATGGGCAGGCAGTCTGCCACCATCATGGTGCAGGCCAAGCCGGGTGTGCTGGTGCAGGCGCCATCGGCTTGCACGCCATCCATCGTGTCGGCGGTAAGTTCCAGCATGTCGGTGCCGTGTACCTGGTTCAAAAAGACGGGTCGAGCGCCCAACGTTTGCTGCAACCGTGCGCGGTTGCGCTTTACTTGGTCGGGCGCATCCCCCACATGGCTGCCCAGGTTCAGGCTGTCGTATGGCGGCAAGGAGCATCCCCCCAATCGCGTGGTGCACAGCGCGCGGACGTTGGCGGGCGCCGGCCAATCGGGGATCAGGCAGTCGGCCAGGTCAAGTGGGAGACAGGTCATTCGAGCAAGGATAACGCAGCCATCAGCTGTCCCCGTTACCATTGGCTTTATCACCCGACACCACCCATTTTCTGAAGGCCAAGCCATGATTCTCGAACTCGCCGACATTCGCATCCACCCCGGCCAGAATGCTGCCTTTGAAGAAGCTATCCGACGCGGCCTTGCCACCGTGATCGGCAGCACCAAGGGTTTTCAGGGTTACACGGTGAACCGTGGCATCGAAAGCCCCGAACGCTATGTTCTGCAAATCTTCTGGGACACGCTGGAAGACCACACGGTGGGTTTTCGCCAGTCTGAGGCCTTTACCCAGTGGCGCGCCATCGTTGGTCCCTTCTTTGCTGGTCCACCCACGGTAGAACACTTTGAACTGCTGGCCAAATCGGCCTGAGCGCGCCCCAATCTTCCATCGAAAGCCCCGTCATGTCCTACGTTGTTCCCCCTCCCGCCCCGGTCAGCTTGCCGGTTGTTGGCATTGCCGATCGTTTTCCCGTGCACCGCATCTACTGCGTGGGCCGCAACTATGTAGAACACGCCCAGGAAATGGGCCACAGCGGCCGCGAAGCGCCGTTCTTCTTCATGAAGCCCGCCGACGCAGTGCTGCTGGCCGAGCCGGGCCAAACGGTTGACATGCCCTACCCCACCCTCACCAGTAACCTGCACCACGAGATTGAACTGGTGGTGGCCATTGGTGTGGGCGGCGCCAACATCCGGGCGGCAGACGCGGCGCAGCACATCTATGGCTACGCCGTGGGTCTGGACATGACCCGCCGCGACTTGCAAAACGACATGAAAAAGCAAGGCCGCCCCTGGTGTATCGGCAAAGGCTTTGACCACTCCGCGCCCATTGGCCCCATCACCCCTGCTGCTCAGGTGCCGGGCATCGACAGCGCGGCCATCAGCGTGCAGGTCAACGGCGTGGACCGCCAGCGCAGCACCATTGCCAAGCTGATCTGGAATGTGGCGGAAACCATTGAACAGTTGTCCGCCGCCTGGGCCCTGCAGCCCGGCGACCTGATCTTTACCGGTACCCCTGAAGGCGTGGGTGCCGTGGTGCGCGGCGACACGCTGGTGGGGAGTATTGATGGCCTGCAAACCATCACGGTGCGCGTACGATGAGCCACCATCCAGCCAACCACCCCACATCCGCCTATATCGCGCTGGGCGCTGGCCATTACCAATCCAGCGAGCTGACCCGCGGTCCCTGGCACCCGGACCACCAGCACGCCGGCCCGCCAGTGGCCTTGGTGTGCCGCGCGGTCGAGGCGGCGGCGCGGGAGCATGGTCTGACCCACATTGCCCGGCTCACCGCCAACCTGCTGCGCCCGGTACCCATTTGCGAGTTGCAAATTGAGGTGAAGCCCGTGTACGTGGGGCGCAACGCCGCCCACTTTGCAGTGCAACTGACCGCCAATGGCAAAGAAGTTGGTGTTTTTACCGCCCTGGCCCAGCGTGAGAGTGAATTTGTAGTGCCCGACGGCCTGCCCGGCCACCCCTTGCCCACCGTACCGGTGTCGCCCGATGACGCCAAACCGGTGAACTTTCCGTTCGCCGGGCGGCATGTGGGCTATTCTGACCTGATGGAAACCCGCACGGCCCGAGGCCACATCTTTGGTGGACCCTGCGCCATCTGGTTTCGCATGCGCCACCCCCTGGTGGAGGGCGAAACCCCCAGCGCCTACCAGCGCGTGGCCGTGGCGGCGGATTCGGGCAACGGCATCAGCGCCGTGCTGGACTACGAGCGCTACAGCTTCGTCAACACCGACCTGACCATCAACCTGCTGCGCCATCCGCAGGGTGAATGGATCTGCCTGGACGCCCGCACCTACCTGGGCGCCAACGGCTGCGGGCTGGCCGAATCGACGCTCTTTGACGCGCACGGCCTGATTGGGCGCGCCACCCAAAGTTTGGTTGTCCGGGCGCGCTAATATTGCAGCCATGCAACGCAGTCCCATCCAACATTGCAAACTGTGCGGCGCGGCGGTGGTTTACCGCCTGCCCGATGACGGTGACGTCAAAGAGCGCGCCGTCTGCCCCGTTTGCAACACCATCCATTATGAGAACCCGCTGAATGTGGTGGGCACAGTGCCGCATTGGGGCGACCAGGTGCTGCTGTGCAAACGCAATATCGAGCCCCGCTATGGCAAGTGGACCTTGCCTGCCGGTTTTATGGAAATGGGTGAGACCACCGCCGAGGGCGCGGCGCGGGAGACCGATGAAGAAGCCGGCGCCCAGTTCGAAATGCAGGGCCTGTTCAGCCTGGTCAACGTGGTACATGTGGGCCAGGTCCACCTGTTCTACCGCGCGCGGCTTTTGAGCGATCAATTCAAGCCAGGTATCGAAACCATTGAAGCCCGCCTGTTTACCGAGGAAGAAATCCCCTGGGACGAGCTGGCCTTTCGCACCGTGAAAGAAACGCTGAAACGCTACTTTGCCGACCGTCGCAGCGGCCACTATGGCATTCACACGGTGGACATCGTTTAACCAATGGCAAAAAAAGCCGACTCATCCAACAACGGACCGCTGACGCAGGCGGTGCTGGCCGTGGTGCTGCAGGTGCCCGACAGCACCGAGCGAATGGGCGAGCACCCAGCTGAACGCGCCCATGCCATTGCCCGCAGTGCCGCCCGCGCAGCCAGCGTCTTATCCGGATCGCTGTCGCTGCCGCCCGGCATTTTTGCTTGGCTCACGATCGTGCCCGAGCTGGTGGGCGTATGGAAGCTGCAAGCCCAAATGGTGTCCGACATCGCCGCGGTATACGGTCAGCAAAAGACGCTGGGGCGCGAGCAGATGCTGTACTGCCTGTTCAAGCACGTCTCGGCCCAGTTACTGCGCGATGTGGCGGTGCGCGTGGGGGAACGGGTGGTAATCCAGCAAACGTCCGTCACAACCCTGCAAAAAATAGCGCAGCAAATTCGCGTGCAGGTGTCCAAGCGGGTGCTAAGCAAACGCTCCGCCCGCTTCATACCACTGCTGGGCGCGGTGAGCGTGGGGGCGTATGCCTACTTCGATACCCTGCAGGTCGCCAAAAATGCGACCGAGCTCTTCGACCGCACGATTACTATTGATGAAAACGGGCGCTAGCCCTCGTCGAATATAGTTAAGTCGCTATGAGTTCCATAGCGACATTTGCAAATCGGCGACAGCAAGCTCTACTGCACCGAATCCCGGATCTGCTCCAACGCAGCCGGGTCTTCCATGGTGGTCAGGTCACCAGCGTCGCGGCCTTCACAGACTGCCTGAATGGCACGGCGCAGCAATTTGCCGCTGCGCGTCTTGGGCAGCACCGACACAAAGCGCACGCGGGCCGGACGGCCCACCGCGCCGATGGTGTTGTCCACCACTTTCATGACTTCGGCTTCGAGCTTGGCGCGGGCAGCATCGTCCACCAGCCCGCTGGCGTCCCTCACCACGGCAAACGCCACGGCCACCTGACCCTTGAGCTGGTCGGCAACACCCACCACAGCCACCTCGGAGATATTGGGGTGGCTGGAGATGGCCTCTTCGATCTCACGGGTGCCCAGGCGGTGGCCGGCCACGTTGATCACGTCGTCGGTGCGGCCCAGGATGAAGAAGTAGCCGTCCTCATCGCGCACGCCCCAGTCGAACGTGCTGTAAACCAGCTTGCCGGGAATGCTCTTCCAGTAGGTATTGATGAAACGGGCATCGTCGCGCCACACGGTCTGCATACAGCCAGGGGGCAGCGGGCCTTCGATCGCAACCACACCCTTCTGGTTGGCACCGGTCAGCCGCTCGCCCGTGTTCTCGTCAAGCAGCTGCACGTCGTAACCATACATGGCCACGCCGGGGCTGCCAAACTTGCTGGCCTTGTGCTCCACACCGTTGGCGATGCCCAAAATGGGCCACCCGGTTTCGGTCTGCCAGTAGTTGTCGATGATGGGTTTCTTCAGGCTGTCGCTGATCCACTGCGCGGTGGGCTCGTCCAGCGGCTCACCAGCCAGAAACAGGGCACGCAGGCTGGAGAGGTCATATTTGGTGAGCAGGGCTGGGTCTTGTTTCTTCAGCACGCGCACGGCGGTGGGCGCGCTGAACATGACGGTAACCTTGTACTTTTCGACCAGGCTCCACCAGATGCCGCCGTCCGGTCGAATGGGCAGGCCTTCGTACATGATGGTGGCCATGCCCGCAATCAACGGGCCGTAAATGATGTAGCTGTGGCCCACTACCCAGCCAATGTCGCTGGTAGAAAAATACGTTTCACCCGCATTGCCGCAATAGATGTGCTTCATGCTGGCGGCCAATGCCACGGCATAGCCGCCGGTGTCGCGCTGCACGCCTTTGGGCTTGCCGGTGGTACCGCTGGTGTAGAGCGTGTAGCTGGGGTGGGTGGCCTCGACCCATTCGCAGGGCACCACGGTGTTCAGGTGTTTCTCGCGCAGAGCCCTCCACAAATGGTCACGTCCCGCTATTATATTCATAGCGCACAACTTGCGGTCGGCCAGCAATACGGCGCTGGGCTTGTAACTGGAGAGTTTGATGGCCTCGTCCAGCAGCGGTTTGTATTCCACCACCTTGCCACCACGCGAACCGCCGTCCGAGCTGACGATAACTTTGGGTTCAGAGTCTTCGATGCGCGACGCCAGCGAACCCGAGGCAAAGCCGCCAAACACCACCGAATGGATGGCGCCTATGCGGGCGCAGGCCAGCATGGCAAAAGCCGCCTCGGCGATCATGGGCATGTAGATCAGGACGCGATCACCCTTTTGCACACCAAGTTCCTTGAGTGCAGCAGCCATTCGCTGCACTTCGGCGTGCAATTCGGTAAAGGTGTAGACCCGCTCGGTGTTGGTCTCGGTGGATACGGCAATCAGCGCGGCCTGATCGGCACGGGTTGCCAGGTGGCGGTCAACCGCGTTATGGCACAAATTCGTGGTGCCGCCCACAAACCAGCGCGCAAACGGAGGGTTGCTGTAATCACACACCTGCTGTGGCGGGGTTTGCCAGTCGATGGCTTTGGCTTCTTCTGCCCAAAAGCCGTCCCGATCATCAATAGAGCGACGGTAGAAATCTGCGTAAGCGGTCATGGTGTGTCCCTCGGTGCCGTTAAATCTGAATTCATAATTATGAATACACAGCTTGCAATCACCTGACTGACACAGATCAAGCGCCGCGAAAAGCCAGCCGCCGCACCGTGCCACGGTGACAGCGGCCCCGTTGGGGACCAATTTTCGCTATTTAATCAGGGCCTGCATGGCCTTGAAATCAGGATGCTCTGCGCTGCGAATCCATTCAAACGCCACCATTTCGGTGGTGACCAATTCTGCGCCTGCACCGGCCAGGCGGTCAAAGGCGGCGTCGCGGTTGCGCTCGGTGCGCGAGCTACAGGCATCGGTTACCACCCAGACGTCGAATTCGTCTTCCAGCAGGTTCAACGCCGTTTGCAACAAGCAGACGTGGGCTTCACAGCCTGCTACGACGATAGTGCCGCGCTCAGACCCGGCAGACGCCTTTTGCAGGTGTTTGGGCAGGCTGCGGGCATTTCCCTGTACCGGCTTTGGTGGTGGGCGCAGCCATTCGCCCAGCCCCTCTTCTACTGCGCTGAACTGCATCTTGGACAGGACACGGGCGTTGGCGGCTGTCATTGGCTCCTGGAGCTCCGAAACGCTGGCTCCCAGGCGGGACGGGTTCTGTTCGGTGACAAAAGTGGGCACCTGCAGCAACGCCGCCAAGCGCAGCAGCCGAACGGCGTTGGCCACCGCAGCGGGACCATCCAGCATGGCAGGCATCAGGCGCCCCTGGTAGTCCACCAGAACCAATTGGGATTCTTCGACTTCTAGCAGCATGAATGTCCTTTAAAAGTTGCGAAAAATGCAGCTTAATCCACCAACTGACTCAATTCAGCGCGGAGCTGTTGCTGCTGCCTCATCCAGAGCCTTGCAAGAAGGCGCACACACGGCCTGGGACTTACCCAGCACCTTTTTGGTGGTCATGAGTGAGCGTGCGCGGTGTTTGCCGCACAAGAAACACGACATGGTGGCTCCGCCAAAAGACGCAGCGGCCATGAACGGAGAGCCCGATACTTTGGATTTGTAACGCAATCCGTCTGGTAAGACGGTTGTTTTCGGTTCAGCTTTTGCCATGTAGATACCCTCATTAGCCTGTCTTGACGCCGTGAACACCACGGGTTAAGCTCGTTAGATGCGAATTATCCTCGTTCTGGCCGCGCTTTTGCTGGCAAATGTGGCTTTGGCTCAATCAAACCCCTCCACAGATGACATTAACCGGCTGCTGGCAGAGCGTGGTTTGGTCGCCCGTATCGGTGATGTGGGCGGTAAAGTTGAGGCAAAAGCGTCCGAATTGGTCATCAATGCCATGACTTTTTTGGGTGTGCCCTACAAACGCGGCGGCACCAGCAGCGACACCGGCTTTGACTGCAGCGGCTTTGTGCGGGCCATGTACGAACAAACCGCCGGCTTGATTCTGCCCCGCAAGGCCAGCGAGCAAGCCGCCAGTGCCCAAAAAATCAACCGTGCCGACCTGCAACCCGGTGATTTGGTGTTTTTCAACACCATGCGCCGCGCATTCAGCCACGTGGGTATTTATGTGGGTGACGGCAAATTCATCCACTCTCCCAGGCCCGGCTCCGAAGTCCGGGTCGATAGCATGTCTCTGGCCTACTGGTCCCGTCGCTTTGACGGTGCTCGCCGGGTGCCTGTCAATTCCGAGACTGCTGACAAGCCCTGACGCACGCCCTGCGTGCAACTTTGCGCAGCTTTACGCGCGCTAGAGCACGAACAGCATCATCACGTTACCCTTCTGGCTATGATCGCTGGCCGGGTCCTCGTATGGGCTGGGCGTACTTCCTTTTCGCCAGACCAACCTGCTGCTCAATTCATGCGCATCCCCCATTCATTGCTGTATCTGGCCAACATTCCCAGAACCGTGTTGGCATTGGCCGCACTGACCTGCATGTCGGCCACTGCGCAAATACCACCCACACCGCCCGCCGCAGACGCCGAAAGCAAAGACGCCAAACCCGCGTCCCAAACCACCCTCGACCGGGTGGAAGTAACCGGTACCGCCAGCGAAACCGAGCAGCGGCGCGCTTCGACGGCCTCCAAGATCATCATTGGCAAGGAAGATATCGAACGCTTTGGCGACAGCTCCGTCAGTGAGGTGCTCAAACGCCTGCCCGGCGTGACCACTGGTGGGCGCCCGGGCCGCGGTGGTGACGTGCGCATGCGCGGCATGGGCGGTGGTTACACCCAGCTGCTGGTCAATGGTGAGCGCATGCCGCCAGGGTTCTCGCTGGACAACCTGCCACCAGACCAGGTGGAGCGTATTGAAGTGCTGCGTGCACCTACGGCCGAATACGGCGCGCGGGCCGTGGCCGGCACCATCAATATTGTCCTGAAAGAAGCGCTGAAGAAGACACTCAACGAAGTCAAACTGGGGCTTGGCGCAGAGCAAGACCGCCTGTCCCCCAGTGCGTCCTGGACGCGCAACGACAAGTTCGGCGAACACATTGCCTACACGCTGACCCTGTCGGTCAACAAGAGCGACAGCCGCGACGACAACGACACCCGCACCCGCTGGTACGACCTGCCCACTGGCAACCAGCTACTGGACCAGCACGAAACCGGCTACGGCACCAACCATCGCGAAGGCGTGCACCTCAATGGCCGCGTGCAGATTGGATTGGGCCAGGGCGAATCGCTGATCCTGATGCCCTTCTTCGTCATGTCCCAAAGCAACTCCTTCACGCAGAGCCAGTTGGATCAGGCCGCCGGCGGAGTCATTGCCCAACCCTACGCCAGTTACACCAGCGAAGGTGATGGCCGCTTCACCATGATGCGCACCAATGCGCAGTGGCAAAAAAACCTGGGTGACGGCAACCGTGTTGAACTGCGCTACGGTGTGGGCGGCGGCACCTACGAGAGCCACAGCGTTCGCAATGAGCTCGACACCACCGGTGCACTGAATCGCACCGTGGCTGACCAATCCAGCACAAAAGAAAACGGCTGGAACCTGACCGGCAAGTTGTCGCAGCAATTGGCCAGCGAACACAGCCTGGTCAGTGGGCTGGAGCTGGACAGCAGCAAGCGCCGCCAGAGCCGCACCACACTGCAAAACGGGCTGCCCATACTGACGGATTTTGGTGACGACCTGAACGCATCTTCCATGCGCGTGGCCACCTATATCCAGGACGAATGGAACGCCAGTAAACAAATTTCCGCTTACGCAGGCCTGCGCTGGGAGGGCATAGAAACCAGCAGCGACAGCGATGCCTACGATGTGCGCAACCGCAGCAGCGTGTTAACGCCCTTGCTGCACGCTACATGGCGGCCCGACGAGAAAAGCCGCGACCAATGGCGCACCAGCCTGACGCGCAGCTACAAGTCGGCCACGCTGTCGGATTTGATTGCGCGCCCTTCCATCTCGCAGCGTTTCCCCACTGGAGCCAACGAGGTGGGCAGCCCCGACCGCGCAGGAAACCCCAACCTGGCGCCCGAACTGGCGCGCGGCTTTGAGCTAGCCTACGAGCACTACCTGGACAAAGGTGGCCTCTTGAGCGCCAACTTCTTCCACCGGCGCATCAGCGATTTGATGCGCAACGTAGTGGCGCTAGAGGACGTCTCCTGGTCCACCGACAAACGCTGGGTCTCACGACCGCAGAATGTGGGCAATGCCACGGCACAAGGGATTGAGCTGGAAGCCAAGTTCCGGCTGGATGAAATGTGGCCCACCGCCCTGCCCGTGTCGGTGCGTACCAACGTGAGCTTCTTTGACTCCAGCGTAGACCAAGTACCCGGACCCAACAACCGACTGGAAGGCCAGCCCAAGGGCACCGCCAATATCGGAGCCGACTACAAGTTCCGCGGCCTGCCCTTAAGCGTGGGCGCCAGCGTGAACTACACGCCGGCCTACGATTTGCAGCTGAGCGATATTCAGAGCACCACCATGGGCGCCAAGGTGGTGACCGATGCGTTTTTGGTCTGGTTCATCAACCCCAAAGCCCAATTGCGCCTGAGTGCCAACAACCTGGCACCGCGTGACTACCTGAACACCAGCAGCATCCTTAGCGGCACCCAGCGCCAGGACAACGAGAGCGACAACCCATCGCACATCCGCTGGGGTGCGCGGTTGGAGTTGAAGCTGTAGGTTCAGGCCTTCTTGGCTGATTTGCCCGACTTGGCAAACACGCCCTTGCAGGCTTGGGTAGCACTGTCGTTCTCGGGCAACTTGGCGCAGACCCCATCCAGCTGGGTGGTCAGCTTTTGCACAACGGCGGCATGTTTGCCACCCGTGTTCCAGCTGACCAGCTGCGCACCCATCTTCTCCAGGCTACGGCGGTTGCGCTCATAAAAAGTTTCGGGCGCAGCGTCCAACTCGCCAATCACCTGGGATGCTGCCTTTTCGATGCGGGCACTATCCTGCGGTGCCAGTTCAATGAGCTTTTGCACGTAACCACTGCCCCACTGCATGCGGGTCGCCGGCCCCATGGAGCCAACATAGGCTTTTTCAGCCCAATCGAGCGAAGCGGCATTGTCACCCCGCAACTTGGCATTGGATGCCAGCACCAGCATGTGGTAATACGGTGAGACGGCCTTGGGTAGTTCGGCCTTGAGCATGGCGTCGGACGCATCAATCAGCCCAACATCGCTGAGCAAATGCGCAGCTGATGGGATCACCGCCTGGCGCTCATACCTGTCGGTGGTCGTTTGGTCAGCCTGGTTGGCGGCCGCCTGGGCCTGCGAAATCAGCTCCGGTGCCAACGCCGTCTTGCCACCCTTCGGGATATCCTGCAATGCCAGTCCCACCTTGGCTTGCACGGCACCCAACCGGTCTGCCTTGGACAAACCCTGGTCAGAGGCCAGACGGTCCAACGCAACGCCCAGGTCTGCCACCAACTGCGCATGCTGTGCGCTGCCGTTGCGGGTCAGTACCGACACCAGCTCGTTGGCGTAGTTGGTCAGAATGTCGGTGCTCTCACGCGCACGCGCCGGGTCAGCCAGAATCGCCTGTACCTGTGCCAACGCTGCAGTCTTGTCCAGCGCTGACTTGGTATCTTGAGACGCCACCACGATGGCCCGCAGGCGCAAGCGGGCAGCGGCTTCGACCTCTTGCGGCGGGCACTTCTGGGCCAGTTGCAATACAGTGCTTGCCACATCCTTCTTGGCCAGCAACTGCGCTTCATCCGTGTCCCAGGCGTAGTAGGCCAACAGGCGCCAGGCATCGGGCTTCAATGCCGCGCCCGCAGGGTCCGTTGGCGATAACGCAGCCGCCAGCGTCTCCTTGATGGGTTGCGTTGCGCCCATGCCGAGCTTGAGTACCTGCATGTATTGCACGGCGTCCACCTCGCCTGGCAGACGGGTCAGCTCGGTGCCATCGGGCTTGAAGAGAATGGTCGTGGGGTAGCCCCGCACATTGAATTGGGTCGCCAGCTTTTGCGCGCCAGGCGTGTCCCCATCCAGGTAGACCGGAATGAAAGCCCGGCTGCGTTCTACAAAATCAGGACGGTTGAACACAGTGGCTTTGATCTGATTGCAAGGCGGGCACCAAACGGCACCCCAATACAGAAACACCGGCTTGTTGTCTGCGCGTGCCTGCGTAAAAACGGCGTCCAGGCTGGCGCCATCGGGCTTGACCCAGGCAATGCCGGCATGGGCTGGCGCAGCAGCAGATGCAGCCTTGGCCACAGGCGGCGTGGCCACCGCTTCGGGAGCCTTGGAGCAGGCCGTGATACATGCTGCAACGGCTGCCAGCAAGACAAGATTTCGCATAAGAGAAAACCCCTCGGACAAAAAAGCAGGATTGTGCGCCAAACGCCGTCTTCCACAAACACTATATGGAAGACCCAATCAAGTTTATCGAGAAACAGGTTGTGCCATTTCAATGGCCAGGTACTCGGTGGCAATAGCAGCTCCCAGGCGGGCGTTGTTCAGTACCAACTGGATATTGGCTGCCAGGCTGTCGCCCCCCGTCAGCGCACACACGCGCTCCAGCAGGAAGGGTGTGGATTCCTTGCCGCCAATGCCCTGTTCATCGGCTTCTTGCAGTGCTTGCTCCACGGCCACGTCGATGACAGTGCGCGGCATGGCAAAGGCCTCTGGAATGGGGTTGGCCACCACCACACCACCTTTCAATTGCATGGCCCATTTGGCATGCAGAACCTGGGCAATGGCGTGTGCGCTGTCCAATTGGTAGTCCACCTTGAAGGCACTGTCGCGGGTGAAGAACGCCGGCAACCAGGGTGTGCGGTAGCCCACCACGGGCACGCCGTGGGTTTCCAGGTATTCCAGCGTCAGACCCAGATCGAGGATGGACTTGGCACCAGCGCACACGACCGCCACCGGTGTCTGCGCCAGTTCCTGCAAATCGGCCGACACATCAAAACTCTGCTGGGCACCCCGGTGCACACCGCCAATGCCGCCCGTGGCAAACACCCGGATTCCGGCCATAGCCGCAATCACCATGGTGGCCGCCACCGTGGTGGCGCCCGTGGCACCGGCTGCCACGATGAAAGGAATATCCCGACGGCTGACTTTGGCCACCGCGCGCCCGGTCTTGCCCAGGGTTTCGATCTGGGCTGCGCTCAACCCGGCCTTGAGCCGCCCATCCATGATGGCGATGGTGGCAGGTACGGCGCCGTGCGCGCGCACCTCGGCCTCTACTTGCAACGCAGTCGCCACGTTCTGTGGATACGGCATGCCGTGGGAAATGATGGTGGACTCCAACGCCACCACCGGGCGATGCCGGGCCAGCGCATCGGCCACTTCAGGGTGAAGATCAAGATAGGGGTGGTGCATACGCTGTCTGGGTGTATCGGGTAGCATAATAGCTACCGTATTGATAGCTGCCTATGTATATTCTACGAGGGCTAGAGCCAAATTTTACTCATAAGAATTCCACCATGACCTTTGCTGACAACCTCCAACAACTCCCCGCCATCACGCATCTGGCGGCGTTGCATTTGCTCGACGCCACGGGCACTGTCGTGGCCACCATTGAAAACAAACCCGGCAAGTCCGGCGCGCTGGCGGTGTATGCAGCGCTGGCGGCCAAGCATGGTGCCATCAACGTGGCAGCAGCGCAGGAAGGGCTGGAGATGTTTGCCGAGCACACCGACAGCGCACGCGCCCATCCGGGTAGCCACCCCAATATTGACCGGCTGCTGGAAGTTATTGCGTCCGGTACGGGTTACGCTGTTGTGCTGGTACCGGCGTGATCAATCCGGGGCCTGGTAGACCAGCACCTTGAGCGATCGGTCGGGCGACACATCGGCAAACACCGCCGGGTTAGCCACGCGCTCCACAAAGCGCAGGTTGGGGGCCAGTTCTTGCATCTGGTCTTGCAAAAAGGCCATGCCCAGCTCAGGCGCGTTCAGGCACAACAGGGCATGTGCGCCGGGCATCAGCAGGTCGGGCAGGCGGCGCATCAGCCGGGCGTAGTCTTTGGTGGCCACGAAGCTGCCCTTTTGGTAGCTGGGTGGGTCGACGATGACCAGGTCGTACGGGCCGCTGCGGTTGATCTTGCCCCAGGTACTGAAAATGTCATGCGCCAAAAAACTCGCCCCGGTGGTAATGCCGTTCAACTGGTGGTTTTGCTGGCCCACGGTGATGGCGCCGTGGCTCATATCCACGTTGACCACCAGCTTGGCGCCTGCCTGCAACGCCACTACCGAAAAAGCACAGGTATAGGCAAACAGGTTGAGCACGCGAAAGCTCGGGCCACCCGCCGCCACACCCGCCGCCACATGGGTACGCACCCAGCGCCTGCCTTCGGCCATATCCAGAAACAGGCCGTGGTTTTGGCCCTTGAGCAACTGCACGCGAAAGCGGGCGCCATCTTCGGTCACGCTATGCGGTTCGGGCTCGCTGCCTGCCATCAGCCGCGTCTCAACATGGCCCTGGGCGCGGCATTGGAACACCCAGTTCAGCGGTTGGTCAGGCGCCAGAACCTGCCAGCGCTGTGCCAGTGCAGCGCCAAGGGTGGCCAGTTCGTCGTCCGTAGCGGGCAGAAAACTGGTCAGCACAAAAACGGGGGGGAAAGCGTCCAGCGTCCAATGCTCGCAGCCGGGGTACAAGCCGCCACGGCCGTGGAACACACGCTGGGCGTCGGTGGGCAGGCGCATCTGCGAGATGGCATTCAGCAGGGAATTCATATAGAAAATCGGGCTGTAGCCCTCGTCGGATATACGCAATGCGCTATTCAGTTAATAGCGAAACTAGATTTCCAACACCAACTCGGGCGCAAAGGTTTTGTTTTCCACAACGCCTTGCGGGGCATAACCACGCGGGTTGGCCACGATGCGCGTGGCACCAACGTGGTAGTCAAAACCGTCATGCACATGGCCGTGCAACCATAGCCGGGGTTGCCAGCGCAGGATGTGCGCTTCCAGGTCCGAAACAAAACAGGCATTCAGGGGCGAACCCACAAACTGGCTGGCAATGCTGCCGCGCGCCGGTGCGAAGTGGGTCACGACCACAGTGGGCCCATCAAACGGTTCGGCAAAACGCGCTTCCAGCCAGGCGACCGAAGTGTCAAACAGCATTTGCGAGACGGCGGGCGTAAACCGCTCGGGAAAATCGGGTGCCAGGCCGATACGACTGAAATCACGCACAAACTCTTGCGCCTTGTGCAGCCCTTGCTCACGCTGTTCTGGCGAGGTAAATAGCCGGTAGTCGGACCACAGTGTGCAGCCTAAAAACCGCACACCGTCGTGGTGCCATTCGCCGTGCTCCAGTACGCGCACCTGGCTGCCTTGGGCATGGGTGCGCAGTTGGGCCATGGTGGTGACCAGGTCCGAGCCATAGAACTCGTGGTTGCCCGCCACAAACACGGTGGGCTTGTCAAACTGGCGCGCCCAGGACATGGCTTGCGCGGGGCGTTGCAAGTCGCCGGCCAACACCACCACATCGGCGTCGGTATACGGCACCTCCATGGGCTGAACAGACAGGTGCAGGTCAGAAAGCAGGGCAATTTTCATGGGATCGTCCAGAGCATAGGTGGTGGCAACGATTTTACGGTTAGCCCTTGCGGGCAACAGCCCACGCCGCCTGCGCCAGCCAGCCCACGGCAACCGCCAACGCCAGCCACACCAGCCACTGGCCCAGCAGCGCCTGGTCGTCCAGCAGGTAGGCGTTGCAAATGCGGGTGGGCGAATCGATATACAACTGCCCCACTACCGCCGTCATCGGTAGCACATTGCCCAGAAAAAAAGCCTGCACCAGCAACCCGGCTGGCCGCCAGGACAAACGCAGCGCACCACCCGCCACCACCAGTACCGCACATTTGGCTGCTTCGATTCCTGGATTTACCAGCGCCAGATCCAGCGCACGGGGCACCATCAGCACCGCCAGCACCAGTGCAGAGGCCAGCAAGCCACTAATGCCATAGGCGTTCCAGCACGCCAGGGCCTGGCGCAACCGTTGCGGGATACCAGCCGCCAGCAAGGCACCGCCGCACAACAGCAGCGGAAACTGCAGCAACATGTGCCGTGCCATGCTGGCCTCCAATGCATTGCGGGCAGATGGCAGCGCCATAAGCACCAGCAAAATCAGCCCCAGGCCCGCTTGGCGCGGCGGCGTACAAAGTCGGATAAATTCGGTGCGCGTCATGGCAGCTTCCTGCGCGCCAGATCCCGCGCGTAGTCCAACGCCAGCTGCTGCTCGGTCTGGTCAAAAATCCGCACCAAGCGCCCTCGCCCATCCACCACCAGCAGGGCCGCGTTGTGTTCAAAATCGCCGCGTCCATCGGGCACCACCACCACCTCAAAGCGGCGCAACAATTGTGCGTTTTGCGCACCATCAGCTATCCGCGCAAATTGCCATACCGCTGGATCAGCCTGAAGCCTGCGGGCATAGGCTTGCAATTGGTCAGGCGTGTCGTGCGCACCGTCAAAACTGATCGACAGCAAGCGCACGCGCTTGCCGGCATCTGCCCAAGGTGAGTCGGAGGCACTACCCGGCACGGTGGCACGGTCTTGCAACAAACTGGCCTCCATTTGCTGGAAACTGCTGCCCAGTGATAAACAGACCGTCTGGCAACGGGTGTAGATAAAGTCAACCACAGTCACTGTGCCGGGCGCCGCCAGCCATTGCGCCAGCGGCTGCGGGGTCATGCCTGGGCCGTCCACCACCACGGGCGGGGTGACTACGGGCTGCAGTGCGACTTCCAGCCGACGAGCCCCTTCGGCAGTCCAGACCTGAAAATCGTGCGTGAGCCAAGTCGCAGAGGCGTAGCCGCAGAGTGCCAGCAAGGCACTGAGCAAGGCCGTTCGCAGCATCAGGCACCTCCTTTATGCCGTGCAACGGCACATGCCCGTCACGCGGGGTTCGGTGGCAACGCTTTCAGCGCAGCGCCGCCTTCAAATGGCGTGGTGCGCGTACTGGCCTTGCGCTCCTGCTCGAACAAATCGGGCTTGATCGCCTCGGCCTTGTTGGACCAGTTGCTACGCACAT
Source organism: Candidatus Aalborgicola defluviihabitans (assembly GCA_016705575.1). Lineage (GTDB taxonomy): Bacteria > Pseudomonadota > Gammaproteobacteria > Burkholderiales > Burkholderiaceae_C > Allorhodoferax > Allorhodoferax defluviihabitans. The sequence continues at coordinate 34,289 of JADIXX010000004.1, forward strand.
AGCTGGCCACTGCGGCCAGTTCAGCGTCATTCAGCTGCTGGAACGACGGCATAGCGCCGCTGTAATCGGTACCCACCACCGTGATCTTACCGTTGATGCCGTGCAGCAAGATGTTGGCTACGGTGCGTGCATCTCCCTGCACCCACTCTGAACCATCCAGCGGTGGAAATACGCCCGGTAACCCTTTGCCCGTGGCCTGGTGACAGGCAACACATTGCGCGGCAAACACAGCTTTGCCATCTACCGCAGCACCCGCAGCGACAGGCGCCGGGCCCGACAAATCAGCCAGAGTGCGGCGGTCCCCAAGCTCAGCATTGCCAAAGGGCTCGGAAAGAAAGATGTAGACCACCCCAAACAGCACCATGGTCAACGTGACGATGACCGCGGCCAGGGGCACGGGGCGAATGCGCTCCTCAGGTTCTTCGTTTTCGCGTTCCTGCGCAGCGTGGTGGGTTTCGGTTTCTGGGGTCATGGGGGCCTCGCGGGGTTCAGGATGCTGGCGCAGCCGCCGTTGTGGGCGTGGCAGAAGGTGCCGCCGTGGCTGGAGCCACCTGCACGGCCGGCGGAAGCACCGGATAGGTGTGGTTCAGGCCCTGCAGGTACTTCACCAAGTCCAGCGCCTCCGGTCGCGCTACCACCACTTGTCCAGCCGGCTCCTGTCCCGGCGGGAGTTTCACCACTTCGTCACCCGGCTCCGCGGTGGCCTTAGTCTCGAACAGGTAGGGATACGATGGCATTATCGAACCCGGCACGTAAGCACGCGGCTGGTACAGGTGGCCCAGATGCCAGTCCTTGCTGGACTGGCGCGCGCCGATATTGAACAGGTCCGGCCCAGTGCGCATGCTGCCAAGCAGGTGCGGTTTGTCGTAGTAGTAGTCGCCCGGGACGGATGCACGGCCCCAGCCTCGCTCGGCATCGGGGCCAAAGTTGCGGTCGCGTGGCTGTTGGCTGTGGCAGTACAAACAGCCGTTGGCGATGTACACCTGCCGCCCACGCAGTTCAGCGCTGGTGTAGGGCTTTAGGCCCTCCGGTGGCTTGATGTCGCGCACCTGCATATAGGGCATGACCACCAACGCGGCCGTGGCTACGGCCAGTGCAACGATAGCACCGGCTGCGAGCTTGACTTCATTCTCCATGTGCGAACTCCATTGCCTTGGCGGGTGGCGTAAACAATGCTGCACCAGTGCGCGTGGGCCCAAAGCGCAGCGCCATGGCCAGGAAATGACCCACAAAGACGAGGTGGCTGATCACCATCAGTGAACCGCCCACACTGCGCCACTGCAGATAGGGAATCGTCACGGCCACTGAATCCATGAAGGGCCGCGCAGGGTCCAGCATGGCCAGGCCTTGCAGCCAGCCACCGATGGAGAGACCCACAAAGTAAATGCTGATACCAATAACCGCCAACCAGAACTGCAGCGTGATGAGGCGCGGGTACGGCCACTCCCAATTCAACACGCGCGGCATCATGAAATAGATGGCACCAAACAGCACCATGGTGACGAAGGCGTAGGCACCCAGGTGGGCATGCGCCACCGTGAAGTGCGTGAAATGGGCTACCTGATTGATAGAGCGCAGCGCCTCGAACGAGCCCTGCAGCGACGACAGCATGTACATGAAGCCGCCAAACATCATGAATCGCAGCGTGGGGGAGTAACGCGCCAGGTGCATGCGCCCCCACATGGTGCCGGCCATGTTGATGGTGAAGGCCAGCACGGGAATGATCATCATCATGCTCTGAACGATGGACAGCGTGGTCAACCAGCCGGGAATGGGGCCGCCAATCAGGTGGTGGCCACCTACTTGGCCGTAGAAAAAGGCCAGCGTCCAGAAGCCCAGGATGGACAGGTTGTACGAGCGCACCGGTCGGCCAATGATTTTGGGTAAAAAGTAATAGATCGAACCCACGCTGATGGGAGTGAACCACAAGCCCCAGCACGTTGTGGCCATACCACCAGTTGGTAGTGGCCTGCTGTACGCCAGTGTGCACGCCAGGCATCTTGGCCACGATAAACAGCAGTGAAATCCACAACAGCCCAGCCACCATGTACCAAACGCTCACATACAGCGATTCGACCTTGCGGTTGACCAGCGTGTACAGAACCGGCCCGATGATGCAGATAAAACCGGCCACGATAAAAATGCCAATCTGCCAGGGAATTTCCAGGTATTCCATGCCGTCGGTCCAACCCGAACCAATGGCGCCGATGGCGCTGGCAATGCCGGTGTTGATGAGCGCGCCGCCCAGCATCACCCACATTGCGCCCACCAGGTGTGTGCGCAGCAGGCGCGGCAGCAGCCAGATGATGACGCCCAAAGCGGCGTTGGTGATCCAGCCGTACAAAACGGCTGTGAGGTGAATGGTGCGAATGCGCCCAAAGGTCTCCCACGCCTCACTGACTAACAGATCGGGCATGTGCAGTTTGAGCGATGCGGTGAGCCCTGCCAGCGAACCGAGTACCAACCAGAAGCAGGCAAAGGAAATGAACATGAATACCGGAAAGGCACTTGAGTGGTCGGCCTCAATGCGGTGCTGCAGTTCGTCCGGGTCGGCTACATGGCCACCTTCACCCTGGGCTGCGGCAGCGGCAGTGGCAGCGACCTGCAAACGGTCTTGTGCCCCGCCTTGCAGCGCTGGGTCATCCACTTTGCCCAGTTCGCCCGGGGCAAAGATGACCGACGCCGCCCGGGGATTCTCGACCAGCAGCCCCTTGCGCATGGACCAGATGAAAATAAACAGACCCATGATCGAAAGCAGGAAAGCTCCGAGCAAACTTAATATTGCGCTGTCCATGGGGTTCTGTTCTTTCGGAAATAGTCAAAAAGATGGATGAACGCCACCACTTTTGCGACAAAGTTTGATCCAAGGCAGTTGCAGGAACGCCCTGCATGTGTCAAGCGCTCACTCAGAAATTTTATGATTCATTTGCAATGAATGTTTAATTCGCCGCAATACCCAGGCAGACAATAGTGTTAACAAATGCCTGTTTAGTGACTTTAGTCACCGACTCATGCGTGCCCTGCGGGCTTAATGCGCACTGTCACCACATCAAGAGGATTTCTGCATGAACAACAAACTATTTGGCTCCTTGTCTGTATTGCAAATGGGCGTTGGCGCGCTGCTGTGTCTGGGTTTGAACGCCATGGCCGACGACACAATGTGGGTGCAAGATGCCCGCACGGTTGCTGCATCGGTTCCGCCCAAGTTGCTGAAGGTTCTGAGTGACGAAATCGCCAAGGGTGGCCCCGCATCTGCCGTGAACGTCTGCAACGAAAAAGCCCCGCAAATGGCCAAAGCGGCGTCAGAGCAAACAGGCTGGACCATACGCCGGGTGAGTCTGCGCAACCGTAACCCCAAAGCGGTGCCGGATACGTGGGAGCGGACGACCCTGGAAGAGTTTGACCGCCGCGCCGCAGCGGGAGAGGATGCAAGCAAGCTGGAAAAATATGCCGTAGTGGATAACGCCGGTCGCGCGGAATACCGCTACATGAAGGCCCTGCCCACACAACAACTGTGCCGGTCTTGCCACGGTGCAACCGAGGTCATGGCACCCGACGTTGTCAGTAAAATCCATGCGCTGTACCCCGATGACAAGGCCATGGGCTATGCACTGGGCCAGATACGTGGCGCCATGACGATTCGTAAAGGGCAGCCGTAACTCCCGGCGAGATGAAAACCAAGACAACCTTTAGGAGCAACTCCAAACTATGGTAATTTGATATGATTTGACGCGCGTCAAATCTACAACTCATGGGAGCGCGCTTTCATCGCCGGATGAGAGCGCGTAAATGGTTCTGTTTGACCTCTTTCGTTTTCTTGAGAAATAAAACATGACAAATCCCCCATTTCGCCTGAAGCGGGCAATTGCCCTAAGCCTGACATTTCTCTGTGCCGGATCAGCGGCCCTAGCGGGCGGGACTTACACACAGGCGGGACTACTCACCATACCCGCCGTCAACGTACCTGGCTTGGGGTCGTTCAATGCGCAGTTGACCAATGGGGGAGCCGGAGCCAATTTGCGCCCAGGCATGACCTTTCAGCTTCTCACACTGATACCGTCTGGTACCCCAGTAGAAATTCCTGCTACCTACAGCTTCAGTGACCAAATTGTCGTTTTGCCCGCCGTAGCTGCACCAGCTGCGGATGGAGTGGTCAGTTACTACGATGTCAGGCTGCGCAATGTCAATAGCAGTAACAACACCTTTGTTGTGGAAAGTGTTACAGATACACAGTTAGGGCGCGCTGAAAGCGGTTCAAAAGGAGCAACTGGGGCAACCGGCGCGGCAGGTCCTAGGGGGGCAACTGGCCCCGCCGGAACTCCAGGCCCTGTGGGCCCGCAGGGCATGCAGGGTGTGGCTGGGCCGACAGGCGTTGCCGGTTCAGCAGGACCCACCGGTCCGACAGGCATACAGGGTTTGACTGGCGAAACGGGCATCATGTCAGTACAAGGGGCTTGGAACGCAGGCACGACCTATATCCAAAATCAAGTAGTCTCCTACAACGGCTCTTCTTACGCCAGTCTGGGCAACTCCAATGTGAATCACCAGCCTGATGTGTCGCCTGCCGATTGGGGGATTCTGGCTTCCATGGGTGCTACCGGCTCAACAGGCCCCACGGGAGCAACTGGAGCAACTGGAGCTACTGGAGCTACTGGAGCTACTGGCCCATCTGGCGTTACAGGAGCAACTGGTGTTGCCGGCCCAACAGGCGCCGCTGGGGTCACAGGGACAGCCGGTTCAACCGGAAGCACTGGTAGTACAGGTGCAACTGGCCCCACGGGTGCAACAGGAGCAGCCAGCAACGTTGCAGGTCCGACAGGTGCCACAGGCTTAACGGGGACGATGGGTGTTACAGGGCCGACTGGGGCGACTGGGCCTACCGGAGCCACCGGGGCGATCACATCAATCACCACCGAGAGCGCATTGGGGCCAATTGTCGATGACTACACGACGGTACAATCGGTAACCGCCAGTTGCTCATCCGGCAAGCTGGTGAGTGGCGGATGTAGCACGAATGGAAAATGGGACAATGCAACGATACTGTCCAACTACCCGTCCAGCGCCACTGCCTGGACATGCACTTACCAAGGCGCAATCAGCCCACCGCTTAACGTCCGTTTCACGGCACATGTCATGTGTGCAAATTGAGGCCTGACTGAATTTGGCAGGGCTTGGCTGCCACTAAACGTTAACACTCCATGGCAACGATTTGCCTGAACATGATCGTGCGTGACGAGGCGGCGGTGATTGAACGTTGCCTTGCTTCTGTGCGGCCATACATCGACTCGTGGGTGATCGTGGACACCGGCTCGTTGGACGATACGCCGGCCCGCATTGTCTCAACCATGGCCGGTGTGCCTGGCGAGCTGCACCACCGGGCATGGCGCAACTTTGGCCACAACCGCAGCGAAGCCCTTGCTCTAGCACGGGACAAGGCAGATTACCTGCTGTTCATTGATGCTGACGAAACTTTGGCAGCAAACCCACGCGCGATACTGCCCAAACTGACCGAACCTGCCTACTCGCTAGAGGCACGTTTTGGCGAATTACGTTATGACAGGGTGAGTCTTATAGCCACCCACCTGCCTTGGCGTTGGGAAGGCGTACTGCATGAATACCTGGAGGCAGGCCGAATCGTGCCGCAGCCTCGCCTGGCTGATTTCTGGATCGAAGTGTGGCCAGAAGGTGCGCGCTCCAAAGATCCCCAGAAATTCCAGAAGGACGCTGCGACGCTGGAGGCAGCGCTGCTTCAAGAGCCCCACAACGCCCGCTACGTTTTTTATCTGGCCCAAAGTTACCGTGACGCTGGCCAGTACGCTCTGGCCCGCACCGCCTACGAAAGGCGCGCAGCCATGGGCGGCTGGGATGAAGAGGTGTGGTACGCGCGCTATCAGCTGGCTCGCCTGAGTGAGTTGTTCGAAGTCAACAAGGCGCAAGTGGTTGCTGGCTATTCAAAGGCATATTCATTCCGCCCTTCTCGAGCGGAACCGCTGGTGGCATTGGCGCGTTACTTGCGCTTGCAAAATGACTGCCCGCTAGCCTACATTTTTGCCCAGGCTGCCGTGCAATTGCCACTTTCGGTCGATCGGCTGTTTGTCGAAGTGCCTGCCTACGGCTGGTCTGCCAGGGACGAGCTGGCTCTGGCGGCCTTTTACACCGGGCGCCACGAAGAAGCAAAGCAACTGTGGGTAACTTTGCTGCAGAGTCAGGATTTACCCCAAATTGAACGCTCCCGGGTTGAAAAAAATCTGGGGTATGTCCCCTTGCCGGTATAGCAGTGATGGACTGGAATGCCGCTAACAGCGGCAGGAGTATCCAGACCATTACGGGAACTTTGGTAGGCCGGTTTGCTCTATTCAATGAATGGAACAAACCGTGACCGCCATCTCCGACACCACCCCCCTTCTGCAATCGCTCAAACCCTCACCACGCATGCCGGTGCTGTTTATGGGCCACGGCAGTCCCATGAACGCTTTAGAAGACAATGTCTGGCGCCGCAGCTGGCAAAGCTTGGGCGCCGAACTGCTGGCACGCGAGGCAAAGCCCCAGCTCATCCTGTGCATCTCGGCCCATTGGCTCACGCGGGGCGGCTGGCAGATCACGGGCATGGCACAGCCCAAGACGATTCACGATTTTGGTGGTTTTCCGCAGGAACTGTTTGACCAGCAATACCCGGCACCGGGTTCGCCTGCCGTAGCCGCCAGTCTGGCTCACCAACTGAAATCCCCGGCTACGGGTAATGCATTGGGTGTGGATACCGAAATATGGGGTCTGGACCACGGCACTTGGTCGGTGCTCAAACCCATGTTTCCCCTGGCCCATATCCCGGTGCTGCAACTGAGCATGGATTACAGCCGCCCACCCGCTGAGCATTACGCCCTGGGCCAACAGTTACAGGGTCTGCGCGAGCGCGGCGTGCTGATTGTGGGTAGCGGCAACATTGTGCACAACCTGCGTGCCATGCGTGGTGAAGCGAGCGCCATGCAGGCATACGACTGGGCGCAAGAGTTTGACGCCGTAGTGCAATCGCAAATCGAGACGGGCAACCTCTCGGTCCTGCACAACTTCCAGGCCCTGGGCGCCATGGCCCAACAGGCCCACCCTACCCATGAGCACTACCTGCCCCTGCTCTATTCCGCTGGTGCCGTACACGCCGAAGAGGCGCCGCGTTTCATCTCCACCGGCTTTCAGCTGGCATCCATCTCTATGCGCTCAGTGATGTGGGGATAAGTAAAAGGCGGCCTTTGAGCAAGCCGCTGGGCTTTACCGCTGGAACTCACCAGCCCGCTCAGGCTGGTAAACAATTTCGGTAATTTTGACTTTGAGCAAGCCCCCACCCGGCTTGGGCCATTCAATTTCGTCCCCTTGGGACAGCCCAAGCAGCGCACTGCCAACCGGGGCCAAAATGGAAATAGTCTTCCCGCTTGAATCCACATCTTTGGGATATACCAAGGTGAGTTCAAATTCGTTTTTCGTCGATTCGACCGTAAATTTCACTGTCGAATTCATGGTCACAATCGTCGGAGGAATTTCTGTGGGGTCGACCACGTTGGCCCGGCCCAGCTCGGCTTCCAGTTCGTCTTTGCCTGCAAAGCTGTTTGCGGGCAAGGACTCAATCAGGGTGTACAACCGGTCCTGATCCAACGAAGAGATGGTGATTTCGGGTCTGGTGTTCTTATCCACGGCTAAAAACCTTCACAAAAAAAGAGCGCATAGGCGCGCTCATTTGGCCAATGTACTCCAATCCGCAAAGTCCCCGAGGACTTTGCCAGATTGAAGCCTCACTCAGCTAAAGCTGAACTCCCCTGGGGCCAAAATTGTGTTCACCCCGACACTGATCACTGATTTGGGCGGGAACTTGCCCTCCAGCAACAACTTGGACAGCGGATTCTCGATGCGCTGCTGAATGGCGCGCTTCAGAGGCCGCGCACCAAACACCGGATCAAAACCGACTTTAGCCAGTTCAGCCACTGCCGCATCGCTGACCTGCAGCGTCAGATCCATTTTGGCCAAGCGTTGTGTCAGCACCTCCAACTGGATCTTGGCAATCGACGCAATGTTGGCCGCATCCAGCGAATGGAATACCACGGTCTCATCGATGCGGTTCAAAAACTCGGGGCGGAAATGATTTTTCAGCTCGCCGGTTACAGCGTCTTTCACGTCTTCGTAGTCTTGCCCCACCATGCTCTGGATCAGGTGGCTGCCGATGTTGCTGGTCATCACGATCACGGTGTTTTTGAAGTCCACAGTGCGGCCCTGGCCGTCAGTCAGGCGGCCATCATCCAGCACCTGCAAGAGCACGTTGAACACATCCGGGTGCGCCTTTTCCACCTCATCGAGCAACAGAACGGCGTAGGGCTTACGGCGCACCGCTTCGGTCAAGTAGCCGCCTTCTTCATAGCCCACGTAGCCGGGGGGTGCGCCAATCAGGCGGGCCACGGAATGCTTCTCCATAAACTCGCTCATATCGACACGAATCAGGTGGTCTTCACTGTCGAACATAAAGCCCGCCAGCGCCTTGCACAATTCGGTCTTGCCAACACCCGTAGGGCCCAGGAACAGGAAAGAGCCGGTGGGGCGATTGGGGTCAGACAGGCCCGAGCGCGAGCGGCGGATGGCGTTGGCAACGGCAGCAATCGCCTCATCTTGCCCCACCACGCGCTGGTGCAGTTTGTCTTCCATTTGCAGCAGTTTGTCTTTTTCACCCTGCATCATCTTGGCCACCGGAATACCGGTAGCGCGGCTCACCACCTCGGCAATTTCGTCCGCGCCCACCATCGTGCGCAGCAACTGTGCGCGGCCACCATCTTTGGCGCTTTGGGCTTTACCAGCCTCAGCCGCCTGGGCATCGGTCAGGCGCTTTTCCAACTCCGGCAGCTTGCCATACTGCAACTCGCCAGCATGGTTGAAGTCGCCCTTCTCCGTCAATTCCTTGATCTGAAAACGAACCTTCTCCACCTCCTGCATGATGGTCTTGGAACCCTGAGCCTGGGCCTTTTCGCTCTTCCACAGCTCATCCAGGTCAGCAATTTCTTTTTGCAGCGCGGTGATCTCTTCGTTGATGAGTTCCAGGCGCTTTTGCGAGGCCTCGTCCTTTTCGCGTTTTACCGCTTCACGCTCAATCTGCAGCTGAATCAAGCGGCGATCTTTTTTGTCCATCAGCTCGGGCTTGGAGTCCAGCTCGATCTTGATCTTGGAAGCGGCCTCATCGATCAGGTCAATCGCCTTGTCGGGAAGGAATCGGTCGGTAATGTAGCGGTTGGACAACTCAGCCGCAGCCACGATGGCCGGGTCGGTGATCTGCACGCCGTGGTGCACCTCGTAGCGTTCTTTCAGGCCGCGCAAGATGGCAATGGTGGCCTCCACCGTGGGCTCACCCACCAGAATTTTCTGGAAGCGGCGCTCCAGTGCGGCGTCTTTTTCGATGTACTTGCGGTATTCATCCAGCGTGGTGGCGCCCACGCAGTGCAGCTCGCCGCGCGCCAAAGCGGGCTTGAGCATGTTGCCAGCGTCCATGGCGCCCTCGCCCTTGCCGGCGCCCACCATGGTGTGCAACTCGTCGATAAAGACAATCGTCTGGCCCTCATCTTTGGCCAGATCTTTGAGCACACTCTTCAGGCGCTCTTCAAACTCACCACGAAACTTGGCACCCGCCACGAGGGCAGCCATATCCAGACTCAGCACGCGCTTGCCTTTGAGAGAGTCGGGGACCTCGCCCGCCACGATGCGCTGTGCCAGTCCTTCCACAATCGCGGTCTTGCCCACACCAGGCTCACCAATCAACACGGGGTTGTTTTTGGTACGACGTTGCAACACCTGGATGGCGCGGCGAATCTCGTCGTCGCGGCCAATCACCGGGTCGAGCTTGCCCATGCGGGCGCGTTCGGTCAGGTCAATGCAGTATTTTTTGAGCGACTCGCGCTGGTCTTCAGCGTCGGCACTGTCCACATTCTGGCCGCCGCGTACCGCGTCAATAGCGGCCTCCAGGCTTTTGCGGGTAAGGCCGCTGGAGCGGACCAGGTTGCCAATGTCGGCTTTGCTGTCGGCAAGCGCCAGCAGGAACAACTCGCTGGCCACAAACTGGTCACCGCGTTTGATGGACTCTTTCTCTGCCGCCTGCAGTAGCACGCCCATATCGCGGTCCACGCCAATCTGGTCCTGCCCTTGAACCTCGGGCTGCTTCTTTACATAGGCCTCGGCCGCCATCAGCAACTGCGGCACATTGACGCCAGCACGCTGCAGCAATGCCTTGGGGCCGTCGTCCTGGCGCAGCATGGCCACCAACACATGCGCGGGGGTGATGTAGGCGTGGTCCTGGGTCAGGGCCAATGTCTGGGCCTCGCCTAGGGCTTCCTGGAATTTGGTGGTGAGTTTCTCAATCCGCATAAAAATCCTCCGGTTGGAACAGACTTAGGGCTCTTCCCCACAATTTCAAGGGGTATTGCCACACGGCGTTTTGACTAAAATCAAAACATGGACATACGCCAACTCTCCGTTCGCTACCAGAAGGACCAGGACCGCATCCTGGTACGCATCAACACAAGCACCGGCGACGGGGTGCAGATGTGGCTCATCTGACGCATGGCACTCCGGTTCTGGCCACCGATCAACCAAGTCGTTATCGACCACTTTGCCATACCAGTCGACACCCAAGCCGGTCGATCTGGTGTTTGGCTTGATCCAGTTGACATGGATTTAGCCCCCAAAGCGCAGTGCCCCATGTACCTGAACTGACAAAACGTACAGAAATTGACCCGAGAGGTTTCCAACACCTCAGCATAGAAAATTGCCGATTACCGGACACGAGGCCGGATCATTCCCTTAACTGCAGGCCAATGGTTGGGAAACAGGTTCAATTTTTCCGGCTTTCCATCGTCCAGATAGGAGTATTCAAGCGCGATAAACTCTTCAAATAGTCGAACCTGGTTGTCCAGCAGAAACGTGGATGCAGGGTCCAGATTTTGTATTACTGCCAGTCCCGTTGGTGCGGTTCCTATCGTGTGTATTAAAAGGTCCTGGCGGTACTTCTTGAGCAGCACAATCAATCGCCAAACATCACCACTCCAGCGACTGGAGCGTGGCTCGCGCCCGGCGGACTCCTCGTCCAAAGGATAGCAATCGTGGATGAGTATCACGGAATCCGGTCTGCAACACCGCTCAATGTTGGCAAAGTCACGCATGGCAAATTCAAACTGGTGCATGCCATCAATGAAAGCCAAATCGACGCTTCGTTGACCCAGTTCTGAAGCCAGGTCATGGCTTTCAAAAAAGCTATCGCTGGTCATCTTGAAAACATGCATATTCGGTTCAAGCTTCCAGTCGATTTTCGGATCCGGATCAATGCCAACAATCGACTTTGCTGACTTGGCCAACCGAAGTGACGCTCCTTCAAATATACCGATCTCTACATAAGTCCGCGGCTTAAGATGCCCAATAATGCGGGTGAGAACATCAAAATAGTAGTCCCCCGGCAACCGTAATTGCGTCAGCAAAAAAAATGCCGCCACAGAGGCCGGATCCAACTGCCGCGCCAACTGGCACGATTCCAACGCCCTGGAGTTATCGCCCAGCATGCGCCAGCAGAGTGCAATTTCGAAGTGGCATCCCGCTTGATCCGCCTGAAGTTCCAGCGCTGAAGCTGCTTCAAGATCATTGAGCGCTCCGCGTGGATCATTCAACAAACGTTTCACCGCACCGCGAAGCATCAACGCGCTGGCATTTTGGGGACTACGTCTGAGCAAGGCGTCCAGCGTTTCGTGGGCAGACTGAAACTTCAAAAGCTGCACGAGTGACTGTGCAAAATCGAGTTCCTTTTGATTGCGACTCGCTTTGCTCGTGAACAGATTTCTGAAAAAACTAGCCAGCATATAACTCCAAATAACTACGCGTTAGGGGCCTGAATGCCCCACTTGGCCATTGCCTCATCATCGCTCACGCGCGCATCCACCCAGCGGGAGCCGGTAGGTGTCTGTTCCTTTTTCCAAAACGGCGCCTGGGTTTTGAGGTAGTCCATCAAAAATTCACAGGCCTGGAAGCTCTCGCCCCGGTGCGCGGAAGTCACAGCCACCAACACAATTTGATCAAATGGGTGCAGCAGACCCACGCGATGAATAACGCGGGCACCAAAGATATTGAATCGTTGCTGCGCTGCGTCGATCATGGCTTCGATAGACTTCTCGGTCATGCCGGGGTAGTGCTCCAGTTCCATGGATTGAATGAGGCCGCTAGAGTCGCCGCCAGCCTGGTGTCGGTCGCGCACTGTGCCCACAAACATGCAGATGGCGCCAACCCGGTGATCATTCGCACGCAAACCGGCTAGTTCAGCAGATACGTCAAAGTCTGCCGTCTGGATCGCCACACGATTTCGAGCGTGCATAGCATCAGCCTCCGGTCACCGGGGGAAAGAACGCAACTTCGGCGCCGTCTGACAGTGGCGCCGATTCGTCGCTTAGCACCTGGTTGAGTGCCAGACGAACCGACTTGCCGCGCGCCAGGGCTTCAGCGTAGACGCCGCCTCGGGCAATGAGGCTGTCGCGCAGTTCTGCCAAGTTGGATGCTGTGGTGTCGAGCGATTCCGTGCCCTGGCCTAGGCCCTCGCGAATGGAAGCAAAGTATTTGATGTGGACTTTCATGCCAACAACTCCGAAAACGGTACAAAGCGCACCGTGTCACCCGGCGCGATGGCGCAACCCGGTGGATTGTCAATCAGGCCATCGCCCCAAACGGCTGAGGTCAGCACACCTGAGCTTTGGTTGGAGAACAGTTCCAGGCCACCGTCTGCATTGCGGCGAACCCGCAGGAACTCGCGGCGTTTATCAGGCCTCGCCCACGTGAAATTTGCTTGTGCAGCTATTGCTTTCATAGCAACTCGGTTGACACCTTGCAACCGCAACAGAAAAGGCCGTACCAGCACCAAAAAGGTAACAAAGCTGGCTACCGGGTTGCCCGGCAAGCCCATAAAGTGGGCATCGCCAATGCTTCCATATGCAAAGGGCTTGCCCGGCTTGATGGCAATCTGCCACAGGTCCAGCGTGCCCAGGGACTGCACGGCAGGTTTGATGTGGTCTTCTTCGCCTACCGATACGCCGCCACTGGTCAGAATCAGGTCGTGGCCCTTTGCCGCCTGACGCAAGGCCTGTATCGTGGCATCGCGGTGATCGGGGACGATACCCAGATCAGTCACCACACAGCCCAGTCGGCGCAGCAGCGCAATCAAAAAGTACCGGTTGGAGTTGTAGATGGCCCCGGGTGGCATGTCCTGTGGCGCCACGGCACCGGGCATGACCAACTCGTTTCCAGTGGAAAACAGCGCCACGCGCGGGCGGCGCGCCACCTGCAATGCGGCCATGCCAATGCTGGCGGCAAGGCCCAGTTCGGCCGGGCCCAGGCGCTGGCCACGGGACAGCACGACGTCGCTGCGGGCCACGTCCTCGCCAGCGCGACGGATATTTTGACCCGCTTTGGGCAAGCTGTTGACTTGTACCTGGCCCAGGCCCCCGTCCGCAACTGGCAATGCCGTGCAGTCTTCCTGCATGATCACAGCATCTGCGCCAGCCGGCACAGGCGCGCCGGTGAAGATGCGTGCTGCGGTGCCCGCCAGCAGCGGTTGGGCACTGGCACCGGCTGGAATGCGTTGTGAAATGCCCAAGGTCACGCCGGGCGCGGTGGCGTCCGCGCAGCGCAGCGCGTAGCCGTCCATGGCACTGTTGTCCAGCGGCGGCACATGCAACTCTGACACCACGTCTTGGGCAAGCACCCGGCCATCGGCCTCACCCACCGCAACCGACTCGGTGGCGTCCAAAGGTGTGGCATGCGCCATAAGCTGGATCAACGCATCATCGAGTGGCAACAGCGGGGGGCGTGGCGGATGGGGCATGCAGAGACTCCGAAATGCTACTCAATTAATAGCTACTTACGTATATTCCACGAGGGCTAGAGGCCATTTTTTACTAAACAATTTGGCATTCGCGGGCAATCAGCGCTTTGATGGCAACCACGTCGGCATCCATCACCAGCACGCGCTTGGGCAAGGCCTCTATGCCGTCAAACTTGGCAGGCCGATCCGGTTCGCGGCCCAGCGCTTCGACAATGGTTTCGGCAAACTTGATGGGCAGCGCCGTTTCCAACACGATCATCGGTACGCCGGGCGTGCGGTGTTCATGTGCTACTTTCAAGCCATCAGCCGTGTGGGTGTCGATCACCAAGGCGTGCTGGTTCCAGGTCGCGCGGATCGTGTCCAGGCGGTTGGCATGCGTACTCTTGCCGCTGACAAAGCCATAGCGCTCGGCACAGTGAACAAAGGCGGGGTCGGCGCTCAAATCAAAGCGGCCGGTCTTGGCCAACTGCGGGCCAAACAACTCAGCAGTGCGGGCGCCGTCACGGCCCAGCAGATCGAACACAAAACGTTCGAAGTTGCTGGCTTTGGAGATATCCATTGACGGGCTGGAGGTTTCGTGTGTGTCGGCGCTGCCACGTACACGGTAGACGCCGGTGCGGAAGAACTCATCCAGCACATCGTTTTCGTTGGTGGCCACTACCAGCGTGTGAATGGGCAGACCCATCATGCGCGCCACATGACCGGCACACACATTGCCGAAGTTGCCGGAGGGCACGGTGAAACTGACCTTCTTCGGCAATTCGCCGGCGTTGCTGCGGACAAGGGCATCGCGAGTGCCAAGGGGCTTCGCCGGCGGCGGCTCGCTAGCCTGTAGATAGCCGGCAAAGTAGTACACCACCTGGGCCAACAGACGCGCCCAGTTGATGGAGTTAACCGTGCCAATCTTGTACTTGCGCTTGAACTCCAGATCGTTCGAGACGGCCTTGACCATGTCCTGGCAATCGTCAAACACACCCTTGACGGCGATGTTGTGGATGTTGGCATCCATCAGGCTGAACATTTGCGCTTGCTGAAAAGCGCTCATACGGCCGTGGGGGCTGGTCATGAAGACGCGCACGCCCTTCTTACCGCGCATGGCGTACTCGGCCGCGCTGCCGGTGTCGCCACTGGTGGCGCCCAAAATATTCAACTCTTCGCCACGGCGGGCCAGCTCGTACTCGAACAGGTTGCCCAGCAACTGCATGGCCATGTCCTTGAAGGCCAGCGTGGGGCCGTTGGACAGGGCTTCGAGGTACAGGCCCGGCTCGTCGGCAGCGGGGGCTTCCAAAGTTTTGAGCGGCACGATTTGCGGCGTGCCAAATACTTCTTCGGTATAGGTCTTCTGGCAAATCGCCTTCAGGTCGGCAGCAGGAATGTCGTCAATGTAGAGCGACAAAATCTCAAACGCCAGATCGGCATAGCCACCGCTCGCGCCCTTGCGGAAAGTGCGGCGCAGGCGTTGCAACGCTGTTGCGTCAATCTGCGGGTAAGTTTCGGGCAAATACAAGCCGCCATCCGGCGCCAGGCCTTCGAGCAGAATTTCACAGAAGCGCTTGCCCTCGACCGATGCGGGATTGGCGGAGCGGGTAGATAGGTAGCGCATCAGGCCAACTCTTCCTTGCGGATGCGCACGATGGGCTGCAGCACCGTGGGCAGGGACTGCATCATCGCAAGCGCTTCGTTCATCTTGGATTCGGTGCAATCGTGCGTCAGGATGATGAGGTCGGTTTGCGGCACGGCGGCGGCGCCAGGCTCGCCGCCCACTTCGTCGGCCTCGCGCTGCAACACGGCGTCAATGCTAATGTTGACCGCCGCCAAAATGCCAGTGACCTTGGCCAGCACACCGGCCTCATCGGCCACACGCAGACGCAGGTAGTAGCTGGTGACCACGTCGCCCATGGGCAGCACGGGCAAGTTGCCCATGGCCTTGTCAAAGGTATGGGGCTGAAAGGCCAGGTGGGGCACGCGGTTGGCGGCATCCACGGTGTGCAGGCGGGTGATGTCCACCAGGTCAGCAATGACCGCACTGGCGGTGGGTTCGGCGCCGGCGCCCTTGCCGTAGTACAGTGTGGTGCCCACGGCGTCGCCCTGCACCATAACGGCGTTCATGGCGCCTTCGACGTTGGCAATCAGGCGCTTGGCCGGAATCAGGCAGGGGTGCACGCGTAACTCAATCCCTTCGGGGCGGCGCTTGGTGATGCCCAGCAGCTTGATGCGGTAGCCCAGTTGTTCGGCGTATTTGATGTCGCCCGCGCCCAGCTGGGTAATGCCTTCCACATAGGCCTTGTCAAACTGCACCGGAATACCAAAAGCAATGGCCGACATGATGGTGGCCTTGTGGGCGGCATCCACGCCTTGGATGTCGAAAGTGGGATCAGTCTCGGCATAGCCCAGACGTTGTGCTTCTTTCAGCACCACGCAGAAGTCCAGGCCCTTGTCGCGCATCTCGCTCAAGATGAAGTTGGTGGTGCCGTTGATAATGCCGGCAATCCACTGGATGCGGTTGGCGGTCAGGCCTTCGCGCAGGGCCTTGATGATCGGAATTCCACCGGCCACAGCGGCCTCAAACGCCACCATCACGCCCTTGGCTGACGCAGCGGCAAAAATTTCGGTACCGTGTACGGCCAGCAGGGCCTTGTTGGCGGTCACTACGTGTTTGCCCGCCGCAATGGCTTCCATCACCAGTGTCTTGGCAATGCCATAGCCGCCAATGAGTTCAATGACGATGTCGATATCGGGGTTGGCTATGATGGCGCGCGCATCGTTGACCACCGTGACGCCCTCGCCTACGATCGATTGGGCGCGCGCCACATCCAAATCCGCCACCATCGTGATTTCAATACCGCGGCCAGCGCGGCGCTGAATTTCTTCCTGGTTGCGCTTGAGTACGTTGAAAGTGCCGGCGCCGACGACGCCGATGCCCAGCAGGCCTACTTGGATGGGTTTCATAATTCTCTCAATGTGTTGGGGACAGAGCTTGCCGCTTTGCGACTGCGGTCTGTCCTGAAAAGTCTAAAAACAAGTTCCAGCCCTCGTAAAATATACGTGAGCCGCTATCAAACTAATAGTAAATCAGTTGCTGTGGCGTTTACGGTAATGTTCCAGAAACTTGGCCACACGGCCAATGGCCTCGCGTAGATCGTCCTCATGGGGCAAAAACACGATGCGGAAATGGTCTGGCTCTGACCAATTGAAGCCGGTGCCCTGCACCAGCATCACCCGGGTTTCCTGCAGCAGCTCCAGAAAGAACTGCTGGTCATCGGCAATCGGGTAGAGCGCTGGGTCCAGACGCGGAAACATGTACAACGCCGCTGAGGGCTTCACACAGGTCACTCCAGGAATGGCGGTGATCAGTTCATAGGCCAAGTCACGCTGGCGGCGCAGGCGTCCGCCTTCTCCCACCAGTTCGTTGATGCTTTGGTGGCCGCCCAGCGCCGTTTGAATGGCCCACTGACCCGGCACGTTGGAGCAAAGGCGCATGTTCGAGAGCATGTTGAGGCCTTCGATGTAGTCTGTAGCCGGACGTTTGTCGCCCGAGACCACCATCCAGCCCGCGCGGTAGCCGCAGGAGCGGTAGCTTTTGGACAGCGAGTTAAAGGTGAGCGTCAGCACGTCTTCGCTCAATGACGCGATGGCGGTGTGCTTGGCGCCGTCGTACAGCACCTTGTCATAGACCTCATCGGCAAAAATCACCAGACCGTGCTTGCGGGCGATTTCAATAATGGCCAGCAGCAGCGCGTCTGAATACAGGGCGCCTGTGGGGTTGTTGGGATTGATGACCACGATGCCCTTGGTGCGCGGCGTGATCTTGGCGCGGATGTCGTCCAGATTGGGCATCCAGCCGTTGGCCTCGTCGCACAAGTAATGCACAGGTGTGGCGCCCGAGAGGCTGACCGCAGCCGTCCACAGCGGGTAGTCGGGGGCGGGCAACAACAACTCATCGCCATCGTCAAGCAGACCGTTGGTGGCCATGACGATCAACTCGCTGGCGCCGTTGCCCAGGTAAATGTCATCCAGGGTCACGCCGTTGATGCCCTGCCTTTGTGTTTCGTGCATCACCGCCTTGCGCGCAGCAAAAATGCCCTTGCTGTCCGAGTAACCCGCCGAGTTGGGCAGGTTGCGGATCATGTCCTGCTGGATTTCCTCGGGTGAGTCAAAGCCGAACACCGCCAGGTTGCCGATGTTGAGTTTGATGATCTTTTGGCCGTCTTCTTCCATCTGCCGCGCACGGTCCATGATGGGGCCGCGAATGTCGTAACAGACGTTGGCCAGCTTGGCCGATTTTTGAATAGTTCTCAAAAGTCCCTCCAAAAGTCAGGATCACAGGGCGAAACCTATAATTTGACCACAGTTCCGCGCCAGACTAGTGCAGTGCAGCATTCAATTTCTACCGAAACCTCTCCATGAAATTTCAGCCCGATCCGATTCAATCATCGTCCGTGACCGCTTATGGCCCCGGATGGGTGACCGTCAACGGGCAAAACTTCACCAGCAACCTGGTCATCAGCACTGAGTCAGCACCCTATTTGTGGGAGTGCGCCCGATTTGAAGACTTGCAAATCAGCCACTTCGAGCGGCTGGCCGAACTGTCACCGGAACTGGTGATCTTCGGAACAGGAGAGCGAATTCGCTTTGCGCATCCCAGTTTGCTGCAATGCCTGTACGCCCGAGGCATTGGTGTGGAGACCATGGGAACACCGGCTGCATGCCGCACGTATAACTTCCTGGCAGGAGAAGACCGAAAGGTCGTTGCGGCCCTTTTGTTGTAAGCAAGGGTTGTACTGGGAAACCCTGAGTACATTTCAGAGTAAAATCTTGGGTTGCAGTCGGGGCAAACCCAAACGCTGTCACGTTTGATTCCCCCAACTTAGACTGACACATCCAGAACGCGAGACCAAAAGTACCTATGGCGATTGTTGTCAACAAACCCCTCCCTGAATTTGAAGCCAACGCAACCAGTGGCATCAAGGTCAGTAATACCACCCACGTCGGCAAGACCATGGTTTTGTACTTCTACCCGAAGGACAATACTCCAGGTTGCACCACAGAGGCCATGCAATTCCGCGACAAGTACAAAGATTTTGTCAAGGCGGGTGCCACCGTGTTTGGCGTGTCCCGGGACAACATGAAGTCCCATGACGAGTTCAAAGCCAAGCTGGAACTCCCGTTCGAGCTGATTGCGGACACCGAAGAAAAAATGTGCCACATGTTCGGTGTGGTCAAAAACAAGATCATGTACGGTAAAAAGGTCAAGGGCATTGAACGCAGCACCTTCCTGGTTGGCGCCGATGGCATGCTCAAGGAAGAATGGCGCGGCCTGAAAGTCCCTGGTCATGTGGACGATGTGCTCAAGGCCGTAAAGGCGTTAAAAAAGGCGGCCTGATTGCGCAACGTTGTTTTGGCACACGCCAGGCTGGCAGTGTCAAAGGGCTCATGCATAATGACCCAATGCCGTTGACCACCGCAACCGCGCTCCATCAAAAAGCCGCCTTGGCTCAGGGCGGCTTTTTTACTTTTGCGATACATCGCTACCCTTCTTTCCTATCCGTGAGCCCCATCCATGCCATTGCCCCCCGCCCCAACCAAACCCGCTGACCGACTCCCCGCCAAGGCATTTGCACCCTCTGCACGCGCAATCAGCCGTCCTGCAGCCAAATCCCAAGTGCCTGAAATAGCTTCAGTCAGCATGGCGCAGAGAACTGACAGCGCCAAGCGCTCAGCCAAAGAAGCTCCACGTCGGGCCCGAGCCAGTTTGCTCAGCCCCGAACCGGATGCGCCCCAGGTTGTCGTTGCTGCGCCGGTTAGCGTCGAACCCGCCACCCGCACCACCACGCGGCCGCGCAAATCCGTATCAACCGGGCCCGCCAAACTGTTTGTGCTGGATACCAATGTGCTGCTGCACGACCCCATGTCGCTGTTCCGGTTTGAAGAACACGACATCTACCTGCCCATGATCGTGCTCGAAGAGCTTGATGGTCATAAAAAAGGCATGACCGAGGTGGCCCGCAATGCCCGCCAGACCAGCCGCACGCTCGATGCCCTGGCTGCGGCCCCCGGCGCCGACATTGCTGCCGGATTCCAGTTGTCCAGCACGGGCCACCGTGATGCACGCGGCAAACTGCTGTTCCAGACCCAACCTCTGGACTACTCCTTGCCCACCAGCCTGCCCCAGGGCAAGGCGGACAACCAGATTCTGGGCGTGGTTGAGGCCCTGCGCAAGGCCATGACCCCACGCGAGGTGGTGCTGGTGTCCAAGGACATCAATATGCGGGTCAAGGCCCGTGCCCTGGGCCTGGCCACTGACGACTACCAGAACGACAAGACGCTGGAAGATGGCGACCTGCTGTACTCCGGCGCCATGGCCTTGCCTACCGACTTCTGGGCCACGCACGGCCAGACCGTGGAGAGTTGGCAGCAAGGGCCGCACACCTTCTACAAAATCAACGGGCCCGTGGTTCCCAGCCTGCAAATCAACCAGTTCGTGTTTTTTGAATCACCCGGTGAGCCCAGCCTGTACGCACGCGTCACCGAAATACGTGACAACACGGCGGTCATCAAGACCCTTCGGGATTTCAACCACTTGAAGAACGCGGTGTGGGGCATCACCACCCGCAACCGCGAGCAGAACTTTGCCATGAACCTGTTGATGGACCCAGAGGTGGACTTTGTAACCCTCACCGGCACCGCTGGCACTGGCAAGACCCTGATGGCCTTGGCCGCTGGCCTGACGCAGGTTCTGGAAGATCGCCGCTACACCGAGATCATCGTCACCCGCGCCACCGTGAGCGTGGGCGAAGACATCGGCTTCCTGCCCGGAACGGAGGAAGAAAAGATGGGCCCGTGGATGGGTGCTCTGGACGATAACCTGGAAGTTTTGGGCAAGACCGACACCAGCGCCGGCGAATGGGGCCGCTCCGCCACCAACGAACTGATCCGCAGCCGCATCAAGATCAAAAGCATGAATTTCATGCGTGGACGAACCTTCATGAACAAGTACGTCATCATTGACGAAGCGCAAAACCTCACGCCCAAGCAGATGAAGACCCTAATCACCCGGGCCGGCCCCGGCACCAAGATTATCTGTATGGGCAACCTGGCCCAGATCGACACGCCCTATCTGACCGAAGGCTCGTCAGGCCTGACCTTTGCCGTGGACCGCTTCAAGGGCTGGCCGCACGGCGGACACATCACGCTGGCGCGCGGTGAGCGTTCGCGCTTGGCGGATTTTGCAAGTGAAGTACTCTAATTCTTGCGAGTCAGACCACTCGCGAAGCGATGTGCTCTGACCCCAACTGATTGGCCAACTGATTAGTAGTCTCCCCCGTCGCTGTACGCCAGGTTTTCAAACTTGGTGTGCTGGCGAAGGAAGGCCAGCTTGACGGTTCCGGTGGGGCCGTTACGCTGCTTGGCAATGATGATCTCGGCCACGCCCGGCTCTTTGCACAGCTCTTTGGTGTAGTACTCGTCACGGTAGATGAACATGATGATGTCGGCATCCTGCTCGATAGCGCCGGACTCACGCAAGTCACTCATCATGGGGCGCTTATCGGGACGCTGCTCCACGCTGCGGTTGAGCTGCGACAGGGCAATCACCGGACACTTCAGTTCACGGGCCAGCATTTTCAAGCCCCGGGATATCTCACCCAGCTCGGTGGCGCGGTTTTCACCGTCGCTACCCGAGCCGCTCATGAGCTGCAAATAGTCCACTACGATCAGACCCAACTGCCCGCACTGGCGCGCCAGACGCCGTGCGTTGGCACGCAGCTCGCTGGAGGTCAAACCCGCACTCTCATCAATGTGCAGGGATACCGTGCGCAGCTTCTCGATGGCTTCTGACAGGCGCGGCCACTCCTCATCGGTGAGCTTGCCGGTGCGCAAATGGCTCTGGTCGATACGACCAATGGATCCCACGATACGCACCGCCAACTGAGCAGCCCCCATTTCCATGGAGAATACCGCCACCGGCAAGCCTTCATTCAAAGCAACGTGCTCGGCAATGTTGATGGCCAGCGCGGTCTTGCCCATGGATGGGCGTGCGGCCAGCACAATCAGATCACCCGCTTGGAGGCCAGCGGTCAAGCGGTCCAGGGTGTAGAAGCCTGTTGGTACACCGGTCACATCATTGGGGTTGTCTGCCATTTCCTGCACACGGTCCAGCAGATTGACCACAAGCGAGTCCATGCCCTGAAAGCCACGGTTGTTGCGTTTGCCCTGCTCGCCAATGTTGAAAATCTTTTGTTCCGACTCATCAACAATCTCCGCCACGGGGCGCCCCTTGGGGTTGAACGCGTTGGTGGCAATCTCGTCGCTGGCTGTCACCAATTTGCGCAGCAGAGAACGGTCCCGCACGATCTCCGCGTAGCGGCGGATGTTGCTGGCGCTGGGCACGTATTGCGCGAGGGAATTCAGGTAGGCCAAGCCCCCTACTTCATCAGCCCTGCCCTGGTTCTGCAGGTGCTCGAATACCGTGATCACGTCCGCCGGTTTGCTGACGTTAACCAGCGTGCCAATGGCAGCATAAATCAGGCGGTGCTCATAACGGTAAAAGTCGCCATCGGACAGAATGTCGCCCACCCGATCCCACGCTGCGTTGTCCAGCAACAAGCCCCCCAGCACGCTGGATTCACCCTCAATGGAATGGGGTGGCACGCGCAACTGGGCAATTTGACGGTCTGTACCGTATTCGTCGAGAGCGGAAATCACTGCGGACATGGAATACCCAGGTTGTTCAATGAATAGCCTTTGATGCTACGCGGCCCCCGGCTGGGTGTCGAGTGAATGCCTGGGCACAAGCCGGGAAAAACGTGTGTACAAGCTGTGGGAATCACGGGACAAGTTCAAGCCCCAAAAAGAAAAGCCGCAAGGGCGAACCCAAGCGGCTTTGGCTGTTGCCAGCGCTGGGTGATCAGGCAGTTTCGCCGTACACCGACACGTTAACGTCCACCACCACATCGGTGTGCAGGGCCACGGCCACCGTGCTGTCGCTGACGGTCTTGATCGGACCGTTGGGCATACGGATCTGGGACTTGACAACCTTGTAGCCGTTCTTGACCAGCTCTTCAGCAATATCAGAGTTGGTAACGGAGCCGAACAAACGACCATCCACACCGGCCTTTTGGGTCAGCTTGATGGTGGTACCACCGAGCTTTTCGCCCAAAGCCTGGCATTCGGCCAGCTTGGCAGCGGCGGCTTTTTCCAGCTCAGCGCGACGGGCTTCGAAGGCAGCCTTGGCTTCTTCGGTGGCACGGCGGGCACGGCCAGAGGGAATCAGGAAGTTACGTGCGTAACCGTCCTTGACCTTGACGATATCGCCCAGGTTACCCAGGTTGACGACCTTGTCGAGCAGAATGATTTGCATGGGTCGTACTCCTTAGATCTTGTGCTGGTCGCTGTAAGGCAACATCGCCAGGAAGCGAGCGCGCTTGATAGCGGTGTTCAGTTGGCGCTGGAAAATAGCGCGGGTGCCGGTCAGGCGTGCGGGAATGATCTTGCCGTTTTCGGCAATGAAATCACGCAGGGTGTCGATGTCTTTGTAGTCGATTTCTTCGACGCCAGTCACCGTGAAGCGGCAAAAGCGCTTGCGCTTGAACAGCAGGTTTTGTGCGGGACGCTTGGGGCGCTTGTCTTTGTTGAATTTTTTGAACGTGGCCATTAGGGCCTCCTAAAAAAATTAATCTTGCAAAAATTCTTGAATATGGAAAACGATACTTTTACCGTGGCGGGCGTTGCCCAGAAAACCCTGGAACCTCCAGACACTGCCGATAGCCTGCTTTGCAAGCCGCTCAGCCAGTGCGCCGAAAGCCACTGCTTTCACTGCCACCTTGATTTGTCTGGCCTGACCTGCTTCCTGTGTTTCAGACTCGTGTTCGAGCTGCAGGTTCAGGGCGGGGACTCCAGCGGGCGTGTAGCGCATAGCATCCAGCTGTGCAATACAGGCGCTCAAAACAAGGGTGTTGGCAGGCACTCCGTCAGCAAAAATAAGCTTTACGCGTTGTATTCAGCCTGTTGGGACTTGCGCGTTTCTTCGCGCTCGACGGTCTTCATCATGGAGGAAGGGCCGGTGTCAGCCTTCTTCTTCAACACGGTCAGGTGGCGAAGAACGGCATCGTTGAACTTGAACGCGTGTTCCAGCTCAGACATCACAGCCTGATCGGCTTCGATGTTGACGCACAGGTAGTGGGCCTTTGCAAGCTTGTTGATCATGTAGACCATCTGACGACGGCCCCAGTCTTCCACGCGGTGGATTTTTCCACCGCCGGCAGTGATCATGCCCTTGTAGCGCTCCAGCATGGCTGGAACCTGTTCGCTCTGATCCGGATGGATCATAAGAATGATTTCGTAGTGACGCATTGATACTCCTTTTGGATATCCCGATTTTTGAAACTCTTCGGGGAAAGATAAGCTACCCTCCGCGTCGAAAGGAGGTGCAGCAAGGCGAAAGCCTTCGATTATAGCCCAATCTATCGAGACGACAAACAGTGTACCAGGCGATGCCCGCGCTAGGCGGGGTTGCGTCCTTCATGCGTCAGCAGGCTGACGAGCACGGTAACCGCGAAGCCCGCCAGCACACCGAAAACGCCAGCCGACACCGGTTGAATCCCCCACCAAAGTCCGTCACCCATCAGTCCAAGAGCCCCGCGCACGGAAGGCATGTTGATGGCCATGTAGTAAAGGGTGACACCCAGCCCGGTCAGCATGCCACTCACGGCCCCCATGCGCGTGCAGCTTTTCCAGAAAATACCCAGCGTCATGGCCGGCACAAACGCTGCGCCCGCCAGCGAAAACGAGGTCGACACCAGGTACAGAATGCCAGCGGGGCGTTGTGCCGCCACATAAGCGGCGATCAAGGCCACGACCAACAGTGCAAATTTGGACCACATGACCCTGCGCATGGCTTGGGCCTTGTCACTGTCACCTTCAAAATAGACGTCGTGGGCCATGGCATTGCCAATGGTGAGCAGCAAACCATCGGCCGTGCTGAGTGCGGCAGCCAACCCACCCGCTGCCACCAACACCGACACCACATATGGCAGTCCGCCGATTTCTGGCGTGGCCAACATGATCAAGTCTGGCCCCATGCGCAGCTCGGCAAACTGCAGGATATGGTCGCCATTGACGTCAGATACCGTCAACAAGCTGGGGTCGCGCGCCCACTGCGCCACCCAGGACGGCAAGCTGTCAAACGGCTGACCTACCAAGTGGGCCATGACCTCGTACTTGACCAGCACCGCCAACGCTGGCGCCAACAAGTAGAGCAAAGCGATGAAGAACAAGGACCATGCGACCGACGTGCGGGCCTCGGCCACAGTGGGGGTGGTGTAGTAACGCGTCAGCAAATGGGGCAGACCGGCTGTGCCCACCATCAGACAAAACATCAAGGCCAGAAAGTTCAAACGGGAATTTTCAAACTCAGCCTTCTGCTCGGGTGTGCCGTCCGGGTCTCCGCTAAAGGGCGTGGAGTGCGCCGGCATTCCGCCCAGTGGCTTGGCCATTGCCAGGTTGTCTGCCGCCGCGCGGCTCCATTGCTCCCGGGCAGTCTTGGCGTCCTTGGGCATGATCGCGAGCTCATGCCGCAGCGCGATGGCATGCTCATCGTCAGCCTTCATATCACCCAAGGCGCGTAACTGGCGCCGCAACTCCTGCCGATCGTTCTGCAAGGAGCCCTCCACATCCAGCAGCTTTTTCTCAAAGTTGCGGGCTCTACGGGCGTACTCCTCAATCACCTCGTGCTCGGCCGGAGAGTCAATTAACTGGTGTTCCATGGACGCAATCTTCTGCAATTGCTGGCCATAAACCAGGGGCGCCAGGGGATTGCCAACCTGCTTGTAAGACAACCAGGACACCGGGATCAGAAAGGCCAGGATGATGACCACATACTGCGTGACCTGGGTCCAGGTCACTGCCCGCATACCGCCCAGAAAAGAACACACCAGTACGCCACCCAGGCCCAGCAGGATGCCAATCTCGAAATGCACGCCGGTCAGGCGGGATGTAATCAGTCCCACACCATAGATCTGGGCCACCACGTAGGTAAACGAGCACAAAACCGCCGCCATGGCCGCAATCATGCGTGGCCAGCGTCCGCCATAACGCATGGCGAAATAGTCCGGAACTGTGTAGAGCCGCATACGCCGCAGGTAGGGTGCAACCAGCAAGGCCACCAAACAAAAACCACCCGTCCACCCCATCACGTAGGCGAGGCCACCGGCCTGCCCACCCGAACCGGAAAAACCCTGCAAGTACAGCCCGCCGGCCATGCTGATGAAAGACGCCGCACTCATCCAGTCGGCAGCTGTGGCCATACCGTTGTACATCGCTGGAATCCGCCGACCCGCCACGTAGTATTCGGAGGCGTCGGCGGTGCGGCCATAGACGCCCATCGCGGCATACATCACCAGTGTGGAAAAGAGAAAAATGCCGGCCACCCACACCTTGGGCAGACCAAACTGTTCGGCTACGGCCAGCCCCAGCAGAAATAGCACCAGACACAGCACATACCAGCCAAAACGGCGGTGCAGTTTGCTTTTATAGGCGGAATAACCCACCGTATCAAAGCCCGGAACCGACCCGTCTCGCCGATTGGCGACCCAGGCAAAAACGGCCACGATGCCGATAAAAACCAGCACCGAACCCTGTGCTGCGATCCAGAAATCGACCGGCCAGCTGGCCACGACCATCTGCAAGTCCCGGGCATAGAACGCAGCGCCAAAAGAAACCAAAAACCACAGTGTCAGCAGGCCCGCATGCAGGCGCCAACGGTGTGTGGCCGTTGGTAGCGTCATGGGGTGGCGAGTTTCTGCCAGGTTGCGATCACGGAATCCGGATTCAACGATATCGAAGAGATGCCCTCACCCACCAGCCACTGGGCAAAGTCGGTATGGTCGCTAGGGCCCTGGCCGCAAATACCGATGTACTTGCCCTGCTTGAGGCACGCCGCAATGGCCAGACTAATCAGCGCCTTGACGGCCGGATCCCGTTCGTCAAAGTCTGCTGCCAGCAGCTCAAGCCCTGAATCGCGGTCCAGCCCCAGAGTGAGCTGGGTGAGGTCGTTGGAGCCGATCGAGAAGCCATCAAAGTATTCCAGGAACTGCTCCGCCAGAATAGCGTTGCTGGGAATCTCGCACATCATCACCAGCTTGAGCGCGTTCTCGCCGCGCTTGAGGCCGTGGCGACCCAAGAGCTCGGTGACCTTTTTGGCTTGTCCCAGCGTACGCACAAACGGCACCATGACCTGCACATTGATCAGTCCCATGTCGTTGCGCACACGCTTCAAGGCTTCGCATTCCATGGCGAAGGCCTCGCCAAACTCGGTGCTCACATAGCGCGCCGCGCCGCGAAAGCCCAGCATGGGGTTTTCTTCTTCGGGCTCGTATCGGCTGCCACCAATCAACTTGCGGTATTCATTGCTCTTGAAGTCCGACAGACGCACGATGACCGGCTTGGGCCAGAAAGCCGCAGCGATCGTGGCGACACCTTCGGCCACCTTGTCCACGTAAAAAGCGCGCGGGGAAGCATGACCACGGGCCACGGATTCGACGGCCTTCTTCAAGTCGGCATCCACATTGGGGTAGTCCAGGATGGCCTTGGGGTGTACGCCAATGTTGTTGTTGATGATGAACTCCAAACGCGCCAGCCCTACGCCTTCATTGGGCAACTGACAGAAGTCAAAGGCCAACTGCGGGTTCCCCACGTTCATCATGATCTTGACCGGGCTCTCGGGCATGGTGCCGCGTTTCACTTCGGTCACTTCGGTTTCTAGCAGGCCATCGTAGATAAAGCCGGTATCACCCTGGGCGCAGCTCACGGTCACCAGCATGCCGTCTTTGAGTCGCTCGGTGGCGTCGCCGCAGCCCACGACGGCGGGAATGCCCAGCTCACGGGCAA
Source organism: Candidatus Aalborgicola defluviihabitans (assembly GCA_016705575.1). GTDB lineage: Bacteria > Pseudomonadota > Gammaproteobacteria > Burkholderiales > Burkholderiaceae_C > Allorhodoferax > Allorhodoferax defluviihabitans. The sequence goes on from JADIXX010000004.1 coordinate 62,049, forward strand.
TGATGGCGGCGTGGCAGGTGCGTCCCCCCCGGTTGGTGATGATGGCCGCAGCGCGCTTCATGACGGGCTCCCAATTGGGGTCGGTCATGTCGGTGACCAGAATGTCGCCGGCTTGCACCTTGTCCATTTCGCTGATGTTGTGCACGATGCGCACCGGGCCGGTGCCAATCTTCTGTCCAATAGCACGGCCTTCTACCAGCACGGTCCCGGATTCCTTGAGCTTGTAGCGGTACTCGGCATGATTGGCAGCCTGGCTCTTCACGGTTTCCGGGCGGGCCTGCAAAATATAGAGTTGGCCATCCAACCCGTCCTTGCCCCATTCAATATCCATGGCGCGACCATAGTGCTCTTCAATCACCAGCGCGTAGTTGGCCAGTTGCTCAACATCGGCGTCGCTTAGGGAATATCGGTTGCGCAGTTCGGCCGGCACATCGATGGTTTTGACCAGCTTGCCGCTGTCCGTTTTTTCCTGTGCCGTGGTGAACTGCATTTGCAGCAACTTGGAGCCCAGGTTGCGGCGGATGACGGCGCGCTTGCCCGCTTTGAGCATCGGCTTGTGCACATAAAACTCGTCCGGGTTAACGGCACCTTGCACCACGGTTTCACCCAGCCCGTAGCTGGAGGTAATGAACACCACCTGGTCAAAGCCGGATTCGGTGTCGATGGTGAACATCACACCGGCCGCGCCCAAATCGGAGCGCACCATGCGCTGGATGCCGGCACTGAGCGCCACCACGTCATGGGCAAACCCCTTGTGTACGCGGTAGCTGATGGCACGGTCGTTGTAGAGGGAGGCAAACACCTCGTGAATCTTGTTCAGGATGTCGTCGATGCCATGCACGTTCAAAAAGGTTTCCTGCTGGCCGGCGAAAGATGCGTCGGGCAGGTCTTCAGCGGTGGCCGAGGAGCGCACCGCAAAAGTAGCGTCCGCATTGCCGGCGCTCAGAGTGGCAAACGCTTCGCGTATGCCCTGCTCCAGTGCGGGCGGAAATGGCTGCACTTCCACCAGGGCGCGGATTTCGGCACCCACCTGCGCCAGGGTGCGGACATCTTCTATGTCCAGCGCCTTAAGCTTGTCGCTGATCTTCTGAGCAAGTCCACCAAATTTGAGAAATTCCCGGAAGGCATACGCCGTGGTGGCAAAACCGGTGGGCACTTTAACGCCGGTCGGCAGATGGGAAATCATCTCCCCCAGACTGGCGTTCTTGCCGCCTACCGACTCGACGTCGGTCATGCGCAGATTCTCGAACGGGACGACCAGATCGGTCGGGTTGAACAGGGTTGACATGGTCAGAAGCTCCGGAAGTGAAAAACCGTTTGGCTACCCCCGGCACCGGCACACGCCCGCCAGGTCTGCAGCGATCACACCCAATTTACCCTCTGTTGTTGCTATTCGGAGTGCTTGGGAATGAGAAAATGCGTCAATTGCTACCATTGTAGGGGCCACACTCCCCTGTCGGCGCAGTCTGTTACAGACCCGCGCTTGCATTTCACTGACAACCTGGCGACCACCACCATGACCCACCGCACTGTTTTTTTCGTCTCTGACGGCACTGGCATCACCGCCGAAACCTTTGGCAACGCCATCCTGGCCCAGTTCGAGACCAAGGCCCGCCACGTGCGCTTGCCGTTTTGCGACACGGTGGACAAAGCCCACCAGGCCGTGCGCCAGATCAACCATTCTGCGGTGGTGGATGGCTACCGGCCCATCGTATTCACCACCCTCGTCAACATGGAGGTACTCAAGGTCATACAGGAAGGCTGCCAGGGCATGCTGCTGGACATGTTTGGTACCTTTGTGCGCCCGCTGGAACAGGAGTTTCAGCTCAAGTCCAACCACCGCATTGGCCGCTTCAGTGACGCCAGCAAGAGCAAGGAATACCAGAGCCGCATTGAGGCCATCAACTTCTCGCTGGCCCACGACGACGGCCAGATGAATCGCGACCTGGAGCATTCCGACGTGATTCTGGTGGGAGTGAGCCGCAGCGGAAAAACACCCACCTCGCTGTACCTGGCCATGCAATACGGGCTCAAAGCCTCCAACTACCCGCTGATTCCCGAAGATTTCGAGCGCCGCCAGTTGCCCCCAGCCCTGGTGCCGCACAAGGCCAAGATTTTTGGCCTGAGCATCCAGCCCGAGCGTCTGAGCGAGATCCGCAACGAACGCCGGCCCAACTCCAAATACGCCTCGCTGGAGAACTGTCGCATGGAAATAAACGAAGCCGAAGCCATGATGCGGCGCACCGGCATCCGCTGGCTGTCCACCACCACCAAATCCATCGAAGAAATCGCCACCACCATCCTGCAGGAAATCCATCCTGATCGGTTGGTGTATTGAGCGAACCGCGCCGCAGGAGCGGCGCCTCATGGTTAGCTACTAGATTAATAGCGGTCTATGTATATTCGACGAGGGCTAGATGCCAATTTTGCACTTAAACATTGGTGCTATTTCACCCTTCAAATTGTTCAACTGCACCCGGGCGACGTAGCATTTTGTTGACTCCGTCCAGATGCATTTCTTCTTGCACGATCATTTCCCGCGCGTACTCAGATGTTCAACGGATAGGAAATTCAACGGCATGAGGCGAAGTATTGCACTTGTTTTGGGGTTCCAGGCGCTGTGGGCCTGCGCAGTTTGAACTCTCGCAGCCTGCCCCACAGCGTGAGCGAAACCGCTGTCTGCACCCCTAGCAGTTGATGCGCTGATCGACTGAGTAGTCAGGTGTCGGTTGTGCTGCCAGATCCCACTCCGATCCGATCTAGCTGCCCTCACCCGCCTGCGCATCGCAGTCATCCCACAGCGGCGGCCCGCGTGCCGGGGTGATGTGTGGCGCCTCAGAAGTAGTGTTGGTAGGACAAAGGGAGCTGCAGCTCTGTTTGCGTATTCCAGTTGAATCTACCGCCATGAACGGACATTCGGCGAGCAACGGTTCGTAGGAAAGCAGTCGACCAAGAGAAGCGACTATGGTTCTATCTACAGGTGGAAATCGCCCGCAGCTTCCGGCTGGTAAAGGACTTTCTCAATCCGGATATGGCGGGTTCGGTCATTGATGCGCCAGTCGAAGGCGTCGCCTTCCTTGTACCCCAGGATCGCCATGCCAACGCCTGAGCAAATCGACAGTTTTCCGGCGCTGTCGTCCGCGTCGTCTGGGTAGACCAGCGAAACTTCTATGCCCTCATCGTCCAGCTGCACCAAAACCCTGGAGTTCATCGTGACGACATCTTGTGCCATGTCGCGCGGATCGACGACGATGGCTCGCTCAATCTCGTGCTCCAACTCGAAAATATCGGGCGCCTGCTCGAACGCGAGCAAGCTCAAGAGCCTGTCTTTGTCGACTTCGGTGATGTGGATATCAGTGACGTAATCCGCAGGGTTTTCGCGCAGAAGCCGGAGATAACGCTCCGAGGTCAAAGCAAAAGACATCAGAGTCGGCGTCTGGCTTTCCAGGAGGAAGCCACAGTGCTCAAAGGCTTTCACCGAACGTAGGTTTTCCGCGTGGATTTTGGCGATGAGTCTGTCGGCGCGCATGTCGAAGAAAGCGAGCTTCATGCCTTCGCGGATGGTGCTGACCCCGAGCTTGCGCCCCCAGTTGTCGCGGTTGCCGATGACCAGAACCATTTCGCAGTCCGTGCCTGACTTGACGAGCCGCACAAAACCCACGGGCACGTCACGCCGGTCGTAGGCCATAAAGAAACGGCCACCCTGATTGAACAAATGGGTCAGGATCGGCAACTGGGCCCGCCCGACGACCTGTTCGATGAAGCGGGAGACATGGCGCGAATCGCTCAGGTAGCGGGTGACGTCTTCGTCCTCCAACCAGTCCATGAGATTAAGCGCGTGTGCCCGGGTGATCTCGGGGCACAGAGAAATGAAAGGCTTGGTCATCTTCACCACTTTTGGCTGTAAGAATGAAAGCCCTTCATGGCACCAGCCACGACGGTTCTTTCGATAAGGCGAGTATTTTAAGGCAACCAGCGTACGGGCATTGGTGACCTGCCCCTTCCGCCCTGCCATGTGAATTACTATTATTTTCGTAGCGGGCCACGTATATCTGACGAGGGCTAGGTTTCAATTTTCCTCAAAAGCTCTAGCCAAACTCACTCTTGAAAAGGCTCCATGGCACCCGGGCGGCGCAGCATTTTGTTGACTTCGTCCAGATGCATTTCTTCCTGCACAATCATTTCCCGGGCATATTCCTCCAGCAGCACGGACTTGCCTTCCGACAGCTTGAGCAGGTCGTAGTAGGCCCCCAGAGCACCCTTCTCGTGCTCCAGGCTTTCGCGCAGGATGTCGCCTATATCGTGCTTCTCGGTCTCCAGCAAGGCTCCAATCTTGAGCGAAGGGTGGCCACCGAGCAGGGTAACCATTTCACCGGCCTTGTGCGCATGGCCCAGGCTTTCCTCGGCATTGGCTTTAAGCCAGGACACGATGGGAATACGGTTGTAGCCGTACACCATCAGTGAGTAATGGGTGTACTTCACCACACCCGCTAATTCCAGCTCCATGACACGGTTGAGTGCGTCAATGGCAGTTTGGTTCTTTGCTTGTTCCACACAGTGCTCCTGTTAGGTTTGGCCGTTGCCCTGCCTCTATTTGGTCAAAATCAGTTTGCCCTGGGATGTTTGGCGCAAACGGTAGACCGCGCCGTTGTGTTCAATTTCGATTTCCTGGGCACCTTGCAAGATGGCATGGCTTGTAAGGCGCTGGACGCCGGCGGGCAACGCACACGCCACCCGCGAAGTTTGCGGTGGTGGTGCCTGCGCGGGTTCTGCTGCGGTCACGGATGGGGCTTTTGAGTTTGTCATGGGGCCACGTCGTTAGAACCACCCGCCAGGGCAAGTCGCTGACACGCTGCCGACGCACCAACCCAGTGCAAAAAGTCATGTTTCTTCATTTTCAGCTCCGAAAAGTACAAGTCTATTGTAAATAACAACGATTCGCATTTAGAATTACGACATTCTTTTTCGCAAGCCACACCGCCCTGGGGTCCAACCACCTGCGGATTCAGCCAGCCAACAACCCTGACCGAGTCGCACCATGACCCCACACCAAACATTTAAGCAAAATTCGCCTCTAGCCCTCGTGAAATCTACACAGGTAGCTACCAATTCAATAGTAAAAACTGGTGTACACCTGCCGCTGGGTGCCCTGCTGTTGATGGGTTCGCTCAGCGCCATGGCGCAGACCAGCGCACCGGAGACCGCAAAGACTCTCAAGCCCGTCGTCATCAAAGAGCGGGCCGAGGCACCCGAGGGCAAAGACGCCTTGCGCGCCACCACCACCACCATCGGCAAGGGCACGCAGGCCCTGCGGGACATTCCCCAGTCCATCACTGTGGTCACCGAGAAGTTGCTGGATGACCGCAACCTGGACACCCTCAAAGACGTGCTGCACAACACGGCCGGGGTTACCTTCCAGGCAGCAGAAGGCGGTGAGGAAGACATACGCCTGCGCGGCTTCTCGCTGGCCACCACGGGTGACATCTTTGTAGACGGCATGCGCGACCCGGCGTTTTATGACCGCGACACCTTCAACAACGACCGCATCGAGTTGCTGCGCGGCTCGGCCTCCATGTTGTTTGGCCGTGGCTCCACGGGTGGTGCGGTCAACCAGGTGTCCAAGGTGCCGCGGGCCATGACCGAAAGCGAAGTCAGCACCACCCTGGGCAGCTTCAACTACCGACGCATCACTGGTGACTTCAACATCCACACCGGCGAAGATGCGGCCCTGCGCATCAACGCGATGGCGACCAAGGCCGACAACAATGGCGCAGGCAGCAGCATCGATAAAAAAGGCATTGCTGGCGCCTACCGCTTCGGCATTGGTACATCCGACGAGTTCACACTGGCCTTGTACGCCCTACAGAACGACAACGGCATGAACTACGGTATGCCCTGGATCAAGCCCACTGCCAGCGCACCGGTATCCAGCACCACGGTCAACGACAAGCTCGACCCCAGCGCCTACTTTGGCATGGCCAGCGACTACAACAACGGCAGTGCCAAGTACCTGACGCTGAGCCATCTGCACCGCTTTGCAGACGACAGCGAACTCAAAACCATGGTCCGCAAGGGTAGCTACGACCGCGACCAACGCGCCGGCACCGTACGCTTTTGCCAGCGCACCACCAACGCCGCTAACGTGGTGAGCAACCCCCAGTGCCCTACTGCAACGGTTGCTCTGGATACCTTCGGCCCATCCACCATCCTCAACCGGGGCAACAACGCCAAGAACCAGGATCTGGATTCGCTATACGCCCAAACTGACTACAGCCAAAAGTTGACCGCCTGGGGCGTCAAACACGACGTGATGGCCGGCCTGGACTTTGCCCGCGAGGCCAAGAACGTGTATGCCGCCTCCGCAGTCACCAAACCTCAAACTGTAGCCGGCATACCCTTTGATGGGATGGCCATCAATGAAGCGGCACGCACGGTGTTGCGTTCCAGCGCCTTTGAGGCACAGAACCTGGGCGTCTACGCCCAGGACATGGTGCACGTGGCCCAGAACTGGAAGGTGTTGGGCGGCCTGCGCTATGACAGCATGCGCGGCAACTTTGACAGCATCGCAACCACTGGCGCAGCCGTTGGCGCGATCAATTCATCCTACGCCCAAACCATTGGCGACTGGAGCCAGCGCCTGGGCGTGCTGTTCCAGCCCAACGAACTGCAATCGTTCCACTTCTCCTGGGGTACTTCGTTCAACACCTCGGCCGACACCTACTCCTACAGCGCGCTGAGCGCCAACACGCCGCCCGAGCAAAGCAACAACATTGAATTGGGTGCCAAGCTGGACTCAGCCGACAAACGCTTTACCACCCGCTTGGCGGTTTTCCAGTCCACCAAGTTCAACGAACGCAACACCGACCCCGACTCTTCTGCAGAAGCCTTCCTGCTCTCGGGCAAGCGCCACAGCAGCGGTTTTGAGATCGACGTTACCGGCCACCTCACACCCAAGTGGGAGGTGTTTGGCTCGTATATGTGGTTGCCCGACGCCGTGATTGACATTGCCTCGCCCACCGCTGGCGCAGGCGACCGCCAGGGCGAGCGTCCCGCGCTGACGCCCGTGCACAGCGGTACGGTGTGGACCACTTACCAAATTGACGCCCAATGGCGCATCGGCGCGGGTGTCAACTTTCGCAGTGAGCAGTCCGCCAACCGCAACCCGGGCTGGATGGCACCAGGATTTACCACGGTGGATGTGATGACCGAATACACCTTTAACGACCGCGTCTCGCTCAAGGGCAACGTCAGCAACATTGGCAACGTGGTCTATGCGGACGCGCTCTACACCGGGCACTACATTCCCGGCGCGGGACGCAATGCCCAGCTCACGCTCAACCTCAAGTTTTAACCAACTTGCCGAACCCGCTGCCATCATGCTGCTCCACCTACCCGATATCCTGACCCCCGACGAGGTGCACCAGACCCAGACCTTGCTGGCGGAGGCACCGTGGAGCGACGGACGCACGGGTGCGGGTGACCAGGCGCGCCAGGTCAAAAACAACGAGCAGTTGGACCACGACTGCACGCAGGCCCAAACCATTCGTGCCTTGGTGCTACGCGCGCTGGATCGCAACCCGCTGTTCTTCTCGGCGGCGCTGCCCAAGCGAATTTTCCCGCCGCGGCTGAACCGCTATGGTGGCGACAGCAACTACTACGGAAACCACATCGACGGCTCCGTACGCTACCTGCCCGGCACCGGACAGCGTGTACGCACCGATGTGTCGTGCACCCTCTTTCTGGCTGACCCCGACAGTTACGACGGTGGTGAACTCTGCATTGCCGACACCTATGGCGAGCAGGCTATCAAGCTGCCCGCCGGCCACATGGTTCTCTACCCCGGCACCAGTCTGCACCAGGTCAAACCGGTGACGCGCGGCCACCGGTTGGCCTGCTTTTTCTGGATTGAGAGCATGGTGCGCAGCGACGAGCAACGTCGCCTGCTTTACGAATTGGACATGAACCTGCTAGCGCTGCGCCAGGAATACGGCGATGGCGCTGAGACAACCGCTCTGACCGGCGTGTACCACAACCTGCTGCGCATGTGGGCGGATACCTGATTGAACCCAAATAACACGATAGCCATGGAAACATTCATCTCCCTGCTTCTGAGCTTGGCCCTGTCCGTGGGCTGCGCCTGGTGGGTTTTGCGCAAATGAGCCGCAACCTGCGTATCGTGCTCACCGTGCTACTGCTGCACGGCGCGGCGCTGTGGGCACTGCAAACCGGGTTGCTGCGTCGCACAGCCGAGCTGCTGATACCGGCCATGATGCTGACAGACATGGCCGAGCCAGCCGTAAAGCCCGCACCTGAACCACCTGCGCCACCCGTTCCAGTGCGCCAGCGCCTGGCGCCAACCACACCCACGCCGCTGGCGGTAGCCAAGGCCACACCCGAGCCATCGCCCGAAGCGCCAGCGCCAGTTGCACCCCCGACCCCCGTGGTGGGCAGCGAACGCCCCCTATCTACCAACATGGCCCCGGTGGTCGTAGCCGCAGCACCGCGCATAGAGCTGCCCTCCAGCGATGCGGATTATCTGAGCAACCCCAAACCACCCTACCCACCCATGAGCAAGCGATTGGGCGAGCAAGGCAAGGTGGTGATCCGCACCCTGATCGGCGCCGACGGCGTGGCGCAAGAGGCCAGCATTCACCAATCCAGCGGCTATGACCGGCTGGATCAGGCCGCACTGGCCACTGCACGCAAGTGGCGCTACGTGCCCGGCAAGCGCGCAGGCGTGGCTGAGGCCATGTGGTTCAACGTACCGTTTACCTTTATTTTGGAGTAATTATGGAATCGCAACTCGGATTGATCACCCTGTGGACGCAGGGCGACTGGGTCACCAAATCGGTCGCACTGCTGCTGTTGGTGATGTCACTGTCTTCCTGGATCGTCATCCTGATCAAGGCACTGGACGTGTGGAAATACAAGTCCCTGGCGCAACGCACCGAAGCCTTTTGGCACAGTGCCGACTACGCGGGTGGCTTAAAAGCACTCGGCCCCCAGCAGGACAACCCCTTTGTGCAACTGGCCCATGCCGGCAGTGAAGCCACGGCTCACCACCGCAACACCCAGACCCAGTTGCACGACACGCTTGACATCAGCGACTGGATCAGCCGCACACTGCGCAACGCGATTGACGACAGCACCGCACGCTTTCAAAGCGGTTTGGCGGTACTGGCATCGGTGGGTTCCACCGCGCCGTTTGTGGGCTTATTCGGCACAGTCTGGGGTATTTACCACGCTTTGATGGGCATTGGCGCCTCGGGCCAGGCCACACTCGACCAAGTGGCGGGGCCGATTGGTGAATCGCTCATCATGACGGCGCTGGGCCTGGCTGTGGCCATACCAGCGGTGCTTGGATACAACGCACTGGTGCGTGGTAACAAATCCATTCTGACCAAACTCAACCGTTTTGCCCACGACCTGCACGCTTACTTTGTGACCGGGGCACGGGTGGGAACCACGAAGAAGGCCTAAGGAGAATCCGCTATGGCATTTGGAACACAGGAAGCAGCTCTGGGCGACGACACCGAGGTAATGAACGAGATCAACATGACGCCCCTGGTGGACGTGATGTTGGTGTTGCTCATCATCTTCATCATCACCGTGCCGGTGATGAAACACGCCATTTCAGTGGAACTACCCAGCGCCACGGCGCTGCGGCAGACCATCAAGCCCGAAACCATCGCGCTGAGCGTGGACGCACAGGGTGGTTATTTCTGGAACCAGAACCCGGTCAGTGAGCAGGAACTTGAGCGTTTGCTGGAAATTGAAGCCACCAAAAACCCCCAGCCGGAACTACACATCCGGGGCGACAAGGCGGTGCGCTACGAATTTGTGGTGCAGGCCATGGCGCAAGCGCGCCAGGCTGGTCTGCACAAAATTGCCTTCGTCACCGAGCCCAAGCACTAACGCCGTAAGAGGCTAGCCCGACTCACTCTTCCAGCAGGCTGCGCAGCATCCAGGCGGTTTTTTCGTGCACCTCCATGCGCTGGGTCAACAGGTCCGCCGATGGCTGGTCATTGGCCGCATCCGCAACCGCAAACACCTTACGGGCGGTGCGCGCAGTGGCCTCCTGCGCTGCAACCAGGTGGCGGATCATGTCGTTTGCCAGTGGCACGCCTTCCACCTCTTGGATGGATGCCAGTTTGACAAACTCCTTGTAAGTACCCGGCGCGGGATATCCCAGCGCCCGGATGCGCTCGGCAATCAGGTCCAGCGCGTTCCACTGTTCGGTGTACTGCGCCATGAACATCAGGTGCAGGCTGTTGAACTGCGGGCCTTTCACGTTCCAGTGAAAGTTGTGCGTCATCAAATACAGCGTGTAGCTATCCGCCAGCAAGGTCGATAGCCCCTTGACGATCTTTTCACGGTCGCTGTTCTTGATACCGATGTCAATTTCGGGTGTCTTGGATTTCTTGTTTGACATGCTGACTCCTCTTTCCAATGGTTGAAAATCTAAATATATGGTCTATCAGAGTGTTTTCAACAGCGCAGCGATCGCCGCCGTGGCAATTTGCGCGTCTTCGCTGGACTTGACCCCGCTCACGCCCACCGCGCCCAGACATTGCCCGTCTTTGAGGATGGGCACGCCGCCTTCAAGCATGCCGTCCAGGCTGGGGGCACTGAGAAACGAAACACGGCCACCATTGATGATGTCTTCATACACCTTGGTCTCGCGCCGGCCCAGTGCGGCGGTGCGTGCCTTGCCGGGTGCAATGTGGGCGGAAATAGCCGCAGCGCCATCTCCGCGCTGAAACCACAGCAGGTGGCCACCATCGTCCACAATCGCAATGCTAACGGCCCAGTTGTTCTTGAGGGCTTCGGCCTCGGCGGCGGCGGCCATGATTTTGACGTCGGAGAATTCGAGAACGGATTTGGTTTTCATGGCGGGTTGCTCCTCATAGTTGTGAGTTAAGTTGCAAGCATAACGCCCACGTATTCGGCCGTATGCAACCTGAACTGGACAACAGCCTTACGAAAAAAGTGGGCAATGGGCGGCTTGATTTGAGACCTGCCTCTTGAGAAACCCTAGAATTACCCAATCTGCACCGTGCAGATACTGAAGGAGTTTGCTTTATGACTGACCGCACTACGATTTTGACCCCCAACCAGAGTGGTTACCTCGTCTCGGACAACCAGCGCAACAAGGTCTTGCGCAACACCTACTGGTTGCTGGCTTTGAGCCTGATGCCAACCGTACTCGGCGCCTGGCTGGGCGTTGAGCTGGGCTTGGCCGCACTGTTTCGCGGCTGGATGGGCATGATTCTGTTCTTGGGCGTGGCCTTTGGCTTTATTTATGGCATCGAAAAGACCAAAAATTCCGCCGCGGGCGTTCCCATGCTGTTGGGTTTCACGTTTTTTATGGGCCTGATGCTCTCCCCCATGATCCAGGCAACGCTGGGATTCAAGAATGGCCCACAACTGATCATGATCGCGTTTGCCGGCACCGCAGGCGTCTTTATGGGCATGGCGACACTGTCCACCGTCATCAAACGTGACCTGTCTGGCATGGGCAAGTTCCTGTTTGTCGGCCTGATCATGTTGATTGTTGGCGGTTTGATCAATGCCTTTGTAGGCTCAACCGCCGGCATGATCGCGCTGTCAATGATCAGCATCGGCATTTTCAGCGCCTACATGCTGTACGACCTCAAGCGCATCATGGATGGGGGCGAGACCAACTACATCAGCGCCACCCTGGCTTTGTACCTGGACATCATCAACGTGTTCCAAAGCCTGCTGGCCCTGCTGGGCATCTTCGGCGGCGAGCGCGATTGATAGCCAAAACGCGCTATTGACCCCTAAAAAAGGCCCTTGTGGGCCTTTTTTTGTTGCCTAAAACCGGCGGTCATTCAATTTCCGCTCAACCTACCCAGTCAAACACCGCAATGCTTTCCACGTGCGCAGTGTGCGGAAACATATTGACCACACCGGCCGCAGAACAGCGGTAACCTCCCTCGTGCACCAGCACGCTCGCGTCGCGCGCCAGGGTCGCCGGATTACAACTCACATACACAATGCGTTTGGGCGGCGTCCAGGCCACCTCAGCGGCACTGGCCACGCCGTCTGCCACGCGCTGGCGCACACCGGCCAGCGCCTGCACCAATGCAAAGGCGCCTTCGCGGGGTGGGTCCACCAGCCACTTGTCGGCGTCGCCGTCGCCCACCAGCAGCTCAGGCGTCATTTCAAACAGGTTACGCGCTACAAATTTGGTAGCTGCTAACGTATGTTTTGCGAGGGCTGTAGTCTGATTGAGCTTAAGGTTTTCGCGTGAACGCTCAACCAACGCCTCAGCGCCTTCCACACCCAGCACCTCACGCGCCTGGGTAGCCAGCGGCAGCGTGAAGTTGCCCAGCCCGCAAAACCAGTCAATTGCCCGCTCATCACGGCCAACGTTCAAAAGACCCAGCGCCCGCGACACCAGCACCCGGTTGATATGCGGGTTGACCTGGGTGAAATCGGTGGGGCGAAACGGCATGGTGATGCCAAAGTCCGGCAGGGCGTAGGCCAGTTGTGGGGTCTCGTGGCCGGGCAACTCGTCCAGACGGTGCACCGTATCCAGCCCCTTGGGTTGCAACCACCATTGCAAGCCGGGGTTTACCGCGGCAAACTGGCGCAGGCGGTTCAGGTCGCCTGTCGACAACGGCTCCAAATGGCGCAGCACCAGGGCAATCACCTCAGTGCCGACACCGCCCGCAGGCATATCACCCATGGCCAGTTCGAGCTGCGCCAGTGTCTCCCGTGCATCCATCGATTCGATCAACTGGCGCAGCGGCACCAGCATGGCGCTGACCTGGGGTGCCAGCACCGGGCACACCTTCATATCGGCCACGTAACGGCTCTTGCGCTCGTGAAAACCCACCAACACAGCACCCTTTTTGCGCACAAAGCGAACCGACAACCGCGCCCGGTAGCGGTAACCCCAGGACGGGCCTTCAATGGGGCGCAGCACGTTATCGGGCTTAACCTTGCCAATGTGCCACAGGTTGTCTTCCATCACCCGCTGCTTGACGGCCACCTGGGCACTGGCGTGCAGGTGCTGCATCTTGCAGCCGCCACAGGCCCCTTCGTGCAGACCAAAGTGTGGGCAATCCGGCCGCACACGCTGTGACGATTCTTGGTGAATTACGGTCAGCGTGCCTTTTTCAAAGCTGCTTTTGGAGCGGTGGATCTGGGCGCTGACCACTTCAAACGGCAGCGCGCCATCAATGAACACCACCTTGCCATCGGGCTTATGGGCCACGCCCTGGGCTTCAAGGTCCAGGGATTTCACACGCAGCCAGCCGTCTGGCAATACCTCGGGTAGTGGTGTTTCAGTCAAATTCAGGTCAGTCATGCCCCCATTGTCTCAGGTGCGCGACTGTGACAAAGCTCCTGGAAGGCCCACTACGCCGCCAGCGGCTTGGCGATTGCGTCAATGCGCGCGAGCACTTCGGGCGTGAGCTTGGGAGTCAGCGCCAAAGCACCCAGGTTGTCCTGCAACTGGCTCATCTTGCTGGCACCCAAAATCACGCTGCTGACACGCGGATTCTTGTTGGCCCAGGCAATGGCTAACTGCGCCACGTTGCCACCCAGTTCCGTCGCAATGTCACTGAGTTGCCCCACAGCCGCGTTCTTGGCGATATCGGTCAGGCCAGGGAGCAAAAAACTCAGGCTTTCCATGGAACCCCGGCTACCGGCGGGAACGCCGTTGCGGTACTTGCCGGTCAACAAGCCCGATGCCAATGGGCTCCAGGTTGTCAGACCCAGTTGCATGTCGTCATACAGGCGGCTGTACTCTTCTTCCACACGCAGGCGGTGAAACAGGTGGTACTGCGGCTGCTCCATCACGGGCTTGTGCAGGTGGTGGCGTTCGGCAATCTCGTAAGCAGCGCGGATGTCGGCCGCACTCCACTCGCTGGTACCCCAGTACAGCGCCTTGCCCTGGGTGATCATGTCGCTCATAGCCCAGACGGTTTCTTCAATCGGGGTGAATGGGTCCGGGCGGTGGCAGTACACCAGGTCAATGAAATCAAGCTGCATACGCTTCAAAGAACCATCTATCGCCTGGGACAGGTATTTGCGGTTCAGGGTGTTGCGCTGGTTAACCTTGAGGCCTGGTGTTTCCAGGCCCCAATAGAACTTGGTGGAAACCACGTAGTCCAGGCGCGCCCACTTCAGCGCCTTGAAGGCCTCACCCATCACCACTTCGCTTTGGCCCTGGGCATAAATCTCAGCATTGTCAAAGAAGTTGATGCCAGCGTCCTTGGCTGCGGCCAGCATTTCGCTGGCGGCTTTGGTGTCCACCTGGTTGTGGTAGGTAATCCAGGAGCCCAGGGAGAGTTCACTTACTTGCAGGCCGCTGCGGCCCAGTCGACGGTATTGCATGGTGTTTCCTTGGGTTGAAAAGGAGTGGGAAAGTGGCAGGAGGAGGCAAGTCGCGCAGTGTAGATCAGGCTGCAAAATGTTGTTTGCCTGTCATTTTTCGACTGATAGCGGCAGAACCCTTTGTAGCGCAGAATAGCGTTACGCAATGCTTTTTGACCCTTTGCTGAACGAGGCGTCCCATGAACCGTCGTAATTTTGTCGAGCGCGTGGCGCTCACCGCTGGCAGCGCCTTGGCTGCTGCCAGTAGCCATGCTGGCGAAATGGCTGGAAGCGCTGCAACCAGCGCGCGTTTTGACGTAACCGAGAAGGCTGTGGCCCAGTTGCAGGCTGCCATGCAGGCTGGCACCATCAACGCCCAGCAGCTTGTGCAGCTCTACCTGGCGCGCATTGCAGCGCTGGACAAGGCAGGTCCCAAGCTCAACTCCATCATCGAGCTGAATCCTGAAGCACTGGCCATAGCCAAAGCTCTTGATGCGGAACGAAAAACCAAGGGTGCGCGCGGGCCGCTGCACGGTATTCCGGTGCTGATAAAAGACAACATCGCCACTGCGGACGCCATGCAGACAACAGCGGGCTCGCTGGCACTGGTAGGCGCAAAGCCACCACGTGATGCATTTTTGGTCACCCAACTGCGCAACGCGGGGGCCGTAATTCTGGGCAAAACCAATTTGTCCGAGTGGGCCAATATGCGTTCCACCCGATCCACGAGCGGCTGGAGCGCGCGCGGTGGTTTGACCAGGAACCCCTATGCGCTGGACCGCAACACCAGCGGCTCCAGTTCTGGCTCGGGCTCCAGCATGGCCGCCAGCCTGGCCGCCATTGCGGTGGGTACCGAGACCGATGGCTCCATCACCTCGCCTTGCTCCCTTGCTGGTTTGGTGGGTATCAAACCCACCGTGGGCTTGGTCAGCCGCGCCGGGGTGGTGCCCATCGCGCATTCACAAGACACTGCCGGGCCCATGACCCGCACGGTGGCAGACGCTGCCGCGCTGCTGACAGCGCTGGCAGGCACCGATCCGCGCGACAGCGCCACCGCATTGGCTGACCAGAAGAAGGCCGACTACACCCAGGTGCTGGACCGCAACGCGCTGAAGGGCAAACGCCTGGGCGTGGTGCGCAACCAGTGGGCGGCATCCAGCGACATCGTTGCGGCGGCCATTGAATCGCAACTGGCCGTGCTGCTTGCGCAGGGTGCTACGCTGATTGACGTGCCCGAAGTGCCCAACGCCACCAAGTACGGCGACAGCGAAATGACTGTTTTGCTGTACGAGCTTAAAGCCGACCTGAACGCCTACCTGACCGAGTACGCTCCGACCGCCCAGGTGAAAACGCTGGCCGATCTGATTGCCTTTAACCAAGACCACCGCAGCCAGGAGATGGGCTACTTTGGCCAGGAGCATTTCATCAACGCGCAGAGCAAGGGCGACCTGAACACGCAAGAGTACAAAGACGCGCTGGCCAACAACCACCGCTATGCGCGCGCCGAAGGCATTGACAAGGTGCTGCAAGAACACAAACTGGACGCGCTGATAGCACCTACCGGCGGCACCGCGTGGTTGACCGATTTCATCAACGGCGACGCCTCCGGCAGCAGTTTCACCAGCCCCGCCGCGGTGGCTGGCTACCCACACATTACCGTGCCTGCAGGCATGGTTCGCGGCTTGCCGGTGGGCTTGTCGTTTGTGGGAACGGCGTGGACCGAAAGCGCACTGATCGCCATGGCCTATGCGTATGAGCAGGCGAGTCTGCAGCGCAAGGCGCCTACGTATCCCAAGTCGGTGAATATGACGTAGCGAAGTAGCGGGTCGCTGGTACGGCCCATTACCACTAGATCAACTTATCCTGCGTAATGCCCCGCCGGCCCAGGTAGCGTTTGAGCTTGAGCAGGGCTTCGTTCTGCACCTGGCGCACCCGCTCACGCGTAAGCCCCAGTCGCTCGCTGAGCACGTCCAGAGTCTCTGGGTTGTGCCCGTGCAGGCCATAGCGCGCTTCGAGCACCTCTCGCTCGCGCTGGGTCAGGGTGCCAATCCATTCATCCAGCAGCGCATCCACCTCGTGGGACAGGGTGACTTCATCGGGGGACAGCGTTACATCGTCCACCAGTCCATCGCCCAGGGTCTGGTCATCGCCGGCGAGGTCCAGCGATGCATCCAGCGAGCGCGGCGCCTCGGCCATGGACAGCAGATCGGCCACATGCTGCGGATCAGTACCCAGCAAGGCTGCAATGTCGTCGACACGAATCCCTTCGGGGCGCCTGGCCAATAGCTCGGAATCGTTTTCGAGCAAGCGTCGGGCACGCAACACGTGCTGCAATTCGCGCACCACATTAACCGGCAGTCGCACGGCGCGGCCCTGGTACAGGAGGGCGCGGTCTACCGACTGGCGTATCCACCAGGTCGCGTAGGTGGAAAAGCGAAAACCCCGCTCGGGCTCGAACTTGTCGATGGCGTGCATCAAGCCCAGGTTGCCCTCTTCCACCAGGTCGGCCATGGGCACACCGCGGCCCATGTAACCCTTGGCAATGCTCACCACCAGGCGCAGGTTGTGCTCGATCATGCTCTGGCGGGCAGCAAAGTCACCGGCGCGGGCGCGCTGCGCAGTCTCAAATTCTTCTTCCGGGGTAAACAGCGCGGTGCGGCGAACGCCGCGCAGGTACAAAGACAGGGCGTCGGCCGATTCATCGGCCACGACATCACTACCGGAGTCGTCCTGCACAAGTGGCTTCAACGCCTGTATCGCTATCAGATCAATAGCGGGTTGTGTAGATTTGACGAGGGCTGATAGCGCTTTTCTCTCCAGGAGTTGACCCACCACCTCCTGGTTGGCAGCGTTGCTGGCCGAACCGGGGTTGCGGGGCTTTCTCATGGTGACAGTCGCTACCGGGGCGGCAGGTATTTAAGCGGGTCCACCGGCTTGCCCTGGCGGCGCACCTCAAAGTGCAGCTTTACCCGGTCGGCATCACTGTTGCCCATTTCGGCAATCTTCTGGCCTTTTTTGACCGATTGGTCCTCTTTAACCAGCAGGGTCTGGTTGTGCGCGTAGGCCGTGAGGTAGATGTTGTTGTGTTTGAGAATGATCAGGTTGCCGTAGCCACGCAGGCCGGCGCCCGCATACACCACCTTGCCGTCGGCCGAGGCCAACACTGCCTCACCCGCGTTGCCACCAATGTCCAGGCCCTTGTTCTTGACTTCGTCGAATCCAGCCAGCACGGTGCCGTGGCTGGTGGGCCAAATCCAGCCCATGTCATCGTCACCAGCAGCAGGAGGCGCCGTCGCTGCGGCGGCCACCGGGGCAGACGTTGCGCTGGCCCCAGCGGATTCCGGCTTGGCCGATCCCGCCGCAATGGGCGTGGCGGTGGCAGCGCTGGTGGTCACCGGTCTGGTCATAGCCACCCCTTCGGCCACCGGTGGCACTACGCGCAGCACTTGGCCAATTTCAATGCGGTTGGGGTTTTCCACATTGTTCCAGCGGGCCAGGTCTTTGGGGCTCTGGCCAGTTTCCAGACCAATGGCGATCAGCGTGTCTTTGGGCTTGACGGTGTAGTAGCCGGGCTTGCCGGCATTCTCACTACCAGGGAGAAGCTTGTCATTCGGTTGCTGGGGTAGCGGTGCGGTCACAATCATTTTGCCGGACACCGAGGCGCGATCTTCCACTGGCGCGCGGTTGATGGGCTTGGAACTGCACGCAGACAGCACCACCATCACAAAACCCAGCAACCACCCAGCACGACGCAAAGAACCGGTCATAAAAACTTCCTTCAAGCAACACCCGATTTTAGAGGGACAAAATGCACCGCCTCCAGAATGGTCTGGCGCACGCCCTGGGCGGTCTTGTCCAGCACCAAAAGGGCCTGCGACCCGGGTGCACCAGCGGTAACCACAGGTGCCACCAGACGACCACCCACGGCTAACTGGTCTACCCAGGCCTGGGGCACGGCCTCGCCGCCAGCAGCGGCAATGATGCCAGCATAGGGCGCACCCTTGGCGTAACCCACCATACCATCACCAAACAACAAATGCAGATTGGCCAGGCGCAGGGGGCGCAGGTTGTCACGCGCCTTGTCGTGCAGGCCGCGCAGGCGCTCGATGCTGTAGACCTCGGTGGCCAATAGGCTCAGCACTGCGGCCTGGTAGCCGCAACCGGTACCGATCTCCAGCACCCGGCCCAGCTTGGCGGGGTTACCCAATTGCGCTTGCAGCAGCAGCTCCAGCATGCGCGAGACCACGCCGGGTTTGGAAATGGTTTGCCCCAAGCCAATGGGCAGGCTGGTGTCCTCATACGCTTGGTTCACTAAGGCGCTGTCGACAAAACGGTGGCGTTCAATGGCACCCATGGCGCCCAGCACCTGAGCGTCCGAAATACCCTGGGCCGCCAGCTTGTGCACCATGCGATGGCGAACGGCGCTGGAGTCCATGCCATGCCCAGGCTGTGGGGTCGGTTGCTGCGCGGCCTTGATGCGACTGGGAGCGGCTGCCGTTGCTGGCGCATTGGGCAACTTGGTGGGTGTTGCGTGTGTTGTCGGCGCAGGTTTGCCCACGGCATTGGGCCGGTTCATGGCCAGGGTGGTGTCCAACCTGGCGGGGAAAGTTGGGCGCTGCTTCATGGGCACTGGGCGGTCGGGCTGGCCATGGACAGGCGTGAGACGCTTTGCGCCCAATAACCCAGGTGGTCGTGGTCGGTCAGGTCCACCTTCAAGGGCGTTATGGAGATATGACCCTGCGCCGTTGCGTGGAAATCCGTGCCTTCGGCATCGTCCTTGACCGCGCCAGCCGCACCAATCCAATACATGGTTTCTCCGCGCGGGCTTTTTTGCTGGATGACGCTTTCGGCCGCATGGCGCCGACCCAAGCGGCACAGCTTGGGGCTGCCGATCTGCTCGTACGGCAGGTTGGGAATGTTCACGTTCAGCAAAAAAGGCGCGGGGGTAATCAACTGCTTCTGGTGCATGGACTGCACCAGTTCGCGCACCTTGCGTGCCGCGCTGTCCAGGTGCAACCAGTTATGTTCTACCTGCGAGAAGGCAATGGATGGAATGCCAAACAAAAACCCTTCCATGGCGGCTCCCACGGTGCCAGAGTAAATGGTGTCGTCTCCCATGTTGGCGCCGTTGTTGATACCCGATACCACCAAGTCCGGGCGGTAGTCCAGCAAACCGGTGAGTGCGATGTGCACACAATCGGCCGGAGTGCCGTTCACATAACGAAACCCGTTTGCGGCGCGGTTCACTGACAGGGGCGAATGCAGGGTCAGCGCATTGGATTTGGCGCTGTTGTTCTGCTGCGGCGCAATCACCTCCACCTGGCCCAGGTCTTTTAACGCTTCATACAGCGCTTCTATGCCGCTTGCCTGGTAACCATCGTCGTTGGAAATGAGAATTTTCATAAGTTCGGGGGGAATTGCCGTCCATTGTAGGGCGCGGGTCGGTTCACCACAGGGCCGAGGGCGGGTCACCCCAGCGACAATTTTGACCATCGTCAAGGCCTATGATGCGTCCACCTTTTTTGGAGACTCCCATGCACGCCTGGCTTTGCGAAAACCCCACCGGTATTGACGCCCTGAATTGGAAAGAACTTCCCACGCCAGCACCCAAGGCAGGCGAAGTACTGATTGCCATCAAGGCTGCCAGCCTGAACTTTCCCGACATCCTGATCGTGCAGAACAAGTACCAGACGAAGCCCGCCCTGCCCTTTGTGCCGGGTTCAGAATACGCGGGTGTGATCGAGGCCGTGGGCGAAGGTGTCAAGCACCTCAAAGTCGGCCAGAGCGTGGCCTGCCTGAGTGGTACGGGCGGCTTTGGCACCCACACCATTGCACCAGCGGCCCTGTGCATACCGCTGCCCCCGGACTTCCCGTTTGTGGATGCGGCGGCCTTCATCATGATCTACGCCACCTCCCACCACGCCCTGGTGGACCGCGCACAACTCAAGGCCGGCGAGACCGTGCTGGTGCTGGGTGCCGCCGGCGGCGTGGGCACGTC
This sequence comes from Candidatus Aalborgicola defluviihabitans, assembly GCA_016705575.1. Classification (GTDB taxonomy): domain Bacteria; phylum Pseudomonadota; class Gammaproteobacteria; order Burkholderiales; family Burkholderiaceae_C; genus Allorhodoferax; species Allorhodoferax defluviihabitans. Next base: position 82,396 of record JADIXX010000004.1, read on the forward strand.
GGCCATCCAGATCGCCAAGGCAATGGGCGCCCGGGTGATTGCTGCGGCATCGACCCAGGAGAAGTGCGATTTATGCAAAAAAATCGGTGCCGACGCCACCATCAACTACACCACCGAGAATCTGCGCGACGCCATCAAGGCACTGACCGATGGCAAGGGCCCGGACGTGATTTATGACCCCGTGGGCGGCGACTTTGCCGAACCGGCCTTTCGCTCTATTGCCTGGCGTGGCCGCTATCTGGTGGTGGGCTTTGCCTCCGGCACCATTCCCGCCCTGCCCTTGAACCTGCCGCTGCTCAAGGTTGCGTCCATCGTGGGCGTGTTCTGGGGCGCCTTTGCCAAGGCGGAGCCCAAAGCCAATGCCGCCATGCTGGGCGAGCTGGTCCAGTGGTACGGCCAGGGCAAGATCAAGCCAGTGATTGACCGCACGATGCCCATGTCGGAGTTGAAGGCCGCCTACGCCCATATGGGTTCACGCGGGGTCATGGGCAAGCTGGTGATGGTGAACCCCTAGTCATACTCCGGCGGACGAAACTACCGGGAATGCTCTCCCGACACGAGTCTGAGACTGCAAAGTTACTATGAAAACAGTAGCGCCTTACGTAACTCCGACGAGGGCTAACACGACCTTTTAGCGCATAGATACGCAAAAATTCGTTAAATCCTTCACGCAACCATTGGCGGCATCGCCTGGGGGCGGTTGCTGCACGAATCGGGCGCCAACCAGGCCTTTGGACCCATTTGGCACAATAGCCTCCATGGACATCACCGGACTCATTCTTGCAGGCGGGCGAGGCTCCCGTATGGGCAGCGTCGACAAGGGTCTGGTGCCGCTGAACGGCAAGCCCATGGTGGCACATGTGCTGGAGCGGCTCACCCCTCAGGTGCAGCATTTGCTGATCAATGCCAACCAGAACCAGGAGGCCTATGCTGCCTACGGTGTACCGGTCTGGCCCGACGCCCTGCCCGACTTTGCCGGCCCGCTGGCTGGCCTACAAGCGGGACTGATGCACTGCGAAACGCCCTACCTAGTCACCGCACCATGCGACTCTCCCTTTTTGCCTACCGATCTGGTCGCACGTCTGGCTCAGGCCCGGCACGCGCAGGACGCCGACCTGGCCGTGGCCGTAACCGGTACGGGTGATACACGCCAGCTGCACCCGGTGTTCTGCCTGGTCAAGACCGCGCTGCTGCCCCACTTGAATGCCTACCTCGAAAGCGGTGGCCGCAAGATGGGCAGCTGGTTGGCCAGCCTTAAAGTGGCTGAAGTGCAATTCGAAGACGAATCCGCATTTCACAACATCAACACCGCAGACGAGCTGCGCATGCACGACTCGGACCGTGCCCTTACCGTTGCGCAGGCGCAGCGCATCATTCAGGACTTGGTGCAACCTATCCACGGCCAGGAACTGGTCCCAACCCGGGAAGCCCTGGGCCGTGTGCTGGCCCATGATGTGGTGTCACCCATCAGTGTGCCGGCGCACGACAACTCTGCCATGGACGGTTTTGCGTTCCAGGGCGCGGACCTGGCAACCAATGCGGCCACCACGCTCACTATCATCGGCAGCGCCCATGCTGGGCACCGCTTTGACAGTGCTGTCGGGCATGGGCAGTGTGTGCGCATCATGACTGGTGCGGTTATGCCGGCTCTGTGTGACACCGTAGTGCCCCAGGAGCTGACGCAGGCGCTGACCGATACCACTGTGTCGATCCCGGCGAGCACGATCCAGACCGGCGAGAACCGACGTCTGAAAGGTGAAGACCTGATGGAAGGTAAACCCGCCCTGAGCCGCGGCCGCGTGCTGCGCCCGGCTGATATGGGCCTGCTGGCATCGCTGGGCATAGCTGAGGTGGCGGTGCAGCGCCGGCTCAAGGTCGCATTTTTCTCAACAGGGGACGAACTGCGCTCCCTGGGGCAGCCACTGGATGCTGGTTGCATCTATGACTCCAACCGCTACACCCTACTGGGCATGCTCACCCGTCTGGGTTGCGAGCTGATCGACATGGGCGTGGTCAAGGATGATGCCCAATCTCTGGAGGCGGCCTTGCGAACGGCCTGCGAAAACGCCGATGCCGTCATTACCTCGGGCGGCGTGTCGGTGGGCGAAGCCGACTACACCAAACCCATCATGGCCAAACTGGGCGATGTGTCCTTCTGGAAAATCGACATGCGCCCGGGCCGGCCCCTGGCCTTTGGCACGGTTGCTTCCAACGGCAAAAGGGCCTACCTGTTTGGCTTGCCGGGCAATCCGGTGGCGGTGATGGTCACCTTCTACTTCTTCGCTCGCGACGCCCTACTGCGCATGATGGGCGCCCACAACACCCCATTGCCGCACCTGCGCGCGGCCTCACAAGCCAACATCCGCAAGAAACCCGGCCGCACCGAATACCAGCGCGGCATCCTTTCCACCGACGCAACAGGCAACCCGGTGGTGCAAATCACGGGCGCGCAAGGCTCGGGCGTGCTGCACAGCATGTCGCAGGCCAACTGCATGGTGGTACTGCACCACGAACAAGGCCCCGTGCGTGCCGGCGAGATGGTGGATGTTGTGGTGTTTGACGGGTTGGTCTGACTTTGCGGCCATAGTCTCACCACTATTTCTACAATGACAACGGGCGTAAGCGGGCAATTTATGCAGGGTATTGCCTAAAGTTCTGCCAGATGCTGCAATTAAATGCATCATTGCGGTGACCAGTGCACCAAGGAACCCCCATAGACCGGCTTTATCTTGGTAAGATTCTGCCGGAAAGCAAATGAAACAGCAATTTCACCGCAAGCACAATGGTGCATGTGGGCAATGGGTGTGGTGCTTGTTACGCACGTCAGGGAGGCCTTAAATGGACGAAGTCAGTATTTCGGGCTTGAATATGGAACTGGACACCGGCAAAACCTATGGTGATTACCTGCTCAAGCTCGGTGAGCGGGTCCGCAGAATTCGCGCCCAACGGGGCATGACCCGCAAAATTCTCGCCCGTGACTCAGAAGTGTCCGAGCGCTATTTGGCCCAACTGGAAATGGGTCGGGGAAACATCTCCATCAACCTGTTGCGTCAGGTAGCCCACGCACTGGCAACCCCGCTCGCAGATCTGCTGCAAGAAGAAGAAGTTTCCGTAGAAATGAAACTTCTGCATGAGTTTTTGATGCGCCTTGACCAGAAACAGCTACAGAAAGTGTGGGATTTGCTGTTTGTCGAATTTGGCAGCATGCATTCGCAAGGCAAACGCGAGCGCATCGCACTCATCGGTTTGCGCGGCGGAGGCAAAACCACATTGGGAACCCTGCTGGCAAAGCGCCTCAATATCCCCTTTATCCGTTTGAGCCAGGAAATCGAACACGAAGCGGGTACATCGATGGACGAAGTATTCTCCCTCTATGGCCAGCCAGGCTATCGCCGCTATGAAAGGCGCGCACTGGAGACCGTTGTCACAAAAAACAAGCGCGCTGTCATCGAGATCCCAGGCGGGCTGGTGACGGAGCCCGCCACATTTGAGTTGCTGTTGTCGTCCTGCATGGTGGTATGGCTGATGGCATCGCCCGAAGAACATATGGCACGCGTCATTGCCCAAGGCGATTACCGCCCCATGGATGACAACAACGAAGCCATGGAAGATTTGCGCTCGATTCTGCAGGGACGCGCTCCGCTCTATGGCAAGGGAGACATCATTTTGAGCACATCCGGCCAGACCGTTGCACAGAGCCTGGATGCCCTCAGCAATGCAATAGAAACACACTATTCGGCAGGCAGCGGCACTGCCTAGCGCTGACGGGGACGCGATTCGGACCGAATCCCACTGCTAAATTCCAGTCCTAGCCCTCGTAGAATATACGTATAAAGCTATATATTTTATAGCATATCGTCCGATCAGTCGCATCGAAATGGCAACTGACTCCGGCCTGAGTCTGCACCACGAGGAGACTTTTCAGGTTACCTGAATCTCCCGAAAGCACGCCAGGACATGAAAAACCCCATTCGCCTGCAAGAAATTGTTAAATGCATTATTATTCATTTTCTAATTTAGATTAATGAAGAATGATGCATTTTCTGAGTGTGTATACGGATGTATGCGACCTGCAACATTCGCAATGAATTGGCGGAGACTGACCACATGATCACTTTTGACACCCATCCCGACCGCTACCGCCACTGGAAGCTTTCCTTTCAAGGCACAACGGCAACCTTGGCCATGGATATTGATGAAGACCAGGGCCTCAAGCCCGGGTACAAACTCAAACTTAATTCCTATGATCTGGGCGTGGACATTGAGCTACACGATGCGATCCAGCGCATCCGCTTTGAGCACCCTGAGGTCAAAACCGTCGTACTGACCAGCGCCAAGGCGCGCATGTTCTGCTCCGGTGCCAATATCTACATGCTGGGCAGCTCTACCCATGCATGGAAGGTGAACTTCTGCAAATTCACCAACGAAACCCGCAACGGCATGGAGGATGCCAGCCAGTACTCCGGCCTCAAATTTCTTGCGGCGCTCAACGGTATAACGGCCGGTGGCGGCTACGAATTGGCCCTGGCTTGCGACGAAATTTTGATGATTGATGACCGCTCCTCGGTAGTCAGTCTGCCGGAGGTTCCGTTGCTGGGTGTATTGCCCGGCACGGGCGGGCTTACGCGCGTGATTGACAAGCGCCAGGTTCGCCGCGACCACGCCGACATTTTTTGCACCATGAGTGAAGGGCTACGCGCCGACCGCGCCAAGGCCTGGAAGCTGATTGACCACAGTGCAAAAGCACAAGAGTTCTCTTCCGCCGTGGACGCGCATGCCGCGCGCCTTGCCGATTTGAGCGACCGCCCCGGTCAGGGTGCGGGCGTAACGCTGACTCCGATTGCGCGCACCGTGGACGATGCCGGATACCACTACCGCAACGTCGATGTTGTAATCGACCGCAAGCTGCGCACAGCGACACTCACACTTCAGGCGCCGGCGGGCGAACAGCCTGCTGACATCGGCAGTGTTGTCGCGGCTGGGGGCAACTGGTGGCCTTTAGAGCTGGCGCGGGAACTCGACGATGCCATCTTGCTGCTACGCACCAATGAGCTGGAAATTGGCACCTGGCTGCTGAAGTCCCGTGGTGATGTGGCTGCGGTGCTGGCGGCAGATGTGATGCTGGATTCAAACCGGGATCACTGGTTCGTGCGCGAGACCATCGGGATGCTGCGGCGCACTCTGGCACGGCTCGACGTGACCTCGCGCACCTTGTTTGGAATTGTCGATCAGGAGTCTTGCTTCGCAGGCACCCTACTCGAAGTGCTGCTGGCCTGCGACCGCAGTTACATGCTGAGCCTGCCCGACCAAGAAGATGCCGAGCCACAACTGGCGCTGTCTGCACTCAATTTCGGCAGCTATCCCATGGTCAACCATGCCAGCCGTCTATCCACCCGGTTTTATGGCGACGCGTCGCAACTGGATTGCCTGCGGGCATTGGTCGGCAAATCAATCCGCACAGAAGACGCTGCAACACACGGTCTGGTCACGGTGACACCAGACGATATTGATTGGGATGAGGAAATCCGGATCGCCATCGAAGAGCGTGTCAGCCTGTCGCCCGACGCGCTGACCGGGCTGGAGGCCAGCCTGCGTTTTGGCGGCGCAGAGACCATGGAGACGCGTATTTTCGGCAGATTGTCAGCCTGGCAAAACTGGATATTCATCCGACCCAACGCGGTCGGCGAGTCTGGTGCGCTCAAGGTTTTTGGCACCGGTAACAAAGCCCAGTTCAACTGGGAACGCGTGTAACGCATTTTTATTGATTCGCTTGACAGGAGCAATGTGACATGAACATCGATTACAACGAACGGATTCCAAACAATGTGAATCTTTCCAGCGACCGCACACTGCAGCGCGCGCTGGAAAAATGGCAACCCAATTTCCTGAACTGGTGGAGCGACATGGGTCCCACCGGGTCCAGCAACTTTGATGTCTATTTGCGCACGGCGGTCAGCGTTGCGCCAAGCGGCTGGGCCAATTTTGGCCACGTCAAAATGCCAGACTACCGCTGGGGCATTTTTGTCCCAGAAGCTGACCCGAACCGCATGATTCATTTCGGGGCGCACAAGGGCGAGGCCGCCTGGCAGGAAGTGCCGGGTGAATACCGCGCCAATCTGAGCCGCATCATCGTGGCACAAGGTGACACCGAACCTGCTTCGGTCGAACAACAGCGCCATTTGGGCCTGACCGCACCTTCGCAATACGACCTGCGCAACCTGTTCCAGGTGAACGTTGAAGAAGGGCGCCACCTTTGGGCCATGGTCTATTTGCTGCACCGCTACTTTGGGCGTGATGGTCGGGGGGAAGCCGATGCCATGCTGGAGCGCCGCTCCGGCGATGCCAACAACCCGCGCATCCTGAATGCATTCAATGAACGGACACCCGACTGGCTCTCGTTCTTCATGTTTACCTATTTCACCGACCGCGATGGCAAGTTCCAGCTGTGCGCCTTGTCCGAGTCGGCCTTCGATCCGCTGGCACGCACCACGCGCTTCATGCTGACCGAAGAGGCACACCACATGTTCGTGGGCGAATCCGGCGTGGCCCGCACCATCCAGCGCACCTGCGAGGTAATGAACCAGCTCAAAACAGACAATGTGCAGAGCTTGCGTTCCGCCGGCGTTATCGATCTGCCCACCATCCAGCGCTACCTGAATTTCCACTTCAGCGTGACCATTGACCTATTTGGTGCCGACCAGTCCAGTAATGCTGCGACGTTCTATACCACCGGGCTGAAGGGTCGCTATGAAGAAGGCAAGTTGGACGATGACCATTTACTCAAAGGCGACATCTATCCGGTTCTGAGCATTGAAGGAGGGCAAATCGTCTCGCATGAAATTCCGGCCTTGCTGGCCATCAATGAGCGGCTGCGCGATGACTACATCCGCGATTCAAACGGGGGCGTGCAGCGCTGGAACAAGGTTATAGAGAAGGCTGGTTGCGACTTCCGTCTGAACGTTCCCCACAAGGCCTTCAACCGCAAGATTGGTACTTTTTCCGAGGTACGCGTATCGCCAGAAGGCAATGTCATTGCTGAAGAGCAGTGGACACAGCAGCAGAGCAACTGGTTGCCAACGCCTGAAGACAGAGCCTTTGTAGCATCGCTGATGGGACCCGTCACCGAACCCGGCAAGTTTGCCAACTGGATTGCGCCGCCACCAATGGGCATCAACAAGCAACCGATCGACTTTGACTATATTCGGTTTGCCTGAACCAGGGCTTGCGATGCAAGGAGGACGATGAATGACGGCCCATGAAACCGGCGTGGCACTTGCGCGCCAGCACCTGATCGATCCAGAGGTTTGCATCCGCTGCAACACGTGCGAAGACACTTGTCCGGTCAAAGCCATCTCACATGACGGCCGCAATTACGTTGTGCATTTCGACCTGTGCAATGGCTGCAACGATTGCATTTCGCCCTGCCCGACTGGCGCAATCGATCACTGGCAACAGGTCAAGAGCAACCAGCCCTGGACCACGTCAGAACAATTTGCCTGGGACGCCTTGCCCGTAGCGGCGCACTTCACTGAAAACGAGGTCGGTGCGGCCATCCCTGATGATGTCCTGCGCATTACCGACGAAGCTTCGGCAGGACAAGGTGGGCCCGTCTGCGCGCCATGGTCTGCGGCGCAGCCATATACGAGCTTGTATGCGGTTCAGGCACCCGCTATCGCTACCGTGATGGGCAATTTTCAATTGACTCATAACAACGCTGACAGCGATATCCGGCACATTGTTCTGGACTTCGGAACGCAGGCCTTCCCGGTGCTGGAGGGGCAATCCATCGGAATTCTCCCCCCGGGTACCGATGCACAAGGGCGCCCACACCACATCCGGTTGTATTCAGTGGCCAGCCCGCGCGATGGCGAGCGCCCTGGTTACAACAACCTGGCCCTGACCGTCAAGCGCGTAACGCAGGATGAAGACGGGAATGCATGGCATGGCATTGGATCGAACTACCTGTGCGACCTCAACCGGGGCGATAGGGTGCGGGTCACCGGCCCCTACGGCCTGACCTACCTGATGCCGAATCACCCTGGCACCAGGTTGATGATGATCTGCACCGGCACCGGAGCCGCACCCATGCGCGCCATGACCGAGCAACGCAGGCGCCGCCTGAGTCAAAAGGAAGGTGGAGAAATTTTGCTGTTTTTCGGTGCGCGCACGCAAGACGAATTACCGTATTGCGGACCACTGATGAAGCTGCCGAAAGAACTGATCGACGTTCAGGTGGCATATTCCCGCGAGCCCAATCAACCCAAGGAATATGTGCAGGACCGCATCCGCAGCCAGGCGGAAAAGGTCGCGCAATGGCTAAAAGACGAAAACACCTACATCTACATTTGCGGGCACAAGAGAATGGAAGAAGGCGTGCATGCGGCGATGACGGACGTCTGTCGACAGTACGGCCTGGATTGGGCCTCCCTGATCCCGCAGTTGCGCGATGCTGGACGCTTTCATGCCGAGACCTATTGAGAAGCCAAGAGTAGCAAACGGTCAATTTTGAACTACCAGCAGAGGCCGTTGCACGTGACACGTCAGACGCGATCCAGTTCAAAGAGGTAGTGCGTATGGAAACCATCGATCCCGTGTCAAAACCGTCAATGCCGCATTCAGTGGCTGAGCCCAAATTTGTGAGGCTACAGGATTACCGACTGGACGACAACCTGACCTGCGACAGTGGTCGCATCCTGATTTCTGGCACGCAGGCCCTGGTGCGCCTGACGTTGATGCAAGCGCGACTGGATCGTGCCCGTGGCTGGAACACGGCAGGGTTCGTCTCCGGGTATCGAGGCTCACCCCTGGGTGCAGTGGATCAGGCATTATGGAAAGCGCAGGCACTATTGGACCAAAGCAGGGTGCGCTTCATGCCGGCGATCAACGAAGAGCTGGGCGCGTCGGCCGCACTGGGAACCCAGCGTGTGGCCGGTGACCCGCTACGACGCGTTGAGGGCGTCTTCGCAATGTGGTACGGCAAGGGGCCTGGTGTCGATCGGGCTGGCGATGCCTTGCGCCACGGCAATGCCTATGGTTCGTCACCACGTGGTGGGGTCCTGGTAGTGGCTGGGGACGATCATGGTTGTGTGTCGTCGGGTCTTCCATTTCAGAGTGATCTGGCGATGATGGCTTGGAGCATGCCCGTTTTGCACCCCGCGAACGTGGCGGAGATGATCGAATACGGTCTGTTCGGTTGGGCGTTGTCGCGGTTTTCAGGTGCTTGGACGGGACTGATTGCCTTGTCAGAAACCGTTGAGGGAATTGCGACGGTTGATCTTGACCGCCTACGCACCACGTTTGACGCGCCCGTTGAACTTCCCGCCCATCCAGGGGGCTTGCATTACCGGATGCACGACCTGCCCGGACTTGCGATTGAAGCGCGACTGGCTGCCAAACTGGATGCCGTGCGCGCCTTTGCTTATGCAAACCCCATTGATCGCCTGGTTGTATCAGCGCCGCGAGCCACTGTCGGCATAGTGACATGCGGCAAGGCCCATTTGGATTTACTCGAAGCTCTGCGGCGACTTGACATTTCGCTCGATGGACTAGAAGCGGTAGGCGTGCGTGTCTACAAAGTCGGATTGGTATTCCCACTGGAGCCCCGGCGCATGCTCGACTTTGTGCGTGGGCTTGGCGAGGTTTTGGTCGTAGAAGAAAAAGCCGCAGTCGTCGAAAACCAACTGCGGGCGCTACTCTACAACCAGCCTACCACCCATCGCCCACGACTACTTGGCAAACTGGATCGTAACGGTCAACCCCTGTTGTCGGCGGTTGGAGAGTTGCGGCCTTCACGCATCATGCCGGTTTTGGCGCAATGGCTGGCAGGGCATTTTCCCTCCGTGGACCGCTGTGACCGCGTTCCTGCGTTCGTAGCCACTGCGATGCTCGCCAACTCGGCCGACGGGGTGCGACGTATCCCGTATTTTTGTGCAGGATGTCCGCACAACTTATCCACCCGTGTGCCAGAAGGATCAGAGGCCAACGCGGGCATTGGTTGCCACGCCATGGCGGGGTGGATGGACCGGGACACCACGTTTCCCCAGGTTCCGATGGGCAGTGAAGGTATTGACTGGGTGGCGCAGTCCTACTTTACCGATGCGCCTCACCGCTTTCAGAACATGGGCGATGGCACCTACTCGCACTCAGGCTACCTCGCCATCCGCCAGGCGGCAGCGACGGGGGTCAACATAACGTACAAAATCCTGTACAACGATGCAGTCGCCATGACCGGCGGCCAACCCGTGGATCGACGGCTCTCGGTACCCGAAATTGCACGCCAAATCGAGGCCGAAGGCGTAGCCCGAATTGCGGTGGTAACAGAAGATGGTGATCAATGGCTGCCACGCCGAGCTGAGTTCCCCGCGACCACGACCTTCCATGCACGCGGCGATTTGGACACCGTGCAGCGCACACTGCGTGAGACACCCGGCGTGACAGCGCTGATTTATGACCAAGTGTGTGCAACAGAGCAACGCCGACGCATTAAACGTGGGCTGGTCAGCCCGCGAACAACACGCGTCTTCATTCATCCGGACATTTGCGAGAACTGCGGCGACTGCACCGCAGTATCAAACTGCGTCGCCATCCGCCCCTTGTCAACCGAGTTGGGGCGAAAAAGGCAAATTGACCAAACGGTATGCAATCAGGACTACTCTTGTCTTGAAGCACTCTGCCCTGCCATCGTCACAGTGACAGGGGCTGAACTGCGCAAGCAGGTTGGAGTGGGTGTGGCGAAGGAAGCGCTGACCAGCGCCATCGCGGAACTCGACCAGCCACAGCCCTGGAAATGGGTGGCGCCCTATGACCTGGTCATTACCGGGGTTGGAGGCACGGGCATTATCACCGTTGGGGCCCTCATTGCCACCGCCGCACACCTGGAAGGGAAGAGTGCGTCGGTCCTGGATTTCATGGGCTTCGCACAAAAGGGGGGCGCTGTCATAGCTTTCGTGCGCCTTGCAACCAGTGCCGACTTGCTCAATCAGGCACGCATCGACACGCAGCAGGCGGACGCCATGATTGTCGGAGACTTGGTGGTGGGTGCATCGAATGACGCCCTGCAAAGCGCTTCACGTGGGCGAACCCGCGTTGTCGCAAACCTCAACCAGATACCAACCTATGCGTTTGTTTCCGACCCGGACGCAGACTTGCATGGGCCTGATTTGCTGGCAAAAATCGAGCACGCGATTGGAAGCAGCGCAGTTGCCACCTGTGATGCACAAGCATTGTCCGCGCAATTGCTCGGCGACACGTTGACAGCAAACGTTCTATTGCTCGGCTTTGCCTGGCAACAGGGACTGGTGCCTTTAAGCCGGGCCTCAATCGAACGTGCTCTGGAGCTCAATGGCGTATCTGTCGAAGACAACATATTTGCGTTTGCCTGCGGGCGTCTTGCTGCTGCGAACCCAGCTAGGCTCGACACCCTCTTGGGCGTTGCGAAGCCCGTCGCAGAGCCCACTGAGGCAGACAAGATTGATGCGATCATCAACCGAGCTCGACAGCGCCTGACCGACTACCAGAACGCCGCTTACGCGCTAAAGTACCAAAACTTTGTGGATCGTGTACGGACTTCAGAACGCGCAGCGTTGTCGGCAGGATCCCATCTGGAATTGACACGACAAGTAGCCATCAACTATGCCAAATTACTGGCACGAAAAGACGAATACGAGGTGGCGCGTCTCTATACCAACGGAAGTTTGGAGAGTGCCCTGCAAGAACAATTTACGGGAGACTATGCGGTGCAATACCATTTTGCACCTGCGTATTTTGGAACATCTCGAAAGGATGGGCAAAGGTCCGGCAAACGGCAATTTTCGTTGGGCGCGCGGTTTGGGTTAAGACTGTTGGCCAGTCTGCGTGGCCTGCGCGGTTCGATGCTGGACCCATATAGCTGGTCACAGTCCGCTCAGAGTGAGCGTGCCTTGGCAGGCGAATATGCCCTCACTATAGGTCAGTTGCTGCCAACACTCAACGCTGGCAATATGGGGGCAGCAGTTGAAATTGCCGCCTTGCCTGATCATGTCCGTGGTTATGGCCGAGTCAAAGAGAAGAGCATGCTACAAATGCGCGAGCGGATGGAAAGCTTGGTGCAAAGAAGATAGTTGACGCTCTGCCAATGAATTCAATTTTGGCTGTTGAAGTGGGCCTGTTGTAAGCGTCGTGATGCAATTGAACATAGGCGTTGTGGCCCGACTGCAGCACCAACCGGTTCAACCTGACGACAGGCGCGATTCCGACTTTCAACCTCAAGCATCGGCACAATAAGTAGGATCTGCGTACTGGGTCGGCGTGCAGCCGAAGGTGCTTCGAAACAGGCGATTGAAGTAAGACAGATCATTGAAACCACAGCTATAAGCAATAGTCGATATGAGTGGTTTGCTGTCACTCCGATGTCGATATTTCAGCGACTGACAAGCAAACGCCAAGCGCTTTTGTACCAAATAATCGGTTGGCGTGGTGTTCGTGGAGAGAAACGAGCGCTGCAACTGTCGGCTGGAAACCTTGAGATCCCGAGACATGCGCTGAATCGACAAATCGCTGTCGAAGAAGTGGGTTTCAATATAGTCCAGCGCACGTTCCAGTAGTTGTGCACTGCCCACTTCTGCGTCGATTTTTTGAGACTGGATGCCATCTCCGCCTGCGTACAACATGGCGCCTAGCAATCCATACATCGCGTCACGCAGGTACCCAGTTTGTGTCTGGTTGCCTCCGCGCTCGAACGCTTTGGCGAGCACAGCACAAATGCCCAACGCCGTGTGATCGGATCCGGACAAAAACATTCCCCCACGCAAAACGTCGCCAAAACGGGCCTGCAGCTCGGCACGGGGCAGGTGAACCGATAGCTGCCGGCTGTGACGGTTGAAATAAGTGAACTCCGAGGGCTCCGCACTGTCAATGAGGATGAAGTCCCCTGGCCGTAGGAGACGCGCCGTATCGCGTTGACTCATTAACGCTCGCCCTTCCTCTTGAAGAATGAGGAAATAGTGTTCGGCATGGTCTTGCACAAGCTCTCGCTTGGTTCTGCGAATAGTCTGGAGTTCATCAACGGCGACATGTGCGAACTCCATTCCACACCGCTCCTCCAAGCAGACAGCACCGCGCATCATGGTCTGGCTTCTTGCGGGATTCAGCTGAAAAGCGCCACAGATCGAACGCAGATCGGTTTGAAATTGATCAATCGGGAGATACGTTTTTGGAAGTTCCGTCAGCATTCCGAATTTTTTGTTTCATCCTTGGTCGCACGCCATCGGTAATTACCCGCGACTGTGTTGAACAGTGAGGCCCGATGTCGCAATGGTCCTATTCTCTTGTCGCGCTACGCCAAGACCGCTAAACCACCGTGCTTCTACGATGCATTGCCTGAATGAGGCTACAACTACAAGGATTGAGACAACATGACTGAATTTGCAATGATCATTGGCGGTACTCGGGTTCGTGCCGCATCTGAGTTTGATGTGATGAACCCGTCCATCGGCAAGCTGATTGCCAAAGCACCCAATGCCAGCGCGCAGGATCTGGATCGCGCTGTGGCCGCCGCTACTTCGGCTTTTGAACTGTGGTCCAAGCGAACGGATGCGGAGCGTTCGAAGGCATGCCTGGACATTGCTGGAAAAATTGGTGAGCATGCTGAAGAGTTGGCTCAGTTGCTGACTCAGGAGCAGGGCAAACCTCTCAACGGTCTGGGATCGCGCTTTGAATTGGGCGGCGCCCAGGCTTGGGCAGCCTACACGGCCAGCTTGTCGCTACCCGTGAAAACATTGCAAGACAACGAGCAGGGGCGGGTCGATTTGCATCGCAAGCCTCTGGGTGTCGTAGGGTCGATCACACCCTGGAACTGGCCGGTGATGATCGCGGTTTGGCACATCTTGCCTGCCGTGCGCACCGGCAACACCGTAGTCATCAAGCCGTCACCGTTTACCCCTTTGTCAACCATCCGGTTGGTTGAAATCATGAACGAGGTGTTGCCCGCAGGCGTAGTCAACGTGGTGACCTCAGACGATCGGCTAACCAACATCGGTGCTGCAATGGCTGCACACCAAGACATCCGCAAGATCGTCTTCACGGGCTCGATCAACACCGGCAAAAAAGTAATGGCAACAGCTGCCGACACAGTGAAGCGGCTGACTCTGGAGCTCGGTGGCAACGATGCGGGCATCGTTCTGCCTGATGTGGACCCCGAGGCGATTGCCGAAGGTCTTTTCTGGGGGGCGTTCATCAACAACGGTCAGACCTGTGCGGCCATGAAGCGGCTGTATGTGCACGAAAGCGTCTATGACCGCGTGTGCAACGCGCTGGTGGCCTTTGCGCGCAACATTCCAGTGGGTGACGGTCAGGACGAGAAGTCGATTCTGGGCCCGATCGCCAACCAGATGCAGTTCGACAAGGTCAAACGCCTGGTCGACGCGGCCACGCAAAAAGGACGCGTTTTGCTGGGCGGTCAGCCAGGACAGGGCCTGTTCTTCCCACCCACGCTGATTGCCGACCTTACCGCCACCGATCCGCTGGTGTTTGAGGAGCAGTTTGGCCCAGCGCTGCCCATCATTAAATACAGCAATCTGGAAGATGCCATTGCACAGGCCAACGACAGCCCCAACGGTCTGGGCGGTTCGGTCTGGTCCAAGGACATTGAAAAAGCCAAACAGGTGGCCAATCGCCTGGAATGCGGTTCAGTGTGGATCAACAAGCACGGCGCCATTCAACCCAATGCACCTTTTGGTGGCGTGAAGTCCTCAGGGTGCGGTGTCGAGTTCGGCGAAGAAGGACTGGTAGAGTACACCGACATCCAGGTGGTGTTCAGCTAAAAGGCATCTAACGGCCACAGCCAAACTTTAGTGCGGTGCTGCCTCAGAGCACCGCACTAAAGACGTTGGGCCGCTGCGTAGTTGCCCAAAGGCTGCGGTCGCGGAAAATTTCGACGGTTACCCAGATGCACCATTGTGCTTACTGTGAAATTGTTGTTGTATTGAATTTCCGTCGGCAACATATCAGCGAAATGCCGCCCTGTGGGCTTACGTAGCCGTTCTGACAGCTGAAACGACACCCCTATTTATAGCTTCTATCAGTTATTTAGGCATTATTTTGCGTAAATGCTTGACATTCTAAAACATCCGTCACTATTATGTGCATTATAGTGCACCAAATTCCAAGTGTGCACTGAAATTGCATGTGCAAATCGGCGCTGCATTCACGGAGAGATCAATGATGCTTGCGACCCAGACAGAGAACGCCAAACTCGGTGCACTTGGTATTGAATTTCCGCAGCCTTATAACGCGGCGGTGGACCTTGTTGAGCGCAATCTCCGTGCCGGTCGTGCGGACAAAATTGCCGTCCTTGATGATCAGGGAAGCTATACCTATGCACAAGTTGCGGATCGGGTCAACCGTTTTGCCGGGGCACTAACCGCGCTCGGTGTCTGCACGGAGCAAAGGATCTTGCTTTGCCTGCACGACTCCATCGATTTCCCAACAGCTTTTCTTGGTGCGATAAAAGCGGGCATTGTTCCAATTCCTGTCAACACGCTTTTAACGAGCAAGGACTACGACTTCATGCTGCGGGACAGCCGTGTACAAGTGCTGGTGGTATCTGAAGCTCTAGTCGATACGCTCAAACCAATTCTGTCAGGACAGCCCTATTTGAAGCACGTCATTGTGTCGGGTGAAAAATCGGGCGAGTACTTGCTTTTGTCCGACCTGACCGCTGCCGCATCGCCCGATTTTGACACTGCGCCTACGAGTAGCAACGACGCGTGCTTCTGGCTGTATTCGTCGGGTTCAACCGGGTCGCCGAAAGGCACGGTGCACTTGCACAGCAGCCTGATCTATAGCGCCGAAACCTACGCTAAACTGGTTCTGGGCATTCAGGAGAGCGACCTTGTCTATTCGGCAGCAAAGTTGTTTTTCGCGTATGGGTTGGGTAACGGTCTGACCTTTCCGTTTTCGGTCGGTGCCACCACCATTTTGACCGCCGAGCGGCCAACACCTGCAAGCGTGTCACGCATCTTGCGTCAGCGCAAGCCAAGCATCTTTTATGGTGTCCCTACTTTGTACGGTGCGTTGTTAAGCAGCCCGGACATGCCCAGCCCCGATGAACTATCGCTCAGACGCTGCACATCGGCCGGCGAAGCGCTGCCGCCGGATATCGGACGACGTTGGACCGACGCGACCGGCATTGACATCCTGGACGGTATTGGTTCGACCGAAATGTTGCATATCTTTCTGTCCAACCGTCCTGGCGACGTGCGCTACGGAACGACCGGCAAGCCGGTACCCGGCTACCAGGTCAAAATCGTTGACGAAAACAATGTCGAGGTTGCTGTGGGTGAAATCGGCGAGTTGCAGGTTCTGGGTCCGACTGCTGCGACCTGTTACTGGAACAACCCTGAGAAGAGTTGCAATACCTTTTTGGGTCAGTGGACCCGCTGCGGCGACAAGTACGTGCAGTCTGAAGACGGTTACTTCACGTACTGTGGACGTAGCGACGACATGCTCAAGGTGGGAGGCATCTATGTGTCGCCGATTGAGGTCGAAGCCAGCTTGTGCTCGCATGAGTCGGTACAGGAAGTAGCGATTGTTGGCCAGGCTGATGCCGATGACTTGATCAAACCAAAAGCCTACGTGGTCTTGCGGCCCGGGGTGGATCCAAGCCCGGAACTTGCGTTGGCTTTGCAGTTGCATGTGAAGCATCAGATTGCGCCGTTCAAGTATCCGCGCTGGATCGAATTTATTGCGGAACTCCCAAAAACAGCCACAGGGAAGATTCAGAGATTCAAGCTCCGCAGTACGCCACCGGACGCCGAGTCCGCCACAAACAAGCCTTGAGGCTTCAACCACAACACCTATCAGGAGACGAGCATGCGTAAATTCCTTACTTCGCTGAACACCCGCCGAAACTTTCTCACCACCGCTGGTGTGCTATCTACTGGAGTGCTTGTTCCAGCCTCCGTTGCAATGGCACAAAGCGCCAAGATCCGGGTAGGGCTGATGCTGCCCTACACCGGTACCTATGCGCCCCTGGGTAACGCCATTACCAATGGTTTCAAAATGGCGGTTGCGGAGCGGGGCGGCAAGCTCGGCGGGCGGGAGGTGGAATACTTTACCGTAGACGATGAATCAGACCCAGCCAAAGGCCCTGAAAATGCCAACAAGCTGGTGCAACGGGACAAGGTCGATGTGATGATCGGGACGGTTCACAGTGGTGTGGCGATGGGCATGGTCAAAATCGCACGCGATACCGGCACGCTGCTGATTATCCCCAACGCAGGGGTCAATGCGGCCACCGGCGCACTGTGTGCCCCCAACATCTTTCGCACGTCTTTCAGCAGTTGGCAAACGTCCTTCCCGTTGGGCAAGGTGATGGTCGATCGGGGACACAAGAACGTCATTACGATTGCGTGGAAATACTCGTTTGGCGAAGAGTCCGTCAGTGCATTTGCCGAGGGTTTTACCAAGGCCGGCGGCAAAATCAGCAAGGAACTGTGGGTGCCGTTTCCAACGGTCGAATTCCAGGCCTTGTTGACACAAATCGCCACCCTCAAACCTGACGCGGTGTATGCATTCTTTGCCGGTGCAGGGGCTGCCAAATTTGTCAAGGACTACGCTGCAGCAGGCCTCAAAGGCAAAATCCCACTGTTTGGAAGCGGTTTTATTACCGATGGAGTCCTGGAGGCGCAGGGTGAAGCTGCAGAAGGCATTGAAACCACATTGCATTACGGCGACGACATCGACACGCCACGAAATCGCGCGTTCCGGCTGGCATATGCCAAAACATTCAAGAGCCAGCCCGACGTCTATGCAGTTCAGGGTTACGACAGTGGTCTGTTGCTGGCTGCCGGGCTCGACGCGGTCAAAGGCAATGTGGGCGACAAGGCTGGACTCATCGCTGCGATGGAAAAAGCCCGGATTGACAGCCCCCGCGGACCGTGGACGATGTCCAAAGCACACAACCCGATTCAGGACATCTATTTGCGCAAGGTGGTTGGTAAAGAAAACAAGGTCATCGGCATCGCAGCGAAGGCGGTCGAAGATCCGGCGACCGGATGCAAGCGGGTCTGAGCTCGGTTACCCGTTGAAGCCGAAGCTTTATAAGCCCACACCGGCCGCTGATTACTGCTGCCGGTGCAATCTGGACTGCCCGTCGCGATGGAATTTCTGATTCAACTGCTCAATAGCATCCAATACGGGTTGCTACTCTTTCTGCTGGCCAGTGGTTTGACACTGGTCTTTGGCATCATGGGCGTTATCAACATGGCCCATGGCAGTTTTTACATGATTGGGGCCTACCTTGCCTACTGGCTCACATCAAAAATAGGTAATTTTTGGCTGGCGATTCCGCTCGGACTCGCGATCGTCATATTGCTCGGTGTGGTCATTGAAGGGGTGCTGTTTCGACGTCTCTACCGACGCGACCATTTGCAGCAGGTACTACTGACCTTTGGTCTGATCCTGATCTTTGAAGAGCTGCGCAGTATCTTGTTTGGCGATGAGGTGCAAGGGGTTGCCGTTCCTGCGATCTTGAACAACTCGATACCTCTGACCGACAACCTCAGTTATCCCGTGTACCGGTTGTTTATATCGATGACATGCTTGCTGATCGCCGGCGCAATGTATTGGCTCATCCAGAAGACGCGGCTTGGCATGATGATCCGGGCCGGCAGCAGCAACAGAAGGATGGTGCAGTCGCTTGGGATCAATATCAACCGTATTTACAGCCTTGTTTTTGCCGTCGGCCTCGCATTGGCGGCGTTCGCCGGCATGATTGCTGCGCCAGTTTCATCTGTCTATCCCGGTATGGGCAATCAGATTTTGATTATCTGTTTTGTTGTCGTGGTCATCGGCGGCATCGGCTCCATCAAGGGTGCACTGGTGGCAGCACTGATGATTGGCATGACCGACACGCTAAGCAAGGTGTTCTTGCCCGATTTTTCCGGCTTCGCCGTATACCTGTTGATGGCGATCATTCTATTGTGGCGCCCGCAGGGCCTTTTCAAAGGGGTTTGAAAAGCCATGCGTCTGCCGCCATCAACCACGCCCGTTCTGCTGGCGGTGGGTGCCATCTGCCTGGCCCTGGTTCCGCAGATTGGATCCACCTTCTACCTGCAACTGTTCAGCAAGATCATGATCATGGCGATCTTCGCGATGAGCCTGGACTTGTTGGTAGGGTATGCCGGTTTGGTGAGTCTGGGGCATTGTGCCTACTTCGGGTTGGCGGGCTATGTGGTCGCGCTGGCATCGCCGCAGTATGCGGCGGCCAGTCTGCTGGTAACGCTTCCACTGGCAATGCTGGCATCGGGGGTTGCGGCTTTGGTCATTGGGTTGCTGGTGCTGCGCACGTCGGGGGTGTACTTCATCATGGTCACACTTGCCTTCGCGCAGATGCTTTACTACATCTTTCACGACACCGCCCTGGGCGGAGGCTCCGACGGTATCTACATCTATGTGAAGCCGGAACTGGTCATTGCCGGCACCAAATTCTTGAATCTGGACAGTCCCGCTCAGTTTTATTACTTCATATTTGGCTTGATGCTAGTCGTCTATATTGGATTGCGGGTAATTTTGCGTTCCCCATTCGGGCATGCGCTGGTGGGCATCAGGGCCAATGAGCACCGGATGCGATCACTGGGCTTTCCGGTGTTCTTTTACAAGCTTGGCGCTTTCGTTTTGGCCGGTACGCTGGCCGGCATGGCAGGTTACCTGGCGGCCTGCCAGTTTGGTTACGTCAATCCCGAAATTCTCTCCTGGCACAATTCCGGCAATGTTCTGATGATGCTGTTACTGGGTGGAATGGGCAACCTGTATGGAGCGATCATCGGGGCATTTTCGTTGGTGCTGGTACAGGAATTGTTCTCCAGCGAGGCGCTCTTGGGTTCGATCGCCAAGCACTGGCAACTCGCCATGGGAACTTTCATCGTGCTAATCGTTTTGCTACTGCCCAATGGCCTGTCTGGCCTATTGGGTCGGCGCGAAGAACCTGCTGTCAATGAGGCCGAAGATGGCTGAACTGGCACTCAAAGTTACTGCGCTGACAAAACAGTTTGGTGGGCTGGCTGCCGTCAATGATGTGTCGCTGCAAGTTGCCAGAGGCACGCTGCATGCAGTGATTGGCCCCAACGGCGCTGGCAAGAGCACCCTGATTCATCTTTTGTCTGGCGATTTGTCGCCCACCAGTGGCAGTGTCGCCCTCAATGGGAGTGATATCACACACCTCGCGCCGGACCAGCGCTCGCGTGCTGGCATTGGGCGCAGCTACCAGAAAACCAATATATTTCCCGCCTTTAGTGTGTTGGAGAACTGTCGCCTTGCCGCTCAATCGCGTGAGCCGCATGCGTTTAACCTGTTTCGCTCAGCCGCTTCGTACCTTTCGATCTCGCAAGCAGCAAACGAGGCCCTTGACGCCGTCGGACTACAGCACCGGGCGCGCATCAAAGCAGGGTTCTTGAGCCACGGTGAGCAGCGCCAGCTGGAAATTGCGATGTCGTTGGCGACCAAGCCGCAAGTGCTATTGCTCGATGAACCCTTGGCTGGCATGGGTGCGCAGGAATCCACAAAGATGGTGACCCTACTGCAGAAATTGATCAAGAATCACGCCGTGTTGCTGGTCGAACACGACATGGATGCCGTATTCGCCTTGGCCGACGTGCTGACAGTGATGGTCAACGGACGTGTGTTGGAGTCGGGTACGCCCGAGCAGATTCGCAACAGTGCGCAGGTGCAGCGTGCTTACCTCGGAAATGAGGAGGCCGAGCATGGCTGATACGCCCATCATTGAAGCGCGCGGATTGAACACGTACTATGGTGCAAGCCATGTTCTTCACGATGTCAATTTTGCGGTACAGCCAGGAGAGACAATTGGCTTGATGGGGCGCAATGGCATGGGCAAGTCCACGTTGTTGAACAGCCTCGTGGGTCATGTGCGGCCGCGCAAGGGAGTGGTGGCGGTTAACGGCAAGGATATGACCCAGGCCGAACCGCACCAGATAGCGCAGCAAGGTATCGCCTATGTGCCAGAGGGGCGCGGTATATTTCCCAATCTTTCGGTGCGTGAAAATCTCATCATGGCGGCCCGCACCGGCAAGAACGGTCGTAACGAATGGACCTACGAACGAATACTGCAAACATTCCCCCGCCTGGCCGAACGGATTGAGACTGGCGGGCAAAAGCTGTCTGGGGGTGAGCAGCAAATGCTCACCATTGGCCGCGCACTCATGACCAACCCTGATCTGCTCATTCTCGATGAAGCCACGGAAGGATTGGCGCCAGTGATCGCGCGCGACATTTGGCGTATCGTGAAAACGATTCGAGCCACGGGCATTGCAACCATCATTGTCGATAAAAATTTTGCTGCAATTTCCGCCATCACGGATCGCAATGTCATTCTGGTCAAGGGCCGGGTCGTTTTTGACGGCAGCAGCCGTGTACTAGGCGAGCAACCGGAGCTTCTGCAACGCTACCTGGGGATTTAAGCGTGCCTAAATTGATTGCCGCTGGCCATCCACTGTAATTCCAATGGATTGATCCACTAATCGACGACGTCAAATCGGCTGAGGCGGCTGCCCTTGTTTTTTTGCGTGAGGCCTTGGGATCGCTTACGCGGTGGAAGGCCCGAAACCAGCCGATCGCTGCACGGGTTCCACCTCAGGTTTAGTCGAACGCCTACGCCTTCAGGACGGCTGATAGAGTCCACGTTTGTCGATCACGCGGCGTGCCTTGCCCACGGCGGTGCGTTCGATCGTCTCGGCGGCCTGCACCTTCACGATGGTGGTAATTCCGACAAGTGTTTTAATATGGTGCTGCAATTCGCGGCCGATGGAATCCATTTCCAGTTCGGTCATCCGATGTGAAAATTCAGGCCGCAACTCCGCAATGACATTCAGCGTGTCCATGTGGCCGTCACGCGAGACCACCAATTGATACTGGGGCGCGAGGTGTTGCTGTTTAAGAATGAGTTCTTCTATTTGGGTTGGGAACAGATTTACGCCACGGATGATGAGCAGGTCGTCTGAGCGACCGGTGATTTTGTCAATACGGCGCATGGAGCGCGAGGTGGGAGGCAACAGGCGGGTCAGGTCGCGCGTACGGTAACGAATGATTGGCAGGGCTTCCTTACTGAGCGAGGTAAACACGAGTTCGCCTTCTTCCCCGTCAGCTAGTACTTCACCCGTTTCCGGATTAATGATTTCCGGATAAAAATGGTCTTCCCATACGACTGGGCCATCCTTACTCTCAACGCATTCGCATGCAACACCCGGCCCCATCACTTCGGACAAGCCGTAGATATCGACGGCATCAATGCCAGCGCGCTGTTCAATTTCAGTGCGCATCGCATTGGTCCACGGCTCGGCGCCAAAAATGCCGATTTTGAGTGAACTGTCTGCCGCATCGAGTCCTTGGCGGGCAAACTCTTCGATCAGGTTGAGCATGTACGACGGCGTCACCATGATGATGGACGGTTTGAAGTCTACGATCAGCTGAACCTGCTTTTCGGTCTGCCCACCGGACATAGGAATGACGGTGCACCCCAGTTTTTCGGCTCCATAGTGCGCTCCGAGTCCACCCGTAAAGAGCCCATAGCCGTAGGCGTTATGCAGGATGTCGCCAGCCCGTCCCCCTGCCGCCTTGATCGAACGCGCTACCACACTCGCCCAGGTATCGATGTCCTTGCGGGTGTAGCCCACGACTGTTGGTTTGCCGGTGGTCCCACTGGATGCGTGGATGCGAACGACTTGTTCGCGCGGGACTGCGAACATGCCATATGGGTAATTGTTGCGTAAATCCGATTTGATCAGGAATGGAAACTTGGCCAGATCGCTCAAGGACTTTAGGTCAGACGGGTGGACACCCTTCGCATCGAATGACGCCCGGTAATGCGGAACGTTGTCGTATGCGTGCTGCAACGACCACTTCATGCGTTCCAGCTGAAGTGCCTGTAGCGCATCAGTGCTCGCCAGTTCAATCGATTCCAGGTCGGTGGGCCTGAGTCTGCTTTGCTCCATGGATGTCTCCTGTATTTATATCTGATGCAAGGCAGTACGGTGGTCCGTTCTACCTGGCGTCGACCGGGGACGATCCAGATAGGGCTATCGCCAGGAGCCAATTGCCGCTGGGTTCGAGCACCATCCATACAAAAGATGCACTATTGTGCATTATTTTTTGTGATTTACCATAATAAATATCAATTAAATGACTATTTCAGGGAAAACATGTAATATAAAGTCACAAATAATCGCTGAGATGGTCGGCAGCTTGCCCTGATTCCGGCGCACTACTAGCACAGAGAATTGCTCCACCCACTGGTCGCGGGTCTTATGGGCCAGAATTGTTGGTCGCCCTCAAGACCGATTGACTCGGGTTCACTTCAGACGATGGGGATGCGTGAATGCTGTAAGTCGGTCGTTGCGCACGAAACCACACAAGGTGATGCCAAGGCGGTCGGCCGCCTCGATCGCCAATGACGATGGAGCAGATACCGCACCCACCATTTCTATTCCGGCACGTGCCGCCTTGACAATGAGCTCCAGGCTGACGCGGCCTGAAAGCGTGACAACGCAACCAGCTGTGTTGATCCGATTCAACAGACAGCTCCCAATCACCTTGTCGAACGCGTTGTGCCGACCCAGATCCTCTGCACAGGCCAGCATGACGGCTTGAGGCGAAAACAGGGCTGCGGCGTGGGTTCCGCCGGTGAGATTAAAGACCGATTGACAGCTTTGCATGGCTTGCATCAGCGGTTCAAAACGGGCGGGTTCGAGACACAGGGTCTCGGGTACACGCGACAACCCACCGTATAGATCAGCAGCTTGGTCAATGCGGCCGCATAGACCGCATGAACTCGCAATCAATCCACTACGCCGGTTGCTGCGTACGCGTGAAGGGTCGACCAGAACCACCTTCACCACATCGGGAGCATCCGGACAAACTGCCAGCGATGCAATGTCGTCGATCGTATCGATCATACTTTCGGTTAACAAGAATCCAGCACATAGCGCGAGTGCCTCTGGCACCATCCCCTCGTTCAGAAGTCCCTCCTGTGGCAGGAAACCTGCTTCACCTGCTGCGTCGGTACGCGTCCACATCATGGTGTAGAGTCCAACTCCTTCGACATCGACAAACAGCGCCTGCTCATCAACGACCCAGCAGTCTTCCGATAGAACGGGTTGCGTGGAAGAAGGAAACCGATGCGCTCCAACTTGACGCATGCCACCGTACTGCGGTTGCATTTCAATCAGATCCACTCTGCGCATGATTCATCAAACTCAGGCTGGAACTGCCGCAGTCATGCGTCTGACGCTGACGCGCACGATGTCCGCACCAGAGCCGGTAGCATCGGTCAGTTCGAGCGACATCGGCGTAATAGCGTTCATGGTGGGCGCCTTAATTTTGGTCGCGTAAGGCGTTGCCCAATGGCCAAACTGACCCACAATGACCAAGGTGTCGGGTCGGATGCCCTGCGCTACGATGGCCGCGCCTTGGGTACTCCCAAGCACAGAAGTGATCTCCAACATATCGCCATCGTCAACACCGAGTCGGGCCGCAGCAGCCGTATTGATCATGATGCCACCGTGGCCCCTTACATTGCGCGAGAGCTCATCCATGAGTTGAATATCGACATTGCCACCTGCGTGATATTGCATACTTTTGGTAGCGATCAGCCAAAACGGAAAATCCTCTGGCTTTTGACCCTTGCGCACCAGCTCCCGCTCCCACAGCTCCGGAAAATCGTGCCAAACCGGTAGTGCCTGGTATTCCCCGAGTTGCTCGTCCCACCATCCAACATCGCCTTCATGCAACCGATTACCGAGCTCGCGCCCTGCGCGCATTAGACGCTCCTGATAGGGTAGTTCGAAGCGCAAATTGTTCTTTTTGATTGTCGGATATAGATACCACCCAGCCTTCGGATACGGTCGAGTCATAAACCCGTTGGTCTTGAACCAATCAAGACCATGAACCTCTTCTCCCTTCGTCAGGTCATGGCTGGCAGCATGGCACACTGCATTCCAGATGGAGTCGACAGAATGAACAACCGCAGGGTCGACCGAAAAATCTCGATCTTCAGTACGCAGCGGCACACCACAGGCGCCACTATTGATTGCCTTGTTGTACGCTTCGAGCAGGTTGGTGCGCTGAGCCAATTCTGTTGCTATCCACGTAAAGTCGCGCGCTTCGCCCTGTGGAGCCACCGCAGGTTGCCGCAGTATGTAACCTTGATGCTGCCAGTACTGCTCCATGAACTTGGTCTTGCCGAGACGTATCAACTGCGTGCTCTCCAGGTCACTGGCCTCTGGCAACAAGATGTCGGCCATGTGGTTGGTCTCATCTGGTGTGTAGACAAAACACACAGTGAACGGAAACGTTGCAATCGTCGCAGCTACAGAATCAGTATCCCAAAACGAAATCGCCGGATTGGTCCTATAAGCAAACCAGATCTCTGGCTTGCTCGGTGTATGCCAATTGGGTGGGACCTCTTTCTGAAACATCCATGCCAAGTGCGTCGGACCCAACGCCTGGCTCCACGGCCCATTGTTGCCAACGATAGGCACCAGCGTGCGGTGTGCATTGCGTCCACTGGGTTTCTTAAGCCAAGTCTCTTTCCCGGTCGGGTTCAGCTTGTTCAGCATGAAGCCGTCCGGACCAGGGGCCACACTTTGGTGTCTATCGTCGTGGGGCTTATTCAAGCGAACGGTGGTACCCAGCGTGCCGCCGGGAACCTCAAGTGCACCAACCAGTACAGCCAGCATCGTTCGCGACCAGCAACATTCATAGGCGCCCCAACCATTGTTGACGGTTTTCCCTAACGTCACCGCGACGGGTCGATAAGGCAGCAACTCGCCATCCACCTCCACGGTCTGACCAACGCAGGCTTGATCAAGAAACTCGTTGGCAATACGTCGAATGGTTGATGCGGGTACATCACAAATTGCGGCTGCCCACTCAGGGCTGTACTTGTGCATGTGAGAAACCAGCATGAAAAATGAGGTCTCCGCAGAACAGTCTGTGTGTCGCCAGCGCTCTTCATCGACCCCAATCTCGATTGCATGCGCCACCACCACCCGCCCCTCCAACATAGGTTCAATGCCTGGCGTATCGTGAGGCACGGCCGCATTGCGGCTACTGTCCCATATCAAAGGTTTGAGACTGTCTGGGTCCCGCATGAAGTAGCCGTGAGGACCAACCAGATAAGGAGACGACGTAGTGTCACGTAAAAAGACAAGATCAAGACGCTCGCGTGGGTTCTCGTGCACCAGTATGTGAATCATGGCAAACATGAACGCTGGATCGGTCTTGGGTTTGATCGGCACCCATTCAGCCGAAGCCCCGGCTGTAATTGACAAATGCGGTTCAATCTGAACCCGTTGCGCGCCACGGACCCGCGCGGACGCATGGCGCGCCGCTGCGCATGGGCCGCCAGTGATTTCAACATTGGCGCCAAAAGACACAATGTAATTAGCGTTAGGCGTATCGGCTGATACGGTGAAAGCGCGGTGCCAATACTCTCCGTAGAGGTGCTCCGAGTGCACACACTTGACGCCTTGACCGGAGCCGAAGCTGTAGTCGATCATGCCCCAGGCCGACAAATAGGCTGGGAACGCGCCCATATAGCTAGCGGGCGTGCCACCATGACCAAAAGTGGCCGCCACGCGCGGCAGGCCTACTTCATCGATTAACCCACGGGCGCGAATATCGTTGAGCTTGGCCGCAACCAGATCAAGTGCCTCATCCCAACTAATGGGAACAAAACCAGGATCTTCGTTCCTCCCCTTGTTCGGGTTGGTGCGCTTCATCGGTGTCAGGATTCGGCTGGGGTTGTAGGTCTTCTGGATCAACCCATAGGCTTTTACACAGGGTTTCCCGTCAGCCGGGTGCATTCCAACACCAGAAAAATTGGGTCCAATTTCAGTGGCGACGCCGTCCGTCACCTTTACCGACAGAAGATCGGGGCCCGAAACACAGTTGTAGCAGTAAGTAGGAACTTGTCGGGTTCCAGAAGGCACCGTGCTGGTCATGAAAACTCCTTCGATAGGGTTTTATGGATTTATGCACTCACAATATAATGCAATATTTCCGTATGGTACACAAAATATGTATCATGTCAGCACTATTTGTTTTGTTTTTTTGCAAACCCCAGATATGCCTCAATGACTTTCGGATTTTTTGCCAGTTCGGCTGCAGCACCTTCCAGCACGATCTCGCCAGTTTCCAACACGTAACCGTAATCTGCCAATTGCAAAGCCGCACGGGCATTTTGCTCAATGAGCAAAGTGGCGACGCCGGTCTCACGCAATCGATCGATGATGTGAAATAGGTCTTTGACGATTTTCGGTGCCAGTCCGAGACTCGGCTCGTCCAGCATCAGCAGCTTGGGTTTGGCCATCAAGGCTCTACCCACCGCCAGCATTTGCCGTTCGCCCCCAGAAAGCGTCGCCGCATCCTGTTTCCTGCGTTCCAGCAACCGCGGGAACAACTGAAATACGTAATCCATCTGATCGGCATAACCAGGAGCACGTGTTCGGTAGCGGGGATAGCTGCCCAGCAACAAATTGTCTGCCACGCTCATGCTCCCAAACAACTCCCGCGTTTCCGGCACCAGGCTCATTCCCCATGCGACACGACGTTCGATGGCAAGGTCGCCCATATTTTGACCCTGAAATACCACTTCGCCACGCCCTGGCAGGCAACCCATGATCGCATTGAGCATGGTGGACTTACCCGCGCCATTGGGACCGATAACGGTAACGATCTGGCCAGATTGAACGCGGATGCTCGCACCATGCAGTGCCTCAACTTTGCCGTAACCCACACGCAGATCACGGACTTCAAGAATGGGATTACTCATCGATTCCACCCAGGTAGGCTTCTAGCACTGCGGGATTTTGCTGAATTTCCGCCGGTAAACCTTCAGCAATTTTGGAGCCAAATTCCATCACCACCAAGCGGTCTGTCAGGTTCATCACAAAGTCCATGTCGTGCTCAACGATCAAAATACTCATCCCTTCCGCCTTGAGCTTTTTAAGCAACTCAGCCAACGCAAGTTTTTCCTGGTACCGCAAGCCAGCCGCTGGCTCGTCTAGCAGGAGCAATAACGGATCACAACACAGTGCCCGCGCGATCTCCAGAATGCGTTGTTGTCCGAGTGCGAGGCTACCGGCCTCCTCGTACATGCAGTCCTTTAGTCCGACACGCTGCAACTGCCGTGCAGCCTCATGCAGCAGCGCTGCCTCCTCCTCTTGATTAGCGCACACGATACTGCGTGCAACGCCAGCGTGTCCGCGCAGATGCGCACCAATAGCAACGTTCTCAAGCACAGTCATGGTTGGCAGCAACTTCACATGTTGAAAGGTGCGGGCTATGCCTCGGTTGGCAATCTCACGCGACTGAAGTTTGTCGATGGGTTCGTTGCGAAACAGAATTTCGCCAGAGGTCGCTGGCAGCACGCCTGTTACCAAATTGAACATGGTTGATTTGCCGGCACCGTTTGGCCCGATCAGGCCCATGATTTCGCCAGTCTTGACGATAAAGGAAAGGTCCTTTAATGCAATCAGTCCGCCGAATTGCTTGCGCGCATTTTTGACTTCAAGAATGGTTGTGCCAACAGTCGGCTTTTCACGTGCGGGAAGTTCGGCTGCCTGATTCGGAGCTGTTACGGATCGCGCCTGCGGGAAAATACGTCTTATAAATGGCCATAGCCCATCAGGCGCGTGTTGCAGCAACACAATCAGCAAGATTCCAAACACGATCATTTCGTAGTTTCCTGAGCCACCAATCAGCGCCGGCAGTATCCCCTGCAATTGGTCTTTCAGGATGGTCAGTAGCGATGCCCCAAGGATGGCCCCCCAAATATGGCCGGCGCCACCAATGACAGCCATGAATAGGTACTCAATACCGATATTGAGACTAAACGGACTGGGGTTAACGGAGCGCTGTAGGTGGGCGTACAGCCAGCCGGAAATCCCCGCAAGTACGGCAGCATAGACAAACACCACCGTCTTCATCCACGCCGTATTCACACCCATGGACTCTGCCATGACGCCGCCGCCTTTGAGGGCACGAATGGCGCGCCCAGGACGCGAGTTCAGCAGGTTGCGCGATGTAATGATCGCAACTATGACGACGATCCATATCAGGTAGTACATCTGGCGACCACCAGAAAGCGCTGTTCCGAACAAATGGATCGGCACGATGCCGCTAATGCCGTCGTACTTACCCAGGGATTCGAGATTGCCGAATAGGTAGTAGATCGACAAGGCCCAAGCAATCGTTCCGAGTGGCAGATAGTGCCCTGAAAGCGGCATCGTGATCGCGCCCAGCGCAAAAGCTGCCGATGCAGTGAGCGCTACGCCGATCAATAACGTAATCCATGGATCCAGTCCATAGGCGGTTGTCAAATATGCCGTTGTGTAAGACCCTATCCCCACAAATGCCGCCTGACCAAAAGACGTCAAGCCGGCCACGCCTGTCAGCAACACCAGTCCGATGGCTACCAAGCTATAAAGGCCGATATAGTTGGCCAGGGTAATCCAGTACTCTGGTGACGGCCCTACTGGCAGGAAGAGAACCAGTGCAATGAACAAAAGGAATGCAAAATGTTTCATGACAACTACTCTTCGTCCGTATGGCTGGAGGTGAACGACAGCCACAGCAGCACTGGAATGACCAATGTGAAGACAATCACTTCCTTGAAGGCGCTGGCCCAGAAGGATGAAAACGATTCCAACAACCCCACAGCGATCGCTCCAACCGCCGCAGCCGGATAACTTGCGAGCGCTCCGATGACGGCTGCGACAAATCCTTTGAGTCCGATCAGAAATCCGGAGTCATAGTAGATGGTTGTTACCGGCGCAATCATGATTCCAGAAATAGCACCCATGCCGGCAGCCAATGTGAAGGCCAATCGCCCTGCCTGCACAGTGCCGATTCCCATGAGCTGGGCACCCACACGGTTGATCGCGGTGGCGCGCAAGGACTTGCCGGGAAGTGTGTGCCCAAAGAACACATACAAAGCACCCATCAAGAGCAACGACACCAGAACGATGGTTATGCTTTGGCCGGTAATGGTAACGCCACCCAATTGAAATTGAGCATCGGAAAACGGTGCGGTTCGTGAACCTTCTGCCCCGAACATGACCAGACCAATGCCGACCAGCGCAAAGTGCACTGCGACCGAAACAATCAACAGAACTAGGACGCTTGCATGTGCCAGTGGCTGATAGACCACGCGATACAGCAGTGGCCCCATTGGCACGACAATCGCAAGCGTCAATCCAAGCTGAATGAACATAGGCAAATCGGCACCGATTACCGATTTTGCGATAGCGTACATGATGATCGGCAGCAGTAAATATTTGCCCGCGCAGAGTATCAACGTCCAGGGTAATGCACCCACACGTCTGGTTGCAAAATATCGCTTCCCAGCCTCGATCAATTCCATGATGAATGCGACAACTCCCAGAGCAACCAGTAGAGTTGCTGCTGATGCGAATTTGCCGCTTTGCAGCGCAGCCATCGTTAGCGCACCGTAGGCGACGAACTCACCCTGCGGTATAAAAATGACCCGTGTTACAGAGAACAGCAGTACGGTTGCGAGCGCCAGCAACGCATAAATGGCGCCTGTCGAAATGCCATCTTGCGCAAGAATGGCAGCGATTGAAAAATCCATGACGTCCTCTTCTTGGTGCCGATCGGAACAAGCCGTTAGATGGCAACCGTGCATGTGTAACTTGCAAGCCAAAAAAACAGGGATAGTTGCCTATCCCTGCGGACGTCGCAATTATTTTGCTTCGCCGACGTACTTCCATTTACCGTCGACTACTTGCACCATGACGCGTGAACGCTGATCCAGGCCAAGGTGGTCGGTTGCGGTCATATTGATAATGCCGTGCGATGCGGCCAGGTCTTTGGTGTTTTCCAAGGCATCACGCAATGCTTGCTTGAATTCCTTTGTACCAGGCTGACCCTTTTTCAGCGCAGCAGGGACAGCATTTGCAAGGAGCAAACCGGCATCCCAGGCGTGCCCGCCAAATGCGGAAACCGAGCCAGGTCCATATGCAGTTTCATAGGCTGTTTTGTAACGCATTGAAGATTTCTTGACAGGATTGCTTTCTGGCAACTGTTCCGCCACCAGCAAAGGACCTGCTGGCAACAGAAGGCCTTCGCAATCTTTGCCGCAAACGCGCAGGAAATCATTATTGGCCACACCGTGAGTCTGGTATATCTTGCCTTTATAGCCACGCTCCACCAGCATTTTCTGCGGCAACGCGGCGGGTGTTCCAGAACCCGCAATTAAAACTGAATCTGGGTTGGCTGCCATGATTTTCAGCACCTGCCCCGTGACTGACGTATCGGTGCGAGCAAAGCGTTCGTTGGCGACAAGTTTCAAGTTGCGTGCTTCGGCGAGCTTGGAAAATTCGCGGAACCAACCCTCGCCGTAAGCATCCGAAAAACCAATGAATGCTGTGGTCTTGAAACCAGAATCAACCATGTGCGACGTAATTGCCGTCGCCATTTGCGCGTCATTTTGAGGGGTCTTGAAGACCCAGTGGCGCTTTGCGTCCATTGGGCCCACGATTGCAGCGGACGCTGCCATAGAAATCATCGGCGTTTCTGACTCCGCTGCCACATCCAGCATAGCCAACGAGTTTGGCGTTACGGTGGATCCAATGATTACATCGACCTTGTCTTCCGAGATCAATTTTCGGGTGTTCTTGACGGCAGTTGTCGTGTCGGATGCGTCGTCGAGCACGATGTATTCAACTGTCTTGCCGCCAATCTCTTTGGGCATGAGCCCAAACGTATTTTTCTCGGGAATTCCGAGAGATGCAGCCGGCCCGGTGGCACTCACCACTACCCCAACCTTGATCTGCGCCCATGCAGCACCGCTGCCTAGCAGCACTGCGACAGCGCTCACCTGAACCAATGTATTGCCTATTGCTCGTTTCATGTGTTGTCTCCTGTGGGTTAACTACTCTGTATCTTCTTCTACCGCTGCTATTTCAACATCTCTTCACGCCATTCAGTCAGCATGACGATCATGTTCACGGTCAGCAGCATCCCGTTACTCAATTTGCAGGCATCTGGTTTTGACAATTTTTCTGGTTTTGCTCTGCAAGCCGCAAGTGCGACTGTAACGCAGCAGAGACTACCACCAAATCAACTGTCGGATCAAATCAATATGCATTATATATCACTTTTTATGCAAAATAATGCTTTTTCTTTTTATTAAAATGTACTATGATTCATTTTTCAGAAATCCCGAGACACCAATCGGTGCAATGAGTGCCGTGCGTTGAACCGAGACTAAATAAGTAACCAACGAGGCTAAGGAACAAAGTGGCTACTCCTATTACATGGTGGAAATCAGGCAAACCTGTGACACAGGCAGGCATATACGGGCCACTTGTCACAATCACCATTGATGGAAAGCAGGCCACGGCTCCTGCCGGCAGTTCAGTTCTGTCTACCGCCGTCGCTGCTGGCGTCTACATCCCCGCGTTGTGCGCGCATCCGGATTTACCACCCTCTTGCCAGCGCGGCACGGACGATGGTGACGGTGCGTGTAATTTGTGCGTGGTGCAGGTGGCTGGACACCAAGGTCTGCAGAAATCCTGCTCGTTGCCAGTGGAAGCAGGCCAGGTCATTTCCAGCACAACACCGGAAATACAGCGACTGCGTGAACAAAGCATCGCCAAAACGTTGGGAACGCATCCACATGTCTGCTTGACATGCCCCCAACGCGATGGCTGCAGTCGCACAACCTGCTCTTACGGTAACCCGGTAGAGACCCGCTGCTGCTCTATATTTAATAGCTGCGAGCTGCGCAAGGTGAGCGATTACGTTGGAATCCCCAATACCACCCCGCCCTACAAGCCAATAGCGTTGCCCGTGGTGCTGGACGAGCCATTCTATGACCGCGACTACAACCTATGCATTGACTGTCGGCGTTGCCTGGTCGCGTGCAACGACGTGCGTGGCGTCGGATGCCTGGAGATCAAGGAGACCAATGGTCGCAAATGGGTCGGCACGATTGCACCGACTCTGATTGAGTCAGGTTGCAAATTTTGCAGTGCCTGTGTCGAAGTTTGCCCTACTGGTGCACTGATGGATCGCACCCTGAATGTTTCTCGCAAGCAGGAAACACAAGTACCCTGCAAGGCCACCTGTCCAGCCGGCATCGATGTTCCCCGCTATGTCCAACTGGTCGGACTCGGAAAATACAGCGAAGCAACCGCGGTAGTGCGGGAAAAGCTTCCATTTCCCGGCATTCTCGGACGTGCCTGTTTCAGCCCCTGCGAGACGGCTTGCCGCCGCAAGCACCTGGACGAACCGCTGTCCATTCGCAGCTTGAAGCGCATTGCCGCTGACAACGACACCGGCCTGTGGCGCGCGATGTCCAAACAACTGCCACCCACCGGGCGACGCGCTGCAGTCATCGGCGCCGGGCCAGCTGGCCTGACCGTAGCCTTTTATCTGGCCAAAAAAGGGCATTCCGTTACCGTTTTCGATGCGCTCGCTGCGGCCGGTGGCATGGCGCGTTATGGAATACCGTCCTATCGTATCCCCTTGCATGTCATCGACAATGAAGTGGCCGAGGTTGAAAAACTGGGCGTCGAGTTCCGCTTCAATACCCGCATCGAGAAAATCGCAGATCTGCTGGAGCAAGGCTTCGAGACCGTCTTTATCGGCATCGGAGCGCAAGGTGGCGACAAGCTAGGCATCCCCGGTGACGACTTGCCCAATGTAGTGGACAGCCCGACCTTCCTGCGCGCCGCCACACAGGGCAAAGTCAATACACCAGATTCCAACATCAGTGTTGGCCTGCGAGTCGCCGTCATCGGAGGGGGCAACGTCGCCACCGACAACAGCCGGACCTCACGGCGGTTGGGCGGCGCGCAGGTGGACATGGTCTACCGCCGTACGCGCGATGAAATGCCAGCGCGTGAGGATGAGGTCCAGGGCTGCCTCGACGAAGGCGTAAATCTACGCTTTTTGACGACGCCCAAGAAAATCGAATCTAACGCCAGCGGCACCAGTCGGCTCACCGTTACCTACGCCAAGATGGCACTGGGTGAGCCCGATGCCAGCGGACGGCGCAGACCAGTGGAACTTGCCGACAGCGAATTTCAGGAAGATGTTGACCTGGTCATTGCCGCCATTGGCCAGCATGCGCAAAGCTTTGACGGTTTTGGCGTACAAGTTGGCAAGGCCGGACGCATACAGGTGCGTGAAGACTCGATGCTGACCAGCCGCCCAGGCATATTTGCCGGTGGTGATGTGGTTCTCGGCCCAGCAAGCCTGATTGAGGCCGTGGCACAAGGACGCAAGGCAGCTGGCGCCATGGACGCTTTCCTCGGTGGCGATGGAAACATCGAAGAAAAACTATTGCCAGAAGAGTGGGATACCGACCCGT
The DNA here is from genome assembly GCA_016705575.1 of Candidatus Aalborgicola defluviihabitans. Classification (GTDB taxonomy): domain Bacteria; phylum Pseudomonadota; class Gammaproteobacteria; order Burkholderiales; family Burkholderiaceae_C; genus Allorhodoferax; species Allorhodoferax defluviihabitans. The sequence goes on from JADIXX010000004.1 coordinate 116,786, forward strand.
ACATTGGACGTGATGAGGGCTTCAACCAAGTCCGTCGCCACCACCCGATCTTTATTGCGAAAGACCAACGCGATAACTGGGACGAGGTGGAACTCGGCTTTGATGCAACGACTGCGCAGGCCGAAGCCTTGCGTTGCCTGAAATGCAACTTGGCTAACCAACTCGAAGGCATGGCTATGCCACCCGAAGCGTGGCTCGATTTTGTGGCCAATGTTGTGGCCACAACAACCGAAGTATCCGGAGTGTTCCACCTGCTTGACGCAGACAAGAACGTACTGATGATCAAAGGTGTCGAAAGCCTGCGGCAAGGACTCTCCGAACAGTTGGGCCGTAACGAAGCGGCAAAGTTTTTCACACTGGAAGAAGCGCCCATGTATACGCAGCGTGAAAGCCAGTTCATGCAGGCCTATTTGCAGCAGCACGGCAAGATGCCCGGTGGCGGATCGGATGAACTCGATGACCTCTTTTGAAGCCACCGAGAAGACCTACCCCATCCAAATCAATTTTACCCAAGAGAAGACCGTATGACCGAATGGAAAACCATCACCTGCACATCCGTCGATGGCCTCGCCACGTTGACGCTTAACAAGCCGCCATTTAACGTACTCGATATAGAAATGATGGTCGAGATCAACGCGGCGTTGGATCAACTTGCGAGTGACAGCAGCGCACGCGTTCTGGTCATTACCGGCGCTGGCGAAAAGGCATTTTCAGCAGGAGTTGATGTGGCTGACCACACGGCGGACAAGGTGGACCGCATGATCGAGGTTTTCCACGGAATCTTCAGGCGGCTTGAGCAAATTACGGTGCCGGTCATCGCGTCACTGAACGGCGTGGCATTGGGCGGCGGATGTGAATTGGCATTGGCCTGCGACATGATCGTTGCGTCGAGCCATGCCAAGGTTGGCCAGCCCGAGATCAAACTGGGCGTGTTTCCACCGATTGCCGCCATTCTGTTACCACGCATGCTGCCACCCACGAAAGCCTACGAAATGTTACTGGGCGGTGGCAACATCGATGCGGCAGAGGCCTATCGACTCGGCCTCGTCAACAAAGTAATCCCCAAAGAGACGTTCACCCAAGAGAGCGGAGCGTTCGTCAACCAGTTTCTCGGGTTAAGTAAAACCGCTCTGGTTTACACCAAAAAGGCGATTCGAGCGGCGGCAGGCAAGTCGTTCAGTGATGCACTGGCGGTCGGTGAAGCGATATACCTGCAGGAATTAATGCCCACTGCGGATGCCAACGAAGGGCTCAATTCCTTCATGCAAAAGCGTCCCCCGGTTTGGCAACACCAATAAATAGTGACACCTAGGAGAAATACATTGATACCAACCCATATTGACTGCTGGCAGATGACAGAGCCCGGCACGCTCACCCAGACACGCGTTCCCATGCCGGCGTTGCAGGCCGGAGAAGCCTTGGTCGAAGTCAAAGGATGCGGTGTTTGCCACACCGACATTTCCTACTTTTACATGGGCGTTCCAACGGAACACAAGCCGCCACTGACCCTGGGACACGAGATCAGCGGTGTGGTAGTCGCTGGTCCTGCTGATCTGATTGGCAAGGAAGTGATCGTGCCGGCCGTCATGCCCTGCAATGAATGCGAGATTTGCAAGTCTGGACGTGCCAATCGTTGCCTCTCCCAAAAAATGCCAGGCAATTCATTGGGCATATACGGTGGATTTGCCAGCCACATCCCGGTACCGGCTGCAGACCTGTGCATTGTGGGTGACCGCGGTGGCGTGCCACTGGAACACCTGTCGGTGGTTGCCGATGCGGTAACCACGCCCTATCAAGCAGGCGTACGTGGACGCATCAGCCCGGGCGACCGCGTCGTGGTTGTTGGCGCAGCAGGCGGCGTCGGCAGCTTCATGACGCAAGTGGCCAAGGGCATGGGTGCAACCACCGTGATTGGCATTGATGTCAACGAAGACAAACTCAAGACGATGCTGAACTATGGTGCCGATTTCACCATCAACCCACGCGGCAAGACCAACAAAGAGGTCAAGGAAGCGATCAAAGCCTATTGCAAAGAACAGAATATTCCGTCCAATTACGGTTGGAAAATTTTCGAAGTGACCGGCGTCAAAGCAGGTCAAGAACTGGCGCTTTCGCTACTGTCCTTTGTTGGCACTTTGGTGATTGTTGGATACGGCACCGACGAAACCAGTTACATGCTGTCGCGTCTTATGGCCTTTGATGCTGAACTCATCGGCACCTGGGGTTGCCCGCCACACGCCTATCCCAAGGTACTGGAAATGTGCCTAGATGGTCGCATCGAACTCGGCGCATTTGTGGAAACACGGCCCATGAGCCAGATTCAGCAGGTTTTTGAAGCAGCACACCACGGCAAGCTCGCAAAGCGCGTCATTCTCACCCCCGATTTCAACTGAAGGAGCATCACCATGACCGACATGTCACTAAGCTGGTTACCCCGAGAAAACACTCTCAAGGACCATCAACTCTTCGATAACCAGCGCTTTTCTGATTCGGCGCCCGGCGTAATCTACGAAGCACGGCCAGTGCTTGACGCCAACGGAGCAGCCGTTGACGGATTGTTCTCCGCATGGATATGGCTCAACAATCCGACGCAATACAACTCCTATACGACCGACATGGTCAAGGCCATTATTGCGGGCTTTCAGAAAGCATCCAGCGACCGTACGATCGTCGCAGTGGTCTTTACCGCTGTCGGCGACAAGGCATTTTGCACGGGCGGCAATACGGTCGAATACGCCAGCTACTACGCCAAGCGCCCCAACGAATACGGCGAATACATGGACCTGTTCAATGCCATGGTCGACGGCATTCTCAATTGCAAAAAACCTGTCATCTGCCGGGTCAACGGCATGCGCGTCGGTGGCGGTCAGGAAATTGGAATGGCATGCGACATCACCGTTTCCAGTGACATGGCGATCTACGGTCAAGCTGGCCCCAAGCACGGATCTGCACCCGACGGTGGTTCAACCGACTTCCTGCCCTGGTTTCTGTCGATGGAAGACGCGCTTTACAACTGCGTCTCATGCGAGACCTGGAGTGCCTACAAGATGAAGATGAAGGGCCTGATCACCAAGGCGGTGCCGGTATTGAAGAAGGACGGCAAATTCATCCGCAATCCGCAAGTCAAGACGGCCGACTACCTTGAAGACGGTGAAATCGTCTACGGCGAGCCAGTAGCGGCTGCCGACGTTGCCAAGGCCAAAGAGTTGATCGCGTCTGCCACGGTTGACTTTGAGCTGCTCGACAAAGAAGTCAATGGGTTGATCTGGAAGTTCTCCAACCTGTTCCCGCACTGCCTGATGAAGTCCATTGACGGCATTCGTGGCAAGAAGAAGTTCTTCTGGGATCAGATGAAGTTGCCAAATCGCCATTGGCTCGCTGCCAATATGAACTTCGAGGCTTACCTCGGCTTCAATGCGTTCAGCACCAAGAAGATCACCGGCAAAGATTTGATCGACTTCATCAAGTATCGCCAGATGATGGCTGAGGGCGCGCCTATGGACGATGCACTGACCTCCGCTGTGCTGGGCAAACCAAAGGCATAACACGACAACGCGGGCGCATGGGTGCGCTCGCGCGTCAAAGGCCGTGCAGCGCACCGCCTTATAAGGACTCGCATGCTACTCAACAAAAAAGTGGCTCTCATTACGGGAGCTGGACAGGGTTTGGGCGCAGCGATTGCGCAGGCATTTGCCAAGCAAGGTGCCCTCGTAGCCGTGGCCGACATTCATGCAGCAGCGGCAGAAGGCGTCGCGGCAGCGATCAACGCCAACGGCGGCACGGCGCTAGGCTTTACCTGCAACGTTGCTGACCGTGCGCAAGTCAACGCCATGGCCGCAGACATTGCCGCTCGCCTGGGCAAGATCGACATATTGGTCAATAACGCCGGAATCATCCGCCCGGCCATGCTGCACAAGATGAGTGAGGAAGACTGGAATGCAGTACTCGATGTGCACCTCAAAGGCAGTTTCAACTGCTTGCAGGCCGTGGTAGCAGGCATGATGGAAGCGCGCAGTGGCCGCATCATTAACGTGACCTCCACTGCCGGCGTGCTGGGCACTATCGGCCAGATCAACTACAGCGCAGCCAAGGCAGGCATCGTCGGCATGACAATGTCTGCAGCCAAGGAACTGGGCAAATTCAACATCACCGTCAACGCCATTGCACCCGGTGCCGCCACACCCATGACGGAAGTGATACGCACCGATGATCGTTTCAAAGACGCCTACCTGGCGCGCCTTCCCCTGGGACGATGGGCACAGCCAGACGAGGTGGCGCCGGCCTTCGTTTTCCTGGCTTCTGACTGGGCCAGCTACGTCACTGGTCAAATTCTGGGCGTTGATGGCGGTCTGACGATCCGCTAAATTGTCGCCTCGACAGCACCGGGGTTAGCGTGCCCTAGTTGCCAGATTTATGTAAAAAAAAATGGCTATAGCCCTCGTAGAATATACGTAGCCAGCTCTCAAAGATATAGCATTTCTTAGTCTACGTACCGACTGAGCGTGATGCCAACTTTGACCCGTTGGCATGGTTGCGGTATCTGCCCACGACACCAACCATATTCCAAAGCACCGAACAGGATGCCAAGCCAATGCACAGCGCAGCCGGGTAGGAAAACACCGTTGGCCACAATGCTGCGGCGGCACATGCCGCCAATGCAACAAGATGCAATCGCAGTTGCTGGCGCTGTGCTTTTTCTGGCAAGAGCGCCTTGACGTTAGGCACCTCGCCTTTAACGTCCGAGCGGGACTGCAAATGGAACCATACAAGAAAAGGCACGATCTTGCACAACATGCCGTTGATGAAAGACAGAGCTGCGCCAAAGATGGCCAAAACCCCGAGAAGTACACCCGATTGCGGAAAGTTCAACACGGAAAATTGTTGTGAAATCCAGACCAATGCTGCAAGTACCACACTCACCATGCCGACGCGCCAGTACTCCAGAGTGACATCGGGAAGCCGCCGGCGGCGGCGGCGTTGCAGATTGAGCGTAATGCCCGCCAGAAGGCAGTAGGCACCCCCAAGCATGCAAGTGAATAACAGACCCATCCCCTGCCACACCGCACCAGTGCCGTGCCATTTGACAAAAGACCACGCCAGCAATATCAACAAAATCGCAGGCGAGAGTCTGCGCACCAGCCACTGCGGGTAATTGGCGGTCATCTGAAACATGGGCACGATGTGGTAAGCCACTCCTGCCAACAGCAGCCCGGTCCATCCCATCAACCCCCACGCTGGATGAAGGTCTGCCAATGACAAATTGGGTAGCGCCAATCCCCATGCTCGACTCACGGCCAAGGTCAGGCCTAGCACCATCGTGGCGCCGAGGGCCACGAGGGCCAGAGCCATGGCAATAGCCGTGTCGGTCCAATTACCCGTGCGCGACAAAACCACGAGCATGACCACCACAAATACCGTTAACCCAATGCCCAGCATCGTGATAGCCAGTTTCAAGATGTTTGGCGATTCAAACAGCAGACCGCCAGCAAACAGCAGGACACCCAGCACCAACGCAACATGCACGATGCCTGCAAACAACCTGGGTCGAGGCACCGGGGTTCCCGCCAGCACCGGAAGCATCTGGATCATGGCCCCTGCCATCACCATGGCCATGTAGCCCAAAGTCAGCAAATGAACCGCTGCCAAGGTGGCAGGCGACCATCGCGATGCCATGAGGTCCTCACCGCTCCAAAGCAAAACAATCGATGAAAGCAGTGCAAACAGGGGTGCGCTAAGGAAAAACCGCAAAGGCACCGAAATTGGCGGAGCCTGTTGAAAATTGAGACCACTCGGCTGCATAGCTATGTCTGACCTCCCACCCGATATCAGGTAGCAGCCTACAAGGCCGCACCGGCACGCGTCAGCAATGCAGTCGCTTCTGCTCCAAAGGTCTGGTCCATCATGTGATAGAGCATTTGCTCCTCTTTCATGTTGTGTTGCTGCGTTAGCACCATCAGCGTTTCGGACAGTCCCAGATACCCATCACGGTCGTTGGTTTCGACGCTTTGCGCCATATCCGCGATAAGCTTTCTCATCTGCTGATGCTCCGAACGCATGACAACAGTCGGGCCCCCTTGCATCCCGGACTTGGTTTCAAAGGCCGGGAATAGAATTTCTTCCTCCATCACGAGATGGCGTTCAATCTCTGCACAAAAGTTCGCGAACTCGGTCTTCGCTTTGGGCCACTTGCCATTGGCAACGCTCTCCTCGGCAAGGGCAAAAATGTCATCACAAGCGCGATGGTCATTCGTCATGAAGTCTGTAATGCTGGCCATGTGGTCTCCTTGTTTAAGCCGCAAATCTTATGCGGTCCACACCCTGCAAAGCCTTGATGTAAATTAGCTCTGTGTCACAGCGCCACAAGTTATCGCATTTGTTTTTCCACTGGATTAGCCCCAGTATTGCAACCCGTAATCCCTGGTGTTGCCCGTGCCAACCAGAATATGGGTTTTCCAGAATCGGGATTGCCGGTCTTCTGGAGCATCGGTTCTGCATCGGGATCTGCTAGTGACGCAATGCGCGCTCGGCGAATTGCAGCGCTCAACTTCTTGGGATCAGACTCGGTACCGCTTTCGATAACCTTTTCGAACAGCGTCTCGAACTGCTGGATGCCGATGCGACGCGTCTCGCCGGAGCCCACTACCAGGCGTGCGCATTCGACAATTTCCAGTGCCAATTCGACATCCTGCACCGCAAATCCGAGCCGCTTGACCGCGCCTAACCAGCGTTCAATCAACGACTGCTCAGCTAGATAGCGCGCGGTGTCCCGCGTTTTGAGATCGACCACCCGAATGGCGTTTTGAACGCTCATCCATGCAGCCAGGTGTCGTCCGGCCTCGCGGGTCAACTGGTACCCAGTCGCGACGCCACCGGCCTCGCGATCCAGCGCCAAAATGCCTTCGAGTCGGTCAAGGTAGAGCGTGGCGTAGGCTGCGTCTTGGCAGTCAATCAGCCGCGCCACACCGGTGTCGAGCACAAAGTGCGTCTGCTCAGGAAACTTCTGGTATACACGTTCAAGGGGCGTCATAACAATACGAACATGCGTTGCAACCGAACCTTGTGACCTCTTCCGCAACACCAGCAGGAATATGAGCGCGGTTTCGATAGAAAATCGTGCCGCGCCTTCGGGTAGTGATGTGACATATAAAGCCTATCGTTACCTATCGATCGTTTCCAGACGAGAACAACGTCAGCAATTTGTCTGTTCGGCGCCTATCGACGCGCAGGCAAGTCACCCCTGCATCAATGCCATTACAACTTTGCGCCCTGTCGCTGAACCGGTACTCCCCGGCCTCGAACCGGCAGACGTGGTAGCGCATAGCCTTGCAGAAAGGCCGCTGGCACAATCACGGTGTACTTAAGCAACCATCCGCCCGAAGCTGCCAGCAAGCCAGCGGCCGCAGCCAACCATGCACCGCCCATAGAAGGCATTGCCAGTGAAAGCAGCAGCAATGCCAAAGCAACCCAATGACCGATTTTGACAAACGCGAAATCGATGGAATCCAATGCTGCCAATGTTTGCTTGGGTGCTGCGCTGTCACCCAGTTCCGCACGATACGATCGCCACAGCAAAGCGCGCGCAATGATCAATAGAGCCAACACAACCACAACCCCGGTTACCGGCGACCGAGCACCCAAAAGCACTGCGCCAAGCACCAACAGACCCGCACCTTCGGTCAGCCCTGTCACAAAAAACAATGGCCCCGTGCGCCGCGCACGCCAAGCGGGAACCCCTTTGGCTGCGTAAACCATACGAGCCTGGCAATACAAGAATGAAAACGCCAGCAGCGCGGTTAGCCAGATCCACAATGCGCTCCCAGTCCACACTGCCATCGCGCCGCACATGAATAGTGGGCCAGCCACCATGGCTTCGCGGGTCATCCAGGACGTATGGACGTGACGAAACACATTCAAAGAGCGGAATGGGCGTCCGATCTCCAGTGCAACCGAGAAAAGCCCCAACGCAATCAAAAGGAGCCCAGAAATACCAAACGGTCGATAAGCCACTTCGGCCCCCGAAAAGACGGCAGCGAAGATCAACAAACTGCAACCACTGCCGCCACAGATGAAATTCCCGGCGGCCCGCCAGTCCCAGTTCGTCTGGTGACGGGCTTTGAAGAATGATTCGCTTTTCATGTCTTGTCCCACAAGTAATACAGCCCAGGATCGGTTCCCAATTCTTCATGCATGCGGAAGTGTTGATTCTCACGCAACAGGGTTGAGACGTTGCTATTCACATCGTCACGATCGCCGAATGCCATGGCACTGGTGATACATGAATTGACGCAGGCCGGCGTCACCTCGGGATCTACCCCCGGAGTAAGACCACTCAACTCGGCAGAGTCAATGCGGCTGATGCAAAAAGTACATTTGGTGGCAACGTTGACACGTTTGGGGTCAGCGCGCATGGCTTCCGATGCACTGGCAGTTTCGTTATAGGCAAAGTCCATCTTGTGCACAACGTCTCGCGCTTGGTAGGGACACGCAACCACGCAGTAGCCGCAACCGATGCAGACGTCGTAGTCGATGGTGACCAAACCATCCGCACGCTTCTTTGTTGCCTGCGAAGGACACACCTCCACGCATGGGGGCTCACCGCAGTGCATGCAGCCGACGGGCACGAAGCTGCGTCGAACGTCAGGGAATTCACCGGTTTCAACGTCAAGAACCTTGCGCCACTGCACGCCGGGCGGCGTGGCATTGGCGTGGCGACAGGCTGCAGTGCAGGTCTGGCAACCAATGCAACGCCGTAGATCCACGACCATTACATAACGTGTCATGCAGCCACCTTTATTTGATTCAGTTTTACAAATTTATTTAAAATTCCGTATCAGTTTATGATGGAACATATTCGATGTCAACATCGGCAGGAATACAACAACATTTATGTTTTATATGAAACAGTTTTGTAAACAACTTAAATCCTTTAAGATCGCCGACTTCCTTGGGGCCACTGACCGTCAGTTGAGTAGAGAAATTGGACCGTTTTATGCAATCTAGATCTGAATCAAGTGCCAGTTTTGCCGCGGCGGGCGCGCAACTGGCTGCACTCTTTGTGAACGCTACGGCAGCCGGACGTGATTTTCTAAACCAGCAAGAACTCACAAGCCTGCTTTCCAGCGGCCCCATTCCGTTGGTAACAGAGCCGCAGCTTCCAAACTTGGTGCCATTCGGTGAACTTCAAATCTGCCTGAACAACACCCGTGAATTTGGTCTGGTGATAAGTGCTGGATCCGGTGGACTTGATCGTGAGCTGGATGCCGGCAACTTCAAGTGGGGCCGCGTTGCTGTCCACGCGGTCGTAGAACTGACAGATGCACACGACTTCCTGACGCAATTCAAACGCACATTGGCCTACCAGAAACTAACGATTACTGCCAATCGCCGCGCCCACGCCGTTCCAGATGAACAGCTTACGCAGTGCTTCAAGTTCCTGCTCGAATTGGCAGGCACGTCAGCCCCCTCAGTACCGGGTTCACGGCACACGCTGACGGGACTCACGTTGAACGTCGAGCAGGACGACGACCGTCTTGTGGTGCGCGGCGCAGAATGCACATTTGGCAACCAGCAAGCAGCACGCTTGGGTCGGCCCATCCACAAGATCGACAAGTTGATCCACCCTGGCTCGATTGGAATCATCGGGGTATCTGCCAGCAACATGAATTTTGGACGCATCATTTTGCACAACCTGCTGGGTAGCGGCTACAGCAAAGACAAACTGACCATCATTCGCGCTGGAGAAACGGAGATCGACGGTGTCCGGTGTGTTGAAAGCCTCAAAGCGCTGAGCGGAAAACTTGATCTCCTGATCGTTGCCGTAGCTGCAAGTGCTGTCTACGAACTGGTTGATGAGATCATCGATACTGACGCAGTGGAATCGGTGATGCTGATACCCGGTGGACTGGGTGAAACCCAAAAGAGCAAGGAACCAGCAGCAGGGTTAGCAGACCGTATCAACGCAAACCACGGCAGGCCAGGTGGAGGCCCCATATTTCTCGGAGCAAATTGCCTCGGCGTTGTGTCGCATCCTGGTTCGTACGACTCTTGGTTCATCCCGCTGGAGCGACTTCCAAAGCCGCCAAAGAAGCCACAAAGAAATTCAGTCATGCTGAGCCAGAGCGGCGCCTTCATGATTACGCGACTAAGCCAGAATCCGTGGCTGGATCCACGCTACATGCTGGCGTTGGGAAACCAGACTGACCTGACCCATGGTGACCTGCTCAGATTCTTCGCCGAACAGCCTGAAATTGATACCATCGGCATTTACATTGAGGGATTCAAGGATCGGGATGGGCTCGACTTCGCTATAGCAGTGCGAGCCGCCGTCAAGAATGGCAAGCAAGTCGTGGTCTACAAGTCCGGAAAGACATCGCCCGGCGCAAGCAGCGTGATGGGGCATACCGCATCAATTGCCGGCGACACTGCGTTGTTTGTATCGGTACTACGTCAAGCCGGCGCGATGGTAGCTGAAGACATCAGCACTTTTGACGACCTGTTTTATATCGCGGGCGCCCTGCACCATAAAACAGTCGGCAAACGACTAGGGGCAATCAGTGGGGCTGGCTTCGAATCTGTCGGCATAGCGGACTCAATCGATTCGGACAATTTTTCCATGGAGATGGGCACGCTGGAACCCGCAACCATCAGGCGAGTGGAAGACATTCTGATAGCCAAGAAATTGCAAGCGCTAGTGGAAGTTAGGAATCCGATTGACATCAATCCTGGTGCCGATGATGAAACGCACTTACAGATCACCGAAGCCTTTGTTCAAGACCCCAACATTGATGCCGTCGTCGTCGGGCTTGACCCCACAGCGCCATCGGTACGAGCGCTGGTCGAAAGCACACTACGCCCTGGCTTCGACATCCAGGACCCCAAGAGTACCGTGTACCTGATGCCCCCGATTGTCTTACGCAACGGAAAACCGATCATCGGCATTATTGATGGCGGTAGCCTTTACGACGCCATGGCGGCTAAGCTGATGGACCAAGGCGTATGCATCTTCCGCAATTGCGCACGAGGAACCAAAGCGCTGGTTCGCTACATCGAAGTGCGAATGTATGCAGACAATATCAATCACCGTAACCGATAGGAAAAAACATGAGCAACGCATTGTTACCTGGACTCACCGCATCCCGACACGTCGATATTGACCTCAATCGCACCATCAGCTTTATGGGCGATGACTGCAGGGTCTATTCCACTCCCAACCTTCTGTACGACATTGAGATGGCCTGTCGTGACCTTTTGCTCGAACACATTGAAGCGGGGAAAGATTCGGTTGGCACCCGGGTTGAGCTAGATCATGTCGGAGCAACATTGCTCGGGATGTGGGTCGATATTACGATCACCGTGACCGAAGTAAACGGTGGTGCAGTTTCGTTTGATTTTTCAGTGAGCGACGCCGTGGAGGAAGTTGCACGCGGTAAGCACAGCCGATTTATTGTGGGAGTCGAAAAAACTGCGCAACGACTGAAGGCCAAAAAGGCCAAGGCTGGGTAGAAGACCGGAGAATCCGTGCGATAAGCCCTATTTTTGGGGATTGGTCGTGTCAACAGCGCTACGCTGAAACAAGCGTCGAACGACTGAGCGTAGCCAGCTATGTGACATATCCGAGGTCGCACTTTGGTGCCATACCATGCATACGTCATAGCTTGGTCCGTGCTCCGGCAGTTCCCAAGTGCGTACGTCATAGCGCGGCGCCAACGAATTGGCATACATTTGCGGGACTATTGCCATAAGGTCGGTCCGGGTTACCAATTCAGGCAGTGCTCCATAGTGGCGGGCGCGCAGCATGATTCGGTCATTGAGTTTAAGTCGGGTGAGCATTGAGTCCACACTCCCATGAAAGGTCGCTGCTGGCGCGGCCACTGCCAACGAGGCTGCAGCCAGTTGTTTGGCGCTCAGACTTGCCCCAACGCGACCACTTGCGGGACGCCAATCACCGGCAGTGATTGCAACGAAATGCTCCTGAAAAAGACGCTCACTGGCAATCGTGCCGTGACTCGGATCCAGAATACCTATCGCCAGATCGATGTCATGTGCATCCAGAGCACTGCTAACTTGGCGCGCCGCCACCGACACGTTGGACAGCTGGCTGTGCGGTGACTCTGCCCGCATGGCCTGCGCCAAAGGTGGCAAAAACATCATCTCCCCCAGATCGGACAGTGACAGACGCCATCGAACGCTGCTGCTGGCTGGCTCGAACCCCTCAACGCTTACTACGGTTTCCTCCAGCACTTGGAGCTGGGTGAGCAACGCCGGAACGATACGCTGTGCCTTGCGCGTGGGATGTAAACCACGCGGTGATCGAACAAATAATTCATCGTCGAAGAATGTGCGAAGGCGTGCCAACGCATTGCTGGTTGCAGGCTGAGACAAGGACAGCATGCGACCTGCCTCCGTCACAGATCCAGAGCGATAGATGGCACATAAAACGCGCAATAGGTTCAAGTCAAGTTGTCTGAAATTCATAGTCTGGCTTCATTCCGCTTATCAGCTTCATCAATACGCCAAATCTTAACAATCAATTAGACGAATGACTGAATAAGCCCTACATTGCGTCAACAAATAGCCGCATGCAATGCGCAACCAGAAGAGTCCTGTGCGAAGCACAACTCTCAGAATTTAAAAAGGAGACGAATTCGTGCTTCAAATCATCATCCAGGGTCGTGGGGGTCAGGGTGCCCAGACAGCCGGCAACCTGTTGGCGAGTGCCTTTCATGCTCAAGGTCGTCATATTCAGGGCTTTGCCAGCTATGGCGGCGCGCGGCGCGGAACACCGGTAACTTCGTATATCCGCGTGGATGACCGACCCGTGCGGGTGCGCTGCGATATCGAACGTGCAGACGCGATACTTTGCTTTGATGCCAGCCTGCTGGTTGGGCAACTAATCGCTACCGCAGGTCCGAACACGCTGATCGTTGTGAATTCCTCAAAAAGCGCTTCGGAGTTCGAAAAGGCCCTGCCTGGACTGCGTGTGATCCCGATTGACGCGCTCGCCATTTCCCGCCAGAAGGGACTCGGACGCATCGTTAACTCTGCGTTACTAGGAGCGTTGGTACGCGTGATAGAGGCCCCATCTCTTGAAATTTTGACCCAAACACTTGTGGAAAACGCACCCAAGCAGCACGATGAAAATATCGCTGCCTGCACCGAAGGCTATCGCTGGGCCGATGAGCAGTTGATGGAGATTGCAGCATGAACACCCCCAATCTAGCACCCATTCCAACCATCTGGACCACCGGCACTACCGAGTCCATAATGACCGGCACTTGGCGTGCTGCGCTGCCGCAGCATATTCGAGCACCCGCTCCCTGCCATGGCGCATGTCCGGTCAACGGCGACATCGCCGAGTGGATCGGCTTGGCGCGTGCTCGCGACTTCCATGGCGCATGGCAAGTGCTGACACGCCACAACCCCTTTCCAGCGATCGCCGGACGCATCTGTCATCACCCATGCGAGACGGCTTGCAACAGGGGCAGTTACGATAAGGCGCTGTCAATCTGCAAGCTGGAACGCTTTGTCGGCGACCAAGCATTGGAACAGGGTTGGACTTTCGACGTCGCTGATACACCGCCAAAGGGACGCGTGGCGATCATTGGCGGCGGCCCATCGGGTCTGTCAGCTGCGTTTCAGTTGCGTCGTAGTGGTTTCGCAGTAACCATATACGAATCACAGCCAGAGCTCGGTGGGTTGATGCGCTATGGCATCCCCGCCTATCGTCTGGCACGCAAAATTCTGGACGGAGAGGTCAATCGAATTATTGCAATGGGCATTGAGGTGCGGTGCAACCACCCGCACAACACGCCGGATGCAATCGCGCAGGTACGTCAGAAATATGATGCGGTTTACCTGGCAACCGGTGCTGCGGCCCAAAAGCACTTGCCAATTTTGGACTACAGTCAATCTTGGGTAACTGGTGGCGCAACATACCTGGCTGCCGCCAATGCTGGATCGCCTCTAACAATGGGCAAGCGATTGGTGGTCATTGGTGGCGGCAGCGCCGCACTAGACGCCGCCCGCAGTGCACGCCGCGCCGGCCATGACGTAACCCTTGTGTCCCTCGAACTGCGTGCTCAGATGCCCGCTCAACACGAGGAAGTCATCGAGGGCCTTGAAGAAGGTATTGTCTTGGTGGACGGAACACAACTTGACGGCGTCATCGATGATGGTGTTGCTGGTCTGCGGCTAACCTGCAGCCGGGTGCAATCAGCTGTGACCTCACGGCAGGGGCAATTCAGCGTGACGCCTATCGAAGGCAGCACATTTACGTTAATGGCCGACGCAATCGTCACATCCATCGGACAGAATCCCGACCTTACCCCGCTCGGAAATCATTTCGCCACCACTGGCCCGTTACTAAAAACCGATGCACACCATGCGACCAGTGAGTCGGGCTTTTACGCAGGCGGTGACTTAACCAGCATGGCACGGTTCGTGACCGAAGCGGTCGGCATGGGCAAGCACGCAGCGCACGCAATTGAGCGTAATCTGTGCCGCCATGATAAAGAATTGCCGGAAGACGATCTATACGGGCACGAAGCGATGGTACCGATCAGTGCCATCAATACCTACTACTACTCCAAGCAACCGCGAGCCGAAGCGCAACTGCTGGGAGCAAGTGAACGCTTGACACACAACGCCGAAGTGCAACTGGGTCTGGACATGGAACAGGCGCTGGCTGAGGGCGAGCGGTGCTTCTCGTGCGGCACTTGCATCGACTGCGACAACTGTGTCATCTACTGTCCGGACCTTGCAGTACAGCGAACAGAAGATGGCTACACCGTGCTGACCGACTATTGCAAAGGCTGCGGCCTATGCGTAAAAGAATGCCCAACGGGCTCTATGAAGATGCGAGAGGAAGTGCGATGACTAGCCAAGACAAACCGATACTACTGAACGGCAATCAGGCCATCGCTTGGGGTGCGCGACTAGCCCGACCCAAAGTGGTTCCGGTGTACCCAATCACACCGCAGACTCCGGTTCTGGAGCAACTCACCGAGTTCCAGGCACAAGGCACTTTCGATGCTGAGATCGTCCTACCGGAGTCAGAGCATTCCGTCATGTCGGCGTGTATTCCGGCATCACTGGTCGGCGTACGGGTGTTTACCGCTACAGCCTCGCAAGGATTGCTGCTGATGCATGAGTTGTTGCACTACGCGAGCGGTGCACGAGCACCTATCGTCATGGCCAACGTCAACCGCACGGTGGCCTCACCCTGGGCCTTTTGGCCCGACCAGACAGACAGCCTGGCGCAGCGCGATACCGGTTGGATTCAGTACTATGTGGAAAGTGCCCAGGAGGCGCTGGATACAGTGATTCAGGCCTACCGCGTAGCCGAGGAGGTCTTGGTACCCACCATGGTCAATCTTGATGCGTTTTATGTTTCGCACGCGGTTGAACCGGTCCAAGTGCCCTCGCAAGCATTGGTGGATGCCTATCTGCCCGCTTTCGCACCTCTGCATCGTCTCGACACTGAAAACGTTGAGTCATGGGGAAATGTGGTCACGCAAGACATGTTTTACCGTCACCGCCAAGCGTTGGACGAAGCAATGGCACTTGTCCCAGAACTGGCTGAGCAAGCCGATCAAGAGTGGCTTAAGCGAACCGGGCGCAGCCACGGCGTGGTCGAGCGATACCGCTGTGACGGAGCGAGTACCGTGATTGTCACCATGGGCAGCATGTGCGGAACAGCCCGCGATGCGGTCGATTCCATGCGAGCCGCCGGCATGTCGGTTGGGCTTGTCAAGGTGCGCCTATTTCGACCTTTGCCAACGGCTGCGCTACGCGAGGCATTAACAGGCATAGAGGAAGTCATCGTACTAGATCGCAATTACTCACCCGGTCTTGGCGGCGTATTACACCAAGAACTGCGTGCGGCCTTGTACGGCACATCGGTAACGCCCCGCATCCACGGCCTGCTGGCCGGCGTTGGCGGCGTGAATGTCTCCGTCGACAAAATCATCGAATTCGTCAATCAAGCGGGCATGCACGAAGCACAGCCCGAATCGCTATGGGTAAGGTGAGCGACATGATCAAAATTGAAGTAGCCAGTGACCCGATGTTGTGTTCAGGCCATGCGGCCTGCCCGGGATGTATTGACGCTTTGTCGGTGCGCCACGTGCTGGCCGCAATGGGGCCCGACACCATGGCAGTGATCCCACCCTCGTGCATGGCGATCATTGCTGGGCCACAGCCTATGAGTTCGCTTCGCATACCAGTTTACCAGCCAACGCTGGAAGCCAGTGCCGCTGCAGCAACCGGCTTACGCCGCGCACTCAACGCCCAAGGAAAGCATGACACACAGGTCATCGTTTTAGCCGGCGACGGGGGCACGTACGACATTGGGTTCCAGTGCCTGTCGTCGGCCGCCGAGCGCAACGAAGACTTCTTGTATTTTTGTCTCGACAATGAAGGCTATATGAACACGGGCGCTCAGAAGTCATCATCGACTCCTCATTTCGCGCGCACTGGATCCACACCTGCGGGAAAGACCTCGCGCAAAAAGAACCTGACAGAAATCATGGCCGCTCACGGCGTTCCGTACGTAGCTACGGCCAGCGCTGGTCACCTGCCGGACTTGCTGCGCAAGGTGGCCAAAGCAAAGGCTATGCGCGGCACTCGCATCATCTCGCTGCTGATTCCGTGCATGGATGGATGGGGAGTCGCTGACGATGACGGCTTAAAAACTGCACGCTACGCGGTCGAGTCTGGAGCCTATCCTTTGTATGAAGTCGAAGACGGGCGCAACTACACACTCAACCACACCACCAAAACCCGCCCAATTGCCGACTACTTGGCGCTACAGCGTCGCTATCGACACATGCAAGCCGATGACATCGAAACGTTGCAAGCAGAGATCGACGATGGTTGGGAGACGCTGCAGCATCGCGCTGCTGCAAGCCGACGTTGAGTCCGAGCGGCCTAGAATACGTGAGCACCATGAGACTTTCTGTATGATGCAGGAAAATTGTTTTATGTAAAAGCAACCAATACCGGGATACGCCCGGCATTGGATCAAGCGCTTTAACGCCTGCTCTGGGCGAACAGCCGATTGTTGGATCAGAGAAACAACTCTAATCCACTATTTCTATGAACAGTGAACCTTTAGCGGACGTCGATCTCGGCACCCTTCCCGACCTGGTTGGCTACCGTCTCAGAATGGCGCAACTCGTTGTTTTCAAAGACTTTGACCGCGAGTTCGTAGATGCTGACATGACCCCCGCAATATTTGGTGCACTGGAGGTTCTTTTTCACAACAAAGGCCTGACCCAAACCCGGCTTGCAACCGCAATCGGCTTGGATCGGTCTTCGTTGGTTCCGTTACTGGACAAGCTGCAGAGCCGCAACCTAGTCGCTCGTGAATCGTCTGTTCAGGACCGTCGCCGCAATCACTTATTCCTCACGCCAGAGGGGCGGCAGCTTTTGGTAAAGGCAAACAAGCGCGTCAAATCACATGAGCAGCGGGTTCTTGCTTCGCTCACTGCATCAGAGATCAAGACGCTGCTCAAGCTACTATCAAAAGTAGGTGACAAGCTCGTCGTATAGCGTATTCAGGGCTCCATGCTGTAGCCAGGGTAGTAGCCGCCAAGACAGTTGCCAGCTCGCACTGCACCAATAAAGTCGGCCATGTTGCTTACCGGTTGAAAGAACTCCGTCGCACACCGTCCTACGGCGGGCACCTTGTGGCAGTCGCTGCCACCAAGACCCGGTAGTACCATGTGCTTGGCCGCGTGGATCGCAAGGTCGTTATCGGTGTCCTGATTGTTGCCATTGTGCGTTTCGACAGCATCTAAACCGACGACATCCAGCAAGCGCTCTAGCAGGCAACACACTCCAACCTCCCGAAACGGATGTGCGGGAACGCAAATTGCACCAAGCTTCTGCAAGCGTTCAATCACTTCTTCCATCGGTAGCCAATGGTCTCGTCCCCATATGTTCCATGCGTCATCCTCAACGCCGTAAGCCAGCAGGTGACCGCGATCAGTTGCAATCTCGACACCTCGTAAAAGTAGCAGCCCTTCACCCTGTGCGATCGCTTCAACTGGCGCTGACGCTTCATAGGAGTAGTGCTCGGTAATGACGATACCATCCAACCCAAGCGCTTTGGCGCGGCGAATAAGCGCCACGGGCTCCAGCCAGTTATCGTACGAGTACTTGGTATGACAGTGAGTGTCTATCCACATGAGGCGCCAAACTCCAGCGCAACGATCAGGGTAGCTGGAGCTCCAGATTGACCCGCTTGGATGGTTGGAACTTGTGGTTGGCGAAGAACCTCTCCAACGTGAAGTCATTCCAGTTCACCAAGGTATAAATTCGCTTTACACCAACTGCTTTCATGTTGGTCAAAAACTGATCCATCAAGTCGTGTGCAACACCCCGGTTTTGAAAGTCAGGATGCACGCCGATGGTGTCAATGGTCGCACTGGTTTCAGGAATTCCGTACTCGCCAAAATATACATCCCCCATCATGAATCCAACAATTTTTCCATCCACTTCGGCTACCAGTGAAGTATTGATGTTGTTTGAGTTGGTCACGATCGAGTCAATCTTGCGCTCGTAATACTGGCGACGTTCCTGCTTTGACACCAGCGTATCAATTGCGACAACAGCATCAAGGTCATCGCGTTTCATCAAGCGCATGTTCGGTTCATTAATTGCCATGGGTTATCTCCTAATTGGGTATTGGTTCGTCAGCAATTTCGACAAAACTAGAACAATTCATCTTCTAGCGGTTTTGCAGCGCCGTTCAAACGGACATAGATATCGCCATACATCTGGGCAGCTTCCGCACCACCGGTAAAGCATGTGTTACAGCCACCTGCAGTCGTTTCGACCGGGTGCTCTATGACATGTACCTCGTACCCCATGTTCCGGTAGTTTTCAACAACTTCAGACAGGCGCGGCTCCCCAAGCGTTGTCTTCTTGGTCCAGCCTTGCTCGATGAGCACGCCTTCCTGTCCACCCTTCAGCAGCTTCAATAAGATCGGTTCCATACGATTCCTACCATGAGTGTTTGATGGCACCAGGCGTACAGGCTTTCGTGCACGGAAGGTCGGTGTATCCACTGGACGGCTTGCAGTCGGCGCAGTCGTAAGCGAGCGTCCGGCGAAATGGAGCTTTCACCGCAATGACTTCATCATCGTAGTCGTCTGTCATAGGTTCAAACATTTCCTTTGGACACGCCGTAAGGCAAGCCCGACCGGCCGTGCAAACAATGCACTGATCGGTGTCGATGCTGATGTAATACTCACCCGACCCGTCTTTGTAACCGTAGTTGGCAATCATGGGGCTCTCCTCTCTGCGCCAAGGGCGCATTGAATGTACGATTCCGTCGAATTTCGACCCGTTTTACGCTGCGACGGCCACCTTCGTTGCGGCCTGTTTTTGCATTAACGTATAGCCGAACAGCGCAGCGCCCAGGGCGCCAGCAATCTGACTGTCATACTTGGTCTGCACCGCTGTAGTGCCAAGCAGGCGTTCAATCCGCTTCACAACACCTGGGTTTTTGGCGATGCCACCAGTGATGAAAAAGTCGTTTTCAACCCCAATACGCGTAATCAACGAGACCACGCGCTCAGCCATCGCCTGGCAGTAAGCGGCAATCACCTTGTTTTTGGTGTACCCAGACTTGAGAAGGCCCAGTGCTTCCGACTTGGCGAACACCACGCAAGTCGATGACACCGCTTCCGGCTCAATATCCACATCAAACGAGCGTGCACCCAATTCTGCAATGGGTATCTGCATCAGGTCTGCAATTACTTCCATGCCACGGCCGGTTCCAGCAGCACACTTGTCGTTCATTAGAAAATTGGTGACCTTGCCCTTCTCGTCGCAGTGGATGGCCTTGCAGTCCTGCCCACCCATATCGAGAATGGTACGGACCGTTGAACCACCCATGTAATTGGCGCCCCGCGCATGGCAGGCGATCTCAGTAATCGCCTTGTGTGCGAACGGTACGTTGACGCGGCCATAGCCAGTACCAATCACATAAGTCACGTCTGACAGCTTCATGCCGGCCTTATCCAGCACACCGTTGATGGCATTGGTGGCTGAATCCGGACTGTTGTTACCCGTACGCATGCTGTTGTAGCCAAAAATCTCGCCATCGACACAAATCACCGCCTGCGAACTGACTGAGCCTACGTCAATGCCCGCCGTGATGATTTTGGCTGTGCGCCAGTCCTTGGATTCATCGATCCAGCAATTTTCTTGCCAGCGCCAGTACTCTTTCTTTTCCTCTGCTGCCATGATTTTTTCCTTTCAGATTGGACTAAGGGCGTTTACGCGGTTTCTTTTTCTGTCGCAATCAGCGCCGCACCCAGCGCGCTGACGTATTCGGGCATGTCGGGCAAATTCACATGATCCACTCCAAGAGCGTCTTTCAAGGAACGTACGAATCCCGGGTTATTGACCATGCCACCGATCAGGATTACATCGCCTTCGATTCCGACACGGCGCACCATCGCGCAAACGCGGCTGGCAACTGCATCCAAAACCGACTTGGCAATATCTTCCTTGGGAGTTGCCGAGTGAATCAGCGACACCACTTCAGATTCGGCAAATACCGTGCACTGCGCATTCATCGGAATGGTCCGATCGGAACGCAGGCTGGCTTCGCCAAATTCCTTGAGCGTCAACTGGAGTGCGCGTGCCATGGATTCGGCGAATGCACCGGCACCAGCAGCGCACTTCTCATTGCCTGCAAAGTCAACCACCTTGCCCGACCCGTTTGCCTTGATGCCGCGACCTTCTTCAGCGCCGACATCCACAACCGTCTGCGCCGACGGCAGCATAAAGACTGCACCGCGCGCACCAGCCGATACTTCGGTCACATCGGTATCTGCAAAACGGACCTGCTTGCGACCGGCACCGGTTGCCACGATGCGTGTGACCTGGTCGCGTGACAAGCCACACGCAGCCATACCGTCGGCCAAAGCCTTGTCGGCCGCAGCGTCCATGTCGAGTTCGTCCGGAAACATCATGTGCTTACCCTTGACGCCCCATTTCAATTCCGGTGCGCCGTCTACGTTGAGCTCCTCCAAAAAAACCACCTTGACGGTGCGAGAGCCCATGTCTATGCCTGCGGTAATCATCTTAAGCATCCTCCTAAGTTATTCATGCGTACGCGAATTCGCGTTTGAGGTTAAGGGTTTCCATGAAGGAATCAACACGGTTTTGCGTACGACCCAGATCGAATTCGCGTTCGTCACCCATGTTGCCTTCGTAGGTCATGACCGGTATTCCGGCAGAAGCCAAGCCCAAGCGGTTTTCCATAATTCCGAGCGACAGTCCTTCGCAACCACGGTTCAGGTGCAGCATGACGCCATCGACACCCCACTCCTTGACGATGGTCTTCATCATCTCGGTCTTCAAGCGCGGATCGTAAAAGTGCTGCCACTGGGGTTTGGACAGATTCCAATCGCAATACAGACGCATCGCCTGCTCGCGCGTGGTGATCTCAATACCCTGCTGCATTGGCGTGGTACGCGGTCCCCAGCTACCGTCCGGCTTGGTTTCCCAGATGCCTTCGAGGCCAAAGGTATAGAGCGAACCGATTGACACTGCACCGTACTCTTCCAGGTACCGGAAAATTTTTAGAAAACCCCATGGCGGTTGGGTGTCGGACATTACGCGGCAACGCTCATTGGCGACGGCAGCAATGCCACGGTTTACGCGATCCTGGACTTCATCACGACACTCTTCGTAAAAATCAGCGCACCACTTTGATGACTTCGACAAGGTTGCCAGAACGTACAGCGAGTACATCGTTTTTTCGTCAAGTGGCGCTGGCTTGGCCTTATTGAGCGTGCATATTTCAGCCCACAGCGATGTGGATCGCATTTCATTTTTGACCGCCTCAATGAACAACTCATCGTTGTACTCGCGGCCAGTCACTTTTTCCATCCACTCAATCGATTCCAGCCCCTGATTGACCACATACATGAGCCGATCTTCGGTCAGATCCTTGTAGGGTCCGACTGACACATCGATGAAGTTGACGGGCGTGTTTTCAATTTTGGAAGCATGCTGATACCACTTTGCGTGTGAACAGCAAATTTGGGACTGGAAATTGAAGTCTGGCTTTGGAAACTTGCCGCCGTCAATGTACTTGTCGAGATAGAGTGAACCCCAGTAAGTGCGCATGTAAGCACACAGATCGCGGGCAAATCCGGCTGATTCGGCTGCGTTTTGGGCCTCGGCATTGAGCTTTTTGTCCAACGCTACCGCAGCACCGTAGGGCTCGCCGGTAAGCGAATAGACATCGTTGCCAAGACCTGCAGGAATGGCATCCAACGCCCAGGCCGATCCGGACCAGCGTATGCCACCCGTTTCCTTGCAGCGGGCATAGTTGATGTAATACTGCTCGCGCAGTTCCTTTGCTTTCTTCCAGCACTTGAGCGGCTCGGTCTGATATTTCGCCATTTTTCGTAACTCCTGAAATTGATGTCTGCTCTGTCGTCTGCCGTCATTCCTGACGGGCTCAGTTATCTGAAGCGATGTGCTTAGAACAATTCTTCTTCGCTCATCGTTTCCAGGAAGGCCTCGATCCGGATGCGGAAAGGTCCTATTGGATTGGTGATGTCGAACTCCAGGAACAGAGTCGGAATACCGTTCTTTTCCAAGTGCTCCTTGAGATCCGGGTAGTCGCCCTCATGCGGGTCGCAGAATTTTTGCTGCAGGAAAACTGCGGCACGTGCGTTGTAGTCTTTGGCCAGTTTGAGCACATGGTCAAAGCGCGTGTGAACCGGATAGTCCTTGGTAGGGCATGCGGGCCTCTCGCAATAGCGGTCAGCAATGGTCGCGATGGGGTCGTCCTGGATGCGCGCCTCGTTCCAAAAATTGCGCGTACCAGAGCACTGGTCATCGATGACGATGGTTGAACCAACAGACTCGACCATGGCCATGAAAGATACGTCGTCGTTCTCCGACCCAATCGTCATGAAACGCACACCTTCGACGCGGTTGTTTGGCTGGCTTGGCAACAACGCCAGAACCCGCTTCAACTCACGGTTGTGGTCCTCTTTGTCGATGAACTGCGCGGTGATAGACGCATACAGTGCGTCAACACCGGTTACACGCGGATTGACTTCCTTGCGGTACTCGTAGAGTTCGTGCAGCAAGCGGCGGTTTTCGTTGACCAGTTCAGTCGATTTCCTGAGTTCGTCATCGGTGATCGGCTTGCCAATCACACCTTCCACAAACTTGCGGAATTCTTTGACTTCAGACTGATGCAACATCTTGGCGAACTTTGACTGCACTTCATTGGGCATGGGCAGGTAGTAGTCCCACTGCACGGTCGGCACGTGCTGGCGCCAGGATGTGAAGGTCTGGCGATACTGGATGCAGGACTGCGTCAGCGTTACACCCTCGCAGTAGTCATAGCGGCCCAACAATCCTTGGGCTAATGAATCACGGCTGAAAGGACAAAACATGCCAAAGATATGCGGCTCGGTCACGTTTTGCGGTTCGTGCGCGCCCAACACCCGCACCGGCAGCATGCCAGCGGCAATCAGGACTTCTTCAGGTGTGTAGGTACACATGGTCGCCACGACTCGACCGCCGGTTCTCTTCTTCCACTCCCTAGCGTAATCGTGCCGGTCTTCGTACCAAGATTTGAACTGGTCAAATAATTCGCTCATAAATGCGCCTCTTTATTGGTCGGTTAGGGTCTAGATCACTGCATGCAATATGCTGCATTTCAGATTAATCAAACTGCATTATAGTGCAATTAATTTGTTTTGGTGTGAAATAAGTTGCCTGTCGAAAAATAAATGCAAATTTGTTGAAAATGCGCTCCTACACCAAGCAAACCAGCAGTTCGCCCACTTCAACCGACCAAAACGGGCAGTTGCAGAGGTCATTTGGCCTTTCGGTCTCACTGTCACTCGATCAAACGGGCCGAACGTCCTCATAGGAGCCTCATATACGCAGACGCTCCCTGTATCATTTGACGCAGCGGCGATCTGCCGTTACTACTTAGCGAATTCGAACCTCGTTCACTATGCTTACCGCAAAAAGCCCAGCCATCAAACGGTGGCTCGACCACCAAATCGAAGAGAATCCGCCCCGAGCAAAGTCCGTTGTTATGACCTTGTTTGGCGATGTGATCGCCCCACACGGTGGACAAGTCTGGCTTGGTTGTCTGATAGAACTGCTGGCACCCTTTGGCATTAATGACCGCTTGGTGCGCACCAGCGTCTTCCGACTGGCCGAAGAAGGCTGGTTAGACGCACAACGCGAAGGCCGTAGGAGCCGGTACCTGCTAAATCCATCATCGGCTCACCGCTTTGAGCGCGCTTACCAGCGCATCTACACACCGCCGTATCGCCAATGGAAAGGCACTTGGACACTTCTGTTGGCCACATCCAGCACGTTCACTGCAGAGGAACGGGCCAACTTACGCAAGGAGCTGCTTTGGGAGGGCTTTGGCTTGATAGCGCCATCGGTATTTGGACACCCAAACGCAAACTCCCAAACAGTCGAAGAAATCCTTAAGCGGGTAGGTGTTGAAGACCGGGTATTTGTCTGCGATGCCGTCGAATCAAAGTCCATCTCGACACGACCGCTGCGCGATCTCGTCTCGCAATGCTGGGATCTGGAATCCGTATCCGCCGATTACGACCGCTTCATTCAGTGCTTTGCAGCTCTGCCAAAGTTGCTGAGTGCCCGTAAAACGGTTGCCCCGGAGCAGGCGTTCGCCATTCGCACGTTGTTAATCCATGAATTCCGACGCGTCCAGTTGCATGATCAGCAATTACCTCTGGAACTGTTGCCGGAAAACTGGCCGGGCAAGACCGCATATGAATTGTGCAGCCAGATCTATCGTTCGACTTACGAGGCCGCAGATCAGCACGTGCTGAATGTATTGAAGCATGAGGACGACGCAGTGCCAGAATCTGCACCTTACTTTTACCAGCGCTTTGGAGGCTTGGTTTCACCGTGAAGATTGCAGTCGGGGACATTGGAGCACCAGGCTCATTTTTCTTTGGCAATAACACCCTTTAAACACCAAGAAACAAAAAAGCCCCGTAAACACTGGGTTTGCGGGGCTCTTTAGGGGCTTTGTTGGACGACAAAAAACCCATTTTTGGCGGAAACGGAGGGATTCGAACCCTCGATGAGGCTCTACACCCCATACTCCCTTAGCAGGGGAGCACCTTCGGCCACTCGGTCACGTTTCCTGAACGACTCGTATTATTGCACGAGTCGGCGCGATTATTCAGCTAGCGGGCTGGTCAAGATCAAAAGCTTTGTGCAACGCCCGCACGGCCAGTTCCATGTACTTCTCGTCAATAACCACAGATGTCTTGATTTCGGAGGTTGAGATCATCTGGATGTTGATGCCCTCTTCACTCAGCACACGGAACATGGTGCTGGCCACACCGACGTGACTGCGCATGCCGATACCCACGATGGACACCTTGCAGATTTTGGTGTCGCCCACCACTTCTTCGGCACCCAGGCTGGGCAGAACCGTGTTTCTGAGTAGGTCCACCGTCTTGATGTATTCACTGCGGTTAACCGTGAAGCTGAAATCGGTCTTGCCGTCTTTGCTCAGGTTCTGGATGATCATGTCCACTTCGATGTTGGCGTCGGCCACGGCACCTAAAATTTGGTAGGCAATACCGGGCTTGTCGGGTACACCCATCACAGCAATCTTGGCTTCATCGCGGTTGAATGCAATGCCAGAAACAATGGCTTGTTCCATGTTCTCGTCTTCCTCAAAAGTAATCAGGGTGCCGGATTTGGCTTCCTCGTCGATATCAATATCCCAGTTGGTGAAGCTGCTGAGCACGCGCAGTGGCACCTTGTACTTGCCAGCAAACTCCACGGAGCGAATTTGCAGCACCTTGGAGCCCATGGAGGCCATTTCCAGCATCTCTTCAAAGCTCACCGTTTTGAGGCGGCGCGCTTCGGGGACCACGCGGGGGTCAGTAGTGTAGACGCCATCCACATCGGTAAAGATCAGGCATTCGGCCGCTTTCATCGCGGCAGCCACCGCTACAGCCGATGTGTCGGAGCCACCGCGACCCAGCGTAGTGATATTGCCCTGGTCATCCATACCCTGAAAGCCAGTCACAATGACCACCTTGCCGTTTTCCAGGTCGCCACGCACCCGGGCGTCGTCGATTGACTCGATGCGGGCCTTGGTATACGCACTGTTGGTACGAATCGGCACTTGCCAGCCGGCATAGCTGACCGATTCAACGCCTTCGGCTTGCAGCGCAATGGCCAGCAAAGCCGACGAGGCCTGTTCACCGGTGGCAGCCAGCATATCGAGCTCGCGGCCATAGGCTTCGTTCATTGTGGAAGGCGCCAATTCCTTTGCTAAACCCAATAGGCGATTCGTCTCGCCGCTCATGGCCGAGGGAACCACCACCATCTGGTGACCAGCGCGCATCCATTTGGCAACGCGTTTGGCAACATTGCGAATACGGTCCGTAGAACCCATCGATGTGCCGCCGTATTTGTGAACGATCAGTGCCATGAAATCAAGAATTTTTGTAGCAAAACCTAGGGATTGTACCAAGTCAAGCAGTCGATATTGCGCTGCACAAATCCAGAACCAACCTTGATGTGGATGCGGTGACCCCGCGTGGTGCAGGCGCTGACCTGGTCCAGCAGCTCGGTCAACTGTGCCGCGGTGGGCACCGCAGCATGCACAGACCGCAGCCAGTGCCGCAGGACGTTGGCCTGGCGCGCCCGGCTGAGCGCCTGCAGAGCTTTGATTCTTGGTGCGCCGTCGCCATCACGCCCAATACTGTACAAGTCCCCAACGGCCACTTCCTCCAGTAGCTGTTGAGCCTGCGCCGCATGGGCTGCACTGCGCGCAAAGGTGTCGCGGTAGTGCGCAAACGCGGTTTGCAATGCCG
Source organism: Candidatus Aalborgicola defluviihabitans (assembly GCA_016705575.1). Classification (GTDB taxonomy): domain Bacteria; phylum Pseudomonadota; class Gammaproteobacteria; order Burkholderiales; family Burkholderiaceae_C; genus Allorhodoferax; species Allorhodoferax defluviihabitans. Next base: position 143,665 of record JADIXX010000004.1, read on the forward strand.
GGGTCACCGTCGCCCGAATCTGATTGCGGGTAAATCGGGCGTCATGGTTGGTTGGGTCTTCCACAAAGGGGATGCCGCGCAGCGCCAGCCAGGCGCGAAGATCAGCGCCGGCCACGGTTAGAAACGGGCGGTAGTAATCCACCCCTTCGCGCTGCCAGTGCGCGGGCATGGCGCTCAGGCCCGCCAGCCCGGCACCGCGACTCAGGGCTAGCAAGAGAGTTTCAACCTGGTCATCGGCGTGCTGTGCAATTGCTATTGATCTGATAGTGGGTTGCGTAGTATCCACGAGGGCTAGAGCACGAAAAGCCCTATAACGTGCCTGACGTGCGGCATCTTCCGGGCTTTGCCCGGGCTGCTTGCCGGCATCTACCTGCTGCACACGCAAGGGTACGTTCAGCTGTAGGCACAGGGCACGGCAATGGGCCTCAAAGCTGTCAGCGGCTGCCTGCAGGCCATGGTTGATGTGCAAGGCCACTACCTGCTCGGGCCACTTCTGGGCACAAGCCACCAGCAACGCAACCGAATCAGCACCGCCACTCAGCGCCACTGCCAATGGCAAAACGGGGTTAAAACCCCGCATGGCATCGTCAACCGATTGGGTCACGCCGGACCCCGCAGCGCGTTAGCGCCCCGTTGCCTTGGTGTCGGTAAAGCGCCCATAGCTTTGTAAACGTTCATAGCGCCGGTCCAGCAATTCCTTAACTTTCAGGTCGCTGATCTGGCGGTAGGCATCGGCCAAGGCACGTTTGAGGAACACGGCGGCCTGCTTCATGTCGCGGTGGGCGCCACCCACGGGCTCGTTCACAATCTTGTCGATCACACCCAGGGCCTTGAGGCGGTGCGCGGTAATACCCATAGCCTCGGCAGCGTCGGATGCCTTATCCGATGTCTTCCACAAAATGGAGGCGCAGCCTTCGGGGCTGATGACGGCATAGATGGAGTACTGCAGCATGACCAGTTGGTCCGCCACCGAAATGGCCAATGCGCCGCCGGAACCGCCCTCTCCAATGATGGTCGTGATGATGGGCACTTCCAGTTGGGCCATCTCAAAAATATTGCGGCCAATGGCTTCGGACTGGCCACGTTCTTCGGCGTCAATGCCGGGGTAAGCGCCAGGCGTGTCCACAAAGGTAAACACCGGCAGCTTGAATTTTTCTGCCAATTTCATCAGCCGCAGAGCTTTGCGGTAGCCCTCTGGCTTGCTCATGCCGAAGTTGCGCAGGCCGCGTTCCTTGGTGTCACGCCCTTTTTGATGGCCCAGCACCATGCAGGGTGTGCCGTTGAAGCGGGCCAAGCCACCAACAATGGAGAGGTCATCCGCAAAATGGCGGTCGCCATGCAACTCTACAAAATGCGTGAACAGTTCGTTGATGTAGTCCAGCGTGTAGGGGCGCTCGGCGTGACGGGCAATTTTGGTGATTTGCCAGGGGGTCAGGTCACTGTAGATGTCTTTGGTGAGCTGCTGGCTTTTCTTGCTGAGTTGATCAATCTCCGCGGAAATGTCGACGGCAGATTCGTTTTGTACGTAACGCAATTCTTCAATTTTGGTTTCAAGGTCCGCAATCGGTTGCTCAAAATCCAGAAATGTCTTTTTTCCCATGGTCCTATCCTTTTCTTTTGCGTGCCGGCAGGGTCAATATTCCACCGGTACGGGATCCAGCGATCGCCAAATATACCAAGTTGCAACGGTGCAATACGGCTCCCAAGCAGCGGCCACCTCGCGCGCGTCGCTGCGGCTCACCACATCACCTGAAAAATAATTGTGGCTGATGCCGTTGATCAGGCCCACATCGTCCAGCGGCAACACGTTGGGCCGCATGAGGTGAAAAATCAAAAACATCTCAGCCGTCCAGCGACCAATACCGCGGATGGCTACCAGCTCGGCCACGATCTCATCGTCGCTCATGGCATCCCATGACTTGACGTGCAAGGCCCCATTGTCAAAGTGCAGCGCCAGATCGACCAGGTATTCGACCTTGCGCGTACTTAAGCCCGCCGCGCGCATGTCGTCGACTTTGAGTTTGAGCACATTGGCCGCTGTGATCTTGCGCGGCAACAGTGCAGCAAAGCGGTCCCACACCGTTTGCGCGGCCTTGACGGAAATCTGCTGCCCCACCACGCTACGGGCCAGGGTGACAAAGGCATCACCCCGAGTCTCCAGGCAAGCATCGCCAAACTGAGGGATCAGGCGCTTCATCACCCGGTCTTTTTTGACCAGATGCTTGCAAGCATCTGCCCAAAAATCGGGAATACGCTGCGCGACCGCAGCTGGCTTGGGAGGCACCATTACTTCACGACTTCCCAAGTGGTGCCGGACGCTGAATCCTTGAGCACAATGCCCTGCGCCAGCAAGTTTTTGCGAATGGTGTCCGCCAGTGCAAAGTCGCGCTCAGCCTTGGCTGCTGCGCGCTGGGCAATGCGATCCAGAATGGCCGTTTCATCCAACACCGCACCAGCCTGCAAAAACACCTTGGGGTCGGCCTGTAACAACCCCACGCAAGCGCCCAACGCGCGCAACAACCCAGCCAACGCCTTGGATTGGGTGCGGTTGATCTCGCTAGCCAGGTCAAACAGCACAGCTACCGCTTCAGGCGTACCAAAGTCCTCATCCATGGCCGCCTTGAAGCGGGCGGCAAAGGGCTCGGTCCAGTCAATTGCATCCAACACCTGAGCCGGGACCAGATCCAGCGCCGTGTACAGGCGCTTGAGCGCGGTGCGCGCGTCGTCCAGGTGCGCGTCGCTGTAGTTCAGGGCACTGCGGTAGTGGGTGCGGATCAGGAAAAACCGCACCGTCTCGGCATCGTACTGTTTCAGCACGTCGCGGATGGTGAAGAAATTGCCCAGCGATTTGGACATCTTCTCGTTATCCACCCGCACAAAACCGTTGTGCACCCAGAATTTGGCAAGCGGCTTGCCATTGGCACCTTCACTCTGGGCAATTTCATTCTCATGGTGGGGAAACTGCAGGTCGGCACCACCACCGTGGATATCAAATGTTTCGCCCAGGGTCTTGCAGCTCATCGCAGAGCACTCGATGTGCCAGCCCGGGCGGCCCTTGCCAAAGCTGTAGCCCAGCGCCTGCGCGTCCCACTTGGCGTCTTCGGGTTCGCTGTCTTTGGCGGATTTCCACAACACGAAGTCCAGCGGGTCTTCCTTGCCATCCTGCACAGCCACGCGCTCGCCGGCGCGCAGTTCGTCCAGCGACTTGCCCGACAACTTGCCGTAACCCGGAAACTTGCGCACCGCAAAGTTCACATCTCCATTGCTGGCTTGGTAGGCCAAGCCTTTTTGCTCCAAGGTCTTGATGATGGCGAGCATCTCGGGCACGTACTCGGTGGCGCGTGGCTCCAGGCTAGGCGATTCAATTGCCAGTGCACCAATGTCCAGGTGCATCGCGGTAATCATCTCGTCAGTCAGGGCGCGGATGGTAATGCGGCGCTCCACCGCGCGCTTGATGATCTTGTCATCAATGTCGGTGATGTTGCGCACATAAGTCACCTTCAATCCGCTGGCCTTGAGCCACCGCTGGACAATGTCAAACGCCATCATCATGCGCGCGTGACCAATGTGGCACAGGTCGTAAATGGTCATGCCGCACACATACATGCGCACGTGGCCGGGCTCAATGGGGGTAAACGGTTCCAGCGCACGCGACAGCGTGTTGTATATGCGCAAACTCATGGGTATTTCAATGCCACCCGCCCAGGCATTTTGCATCCTGGCAAGGGCTTTCATTCGTCCGAGTGTCGTAAGGGGTAAGTTCGTGGCCTTCACCAAAGGGCGGCTCCACCCCTCAGCTACAATTCAACGCAGTATAAAGCCCCGTGCCAGAGGGGTCATTTAACGCCTGAGAATCTGAAAGCTTTATGACGTACTCCCGCCTACCCGTACTTGGATCCCTGCGATTGCTGACCCTTGCCGCTGCCCTTGCGGTGGGTCTGGCGCATGCAGACGACTATGCAGATGTGTCCCAACTGGTGCGGACCGGCAAATTGGCGGATGCACTGACCAAGGCAGACCTCTACCTTGCCGGTAAACCACGCGATCCACAGATGCGATTTCTCAAAGGGGTCATTCAGCGTGACTCCGGCAAGACGAACGATGCGATCGCCACCTTTACCCATCTGACTGAAGACTTTCCAGAGCTACCAGAGCCCTACAACAACCTGGCGGTTATGTATGCCGGTCAGAGCCAATACGACAAGGCCCGCACAGCACTGGAAATGGCTATTCGTACCAATCCCAGCTATGCAACCGCCCATGAGAATTTGGGCGACGTCTACGCCAAGCTGGCCAGCCAGGCCTACAACAAAGCACTGCAGTTGGACGCAACCAATCCCGCAGTAGCGCCCAAACTTGCCCTTATCCGCGAACTCTTCAGCCTGACGGGCGCCAAGGGCCAGCGCCCTACCGCGACCTCTGCGGTTGCACCCGCCACACCAGTTCCGGCTACACCGGCGGCCACTGCTCCTGCAGCCGTCGTTGCCAAGAATCCTTCGATGCCAACCCCTGCTGCGCCTAGTGCGGCCCCTAGCGATAACGCATCCCGGGATGCGGAGGCTGCTGTGAATGCCTGGGCCAAGGCCTGGTCGTCCCGCGACATGAAAGCCTATCTGGCCTCATACAGCAAAGACTTTGCCACACCGTCTGGCATGAGCCGCAGTGCTTGGGAAGAAGAGCGCCGCCAGCGCATCATCAATAAATCCAAGATCAGCGTGAGGCTGGAACACCTGACCGTAACCGTTTCAGGCAATATGGCGGTTGCCAAATTCAAGCAGGAATACAAAGCCAACGACCTATCCGTTTCCAGCCGTAAGACACTGGACTTGGTCAAAAATGGCGACCGCTGGCAAATTGTCAAAGAATCCACCGGCACCTGATGCTTGACGGTTGACATGGTCAGGTTGATTCTCAAGACGCTGCTGTTGGCCCTGGTGGTCAGCAGCGGCGGTTCCGCCTATGCAGTGCATCCCAAACGGCATGGCAAGTCCAAGCCGCCGGTGCGCAAGGAAGTTGCCGTCGTCAAAGACACCGACGGTGTGGCGGAAGCCCGACTGATCGAGGTATACAAACTGATAGCGCAGGCTCACAACCGCGAAGCACTGATCAAGGCCGACGCACTGGTGGCGGACTACCCTCACTTCCAACTGGCGCAACTGGTGCTCGGCGACCTGCTGGCTGCCAAAACACGGCCGATCAAAGCCTTTGGCGACGTGTCAGACACGGTTGCGCGCAACGCTGGCGCAGCGCTCGCCGAGTTGCGTGAAGAGTCACGACAACGGGTACGTGCCCTGCGTGAACGCCCTGTGCACGGCACAGTGCCATCGCAGTTCCTTGCTCTTTCGCAAAAAACCCGCCATGCGATTGCGGTGGATGCGTCTCGATCGCGGCTGTACCTGTTTGAGAACACCCCCAGCGGACTGAACTTGGTGGCGGACTACTATATCTCGGTCGGCAAGGCGGGCACTGCCAAGGCTGCCGAGGGTGACCAGCGAACACCCTTGGGTGTGTACTACATCACCAGCAACCTGGACCCGAAGTCGCTCAAAGACTTTTACGGATCGGGTGCGCTGCCCATCAGCTACCCCAACATTCTGGATGCCAAGCGTGGCAAAACGGGCAGCGGCATCTGGTTGCACGGCACCCCACCCAACCAATTCTCGCGTGCACCGCAGGCCACCGATGGCTGCGTGGTGCTAGCCAACCCGGACCTGCAACACATCATCCGCACGGTGGAAGTTCGCTCCACCCCCGTGGTGATCGCGACGCAACTTCAGTGGGTGGCACCGCAAAGCACACGCGCGGCGAGCAAGCCGTTTGAAGACGCGCTGCTGGGTTGGCGCAACGCCAAGACTGCAGGTAATCTGCAACAATTGCTTGCCTATTACACGCCTGACTTCAACAGCAACGGCAAAAACCTGGCGCAATGGACGCCAACGCTCAAGACCGAGTTGGACCAGACCCAGGGCCGCACCATTCAGCTCAAGGATTTGTCCTACCTGCACTGGACCGATACCAACGACACCATGGTCGTGACCTTTGGTGAAGTGGCTAATGGCACACGCATGGGCTTGAACAAGCGTCAATACTGGATTCGCCAGGAGAATCAGTGGAAGATATTTTTTGAAGGAGTGATTTGATGATGAAACAGAGGAACACATGGAGCCGCCGTGCCGTGGTGACTGGTCTGGCAATGGCTCTGCTGCCCGCAGCGGCAATGGCCGATGCAGCGCCCAAGGTAAAGTTCCAGACCAGCATGGGCGACTTTGTGGTGGAGGTCTATCCCGACAAGGCCCCCAAGACCGTGGAAAATTTTCTGCAATACGTCAAGTCAAAACATTACGACGGCACCATCTTCCACCGGGTGATTCCCAACTTCATGGTCCAGGGAGGCGGCTACACCACCAAATTCGATGAGAAGATCATGCGCCCGCCCATCGTGCTGGAAGCCAACAACGGCCTCAAGAATGATGCTGGCACCATTGCCATGGCCCGCACCATGGACCCCAACTCGGCCACCTCACAGTTCTTCATCAACGTCAAGGACAATCTCGCACTCAACGCCCGCGGCAATGCGGACGGCTATGCAGTGTTTGGTCGCGTGGTCTCCGGCATGGACACGATTCAAAAAATCCGAAACGTACCCACTGGCCCCGGAGGGCCCTTTCCCACGGATGCACCGCAAACCCCTGTCGTTATCAACTCAGCCACTTTGGTGAAATAAATCATGAGCAATCCACAAGTCGAACTCCACGTCACGAACTACGGTGTCATCACCCTGGAACTGGATCAGGACAAAGCGCCCCAATCGGTGGCCAACTTCCTGTCCTACGTGAACAAGGGCCACTACAACAACACCATCTTCCACCGCGTGATCCCCGGCTTCATGGTCCAGGGCGGGGGCATGGAGCCCGGCATGAAACAGAAGACCTGCGATGCCCCCATCCAGAATGAAGCCAACAACGGCCTCAAAAACGCCAACTACACGGTGGCGATGGCCCGCACCGGCGACCCCCACTCTGCTACAGCCCAGTTCTTCATCAACGTGGCCGACAACGGCTTTTTGAACCACACTGCGCCTAGCGCACAGGGCTGGGGATATACCGTTTTTGGCAAGGTAATTTCCGGCGCCGACGTGGTGGACAAGATCAAGGCCGTCAAGACCGGCCGCACCGGCTTTCATGATGACGTGCCCAAGGAAGACGTCGTGATTGAAAAAGCCGTCGCCCTCTAAGCAAGGTTCGTGCGGGATGGAACTTCACGCGCCATCCCGCTGGCAATGCATTGACTTCATTTCGGACCTGCACCTGCAGGCGTCCGAATCAGCCACCGTTCTGGCTTGGCAACGCTATCTGCGTGGTACGGTGGCTGATGCCGTCTTCATCCTCGGTGATTTGTTTGAAGTCTGGGTGGGTGACGACACACTGACGCAAAGCGGCAGCTTTGAAGCACTGTGTGCCAACACCCTGAGCAGCGCTGCCAACCGCCTTGATTTATACATCCTGCACGGCAACCGCGACTTTCTGATGGGCCCTGCGTTGGCTGCGGCTTGTAACTGCACCCTGCTGGACGACCCTACCCTGCTGTCATTTGCCGGTGAGCGCTGGCTGCTAACCCATGGCGACGCGCTGTGCCTGAGTGATACCGACTACCTGCGGTTTCGCACCCTGGTGCGCAGTGCGCAATGGCAACAAGACTTTATGAGTAAACCGCTAGCTGAGCGCACGGCCGTCGCCCATTCGCTGCGCGCCCAAAGCGAGGCGCGCAAACGTAGTACAACGGTGTATGCCGATGTAGACGTCAGCGCTGCCAACAGCTTGTTGCAGGCCCAAGGCGCGCGCCACATGATTCACGGCCACACCCACCGCCCCGCAACGCACCATCTGGATACCGAACGTGAACGCCTCGTGTTGAGTGATTGGGATCTGAGCGCCCAACCACCCCGTGCCGATGTGCTGCGCTTACGCCTCAGTGGCTCCGGTGACGGCGAGCGTTATACCGTCGAGCGCATCCCACCCAGCATGGCCGTTGGGCAGGCCCAAGGCTAAACCCAAAGTTGCGGGTCTACCGCATCTATCTGCAACGGGTCCAAATATGTCTTGGCATAGCGCTCGTAAACACGCTCCTGTACAAAAATATCAAACAAATCCGGGTCAATGTGCCCGTTCATCTTGAACTTGTGCATGATGCCCATAGCCTGCGACAGCTTCATACCCTGCTTGTAGGGGCGGTCGCGCGCTGTCAGGGCTTCAAAAATATCGGCAATGCCCATGACCCGCGCCTGCACCGACATTTGGTCGCGCGTCAGGCCTTTAGGGTAGCCCTTGCCATCCATGCGTTCGTGGTGGCCACCAGCGTATTCGGGCACATTTTTCAGATGCTTGGGCCAGGGTAGCTGCTCGAGCATCTTGATGGTAGCCACGATGTGGTAATTGATGACATCGCGCTCAGCCGCCGTCAGGGTGCCGGCGCGAATGGTGAGGTTCTCAATCTCATTGGCCGACAGGAATTCTGCCTCAACGCCAGCAACGTTGCGCCAGGTGTGCTGGCGACCAATGTCGCGCACCCGCTGCAAATCGGCTACCTGCATGGATTCGGCCCCGTGGTTGGCTTTGCGCAGGAACTCGCGGTCATCGTCCAGGGCATCAATCGCTTCACGCGCCTGTGTCCACAGCTGCGCCTCTGCCGCTGCGTCATGTTGCTCGCGCAGTGCCAGTTGGGCGTACAGAGCGGAAATTTCCTGGTCGCGCTTGAGCACCTCAAAGCGGGTGTCTATCAGGTCGATGCGGTCAAACAATGTCTGCAGCTTGGTAGCCTTGTCCACCACATGCACCGGCGTGGTGACCTTGCCGCAGTCATGCAAGAGTCCCGCAATTTTGAGCTCGTAGCGATCACGGTCATCCATGGTAAATGCCGCCAACGGCCCCGACTTGTGGGCATTGACCGCCTCGGCCAGCATCATGGTCAGCGCTGGCACCCGCTGGCAATGGCCGCCGGTGTAGTGCGATTTTTCGTCTATGGCCAGGTTAATCAGGCTGATGAACGATTCAAACAGCGTTTCCAGCTGTGACATTAAATTGCGGTTGGTAATGGCGATGGCCGCCTGTGAGGCCAATGACTCGGCCAGGCTCTGGTCAGCATTGGAGAACGCTACTACCGCTCCACCGGGTGGGGGCGTGCAGTTAAGGAGCTGCAGCACACCAATCACATCGCCCTCATGGTCCTTCATAGGAACCGTCAGAAACGACTGGGAGCGGTAACCGGTGCGCGCATCAAACTGTCGTGTTCCCGAAAAATCGAAGTTTGGCTCGGTATAGGCGTCAGCGATGTTGACCGTTTGGTTGTGGATGGCGGCGTAGGCTGCCACCATGGCATCATTGGGGCGCCCTTCGGCGTCGTGCAGGGGCAAATTGGGAAAGTCGATGGATTTGCCCGATGTCCCACCCATGGCGATCTTGAGGGAATCGGTTTTTATGATCTCAAAGCGCAGTGCCTGCCGGTCATCGGTCACACGGTAGAGTGTGCCACCATCCGCATGGGTGATGGTCTTGGCCGCCACCAGGATGTTTTCCAGCAGGCGGGTGATGTCACGCTCTTTGGACAGCGCCGCGCCAATGGTATTGAGTTGCTCCAGCCGTCGCAGCAAGTCTTCGATTGAGTCCACGGATACCCCTTGTCAAAGAAAACACGTTCGCCAGGGCGAACGCGCCATTCTTTCACAGCTGTATGCCGGGGTGCCGCTATTTTTTTAGCAGTACCTTGAGCACGCTCTGCACCCGACGTGCTGCCGTGGCGTTGTACGGGCCGGCAAGCACCGAGGCCGTGTCCTGGCCCCAGGTCTGCGCTGGCGGCGGATCGTTCCGTTTGGTGAGCAACTGCAATTGCAGGTTGCGCCGCGCATCCAGGTCTTCCGCTGGCGTGGGCACTTCAGCGGCCATTTCCAGACGCAGCAAGGCTACATGCGGATCGACCGGTTTGGCGGCAACAGCTCCCTTGGCTTCCCCTCCCAGGGCTTGCACCCACGCAGCGCGCACTGCAGGTGCCGCGCGGTTGCCCAGTTCTTGCGTACCAGGGACCAAGCTGGCATCGCGCTTTTCCCAGGCGGTGAGCAATTGGGTCAGGGCTTCACCATGCGCTTGCATGGCCAGTTTTTTGAGCGCATGTTGTGCATGTTCCAGTGCGTCGCGTTGCGCGCGGAAGGCTGCGTCGCCCAGACGCGGTGCTTCGGGACGACTCTCGGCACCAAAGCGGCCCGATGGACGGCCACCGTCACGCCCTTCAGGACGCGGACCACGATCACCGGGGCGCTGGCCGGGCTTGGAATCTCTCGGACCACGAGCGCTGTCGCTGCGCTCACCCCATTTGCCCGGGCGGCCTGCCGCTGCCGGGGAGATATCTTTGCGGGTACCGGGGCGGTCGTCGCCCCGAGCTGCCACCACCCGTTTCGGCGGTGCCTTGGGTGCGGCAACTGGCTCTGCGGGTGCGGGTGCGATAGCTTCTGCATCTGCAGTCGCTTCGGAATCTGCAGTTGTTTCCGAGTCCGTGCTTGCTATCGCTTCAGTTGCTATTGTTTCAGTAGCTTCTTGCGTAGATTCCACGAGGGCTGGCGGCATACTCTCTGCGGAGTCGCTGGTTTGGGCAGCGGCCTTGGCCTGGCCTTCTTCGGAACCAGCTGTCTGCACATCAGCCTGCGCCTGCGCCTGACCTTGCAAAGCCGCTTCCAGTGCAGCCATGGCAGCGCGGATGGTTTGGGCGTCTCCGCTGGCATTGGCGGTATCCAGCGCCTTGGCAGCTTGCAGCACTGCACGGTCACGCAGACCCAGTGCGGCCTCGGCCTTTTCACGGTCGGCAGTTTTGCGGTTGAACGCATCGTCAATGGGTTTGCGGAAGGCATCCCAGAGCTTTTGCTCCTGGCGGCGGTCCATGGGCACGCGGTGCGCCACGGCCTGCCAGCGTTGCTGCAAGGCTTTAACGGCATCAATGCGCAATTCCGCGGCAGCGCCCAGCATCTTGGCCTCTTCAATCATGGCATGGCGCAGGGCCATGCTCTCGGCCTGCAGGGCCTCCAGTGGCGCAGCCGCTTTGGCTATGGCCGCCTTCCACAGCGGTTGCATCTCGGCAAAAGCCTTTTCGCCCAGGTGCCCTGCTTCGCGCCAACGGTCGCCAAACTGGTGCAAGATGCGGTTGAAACCTTTCCAGTCGTCATCCAGCGCAGTGGTGTTGGCATCGGCCCAAGCCTTTACTTCTTCAATCAGCGCCAGGCGCTGGGCTTTATGTTCGGCAGACTCGGCACGCACCTTGTCCAGCCAGGCTTCGACCACCTTGTGGGCATCGTTGCAGGCTTCGTCAAAGCGCTTCCACATGGAATGGTTGGGCGCGCCGCCCTGGTCGGTTTGCTTCCATTGCTCGCGCAGGGAGCGCAAGGTCTCCTGCATCTTGCGCCCACCGATGGCCTGGCCTTCGGGGCGCTTGAGTAGGCCTTCCGCCTGGGCGACCAATGCTTCACGCAACTGGTCGGCACGCCAGCGCTGCCAACCTTCCAACTCACCGGCTGCTGCCAGAGCCGCATGGGCCTGGTTTTCCAGCTTGTCGTCAATCAGGCGACCATTTTCTTTCAGCGCATGGCGCAAAGCATTGGCGGCGCCGGCACTGGCTTTGCCGTGCCCTTCGGCAATTTCCAGCTCCAGCGTGGCCAGAACTTCTTTGACTGTGGCACTGGCCTGTGCGCGCACCTCAGGGTCAATCTTGGGTTTGGCCTGCTTGGGCGCTGCCTCGATCGGAACGCCACGCGCCACGCGCAGCTCATCCGCCCAAACCAGAACGGGCGGCAGAGGAGCCGAAGCATCCTGAGCCGCGGCCACGGCTTGGCCCAGAGCTGCCTGAAAGGCATCCCAAACGACCAGCAACTGGCCTTTGGATGCTTCCAAAAGGGGCGGAAATTTCACATCCACGCTGGCCCAACTGCTGTCGGCCGCCAATTCGGCGGCCTGCGCCTGCCATTGCCCCACATCCACGCGCAAGGCGTCCAGCGCCGCCTGGGCGTCTTGCCAGGACTTGGTGGACAGCACCTCAATGCGCTGTGCCAGCAGCACGGCGGCTTCTCGCTGCACCTGGACCCTGCGTTGCAGGTCCTCAATTACGCGCACGCGCTCAGCCAATTGGGTTTTCAGCGCGGCCAGCGGCTCCCGGCTCAGTGGCGCACCGGCCTTGGCGGCATCACGTTGCCACGCCAAGGCATCGGCAATATTGAGTTTGGCCGTGTCCAACAAGGCCTGTGCCTTGGTGGCCCAATCGGCAGCCAGCGCTTCCTGGCTCTTGATACGACGGGCTTCGTCGATCTTTTCGCGCACCAGTTTGGCGGCACCCTTGTCTTTGACACTGAGTTCCTTGAACACATCTGCCAGTTGCTCTGGCGCGGGAGTGCTCTGCAGCCACTCGCGCACGCGCGCAGCGCGCTCGCCAGAAGTTGGGGCTGTAAAGGCACCACCGGTCAGACTATCCAAATGGGCAATATCGTTGTTTTTAGCGGTAGAAGTCGACGTCACGGTGGGTTCGGGTGTAGTTGGAAAAGAAAATCTGCAACTGCGTATTTTCGCCGCGATTTGGCGGCTTCTCGCCGGTTTTTGTCAGCAGCCAATTGTTTGAACAAAAATCAGGCTATAGCCCTCGTCAAATATACGTAAGGCGCTATTAAATTATGAGCATTCAACAAAAAAACATTGACCCAATCGCGTTGACTTCCCTCAATGCCGCCCCCGGGAACTGCACCACGACACTACATATATATAGAGCACTGCCTGGATATATGCGGTTTTCTGGGAGAACCAACGAAAAAAGCCCGGAGTCCAAACCTGCGTTCGTACTCCGGGCTCGACGGCGGACCACAGGTCCATGCCGTCTGGGTTGGCATCGCAGAGATTGAAGTCCACGTTGCACTAGAAGCAATAGATTGCCTCCGTAAGTTACCGGGGCCGCTTTATCACAAATACCGTCACGGTACGGACTGGCTACTGCCGGAACATAACCTGAATCAACAGGCAACTTCAGTCTAACAATTGGCCGATAACTTTGCAAATTCTGTTTTCAATGGATCTGAGCGCTGCGATTGCGAGATTTTCCAACCCAGGAAAACCGCTGGAAAGCCGCATAAACGCTAGAAAAGTCGTTTTCATACGATCAAATTTAGAATAACAAACCTATTTAATATTGTTGACTAGGTATATCCAAGCCCCCTAGAATCCGCCCATCCCGAGTTTCTAACTAGGGATAACCCGTACCCGCTGCCGAACCCGGCATATTCAAATCGCTGCACATGTCGAATCGACGCCGCAGGATATTGATAGCGTACCAACCCAAACGAGGTGGCTGACGTCGCCGCTCTGCACGCAGAGCATGACGCAAGCCCCCGCGCCTAAGAAGGAAGAGCTATGACAGCGACCGAAAAATTTACCAAGGGCTTGGCAACATTTGCCAGCGACATTGCCCAAGGTTTCTTCGAAATCACACACAACGGTTTTGCCCTTCTGGGCTTGGCCGTGATGTTTGCCGTAATCACCCTGACCGCAAGGCCAGAAATCCGCCAGGCGGGAGAAGTCCAGTTGATGAGCTGGCTCCAAACCCGCCAGCCACTCGTTATCGCTGTGGCCAATAACATCGACGCCATTGACCGTGCCACAGCCACCAACCCACAAAGCCTGCCCAAGCAGCAAGCCGCAGTGGCCTATTGGCTGAGCAAAAAGTACGGCGTTGCGCCAGAACCCATCAGCGCATTGGTGGCTGAAGCGTTTGAAACCGGCAAAAGTGCCAAACTTGACCCCACGCTGATCCTGGCCGTCATGGCCATCGAATCGGGTTTCAACCCATTCGCACAAAGCTCCGTGGGTGCACAGGGCCTGATGCAGGTCATGACCAAGATCCACAGCGACAAATACGAAGGCTTTGGCGGCAAGCTGGCCGCCTTTGACCCGATTGCCAACCTGCGCGTAGGCGTCAAGGTCCTGCGGGATTGCGTCAATCGGGCCGGTTCGGTTGAAGGCGGGCTCAAGCTCTACGTGGGTGCCGGCAATATGGAGACCGACAATGGCTATACGGCCAAGGTCATTGCCGAACACAACCGCCTACAGCTGGTATCCAGTGGCCGAATCACCCCCTTTACTTCGCCCCAGATCGTTCCTGTGAGCCTCCCCATCAAACCAGTGGAAGCGCCAGAGAACGTAGCCAGCTACGTCGCCTCGTAAGCCGGTTCGGGTAAACTCGACACCGCACGCAACTGGCGATAGGCGCCCAAATCCGAGCGGTTTGAGGCGCTGACGTGGGATCACCACTAGGAAGCGTGCCGCAGCATCTACGCAGGTGCGTGCGTTCAGCCGTTCGCCTGGGCAGCCCTTGTTTCATTTCGTCACATTGCGTAGATGACCCAAGGTTCATTGTCTTAAAGGACTGCCATGTACAACCGCACTATCCTCGTCGAACAGACCGATCCCGAACTGTGGGCCGCCATCCTGGCCGAGAATGCCCGCCAAGAACACCACATCGAGCTGATTGCCAGCGAAAACTACGCCTCCCCCGCAGTCATGGCGGCCCAAGGCAGCCAGTTGACCAATAAATACGCTGAAGGCTACCCTGGCAAGCGCTACTACGGTGGCTGCGAGCATGTCGACGTGGCCGAACTACTGGCCATTGACCGCATCAAGCAAATTTTTGGCGCCGAAGCCGCCAACGTGCAACCCCACTGCGGTGCATCCGCCAACGAAGCCGTATTTCTGGCCTTTTTGAAGCCTGGCGACACCATCATGGGCATGAGCCTGGCCGAAGGCGGCCACCTAACGCATGGCATGGCGTTGAACATCAGTGGCAAATGGTTCAATGTCGTCTCCTACGGCCTGAATGCCAAGGAAGAGATTGACTACGAAGCCATGGAACGTAAAGCCCATGAAACCAAGCCCAAACTGATCATCGCCGGTGCCAGTGCCTATTCCCTGGCCATCGACTTTGAGCGCTTTGCCAAAGTAGCCAAAGATGTGGGTGCTATTTTTATGGTGGATATGGCCCATTACGCCGGCCTGATCGCCGCCGGCATCTATCCCAACCCCGTTCCCCACGCCGATATCGTCACCTCCACCACCCACAAGAGCCTGCGCGGCCCACGCGGTGGCATTATTTTGATGAAGGCCCAGCACGAGAAGGCCATCAACAGTGCCATCTTCCCCGGCTTGCAAGGTGGCCCGCTGATGCACGTGATTGCCGCCAAGGCAGTGGCATTCAAAGAAGCGCTGAGCCCAGAGTTCAAGACCTACCAGCAGCAAGTGCTCAAAAATGCCCAAATCGTGGCCGAAACGCTCACGCAACGTGGTTTGCGCATCGTCAGTGGCCGCACCGAAAGCCACCTCATGCTGGTGGACCTGCGCGCCAAGGGCATTACCGGCAAAGAAGCCGAAGCCGTGCTGGGCGCTGCCCACATGACCATCAACAAGAACGCCATCCCCAACGACCCCGAAAAACCCATGGTCACCAGCGGCGTGCGCATTGGCACCCCTGCCATGACCACCCGCGGTTTCAAGGACGAGGAAGCCCGTGCAACGGCCCATCTGATTGCCGACGTGCTGGACAACCCGCGTGACGAAGCCAATATCGCCGCCGTGCGCGCCAAGGTGCATGCATTGACAGCGCGCTTCCCGGTTTACGGCTGATCGCATGAAATGCCCGTTCTGCAGTCACTCCGAAACCCAGGTGGTGGAAACGCGGATCTCAGAGGACGGGGATTTCATTCGTCGACGCCGCCAGTGCGCCTCTTGCACAAAGCGCTTCACTACCTATGAGCGCCCCGATGTCAATTACCCGTCCATCGTCAAAAAGGATGGACGGCGTATCGAATACGACCGAAGCAAGCTGCTGGCTTCGTTCAAGCTCGCATTGCGCAAGCGCCCGGTTAGCACCGAGCAGGTCGACGGTGCGATGGAGCGTATTGAAGAAAAACTGCTGAACCTGGGCCTGCGCGAGGTACCCTCTGCGCGCATTGGCGAGCTGGTGATGCGCGAGCTAAAAAAGCTCGACAAGGTGGCCTACGTGCGCTTTGCCAGTGTTTACCGCAGCTTTGAAGACATTGATGAGTTCAAGACGCTGGTGGATGAGGTGCAGCGGTAGGCGTGCAAATCAAGCTGTCCAACATCACTTCCAACAATTAGCAACAGTGCCCGAACCGGTAATTCCCTTGACACCGGTGTTGGTCAAGGTCAAGTTGCCACACTTTCCTACCGTCTGAAGCGGTGTTGCCGTCAGTGTGTAGGAATTGCAGTTGGAAACAACTGCCAAAGAATATCTTGGCGCCTCCGCAGGAACATTCGCAAACCGGGCTGGCAGCACAGGACTTGTGGCGCAGGCTGCATCCGTCGTGTAACGGTTATTGGTTGCATAAAACCGCTCCATGAACTGCTGCGCCTCCAGCAACCCAGCCCGTGCCGATGCGCGATCACCCCGTTCAATATAGATTCGATAACTGGGGAGTGCGATCGCCGTAAGGATGCCGATGATCGCTACAGTAATCATCAACTCGATGAGCGTAAAACCCGAGTGGCGCCCAGCCACTCGCCATCGCTTAACTGTGTAGTGCAATTTCATAGTCACGCTCTTTCAGTGTGGCAGCTTGCCAAATTTACTTAATAGGTGGGTTGATGATACGCCGCCACACACGGTCCATTTTACGGCTCGGCGGAGCCCCAGTCGGCACGCAGATCGTCATACCAGCCGTGGCCGATTGCACCGTCGACAAACATGTTCCTGCTTCGCACAAGGGGCTTGGTACACACTCGCCGCCGGTTGAACAAGAAGCGCCTGTGCAGTCGCCTTCGCGCCCTCCGCCACCCGCATCACTAAGACCATCACTGACACTATCACCACCACCGCCAACTGGAGCGCTGCGAACCACCACATCAACGCCATCGGCTGCAGTCGCATACCCGATGGAGTAGGCATCCCCTGTGTACGCATCTCCATTGGCCACCCCATCACCATTGGTATCAAAAGTCTTGGTAGTTGGATTCAGCCCGCTTTGCACCGGCAACAACAAGTTAATTCCGGCACCGGTCAGGGAGTCACATACACCCAATACACCTTGCGCGGGAGCCACTGCGCTGATCAATGCAGTGTCGTAGCCCACCACCAAAGCAGGATAAATCACCCGACCGGCCGGCAACGCAGAACCTAAATCCATACGCCAACCGCGTGAAGTGGTCCAATTGATTGCTGCCAGGTCGGTAATCGTGAAAAACTTTGTAGAGGAAGCTAACCCGGTACCCATAAACGAAGCGAGTGTGCGCCCAGTCAAATTCGAACGCACCATTGGTCGAGAAAAAGTGTCTGCCGGCTTGTCCCATACCGCGTACACCGTTTGAACTGATGTAGTCAGTGCATCCGCCGTTTCAAACAGCTTACCGGTTCCAAAAATTACAATTCGCCCGCCCTGCAAATGGTTATAGACAACCGGACTGGACGTGATCGGTTGTGCCGAGCCGCCGCCATCAGTAGCCGTAAACATAGCCGTCCCACCAGAAACTTCAAACTTGCTGGTAGCGGCGGCGTTGTAGGCGAACTTCCACATCTGGCCTTTCAAGTCCCCTGCGTAAATAGTCGTAATTTTCCCATCACCATCGTGAATGAGTGTTACACCACCCAAACCGTTGCCACCGGAAACACCCACATTGAGTGTCTGCACGGCCGTGGAATCGTTATCTGCCGCCTTTTCAAGATCGACAACAAAAAGTGTCGCATTTCCGTTGTTGCTGGAGAAACCATTGCCAAAAATTGCCACCCAGCGTCCATTGTCCAGAACACCGATCTTGACGGGCGCCAATATATAACCCATATCCGCGCCCACCCCTGAGGTCGTGTCGGATATTTCCCAGCGGACTGTATTGGTCCCCAAACCGGCCAGATCGGTCACGTCCAGTCCATAAACCGCACGACCACCGGCTCCAAGGGTACCTACCAAATAGTTGCGCCACGACGCAGATCCCGCACCTGGCGCCTTAACGTAGGCGTCGGCTTCGCGCAGCGGGCCGTCCACAAAATATTGGTGCGGTAGCGCACTGGAACCATAGGTCTTATCCGTCAATTTTTCGAGATTCGGATAAACCGCACGCGGCACATAGGCAAAAACCTCCCTGCCATCGTCTGAAGCTGCAGGGGTCAGCCTGCTGTCTTTGAATCCATGCAACATGCCGTCGTTAGCACCCGCAAACAAAACCGATGTGCGCGCACGCTTGACCGCCATAAATTCTGGATAGGTGGGGTTGCTTGTTGCCGCAACACCGAGATTCAAATTGCCATACAGCCCGTTGAACGAATCCAGCACAGCGACCGGATTCGAGTTCAAGAAATCACCCAGAATGAAGGGCGCATTCGTTTTATCGAAGCGCTCCCGAAACGGGTTACCACTGCCCTCTTGGCTGTGATCACCTCTCAAGAAATCGGTGAACCATCCAGTATTAATGGCTGCAACTGAGCCCAATGCCGACTGATTGCTGCCACTCAGTGCGCTCCAATCAAACGGAACTGCAGCCGGAGTGCCCAAACCTGTGTCCCACGTCACGATATTGCGGGTGGACCACGGTGTAGGTAACTTGGCAGCAGCGCTCCAGACGACATTCGCATCCGCAAGAATACCGTTCAACCGGTACGCCTTGACGTCACCACTCCAGCCTTGTTGCTGAAATTCAGGAACGTATTTGTAGTTGGACGTAGTCAACGTTGTGGATGCCGTCGCCACACCGGCTGTTGGCTTGTCGTCACCGGTGGCAGTAGCCAGAATCGACTTGATGGAGTCTGCCAACTCCTTGGGATCCTTGGCACTAAAGTACTCGCCTCGACTGTTCACAGCAGCATGCCACAAATCGTCCACGTTGTTGACCGTTTGACTGGTACCTGCGGGTGGCCATACCTTGGTACCCGCGATCAGTGCTGGCAAGTCCTTTGTGGGGTCCAGCGAACCCCGCACACCCAAACCGATGGTGAACGTGGTCATGTTTTGCCAAAATGAAATATTCTTGCCCACAGGCTTGACCGCATTGTCGGTAGAAGGCTGCAAATCCGTCACCCAGTAATACATGGCCGAATCAGCCATCGTGTTTGCCGTGTTGTCTTTATACGGGGTGCCCGGTGTATAGCCTGGATAGGTGGTTCCCACACCGGTAATTGCGGCCGTTGCGGTTGCGTCCGCATTGCCCTTAGATCCGGCCGTTGTATTCCAGTAGCCGTCTGTCATGGCAATCTGGTAAGAGCGTCGGCAGGTCTTGTTGTTGGCAACAACGTTGCTGCCACCGGGGTTATCCGTCCAGGGGCCTTTGGCATCTGTCCGTTTGTAGTAATCGCCAATTGCCTCAAAAGCAGGGAGCAATTTCGTACTACCGCTTGCCGGCAAATCTTCCAGCCACTGGAATAAGTTGGTTCTGCGCGTGTCGGTGTAATCACGCACACCGCCGGTCACATAGGCCGCATCGCTTTCAATCGCCTTGGTAGCCAGGCCATCAACGGTGGTGTTACCTCTGTTGATGCGACCAAACCCCATTCGAAAGGTTATGGGCACCGCTGTGCCGGTGCCGGTACCGGCACCGGTTGCCGCGAAAACCGTGCCTACGGTGTTGCTGGCGGCCCCGATACTGGTAAACGATGTAGTACCCGAGGTCAGGATTCGGTATCTCGCGTTGGTCACAAACGACCCCGCCGTTACGGCGGCTGCATCGGGTGCAAAGGCTTCCATCAACGAGCCACGGGCCAACAGGTTGCGGTCCCGGTAGTAGCTGAACCAGTTGGCGAAGTTTTGCTGCTCTTCGGCCTTGCTACAACCCGTTGGTCCCACTGCGCCACTGCAATCCGTACGGTCCGCCACTTTGGCATACGCAGTAGCGCCACTATTGATTGAATAGGGGGTGTAGTTACCAATCACAGTCAGGTTTTTGTATGCAGTTCCTGTTTTTTGCAGCCTGAAATACAAACCCGGATCATGCAAAAAAGCAGCTGTAGGTGCCTCGCAACCCCGCCCTGAACCCGTGCCGGTGCCGGATATGCCGGTATTGGCAAAACACCAACCCCCAGATCCACCCGCCATGGTTCCCGCACTTGCGGTGCCTGTTCCAGAGCCAACGTTAGTAGCCGTAAATACCGTGCCCACATTGTTGTTAGCCGCGCCACTCAGATTGAATTTAGGCGACCCGCCCTTTGTCACGATGGTGTAGGTGGCCCCCACAACAAACGACCCTGGGGTGAAAGTGCCGTTTGGGCTGATTTGTGTTAAATCAACCATAGGGGATTGAACGAAGGTCCACCCCGCTAGCGTTCCGGTTCCACCTGCATCGGTCACATTGACTTTGATCACCCCCGTACCGGCGTTGAAAGAGGTAATGTCGCCGTACATCCATTGCGTGGTTGGTGAGGCGGTGGACGAAATAACTACATTCTTTCCGGTCGAAAATCCCTTGCCGGTCTGCGCCAGGGTAAAGGTTTTCGAGCCGATCGCAATCGCGTTGCTGGTCGTCGATGTTGCAGTCAGTGCCTTGAGCGGCGGGTTGAGATAGGCCGTGGTCACCGGCGCATTGGGGCGGCGGGTGACTCCGTCATCATTGAACCACGGCTGGTAGCGGATCTCGGGGTTGTAATAAATGGTGTTGGTATCTGGCGACCGCAAGGCGGGCAACACATAGTTGGGCGGCACCTGAATTCCGGGAACCGTACCCTGAAAATTTACCCGCTGATAGGTATCCGTCAGTTCCCAGCCAATGCCGTTACTTTGAACCGGATTGGTTGTGATAAACGTATCACTCGCGAATACGGTTTCTGGCATATGGCGAAAACCCATGGAGCCGGAGTCATCCATCAGCAACATGAGATTCGGCTGCACACCCGCGCCAGCCCTGCTGAGCAGCGGTAATTGCGCAGGTACCTGTGCATCGGCGACAGGTGTCCAGACCGCTACCAGTGGCACAACAGCGCATGCCAAGCGCTGGCAAAGCCTTGAAAAATTTGGAATTGTCATTTGAGGACCTCCTGGGATGGCACTACTGTGCATTACTCTGCATTAACAATGGACTGCAACCAAACGACTGCACCTTGGGTGGTGGCGCCCGTTCCAGCGTTGCGCGCGTAATCGGGGCTGAAACCTCGCGCGGTGATTACGGTAATTGAGAAGGATGCGGCTGCCGGTATGGTTTGCAACTCGACCATACACTGCGGATAGGTGTTTGGCGGATTGTTATTGGCGTCATAAATATTATCGGACGCGGTAAAGTCATATCGACCCGCTGGCGCTGTGACGGCCGTCCAATTGGCAGCAGTAACCCAACGCGGCGAAGCCTGCGTGCTCGCGGGCGGCGACTGAAAGGCTGCTAAGCGTGAGGCAGTAGCCAGTTTCATTTGTCCCTCGCAAATGCGCAAGGCTGCTTCAGCATACTGCTGGGCGATGGTTTCCATCCGCAGGTTGTTGGTCGCACGTTGCTCCGAGGTGGCGGTACGCATGGCGGTAGCCCCCGTGATACCAATGATCACCAGCATGATCAACACAATGATGAGTGAAATACCCCGACTAGCGCGCTTGTTGGCGAAAGGTTTTCTTGGCGTTTGCATAGTGGTTATTCTTATCAAAGCGGCATTTTGGAACGCAGGGTGCTAGTGGTGTAGTAAGCACGATACAAGCGCTTGTCTGGAGACGTTACGCGCGCTGCCGTCAAATCACACGGCTGGTAGGTCTGGTCGTCTTCGTCCCGCAACACGGGTTCGGCACTGCGCATCAAGAGGCAGATGCGTACGCTGATCACCGCATCCCACTCTGCCGGATTGCCGGATACGTTAATGGTCGCGGCCTTTTTGTACTGGATGACTTGACGATCATCGGCAACCAGCGGAAACGTCCGCATGCCGTACCAGATTTGCATGTCCTGTACGTTCTCAATCAAGGGCGCCTTGGCACTGCCGCCGCTGGCGTTGGGGTACGGCAAAACCTCGGTCCCAGCAGTCGGAGCAGGAAAATTGGGAGAGGCAGGGCTGGCGCAATACAACTCGGGGCGCCCGGAAGATGCAGAAACATCAATGAAGTAACGGTTGCTCGCAACGTAATACGGAATATTGTCCGCGTCTTGTTGCGGTCCAATACGTGTACCCAGACAATCCGTGGGGATACCGCCACCCGTTGGAGCAGTGTTCATGGCGTCTGCTTCATAGGCAACTGAAAGCCCCGAAGACGCGAATCCTACCGTTGCACTGCAGGCTAACGTTGCGGCAACCGGGTTGGTAAAAGGACCAACACCATAGGTACCACCATCACATCCACGTATATAGCCTGATGTCTGGACAACAAATCCGGCAGTGGGACTCAAACTGTGGTATCTAACCACCCGCGGAGTCCCAGTTAAGGAAGCAGGTGCCGAGTAACCGGCCAACTGAACTTCGCGCGACAACATATTCAACGCGATTTGTGCGTCCTGATTCATCTGGGTCAGAGCAGCAAGGTAACGGCTGGCATTGCCGGAGCCAACAAAACTGACAATCACCGCACCGACCACGACCAGGCCAATGGTCATTGAGATGAGTACTTCAATCAGGGTAATGCCCCTGACTGCGCGTTTAGACCGTATGGACTTCATAGGTTGATCCTGAAGAAACTACAGCGAACACTCTCGTCTGCCGGTGCAAAACCCAAACCCGCCGGGGGGCACTCCTTGGCTGTGTCGGCCGCTGCGTTGCGAGAATCAGTGGAGTTCTCTGCAGCATTTGCCACCGCCGGATCCTGCCAGGCAATCCACACATCGGCGCCAACAGTCCCCTGAATGGAAATAAAACCGACCCATGGGGCAACTGGCTTTGAACCACTTTGCGCCAGTTATTGAGGTCATAGGCTGCCAAGTTTGCGGCAGTGCAAGTCACAGCACCTTCACAACTGGTATCGGCTGCCACTGTACTGGCTTGTCCGGTCCAACTGGTGGTGTAGGTATAGGTATTCAAACCCAACTTGTTGGCTCGCATGCGCTCCGCAATATCCTGTGCCAACATCGTTGCCGTGCCCCGGTATTGCGACATTTTTGAATAACGAATGGCGGAAACATTGGCACCGGCCAACGCCAGCAACCCAATTGTGGCCAACAAAATAGAAATCAACACTTCCAGTAGCGAGACACCGCGGCTTTTGCGTCGATTGGCACGACGGGCGTAGGCTGGGCGTATGCGGGTCAGTTGTTGCATGCTGTTGCTCCCGATGCCCCTTGAACCAGCAATCTGGGCCTACCCTGGTTAGAGATACAAACGATGCGCTTGGTAGCTGATGACACATTGCTGGTCGGAGTAACCTCAAAAGTTTCAGAAGCTGCTTTCGACCAGCCATTGGCTTCATACATAAAATAGGTTCTGGTATTTGCGGGCGTGGCGATCTGCTGGATAGTGGCAATATTGGGAGGCGGTTGCTGGACACGAATGATTTCCTCCGTTGCAGGTTCATAAGTACCTGGAGTTGCGCCATCCTGATCCGTAAAAATCATCCAACCATTTGCCCAGGTGGCTGGAGCGCCAGAGCATGCGCTGGTGCTATTGGCCGCCAAACTGCATATTGAAACTTTTTTGCTGCGACGCAATGCCTCGGTTCTGGTATACCGAAAATCGTCAACCAGTGCCTGCGATGCACTTTGCACGGAGCGCTTCACCAACATAAGGGAAAAGCTTGGCATAGCCAATGACGCCAAAATGGCCATGATAGCCACCGTTATCATCACTTCGATAATCGTGAAACCATTTGGACGAGTTTTCATGCGGTAGAGACTAACCGCCGATCATGGCAGTGACAAGGCGTTACGGACATTCGGCTACATTTTTCCGTCAAACGGTAAACTGCACCAATACAAGCCAAAGTCACTCGTGCCCAAATCCACTCTCGAACGCGCACTACAACTAGCCGCAACCGCACGGCACAACTGCCCCCCTAATCCGGCCGTGGGGTGCATCGTGGTTAACGCAGACGCCACGATATTGGGTCAAGGCAGTACCCAGTCGGCTGGCGGACCACATGCTGAAATCATGGCTTTGCGGGACGCGCAGACCAAGGGCCACTCCGTTAAGGGTGCCACCGCCTATGTGACTCTGGAGCCCTGCGCCCACCATGGTCGCACCGGTCCCTGCTGCGATGCGCTGATAGCCGCTGGCATCCAAAAAGTGGTTGCCACCAACATCGACCCCAACCCATTGGTCGCCGGGCAAGGCTTTGCGCGCCTGCGGGCAGCGGGTATCGAAGTGGAAGTTCTGGCACCTGGCGATCCACTGGCTGTACAAGCCCGTAACCTGAACATCGGCTTTTTCAGCCGCATGGTGCGCAAGACACCCTGGGTACGGATGAAGGTTGCCGCCTCGCTGGACGGAAAAACAGCACTGACTAACGGCCTGAGCCAATGGATTACCTCCACCGAAGCGCGAGCAGACGGACACGCTTGGCGCGCACGTTCGTGTGCCGTGTTGACCGGCATCGGAACGGTTCTGGCAGATGATCCCCAGCTGGATGTGCGGCTAATCCAAACCACCCGACAGCCCCATGTTGTCATTGTGGATAGCCACTTGAGAATTCCACTCGATGCAAAAGTCTTGTGCAGTGGCCGCACCGTCTATATCTACACAGCGGTTGCAAATACATCCAAGCAAGCTGAATTGGAGCAACGGGGCGCCAAGGTCATCCACTGCCCGCAGAGCCAAACCACCGAAGCCCACCCAGCCGTTGACCTCCAAACCATGCTGCCGGACCTGGGAAGACCGGAGATTAACGAACTGCACGTAGAAGCCGGGCAGCGGCTCAACGGCTCACTGGTAAGGCATGGGCTGGTGGATGAACTGTTGGTCTACCTGGCGCCAAAGTTCATCGGACAAGGGTGGGATATGGCCCATTTCGGCCCGCTGGTAGCCTTAGACAAAGCGCTACAGCTGGATTTCTCGTCTGTTGAACTGGTGGGGCCGGACGTCCGGCTTGTGGCCAGAGTGCGCGGTCGGGACGATTTTTAGCCTTGGCGTAGGGTCACGACCCTAATCCCTGCGAAAATAGTCGGATGTTTACAGGAATCATCTCCGGCGTCGGCCGCATTACGGACGTGCACGCCCAGGGCGATACGCCCAGCCATGGCAAGCGCCTAACCATTACCTGCCCTAAAGGTTATCTGAATGACGTTGGTTTGGGCGACAGCATTGCGCTCAACGGTGCCTGCATGACTGTCACCGGCCTCGATCCCGCAGCCAACCAGTTCACCATCGACATTTCCGCCGAATCCCTCGCCAAGACTGCCGGGTTAGACGCGGTGGGCCCCATCAACCTGGAAAAGGCCCTGCGCGCCAATGACCGGTTGGGCGGCCATTTGGTTTCTGGCCATGTGGACGGTATGGGAATAGTCACGCACTTTGCTCCCATCAGCGAAAGCTGGGAGTTGCGCGTGCTCGCCCCCACAACCCTGGCCAAGTACTTGGCTTACAAGGGCTCGATCACCATCAACGGCGTGAGCCTGACGGTCAACCGCATTGCCGACCAAGCCGACGGTTGCGAGGTCAGCATCAACCTGATTCCGCACACCGTGGAAAATACCGCATTGAACAGCCTGCAAAGCGGCTCGCGGGTCAACCTGGAAATTGACCTTATCGCACGCTATGTGGAGCGCATGCTCAGCAGCAGCCCCACACCCGCAGCCTAACGCCGGTTTGCACCGGCTTCCCATTTTTCAGATTCACCAAGGATACCCATGAAACGAGTTGATGACTTTCGCCTGAAGTTCGGCAAAAGAGAGTTGGTGCCGATCATGATTGGCGGAATGGGTGTCGATATTTCTACCGCCGAACTGGCGCTGGAAGCGGCACGCCTGGGCGGTATTGGTCACATTTCAGATGCTTTGGTTCATGATGTGTCCGACCGCCGTTTTGATACCAAATACGTCAAAGGCAAAACCAAGTTCTACAAAGCCAACATCAATAACTCAGACAAGAGCATCATCAAATTTGACTTGGGTCACCTGGCCGAAGCCACCAAGCTGCACGTTGGCAGAACCATGGAAGCCAAACGTGGCGACGGCATGGTGTTCGTCAACGTCATGGAAAAGCTGACCATGAACAGCCCGCGTGAGACCCTGCAGGTGCGCCTCAACTCGGCGCTGGATGCTGGTGTGGATGGCATTACCCTGAGCGCAGGCCTGCATCTGGGCTCATTTGCGCTGATGGCCGACCACCCCCGCTTTCGGGATGCCAAGCTGGGCATCATTGTGTCGTCCGTTCGGGCATTGCAGTTGTTCCTGCGCAAGACAGCACGCCTGGACCGTTTGCCCGATTTTGTGATTGTGGAAGGCCCGCTGGCCGGTGGCCACCTGGGTTTTGGCCTGGACTGGGCCCAATACGACCTGGCCACCATCGTTACCGAGATTGCTGCCTTCCTGAAGGCCGAGCAACTTGACATTCCTTTGATCGCCGCAGGCGGCATTTTCACCGGCAGCGACGCCACTCAGTTTCTGCAAAATGGCGCCGCCGCCGTGCAGGTGGCCACGCGCTTCACCGTGTCCAACGAATGTGGGTTGCCGGCCGACGTCAAGCAAGAGTACTTCAAGGCCAGCGAAGAAGACATCATTGTCAACACCATCTCGCCCACCGGCTACCCCATGCGCATGCTGCGCAACACACCCGCCATTGGCTCTGGCATTCGACCCAATTGCGAGGTTTATGGCTATTTGTTGGACGGCAATGGCAACTGCGGCTACATCACGGCCTACAACGAGCAGATTGCCCTGCACCCTGATGGCAAAAATATCTCGGTCATGGACAAAACCTGCCTGTGCACCCACATGCGCAACTACAACTGCTGGACCTGCGGCAGCACAACCTACCGCCTGAAAGATACCACCCGCAAGGCGGCTGACGGTAGCTACCAGTTGCTCAGCGCAGAGCACATATTCAAAGACTACCAGTTCAGCGTTGAGAGCCAGATTTTGCTGCCCGTTTGAGTGACGACACCATGACTACACCCAGCCCTGTACCCATTTCCCCGGTTGAAGACATCGTTGCTGACATGCGCGCCGGGCGTATTGTCATTTTGGTGGACGAGGAAGACCGCGAAAACGAGGGCGACCTGGTATTGGCTGCCGACCATGTGAGCGCCGACGGCATCAACTTCATGGCCCGCTATGGCCGTGGCCTGATTTGCCTGACGCTCACCCGTGAGCGCTGCGAACGCCTGAAACTACCTCCCATGACCGCCCGCAACGGCGACAAAAAAGGCACGGCATTTACCGCGTCGATTGAAGCGGCCGAGGGCGTATCCACCGGCATTTCCGCTGCCGACCGCGCCCGTACCGTGCAGGCCGCGGTGGCCAAGGCGGCTGTGCCCGAAGACCTGGTGCAGCCCGGTCACATCTTCCCCCTGCAAGCGGTCGATGGTGGCGTGCTGATGCGGGCTGGCCACACCGAAGCCGGTTGCGATTTGGCGGCCATGGCCGGCTGCACGCCCGCGTCGGTGATCTGCGAAATCATGAAGGACGACGGCACCATGGCCCGGCTGCCGGACCTGCAGGTTTTTGCCGCCGAACACGGTCTGAAGATTGGCACTATTGCCGACCTGATCGAATACCGCAGCAAAACCGAGTCGCTGATTGAGCAGTTGGGATCGCGCCCGATGCAAACCGCATTTGGCGAGTTTACGGCCCATGCGTTCCGTGATACTTCAGGCCTTGGCGTGCACCTAGCCCTCGTCAAATCTACATGGTTAGCTACTGATTCTGTAGCAGTCCGGGTGCATGAACCCCTTTCGGTACTGGACGCATTGGAAACCGGGCGCGGCATGCACTCCTGGAGCCTGGAAGCCACGCTGCAACACATTCAACAAGAAGGTTCAGGCGTGGTAGTGCTGCTCAACTGCGGCGAAAGCGGTGAACAACTGCTGGCGCAATTCGACGGCACAGCCCAGTCGGCACAGGCCCCCGTGCGTGGGCGCATGGACCTGCGCACCTACGGCGTGGGCGCGCAAATTTTGCGCCACTGCGGCGTACAAAAGATGCGACTGATGGGCAGCCCGCGTCGCATGCCCAGCATGACCGGTTACGGCCTGGAAATAACTGGCTACATTAGTAAATAGGAACCCCATATGTTTGGCGCAGACAAAGGCGGTGTGGACGCAAACGACACACGCATGAACGGCAAGAAGCTCAAAATTGGCATCGTGCAGGCGCGCTTCAACGCATCCGTAACTGATGCGCTGGCTTTGGCCTGCAAGGCTGAGCTGGTGGCCCTGGGCGTTGCCGAGAAGGACATCGACCACATCACGGTGCCCGGTGCACTGGAAGTGCCGGTCGCATTGCAGGCCATGGCAGAGAAAGCCAATTACGACGCTCTGGTGGCTCTGGGCTGCATCATTCGCGGCGAAACCTACCATTTCGAGTTGGTAGCCAACGAATCTGGCGCCGCCGTTACACGCGTTGCACTGGATTACCAATTGCCCATTGCCAACGCCATACTGACCACCGAAGATATGCCCCAGGCCGTAGCGCGCCAGGAAGAAAAAGGGCGCGATGCCGCCCGTGTAGCCGTGGAAATGGCCAACCTGCTGGAGTCGCTGTAATGTCTGAAATCAAATCTGCTTCGGCTGCCAAGCGCCCGCCTCGCCAACCCCGTACCGGGCTGACCAGCACCGGTGCGCGCAAGGCCGGCAGCAAGTCCGATCGCAGCCGCGCACGCGAATTTGCACTGCAAGGCCTCTACCAGAGCCTGGTGGGCCGCAATGCAGTAGACGACATCGACACCTTTACCCGCGACCTGGCGGGCTTTAACAAAGCCGATTCGGTACATTTTGATGCCCTGCTGCAAGGCTGCGTGGCTGAGGGCGCGCAGTTGGACGCCTTGATCGTGCCACTGCTGGACCGCCCACTCTCGGAAATCTCCCCCATTGAACACGCCATCATGTGGATAGGCGCTTACGAGTTGCAGCACTGCATGGACGTGCCCTGGCGCGTAGTGCTCAATGAGTGTATTGAACTGGCCAAGGAATTCGGTGGCACCGACGGCCACAAGTATGTGAATGCCGTGCTCAACGGCCTGGCCCCCAGCCTGCGCGCCACCGAGATCGCGGCTGATCGCAGCCCCACCAAGAAACCCCGCGCCTGAGACGCGCCATCCAGACCCCCAATGCACATATCGTCACGCGCCCAGAAGATCGAACCCTTTTATGTGATGGAAGTGGCCAAGGCCGCCTCCACACTGGCCCACAAGGTAGCGCACACCGATGCGCCCATGATCTTCCTGAACATCGGCGAGCCTGATTTCACCGCCCCGCCACTGGTACAGGCCGCCGCCGAAAAGGCCATCCGCGACGGTCGCACCCAGTACACCCCTGCCACTGGCCTGCATTCCCTGCGTGAACGCATCAGCCACTGGTATACGCAGCGTTTTGGCGTCAACGTATCGGCCGAGCGCATTGTGGTTACCGCAGGTGCATCCGCCGCGTTGCAGTTGGCCTGCCTGGCCCTGATTGAGTCCGGCGATGAAATCTTGATGCCGGACCCCAGCTACCCCTGCAACCGGCATTTTGTGAGTGCCGCCGAAGGCAAAGCGGTGCTGCTGCCCACCACGGCTGCCGAACGCTTCCAGCTTACCCCCGAAGCGGTGAAGGCGGCCTGGGGTGCGCGCACCCGTGGCGTGCTGTTGGCGTCGCCCTCCAACCCGACGGGTACCTCCATCCACCCAGATGCCCTGCGGGGTATCCACCAGGTGGTGCAGTCACACGGCGGCATCACCCTGGTGGATGAAATCTACCTGGGCTTGAGTTTTGATGCACAGTTTGGCCAGACCGCGCTGGCACTGGATGACAACATCATCAGCATCAACAGTTTCAGTAAATACTTCAACATGACCGGCTGGCGATTGGGCTGGATGGTGGTGCCCGAAAAACTGGTCAGCGTGATCGAGCGGCTGGCCCAAAACCTGTTCATCTGCCCCAGCACCATTGCACAGCATGCCGCACTGGCCTGCTTTGAGCCTGAAAGCCTGGCCCTGTACGAGCAACGGCGCAGTGAGTTCAAGGCGCGGCGCGACTACTTTTTGCCCCAGCTCAACGCCATGGGACTGACCGTGCCGGTAATGCCCGATGGCGCCTTCTACGCCTGGGCCGACTGCTCCGCTGCCTGCGCCAAGCTGGGCGTTAAGGACAGCTGGGACTTTGCCTTTGAAGTCATGAACAAGGCCCACGTAGCGCTCACCCCTGGGCGCGACTTTGGTACGACCCAGGCCCACCATTTTGTGCGCTTCTCCACCGCCAGCTCCATGGAACACCTGCAGCAGGCCGTGGCCCGTTTGCGTGCGTTGTTGATGTAAATTTTTATTTCTATGAACCAAGACCTTTCCATCCTCCACCTGGTTATCAACGCCAGCTTTGTCGTGCAACTGGTCATGGCGCTGCTGCTCACCGTTTCCGTGACCAGTTGGGCCGCCATTTTTCGCAAGTTTTTTGCCTTGAAGCGGGTCAAGTCTCAAAATGAGGCCTTCGAGCGCGAATTCTGGTCCGGCACCAGCCTGAATGATCTCTTTGACTCCGCCTCCCGAAACGCCGCCAAGACCGGCCCCATGGAACGCATTTTCGGAAGCGGCATGCGCGAGTTCCAGAAACTGCGCGAACGCCGCATCACCGATGTGGGCACCTTGATGGACGGCGCACGCCGGGCCATGCGCGCAAGCTTCCAGCGCGAAATGGACGAAGTGGAGACCAATCTGTCTTTCCTGGCCTCGGTCGGGTCCGTGTCGCCTTATGTTGGCCTATTTGGCACCGTATGGGGCATCATGCACGCCTTTGTAGGCTTGGCCGCCCTCACCCAAGTCACGCTGGCCACCGTGGCGCCCGGCATTGCTGAGGCTCTGGTGGCCACCGCTATCGGCCTGTTCGCCGCCATTCCGGCAGTGGTGGCCTACAACCGCTTTGCCCGCGACATTGACCGTATTTCCACGCAGCAAGAGACCTTTATCGAAGAGTTCTCCAACATCCTGCAGCGCAACGTGGGCGCGCAATCCGCGCCAGCACCTGCAGGACGCTGACCATGCCAGCCGTCTCACACCGTGGCCGGGGCCGACGCACCATCAACGAGATCAACATGGTGCCCTTCATCGACGTGATGCTGGTGCTGCTGATCATCTTCATGGTCACCGCCCCGCTTATCGCACCCAGCATGATCGACCTGCCCAGTGTGGGCAAGGCATCGCGCCAACCTGACCAGATTATCCAGATCATTCTGGGTAAAAATGACAGCCTGGAGATGAAAATCAAGGACAAGACCACCTCCATCACGCTCAAGGAACTGGCCAGTAAAGTGAAGAGCGCTCAGGGCAACAACGACGGCAAAGCAGCAGTCAGTTCTGCCGTCGTCATCAGCGCCGACAAGGCCACAAAGTACGAGAGCGTGGTCAAGGTGATGGACACCCTGCAGCGCGCGGGCATCCAGCGCGTGGGCCTGTCCGTGCAATTGGCCAACTAGGCGCCAACAGCACACTGCCCCCGACATCTTAGCTGCCATGCACACCACCACCGAACGCCTGGAATTTGCCCCACCGCCCACGCGCGGCTTGGTGCGGGCCGTGGGTCTGGCCATTGTGGTACACGCCCTGCTGGTGGTGATGCTTGCCATTGGCGTGCACTGGAAACGCGATGCCACGCCGGTCACCGTGGAGGCCGAACTGTGGTCTGCCCTGCCGGTGGAGGCTGCACCGCGCCCTGTGCCCGAACTACCTCCACCGCCGCCACCCGAACCCGTCAAGCCAGTGCCCAAAGCAGTTGTTACACCACCCGCGCCTACACCGCCGCTACCTGACCCGGCGATTGCCATTGCCAAGGACAAGGCCCGCTTGCAAAAAGAGAAGCAACTGCAGCAAGAGCGGCTGGAGCAGGAAAAACTGGAACGAGACAAGCTGGAGCGTGACAAGCACCAGAAAGAGGCCCTGAGGCAGAAAAAACTGCTGGAAGACAAGGCTGCCCACGACAAGAAGCTGCAACAGGAACAGCAAAAGCAACAGGACGCCAAATCCGCCGCCGACGCTAAAAAGCTTGCAGTTCTGCGGCAGCAACAAATCGACCGTACCCTGCGCATGGCAGGGCAGGACGTGGGCTCGGGAGACGACAAGGCGCGTGGCACCGGCAAGCAGTCTTCTGGCCCATCGGCGGGGTATGCTGGGCGCATCATCGCACGGGTCAAGCCCAACATCACCTACACCGACACACCCACCGGCAACCCCAAGGCTGAGGTGGAGGTGCGTACCTCGCCAGACGGCACCATCATCAGCCGCAAGCTAATCAAGTCCAGTGGGGTCAAATCCTGGGACGATGCGGTGCTCAACGCCATCGACAAGACCGAGGTGCTTCCACGCGATGTGGATGGGCGTATTCCACAGCCCATGACTTTGGTGTTTAGCCCTCGCGGTTGAGCTCGGCGCGTTTGACTTTCACCGTCGCCCAATGGTCGGCATCCGGCAGCGCTGGCTTGGTGCGGGTGATGGGCTTCCATAGCGGAGATAACTCGGCATTGAGTGCTGTGAAGTCGCGCTGGTCCGCAGGTACATCATCATCGGCATAGATCGCGTTCACGGGACATTCGGGCACACACACAGCGCAGTCAATGCAATCGGCCGGGTCGATCACCAGAAAATTGGGCCCTTCGCGAAAGGCATCTACCGGACAAACGTCAACACAGTCAGTGTATTTGCAACTGATGCACGCTTCGGTTACGACAAACGTCATGGCCAACTCCTGTTGTTAGCTGCATCCGACAACTTCCGTTCAGCACCTATTGAATCCGCCGGCTAGTTCTAAATGATGCGCATTACATACATCTTTATTGTACTGCTACACCAAGACTTTGGATTAAATAGACCCCTTCCGGTAAAGTGGTGAACCCCTTGCACCTTTCGACATTGGAGCGCGACATGACGGCAACCCCATCGAAAATCGGAAAGTACCAGATCGAACGCGAGCTGGGGCGCGGTGCCAGTGGGGTGGTGTACCTGGCCCGCGATACGTTTCGGGACAACTGGGTCGCCATCAAACAAATCCATCCGCACCTGCTGCGGGACCCCACGCAGGCCAGCAAATACCGCCGCTTGCTGCACAACGAAGCCGTGCTATCTGGTCAGATCAACCACCCTCACATCGTCTCACTCATTGACGTAGACGAACGTGCCGATCCACCGTATCTGGTGCTGGAATACGTGCAAGGCCAATCACTGGAACAGCACACCACGCCCGACACCTTACTGCCAGTTTCGGAGGTATTGGACATTGCTTTCAAGTGCTGCAATGCGCTGGAGTACGCCCACTTTCACGGTCTGGTGCACCGCGACATCAAACCCGCCAATCTGCTGCTGCGCAACGACGGCGAGGTCAAGCTCACCGACTTTGGTGCCGCCGTATCGCAACACGGTGACGTCACCCAGTTGGTAGGCCTGATCGGATCACCCGCCTACATGTCGCCAGAGCAGATACGCGAAGAAAAGTTGACCCATCACTCCGACATGTTTTCCCTTGGCGTGGTTCTGTACGAACTGCTGACCGGCCAAAGGCCCTTCCAGGGTGAAACCGACTACGCGACCATCTACAAGATCGGGGCGGACGAACCAACACCAGTGCGCGTACTGCGCCCGGAATTACCCGGCGCTATGGACGAGGTTGTGCGCACCGCCTTGGCCAAAAATGCGACACATCGATTTGCCACATGGAGTGATTTTTCTAACGCCATCATTGGGGCAAGTACCAGCATCTCCAATGTGGCTTCGCAGATCACCGAGGTCCAACGCTTTCAGGCCCTCAGACAACTGGATTTTTTTGAAAACTTCAGCGATGTAGCCATCTGGGAGACTCTGCGCCTGGGGCGCATACGCACGTTACAAAACGGAACCGTGCTCATGAAAGAAGGGGCGGTCGGACAATCCTTCTATCTTTTACTGGATGGCGTGGTTCGCGTAACCAAGAAGAACCTGGCACTGACCAAGCTGCGCGCCGGAGTCAGCATGGGTGAAATGGTCTACCTGCAGCCCGGAGAGAACCGACGATCCGCCACCGTGAGCGCGGAGACGGAGGTAACGGTCCTCAAGATCAAGAGTGCATCGCTACATCAGGCATCTGCTGAATTACAGTCCTGCTTCGACAAGGCCTTTATCAAAATGCTGGTGAGCCGTCTAATCGCCACCAACCAGCAATTGTCGGAGTGGGATGTGCGTTGAAAACGCTGACCCAGATGGGCTGCATCGATTGATCTGAAGGTCACGTTTCAACCCTGCCCCCGCATGGTTACAACACGAAAAGGCAGAGGCGTGGATTCTGGAACAGGCTGGGATTGTGTTTGATGCCAAGGCAGTGCCAGATGGGCTGCGTGTTGTCGCCAGTTGATGCCTGTTGAAACAAATTGACCTGTAACGCATAATGCACACTGTGACGATTGAAATCAGAGCCTACCAAGATACCGCAGGGTGTAAGCCTTATGCCGACTGGCTGGACAGTCTGACCGATAACAAGACCAAGGCCAGGATTGTGGCGCGCGTCAGCCGTATGGCTGCTGGGAATTTTGGGGACTGCAAACCGCTGCGTGATGGTGTGCAGGAATTGAAAATTGACTTCGGTCCAGGTTATCGCGTGTACCTGAGCAAGCAAGGCCCGGTATTGGTACTGCTGCTATGCGGTGGCGACAAGAGCGACCAGAGCCGCGACATAGAGCGTGCTATTGCGTATTTAAAAGATTGGAAACAAAGGGGTAAACCATGAAAGTACCACGCGACATCAGCCACGATGAAATCGTCATTGGCATGCTCAAAGCCGACCCGGATTTTGCTAACGAGTATTTGGCTACTGCTTTGGAAGAGGTGGATTTACCGGGGGGCCAGTTTGCACTACTGGCTGCGCTTCGACATATAGCAGAGGCCCAGGGCATGAGCGCCGTAGCTGCCCGTGCCGGCATACCCCGCGAAAGCCTTTACCGCGCCCTGAGCCCCAAAGGGAACCCAACCATCAAGACCTTTTTGGCCGTTGTCCGTGGCGCTGGCCTGCACTTGGAGGTTAGGCGCGAGGCATTGGCTGCTTGAAACGATCGACCCAAAGCCGCGCCATGCAGAAACCTACTCACAGTGATCGCCAAAGATTCGCTAGCGTGTGGGATGCAATTGAAGACACCCCAGAAGAGGCCGCAAGGATGCGAGCACTGTCCAAATCAAAAATGGAAGCGGAAACTGTCGCCAGCGTTGTTGTCGGTCAGTGGCCTGCGGCCAGTCATGTGGTGTGTGCCCCCGCCCTCCCGTGGGCCTCGCCGCTGCGCGGCTTGGCTACGCGCTGAACTGCCCGTCCGCCCTCCAAGGGGGCTCACTCAGTCAGCGCAAAACCGGGGGGGGGCAGCGGCGCTGACGCGCCGCCTTGATGCCAAATCAACACGACCCAAGGGCACGGAATATCGAAAATCGTCTTACATCCGCCCTTACATCGCGCACAAATAAAAAGACCCTGCTACTTATTCAATAACAAGGTCTTCAATATCTATATGGGGTGGCTGATGGGGCTCGAACCCACGACAACAGGAATCACAATCCTGGACTCTACCAACTGAGCTACAGCCACCGTAAGCTTTCTATTATAACTCCTGATTCGGCCTACTCTGCTTGCGCTTCCAGTCCCGCAGTCACACTGGGGTGTGGGGCTTTGATCTTGACTTTGAAACGCTGGGTCAGCAGCTTGTAATAGGCTTGGCTTTCTGCACTGGCAATCCACTGGGCGTATTGTTTGCGCCCCTGCTCGGCAGCATCGCCACTAGGCACTGGACTGGGCAGTATCTTGTTCACACGCACCACGGCATAGCCCTGAGGACCCAGGTCTACGCCCACCCAGGTGGGCAGTTTGACCGTATCAGCCTGCAATATCGCTTCCAGCACCGGAGCCGGCACAGTCTGTGCATTTTCCCGACTCACCACTACCTGCGTTGGCAAACTGGCCGGCGCAGTCACTTTCCACGCAGCAAGCTTTTCAGCGCCATCTTTCTTCGCCAGTTCGGCGGCCTGAATGGCCACCAGACGCGCCTTGACGCTGGCGCTTACCTCAGCAAGCGGTTTGGTGCGCGCGGGTGTGTATTCGATGACGCGAGCCGCAGCCAGTTGGCTGGGGCCCACTTCGATGGCCTCTGTGTTGCGTTTCTTCTCCAGCGAATCCGGACTGAACACTGCCGCCAGAAATTTGGGGTTCGCCAGTACGCCCGTCACGCCAGGCGCCGGCTTGCGTTGCAGCTGGGTAGCGGTTTTGACTTCGAGCTTGAGCCGCTCAGCCACAGGCGCAAGGCTGTCCGATTGCTCGTACACACCATTGGTAAAGGTTTCTGCGACATCGGCAAATTTGCGCTGCGCTTGTTGTGTCTTCAGGTCCGATTCCATACTGGCGCGCAGTTCTTCGAACGTGCGCAGTTTGGGGGCTTTAATGTCGGTAACCTTGATGATGTGAAAACCGAAGTCAGACTCGACTACATCACTGATATCACCCTTCTTCATGGCGAATGCAGCGTCTTCAAAGGGCTTGACCATAGCGCCCCGGCCAAAGTAATCCAAATCGCCACCGTTGGGTGCCGAGCCCGCATCCTGCGAATTCTTTTTGGCCACATCGGCAAAAGTATCCGGCGCTTTGCGCACCTGTTCCAGTAATGCTTGCGCCCGCTCACGTGCCGCCTTGCGGGCGTCCGCCGGCATGTCTTTCGGCGCATTGATCAGGATGTGGCTGGCACGGCGCTCCTCTTTGCCGCTCAGGCGCGACACGTTTTGTTCGTAATACGATTTGAGGTCCGATTCGTTGAGCACGATGGACTTCTTGACCGTATCCAGATCCAGCACCGCATACTCAATGGAAGCGGACTCGGGTGCCTGGAATAACTTGGGGTTGGCTTGGTAGTAGGCTTCAATTTCGGCATCGGTGGGGTTCACCTTGCTGGTGTAGTCAGCTGTATTGAAACGCGAAACCTGGACTTCACGGCGCTCATAGAACGCATTCAGGGCGACATCAGCAAGCGCAGGGGGAGAGAACGCCGTGTCGGTGACACCGGCCTCTACCTGGCGGGACGACAACTGGCCACGCACACGGGCCTCAAAGCCATCCGGTGTCAGTCCCTGGCTGGCTGCCAACTGGCGATAGCGGTCCATGTCCACGGAGCCATCAGGCTTGCGCAACGATGCAATGGTGGGGCTTTGCTGCAGTTCACGGGCCAGACGTGCGTCAGATGTACTCAGATGAGAGTCTTTCGCTGCTTCTGCCACCACCCGCTCACGTACAACGCGTTCCAGTGTCATGTAGCGCGCCGCAGGAGAGTCCAGCAACTTGGCGTCTACATTGGGTGCCTGGGCCCGTATGCGATCCACCTCGTTTTTATGTGCAGCATCCCACTCGGCTTGGCCAATGTTTTCATTTGCGACCGTGGCGACCGCATCGCCCTTGGCAGTGATGCGGCTAAAACCATCCACGCCGACCAGCACAAATGCGGGAATGATCAGCAAGAACATGAGGGACATCATGACCTTTGTGTGCTTGCGAACTAAATCGAACATGCGCTAACTCTCCAATCAATAACAAAAAAGGCGAACAACACTGTTCGCCTTTGTCTGGGTACCGGTGGTGGGTGATGACGGGCTCGAACCGCCGACATTCTGCGTGTAAGGCAGACGCTCTACCAACTGAGCTAATCACCCATCATAAACAACTACAAAATCAATTCAGGGCATCTTTCAATGCTTTGCCCGGACGGAACTTCGGAACCTTGGCAGCTTTGATTTTAATCGCAGCGCCGGTGCGTGGATTACGACCGGTACGAGCGGCACGTTTTCCAACCGCAAATGTACCAAAACCCACCAAGGACACCGAGCCCCCTTTTTTTAGGGTGGTTTTTACAGCACCGATAGTGGACTCCAAGGCGCGCGCGGCAGCAGCCTTGGAAATGTCAGCGTGTTTCGCAATGTGCTCAATCAGTTCAGTTTTATTCACAAAGACCCCTTGTTTGGAAGCAGCGTTTATCGAATTGTCTCTTCAAAATAATTTCTTCACCGGACTTTGTTTTTCGGTACGCTGCATGGATCACATACGGACCGAAAACTGGTCTGGGCTACCTGGGTTGCGGCTACAAAATACCGCTACCCATTAGAAGCCACCGATCTTCGCCATGTCAATACGCCATGCAGCATTACAACGGTGCGGACGCCGATTCTAGCGGCATTTGGACACACCTGCCCTCAGGAATACCCAGGTCAAATATGGTAAGCGTTGCATGCGCCAAAAAGATGATTTAACTGGCCCGCGCGCGAATTTCGGGCAACGCCTTTTGCAGGTAATACACCATGGACCAGATGGTAAGTACCGCCGCCGCCCAAATAAGCCACACACCCAAAACGCGCGTGTTGATCAAACCAAACAACATTCCGTCAAACAGCAAAAACGGAATTGCAACCATTTGTACAACTGTTTTGAGTTTCCCAATCATGTGCACGGCGACGCTCTTGGACGCGCCGATTTGGGCCATCCACTCCCGCAGAGCCGAGATGGCAATTTCGCGGCCCACAATGATCAGCGCAACAAACACATCCGCACGCTGCAAATGCACCAGCACCAGCACGCAGGCGCAGACCAAAAATTTGTCGGCTACCGGGTCCAGAAATGCCCCAAAGGAAGACGTTTGATTGAGCTTGCGGGCCAGATATCCATCCAGCCAGTCGGTCGCAGCAAACACCACGAACATCACCGTGGCAATCAGGTTTTTTTCGCTTTGCGTTGCCACGCTGTCGGGCAGATAGAAGATGCCCACGATAAGCGGGATCGCGAAGATTCGCGTCCACGTCATGATGGTGGGGATGGTCAAAAACATCGCGCAATTGTGGCACGCCTAATGCAGGGCCCGGTAAATTTCTTCCGCCAGTTGGTGTGAAATGCCTTCCACCGTGGCGATATCGTCCACACTGGCAAGTGCCACACCGCGCACACCACCAAAACGCTGCAACAAGCGGGCGCGTCGCTTGGGCCCGACGCCTGGAATTTCTTCCAGCTTGCCGCCACCCACGCGCACCTTGGCACGCTTGGCACGC
This sequence comes from Candidatus Aalborgicola defluviihabitans, assembly GCA_016705575.1. Classification (GTDB taxonomy): domain Bacteria; phylum Pseudomonadota; class Gammaproteobacteria; order Burkholderiales; family Burkholderiaceae_C; genus Allorhodoferax; species Allorhodoferax defluviihabitans. The sequence continues at coordinate 182,761 of JADIXX010000004.1, forward strand.
ATGCCGGTGATGGCAAAGCGGTGTGCTTCGTCGCGGATTTGGGCTATCAGCATGAGCGCTGCCGAATCCGAACCCAGGTACACCTTCTCGCGGCCGTCGGCAAACACCAATTCTTCCAAACCCACCTTGCGACCTTCGCCTTTTTCCACCCCCACAATCAATGACAGGTCCAACCCCAGTTGTTCAAACACTTCGCGCGCCATCGACACCTGGCCACGACCACCATCGATCAGCACCAGATCCGGCATGCGTGCCGTACCGCCGGATGGCTGCCCGGTGTGCTTGGACTCTTGCGCCACGTCTGCCAGCTTGCTATAGCGTCGGGTCAAGACCTGACGCATGGCTGCGTAGTCGTCACCTGGCGTGATGCCATCGATATTGAAGCGACGGTACTCGCTGTTTTGCATTTTGTGGTAGTGAAAGACCACACACGAGGCTTGCGTGGCTTCACCGGCCGTGTGCGAGATATCAAAACACTCCACACGCAGGGTTTCGAGGTTTTCCAGCGCCAAATCCAGTGCTTCGACCAATGCGCGGGTGCGAGCCTGCTGCGAACCCTCTTCTGCCAGCAACCGGGCCAATTGCAAGGCTGCGTTGGTTTGCGCCATTTCCAGCCAAGTGCGGCGCTGTTCGCGCGGCTGGTGCACTGCCGTTACTTTGAAGCCCACTTGTTCGGACAGCGCTTTCAACAACCCTTTGTGAATAGGCTCGCTCACGATCAGCGTCGGCGGCATGGCCACGTCGATGTAGTGCTGTGACAAGAATGCTTCCAGCACTTTGGCCTCTACGGGCCGCGCCGGTGCCTCCGATTCCTCGTCGTGCTCCAGACCCACCGCTTCTTCCACATGTACCGGGAAATACGGCCGGTCCCCCAGGTGGCGGCCGCCCCGCACCATGGCCAAATTCACGCAGGCGCGCCCACCCTGCACTTTCACCGCCAGGATGTCCACATCACGGTCTTCCACGTTGTCCATGGACTGTTGGTGCAGCACATTGGACAAGGCCGCGACCTGATTGCGCAACTCTGCCGCCTGTTCAAACTCCAGCTTCTCGGCGTGTTGCATCATGCGGGCCTCCAATTGGCGCATCACAATTTGGGCATCGCCGCGCAGAAATTTCTCGGCATTGGCGACGTCTTCGGCATAGTCCTGTTCCGAAATCTGGCCCACGCACGGCGCCGAGCAGCGCTTGATCTGGTACAGCAAACAGGGCCGACTGCGGTTGCTGAAAAATGAGTCTTCACAGGTGCGCAGGCGAAACACCTTTTGTATCAGCAGAATGGCCTCTTTCACTGCCCAGGCACTGGGATAGGGGCCAAAGTAGTGGTGCTTTTTTTCCACCGCGCCCCGGTAGTACGACACGCGTGAAAATGACCCACCGGTCAGCTTTAGATACGGGTAGCTCTTGTCATCCCGAAACAGAATGTTGTACTTGGGGCTGAGCGTTTTGATGAGGTTGTTTTCCAACAGCAAAGCTTCGGCCTCGGAGCGCACCACCGTGGTCTCCATGCGTACGATCTTGCTCACCATGTGGCCAGTACGGGTGCCACCATGGTTCTTCTGGAAATAACTCGAAACCCGACGCTTGAGGTTGATGGCCTTGCCCACGTACAGCAACTGGTTCTGCGCATCGAAATAGCGGTACACGCCCGGCAGGGCCGGCAGGGCGGCAACCTCGCGCAGCAGCGCTTCGGAATGGTTTTCGGACATGGTCGCTATTGTGCGTTTATTCGCCCGCCGCCCTGGCAGCGTGGACAATCAGCACCATGCAAAACGCGCCGCCCCCTTCGTCTGCTGCCCTCCTGCTGTGGGATGTGTTCTGCCGCGTGATCGACAACTTTGGCGACATCGGCGTGTGCTGGCGCCTGTGTGCCGACTTGGCCACACGTGGCCACACCGTGCGCTTGTGGGTGAATGACGCCTCGGCCCTACAGTGGATGGCGCCTGGCGCCTGCCAGGGAACTTGGCCGGGCATCACGGTACGCCCTTGGGAGCAGTCAACCGATGCAGCCCAGCTGGCTAGGCTACCACGCGCCGACGTTTGGGTGGAAGGCTTTGGTTGCGAACTTACTACTGAATTCATAGCTGCTTACGTATATTCCACGAGGGCTAGAGACACTATTGACAATAGAAATCCAGTATGGATCAACCTGGAGTACCTGTCGGCCGAGGCGTATGTAGAGCGCTCCCATGGCCTGCCATCGCCCGTGATGCACGGCCCGGCCAAGGGTTGGATCAAGCATTTCTTCTACCCCGGCTTCACCGCCGCGACGGGCGGTCTGCTGCGTGAATCCGACCTGTTGGCGCGCCAGCAGGCCTTTGACTTGCCAGGCGCCAAGGCCCACTGGCTGCAGGGTCTGGGCATTGACTGGGCGGGCGCGCGGCTGGTATCCCTGTTTTGCTACGAGCCGACGGCGCTGGAGGGCCTTTTGCAGCAACTGGATTCAGAACCCACCCAGTTGCTGGTGACCGACGGCCGCGCCAACCACGCAGTGCAAGCGCTTCTGGCCCGCCGGAGAGTGGATGGCTCGCCGCCCTGGCACAAGCTGCAGATTCACTTTTTACCGCGATTGACCCAGCACGAATACGACCACCTGCTGTGGGCCTGCGACCTGAACTGCGTGCGTGGCGAAGACTCGCTGGTGCGCGCCCTGTGGGCGGGTAAGCCGCTGCTCTGGCAGATTTACCCGCAGGATGATGACGCCCACAATGCCAAGCTCGACGCATTTTTGGACCTGCTGGCCGCAGACGACAACCTGCGCGGTGCCCACCATGCCTGGAACGACACCCGACCAGCCCCGTTACCCTTGATGAATCTCAACTCTTGGTCACAAACCGTGCAATTGGCACGTCAACGCCTGCTGCAAATGCACGATCTGACCACGCAATTGGGGCAATTCATCGCGGAAAAACGCTAAAATCTGAGGCTTTGCTGACTTTGTCGCCTTAGATAGGGTGAGTCATGCTCCGCCGCACACTGCGGCCTATTCCTGCTGACAGCACAGGCTACCAGCACCAACCGCCCGAACATTTATGAAAATCGCTCAAGAAATCCGCGCCGGCAACGTGATCATGCACGGCAAGGACCCCATGGTTGTCCTGAAAACCGAATACGCCCGGGGTGGCCGCAATGCCGCAACCGTTCGGATGAAGCTCAAGAGCCTGATCGCCAACTTTGGCACCGAAGTCGTGTTCAAGGCTGACGACAAGATGGACCAGGTCATTCTGGACAAGAAGGATTGCACCTACTCCTACTTTGCCGACCCCCTGTATGTGTTCATGGACACCGAGTACAACCAGTACGAAGTCGAGTCCGAAAACATGGGCGATACCCTGAACTACCTGGAAGACGGCATGGAAGTCGAAGTAGTGTTCTACGAAGGCAAGGCCATTTCGGTTGAGTTGCCTACCAGCGTGGTGCGCGAGATCACCTGGACCGAGCCCGCCGTCAAGGGCGACACCTCCGGCAAGGTTTTGAAGCCTGCCAAGATTGCTACCGGTTTTGATGTGGGCGTGCCTATTTTTGTGGCGCAAGGCGACAAGGTCGAAATCGACACCCGAACCGGCGAATACCGCAAGCGCGTGTAACAAGGGCTCCTTCGGGAGTCTTTTTTTTGCCCCCCGTGGTAGCCAAAATTGCGTGTAGGCTTCACCCCATGAATACAGTGAATTCCGTACCCTCACGCCTGGCCCTGCGCCGCGTCCTGATCGACACCTACCACGAGAACGTGGCCTACATGCACCGGGACTGCGAGATCTACCGGGCAGAAGGCTTCAAGGCACTGTCCAAGGTCGAAGTGCGCACCAACGGCCGTCATATCCTGGCCACGCTCAACGTGGTGGAAGACGCCTCCATCGTGGCCTGCGGTGAACTGGGACTGTCGATTGCCGCATTCGCGCAGATGGGTGTGGAAGACGGTCACACCGCCACGGTATCACAGGCAGAGCCGCCGGCATCCATCAGCGCACTGCATCGCAAACTCAATGGTGAGCGCCTGGGACGGGAAGATTTCCGTAGCATCGTGCAGGACATCGCGCAGCACCACTACTCCAAGATTGAGTTGACCGCCTTCGTCGTAGCCTGCAACCGCGACGAGTTGGATCGAGAAGAGGTCTACTTCCTGACAGAAGCAATGATTGGCGCGGGCCAACGCCTGGACTGGCACGAGAACCTGGTGGTAGACAAGCACTGCATTGGCGGGATTCCCGGCAACCGCACCTCCATGCTGATCGTCCCCATCGTGGCCGCACATGGCATGCTGTGCCCCAAGACATCGTCGCGTGCCATCACCTCGCCAGCCGGAACGGCCGACACCATGGAGGTGCTGGCCGAAGTGGAACTGCCGATCGAGCAGCTCAAGGACATCGTGCGCAAACACCGCGGCTGCCTGGCCTGGGGTGGCACTGCCAACCTGTCCCCGGCCGACGATGTGTTGATTTCGGTGGAACGGCCACTGTCGCTGGATTCACCGGGGCAGATGGTGGCATCCATCCTGTCTAAAAAGATTTCTGCTGGCTCCAGCCACCTGGTGCTGGACATCCCCATCGGGCCTAGCGCCAAGGTGCGCTCCATGCCCGAAGCCCAGCGTCTGCGTCGCCTGTTCGAATATGTGGCGCGGCGCATGCAACTCTCTCTGGATGTTGTTATCACCGACGGACGCCAGCCCATCGGTTTTGGCATTGGCCCGGTGCTGGAAGCCCGCGACGTGATGCGCGTGCTGGAAAATGACCCCCGCGCCCCAATGGACCTGCGCCAAAAGGCGCTGCGTCTAGCGGGTCGCTTGATTGAATGCGATCCCGATGTGCGTGGTGGGGACGGCTTTGCCATTGCCCGCGACATACTGGACTCCGGCCGCGCACTAACCAAGATGAACGACATCATCACCGCCCAAGGTAGTAAAGACTTTAATCACAACCAACCGGATTTAGGCCTGCTGACCTTTGACGTCCAGGCGCCACGCGCCGGTATGGTCGTTGGCATTGAAAACATCCAGCTGGCCCGAATTGCCAGCCTGGCGGGCGCACCCAAGGTTAAAAATGCGGGTGTTGACTTGCTTTGCAAACTGGGCGATACGGTGTTGGCTGATGCCGTGCTGTATCGCGTGCATGCCAGCTATCCCGCTGATCTGGAATTTGCCCGCCAGGCCAGCCTTAAATCCATTGGCTACACCATCGGCGTAGCCGATGAGCTGCCCCATGTTTTTGTGGAGTTTTGATGTCCCAATCGCCTGTAATGCTGCACTTTGCGCAAGACTTGGCCAGTGCCGAACGCATCGCCCAGGCTGCTGGCATGGCGAGCGCCCCGATCGACAGCCACCGCTTCCCCGATGGCGAACTCAAGCTCCGCTTGCCCGAACACCTGCCCGAACACGTGGTGCTGTTGCGCACCCTGGACAACCCCAACGAAAAGCTGGTGGAGTTGCTGCTGGTGGCACGCACCGCCCGCACCCTGGGCGCCCGCCACGTGACTCTGGTGGCCCCGTATCTTGCGTATATGCGACAGGACATTGCCTTCCACAGCGGCGAAGTGGTCAGCCAGCGCGTGGTGGGGCGCTTTCTGGCCGACCTGTTTGATGCTGTCATCACCGTGGACCCCCATTTGCACCGCGTAGCCACCCTGCAAGAAGCCGTACCAGTACCACAAGCCATCGTGCTCAGCGGTGCGCCCTTATTGGCCGACCTGATTGCCACGCAACTCACCCGACCATTGCTGATCGGCCCGGATGAAGAATCCGCACAATGGATCGCCCAGGCCGCCGAGCGCTACGGCTTTGACCACGGTGTGTGCCACAAGGTGCGCCATGGTGACCGCGAGGTGCAGATTGCCCTGCCCACGCTGGACGTGCAAGGCCGCTCCGTCGTGGTGCTGGACGACGTGGCCAGCAGTGGCCACACACTGGCCGGTGCCACGCGTTTGCTGCTGGCCGCAGGCGCCGCTACCGTGGATGTTGCTGTCACCCACGCCCTGTTTGCAGGCGATGCGCTGAAGGTCATCAAAGACGCTGGTGTTGACAGGGTCTGGAGCACCGATTGCATCACCCACCCAAGCAACGCCGTTAGCATGGCAGAAACCATTGCCTCGGCATTGCTTGCTCTTCACGATTAGGACAACACGTTTTGGATACCTCGAAAAATCTCGACGAACGCACCATGATGGATGCTTGGGCCTATATACAAGCCCAGGCGGATGCCGGCATTCCCCTCAAACCCAACGCCTACCGGCTGGCCTTTGGCGATCCGGAATTTCTGCTGCGCCGCGAAACGCGTGGCATCCGGTTGCAATTGGAACTCCTCAAGCCCGACCTGGACCAGGCCGAGATGGGTATCGAAAGCACCATCGTAGTCTATGGTAGTGCGCGCTTCAGCGCCCCCGAAGAGGCTCAAGCCCTGCTGCAGGCCGCACAGACCAGCGGCGATGCGCCGGCCATTGCCTTGGCCCAGCGCCACATGCGCAACGCCCACTTCTACGAACAGGCCCGCCGGTTCGGCCACATCGTTGCCACCCACAGCAAGACCATGTCACCCAAAGAGCGCATGTACATCTGCACCGGTGGTGGCCCGGGCATCATGGAAGCCGCCAACCGGGGTGCGTCCGAAGCGAGTGTGCCCACGCTGGGCTTGAACATCGCCCTGCCGCATGAGCAGCAAGCCAACCCCTATGTCACGCCAGAATTGAGCTTCAAGTTCCACTACTTTGCCATGCGCAAGATGCATTTCATGATGCGTGGGAAGGCCATGGTCGCCTTTCCCGGCGGCTTTGGCACATTGAACGAGCTTTTTGAGGTCATCACGCTGGTCCAGACCAAAAAATCGGTCCCTGTTCCCATCGTACTGTTTGGCAAAGACTATTGGAAGCGCCTGATCAACATGGACGCGCTGGTAGAAGAAGGCGCCATATCGGCAGAAGACCTGAACCTGTTCCACTACACCGACGACCCGCAGGAAGCTTGGGAGATCATTCGCGAGTTTTACAAACTCTAAGGTGCAGCTACCCCAATTTTAGGGACGCATTCGCCACGCCAGGCGAGACCCCAGCCCCACGGCCGCTCCCACTGTCCAGAACACCGCTGAGATACCGATAACGGCACCGGCTGTACCAAACAGCATGGGCATGAGCACGCTCGACAAGTTGATAGCCGCCAGACGCAACCCTAGTGCCTGACCGTGCAGGTGGTGCGGAGTGATCTGGTGCAGGGTACTCATGATCATGGGCTGCACCGAGCCCAGGGCCAACCCCAGCAACACCGAACACAGCCCCATAGACCAGGGCGACTCCATCCACGGGTAAATGCCAAACAACGCAGCGGTGGCCACCATGGCTACAGCCACCACCAACCATTCCTTGAGGTGGTGCGCCAACAACGGCATCAACACCCGCACCGCAGCGGCGGCAATGGCAAAGCCGCCCAGGATGGCGCCAATCACCGAGGCGCTGAAGACCCGCTCGTGCCCCAGCACCGGTACCACAAAGGTGTGCACATCCCAGCAACTGGACAGCAACCAGTTCACCAACAGAAGCCGGCGCATGGGTGGCTCACGCAACAGGTTCCAGACATGGAGATGGGTTGCACCAACCACTGGTTCCACAGGGGGCAGTTCCACCGTGCGCCGCACCCACAACCAGGTGGCCCAGGGCAACAGCGCCAGTAGGATAAAGGCACCTCGAAACCCGTTGTCGTCCCCCGCAGTGCCGCCCATCCAGATACCCACGTGGTCAATCAACAAGCCAGCCAGCACCGGGCCAACAAAGTTGGAAACGGCCGGCCCGATGGCCAACCAGCTGAACACACGCTTGAGTTCGGTGGAGGTGCGCGCAGCGCGTCCCACATGGCGCTGCAAGGCAATAGAGGCAGCCCCGGTCGCGCCGCCCATGAGCAACGCGCTCAGGCACAGTACCCAGAACTGTGGCCACAGCACAGCCAAGCTGGCACCGACGGATGCCGCCACCACACCCATGCCCATAGGTCGCTTCAAACCATGGCGGTCGGCATAGCGCCCGGCTGGCAGCGCCAGGAACACCTGGGTCAGCGAAAACAGCGCCAGCAGCACGCCCACAGAAAATGCGCTATGGCCTTCGCGCAGCGCCAACAGCGGCGCGGCCATACGCAAGCCCGCCATACTGCCGTGCAGGCAGATGTGCCCGCAGATCAGGCGTGCCAGCGCCCAGGACTGGCCTTCTTCACTGCCCGGCGCAGCCCTCATGCGCCGCTGGCACCATCAGAATCACCGTCTGTGCGGTCAAAGTTCTTGTCCTGGGGAATCAGCGCCTGCGCCTGCGTGTCCGGCAAGGCCTCTACCTTTTTCAGCACGCGGCCCATGGCGCGGCTGCGGGTTTCGGCGCTGTCCAGCGTGTTGAGCACGGTCTGGGTTTGCGATTTGACCTTGGCCAACACGTCGCCAAACTTGTTGAACTCGGTCTTGACCGCACCCAGCACCTGCCAGACCTCGCTGGAGCGCTGCTCCAGCGCCAAGGTGCGAAAACCCATCTGCAGCGAGCTGAGCATGGCCAGCAAAGTGGTGGGCCCTGCCAGCGTAACCCGGTGGTCACGCTGCAGGCTTTCCATCAGGCCGGGGCGGCGTAACACCTCGGCGTACAGACCTTCGGTGGGCAGAAACAAAATGGCAAAGTCGGTGGTGTAGGGTGGCTCCACGTATTTCTCGACCATGGACTTGGCTTCCAGGCGGATGCGAAGCTCCAGCGCCTTGCCGGCCGCCTCGGCACCGACTACGTCTGCCCTGCCCTGGGCATCGAGAAGGCGTTCGTAGTCTTCGTTGGGAAACTTGGCATCAATCGGCAGCCACAGGGGCGCACCGGTGTCAGATTTGCCGGGCAGCTTGATGGCAAAGTCCACCACGTTCTTGCTGCCGGGCCGGGTGGCAACCTGCACCGCGTACTGGTCGGGCACAAACACCTGTTCCAGCAGGCTGGCCAGTTGCGCCTCGCCAAAGATGCCCCGCGTCTTGACGTTGGTGAGCAGGTGTTTAAGGTCGCCCACGCCCTGCGCCAGGGTCTGCATCTCACCCAGGCCCTTGTGTACCTGCTCCAGCCGGTCAGCCACTTGCTTGAAGCTCTCACCCAAGCGGGCTTGCAAGGTGGTCTGCAGCTTCTCGTCCACGGTAGCGCGCATCTCGTCGAGCTTGGCGGCGTTGGTGGTTTGGAGCTGCACCAGCTGCTTTTCCAGCGTCTCGCGCACTTCGTTCAGGCGGCGCGCGTTGGCCTCACTCAAGCCGGAGAGCTGGTTGTTCAGGGTGTCGGAAAGCGTCTTTTGCAGCAGGGTCAGTTGCTGGCCAAAGGCGTCAATCTGGGTGTTTTGGGTGCGGGTGGCTTCGGCGCTTTGCTGGGTCAGGGTTTGCTGAAAGGTGGCCAGGTTCTGGCTAAGTTCCTGGCGTCCGCTTTGGCCCGACTCCGACACCTCGCGGCGCAGTTCGCGCTCCAGCCGTTCGCTGCTGGACTGAAGCAGGGCGCGCAGGTCTTGCAGCTCTTTGCGCTGCAGCTGCGCCTGTACTTCGCCGCCCTGCATACGACCGAAGCCGCGGCCCAGCGCCACCAACACCCAGGCCACCAGGGCGAGATTGACTGCCGCCAGCGCCAGCAGTATCCACACCATTGCACCATTCACAGCCATAGCATCCTTGCAGCCAAGTTATTCAAAGAAAAACGGGCTCTAGCCCTCGTCGGATCTACATGAGAAGCTATCAAAACAATAGTAATTACGCAAACCCTCACTTTGCCAGCTCGGCTGCGTTCAGCGGCGTCACCGCCTTGCCGTGCACCAGGTAGCCAATCAGGTTATCCACGGCCAGCATGGCCATGGCGCGGCGCGTGCCGGCGGTGGCGCTGGCAATGTGGGGCGTGAGCACCACGTTGGAGCAGGCCAGCAAATCTGGGTGCACCGTAGGTTCACCCTCAAACACATCCAGCCCCGCCGCGGCAATGCGGTGCGCGCGCAGGGCCGCCGCCAGTGCCACGTCGTCCACAATGCCGCCGCGCGCAATGTTGATCAGGGTGGCGGTGGGTTTCATCAGGGCCAGCTCCGGCGCGCCAATAGTGTGGTGCGAGGCGGCGGAATATGGCACCACCAGCAACACATGGTCGGCGGTCTTCAGCAGCTCGTCCTTGCCCACGTAGCGGGCACGGCAGTCAGCCTCCAACGCGGCGTCCAAGCGGCTGCGGTTGTGGTAAATCACCGGCATACCAAAGCCGAACGCTGCCCGGCGCGCAATGGCCTGGCCGATACGGCCCATGCCGATGATGCCCAACGTGGAGCCGTGCACCTCGGCACCAGAGAACATCTCAAAGTGCCAGTGCTTCCATTGACCGGCACGCAAAAAGTGTTCGCTTTCGGTCACGCGTCGGGCGGTGGCCATCAGCAAGGCAAAACCGAAATCGGCGGTGGTCTCCGTCAGCACATCGGGGCGTTGGTTCCCAGCACGCCGGCTGCGGTCATGGCCGTCAGGTCAAAGTTGTTGTAGCCCACTGTCATGTTGGCGCAAACCATCAGCGTTGGGCACTGGGTCAATAAGTCTGCATCGATGCGCTCCAGCCCAAAGGTCAGCGCGCCGTTTTTGCCATGGAGGCGCCTCAGTAGTTCTTCGCGGTTCCAGGGCGCATCGTCGGTGTTGGACTCCACGTCAAAGTACTCAGACAGGCGCTGGGCCACTTCGGGGAAGATGGCGCGGGTGACCAGAATACGGGGGCGAGGCAAAGGGTCGGTCATACCGTGCTCTCAGTCCAGCCAGACTGTGAAATCCTGAACCGGTACACGGGGCGTATGGAAACCATTGACCGTAGCGGCTTCGTCGGCGTAGCCCATGGACATGGCGCAAACCATCATTTCACCCGCGCCAGCACCGATGTGCGGCATGATGATCGAGTGAAAGCAGTTCCAGGCAGCTTGCGGACAGGTGTGCAAACCGTGTCCACGTGCCGCCACCATGATGCTTTGCAAGAACGTACCGAAGTCCACCAGGGAGCCACGACCCATCACACGGTCGATGGTGAAGATAAAGCCCACCGGCGCATCAAAAAAACGCAAATTGCACTGGTGCTGGGCATGCATCTTGTCCCGATCCGTCTTGCCGATGCCCAGCAGGCCATACAGACCCCAGCCATTCTCGCGGCGCCGTTCAAGGTACGGACTGACCCATTTCGGCGGATAGTAGTCGTAGTCTTCGGTGTACTGGGCTTGCAGCGCCGGGTCGGTCAGCATGGCGTCGTGTATTGCGCAGGCTTTCGCGACCAGCGCGTCACGGCTGGCGCCTTGCAGAACATAGACTTTCCAGGGCTGGGCATTGGTCCCCGAGGGCGCGCGGCTAGCCACCTGCAGGATTTGCTCAAGGGTCTGGCGCGGCACCGCCTGTTTGGTAAACGCTCGAACCGACCTGCGCGAAGTAATCGCCGCATCGACGACTGACTGGGTCGACTGGACCGACTGGGTCATAACAAAGTCTCCAAAACGGCTTTCAAAGGGGCCGGCAGAGGTACCGGACGGCGGGTGGTCTTGTCAACATAGACATGCACAAAATGGCCTTTGGCAGCTGTCTCATCTGAGGCGCCGAAGACGCCTACCTCGTAGCGCACGCTGGAAGTACCCAGCTTGGCCACACGAATACCCACATCCACCGGTTCGGGAAAAGCCAGTGAGGCAAAGTAATTGCACTGCGTCTCAATAACCAGGCCAATGGTGTCACCCTGGTGGATGTCGAGCACGCCGCGCTCAATCAGATAGGCGTTAACCGCCGTATCGAACCAACTGTAGTACACCACGTTGTTGACGTGACCATAGGCATCGTTGTCCATCCAGCGCGTGGCGATGGTGCGAAACGCACGGTAGGCACTGCGCGGCTCGGGCTGGGGCTTGGTGTGGGGGGGGGAATCCTGCATGGCTTGATTTTGCCAGCACCGCAGCGGCGTTGCGCCCGCTTCGTCCAGTTCGATATGCGTCGGACGCGTACCTATGACGCCCCGGTGACAAATCCCGTATTTAGAAAATGTGTTCTAAATTGTTGCAATGCAGCAAATAAGACTTGCAAGAAACAAATCGATCCCTATAATTCATACCATGCTGCACTGCAACATCGACAAGCCATCAAGGCAGGTTACGGAGCAGATAGCGAGTTTTTACCTTAACCCATTGGAGATTAATATGTTGACTGTTGAACAAGTAGTTGCTTCCCACAAAGCTAACCTGGAAACCCTGTTTGGTCTGACCAACAAGGCTTTCGAAGGCGTTGAAAAAATTGTTGAGCTGAACCTGACTGCCTCTAAGGCTGCTCTGGCCGAAGCCAATGCCCACACCCAGTCCATGCTGAGCGTGAAAGATGCCCAGGAACTGTTGGCTCTGCAATCCGGCCTGCTGCAGCCTTTGGCTGAGAAGACCGCTGCCTACAGCCGTCATCTGTATGACATCGCCACTTCTACTAGCGCTGAATTCAGCAAAAACATGGAAGGCCAAACTGCTGACGCCCAGAAGAAATTTATGGGTCTGGTAGACAGTGCCGCCAAGAATGCGCCTGCCGGATCTGAGTCCGCTGTGGCCATCATGAAGAGCTCGGTTGCTGCTGCCAACAACGCACTGGAATCCGTGCAAAAGGCCGTCAAGCAAGCTACCGAAATGGCCGAAGCCAATTTCAACTCTGTGGCTGCTACAGCAACCAACGCTACCAAGCAAGCTGCCAAGAAGCGTTAATGGCCACAGAAGGCGCACCGCATGCTGCATTTGGAGCGCCTTCTCTAGCAGACAAGGGGAAACCCTGACATAATGAAATGACTGGAAACGCAAATGTGTTTCCAACCGGTTGTCTCCTCGGGTCCTTTCGAAACCATCAGGTTCAGGGATCCCTTCAAGGCCTCGTTGCAAAACGGGGCCTTTTTTTGCGTGTCACCGCGCAAAATCAACGGGTCCTGGCTGCAATGGCCGCACGCAACTGCGGCATCGACTGCAGCATGGCTTGGCGCCCCGCTTCGATAGAGCGCTTGCGGGCACTGAAGTCAGCACTGGAAACCCCGGCCAGCACTGGGCGCACCACCACATCGGCTTCTTTCAGTTCAAAGTAGTTGATGCTCTTGCTCATGATGGCAAACGTCTGCAGGAGAACGTCCAGCGTGCCGCTTGCGGGGTTGTTCTCTGGCGGGTTTGAAATATCCACTGCAATCACCAGCTCCGCACCCATCTGGCGGGCCGCCCGCACAGGCACCGGCGACACCAGACCACCATCCACATAGTCACGCCCGGAAATGTGTACCGGCAGGAACACGGCCGGAACAGCACTGGAGGCGCGCACGGCAGTTCCGGTATCACCCCGCTGGAACAGCATCCCTTGGCCGCTGTTGAGATCCGTGGCTACGATGCCCAGGGGCATGGGCAAACTTTCAATTGAGCGCGATCCCACCTGGGTATTAACATAGCGGGCCAGCGCATTACCACGCAGCATTCCGCGGTTGAACAATGGCAGCGTCCAGTCCGCCATGGTAGCCTCCTCCATGGTCTCAGCCACCTGCTGCAACTGTTTGCCGTTCTTGCCGCTGGCATAAATGGCAGCCACCAGGCTACCCGCCGAGGTTCCGGCAACCAACGCCGGACGAATGCCAGCCTCTTCCAGTACCTGGATCACCCCAACGTGGGCAAATCCTCGGGCAGCGCCGCCGCCCAAGGCCAGACCAATGCGCGGGGGTGTCTTTAGGCTCTTTGGGTGCCGAGGCACAGCCGACAAGTACCAGACTCACGACTAACAGTGACACGTACTTCATAAACACCAACGATTCCTTGCAGAGTTCAAATAATCTTATTGCGAATGATTCGCGTTTGAATTATGATGGAGTTGCACCCACTTCCTACTTAGGTAAACCACCATGATGAAAAAACACATCGCCCTCGTCGCCCTGGTTTGCGCCGCAGGTACCGCCGCCATGGCACAAGATCAGGTTCTTAACATCTATTCCGCACGCCACTATGCGACGGATGAGGCGCTGTACAGCAACTTCACCAAGGCAACCGGCATCAAGCTCAACCGCGTGGACGCCGACGACGCCGGCATCGTGGCCCGCCTGAAAGCCGAGGGCAGCGCGTCTCCGGCTGACATTATCCTGCTGGTGGACGCCAGCCGCCTGTGGCGCGGTGAAGTAGATGGGTTGTTTCTCCCCATTCAATCCAGGGTGCTGGATGACGCCATTCCTGCGCAACTGAGGGGCAAACCCACAACCAATGGTGCAATTCCCTGGTTTGGCTTTTCCACCCGCGCCCGGGTAATCGTCTATGACAAGGCACACGTCAAGAAGGAAGACGTGGACACCTATGAGGAGCTGGGAGACCCCAAAAACAAAGGCAAGCTGTGCATCCGTTCTGGCTCACACCCCTACAACCTGTCGCTGTTTGGCGCCGTCACCGAGCACTTGGGTGAAGCGGCTGCCGAGCAATGGCTCAAGGGCATGGTTAATAACATGGCCCGCGCTCCCAAGGGCGGCGACACCGACCAAATCAAGGCTGTGGCGTCAGGTGAATGCGGCGTCGCTGTCACCAACAGCTATTACCTTGCACGCCTGATGCGGTCATCAACACCAGACGACCGCACCGTCGTTGAGCGCGTTGGCGTGGTATTTCCCAACCAGGCGAGCTGGGGCACGCACGTCAACATTGCCGGCGGGGCCGTGGCCAAATACTCCAAGAACAAAGCCAATGCCATCAAGTTTCTGGAATATCTGGCAAGCCCTGTCGCCCAGGAACACTTTGCCAACGGCAACAACGAGTGGCCTGCCGCAAAGGGAGTGAAGATCAACAACCCGGCACTGCAAGCCATGACCGGCGGTAGCTTCAAGAGCGAGACCATTCCCATCAGCGTGGTGGGAATGAACCAGGTCAAAGTACAGCAGATGCTGGACCGCGTCGGATTCAAGTAATCCAACTCAACCCAAAGAAAAGGGCCCAATCCGCAACGGAGTGAGCCCTTTTTTTCGGGAATTCCAGCAGACCTATCCTGCAGTGGCCTCTTCCGGTTTGGACTTGCCCTTTTTCTCAGGTAGAGGCTGGATGTCGAGCAGGACTTCGGTCTTGCTCTCGTCTTTGTCATCCAGATCCACGGTCAGGCGACCACCATCGGTGAGGCGTCCAAACAGCAACTCGTCAGCCAAGGCGCGACGAATCGTGTCCTGAATCAGACGTTGCATGGGGCGTGCGCCCATAAGTGGATCAAAGCCCTTCTTGGCCAGATGCTTGCGCAGCTTGTCGGTAAAGGTAACGTCCACCTTCTTGTCAGCCAACTGGGTCTCAAGTTGCAGCAGGAACTTGTCCACCACGCGCAGTATGACGTTTTCGTCCAGTGACTTGAAACTCACTATGGCGTCCAGCCGGTTGCGGAACTCCGGTGTGAACAAGCGCTTGATATCGGCCGCTTCATCTCCGGCTTCACGCGGATTGGTGAAGCCAATACTGGCCTTGTTCATGGTCTCGGCACCCGCGTTGGTAGTCATGACAATGATGACGTTGCGGAAGTCGGCCTTGCGTCCGTTGTTGTCGGTCAACGTGCCATGGTCCATGACCTGCAGCAGCACGTTAAAAATCGCCGGGTGTGCTTTCTCGATCTCATCGAGTAGCAAAACGCAATGCGGCTTCTTGGTAATGGCCTCAGTCAACAAACCACCCTGATCAAACCCCACGTAGCCGGGAGGTGCACCAATCAGGCGGCTCACGGCATGCTGCTCCATGTATTCGCTCATGTCGAAGCGAATCAGGTCAATGCCCATGATGTAGGCCAGCTGCTTGGCGGCTTCGGTCTTGCCAACGCCCGTAGGACCACTGAACAAGAAGGAGCCAATGGGTTTGTCTCCCTTGCCCAGGCCGGAGCGCGCCATTTTGACCGCAGACGCCAGCACATCCAAAGCTTTGTCCTGACCAAACACCACGTTCTTCAGGTCTCGTTCCAGCGTTTTGAGCTTGCCACGGTCATCGTTGGACACGTTGGCCGGCGGAATGCGGGCAATTTTGGCCACGATCTCTTCGACCTCAGACTTGGTGATGGTCTTCTTGCGCTTGTTCGGTGGCAAGATGCGCTGCGCAGCACCGGCCTCATCAATCACGTCAATGGCCTTGTCAGGCAAATGCCGGTCATTGATGTACTTGGCGCTAAGTTCAGCCGCAGCCTGCAAGGCAGCCACGGCGTATTTGACATTGTGGTGCTCTTCAAAGCGCGACTTGAGGCCCTTGAGAATCTCTACCGTCTGTTCGATGGTGGGTTCCACCACGTCTACCTTCTGGAAACGGCGTGACAAGGCAGCATCTTTTTCGAAAATGCCACGGTATTCCGTGAAAGTGGTCGCTCCAATGCACTTGAGCTGGCCCGAGCTCAAGCCTGGTTTGAGTAAATTGGACGCATCCAGTGTGCCGCCAGATGCCGCACCGGCACCAATGAGGGTATGGATTTCGTCAATAAACAAAACTGCGTGGGGCTTGTCTTTGAGGGCTTTCAACACGCCCTTAAGTCGCTGCTCAAAATCACCCCGGTATTTGGTTCCAGCCAGCAATGCACCCATGTCCAGCGAGTAAACGATGGCCTCCGACAGAATTTCCGGAACATCCGATTGCGTGATGCGCCATGCAAGCCCCTCAGCAATAGCGGTCTTACCGACACCCGCCTCACCCACCAACAGGGGGTTGTTTTTGCGGCGGCGGCACAGGATCTGAATAACGCGCTCCACCTCGTATTCGCGGCCGATCAAGGGATCAATTTTCCCGTCCTTCGCCAGCTGATTGAGGTTGACAGTAAATTGCTCCAGTGGCGAGGCCTTCTCGCTCTTCTCACCACCGCCACCCTCTTCGGTGTCGGTCGGGCTTTCGCTGGACTTGGCGGCCTCAGGCGGATCACTCTTTTTAATGCCATGGGCAATAAAATTGACCACATCCAGGCGCGTTACACCCTGCTGGTGCAGGTAATAAACCGCATGCGAATCTTTTTCACCAAAAATGGCCACCAGCACGTTAGCACCGGTCACTTCCTTTTTGCCGCTGCCCGTGGACTGAACGTGCATGATGGCGCGCTGGATGACTCGCTGAAAGCCCAGCGTAGGCTGGGTGTCCACGTCATCGGTACCCGCCACCTGGGGCGTGTTGTCCTTGATGAAGTTGGAAAGCGACTTGCGCAGGTCGTCGACATTGGCCGAGCAGGCACGCAGGACCTCGGCGGCGCTGGGGTTATCCAACAACGCGAGCAAGAGATGTTCCACGGTAATGAACTCGTGGCGCTGCTGGCGGGCTTCGACAAACGCCATGTGCAGGCTGACTTCCAGTTCTTGGGCAATCATGAGATTTCCTTTTTTTGCCTAGCGTTGATGATTCACTGTAAACCGTTTACCGGTTTAGCGTATTTTCTATTTGCATTCACACCACGAACTAACCTACGGGCTCGCAGATGCATTTCAAGGGGTGACCCGATTTGTGGGCCGCTTCCAGCACCTGATCCACCTTCGTCACTGCCACGTCTTTGGTATATACACCGCACACGCCCTTTCCATCGAGATGGATCTTGAGCATGATCCGGGTTGCAGATTCCAGGTCCTTGCCAAAAAACTCCTGGATGACCACCACCACAAACTCCATGGGCGTGTAGTCATCATTGAGCAACGCCACCTGGTACATCTGTGGCGGTTTGACGCGTTGCGTACGGCGCTCCAACACCACAGAGCCACCTTCCTCTCGGATGGGCTGCTTCACGGGCGGTTCAGAAGGTGTGGGCGGGTTATTTGTAGCCATGAAAACAATTCTATAGGTCACCTCAAAGGATTGCACCGCAAGAGTGAATTGGTGCCATAGTCCCTCGATTCAAGTCATAAAGCAAAAAAAATGCCACCATCGACCGACCCGGTCCTGGCGGCATACCTGCCAACGCAGCAATAGGCGCCACAACAGCGGCGCCCAGCACATGCCGTTACATGTGATCAATCATGACCTGCCCGAAGCCAGAGCAACTGACCTGGGTAGCACCATCCATCAAGCGGGCAAAGTCATAAGTCACCTTTTTGCTCTTGATGGATTTGGACATGGAACTGATGATCAGGTTCGCTGCTTCAAACCAGCCCATGTGGCGCAACATCATTTCTGCCGAGAGTATTTCCGAACCAGGGTTTACGTAATCTTTACCCGCATATTTGGGCGCCGTGCCGTGGGTGGCTTCGAAACAGGCTACGGAATCCGACAAGTTGGCGCCGGGCGCAATGCCAATGCCGCCGACCTGTGCAGCCAGCGCGTCAGACACATAATCGCCATTCAGGTTGAGCGTGGCAATTACGCTGTACTCGGCAGGGCGAAGCAGTATTTGCTGCAGGAAGGCGTCGGCAATGCTGTCCTTGATCACAATGTCCTTGCCGGTACTGGGATTCTTGAACTTGCACCAGGGTCCGCCGTCGATCAGCGCCGCACCAAATTCCTTTTGTGCCAAACCATAGGCCCAATCTCGGAAACCGCCTTCGGTGTACTTCATGATGTTGCCCTTGTGCACAATGGTCACGCTGGGCTTGTCGTTATCAACTGCGTATTGAATGGCCTTGCGTACCAAGCGCTCGGTGCCTTCGCGGGAAACCGGTTTGATACCGATGCCGGACGTTTTGGGGAAACGAATCTTGGTAACACCCATTTCTTCTTGCAAGAATTTGATCAGCTTTTTGGCCTTCTCGCTTTCGGCTTCAAACTCGATTCCTGCGTAAATGTCTTCCGAGTTTTCGCGAAAGATCACCATATTGGTCTTGTGCGGCTCCTTGACCGGGCTGGGCACCCCTTCAAAATACTGGATGGGGCGCAAGCACACATACAGATCGAGCTCCTGGCGCAAGGCCACATTCAATGAACGGATGCCACCGCCTACGGGCGTGGTCAACGGTCCTTTGATTGACACCACATATTCGCGCAGGGCTTGCAGAGTCTCTTCCGGTAGCCACACATCGGGGCCGTACACATTGGTGGACTTTTCGCCCGCATAGACTTCCATCCAGTGAATCTTGCGCTTTCCTGCATAGGCCTTGGCAACTGCGGCATCCACTACCTTTAGCATCACGGGCGTGATGTCAACGCCCGTACCGTCGCCCTCAATATACGGAATGACCGGCTGATCTGGCACGTTCAGGGACATATCCGCGTTGACGGTAATTTTTTGACCTTCGGCAGGGATTTTGATGTGCTGGTACATGGAAATTTGATCTCCGTTGGGGTGTTGGAATCGCGATAACCTGTGAAGCCATGCTTCTAAAAGTGCATAAATTCTATTCCTAAAAAATTTTGCCTTATTGCTTTTCAGGCAAGATCGACAGAACTTCTGAAGGTACATTGGAAGGTACATTGGCTCAGCACGTTGCCAACCAGCCAATGCCCGCAATTGCGGACATTTCGGATTGCTGCGCCACAATCACGCCATGAATAAATTAATTTCTGCTTTTTTGACCAGTTTGCTGCTTGCGTCAGGGTGTGTCCATGCCCAGGAAACACCACAAACCCAACTGCAGCGAACCCAGCTGGCGATTGGCATCTACCAGATTGATGCCCAGGTTGCAGTCACTTCCGAGGAGCAACAGATTGGCCTCATGTTCCGCCAGGAAATGCCGCAACATGAAGGCATGCTGTTCGTGTTCGATGAACCCAGCCGTCTGTGTTTCTGGATGAAAAATACGCTGCTACCCCTAACGGCCGCCTTCATTGCTGACGATGGCACCATCGTCAACCTGGAAGACATGAAACCCAAAACCTTGGATTCTCACTGCGCGATCAAACCGGTTCGCTACGTTCTCGAAATGAACAAGGGCTGGTTTGCCAAGAAAGGCCTCAAGGCCGGCGCAAAACTCACGGGCAATCCCTTCAAGCCATAAAAAAACCGACCATTGGTCGGTTTCCCTAAGCTAATTTGAATTCAGGCGAAATTGGCTTCGACAAAACTCCAGTTCACCAGCTTGTCGAGGTAGGTTTCAACAAACTTTTGGCGCAGATTGCGGTAGTCGATGTAGTAGGCATGCTCCCACACGTCTACGGTCAGCAAAGCCTTGTCGGCTGTGGTCAGCGGCGTACCCGCAGCACCCATATTGACGATGTCCACTGAGCCATCAGGCTTCTTCACCAGCCAGGTCCAGCCGGAACCAAAATTGCCCACAGCCGATTTAACAAATGCGTCCTTGAAGGCTGCATAGCTGCCCCATTTGGCGTTGATGGCAGTCGCCACCGCTCCAGACGGTTCGCCACCACCGGCGGGCTTCATGCAGTTCCAGAAAAAAGTGTGGTTCCAGATCTGGGCTGAATTGTTGTAAATACCGCCGCTGGACTTCTTGACGATGTCCTCCAGCGACATGGACTCAAATTCAGTGCCCTTTTGCAGGTTGTTCAAGTTCACAACGTAGGCGTTGTGGTGCTTGCCATGGTGAAATTCCAGGGTCTCTTTGGAGTAGGCGGGTGCCAGCGCATCAATCGCGTAGGGCAATGCAGGCAGGGTGTGTTCCATGGAATCCTCTCTCGGTTGGTTAGCAGATGGGTCGATTGTAGGAATGAATTGGTTTTTTAGCTGGCCACGGTCAAGTCAACCGCACCGTCGGTAAGGGTTGCCCTTACCGACTGCCCTGCCCGTGTCTGCGCAACGCGAGTCAGCGTGCTGCCATCTTCCAGACTTAACCACGCATAGCCGCGCTTGAGCACCAAGGAGGGGTCCAACAGGCCCAGACGCAATTCAGCACGGTGCACTTGGTCAGTACAGCGCTGCACAGCGTGTTGCACAGCGGGACCTACGTCTTGCGAGCGGCGCTCCAGCACCTGCCGCCGCGATTGAAAGGTCAGGTGTACGCTGTGCTGCAAACGTTGTTGTGCAGCCGCCAGCAGCAATCGCTGTTGGTGTGCCAGTGAAGACGGGCGACCCAAACGGCTTGAAGCCTGGTCCAACCGTTGCGCCTGACGGTCGATTTGACGCAACACAGCGGCCTGCAGGCGCGCCTGCAGAGTCTGCGCTGCTGCCAGCCAAACGGCGGTGGGCTGCGCAGCCAATTCAGCCGCCGCTGTGGGCGTGGGTGCACGCAGGTCGGCAACAAAATCGGCGATGGTGAAGTCCGTTTCATGCCCCACACCGCAAACAACCGGCACCGGACTGCACGCGATGGTGCGCGCCAAAGTCTCATCGTTGAAGGCCCACAGGTCTTCCATGGCACCACCACCGCGCACCAGCAAGATCACATCCATGGCCAAGGCACCGGGCTGCTGGGGAGCCTGGGCTAAAGCATAGAGGTTGGACAGGGCCTGCACCAATTCGCGCGGGGCACCCTCGCCCTGCACCGAAGCCGGTGCCAGCACCACTGGAATATGCGGCACGCGCCGCTGCAAAGCAGTCACCACGTCGTGCAGAGCTGCTGCGCCCAGCGATGTCACCACCCCGATGCCACGCGGCGCTACAGGCAAGGGGCGCTTGCGGGAACTCTCAAACAGGCCTTCCCGCTCCAGCTTGGCCTTGAGCTTGAAAAACTGCTCAAACAAAGTTCCCTGACCGGCGGGGCGCATGCTTTCCACCACCAGCTGCAATTCACCTCGGGACTCGTAAACACCCAAACGGCCCTGCACTTCCACGCGGTCGCCATCGCAGGGACTGAAGTTCAGCAATCCGGCGGCGCGCCGAAACATGGCACAACGGATTTGGCCGGTATCGTCCTTCAGAGAAAAGTAGCAATGCCCACTGGCCGCCTTGGTAAATCCGCTGATTTCGCCGCCTACCGTGACGGGGTTGAAACGCGCATCCATCGCATCGGCAATGGCGCGGCACAACGCGCCAACCTGCCAAACCCGCGTCGCCCCAGCAGAAGTAGCCCATTCAACCATGGCACTAGCGCGCAAAGTGACACATATTTACTTGTCCACAGTTAAAGGCTGAGTCACCCGCCCAGCAGTTCGATTTCTCGGTACAAGTCATTGATTTCATTGGATTTTTTGTTGCCTCATTTGTCATCATTTTGTCAAAACCCAACGCGAATGCGGCTTCGCACCGGTGCCAGACGGGTTCTACACACAGTTATCCACATATTCTGTGGGCGGAGCTCGCGTCGGGCTGGGCCATAATCGCGGTGCATTTCATCCGTACGGAGTGAACCATTGTTTTCCATCATACAAGCCGCTGGTTGGCCTATCTGGCCCCTTATTGCATGCTCCGTCTTGGCGCTGGCCATTGTCATCGATAGATTCATCAGCCTCAAGGCGTCCAAGATCGCACCCGCAAAACTGCTCGATGAGGTGCTGAGCGTGACCCGCACCGCCATCCCCGGTCCAGACGTGGTGACGCAACTGGAAAAAAGTTCGGCCCTCGGTGAAGTGCTGGCCAGTGGCCTGCGTGCAATCAACGCCGACCCACGCTGCACCGAAGACGACCTGCGTGCCCACATGGAAAGTACCGGCCGCGTTGTCGCCCAGCGACTGGAACAGCGCCTGAGCGCGCTGGGCACCATTGCCTCGGCAGCACCATTGATGGGTTTGTTCGGAACTGTGGTCGGCATGATCGAAATTTTTGGCTCCCAAGCACCCGGTGGTGCAACGGGAGGCAATCCGGCACTTCTGGCTCACGGCATCTCGATTGCCCTCTACAACACGGCGTTCGGCCTGATTGTGGCCATTCCTTCCCTGATCTTCTGGCGTTACTTCCGGGGGCAAGTGGATGGATACCTTTTGACGCTGGAACTGTCGGCAGAGCATCTGGCGCGCCACCTCAAAGTGTTCCGCAAGTAAGGCCATGAATTTTCGCCCCCGTAAACAGGAAGAGCCCGAGATCAACCTGATCCCGTTCATTGACGTGTTGCTGGTGGTGCTGATTTTTCTGATGCTGTCCACCACCTACAGCAAGTTCACAGAAATGCAGCTCAAGCTGCCGGTCGCCGATACCGAAGCGCAGCGCGATTACGCCAAAGAATTGATAGTGGCCGTCAGCGCTGATGGCGCCTACAGCGTCAACCGCACACCCGTCGCCGGGCGCAGCCTGGAGAGCGTGGCCACCGCCATTGCCGAGGGCGCCAAGGCGGGCAAAGACACCGTAGTCATCATCAGTGCCGATGCCAGCGCCAAGCACCAGGCCGTGGTCACAGTGATGGAAGCCGCCCGCCGCGCCGGCCTGAACCAGATTACCTTCGCCACCCAGTCCTCAGCGCAGGCGGGTGGCCAATAGCGCCATGCCTGACACGTGGCAGCAGAGACTGCAACGTGGCTTGCTGCAAGCCTGGACCCACCGGGGACTCGTTTCCCACTTGCTGTGGCCCCTCTCGCTGCTGTACCGCCTACTGACCTGGATGCACCGCTTGGCGTATGCGCTGGGGGTGACCCAGGTGCGACGCGTGCCGGCGGTGGTGATTGTGGTGGGCAATGTGGTGGCTGGTGGCGCTGGTAAGACGCCCACTGTCATGGCGCTGGTTCAACACCTGCGCGCACGCAACCTGCAAGTTGGCGTCATCTCGCGCGGCTATGGGCGTGCGGAGCCATCCAGTTGTCTGGAAGTACAGACCGACTCCCAGCCCCATAGTGTGGGTGACGAGCCTTTGCTGATCCGACGCACCACCCAGGTGCCAGTCTTTGTTGCACCAACTCGCTATGTGGCCGCCATGGCCTTGCTGGCGCGCTACCCGCAAACACAGATTGTGGTCTGTGACGATGGACTGCAACACTACGCTCTGCACCGCGACCTGGAGGTCTGTGTCTTTGATGACCGGGGCATCGGCAACAACCGCCAGTTACCGGCTGGGCCTTTGCGTGAACCGTGGCCGCGTACGCCTCTAGCCCGCGCCGGCCAACGGAAAGAGCGATTGCTGGTGCTGCACACGGGTAGCCACCCCGCCTTTGCTGGCTACACGGCCAACCGTGCGCTGGCAAACTTTGCGACACGGCGCGACGGTACCCAAGTGGCACTTGATACGCTAACCCAGGCAGGCGAAAAGCCTTTGCTGGCTGTGGCGGGTATTGCACAGCCAGAATCATTTTTTGCCATGTTGCGGGCGATATCCTTGCCATTGGTTCAAACTATGGCATTACCGGATCACTATGATTTTCATAGCTTCCCACATAATATCTACGAGGGCTACCGCATCATTTGTACTGAGAAAGATGCTGCCAAACTGTGGCTAGTAGCGCCAGACGCGCTTGCAGTTCCCCTGCAGTTTGAGCCCGATCCCGCTTTCTTCACCGCTCTGGACGCAACGCTATCATCGCCCCATGGACACAAGACTTCTTGAACTCATCGTTTGCCCCGTCACAAAGGGCCCCTTGGAATACAACCGCGAAAAGCAGGAGCTGATCTCCCGCAGTGCACGACTGGCCTACCCGGTACACGACGGCATCCCGGTCTTGCTGGAAAGCGAAGCCCGTACCTTGACTGACGCGGAACTCGGTCTGTAGCCACCCCATGGCCTACACGGTCCTCATCCCGGCCCGCCTGGCCTCTAGCCGTCTGCCTAACAAACCTCTGGCCGACATCGGCGGGGTTCCCATGGTGGTGCGGGTGGCGCAACGGGTGCTCTCGGGCGTACCGCCCAACACACGGGTGGTGGTGGCAGCAGATAGCCCCGCCATCATGGCCGCCTGCGAGAAACATGACATTGAAGCCATCTTGACACGAGAAGATCATCTGTCCGGCAGCGACAGATTAGCCGAAGCCGCCACGTTGCTGGCGCTGGAAGACGACGCCATCGTAGTCAATGTGCAGGGCGACGAACCGCTGATTGACCCGGCCCTGGTGCACGCGGTGGCGGCCACGTTGCTGGCCCATCCCGAGGCCAGCATGGGCACCGCCGCCCATGCTATTGACAACGTGAAGGACTTTGCCAACCCCAATGTCGTCAAAGTGGTACTGGATACCAAAGGATTAGCCCTGTATTTCAGCCGCGCGCCCATCGCTTGGTGGCGCGATGGTTTTGACCAGGGCATTCACGCCCTGCCCCAGCCGGCACCCCTGCGTCACATCGGCATTTACGCATACCGTGTCGGCTTTTTACGGCAGTTTCCGCAGTTAGCACAGGCACCTATCGAAATCACCGAAGCGCTGGAGCAGCTGCGCGCCATGTGGCACGGTTACCGCATTGCCGTGCACACCACGGAACATGCGCCCGGACCCGGCGTAGACACCCCGGAAGACCTGGAGCGCGTTCGGGCACTTTTCCAAGTGTAAGCGTGGGCCGGCTGTAAGTTATCCGCCAGTTGGTCCGTGCTATTCTCCCGGGAAATGATCGCCTAGCGTGGTGCGCCCTTGGGATGCCCTTTGCGGTGAGGTTTTTTTGTTCTATCCGAGGGTATCCATGAAACTCATTTTGTTGGGCGCACCAGGCGCAGGCAAAGGCACACAAGCCACGTTCATCTGCCAAAAGTACGGCATCCCACAAATTTCTACCGGTGACATGCTGCGTGCAGCGGTAAAGGCCGGCACACCGCTGGGCTTGCAGGCTGACGCGGTGATGAAGTCCGGTGGTCTGGTCAGCGATGATCTGATCATCAACCTGGTGAAAGAGCGCATTGGGCAGTCCGACTGCGCGAATGGTTTTCTCTTTGATGGGTTCCCCCGCACCATTCCCCAGGCCGATGCCATGAAGGCTGCCGGCGTCAAACTGGATTACGTGCTGGAAATTGATGTGCCATTTGAAGCCATCATTGAGCGCATGAGCGGTCGCCGTTCGCACCCCGCGTCTGGCCGCACTTACCACGTCAAATTTAATCCACCCAAAGTAGCAGGTGTGGACGATGTAACTGGTGAGCCCCTGGTTCAACGTCCTGACGACCAGGAAGAAACTGTGAAGAAGCGCCTGGATGTGTACAGCGCGCAGACTCGCCCCCTGGTGGACTACTACAGCAATTGGGCCAAGGCAGAGCCGCAAGCCGCCCCCCAGTACCGCGCAATCAGCGGTATGGGCGATGTGGACGTTATCAAGAGCCGCGCATTTGAAGCACTGGGCGGTTAATTCGCCACCTGACCAGCGCAGGCGGCGACTGGGTCGTTGACGATACTAGTACAAGTCCCGCTTGTCCAAACCTTCAGAGCGTTTGACTTTCTGCCTGGCATCGTCATTCTTTGGCTGGGTTGCAGGCGTTTGGTTGTTGATGGGTCGCTCAACCGGGGCGGCGTTCATTCTGGTGTTGCCTCCCTGTTTGACGCCTGCGTCACCGCGATACCCATCACGCGGTGATTGCGCCTCCCTCGATTTCATTTCACGCTCCACTGGTGGATTGCGGCTATAGACTGGGGCGGCCCGTTCAGTTACTGCAGAAGGGGGATTGGCCCGCTCTGAGGATTTGTAGGCGTCGTTTGGCGGCGCAGTCTTACCATAGGGGGCCACTGCCTCCCGGGATTTTGGAGATGCGGGCCACTGAGCCGCGGGTGGTGCCATAACGGCGGGGCGCTGCTGCTGCTCCCATTGTTGCTGCTGCTTGGCCGGTTCGCGTGGACGATGCTCCTCGTCGAAAGGGACAGGTGTTGATGGTCTAACGTAGGACCGCTGCTGCACCGGAGTTTCAACCCTCTTGTCATAGCGCTGGTCATACCCCTTGTTGATCCGGGTGGCATATCCTGGGCTGTGCTGGAAGCCAGGCTGGTAAATTTCCTTAGGTGTCAGGGGTGTCCAGCCCTGGCGCGGTGGCGCGCGCCGGTCTGTTGCGTAGCCCCTGGGAAATGAAGTTCCACCCCAGCCAACGAGGGCAGGTGCATATGCCGGTCGTGGCTGATAGCTGCCCGGAGCCCACGCCCAACGCCCACGCAAGCTCACCCAGCGACCATAGTGAAACGGCGCAAATCCCCAAGGGGCGTCGTCTACCCAACTCCAGCCCCATTGCGTGGTCCAGACCCAGCGGCCATCCCGGTAGGGTGCCCAGTCAAGTCCCACCTGGCTGGGAAACCAGACAGCGCCATAATCAGAAGCCTGTTCCCAGCTTCCATACCGGTCCAGATCATCCGAACCGGTCATTTCAGGCGACACATAGCTTTGGCTGAGTTGACCTGCCGCGTCTTGTGCCATGTTTTGGGATATCAACCAGTCGTTGAACGGATCGCGCTGGATGGTTTGGGTTCCGCTGCGTACGCTTCCATCCCACAAAAACTCACCCATCTCCCCCTGACGTAGCCAAACATCTCGCGCGGCGCCCGGTTGTGCCGACTCAAAGTGCGCGCGCCCCTGCAGTGCAAAGACACGGGTCATTTGGTCGACCTGGTCCACGCGAAAAAGACCTTCACTGTCCGCGACGATGCTGCCATCACGGGTCAGCACGGTGTAGTCGGCCACCGCATCGCGCGTGCGCAGGCGCAGGCCCAGACTGCCTTTTTCGAGCTGCAAGGAGACCCGCCCTTCGTCGAGTTGCGCGAAAACCAGATCGCCGTTTTCCTCCAGCCAGACACTGCTGGAGCCGATGCGCAGGCTCACCCGGGCCCGCGCGTCGGTGTGCAACCGGTCGCCCTGGGCGATGGTCTGATTGCGCATAACTTGCGTCCACGCCCTATTGTCCGTGTCGAACAGCCAGACCACTCCCGCGAGGTCGGCGACGCGCCCAGCTTGCGTAGGCGGATCAGCCCATGCGCTGGACAGCAAGCCAAAGCCCACTATCAGGGTGGCAATCATGTGCCAACCACGCATGGCCAGCTGTTTTGTCAGGATGGTAAGGCTCAATCTTCTACTCCGGTTAGACACTTAACACTTAACGCGCGAGGGCAATTTTGGGATGACCGGCTATGTGACAGGCTCCGTTTGTGCAGACACCTCTGTTTTGAAAAGCACTTGGCGGACAATTCACCAAATGGCTCAAACCCCAAAAGGCCACAAATGCGACCTTTTTATGGGTCAGTGGCCGGCCATAAGGTCTAGCATCAGGGCAATGCGGGCCTTGACCGGCGATAGTGCTATTGATGGCGGCCATTTGTGCTCAGAAGTACCTGCCACTACACAGCCCAGTGCACAGCGGGTGGTGCGCACCACACGAATACCACGCTGCTGCGCGCCACGCAGAGCGGCTTCCAAATCCTGGTGAATGGTGCCATTGCCAGTACCGGCCACCACAATGCCACGCACTACCGGGTCTCCATCTGCAGGGGGCGCGCAAAGGGCTCGAACAATGGCACCGCTGGCTCCCGCATGGTTCAGGACGATTTCAACCCGGGGCCAAGCCGCCGTCGTTAAATTTGAAATGCTCACGGTGGTGCCGGTTGGCTCTGCTACTGGGCAGGCATGCAGCCAGCGCACCACGCCCTCTTCCACATAAGCCAATGGCCCGGCATCCCCGGAATCAAAAGCATTGTGCCGGTAGGGATGCACTTTTTGAACGTCGCGGGCCGAATGCACGGTACCGGCGCACACCGCCAACACCCCCCTTGCGTGAACAGAACGGGCCACGGCAACGGCGTCCAGCACGTTCTGCGGTCCATCCGGCGTGAGCGACGACGCTGGGCGCATGGCGCAAGTGAGGACCACCGGTTTGGATTGCACAGCAGCTGGCAACACCTGGGACAGAAAAAATGCCGTTTCTTCGAGCGTATCCGTGCCGTGGGTGATGATTAGCGCCGCCACATCGGTTTGGGAAGTCTGGTGTTGCACACGTTGGGCCAAAGCGCGCCACTGCGCCCACCCCATGTCCTTGCTATCGACTTGGGCCACCTGCTCAAACGCAACCGCCCAATCCCCCACAGCCAAGGCCAAAGTCGGAATTGCGGCCAACAACTGGTCAACGCCGACTTGCGCCGCCTTGTAGCCCACGTTATCGCCAGCACTGCTGGCCATACCCGCAATCGTGCCGCCTGTGCCGAGAAATACCAATTTTTTCAACATATTTGTACATTTCCCTTGCAAACAAAATAAAACTGGTTAAAAATACAGTTACTGGATGCCGAAACAGTGTGTATGAACCAACAGCAAGCGGCCCAGCACCAAGGAGTCTTCAGCATGCTCGAAAGTCCCAAACTTACCGCACGGCAACAGCAAATTCTGGAACTGATTCAAAACGCCATCGCGCGCACCGGAGCCCCTCCAACCCGGGCCGAAATCGCCAGCGAACTCGGTTTCAAGTCCGCCAATGCCGCTGAAGAACACTTGCAGGCCCTGGCCCGCAAAGGCGTCATCGAATTGGTCAGCGGCACTTCCCGAGGTATCCGCCTCAAGAGCGACACCCTGCGCTCTATCCACGAATCCCGCATCAAGCAATTCTCCCTGCCACTGCCCGGTTTGGCCCAGTTGGCGCTGCCGTTAATAGGCCGTGTTGCAGCGGGTTCACCCATTCTCGCCCAGGAGCATGTGGACAAAACCTACTATGTGGAAAACAGCCTGTTCCAGCGCCAGCCGGACTACCTGTTGAAGGTACGCGGCATGTCCATGCGCGACGCCGGCATCATGGACGGCGATCTGCTCGCTGTGCAGGCGACCAAGGATGCCAAGAACGGCCAGATTATCGTAGCCCGCCTGGGCGACGAAGTGACCGTCAAGCGCTTTCGGCGCAACAAACATTTAATTGAGCTGCATCCTGAGAATCCGGATTACCAGACCATTGTGGTTGAACCCGGCGAGCCGTTCGAGATTGAAGGCCTGGCCGTCGGCCTGATCCGCAACACCATGCTCATGTAATCCTTTTTTGAAAACGCTACCACCATGAACATCGCCCTGATCGCCCAAGCCGGAATTTTTGAACCGCTGAACAAACTGTTACACCGGTGGTTCGCAAAACGCCCGGCAGCAGCGTGGACAAACGTCAGTCCAGTTGTGAGCAGGTCTCAATTTGCTCCTAATTCTGTAGCGTCTTACGTAGATTCGACGAGGGCTATAGCGGAAAGATACGATAAAGCCCAACCACTACGGGTGATCCGCGTGGTAGAAGCCGGCCAGCCCCGCGCCAGCACGGGTCGCATGGTCATCTCGGGCCGTATGGCCGACGTTTGTGCCGAACTGGATCGCCTGGTAGCACGCGAAGCAGCGCTTTCCTGAAATATTCAGCTGTATGGGTCAGAATGGCCCATCCAAATTCGACCCTAGCGCCTATTGCGGGTTGCCTGACAAGGCACAATGGCATCCATGAATATCGTGATTCTGGATGACTACCAAGATGCCGTCCGCAAGCTGGAATGCGCCGCCAAGCTGGATAGCTACCAGGCCAAGGTCTACACCAATACCGTCAAAGGCATAGGTCAACTCTCCGTCCGACTGAAGGATGCGGACATCATCGTTCTGATCCTCGAGCGGACCCACGTCAACCGCCAGTTAATTGAGAAGCTGCCCAAGCTCAAAATGATTTCTCAAACGGGTCGCGCTGGCCAACACCTTGATGTGCAAGCCTGTACCGAACGGGGCATTGCCGTGGCTGAGGGCATGGGCTCTGGTGTCGCGCCGGCCGAACTTACTTGGGCTCTGATTTTGGCTGCCATGCGCAGGTTGCCGCAGTACATTGCAACCCTCAAACATGGCGCTTGGCAGCAAAGTGGACTTAAGTCGGGGTCAATGCCTCCCAACTTTGGTATCGGCAGCGAACTCCATGGAAAAATCCTGGGGGTATGGGGCTACGGCAAGATTGGCAAGATAGTAGCTGGCTACGGGCGCGCATTTGGCATGCAGGTTGTCGTGTGGGGCAGTGACGCATCGCTGGAAATGGCCCGTGCCGATGGCTACGCCACCGCCGCCAGCCGCGAGGCATTTTTTGAACAAAGCGACGTGCTCACCCTGCACTTGCGACTCAGCGACACCACGCACCACATGATTGACCACATGGATCTGGCGCGCATGAAACCCACTTCGCTGCTGGTTAATACCTCCCGGGCCGAGCTGATCGAAACCAATACGCTTATCGGCGCACTCAATCGTGGTCGCCCGGGGATGGCAGCCGTTGACGTTTTTGAGGCGGAACCCATTTTGCAGGGACATGCGCTGCTTCGGCTGGAAAATTGCATCTGCACCCCGCACATCGGGTACGTGGAGCAAAACAATTACGAACAGTTATTTGGTGCTGCTTTTGACAACCTCGTCAATTTCATCAAAGGCACCCCGACCAACATCGTCAACCCCGGCGCACTTCAAGTCAGACGGTAAGCCCGGTTTTCACTTAAGCTTGTGTGGCGCAATGGGTTTGTACGAGACCAGTTCATCCGCATCAAAGTCGATCAAGTTGCCTGGCGGCTCTGAAAGATCCAGATCAACCACAGTACTCTCGCCGGTTGCCAAATAGGCCGATGGGCTAGGGCTCGTTTCAACGGCCGCTCCCCGCACTGCACTAAATGGCTGAAAACCCGTGTCCAAACTGGAGACAATGCGCCGTGCCATGCCATGCAGCATCAACAGATCACGAAAGGCCTCCAGGTCAAAGCCATGGGATGGGTCATCTCCTGGTGCGCGCACCAAGTGCTGCTCAATGTAGTCAACAGCCTCTTGAGTTGGCCACCGCGCACTGATTTCCTTGCACACGTCGGGATAGGCCTGCGCCAGTCCCGCCTGACTTTGATTGAATTCGGTATAGGCCGGCACACGGCCGGTAAACAGCGCATTGAAGTCATCGCGGTACTGGTCAAACTCGGTCTTGCGGCCCAAGGTATGCAGCAGCCGTAGCAGATCCAAATACACCAGCGGGTTGGAGTCAGGGCTGCCATCTATACTGTCCTTGAGCATGCCAATAGCATCTTCATGCTGACCTAGGGTCATGAAGAATTCGGCCTGCTGTCGAACGTCCAGCATCTCCCGGGTGTTCAGCGCCTTCAAGCTGGCATTCATACTGTTGGAAAAATCTACATGCCCCGCAGCCCGGGCAACTGCAACGTTAGGCACAGGTACAGATCGGCGCTGGGCAACTTGCGCAGCAACGACTGCAGCGGGTGTATGCGGTTTACCCAAATGGACGTCGATATCCACTTCCGTCAGCGCCGGAGCAACTTCAAAGACCGATTCAGACAGTTCCTCTACGGGAATCTGCGTGGGCAGCGAAGGGGGCACGGTATGCACTGCATCCGCCCACTCAGACTTGACGGAAACACCACCATCACGCCACCACGGTGTCATGTTCTGTCCCGCCTGACGCATCCGCCACCATGCGAAAGCTACTACTGCGCAACAGGCCAGCAAAAATGCCAGCAGACCATAGACCAGCGGATTTAGATAGCGCTCGGATTCGGCCTTTCCAAGCCGTGCGGTCAAATCCTGCAAGGTTTGATTATTCTTTGCAGTCACCGCCTGCAACCCTTTGAGATCCGTTTCAATGGACAAACGCCGCTTGTCGGCATTGAGAATGTCTTGCGGGCTGGCATTGAGTGATCGCCACAAGGCCACGGCCTCTGCACGCTTTTGCAAGTCCTCACCTTCCCCAAGCACCAATTCACTGCTCAGTTTCAGCGTCGGATCGCGCTCTATCGTCAAATCCAACGGAGCCAACTTGAGATGGGCCCGGCGGGGTGCGACTGGCTTGGCAAGCAAAATCGCCACAGTAGTCGCCGCAACGGGTTCGGACGGTTGGACCTTTGTGGACCTCTTCACCGCCTTGACAGGCTTTGCCGGTTTGGCGACTGCCAAACGATCAACCGCCCCCGTGCCGGGGGCTGTAGCCGCTGGCAATGTAATCGGTGACTGCGCAGGAGCCTGCTCACGCCCGCCTGCAGGTGCGGGCTGCCCTTCGCTGGCCAGATCTGCCAACAAGACAAAACTTCGCGTCGTCTTGTGCTCGCACCCTGCGCGCAAGTACACAGTAACAACGGGTTCATCGACACGGGCACTGGCGTTCACGACGACAGTTCCCGACTGTGATCCCGCTGTGACGTTGCTGCTGACAGTCACTCGGCTGGCATCCTGCTTGCTATCTCCATAGAAAACATCAGCCTCGAAGCATTGCGAAGACGGGTCGTCCTGCGGATCCGTCTGAATCGAAACCGTCAATTTAAGAGGTTGCCCCAACAGCACCGCCCCCCGGGCGCGGCCCAGGGTCAGTGCTGGGCTGCTGATCGCCAAACAAAGCGCAGCTGTTCCCAGAATTGCAAATCTATATTTTCTATAAGAAACCATTTATGTCACGAATTTTCGCATAAGCAGGGCCTGTCTGGGTGCGTTCTATTACAACCAACACCAGACACACAGGCGACAAATACGTGTACCAGCCGCCACCCCGCAGGTCACAATGGTGCTGTCACCTTCGACACACGCAGTCACCCAAAAGACAAGCCATGGACGAACCCATCCTTACTATTGATGAACGTTCAGCGATCAACACCGGTCGCTGGTTTTCATCCCTGTCCCCTTCGCTCAAACACGACATACTGCGATGCGCTTACGTCAAACGTTTCAAAGATGGCGATCTGATTGCCGCACGTGGAGAACCACCGGAGGATTGGATTGCCTGCGCCAAGGGTGCGGTACGGGTGAGCTCAACCTCCATATCCGGCAAGCAAATCACACTCACCTACGTGGAGCCGGGCATCTGGTTTGGAGACGTGTCCATCTTCGACGGCGACCGGCGCACGCACGATGCCTACGCCCATGGGGACTCCACCATCCTGTGTGTCGCCAAGGCGGACTTCAAAAAAATTCTGGCCTTGCATGTGGAACTTTACGAAGCCCTGTTGCGCCTGCATTCGCGACGCATACGTCAGTTGTACGGCTTGGTGGAAGATCTCAACACCCTGCCACTGCGCGCACGCCTGGCCAAGCAGTTACTGCACTTGGTACGCAGCTACGGCGTGCCATCGCTGAGCGATTCAACCGAGATGCGCATTGGCCTACAACTAGCCCAGGAAGAATTGGCGCAACTGCTGGGGGCATCGCGTCAGCGGGTCAACCAGGAATTGAAGTCCATGGAGCGCGAAGGCGCCATCCGCATCGAGCAGGGTGGCTTGGTTATTCGCGATCGCCATGCACTGATGCAAATCATTGACGCTGACAACTGAACCCGACGACCTCATCCAACTACTGCTCCACATCCATGAGTGAATTTGACCATTTCTTGGGCACACGTCCAGTATCCGATCAACATGCGTTTGACGTCCACGCACTCACCAATTGGTTGGACCAAAATCTGAAGGGATTTGCCGGCCCGCTCAGCGTGGAAATGTTCAAAGGTGGGCAATCCAATCCCACCTACAAGTTGATCACCCCCAGCAAGAGCTATGTGATGCGGGCAAAGCCCGGCCCCGTAGCCAAGCTGCTGCCTTCGGCCCACGCAGTGGAGCGCGAGTATGCAGTCATGAGGGGGTTGCAGGACACGGATGTGCCAGTTCCCCACATGTTCTGTCTGTGCGAGGACGAATCCATCATCGGGCGCGCCTTCTACGTGATGGAGTTCATGCAAGGTCGCATTCTGTGGGACCAATCGCTACCGGGCATGGACCGCCCGCAACGCGCAGCCATCTACAGCGAAATGAATAGTGTGATTGCAGCCCTGCACAAGGTTGATGTGGCCGCGCAGGGCTTGCAGAACTATGGCAAGCCTGGCAATTACTTTGAGCGGCAGATTGGCCGTTGGAGCAAGCAGTACATGGCGTCCATCACCCAGCCCATTGCCGAGATGGACCAATTGATGGAGTGGCTACCAAAAAACATTCCGACTATGGCCCGTAGCGACAAGATGGTCAGCATCGTGCACGGCGACTACCGTCTGGACAACCTGATGTTCGACTCCGAACAGGCCAAGATCATTGCCGTACTGGACTGGGAGTTGTCAACCCTGGGCCACCCCTTGGCCGACTTCAGTTACCACTGCATGGCCTGGAATATCCCCCCAGGCTCGTTTCGTGGTATTGCCGGACTCGATTTGGTGGATTTGGGCATACCGTCACAAGACGAGTACATCCGCATGTACTGTGAGCGGACGGGTCTCGTAACACCAGAACAGCTCAAGGCCGACTGGAACTTCTACATGGCTTACAACATGTTCCGCATCGCTGCCATTCTGCAAGGCATTGCCAAACGCGTCGAAGCAGGCACGGCGTCCAGCGCGCAAGCCGTCACGTCCGCAGCGGGAGCACGCCCGTTGGCACAGATGGCCTGGAAGTTTGCCTGCGCCATCCACTAACGTTTTTACCCATTTTCCGCATACCTTAATTGGAGACCCCATGGACTTTGACTATTCGCCAAAAACAAAAGAACTTCAGGCCCGCCTGCTGCGGTTCATGGACGATTACATCTACCCCGCTGAAGGTGCCTACCATGCCGAAATCGCTGCCAACACGGCTGCAGGCAAGCGCTGGACACCACTGAAAACCATTGAAGACCTCAAACCCAAAGCCCAAGCTTCGGGCCTGTGGAACTTGTTTCTACCCGTCGATAGTGCCCAGGCATCCGGCTACGAAGGTGCTGGTTTAACCAACCAGGAGTACGCGCCGCTGGCCGAGATCATGGGCCGGGTGATGTGGTCCAGCGAAGTCTTCAACTGTTCAGCACCCGACACCGGCAATATGGAAACCATAGCCCGCTACGGTTCGGAGGAGAACAAGGCACTCTGGCTCAAACCATTACTTGAAGGCAAGATCCGTTCCGCCTTTGCCATGACCGAACCCCAGGTAGCGTCCAGCGATGCCACCAACATTGAGACCCGCATCGAACGACAAGGCGACGACTACGTTATCAATGGCCGCAAATGGTGGACTTCGGGTGCAGGCGACCCACGCTGCGCAGTTTTCATCGTCATGGGAAAGACCGACCCCGAGGCCGCTCGCCATTCACAGCAAAGCATGGTACTGGTTCCAGCAAAGACACCAGGCATCACGATCGTGCGACCGCTGAACGTATTTGGTTACGACGATGCGCCCCACGGCCACATGGAGGTGCTGTTTGAAAACGTCCGTGTACCAGTCAGCAACATTCTTCTGGGGGAAGGTCGTGGTTTTGAAATCGCGCAAGGACGTCTTGGCCCCGGACGAATTCACCACTGCATGCGCCTGATTGGTCTGGCAGAACGCGCGCTGGAACTGATGTGCAAGCGCGCCTCGCTACGCGTTGCATTTGGCAAGCCCATTGCTGCCCAGACTGTGACCCAGGAGCGTATTGCGGAAGCGCGTTGCAAGATTGACATGGCGCGTCTGCTCACGCTCAAAGCCGCCTGGATGATGGATATGGCCGGAAACAAATTTGCCAAGAATGAAATTGCCATGATCAAAATCGTGGCACCCAATATGGCCTGCGAGGTGATTGACTGGGCCATGCAGGTGCACGGCGGGGCCGGCATGTGTGACGACTTCCCACTTGCCTATGCCTACACCAATGCGCGAACATTGCGCTTTGCGGATGGCCCGGACGAAGTTCACCGCAACGCCGTGGCCAAAGCAGAACTTGGCAAATACAACCCAAAACCAAAGATCGCGTAAAACGTTGCCCACGAGCAAAAACAGTCCACAACTCATTGAGAGGTGGGCTTCCTCAACCATGGAGGCGGCCGCTTGCTTGAATTGTCGGCAAATATTGGCTGCGCGCTTCGGCCTGACTGCCGTGGACACTAGTGCCAGTTGACGCTTAACGTTGTGCTCTTGCTGCAGTTGAACTTCAATCTGGGCCTCTTACTCGGCCTTTAATATGGCCGTGATGTCTTGGGAATCTGAAATCACAAACGCAGTCACCAGAAAGCGATGCTCCATCCACGAGCCACGAAATTACCCGAAGTGCATCCCGCTAAACCAGTTGTCCGGCGTTAACGTTCTTACACATCGCCGTTCAACATACTCAGTCGTCAGTGAAGATGCCGTGGCTTTCGTCCGGCACCACCATGACCGCCTCCATGGTTGCCGCCAGGACCACTAGGGGGCTTGCCTAGCGCCAGCGAATTCACCAGCGCATCAAATCGTTGTGAGAACAATTTATCAACCTCTGCAACCACGCCGCTCAACTCGGCACCATCAAAATGGCGCTCCATCAAGTTGATGACATCCTGCACCAACAGGTCGCGTTGCACTTGCATGATGGCTGCGGGATTCGGCCCCACAAACAACATTAGGAAATCGTCGCGCGACTCGCCGCTCTGTGCGCCGTCTTCGTCATCGAATTCGGCGTCGTAGAAAGTCACCTCGACGGCCGCACCTGAATCAGCAATGTCGTTGAGATTCATGCACAACTCGTCAAGTGCTTGGCGAAAATCGTGATCACCGGCCACGGTCCAGCACATTTGCAACAGGTGTTCCGTTGCGTCAAATTTGATGCCTGGCTCGTCTTCATAGGAACTGTTAGCCCCATCCGACAAGGACCTCGCGCCAGCGTACTTCCAAAGGGGCTTTAGTGCCTCCTGCAGCTGCTCAAAGCGAACATCCGCGCGCAGAGCGACTTGACCATGGACATGGATCTCAAAGGGGGCGTTGTAGCGTGGCATAGGTGAAGTGTAGTGGTGCCCGAGACCGGAATCGAACCGGTACGCCCGTTATTCACGAAGCGGCGGATTTTAAGTCCGATGTGTCTACCTATTTCACCACTCGGGCACTTTCGGTCTATTGTGGAACAAAAATGCCCCGTCAGCGAATGTTGACGGGGCATATTGAACCAAAATATTTGGAGGCGCGGTCCGGAGTCGAACCGGACTAACCGGATTTGCAATCCGGGGCATAACCGCTTTGCTACCGCGCCAATGAATCCCACCTACCATGTCACTCCAACTCCACCACTCCAGAGAATGAAAAAGGGAAGCGATTAGCTTCCCTTTTTGGAATTTGGAGCGGGAAAAGAGTCTCGAACTCTCGACCTCAACCTTGGCAAGGTTGCGCTCTACCAACTGAGCTATTCCCGCATTTCAAGCCTCAAATTATAGCGCGATTTTTCAAAATATTGAAAACTCCAAAAAGTTTTTCGCGCTGTCTCACGGCCTGTTCAGTGCTTAACAGACTCTTGGGGCTGTACGACGGGCACAACGGGTGCGACCACTGCAGCGGGAACTTCTTCGTCCACCAGTGGTACCGGCATGGACTCCAACGCCAGTTCCAGAACCTTGTCAATCCACCGAACTGGAACAATCTCCAGCCCATTCTTCACATTCTCGGGAATGTCCTGCAGGTCCTTGGCATTGGCTTCTGGAATCAGCACGGTCTTGATCCCGCCGCGCAGAGCAGCCAGCAGTTTCTCTTTCAATCCACCAATTTCGGTCACTTCGCCACGCAAGGTGATTTCTCCCGTCATGGCCACGTCGCCCCGCACGGGTATGCCCGTCAAAGCGGACACAAATGCGGTAGTCATGGCCGCGCCTGCGCTGGGCCCATCCTTGGGCGTTGCGCCATCGGGGACGTGAATATGGATGTCTTTCTTCTCAAAAACCTCATCCTTGATACCCAGACGCCGTGCGCGGCTACGCACTACCGTCCGGGCCGCCTCCACCGACTCCTTCATCACATCGCCCAAAGAACCCGTACGGGTAATCACACCCTTGCCAGGTGTGAGTGCGGCCTCAATCGTCAACAGATCGCCGCCAACTTCGGTCCATGCCAAACCGACTACCTGGCCAACCTGGTTCTGTTGCTCAGCACGGCCATAGGTGTATTTGCGCACGCCCAGATAGTCATTCAGGTTGTCTGCGTTGACCACCACTTGGCCCACGAGTTTCTTCAGCAACAGGCCTTTGACGACCTTGCGGCAAATCTTGGACAACTCGCGCTCCAGAGAGCGCACGCCAGCTTCGCGGGTGTAGTAGCGAACAATATCGCGCACAGCGTCTTCAGAGACCAGCAATTCGCTGCCCTTCACACCATTGTTCGTCATCTGCTTGGGTAGCAGATAGGTAAGCGCAATATTGGTCTTCTCATCCTCGGTATAGCCGGAAAGACGAATAACCTCCATGCGATCCAACAAGGCCGACGGGATATTCATGGAGTTGGAGGTAGCGACGAACATCACGTCACTCAAGTCGTAATCGACCTCTACATAGTGATCGCCAAACTTGTGGTTCTGCTCGGGGTCCAGTACTTCCAGCAAGGCGCTACTCGGGTCACCTCGAAAATCGGTGCCTAGCTTGTCAATCTCATCGAGCAGGAACAGCGGATTGCGTGTGCCCACCTTCGATAAGCTCTGCAAAACCTTGCCCGGCATGGCACCGATGTAGGTGCGGCGGTGCCCACGAATCTCGGCCTCGTCGCGCATACCCCCAGAGCCATGCGTACATACTTGCGCCCCGTCGCCTTGGCGATGGACTGGCCCAGAGAAGTTTTCCCACACCCGGAGGGCCCACAAGACACAAAATAGGCGCCTTGAGCTTGTCCACACGCTGTTGCACCGCAAGGTATTCCAAAATCCGGTCTTTGACCTTGTCCAGGCCATAGTGATCTTCGTTGAGCACGGTCTCGGCATTGGCCAGGTTGTGCTTGATCTTGGTCTTGGCGGCCCAGGGCAGGCCCACCAACACATCAATATAGTTGCGCACCACGGTGGCTTCAGCCGACATGGGCGACATGAGCTTGAGCTTCTTCAACTCGCCTTCAGCCTTCTTCAGTGCCTCCTTGGGCATCTTGGCGGCCTTGATCTTCTTCTCGATCTCTTCAATGTCAGCGCCTTCTTCGCCCTCGCCCAGTTCCTTCTGGATCGCCTTGACCTGTTCGTTCAAATAAAAATCGCGCTGGTTCTTCTCCATCTGGCGCTTGACGCGACCACGGATTTTCTTGTCTACGTTCAGGATGTCGACTTCGCGCTCGATTTGTTCGAACAGGTTTTCCAGCCGTTCTTTGACACTGGAAAGACCCAACACCGCCTGCTTGCTGTCGAGCTTGAGCGGCAGATGTGCAGCGATGGTGTCGGCCAGGCGACCAGCATCGTCAATGCTGGAGATGGAGGTCAAAATCTCTGGCGGAATTTTCTTGTTGAGTTTGACATACTGGTCAAACTGCTGCATCACCGCACGGCGCAAGGCCTCGACCTCGCTTGCCTTGCCGCGGCCCTTTTCGGGGAGTTCTGCAACCATTTCAATCGGTGTGACATCGGCAGAAAAATACAACTCGCCTTCTTCAATTTTGTTAACCGATGCCCGTTGGTGACCTTCCACCAGCACCTTGACCGTACCATCCGGCAGCTTGAGCATTTGCAGGATGGTCGAAACACAACCGACGTCAAACATGTCGGAAACCAGCGGGTCGTCCTTGGCGGCCGTCTTCTGTGCAACCAACATAATGCGCCGATCTGACTCCATGGCGGCTTCAAGCGCTTTGATACTCTTGGGACGACCCACAAACAAGGGGATCACCATATGGGGGAACACGACTACATCCCGCAGCGGCAGAAGCGGTAGTTCGATGGGTGTAGCAGGCAGTGGAGAATGGCCAGACATGGGGTACCTCTTAGTTACCTGTTGAATATGGACTGGTAAACCAGTATTTCAAGCGAACTGCCATTATCAAAGCAGTGCGCAAGGAAAAACACGAATGACCCGGCGCGAAATTCGGTCAAGTCCGGAAGTTGCGATGAAACCGATTACGCCTTCTTGGCGACCTCTCGGTACACCAGTAGCGGGGGCTTGTTCTCATCAATCGTCGATTCGTCCACCACAACCTTTTCGACATTGGTCGCATTGGGCAAGTCGTACATGGTGTCGATCAGGGACTGCTCCAGAATAGAGCGCAATCCCCGGGCGCCTGTTTTGCGTGCAAGTGCTTTCTTGGCAATGGCCTTCAAAGCGGACGGACGAATTTCCAGCTCAGCACCTTCCATGGCCAGCAGCTTGGTGTACTGCTTGACCAGCGCATTCTTGGGCTCAGTCAGGATCCGGACCAAAGCATCCTCTGTCAATTCCGCCAAGGCGGCCACTACGGGCATACGCCCGACCAATTCAGGAATCAAGCCGAACTTGATCAAATCCTCGGGCTCTACTTCCTTGAACACGTCCGTCAAGCTACGCTGCGCCTTGCTCTTTACAGTGGCGCCAAAGCCCATACCCGACGTCTGCGTGCGGTTTTCGATGACTTTTTCCAGGCCCGCAAATGCACCGCCGCAGATGAACAGGATATTGGTGGTATCGATCTGAACAAAATCCTGATTGGGGTGCTTGCGCCCCCTGGGTGGCACGCTGGCCATGGTGCCTTCAATCAGTTTGAGCAGGGCCTGTTGCACGCCCTCGCCCGATACATCGCGCGTAATGGATGGGTTATCCGACTTACGGGAAATTTTGTCGATCTCATCGATGTAAACAATGCCACGCTGCGCGCGTTCCACTTCATAATTGCAGCTTTGCAGCAGCTTGAGGACAATGTTTTCCACGTCCTCGCCCACATAACCAGCCTCGGTCAACGTGGTGGCATCGGCCATGACGAAAGGAACGTCCAGCATGCGAGCCAGCGTCTGGGCCAACAGGGTCTTGCCCGAACCGGTGGGGCCAATCAACAAGATGTTGCTCTTGGCCAGTTCAACCTCGTCCTTCTTGGCCTTTTCCTTGTGGCGCAAACGCTTGTAGTGGTTGTACACCGCCACCGCCAGCGTGCGCTTGGCAGGCTCCTGGCCGATCACATAATTGTCGAGGTTGGCCTTGATTTCTGACGGCGTAGGCAACTCGCTCTTGGCGTCCTTGCCTTCGGTCGTGGCGGGCAATTCATCGCGGATGATTTCATTGCACAGCTCAATGCATTCATCACACACAAACACCGAAGGTCCGGCAATCAGTTTTTTGACCTCATGCTGACTCTTGCCAAA
The DNA here is from genome assembly GCA_016705575.1 of Candidatus Aalborgicola defluviihabitans. GTDB lineage: Bacteria > Pseudomonadota > Gammaproteobacteria > Burkholderiales > Burkholderiaceae_C > Allorhodoferax > Allorhodoferax defluviihabitans. Next base: position 224,293 of record JADIXX010000004.1, read on the forward strand.
AAAGAGCAATACAAAGTTTTTTTTCGCTGGAAGAGCCTTTTTTCTCGGCCATGGGTCGCTTGCCTTTTCGGTAGATACCGAATGATACTCAAATGAAAGGCGGTGCCGGCATGGCCGCAAAACACCGCCTGAAGGACATTGCCCCGAAATCAGGGGCGTTTGGAAATGACCTGGTCAATCAGACCGTATTCCTTGGACTCATCCGCAGACATGTAATAGTCACGCTCGGTGTCGCGTGCAATGCGTTCCAGAGATTGCCCGGTGCACTCCGCCAGGATCTTGTTCAATTGCTCGCGGGTCTTGAGGATTTCCCGTGCGGCAATTTCGATTTCTGTGGCCTGACCCTGACTGCCACCCGAAGGCTGGTGAATCATGACCTTGGAATTGGGCAGACAAAAACGTTTGCCCTTGGCACCAGCAGACAGCAAGAACGCGCCCATGCTGGCCGCCATGCCAATGCACAATGTGGACACATCGGGCTTGATGAAGTTCATGGTGTCGAAAATTGCCATGCCGGCGCTCACCGAACCACCGGGTGAGTTGATATAGAAGGAAATATCCTTGTCCGGATTTTCACTTTCCAGGAACAACAACTGTGCCACTACCAGATTGGCCGTCTGGTCATTGACCGGCCCCACCAGGAAAATCACGCGTTCTTTGAGCAGACGCGAATAGATGTCGTAGGAGCGCTCGCCCCTGCCAGATTGCTCGATGACCATGGGAACCATGCCCAGGCCTTGCGGCTCCGGGGTGCTGGCCATTGTGTGTTTCAAATTCATAGCATCTCCAAAGAACGGTGTTGACTGTACCGAAAAAATCGATTCCGAATGCAAATGGGGCTTGTCCGCAGGACTGCAAGCCCTGCCCAAGCCCCATGCACTACGATTTCGCTCGCCCTGTGGACGAACGCTCGATCAGTTTTGACCCATCAACTCGTCAAAGCTAATGGTCTTTTCGCTAACCTTGGCCTTGGACAGCACAAATTCGGTCACGTTATTTTCCATCACAATGCCTTCTACCTCGGCCATGCGGCGGTTATCACCGTAGTACCAGCGAATCACGTCAGCCGGCTTTTCGTAACTGGCGGCCAGTTCTTCCACATGGGCCTTGATTTGCTCGGGTTTGGCTTGCAAAGCGTTGGCACGCACCAATTCGGCCACCACCAGACCCAGACGCACGCGCTGCTCGGCAGGGACGGAAGATGTCATCCGGAATCGGTGTCTTGTCGGCGTCCTTGATGCCGCGCTGCTAGAGGTCGGCGCGCGCGCTTTCAATCAGGCGGTCCAGTTCGGCTTGCACGCTGGACTTGGGCAAATCCAGTACTGCCTGGGTCAGCAGAGATTCCATGGCAATTTGCTTGTTGCGAGCCAGTAGGCGGTACTTGACCTCGCGCTCCAGGTTCTTGCGAATATCGCTGCGCAGGCCTTCTACGCTGGCTTCGGCAATGCCCAGGGACTTGGCCAATGCGCCGTCCACTTCGGGCAGGTTGGCCGATTCGACTTTTTTCAGAGTAACCAAGAAATCGGCAGTCTTGCCTGCAACGTCTTGGCCATGGTAATCGGCAGGAAATGCCAATTGGAAAGTCTTGCTCTCGCCGAGCTTCATGCCGCGCACCGCTTCTTCAAATTCCCCGAGCATCTGGCCGTCGCCCACGATGAACTGGAAGTCCTCGGCCTTGCCGCCAGGAAAAGGCTCACCATCGATCTTGCCTTCAAAATCCACGGCCACGCGATCGGTAGATTGCACGCCAGCGTCCTTGGGGCGAAGGGCGAAGGTCCGGCGCTGTTTGCGCAGAATTTCGACAGTCTTGTCGATGGCTGCCTCGGTCACTTCAGCGTGAATTTTTTCCAGCGAGGCGTTGGAAAGATCGGCGATTTTGACTTCTGGGAATACTTCAAAAATCGCGTCAAAAGCCATCTGACCTTCTGGGGATGTTTCGCTTTCGGTGATGCGGGGTTGACCAGCCACACGTAATTCGGCTTCGTTAGCGGCGGTCGCAAAAGCCTGGCCGACCTTGTCGTTCATCACTTCATAATGTACGGAATAGCCATAGCGCTGGGCCACCACGTTCATGGGCACCTTGCCAGGACGGAAACCATCCATCTTGACGGTGCGGGCCAACTTGCGCAAACGGGAGTCCACCTCCGTCTGGATCGCGCCGACTGGCAGAGTCAAGGTAATCTTGCGCTCCAGTTTCTCCAGAGTTTCAACAGTAACGGCCATGATCAGTCTCCTAAACTAAATATAGGGGCAGCGCGTCGTCGCTATACGACTACGGACTGCCCCGCTTTCAAAGTGGTGCGGGGGGGGACTCGAACCCCCACAGTGTTGCCACCGTCAGGACCTAAACCTGGTGCGTCTACCAATTTCGCCACCCGCGCAAAAATACGAAATGGGAGGTCAACAGGCGCCGCAGACGCCGTCCGCAAGACCCGAACCACCCATTTGAAATTGGTCAACCCGCTATTTTAACCTGCAGTTGGGGTCAGACTGGCGCCGGTGCTTCGCGTTTTACGCGGAACCATGCTGCATACATGGCCGGCAGTGCCAAAAGGGTCAATACCGTGGCCACAATTAGCCCGCCCATGATGGCAACCGCCATGGGCCCCCAAAAACCCGAGCGCGACAGCGGAACCATGGCAAGCACGGCGGCTGCGGCTGTCAGCACAATGGGGCGCAGGCGCCGCACGGCCGATTCCACAATCGCGTCCCATGTGGGAACGCCTGCAGCGCGGTCTTGCTCAATCTGGTCAATCAGGATCACCGAGTTGCGCTGGATCATGCCCATCAACGCAATCACGCCCAACAACGCCACAAAGCCAAATGGCCGCCCCGACACCAGCAAGGCACCGGCCACGCCGGCAATGCCCAATGGACCGGTCAAAAACACCAACATCGCACGACTGAAGCTATGCAGTTGCAGCATCAGAAGTGTGAAGGTGATAAACAACATGATTGGAATGCCCGCAACGATGGAAGCCGAGCCCTTGCTGCTCTCTTCCACGGCGCCCGCCACCTCAATACGGTAAGCGGTCATGCCTGGCTTTCCAGGAAGCCTCCAGCGCCCGCAAGGTGGGGCAGTAACTCTGCCGTTACGGTGCGCCCTGCAGACCTTCAGCGATGTCACCCTGCACGGTGATGGCGTAATCACGGCCATCGCGCCACATCACCCCAGGTTCCCAGGTGAAGGTCGGCTTGGCAATTTGCGTTAGTGGAATGGACTTTCCACTGGCGGTTGGCAAGTAGGCGTTGCCAATGTCGGTAATGGCGTTGCGTTCGTCCAGCGGCTGGCGCAGCACGATGTCAATCAGCTTGTCTCCCTCGCGATACTGGCCCACGGTTGTGCCAGACAAAATGGTCTTGGACGCCTGGGCGATGGACTGGCTGGACACCCAGCGCGCGCGCTTTGGTCTGGTCCACTTCCAGGCGCATGACCTTGACCGACTCATTCCAGTTGTCATTTACTCCCCGCATATTGGAACTGGCGCGCAGGATAGCCTTGACCTCATCGGCGCGCCCGCAGACCTGCGGCTCGCCACCGACCACGCGAAACTGCACCGGATAGGGCACCGGTGGTCCGTTGGGCAGGATTTTGATCCGTGCCGGACCTCCAGAAACTCCTGAGCCATCAGCTGCGGCAAGCGCAAGCGCAATGGCTCGCGCAGTTTCAGGTCTTTGGGAAGAATGATGAGCTGCGACACATTGGTTTGCTGGAAGATGGCGTCCATGGGCAGGTAGAACCGCGGCACGCCAGAACCGACCCAGGTGGTGACATTTTCCACGTCCGAGTCCTGCATCAGCCGTGCCTCAATGCGTTTGGTCAGCCTCGTTGGCGGCAAACGAGGTGCCCTCGGGGTACCACACATCCATCAAGACTTCCGGGCGCGCGGAATCCGGGAAGAATTGCTGCTGCACCCTGCCTATGCCCACAATGCTCAATGCGAACAGCAAGAGCGTCGCGACAATCGTCATCCAGCGGTGCTGCACCCACCAGTTCACCATTTTGCGAAAGGTGTTGTAGAACGGCGTTTTAAACAATTCGTGCGGCTGGTCGTCGGGTTTGTGTGGCTTGACCTTGCAGTACCGTGCCCAGGTAGGGCACAAAATACACCGACACGATCCAGCTCAGCACCAGGGCCAACACGGTCACCCCAAAGATGGCAAACGTGTATTCGCCCGTGGACGAGCGGGCAATACCAATCGGCAGAAAGCCCACGGCAGTAATCAACGTGCCCGTCAGCATGGGCATGCCAGTTATTTCGTAGGCAAAAGTGGCGGGACGCACTTTGTCGTAGCCCTCTTCCATCTTGCGCACCATCATCTCTACAGCAATGATGGCGTCGTCCACCAGCAAGCCCAGCGCGATGATGAGCGAGCCCAACGATATCTTGTGCAGCCCGATACCCCAATACTGCATCCCAAGAAAGGTGACTGCCAGCACCAGCGGAATGGTGATACCCACCACCAGGCCAGGGCGAAAGTCCACGTAGTAGCGGTTGAACCAGCGCGTTGCACCGCTGCGCTTGTGCAAGCCCAGGCTGACAATGCTCACGCCCAGCACAATCACCACGGCCTCGATCAGCACACCCACAAACTCATTGACGGATTTGGCCACCGCTGTCGGCTGGTCTTGCACCTCCACCAGCTTGATGCCCGCCGGCAGAGTCGCACCCAATTTTTCGGTGACAACTTTCAACGCCTTGCCCATGGCGATGATGTCACCGCCCTTGTTCATGGACACCCCCAGCGCAACAATCTGCTGCCCCTGGAAGCGGACCTTGACCTGCGCCGGGTCCACGTAACCGCGCTTGATTTCGGCAATATCACCCAGCGCAATTGGTTGCCCCCGGCACTGGTGCCGGCCCGTAGCCCAGTGCCCCGGATGGGCAAGGCGCGCAGGTCTTCCCACGGCCTCAAACTGGCCGGCCACTCCCGCAACTAGCAAAGGGGTGTCCAGCCCAGGGGTCTGGATGACGCCGGCGCCTTCAATGGCGTTTTGCTGGAGCTGGGGCTGGCCAGCACCTGGTTCGTGTCCAGGCCCAGTTGGGACAACGTAGCCTTCTGCGAAATTTCGATGTAGAGCTTTCGTCCTGGCGCCAAACAGTTCCACCTTGCTTGTTTGACGTCGGCCACCTTGAGCAGTTTTTTGGCGCACTTCGTCGGCGAGAAGTTCTTGACCTCGGCATCCGAGGATGCCATCGGCCTGCAACGTAGTCACACCATATGCGTTCGCCAAATTCATCGTTGTAGAAGGGCCGCCCAAAAGACCACCCCGGCAGCGTCACGCGCATATCGCCCACCTTCTTGCGCACCAAGTGTGTACCAGGTGACTGGCCACGTCAGCGCCTAGGGTGGAGTCCTTCACCTGGAACAGGATGGTGTTTCACCCGGCTTTGAATAGCTGCGGATCTTGCCAGCGTTGGGGCTTCCTGGCAGGGTGCGCTCAATCTTGTCGGTCACCTGCTTCTCTGCCATTGCTGGGCCTGGCGCCTGGCCAAAAGGCGCGCACCACCATGATCCGAAACACAAAAGGGCGGGTCCTTCGTCCACCTTCCCCAGCTGAAAATAGGCCGAGGCGCCCAGCAACAACAGCACGATCATCAAAAGAACTTGGTCAGTGGAATATGTTCCACCGCCCAACGCGACAGGTTGACCCTTCTCCGGGCGCAGATGTTGGTCGTTCATGGCGTTTACTTGCCCGCTGCGTTGCTGGCAGCTACCACGGGGCCAGAAGTTGTCACCGCATTTGCTGTTAACTTTGGTCGAGTGCGCTGTGTGTAGTATTGGCGAGGGCTAGAGGCTGTTTTCCTTAT
>JADIXX010000005.1 GCA_016705575.1 Candidatus Aalborgicola defluviihabitans
TGATGGACTGACGAAAGAAGAAGCGCCCGAATAGCAACATCCAAACTGGCGTGCTGGCGCCTACCAGCGTGACATTAATAGGCGTGGAGGTGGTCAGTGCCAGGTACAGCAAGGCGTTGTATCCGCTGGTACTGAGCAGGGCCATAAATCCAAAGTACCGCCATTGTTGCCAGATGGGACTGCCGCGGCGTAGCACCCCGCCGGCCATCGGCAGCAGCACCACAAAGGCCAAAACCCAGCGCAGCAAATTCAGCGTCATGGGTGAAATCACGGGACTGACGACGCGACCCAGCACTGCATTACCTGCCCATAGCATGGGCGGAATGATGAGCAGCGTGGCGGCGGTGGACGTCAGTTTTTGGGTCATGCTGCAACTGTACAAGGCCAATAGCCACTGGGGCGCGTCTGGGGGCATTTCGTGGCAACATGGCACACGTCATCCACTACAACCAACCCAACGGAGAGCACCGTGCATTCCATTCAGTCCCGCGCCATTCGCATCGATCAACATGGCGGCCCCGAGCAGCTCAAGCTGGTAACGGTCAGCGTGGGCGACCCCGGTCCCGGAGAAATCCGTATTCGCCACAAGGCAGTGGGCCTGAATTTCATTGATGTGTACCAGCGCAGCGGCCTTTACCCCAGCCCGATGCCGCTGCAACTGGGTATGGAGGCGTCGGGCGTCGTCGAAGCGGTGGGAGAGGGCGTTAGCCACCTGCAACCTGGCGATCGCGCCGCCTACGCCAGCCAGCCGCCTGGCAGCTATTGCGACGTGCGGGTTATGCCGGCCAAAACTGTCTGCAAGCTGCCCGAGGCAATCGATTTCGACACCGGCGCGGCCATGATGCTCAAAGGCCTCACGGCCCAGTACCTGCTGAAGAAAACCCTGCCCCAGGGCGGCCTGCAACCGGGCGACTTTGTGCTGTTTCACGCCGCTGCCGGGGGTGTTGGCCTGATTGCCTGCCAGTGGGCCAAGGCCATGGGTTTGCGCTTGATTGGCACCGCCGGTTCACAAGAAAAATGTGCTCTAGCCCTCGCCAATGGTGCGTATGCTGCTATCAATTACGCAGTGGAAGATTTTGCTGCGCGGGTCAGGGAACTAACAAACGGCCAGGGCGTGAAGGTGGTGTACGACTCGGTGGGCAAGGACACCTGGGATCAGTCACTGGACTGCCTGGCCCCATTCGGGCTGATGGCCAGCTTTGGTAATGCATCCGGGCCGGTGGCGCCGTTTTCGCCGGGCATTTTGGGCACCAAGGGTTCGATTTATGTGACGCGCCAAACGTTGTTCACCCACATTGCCACGCGTGAAAGCACACAGGCCATGGCCGACGATTTGTTTGCCGTGGTGGCCAGCGGACAGGTCAAGATCCACATTGCGCAGCGTTTTGCGCTCGAAGACGTACAAAAGGCGCACATCGCACTTGAGGCACGTCAAACAACTGGCTGTACGATCCTCACGCTGTGAGGTTGCGTTTCGGGGTGGCAGGTAAAATTGCCCACTTATGATCACCATTGCCGTTTCCACCCTGCGTTCTGTAGCGCTGTGCGCCGCCAGCCTGTTTTTGATACCCAACGGCTTTGCCCAGTCTGCCGGAGGCGCGCCGGCGACTGCTTCCGCCAGTGAAAAGGTGGATCGCGCCCTGCGTGAAGATGGCAACTGGTATGCATCGTGGGGCTACAGCCGCCAAGCCTACGCGCCGTCCGATATTCATGTGTCGCAGCCCGGTCTGGGCAACGACTTTACGGTGAAGCAGGTCACCGCTAGTGATTTTCCCTCCAGCGTATCCGATTCGTTGCGCTCGGTGTTCCAGCTGGATTTCACCAACCCCCAGGAAAACGTGCGAGTGGGCAAGTACCTGAACCCGCAGAAGACTTTTGCGGTTGAATTCTCTCTGGACCACAGCAAGTACAACACCAACATCAACCAAACTGCTGCGGTGAGCGGAACCATCAACAACCAGCCCTCCAACGGCAACATGGTGCTGGACCCGCAGAATTTCAATTACGCGCTGCACAACGGCTTGAACCACATCATGGTCAATGCCGTGTGGCTGCACCACCTGGCAGGCCCCGAGCAGCAGGCGGGCGATCTGCAGTTGATCAGCCGCGCTGGCGCCGGAATTTTGCTGCCGCATGCCGAAAACACCATCCTGGGTCGCACCGTGGAGGTGGGCCCCAAGAACGACAACGTGTGCTGCTTTGCCAGCAACGACTGGTGGCAAGTCAACGGCTGGACGGCTGGTGTCGAGGTCGGCGTGCGCTATCGGTTCTACAAAACCCTTTACCTTGAACTGACGCAAAAAGTGGCCTACGGCGCGCTGCGCGGTGTGCCGGTATACCAGGGTTCAGCAGACCAGTCGATCTGGATGTCCGAGCAAGTGCTGTCCATGGGCTTTCATTTCTAAGCCCACGGACGGTTGCGCCTCAGTGGCGTGATTGCTGTATCAGCGCCAGCAGGCGTGCAATCTTCATCCAGACCACGGTCGCGACGGCCAGTTCAGCCAGTGCCAAACCGATCAATGTCCAGCCGACACCGAGCTGTGGCAAGGCCACACGCAAGGCGGTGATTGCCAGCGCCAGACCCAGGCCCACTGCGCTCAGCAAGACATAGCTGCCCAGCATGCGCCAGAAGTGTTGGCGCAGCGTCTTGAGGCCGTTCCACCAGGCCTTGATAGCCGAGGTGCGGTTGCGGAACAGTGCAAATTGGGCCCGGCCCGCATCCACCGTCAGGTGCGCCAGCAGCAGCAGCACGATCATGACGGCCAGTGCAATACGCCCGACCATCTGCACGTCCGATTCCAGAATCGCCTTTTCGCCGAAATCCTTCGCCCAGTGCATGCCCAAGGCGCCCAGACCCGCGGCCACACCGAGGGGCAGGGCAGACCAGAGCAGCATACGCAGCAGGCGACCGTACTCCCGTACGCCACCCTGTATCAGTTCGGCAAAACCGGGTCGGGTGCTGGCACGGGCGGCTGTGATCACGGTGCCGCTCAGAAACGGCGACAGCAGCAGGGTCAGCAGCAGAGCCGTGACGCCGGCCTGTCCAATTGCAAACCCGCTGTCGCCCAGGCTATTGAGTACATCGGCTATGACGATGGCGTCGAGTTGGTGTGCCCATTGCGATGCATAGAGGCTGTGGTCCAGCGCGGCAGCCAGACCGCGCCACAGTGGAATGATCAGCATCAAAGTAGGCAGCAGCAGGGCGACCATCCAAAGAACCATCAGGCGCCACTGCAGGGCCTGGCGCGTTACAGGCAGGCGTGCGGCGTGGGTGTTTGCAGTCATAGTCATAGTGTCACCACCAGGGAGAGAATCAGTTGGGCCAAAGCGGCAATCTGGGTACTCCAGCGCGTGGAGGCACTGCGGTCTGCCTCGATGGTGCTGCTGTCATCAATCTTGCTGAAATCCAGAAAATTCTGGCGCTTGCCGTCGAGTTCGGCCGAGATGGCCTTGACTGGCTTGACCCAGCTGAATCGTTCCCAGCGGCTGGTGTTGTCCCATGGCACGGCTTCAGTAGAGCCGTCGGCAAATTTCACCACCAGTTCTTGCGGCATGGGTGCGCCACGGCGGCGCAGGTTAACCGTGGTGCGGTAGGCGAAGGGACCACTGTCCTTGGCGGCATCCGGGTGGGCCTTTTTGAATTCCTTGCGCAAGGCGCTGATGCGTTTTTTCACCTGCTTTTCGGTCTCTTCGACCCAACTGCCGTTCACACTGGCGGTACCGGCTTGGGGCAATTCTTCGATGCTGGTGAATTTTTCGATACGGTCGTCCACGCGTGTGGCGTTGTACACCTGTTGTGCAAACACGGTCTCCACCACATCACGCTTGCCGGAAACCTCAATCAACACGTCGCGCAAATCGGCAATGCTGGGGTGGCGGAACTTCCAGCGCTTGTAGTAGGCCTTGAATGCCTTTTCGGTCGCGTCCTTGCCCAGGCGCTCTTCGAGGTCGTGCATGGTCGTGGCGGTGCGCGAATACACCGAGCTGTAGCCGCGGGATGAGTAACGGTCCCACGAGTTGTTGCCCACAGCGTCGGACGGTTCGCGGATATCGGCACCGGCACGTTCAATGGAAAACACATCCAGCTTGAGATCCATGCCCAGCTTTCGCAGGGACAGAGGGATGGGGTGGATCGCCTGGCCCCGTTCGCGCAGCATGCGCAGATCCCAGTACTGGTTCAGGCCTTCGTCCAGCATGGGCTCTTCAAACTCGTTGGATGCAAGAATGCCGTAAAAATAGCCATGACCGAATTCATGGATGGTCACGAAATCCAGGAGGTAGCTGCCTGTGGTATCGGGCTTCAAATCCTTAACGCTGTCCGCCGTGATGAAGGTTGGGTACTCCATGCCACCGGCCTCACCCGCATTGAAGGGCGGAATGACCACGGTCAGGGTTTTGTAGGGGTAGGGGCCGAGCGTTTGCGAGAAGTAGGCCAGGCTGTCGATGGCGGCCTTGAGAGCGGGTTGGGCGTTATCAGCATATTCGGGTGGGAACAACACCTTGACGGTGACGACTGGGCTGCCCGCGCCGTTGTAGGTGCCTTCGACAACGGGCGCAGTGCGGTTGTCGGCGGTCCAGGCGAAGTCGTGCACATCGTTCTGCACAAAACGGTGGGTGATTTGGCCATCCTTCTCGGTGGCCGGGCTGGTTTCTTCGCCAGTGGCTCCCACGGTGTAACCCTTGGGTACCGTGATTTTGACGTCGTAGCTACCAAAGTCGGCATAAAACTCGCTGTGCAGGTGCATTTCGTGCGCGTTCCAGCGTGGCTGTGTCGCGCCACGCTCGCCCGGCAGTTCCAAAACCGCAATCTTGGGGAACCATTGACCGACAAGGTGGAATGTGCCGAAATAGCCAGTGCGCGCGACGACACGGGGCAACTGGTTAAAAAAACCAATGTCCAGTGTGGTGCTTTTGCCAGGTGCCACGGCGGTGGGCAGGTCCATGCGCACTACGGTGTGGTCGGTGTCGGGGCCTTCGTCCGGGTGCACAAAGTACCAGGGCACTGCAGCGCCACCCTGGCTCACGGACTTCAGCTCAATGTGGCCCCAGTCACCGTCTTCGGTTTCCACATCCGAACGAAAGGTAAAGCCACGCGTCTTGCGCTCGGTGTAGAACGTGCTGCCCGAGCCCTCAAAGGCATTGAGGTACAGGTGCACATAGATTGATCGGACGGGCACGTTGCTGCGATTGCGCCAGGTCAGCTTTTCATTGCCAGCGATGGTGTGCTTGATTGGGTCCAGCGTGGCTGCAATGTCGTACTGCACCACGCGGTCAGACAAAGTGGCCTGCGCGTCGGTTCGTTCACCGCCCCAGGCCGTTGGGGCACTGGAAACAGCCACAGCACGCGCGTTGGGCGGGGCCAGGGCAATGCCATCCAGGCTGGGAGGGGCGGGGGTGTTGACGCTGGCAGCCAGCGGTGATGGGGCGACTGCGTCGGTGATTTTTTTGTCGCTGCTACAGCCCGTCAGCAAGGCGCTGACACACGCGACCGCAAGCACAGCCCGCTGCAGGCCGCGCGGAAATAGGAAATGCATGGTGATTTGTCTCCACTTTTTAGTGGCGACATACTAACCGGATCGGCGCACCCGTATCAGTTCATCAATTATCAGCAAGGTTGCGCCGACGGTAATGGCGCTGTCGGCGACGTTGAACGCAGGAAAGTGGCCACCCGCAAACACCGGCGCCAGCCAGCTCCAGTGGAAGTCCAGAAAATCCACTACGTAGCCATACAGCACCCGGTCCAGCACGTTGCCAATGGCACCACCCAAAATGCTGGCCATGGCAAATCCAAACAGCTTCTGCCCCGGGTGGGCGCGCAGCATCCAGATGATGATGCCCGCCGCAATCACGCCAACCGCAGTGAAGAACCAGCGCTGCCAGCCCGATGCACTGGCCAGAAACGAGAAGGCTGCACCGCTGTTGTGAATCCGCACTACATTGAAAAAGCTGGTTACAGAGGTGCTGTCACCCAGGTGGTAGTAGCCGATGATCAGCACCTTGGTGAACTGGTCCACCAGCAAAATGATGAACGCCAGGCCCAGCCACTGCAACAGGCCGGTGTTGGTGCCGCCCTTCGTGCCGAATGTACCCTTGCCGCCACGCGCGGCCATTATGCAAACGCCCTGGTTTCACCGACACCGTACAGGTTGCTGGTGCAACGTCCACACAGGGTGGGGTGGGCGGCATCGTGGCCGACATCGTCGCGGTAGTGCCAACAACGTTCACATTTCACGGCATTTGAGGCGCTAACCCTTGCAGAAAATACGTCACCAGCTATCAACTCAATAGCGGATGTAATGAACACATACTTCAGGTCATCGCCCAGGCTGGACAGGTTGGCGTAGTCTTCGGGCGCGACCGTGAGTTGCACCGTGGCTTGCAGGCTTGATCCCACCTTGCCTTCAGCGCGCACGGTTTCGATGTCCTTGTTGACCGCTTCTCGGATCTCGCGGATGCGGCTCCATTTGGCCAACAGATCCACGTCCGGCTCGGCCAGGTTCAGGTAGCTATCCAGGAAGATGGACTCGCGGGTGGCGGTGGGTGTTTTACCCGCAGCGCCCAGCACGACCCACGCTTCTTCGGCGGTAAAGCTCAAAAACGGCGCCATCCAGCGCAGCATGGCCTGGGTGATTTGCCAAAGCGCCGTTTGGGCCGAGCGCCGCGCCAAACTGCTGGCGGCCGTGGTGTAGAGGCGGTCTTTGAGGATGTCCAGGTAGAACGCGCCCAGGTCTTCGCTGCAATACACCTGCAGCTTGGAGACCACCGGGTGAAACTCGTACACCTTGTAGTGCGCCAGGATATCGGTCTGTAACTGCGCCAGGCGTGACAGGGCGTAGCGGTCGATCTCCAGCATCTGATCCATCGGCACTGCATCTTTGGCCGGGTCAAAGTCGCTGACATTGGCCAGCAAGAATTTGAGCGTGTTGCGCACGCGGCGGTAGGTATCCACCACGCGGGCCAGGATTTTTTCGTCGATATTGAGGTCACCCGAATAGTCGGTGGAGGCCACCCACAGCCGCACGATTTCTGCGCCCATTTTGCTGGTCACGGTTTGTGGGTCAACCGTGTTGCCCAGGCTCTTGCTCATCTTGCGGCCCTGGCCGTCGGTAGCAAAACCGTGCGTCAACAGGCCCTTGTAGGGCGCGCGGTCATACAGGGCGCAGCCCAGCAAGAGTGAGCTGTGGAACCAGCCCCGGTGCTGGTCGTGGCCTTCGAGGTAAAGGTCAGCTTCGGGCCCTTCGGTATGGAACGGTGGGCGGTTATAGGCATCTTTGTGGCTGCCGCGCAGCACGTGCTGGAAGGTAGAGCCGGAGTCAAACCACACCTCCAGAATGTCGGTGCTCTTGGTGTAGTGCTCTGCGTCTGCTGCACCGAGGATGTCTTGCGTTGTTACACGACTCCAGGCCTCGATGCCGCCCTTCTCCACAATGTCAGCCGCCTGATCCAGGATGGCCATGGTGTTGGGGTGCAACACGCCACTGTCTTTGTGCATAAAGAAGGGCACAGGAACGCCCCAGCTGCGCTGGCGGCTGATGCACCAGTCGGGCCGGTTGGCGATCATGTCGCGCAGGCGGGTTTTGCCGTTTTCTGGGTAGAAATTGGTTTCCTCAATCGCGTCCAGTGCCAGCGCGCGCAGAGTCTTGGGCGCCTTGTCCTTGGTGAAAACACCCTCACCGGCATCCATGCGGATGAACCACTGGGCGGCGGCGCGGTAGATTACCGGCGTCTTGTGGCGCCAGCAGTGTGGGTAGCTGTGCTGGATGGGTTGCGTGGCCATCAGGCGGCCAGCCTCGCGCAGGGCCTCGATCACCACAGGGCAGGCTTTCCAGATGTTCAGGCCGCCAAACAGGGGCAGCTCTTCGGTATAGCTGCCGTTGCCTTGGACGGGGTTCAGGATGTCGGTATAGGCCAAGCCGTGGGCTACGCAAGAGTTAAAGTCATCCACGCCGTAAGCCGGTGATGAGTGCACGATGCCGGTACCGTCGCTGTCGCTCACATAGTCGGCCAGGTACAGGGGCGCGAGGCGCTTGTAGCCGAATTCGTTCTGCGTTGCATCCACGTCATAGAGCGGGTGGCGAAACACCAGGCCACGCAAGGCCTCACCCTTGGCGGTGGCAATGACCGTGCCTTCGAGCTGAAAGCGCTCCAGGCATTTGTCGACAAGACTCGCACCCAGCAGCAGCACGCCGCGCGGGGTATCCACCAGAGCGTAGTCCAGTTCGGGGTGGGCGTTCAAAGCCTGGTTGGCGGGGATGGTCCAGGCAGTGGTGGTCCAGATCACCACAAAGGCCTTTTTGGCGGACGCTGCGCCACCGGGTAGTTCTTTCAGGCCAAAAGCTGTGGCCAGCGCGGCGGGGTCGTTGGCCTCAAACGCCACGTCCAGTGTGTCGCTCTTCTTGTCGGCGTATTCGATCTCGAATTCTGCCAGGGACGAGCCGCAATCAAAGCACCAATACACCGGCTTCAAGCCGCGGTAGACAAACCCCCGTTCGATCACGCGTTTGAAGGCTCGCAGTTGGCCGGCCTCGTTGGCCGGGTCCATGGTGCGGTAGGGGCGTTCCCAGTCACCCAAAACGCCCAGGCGCTTGAAGTCTTCGCGCTGCTGGTCAATTTGCTCGGTGGCATAAGCGCGGCTCTTGGCCTGCATGTCGTCACGCGAGAGGTTGCGGCCATGCAATTTCTCGATGGCGTTCTCGATGGGCAAGCCGTGGCAGTCCCACCCGGGGATGTATTGCGCATCGAACCCAGCGAGTTGCTTGCTTTTGACGATCATGTCCTTCAGGACTTTGTTCAGCGCGTGGCCGATGTGCAGCTTGCCGTTGGCGTAGGGCGGGCCATCGTGCAGCACAAACAGCGGCGCGCCTTGGCGGGCATCCCGCAGGCGGCGGTACAAACCTTCTTCGTTCCATTCCTTGACCCAGGCCGGCTCGCGCTTGGGCAGGTCGCCTCGCATGGGGAATGGGGTGTCGGGCAAATTCAGGGTGCTGCGGTAATCAACGGTATCGGTCATGGCGGTTCCATCCAGGAAATCTTGGGGGCCGTGCCGGTGCTTGTGGGTGCACCAGCTTTGGCAGAGCGGTATTTGGGCTAGCAGACAGAACGCGGGGCAAGGTGCGTCAGCGACCGGATGGTCGGCCCTGTCAAATTCGGGCGGTAAACCAGGCGCGCGCCTCAATGCAGTCCTGTTGAATACCCTTTGTCAGGGCGTCCAGGCCGTCGTACTTCAGCTCATCATGTAGTTTGTGCAGGAGTTCCACACGGATGATTTTACCGTAGGCACCCTCTGGTCCTAGTTCGGCCGGCCAGTCCAGGCAATGGGTCTCCAGCAGAACCCGCCCGCCATTCACGTCATGCGGGTCCAGCGAAGGACGCACGCCCAGGTTGGCCACACCCTGGATCGGTTGGGCAGACAGACCGTGCACCAGCACCGCAAAAATGCCACTGGCAGCGGGCTTCCAGTGGGCAAAACGCAGGTTCAGGGTTTTAAAGCCCAGGGTGCGGCCCAGTTTGCGCCCATGCACCACATGGCCGGATATGCAATAAGGTCGCCCCAACAGGCGCGCCGCATCCTGCATGCGGCCCTGGCCCAGGGCCTCGCGGACGGCGGAACTGGAGACGCGCAGGCCGTGCACTTCGTAGCTGTTCATGCGGGCTACGTCAAACCCCTGGGTGACGCCGGCGGCATCCAGAAAGGCGTAGTCTCCGGCTCTCTGGGCACCAAAGCGGAAATCGTCGCCCACCAGCACATAGCGGGCGCCCAGGCCGTGCACCAGCACGGTGTCAACAAAGGTCTGCGGAGATTGTGATGCCAGGCGCTCGTCAAACGGCAGCACCACGGCCTGGCCCACACCGCAGTTGGCCAGGTCGTCGAGCTTGTCGCGCAGCGTGCCGACCCGCGCGGGTGCCAGGTCGGGTTTCTGGAATTTTTTTGCAAAGTAGTCCCGCGGATGGGGCTCAAAAGTTAGCACACAGCTGGGCACGCCCCGTTGTTGGGCCTCGCCGCGCAGCAGTGACAGCATGGCTTGGTGACCACGGTGCACGCCGTCGAAATTGCCAATCGTCAGGGCGCAGGCCGGGGCTATGCCCGGATGGTGGAAGCCGCGAAAAACCTTCATGAGTGTGTTATCTTTTTGATAGCAGGCTGCGCAAGGGAGGAAGGCGCCCAGGGTCAATTGGACACGGAAAGAGGGTATATTGTGACGCAGCAGCGTGGGCAGCTTTACCTTCCACGCTGCTACAGCCTGTTTTGCAGACTTGAAGTGTTGGGGACAGAGCTGGTTCGCTTCGCGTAACTGCGGTCTGTCCCGCAATGTTTCAGGAGGGCGTGTTTTGAAAGTCTTGAAGCTGTCGGCCCAAGGGCTGCCGCAATCGTGGATCTCGCTGGAGCAGGCGGTGATTCACTACGCGTCGGACGAGGTCCGCTGGGAATCCGGTGGCGAGGTAGCCGTGTTTCACGGGGGGCACAACGCGGTCACAGGATTGCAGTCCATCATCCGTGTCAACAGCATCATTGGCACCCGCGGTGTCCCCAAGATTAACCCTTTCAGACTGCGCCCCGGCCTGACCAACGGAAAACTGTTTGAACGGGACCGTTATGTGTGCGCCTACTGCGGCGACCGCTTTCATGAGCATGACCTCACGCGTGAGCACATCATCCCGTTTGCGCAAAAAGGCGTGGACACCTGGATGAATGTGGTGACGGCGTGCAGGCCCTGCAACCACCGCAAAAGCCACCGCACACCGGAGCAGGCCAACATGCCCTTGATTTACACCCCCTACGTGCCCAGCCTGTGGGAAGACTTTATTCTGCGCAACCGCCGAATTCTGGCGGACCAGATGGAGTTTTTGATTGCACACGTACCCAAGCCCTCACGCCTGCTGACCTAAGTTCCAGGATGCGTTTTGATGGGGTAAGCCCTGTGTTTACATTTCATTACATTTCTTGGAGTCTTTTTGCCTTGATTCAACGCTTGCCGTCATTGCAGGTAGTGGACCATCGAGGTAAATCCACCACAATCGTAGGCAGGTAGACTACTTCCTTTTGCACCTTTTTCATGCGCTTCCCCGAGGCGTGATTCGAATCCTGACTGGCTCCACTGTGATAACCGCGCATTCCCATTCCAGCGGTCAATCTGCGACCCATGGGCATCCCAACCAGACTGTGGGGCTTGCCCGCACGCTGATCGCGCAAACGCTTGCCTACTTTGGCAAGAACGATGCGCGCCTGCTGGACATGGTGCGCGCCCACCTGATGGAGTTGATTGACGCCAAGCCGGGCCTGGGTGTGGGTCAGAACCTGCGCTCGGCACACGCCTTGTTGGGGCGTTATGGCACGCGATTCAACAGTGCCTTGCAAAAGTCTCTGGCCAACGAGATGGCCGACGAACTGTCCACCATCTTGCCGCAATTGGTGCGCCCTGTGAGTCCCTCGGTCGCCGACGAGGCCCTGCGTGGCCTGAGTCTGAGCCTGATTGACGTGGGCGAGGTGGAGCGTGTGCTGTTGTTGGACCGTATTGCCCAGCGCTTTGGTGCCCGTTATGAAGCTGTGCTGGAGCCCCTGAACCAGCGCCTGAGCGTGTTGTTCGGTCGGGAAAGCTGCTCGATTCACGACAACCCCTTCCAGCCTGTGGTGTTGCTACGCGCGTTTGTATCGGCTTGGGAACTGTGCGAACTGGACGCGCAAGCCACGCAGGACCTGGTGGAGTCGTTGGATCCTGCGTCCTGGCTGGATCTGGAGCCTCTTTACGCCGAACTGAACGCCACCCTGGTCAAGGCCGGTGTTCCGGCTGAGCGCGCACTGCGTATCAAGCCCAGTACCAGCAGCCACATGCCTCTGAGCGGTGCGCCGCAAGCCAGTGGCAGCCAGGCGCCTTCCACGGCGTCGCAGCCCGCAGCATTGGACGCAGGCAGTGCCGCCCCAAGTGGGCGTTCGGGTTTTGCGCCCATGGGCGAGGCCGCGCGCTCGGCTTGGAGCGCCCTGGCACCTGTGGGCCGCACCGTGGCTGCCCAGGCCCGCCAGTTTCTGCAGCGCCTGGGCCTGAGCACGGATCGCCGGGTATCGTTGGGTGCAGATGCCGATGCGGATTCGGGCGACAGTGAAATCCACACCCGCCCCGTGTTTGAGGCCGCCAGCCCGGCGCTCATGGGCTACCTGGGCAATTTGCAGGCTGGTGCCAGCGCGCAGGCATCGCCCCAGTGGGTCGAAGGCCAGGACTTGGGCGAACACAACGTGCTGCGCCAGATGCGCGAGCGTGACGAGATCCGCCATGCCCCCGAGCTGGACCGTGGCACGGTGGACGCGCTGGCCGAAGTATTTGACTTTGTGTTCGCCGATCAGGCCATTCCGATGCAGATGAAAGTCATCATCGGCCGGTTGCAAATTCCGGTGCTCAAGGCGGCCATGATCGACCGCGACTTTTTCCTCTCTGACCAACACCCGGCGCGCCGCCTGGTGGACACGCTGGCTGGTGCTTCGGTGGCATGGGCGCCTGAGAAGGGCGAGAACGATCCGCTTTACCAGCGCATTGAGCACACGGTGCAGCGCGTGCTGACCGAGTTTGAAGACGACCTCTCGCTGTTTGTCAATCTGCTGCGCGAGTTCACCGAGTTTTTGTTCGAAACCGAACAGCAAGCCCAGTCCCGTGTGGAGCCCGTGGCCCAGGAAGAGCACAAGGGCGAAACCTGGGAGCACGCGCTGTCGCTGGCGGACGAGCTGATCCACGAGCGCATGGAGGCGCTGTCACAGGAGCAGCCGCTGGCAGTTTTTCTGCTGCCGTTTTTGACCGACCAGTGGCGCGAGGTATTGGCCCGTGCCTGGATGGATGAAGCCCATCGGGCAGAAAGCCATCCCCAGGCCGTGACCACCATGGAGCGCTTGATCTGGTCGGTGCAGCCCAAGACCACATCGGAGGAGCGCCGGGAGCTGGTGGCCATCCTGCCGGACATGGTGCGCCAGCTCAACGTGGGGCTTGACAGCATCGATTGGAACGGCAGGCCGCGCGCCCTCTTTACCCGCCGGCTCATTTCCACGCACACCATGGCTATCCGGTTGACCCAGGGCGGATCCCAATCGGTGCCTCTGGATACCGGTTCAGCGGCGCTGGAAGAGCGTGATGGCAAGGTCGCCTTGCAGCAGCTCGACGAGCGCCGGGCCGCCCGTCAGTTTTCCGCCATTGACACTTTCGATGCCCAGGCGCAGGCGTTTGAGCGCGGTATGTGGTTTGAGGCCACCCTGGAGGTCGGTGCGCAGGTGCGCTGCCGCCTGAGCTGGGTCAGCCCCATGCGTACGCGGCTCTTGTTTACCAACCGGGACGGCTTTGATGCGTTTGTGCGCTCCGAGCGCGAGGTGGCCGCCATGCTGCGCCTTGGGCGCATGCGCGTGCTCGATTCCGACGCCATTGTGGGTCGCGCCCTCGACAAGATCATGGTGGACAACGACCTGCAACTGACTGCTTAGCAATCTCAGGTTACTATTAATTTAATAGCAAGCTACGTAGATTTTACGAGGGCTAGAGTCAGATTTGTTCAACAATGGTTATTCCGGACGCAGCACCTTGGTCACCGGGTTGGTGCGCAGGCGAAAGGCGTCGGGCATGCCCGAGCCCAGCAGGGGGCGCAGGTATAGGCGAAAGGCGTCGGTTACGTCTGTGCCGCTAGGGGTGATGAAGGCGTCTTCCATCACCCGAGTTTTGCCGGCTACCGCGTCTAGCGGCAGCAGTTCGTAGTCCACCGAGTAAAAACCCGTGCGCTTGATGGCCACCGAGCCATCGCGCTGGCCCCACATCGCAAATTGCACGGCTTTTTCGCCCACTTCACGCGCCTCGCGCTGGTCCACATCGGAGACGCAACCAATGAACGAACGTTGGATGTAGCCGAGCGTGTCACCGCGCACCCGCTTGATGCCCAGCTTGCTCTTGATCTCCTCACACAGCAAGTCGGCCAGTGCGCCGCTGCCACTGAGTTGCAAGTTGCCGTGTGCGTCTTGCTCCAGGTCTTTGGCCAGTTGGGCGGCAATGGGCGTACCCGAGGCGTCGTGGATGCCTTCGGACACGGCGATGACGCAGCGCCCCAGGCGGGCATAGGTGGCCTTCACGTCGGCCAGGAACTGCGCCAGATCGAAGGTGCGCTCGGGTACGTAGATCAGGTGCGGGCCGTCGTCGGGAAACTTCTTGCCCAGCGCCGAGGCGGCAGTGAGAAATCCGGCGTGACGCCCCATGACCACCGCTAGGTACACGCCGGGCAGGGCGGCATTGTCCAGATTAACGCCGGCAAATGCCTGCGCTACATACCGTGCGGCTGATGGAAAGCCCGGCGTGTGGTCGTTGCCCACCAGATCGTTGTCGATGGTCTTGGGAATGTGGATGCAGCACAGTGGGTAGTTGGCCTTTTTTGCCTCGGCGCTGACAATGCGAACGGTGTCGCTGGAGTCATTGCCGCCGATGTAGAAGAAGTGCTCGATCTCATGCGCCTGCAGCACCTTGAAGATCTCAAGGCAGTATGCTGCATCGGGTTTGTCCCGGGTGGAGCCCAGTGCGCTGGACGGCGTACGGGCCACCAGTTCCAGGTTGTGGCTGGTCTCCTGGGTGAGGTGCACAAAGTCTTCATTGACGATACCGCGCACGCCGTGGCGGGCGCCGTACACATGCTCAATGCCCTTAAATCGCCGCGCCTCCAGCGCCACACCCACCAGGGATTGGTTGATGACGGCGGTGGGGCCGCCGCCCTGGGCTACCAAAATTTTGCCGGATGCCATGGTGCCTGCTTTCTGTTGAGAGTGGCCGATACGCGAAGATTTATCGTAGCAAGGTTTCTGCGATGTCCGCAAAACCCATCTGCTGGGCAATTTGCAGTGCCGTCAACCCCTCGTGGTTGCGCAATCCGGTATCGGCGCCCAAGTCCAACAGTTTGCGTACGGTGGTGGCATGCCGGTAGCGCACGGCGAGCATCAGCGCGGTGTTGCCGTTGTCGTCTCGGGCGTTAATAGGTGCGCCTTGTGCCAGCAGTTCCTGCAGGGCTGTTGTGTTCCCGGTACGCGCGGCATCCAAAAGCGGTATTGCGGTGGGGGCTACATCCTTTGCGCAGGTGCTGGCGCAGGTGCTGGCGCAGGTGCTGGCGCAGGCGCTGAATATGCAGGCGGTGCCGCCATCACAGGGGGTGTGGCAGGTGTCAACGCGGTGGACCGATTCGATTGGGCCATGCGCCCCGAAGATTCGGCTCTGACTTCTCGCTTGGCGTCCACCCGGGCGCTGGCGTCAGCGAATTGCTCTGTTGCCTTGCTGGCGCCCGTTTGCGTCGCGACCTTCGGGGGTGGGACTACCGGGTTGGCCGACTTTTCCTGGTGGGTGGCAACTGCCGTAGCTGGGTTGGTGGGGCTAGGGGCAGCAGCGCCCATGGCAATTTCGCGGTCTTGCTGCGTGCTGCGGTCGATTTGCAAATACATCAAACCTGCCAGGCCCACTACGGCCAGGCTGGCGACCAGCGATAACGTCCATTGCGGTTGGTTGGCAGCAGGCCTGGCAGCAGCGCCATTCTTTGCTGGCAGCATGGCCGCAGTTTGATCGTGCAACAGCTGGGCATGCGCACACGCAGCGTTGCGCACCCGCTCGGATGGGCGGCGCGGGTCTTGCGCCACGGCGTCTGCGTAGCGCTCCAGTAGCTCATCACGCGGCTGGTTCATGCGTACTCCTGCAGTAGTTCGCGCAAGCGGCTGCGTGCGTAGCGCAGGCGGCTCTTGGCGGTCTCAAAACTCACGCCGGTGGTGTTGGCAATATCCTGTACATCCATGCCCGCTTCGGCCTGTAGCATAAAGGCCTCGCGCTGAACGAAGGGCAACTGCTCGATAGCGTCGAGCAAGGCCTGGGCTTGTTCTTTGGATTCCAGGCGTTTGAGCGGGCCAAAGCCTGAGTTGGCGGCCAGGGTCTGCACCAGCGCCACGCTGTCGGATTCGTCATCGGCGTCTCCCTCCAGGCTCATATGGTGTTTGGCCGTGCGCAAGTAGTCGACCAGACGGTTGTGGGCCAGTGTGAACAACCAGGTTTTGAACTTGGCGGTGGGCTGGTAGTGGGGCGCCTGGCGGGCTAGCGCAAACCAAACGTCTTGCAACAGGTCGTCGGCCACTGCCTGAATCCGCACGCTTCTGAATACATAGCGCCACACGCCCATTTCATGACGGTCGTACAAGAGGTTGAAGGCTTTCAGGTTTCCGCCGGCATAGCGCAGCATCAGCGACTCATCGGTCTCGGGCGTGGAATCGGTAACGCTGGCCATGGCCAGCATTATGGAGTGCCTCCCAATGTCAATAGCGGCGTGCCGGGGGATCGGGCACGTAAGACAGGCGGTCCGAATTGGGAAAGGGGTTGGGCGGGCGGTTGGAGCGCTCGTAGATGATGCCAGCGGCGACCAGGTTTTCACGGCTGTCGTAGCGGATCGTGATGATCTCGTTGGGTTGCGTCTGCAAGCGCTCAAAGCTGGTGTGCGACACAACCGAATCTTCACGTTGGCCGTGGCCGGTGCCTAGCTTGGGTGAAGGCATGACGATGCGGCCTGCGGACTGATTTGTTGTGGTTGATTCGGCTGCTGCTGCCGGCGGTGGTGATGCAGCCGCAGTGTCCGCGCGCGATTCTTTGGCGTTCGAATCCCGCTCCTGCCGGTAGGAAGGATAGGGTGTTGGCAGTGCCACGGGTTCGGGTAAGCGCTCCCTGAACACGGCTACACCGATCACGCCCACTTGGTTGGGGCGGCCGGTGCGCTCGGCATAGGAGTCGCTGGCCGGCGCAAACTCAAACGCAGCGACTTCGGAACTGCTTTTGCGCCAGCCAGTGATTTGGTAGTTGTAATGCGCGTCAAACACATAGCCGGTTTGGCCCCAGGCTGCCGTGGCACCACTGACAACATTGATGCCGTCCACCGAGGTGACCGCCATCACACGTTCGCCCAGTTTGTTGCGGATGGCGATGGCATAGCGCGCGCCCGGCGCGCCAGCTACCCAATATTCCCCCTTGTTGGTGTACACCGGCAACGTGACACCAGAATTGCGGTCTATGACCGTGACATCGGCCAAGCGGCCCACTGCCTGTGCTTGCAGGCTGCTGCAGACAAGGACCGTGGCCAAACCCAGGCGGTTCAGATTCATTTGCATGTTGACTCCAAAAAAATGGTTGAAGAGTGAACTGAAACGAACCAGACGACGCAATGGGGTTAAAGAATTAAAAATATTTTTGAACAGAGACCCAAGGATGCCCACCAACCGGCGGGCGAAACCAAGGGTCAGGCAAACACGCCGGCCGTGTCCTGCATGCGCGTCGACACTTCACCCAGGTGGTGCAGGGTGTCGCCAAAGGTCATTTCCATTTGCGTGAGCTTGCGGAAGTAGTGGCTGACGATGTATTCGTCGGTCACGCCTATGCCGCCATGCAGTTGCACGGCTTGCTGGCTGACATAGCGCATCGAGTTACCCAACTGGTATTTGGCGCGGGCCAGTGCAGCGCGGCGCTCGGCGGTGGGTGCGTTGAGCTTCAGGGACGCGTAGTAGCTCATGGATCGGGCCAGCTCCAGCTGCATCTTCATGTCAGCCATGCGGTGGCGCAGCGCCTGGAAGCTGCTGATCACCACACCAAACTGCTTGCGCGTGTTCATGTATTCGGCGGTAATGGCCAGAGTCTTGTCCATCACGCCCACGGCCTCGGCGCAGGTGGCGGCAATGCCGATGTCCACTGCGTGTTCCAGCGCGGTCAAACCGTCTTGGGTGATCAGGGTGGCGGGGGCGTTCTTGAGCAGAACCTCGGCGGCGCGGCCGCCGTCCTGGGTGGTATAGCCACGGGTACTGACACCGGCGGACTGGCGCTCCACCAGGAACAGGGCCAACTGGCTGTTGATCTTGGCCGGCACGATGAAGGCATCGGCCTGGTCACCCGCAGGAACCAGGCTTTTGGCCGCATTGACCACATAGCCACCGGGAGCCTGGGTGGCTTTTGCTTCACACACGTCCAGTGCATAGCGGGCTGCGCGCTCCTGGTAGGCCAACACCACCAGCGCTTCGCCGCTGGCGACCTTTGGCAGCCAGGCGGCTTTGATGGCGGCGTCGGCGTAGCCGGCCAGCACGCCACCGGCCATCAGGCTTTGCGCCAGGGGTTCGAGCACAATGCCGCGCCCCAGCTCTTCCATCACCACCATGCCCTCAACCGGGCCCATGCCCAGTCCGCCATCGTCTTCCGGAACGTACAGGCCGCACAGGCCCAGCTCGGCCAGCTCGTTCCAGGCGGCGCGGTCAAAGCCGCCGGCTTTCTCGGCAGCACGGCGGCGCTCGAAGGTGTAGCCCTTGTCCACCCACTTGCGCACGGCGTCACCGAGTTGAACCTGGTCATCAGAAAAATCAAAATCCATGTCTGTCTCCTTAGCCCAAGACTACTTGGGAAACGATGTTGCGTTGCACCTCGTTCGACCCACCGTAAATGGTGGTCTTGCGCAGGTTGAAGTAGGTGGACGCCAGGGGTGCGTTGCCCACTTCGCCACCGGGGAAACCACCCAGGGCCCCTTCGGTAGCGTCGCCTTGCCAGCCTGCTTCCATGGCTTCGCGGATACGGGGCAGCGCAAAGGGGCCCGCGGCCAGCATCATCAGCTCGGAATAACGCTGCTGAATCTCGCTGCCGCGAATCTTCAACAGACCGGCAATATCGAGCGAATTTTTGCCGGATTTCTCGGCGGCCAGCACGCGCAACACCAGCATTTCCAGCGCCACCACGTCCACTTCCAGCTTGGCAATTTCGTCACGGAAGCGCGATGCGGCAGCGCCTCCGGTGGCGGGGTCCCACACGCCTTCGCGCTTGGCAATGCGCTTGAGGCGCTCCAGCTCGCGCTTGGCGCGGTTCACGTCGGCAATGTTGGTGCGCTCGTGGCTGAGCAGGTGCTTGGCGTAGGTCCAGCCCTTGTTCTCTTCGCCAATGAGGTTATTGGCCGGCACGACGACATTGTCAAAAAACACCTCGTTCACCTCGTGACCGCCGTCGAGCATGATGATGGGCCGCACGGTGATGCCGGGGCTCTTCATATCGATCAGCAGGAAGCTGATGCCGGTTTGCGGTTTGCCTTCGGTGCTGGTGCGCACCAGGCAAAAAATCCACTCGCCGTATTGGCCCAGGGTGGTCCAGGTTTTTTGGCCATTGACAATAAATTTGTCGCCTTCGCGCACGGCGCGGGTTTTGACTGAGGCCAGATCCGAGCCGGAACCGGGTTCGCTGTAGCCCTGGCTCCACCACACGTCACCGCTGGCAATGCCGGGCAGGAAGCGCTGCTGCTGTTCGGTGTTGCCAAAGGCCATGATCACGGGCGCCACCATCACTGGGCCAAAGGGAACGATGCGCGGTGCGCCGGCCAGGGCGCATTCTTCTTCAAACAGGTGTTTTTGGGTTGAATTCCAGCCCGGGCCGCCAAATTCTTTGGGCCACCCAAAGCCCAGCCAACCCTTTTTGCCCAGAATCTTGGCCCAGCGCTGCATATCGTCGCGGGTCAGTTCCAGGGCGTTGTGCACCTTGTGTGCAATGTCAGTGGGCAGATTTGCCCGCACCCAGGTGCGAATGTCTTCGCGAAATTGCTGCTCTTCAGGGGTAAATGCCAAGTCCATCTCATGTTCTCCAAGTAGACATATTTGTTTTTAGCACGGTCGTTCGATTAAGCCTGTCCAGGTGGTGACACGCCCAACTCGGCGCACAGGCTGCGCACGGTGTGTTGTAGTTGCGCCAGCTCTTGTTCCAGTTGGGTCACGCGCTCGGTCAAGACCGCCACGGAGCCGGTCCCAGCGTACGCACTGCCGCCCGGCGCTGCGATAGCCTCCAAATCGACCGGGCCGCACAGCAGGTGGGCCCAGCGCTGCTCACGGGCACCGGGGGCGCGTGGCAGCTTCACGACCAGCGGGCCGCCCTTTTCGGCGGAGCGCTCCTGCATCTCATCCAGAAAGCCTTCTACCGAGGAAATGTCGGCAAAGCGGTACCAGCGTTCGGCGTTCAGGCGCAATTCGGCCGCCGTTTGCGGCCCGCGCAGCATCAACAGGCCCAGCAGTACAGCAGATTGTTCTGGTACGCCCACGCCGCGCTGAAAGTTGTGTTCATAACGGGTCACGCGGCTGCCGCTGGATTCGCGCACCAGGTTCAGCGGTGTCAGGGCGCGCAGGGCGGTGGTGATTTCGGCTTCGGTCAACTCCATGACCGGGTCGCGGCTGCTCTTTTGGTTGCAGCCCAGCAGCAGGGTGTTGAGCGACAGCGGGTAGCTGTCGGGCACGGTGCGGGCCTTTTCCATCAGGGTGGCCAGCACGCGGGCCTCGATGGGTGAGGGGGGGGGGGCGGGATTTGGGATCGAGAGGTGGGCGAGGCAATCAATGGCGATTGGATGTGGAGGCGAACCCATTGGGTGCCCGGGGGGACGCCCCCGCCCGGCCCGGAGGCGAACACGAAACCAATGAAAAACATCGTTATTTTGATCTCAGGCGGCGGCTCCAACATGGCGGCCATCGTCAAGACCGCACAACGCGACGACTGGGCGGGCCGTTTGGGTGCCAAGGTGGCAGCGGTCATCAGTAACAAAGCCGATGCCAAGGGCCTGGTGTTTGCCCGTGAACACGGCATTGTTACCGAGGTGCTGGATCACAAGGCGTTTGCCTCGCGCGAAGCGTTTGATGCGGCGCTGGCCGCCGTGATTGACCGGTTCGACCAGCCCGGTGCGCCCGCTTTGGTGGTGCTGGCGGGCTTTATGCGCATCTTGACCCCCGGTTTTGTGAACCGGTATGCCGGGCGCTTGGTGAATATCCACCCATCGCTGTTACCGGCTTTTGCCGGTCTTCACACGCACCAGCGGGCCATTGACGCTGGCTGCAAATTCGCTGGCGTGACCGTGCACCAGGTGACGCCTGAGCTGGACCACGGCCCCATCCTGGCGCAGGCGGTGGTGCCAGTGCTGCCCAGCGATACGGCCGACACGCTGGCGGCCCGCTTACTCACCCAAGAACACCTCATTTACCCGCGTGCGATTGCGGATTTGCTACGGAAATAGTAGCTACATACGTATGTTTGATGAGGGCTGCTGTGAAGATCAGACCGTGCTCTTGACGGGGTGGGTGCATTTTTTTGCGCTCCCGTTTCGGAGCTGGCTGGTTTTGTGTGTGGCGTTGCCGGTGTGCTTGCCTGCTTTTGCGGTGGGCTACCGCCCTACGTTCGCCGGGGTGGTGGACTACGTGGCGGATGGCGACACCCTGCACGTGATTCCAGCGCAGGGTGGCCAGCCGGTGAAGGTACGCATTCATGGCATTGATGCACCGGAAATTTGCCAGTCTGGGGGCGCGTCCTCGCGCGCTGCATTGGCCCGGCGCGTGAAAGGGCAACAGGTTGTGGTTCACGCCAAATCCTACGACCAATATGGCCGCACCATCGCCCGCGTCACACTGGGTGGCGAGGATATAGGAGAGTGGATGGTCAAACAGGGCAATGCCTGGGCCTACTACTACCGCGTCGGATCCGGCCCCTACACTGCCTACCAACGCCAGGCCCAAGCCGCGCATCGGGGTGTGTTCGTCAGCGGCGACCCGATGGCACCCAGCCTGTTTCGCAGACAGCACGGCTCTTGCCACTGAGTAGTTGCCATCCGCGTAGTCACTATAAAAAACGTAGCGTATTACGTATATTTCACGAGGGCATGTCTCGTTTTTGTCCTGAATCTTTGTGAAGCGGACCTGTTGGCCAGTGGGGGTGAACCTGACCGTCAACGCTACAGTTGTCTCTGAGGGGCGTACCCGAACCAATTACGAGCCCTGTGGCGCATCAGCGCCCTGTCCGATATGCAGCGAGCAATTTGTTCTGCAGACCCAACCGCAAAACCACGCGAAGTGCCCAACCCGAAATATTGATTCAATTCGGGCATGGCCCCTTTATTCTTTATTCTCAAGTGCGCAGCAGGGGTGTCAGGAACTCTGCCATGCGCAGGTCTGCCATCGTCTTCTGATCGGCTTGTAGCGACTGGTAGAGCGAACGGCTGGCGGTTTCAATGTCTTCCAGCGCGGTCAGGCGGTTGCGGGTCCGGTCCACCGCTGTAGCAATGGGTTTTATTCCGCTGCCGACGCTCTGTAGGGCTGTGGCAGTGACAGAGAGGGGTGCACGGTTGCGCAGACGCGTCTGATCGGCTTGCAGCGCCAGTACGCGGTCGGAAAAGCTCTGCCATAGGGTGGCTTGGTCGGGCGTTAGATGCAGGTCAACCTGGAGGGTGCCGAGGCGGTATTCCAGTTGATCGCGGCTCATCATCTCTTGCGGTGCGTCGGATGGTGTTTTGTGGGTGCCGGCCTTCTCGCCGCTGTCGCAGCCCTTGGACTGGTCGCTGTGGCGTCCACCACCCATGCCACCACTGCCCCTGCCGCCACCAAATTGGGCGTGCACGTCTGGCACCATCAACAGGGAAGACAAGACTGCACAGGCCAGGGGGACGGTCCAATAGGGTTTCATGTTTGCGCAACGCTCCAATGGGATTCAGGGAAGTGCTGCGACTATCGCTCTAGGGCGTGTCGTGCCGATGAAGGCAGGTAAACGTGCGGTAAACCTATGCCACTGCGTTGCCGACAGTGGGTGTCATGGCAGGAAAGCGGGGGTGTCGTCAGCGATTCGGGCAAACCGGGGCTGCGAAATTCCACCCACCACCACGGTTTCGTCAAACATGGCGGCAGGCCGCACCCACAGGCCTTGCTCGCCATACAGCGCACGGTACAGGGTCATGGGCTCCAGGGTTTCGCTGTGGCGCACGGTGTCCAGCACACGGTATCGATTGCCCTTGTAATGCTGGTACAGGCCGGGCGGAATCACCTTCAAAGGGGGTAGCAATGGATCGCTCATGGGACAATCGTAAGCTATGCATCCAAAAGCTCTTTTAGACGCCTGCGCCGAACTGGTCAGGCTCACCCTTAAATTCGACCACCCCGCCGATGCCATTGTTTCGCGCTTTTTCCGCGACAACCGGGGCCTGGGGCCGCGCGAGCGCGCCACCATGGCCGAGACGGTGTACACCGTGCTGCGCAAAAAGCTGCTGTTTGACCACCTGGCGCCCTCGGGCAGCGGCCCCAAAGAGCGTCGTCTGGCGATTCTGGGCTTTTACGGCCCGGGCGACTTTCTGCGCAGTGCGCTGACCGAGCAAGAAATCAACTGGCTGGACCAGTGTGAAAAAATCTCCCCAGCCGATTTGATGGACCGCCACCGCCACAACCTGCCCGAATGGCTGGTGCAGCCGCTCAAAGACCAGCTGGGTGACGAATTCTGGCCGTTGGTAGAAAACCTGAACAAAGGGGCCGGGCTGGACCTGCGCGTGAACACCTTCAAGGCCAAGCGCGCTGACGTGCAAAAGGCGCTGGCGCAATCGGGCATCAAGGCGGTCAACACGCCGTATTCGCCATGGGGTCTGCGCATTGCCGGCAAGCCCGCCCTCAACAAACACGAAGCGTTTATGCGCGGCGAGTTTGAGGTGCAGGACGAAGGCTCGCAACTGTTGTCCATGTTGCTCGACGCCAAGCGCGGCGAGATGGTGGTGGATTTTTGCGCAGGTGCCGGTGGCAAGACCCTGGCCATTGGCGCGGCCATGCGCAGCACGGGGCGCCTGTACGCGTTTGACACCTCGGCACATCGGCTGGATGCGTTCAAGTCGCGGCTCAAGCGCAGCGGCCTGTCCAACGTGCACCCGGCAGCCATTGCCCATGAGCGCGACGACCGGGTCAAGCGCCTGACCGGCAAGATGGACCGCGTGTTGGTGGATGCGCCTTGCACGGGCTTGGGCACGCTGCGCCGCAACCCGGACCTGAAATGGCGCCAAAACTTGCAGGCGGTTGAAGAGATGGCGGTCAAGCAAGCGGCCATTTTGCAAAGCGCTTCGCGCATGCTCAAATCTGGCGGGCGTTTGGTGTACGCCACCTGCAGCGTGTTGCCGCAGGAGAACGAGGCCATTGCGCATGCCTTCACGGCTGCCAATGCGGACTTTGTTCCGATGGATGCTGGCGATGTGCTGACCGGGCTCAAGGTAGAACAGGCCGCCAGCCTGTGCAGCGGTGGCGAGAGTGGCCACCTCTACCTGCGCCTGTGGCCGCACCGCCATGCCACGGATGGTTTTTTTGCCGCCGTCTGGGAAAAGAAGTAGCCCATCAATCTAACCTGCGATTCAGAGAGAAGTTTCATGGTGTTTTCGGACTCAAGTTTTTTCAATGCGGCCATCGATTGGCTGGCCTATGGCACGTGGCAATTGCACTGGTGGCAGATCATCCTGTTCACGCTGGCCATGACCCACATCACCATGATCAGCGTGACCGTGTTCCTGCACCGCCACCAAGCGCACCGCGCCCTGGATCTGCACCCCATTGCCTCGCATTTTTTCCGTTTCTGGTTGTGGTTGACCACTGGCCAGGTGACCAAGGAATGGGCTGCCATCCACCGCAAGCACCACGCCAAATGCGAACAACCTGAAGACCCGCACAGCCCCCATGTGCATGGCATCAAAACAGTGCTGCTGCAAGGCTATGAGTTGTACCGCGCTGAGGCGAAAAACAAGGAAACCCTGGCGCGGTTTGGCCATGGCACACCCAATGATTGGCTGGAGCGCCATGTGTACACCCGCTATTCATGGATGGGTATGGTGCTGATGCTGGCCATTGACATACTGCTGTTTGGCGCAGCCGGTCTGGCGGTGTGGGCGGTACAAATGGCGTGGACACCGGTCATGGCGGCAGGCATCATCAACGGCGCGGCCCACTACTGGGGCTACCGCAACTTCGAGGCGCCGGATGCGTCAACCAACCTCTCGCCTTGGGGCATTCTCATTGCCGGCGAAGAGCTGCACAACAACCACCATACCTACCCGACATCGGCCAAGCTTTCAGTCAAGTCGTATGAGTTTGACATTGGCTGGTTCTACATCCGTGCCTTGCAAATGTTGCGGTTGGCCCGGGTCAAGAAAACGCCGCCCAAGGCCGCTTTTGGTGCCGTGCGTGCCGTCGCGGACGAGAAGACTCTGGAAGCCCTGATTGCCAACCGCTACGAGTTGATGGCGCGCTATGCCAAGAGCATGCGTCAAACGGTGCGGCTGGAGATGGCCGCCATGCGCGAACGCAGTGCCGACGTGGCGGTGATTCGTGCTGCCAAGCGCTGGATGCACAGGGATGTAGAGAAGGTGCCCGCTGCGGTTGCAACCGAGCTGGCCAAGGCCCGTGCTGCATCGCCCATGTTGGACAAGATGGTCACTATGCGGGAAGAACTGCGCCAGATGTGGCTCAACACTTCGGTTTCGCGCGAGCAACTGGCCAACGATCTGCACGGCTGGTGCCTGCGCGCAGAAGCCAGCGGCATTGCCGCCTTGCACGACTTTTCGTTGAAGTTGCGCGCCGCACGGGTGTGAACCCTGCTCTAGGAGCGCGCACAAAAAAGCCCGCATGTGCGGGCTTATTGTTGGAAAGTTTGATGAGGCCTTTATTTCAGCTTCATTTCCTTGTAGTCCACATGCTTGCGAGCTTTGGGATCAAATTTCTTGATCAACATCTTTTCGGGCATGGTCTTCTTGTTCTTGCTCGTGGTGTAGAAGTGACCGGTGCCGGCAGTAGATTCCAGCTTGATTTTTTCGCGTCCGCCTTTGGTTGCCATTTTGAAGTTCCTTTTAATCAGTTGAGGACAGAGCTAAAGGTCTGTCCCGCAAGGTTTCAGGCCTGACCCCGTGCGCGCAGGTCTGCGAGCACCACGTCAATACCTTTTTTGTCGATCAGGCGCAGGCCTGCATTACTGATACGCAGACGAATCCAGCGGTTTTCAGTTTCGATCCAGAAACGGCGGTATTGCAGGTTCGGCAGGAACCGGCGCTTGGTTTTGTTGTTGGCGTGGGAAACATTGTTCCCAACCATCGGGCCTTTGCCCGTGACTTGACATACGCGTGCCATGAGGACACTCCGATACTTCTTAAACGGCCATCACTGGCGACCAGGACAGTCTGCTTGAGCAAACCGGCCTGATCTCGCTCTGGCCTCACCTCGCCAATAAAAAAGGGTGGCGGTAACCCCCCGCCAAGGTGACCCGGCGGATAGTGCTGGCGCGTAACCCTCACGGGTCGAACTCAGCAAAGCCAATTATTATAGCGTAGTTAGTCTTGTCCCAGGAACCGCTGTGCGTCCAGCGCCGCCATGCAGCCGGTTCCGGCACTGGTAATGGCCTGTCGGTACACATGGTCCTGCACGTCGCCGGCGGCAAATACGCCCGGAATGGACGTTTGGGTGGCAAAACCTTTAAGCCCACCCTGGGTGATGATGTAGCCACCCGCCATGTCCAGTTGGCCCTGGAATATCTCGGTGTTGGGCGCATGGCCGATGGCGATGAAGCAGCCCGTCAGCGCGATCTCCTCGGTGCTGCCGTCGTTGACGTTCTTGACACGAATGCCGGTCACGCCAGAGGCATCACCCAGCACTTCGTCCAGTGTATGGAAAGTTTTGAGTTCGATTTTGCCTGAGGCTACCTTTTCCATCAGCTTGTCGACGAGGATGGGCTCGGCCTTGAACTTGTCACGCCGGTGCACCAGGATGACCTTGCTGGCGATGTTGGACAGATACAGCGCCTCTTCAACGGCAGTATTTCCGCCGCCCACCACGCAGCAAACCTGGTCGCGGTAAAAGAAACCGTCGCAGGTGGCGCAGCCCGACACACCACGGCCCATGAAGGCCGTCTCACTGGGCAAACCCAGGTATTTGGCCGATGCACCCGTGGCGATGATGAGCGAATCGCAGGTGTAGCTGCCGCTGTCGCCGGTCAGGGTGAAGGGTCGCTTGCTCAGATCCACCGCGCTGATGTGGTCGAACAAGATTTCGGTGTTGAAGCGTTCGGCGTGCTCCAGAAAGCGCTGCATCAGGTCCGGGCCTTGTACGCCGTTCACATCGGCCGGCCAGTTATCCACATCGGTGGTGGTCATGAGCTGGCCACCCTGGGCCATGCCAGTGACCAACACCGGGTTGAGGTTGGCGCGCGCCGCATAGACGGCGGCGGTGTAACCAGCGGGGCCAGAGCCCAGAATCAGGACCTTGGCGTGTTTGGAATCGGACATGGGTTAACCTTTTGTGATATCAATGGGAGGCTTGGCCGTGTACATTGCGGGGCAATGTCGGCCATTTCAATACAAGCCCGATTGTAAGAAACACCATCTCCAAGTTTTGGGAACGATTCAATGTCAATGCTGAGCAACCTGGATTTGATTCGCCGGGTCTCCCTTTTTGCCATGCTCACACCGGCGCAGGCTGAATCCTTGGCGGCTGCGGTGACCAAAAAGCGCTTCAAGCGTGGCGAAACCCTGGTTGAGCAAGGCAAGTTGACACATTCGCTCTACATCATCCTGTCGGGTCGTACCCGCGTGCTGATGACCGACAACAAGGCGCGCGAGGTAATTCTGGCCACCCTCAAGTCCGGTGATTACGTCGGTGAAATGAGCCTGATCGACAGCGAACCCCACTCCGCCACCGTGATTGCCGATCAGCAGGTAGATGTGTTGGTGCTGGGGCGCGATGCCTTTTTGCGCTGTTTGGGCGAAAACACCGGCATGTCCTTTGCAGTGATGCACGGCCTGGTGCAGCGCCTGCGTAGCGCCAACCAAAAGATCAGTTCGCTGGCTCTAATGGGGGTGTACGGTCGGGTGGCCCTGGTGCTGCTCGACTCAGCTGTGGTCGACGAAGAGGATGCCTTGCTCATCCGCGAGAAAGTCTCACGCCAGGATATTGCCAAAATGGTAGGCGCATCGCGCGAGATGGTGGGCCGCGTGATGAAAGACTTTGAGGAGCAGGGTTTTATCAAAATGCTGGAAGGCGGCATGGTCCGGGTTTTTGAGCGTCGGGTGCTGCCGCGCTAGTCCTCAGGTCGACCGTTCAGCTCTGGCTTGCGTTAAGCTTGCCACGACTTCTGTTTTGACATGACCTATTCTCTCCACACTCTGCAAGCTTCCACCCCCGCTCCCCAGCGGGCATCCACTGGCATGGGCCGCTTTGCCAGCGAAATCGCCCTGATCGTCGGATTTGTGCTGCTGGCGCTCTGGCTGATTGCCCTTTTGACCTATTCAACCCAGGACGCCGCGTGGACGACCTCGGGCACCGGTTTGCCATTGGCCAACCGGGCCGGGCGGTTGGGTGCCTGGGTAGCCGATGTGAGCTATTTTTTGCTGGGGTTCTCGGTCTGGTGGTGCGTGGCGGTGGGAGTGCGGGTGTGGCTGTCCCTGTTGGCCAACCGGCTGCGGGGCGAGGCACGCAGCCGCATTCTGACCCGGCGCTGGGTGTTCTGGGTAGGTTTGCTGGTGTTGCTTTATGCGAGCACCACGCTGGAATGGGCACGTCTGTACAGCTTGGAGCCGCGATTGCCGGACCACAGCGGCGGAGCCCTGGGTTACCTGCTGGGGCCTTTGAGTGTGAAATGGCTGGGCTTTGCCGGCTCGGGCCTGGTGTCCATTGCCCTGGGGGTGATTGGTTCGGCTTTGGTGTTTGGTTTTTCATGGATGCATGTGGCAGAGCGCATGGGAGCCCGGGTGGACGCGCTGGTGCAGTCACGCAAGCAGCAAATTGAGCGCGCACAAGACCGCCAACTGGGTCAACAGGCCATGCGTGAGCGCGAGGAAATCCTGCTCGAAGAACGTGAAGAGGTGGTGGAGCATCACCCGAAGCCGGTGGTCATCGTCGAACCGGTCCTGGTGGAGCAGCCGCGCAGCGAACGCGTGGCCAAAGAACGGCAAAAACCCCTGTTCAGCGAAATGCCCGACAGCAAACTGCCCCAGGTGGATTTGCTCGACGGTGCACTGGTGCGCCAGGAAACCGTGGCTCCCGAGACGCTGGAAATGACCAGCCGCATGATCGAGAAGAAGCTCAAGGACTTTGGCGTGGAAGTGCGCGTGGTGCTGGCCCAGCCTGGCCCGGTTATTACCCGCTACGAGATCGAGCCGGCCACCGGTGTTAAAGGCTCGCAAATTGTGGGTCTGGCCAAAGACCTGGCGCGGTCCCTGAGCCTGGTGTCCATCCGCGTGGTGGAGACCATTCCCGGTAAGAACTACATGGCGCTGGAGTTGCCCAACGCCAAGCGCCAGTCAATTCGCCTTTCTGAAATTTTGGGCTCCCAGGTCTACAACGAGGCCAAGAGCATGCTGACCATGGGACTGGGCAAAGACATTGTGGGCAATCCGGTTGTGGCCGACCTGGCCAAGATGCCCCACGTGCTGGTGGCCGGCACCACCGGATCGGGTAAATCGGTGGGGATCAACGCCATGATCCTCTCGCTTTTGTACAAGGCCGAGGCGCGCGATGTACGCCTCTTGATGATCGACCCCAAGATGCTGGAAATGTCGATGTACGAAGGCATTCCACATCTGTTGTGTCCCGTGGTGACCGACATGAAGCAGGCTGCCTATGGCCTGACCTGGTGCGTGGCCGAGATGGAGAAACGTTACAAGCTCATGAGCAAGGTCGGCGTGCGCAACCTGGCCGGCTACAACCACAAAATAGACGAAGCCAAGGCGCGCGGCGAATTTCTCTATAACCCGTTCAGCCTGACGCCCGAATCCCCCGAGCCACTGGAGCGCCTGCCGCACATCGTGGTGGTAATTGACGAGCTGGCCGACCTGATGATGGTGGTGGGCAAGAAGATTGAAGAGCTCATTGCCCGCCTGGCGCAAAAAGCGCGAGCCGCTGGCATCCACCTGATTCTGGCTACCCAGCGCCCCAGCGTGGACGTGATCACCGGCCTGATCAAGGCCAATATTCCAACACGCATCGCCTTTCAGGTGAGTAGCAAAATTGACAGCCGCACCATCCTGGATCAGATGGGTGCCGAGGCCTTGCTGGGCATGGGCGACATGCTCTACATGCCCAGCGGTACCGGCCTGCCAATCCGCGTGCACGGCGCGTTTGTGAGCGATGACGAGGTGCACCGCGTGGTGCAGTACCTCAAATCCCAAGGTGAACCCAACTACATCGAAGGCGTGCTCGAAGGCGGCACGGCCGATGGCGAAGGCGATTTGTTGCTCGATGGTTCCGGTGGTGGTGAAAAAGACCCGATGTACGACCAAGCTGTGGAAGTAGTGCTGAAGAACCGCAAGGCCAGCATCTCCCTGGTGCAACGCCATCTCAAGATCGGCTACAACCGCGCCGCCCGCTTGGTAGAAGACATGGAAAAGGCCGGCCTTGTCAGCTCCATGAGTACCAACGGGCAGCGCGACATCTTGGTGCCGGCGAGAATTGAATGAACCTTGTGGGTCAGACCACTTGGCACAGCCAATGTGCTCTGACCCCAACTGAATATGAAATTATTTACTACTGTTTTAATAGCTACCTGCGCACTATCCGCGAGGGCTGGAGGGCTAGAAAGCCTTGAATCATTTGTGAAAACGGTGAAAACTGCGCACAGCGAATTCACCCAGGTGGTGACCTTGCCAGCCAAGGATGGCCAGTCCACACGGACCAAAAAGTCCAATGGCACGTTCGAATTTTCGCGTCCTGGGCGTTTTCGCTTTGTTTACCAAAAGCCGTTTGAGCAGACCATCGTGGCCGACGGCCAAACGCTGTGGCTCTACGACAAAGACCTGAACCAGGTTACAGCCCGCGCCCAGGCCCAGGCCCTGGGTTCCACGCCGGCGGCGTTGATTGCCTCGGCAGCGGATTTGCGTGCGCTGCAGGCCGACTTTGTGCTGGCGGCCGATGCCGACAGCGACGGGTTGGAATGGGTGCGCGCAACGCCCAAGGCCAAGGACAGCGCTCTGCAGTTTGTACGCGTGGGGTTTCGCGCCGGGCAATTGGCGGTGCTGGAAATCACCGACAGCTTTGGCCAGCGGTCCAGCCTGCGTTTCAATGCCTTTGAGGCCAATGCGGCGCTTGCGGCGTCCACCTTTCAGTTCAAGCCACCCGTTGGTGCCGATGTGATTCGCCAGTAGCGTCCAAGCGGGCTGGCGCGCAGCGCGGCAGTTCCACCGTGATGCAGGTTCCCGCGTCCGGGCTGGAGACAATGTCAATGCTGCCGCCCAACAACTCGTGCACGATGTTGTAAGCGATGTTCATGCCCAGGCCTGATCCGCCGTGGCCCAGTTTGGTGGTGAAGAAGGGGTCGTAAATCCGGTTGCGGGCGTCTTCCGTCATGCCAATGCCATCGTCGCTGAATTGCAGGGTGATGCGATCAAGCGCAGATGCTTCTGCACGCAACAGCATGTGCCCGCTGGCACGCCCTTCAAAGCCATGCTGTAACGCGTTGCTGACGAAGTTGGTGATGAGTTGCCCCAAAGCACCAGGAAAGCTGTCCATGGTCACGCCCTCGGGCAGTTCCAGCGTCAGCTGGTAGGGTGACTTCTTGTACATGGGCTCCAGCGTGAGGCAAACTTCGCGCAGGGTGGTCTGCAGATCAAACTGGCGGCGCTGGTCGCTGGACTGGTCTACTGCTACGCGTTTGAAACTGCCGATCAGGTGGTTGGCCCGGCCCAGGGCCCGCATCAGGATGTCAGTGCCACGCGTGGCGTTGTCGGTAAAGCGTTGCAGGGTGGAGCGGCGCAGTTCGCCCTTTGCGAATGCTTGTGTCAATTCGTTCACCTGCTCTTGCAAGGTGCTGCCCACCGTGACGCAATTGCCAATGGGAGTGTTGAGCTCGTGCGCTACGCCAGCCACCAGCGAACCCAGTGCCGCCAGCTTTTCGGAGCGCACTAACTCGGTTTGCATGGAGCGCACCGATTCCAGCGCAACGCTGAGATCGTGGTTGGCAATCTCCAACCGTTCGGTGCGGACCTGCACGCGGCGCTCGAGTTGTTGGTTCATGTCGCGAATTTCCTGCTCGACCGCCCGCTGGCGCGTCACGTCAACCAGGCTGAATAGCAACATCCCATCCGCACCAGACTGCATGGTGCGCCCGGATAGCAGGCAGGTGAAGCAGTGACCATCCCGGTGGCGGTGTTCGATTTCCATGCGGTCCACTGAGCCGCTGGTGGCAAGCGCGCTGAGCAATTGCGTTCGCTGGCCTGGGTAGACCCAGAGTCCCAGCTCCACGGCGGAGTGGCCTATTACTTCGTCGAGCCGAAAACCAAACTGCTGCAACCACGCGTCGTTGGCTTCCAGAAATTGGTTGGTGTCGCTGCGCACCAGGCAATGGGGCACGGGCGAGCGGCGGAACATGCTGAGAAACTTGGCTTCGCTCTCGCGCAGCGAGTGCTGGGTGCGTTGCAGACGGCGGATGTAAAACAGCAGAGAATAGGTCAGTGTACCGATCAGGGCGATGGTCAGGGCGGTCAGTAGCACGCGCTCAAAACTGCGTCGCTCCCAGGGCGCGAAGACGCTGGCGTAGTCCCGCGCATAGACCGTGGTGATGGGAAAACCACTGAGCTTGCGGTAGGTGTAGAGCTTGGTACCTTCGTCATCGTCCAGAAAGTCGTTGTCGTCAAATGAGCCTTCCACAGCACTGCCACGCAGGGTGGCCAGGCGTGGGTTGTCGCGCACGTCGCGGTCTACATAGCGCGCCTCAAAGGGCGAGCGCGCCAGAATGAAACCTTCGTCCGACAGCAGGGTCACACTGGCATTGTTCTCCTTGGCCACGCGTGCATACAAGGCGCCAAAGTACGACAGGCGGATATCCACACTGATGACGCCCAGCGGTTCACCTTTAGGGCCGTAGAGCGTGCGTGCCACGGGAATGACCCACTGGCTGTCGTAAGCGCTGGCATAGGGGTGCCCCACCAAAACATGGTTGTCACCAGAATGCTTGAGCAGGTACCGAATGTGGCTGTGCAGTGAAGCCTGGGTGGCGTGGGTGGGGTAGTCGGGCGAGCTGATCCAGCTCAGGCCCTGTGGTGTGACGTATTGCAGCGCCTTGAGATGCCGGCTGTGCCCGATGTCGTGGGTGGCCACAATGCGCCGTATGGTGCTGGTGTCCTTGTCGCCTGGGCTGTCCTGCACCGCGCGGCTCACACGGTCAAGGGTGTGGACGGCATCCTGCAATGTCTGCGTAGCGTGTTCTTCCAGCAGACGTACGGCCACCAGTCCGTTCGTTGTTTCTGATGCCAGAGTCTGTTGGCGGTCCTGCGCAATGGCCCACCA
Source organism: Candidatus Aalborgicola defluviihabitans (assembly GCA_016705575.1). Taxonomy (GTDB): domain Bacteria; phylum Pseudomonadota; class Gammaproteobacteria; order Burkholderiales; family Burkholderiaceae_C; genus Allorhodoferax; species Allorhodoferax defluviihabitans. The sequence goes on from JADIXX010000005.1 coordinate 33,077, forward strand.
GGTCTGGGCCACCAGGGTGACGATGGTGATGGTCGCAAACGCCAGCAACAGCAACCGGGCACGTGACAGCGGGCGCATGGAAAAGGCGGCCAGTTTCATTGCACGCGGCCCTCTTTCCATGCTTGCAACAGACGGTCATAGGCAATGGTTTCACCTTTGGGTTTTTCGTTGTCAAGCTTTTTCCAGGGTGCTCCCTTGGTTGTCAGCATCCGGGCTGGATCCCGTTGCGGATTGAGACGCGGGGTGCATTGGCGCATGCCGGTGCGCTGCAAATCGGCCAGTACGTCGTCCATGGCCAGGGCCAGGCTGTCCATGGCGGCCTGGGGACTCTTCTCGCCGCTGATGGCGCTGGACACATGCGGCCACCACAGGCGTGCCATGCGCGGGTAGTCGGGCACGTTGTTGCCCGTGGGCGTCCAGGCCACACGGGCCGGGCTGCGGTAAAACTCGATCAGGCCGCCATAACGGTTGGCGTTTTTGGTGAAGTAGTCGTGCTTGATGTCGGATTCGCGAATGAAGGTCAGCCCGATGATGGACTTGCGCAGCGACACCGTTTTGGATGTGACGAACTGCGCGTACAGCCAGGCTGCAGCCAGTTGCGTGGGTGGTGTGGACAGCAAAAAGGTCCAGGATCCCACGTCCTGGTAGCCGTTTTGCATGCCGGTTTTCCAGTACGGGCCGTGCGGCGAAGGGGCCATGCGCCATTTGGGGCTACCGTCGGCGTTGACTGCGGGTATGCCGGGCTGGGTCAGCGGCGCAGTGAAGGCCGTGTACCAGAAGATTTGCTGTGCAATCTGCCCTTGTGCGGGTACGGGACCTGCATCGTTGAAGGTCATGTTTGCCGCCTCGGGCGGGGCGTATTTCTTTAGCCAATCCAGGTATTTGGTGAGTGCAAACACGGCGGCCGGAGAGTTGGTGGCACCACCGCGCGCCACCGATGCGCCCACCGGCGTGCATTGGTCGGAGGCCACGCGAATGCCCCATTCATCCACTGGCAGGCCGTTGGGGATGCCCTTGTCTGCCGCGCCGGCCATCGACAGCCAAGCGTCGGTGAAGCGCCAGCCCAGCGAGGGGTCGCGCTTGCCGTAGTCCATGTGGCCGTAGACCTTGCGGCCATCGATCTCCTTGACGTCGTTGCCGAAGAAGTCGGCAATGTCCTCATAGGCCGACCAGTTCAGCGGTACGCCCAGTTCATAACCAAAGCGGGCTTTGAATCGCTCCCGCAGGTCTTTGCGCGCAAACCAGTCGGCGCGGAACCAGTACAGGTTGGCAAACTGCTGGTCGGGCAACTGGTACATCTTGCCGTCGGGCGCGGTGGTGAAGGCAGTGCCAATAAAGTCGTGCAGGTCCAGCCCGGGGTTGGTAAATTCTTTGCCGGCGCCCTGCATGTAGTCTGACAGCGGCACCACTGCGCCCATGCGGTAATGCGTGCCGATCAGGTCAGAGTCCGAAATCCAGCCGTCGTAGGTGTGCTGGCGGGTCTGCATGGCGGCGTACAGCTTGTCCACCAGATCGCCCTCGGGCATCACGTCCTGTTGCACGGCAATGCCGGTGATCTCTTGGAACGCCTTGGCCAGGGTGGCCGATTCGTACTCGTGGGTATCGATTTTTTCAGAGACCACCCGGATGCTGCGCACACCCTGGCTCTGCAAACGTTGTGCGGCGTTGATGAACCACTGCATCTCGACCAGTTGCTGTTCCTGGCTCAGGCTGGAGGGTTGAAATTCTTGCTCAATCCATCGCTTGGCAGCAGCGGTGTCTGCCAGGCAGCTTGTGCTGGCCAGCAATGCAAGGGAACACAAGCAGCTGCGTATGCGCATGGTGCATACCTTTGATTGACAGTGGAGGGGCAGTGTGGATCTTCACCGCACTATACGCGGGAAACCCTGGCCCAACAAAGCGCGACAATGCCGCATGTACAGGCATTTTTCCGAGACGTCAGGGCACCAGCGTTTGGTCTACGCGGCCACCGCAGGCGCAGTGGTGGCCTTGCTTCCGCTGCCACTGGCATTGCCGTCGCAAATGTTGCTGGCCTGGTGCGCCGGCACCGCCACTTTTTTGGTACTGGCCTGGTGGTTGGCGGTAGAGTTCGACGCGCCACGTACCCGCTTGCGGGCCCAGGCACAAGACCAGTCTGGCTGGATTTTGTTCATATTGATGCTGCTGTCGACCTTCATCAGCGTGGGCGCTATTGCGCTCATGCTGCAGCACGTCAAAGATTTGTCCAGCCCGCAGCGGCTGGGGCATCTGGCCCTGTCCATGGCAGCGCTGGCATCGTCGTGGTTGCTGATGCAGACCATCTTCGCCTTTCGCTATGCCCATCTGTACTACCAGTCGGAGCTGCACCGCCACCCCCAAGGTGCGGGGCTGGAGTTTCCCGGCAAGCTGCCACCCGACTACTTTGATTTTTTGTACTACGCCCACGTGGTGGGGATGACGTCGCAGGTGTCGGACGTGGTGGTTACCTCGCGCCAAATGCGGCGGCTGACGCTGTTGCATAGCCTAACCGCCTTTGCTTTCAACATGCTGGTGCTGGCCCTGAGTATCAATGTGATGGCGGGGGCTATCCAGTGATCAGGGCTTGCGACGCAGGGTAAGCAATCCGCTGGATAGGCCAGTGCCTACCACGATGACTAGGCCGCAGAGCACCATCCAGAGGGTAATTACCTCGCCCAGCAGTACTACGCCGTACAGAAGGGCAAACACCGGAATGGCAAAGGTGACTGACAGCGCCCGCGCCGGGCCGGCCCGCTCAATCAGCCGAAAAAACACAATGTAGGCTACACCAGAGCACAACACGCCCAGGGCGATGACTGACAGCCAGGCGTGCGTTGATACTGCGTGGTCGGGCCAGAACCACCAGCTTAGCGGCAGCAACATCACCGTCGCACCCAATTGGCTGCCGGTAGCCGATACCAATGAGGGCACGTGGTTCAGGTGGAGTTTGGTGAAACTGGCAGAAAGCCCATAGCACAGCGTGGCCAGCAGGCAAGCCAGTACCGCCCAACCACTGGAGGCGCCTGATGCATCGGGTTTGAAGCTGGCTTTGTCCCAAGCCAACAAAGCCACGCCGACAAAGCCGATGGTCAGGCCCAGGGTGCGCAAACCATTGGGTTTGTCCTTGAGCCACAACCAGGCAATGACGGCACCGAACAACGGCGTGGTGGCGTTGAGAATGGACGTCAGGCCGGTGGTGATGGACAGCAAGGCATAGCTGAAGCAGGCAATAGGAATGACCGAGTTCAGAATGCCCACCACCAGCACCTGCTTCCAGTGGTTGCGCAGCACCGGACCCAGCCCGCGCGCCAGCAGCAGAGGCAGCAAAAAGATCGACGCAATGCCCACCCGCAGGCCAGCCGTGGCCATGACCCCCAGTTCCAGCGCTCCCATCCGCATGAATAAAAAAGACGCACCCCAAATGGCAGCCAGCAGCACAAAGTCCAGCTTCCAAGCTTTGGACGCATGACTCATAAAACCCCTTCCAGGTGCAGCAGCGCGTGCTTGCGCTCTACACCGCCGGCGTAGCCCGTCAGCGCGCCGGTGCTACCCACCACGCGGTGGCAGGGCACGATGATGCTGATGGGGTTGCGCCCAATGGCCGCACCGACGGCGCGCACGGCCTTGGGTCGGCCAATGGCCTCACTGACAACGCCGTAGGTTTGGGTGGAACCCGCCGTAATGGCTAGCAGGCTGTGCCATACCGCTTGCTGGAATGCCGTGCCGCTGCGCAGGTCCAGCGGCAGGGCAAACACCGTGCGTTCGGCGGCAAAGTATTGCTGCAATTGTTCGGCAGTCTGGCGCAGTACCGGGTTGTCGCGTGAGAGTGGCCAGGCGCTGGTGTCGGGTGCGTGCTTTTGGCCAACAAAGCCGGTCCAGACCAATGCAGAGTCGGTAGCGGCCAGCGTCATGGGGCCCCAGGGGCTTTGGAGTGCATATCGCACAGTTTGGAAATGTTTCATGGTCAAATCAGGCTCTAGCCCTCGTGAAATATACGTAAGCCACTATCAAAGTAATAGCTACTGATCGGTGGACGTTGGAGCCAGGCTGGCCCAAGCGCGCACCACGGCATAGCTGCGCCAGGGCTTCCAGCGCTCGGATGCTTGTTCTGCGGCCAGTGCTGGGTTCTTGGCATCGCGTACGCCCAGCGCCTTTTGCAGCGCCACATCGCCCGCCACAAAGGCATCCGGCCAGCGCAGGGCGCGCATGGCAATGTATTGCGCGGTCCAAGGGCCAATGCCCGGTAGGGCTTGCAGGGCGGCCAGCGTGTCGGCAATATCGACGCCCGGCTGCAACATCAAATGCCCATCCGCCACCGCCTGTGCCAGCGCCTGAATGGCGCGCTGGCGCTGGCGCACAATACCAATTTGGCCCAACGCATCCCCCGTGGCCTGGGCCAAGGCCTGCGGTGTGGGAAAGAGACGGCGCATGCCGCCAACCGGCGCGGGCAGATCGGTGCCAAAGCGTTCTACCAGCCGCGTGCCCAACGTGCACGCCGCCTTGACGGTGATCTGTTGGCCCAGAATGGCGCGCACACCCAGCTCAAAACCATCCAGGCAGCCGGGTACCCGCTGACCTTCAAAGCCGGGGAAGTCGCCTTGCAGCGCCGCATTGACGGCCCATGGGTCGGCGTCCAAGTCCAGCAGGGCGCGCAGCCGGGCCAGCACCTGGGGTAGCACGTCGCCTAGGCTGGGGCTGATTTGGAACACCACCGAGCAGGCATCGGGCACAAACTGCACTCGTACCCAACCCACCAGAGTGCGCCCGCCATGCGGCAAGGCCAGGGTGCGTGCCAGCGTCAGCTGCTGCGGCTCCACCGATTCCACGCCATCAATTAGTCGGGTGGCAAAGAAGTCCAACATCGCGGCCACGTCATAGGGCGGGCGGTAGGAAGCCTTGAGCACGATGGCGCTCGGCTCCCGCTGGCTGTCTTGCGTGTCCTGTGCGTCCCGCTTCTGGCGCAACTGGCGCGGCTGCAGTCGGTAGTGTTCAACAAAGCTCGCGTTGAAGCGCCGCACGCTGGAAAAGCCGCTCAAGCCTGCCACCTGGGCCACCGGCAGGCGCGTATCGGTCAGCAGCCGCTTGGCCATCAAGAGTCGGCGTGTCTGCAGGTATTGCAAGGGTGACACCCCCCAATGCGTCTCGAAGATGCGGCGCACATGGCGCTCACTCACGCCCAGGCGTGCCGCTACGTTAGCCATGCTGGGTGTGCCATCGCTCCACAGGCCGGGCTCGTCCAGCAGTTCAGCAGCTTGGCGGGCCAGGATGAAAGACGCATCCTGCGTTGACCAGGGCCGCAGCGTGTCGGAGCCCGCGGCGCCAGCCGGCGCCAGCTCGGGGCGGCAGCGCAGGCAGGGGCGAAACCCGGCGGACTCGGCTTGCGCCGCCAGCGCAAAGAACAGGCAGTTTTCCCGTTTGGGCGTGCGCACTTTGCAGACCGGGCGGCAGTAGATGCCGGTGGAGGTAATGCCGGTAAAGAAGCGCCCATCGAACCGCGCATCCCTCGCCTTGAGTGCCAGGTAACAGGCGTCACTGGCGGCTGGAGTGGCCATCGCTGGGGCGGGGGTGGTTGGGGGCATGGTGTGGATGATACGCAGCCATTCGGCGGGTAATAGCCGTTTTCGGACATGTGGGTGGGGTGGGTGAGCACCGTCTGCGCAGCGCTATGTCGCGCGTATTCATTTCTTTCGGTCGATGTCGCAATCCCCGGATGCATTGCGTCTTATCCCCTAAGGGCTGCACATTTCGGGTGGCTCCCTCCATTATTGGGAGAAAGACATGCAAGTAAATCGTCGAATGGGGCTCGTCGCCAAGCTGGCATCCACGCTTGTAGTGGCGCTGGCTGCCGCAGCTGCCGGCAGTAGCTGGGCGCAGCCCACCCAGTTGCGCCCACCAGCCAGCGCCCTGGGCTCTGCGCCCAAGCCTATCGGTATGGGTACCGCTGCGGGCAACTCCATGCACAACATCCCTCCGGCCGTGTTAGTACCTCAGGCGCCGCAAGAAAAAAAAGACAATACCCCGTCCAGAGAGAGCAAGATCAATGAATTCAATGAGAATGCGCACAAAAATGACGCACTCTATTCAGCGTATAAACCAACGCCCAGTTTTGTTATCCCCGATGAATTCAAAGCACGATATAAATATATCAAAGCGTGGATTGACGGTGATGTCCTGCATGTAGCAACCGATGCAAAAATGAAATTGACAGTAGCGCAGGTGCTAGTGCCCAATCAGCAATACACAAAGGTATTGGCGAGTATAAGTAAGGACTATTACAACGCACCAGTATTCAGTGAAAAAATTCAACTCAGTGAGCTTCGCAGCAAAATGGAGGGTGGTACATCAGGTTATTATCAATTTAATTTTGGCACATCAGATAATTTATCGGTTTCCATCAATTTCGACAAAAACTTTATTGTCCAATCGACTAACCCTGCACCTGTCGCAAAGGGTCCAAAACTGGTTTCGGTCGAGTTCGCCTTCACAACCGGTGCGCATGATAAAGAAGCGGGTAAGCCTATTTATATTTTTGTGTTTTCAAAAACACATGACAAAATTTATAATGCCACTGGTCAATATGAGCCGAAAACCAAGATAGTAGAATATCGGATAGAAGATCCCGCCAAATGGGATGAGGGTAATAAGCAAGTTTTAGATATAAAGGTAGCAAATACTTATCTATCAGATTTTAGTGAAGGGGGTTATGTTTTGGTGTATGGGGCAAAGGGCGATATATGGCAATTCACCGTCAATGTAAAATTCAAGTTTGCTGACAATACAACAAAACTGATCCACTGGGCTACCACTTTCAGTGGCAATAATTATCCGGGGTTCAATTTTGATAAAGAATTCAAAATGAAAGAAAAATTCACGGAATGATTTTCTAAAAATACATTTTGCAAGTAATTCGGTAGATCTGAATTCCGTTCCGGTGAGACCAGTCTCGTGAAATAGCCTTGCATTGGCTTGATGTTGCTCTGGCGGGTGGCCCGCCTACAATGCCGCGGTCAGCTCCGTCGCATGTGTTTTGGCGGGTTGCGCATCACTCTCCAAAGGGAAAACAGGTCCAATGCAAGTCTCCCCCAGTATCTTCAAAGCCTATGACATCCGCGGCACTGTGCCAACCACCATCAATGAAGCGGTTGCTCGCGGTCTGGGCCGGGCCTTTGGAACAGTTGCTTTAGCCGAAGGGCAGACAACAGTGGCCGTGGGGCGTGATGGCCGTTTGAGCGGTCCGTCCCTGGCCGCGGCACTGATGGCCGGCCTGCAAGACGCGGGCATAACCGTCATCGACGTAGGCATGGTGACCACGCCCATGCTGTACTTCGCGGCCAACACGCTGTGTGCAAGCGGCATTCAGGTTACTGGCAGCCACAACCCCAAGGATTACAACGGCTTCAAGATGGTGCTGGCCGGTCGTGCCATCTATGGCGACGACATCCAGAATTTGCGCAAGGCTATCGAGTCGGAAAGCTGGTCGCTCAAATCCGGCGGCGCGCGCCAGGGGGCGGATGTGCTGGAGGCCTACCGCACGCGTATCGTGGGTGACATCAAGCTGGCCCGACCGCTCAAGATTGTGGTGGACTGCGGTAACGGCGTGGCCGGTGCCTCGGCACCGGACATTCTGCGCGCCATTGGCTGCGAGGTGACCGAACTGTTTAGCGATGTGGATGGCACCTTTCCCAACCACCATCCAGACCCCAGCAAGCCCGAAAACCTGAAGGACCTTATCGCCGCGCTGAAGGCCAGCGACGCCGAACTCGGCTTGGCCTTTGATGGCGATGGTGACCGGCTGGGCATTGTCACCAAAGACGGCACCAACATCTACCCCGATCGCCAGATGATGCTGTTTGCTCGCGATGTGCTGAGTCGTGTGCCTGGCGGAACCATCATCTTCGACGTGAAGTGTTCGCAGCGCGTGGCGCCCACCATTGCTGCGGCGGGTGGCGTGCCGTTGATGTTTAAAACCGGCCACTCGCTGATCAAGGCCAAGATGCGTGAAATTGGTTCGCCCTTGGGCGGCGAGATGAGTGGCCACATCTTCTTCAAAGAGCGCTGGTACGGTTTTGACGACGGCACCTACGCCGGGGCAAGGTTGCTGGAAATCGTCAGCAAAGTGGCTGACGCCAACGCCTTGCTCAACGACCTGCCCACCAGCTTCTCCACGCCAGAACTCAATGTGCAGTGCGCCGAGGGTGAGCCGCATGCGCTGGTGGATCAGTTGGTGGCCAAGGCTGCGTTTGCATCGCCGGCCATCGTGAATACGATTGACGGTATTCGCGTGGACTGGCCCGATGGCTTTGGCCTGATCCGCGCTTCCAACACCACGCCGGTGCTGGTGCTGCGCTTTGAAGGACACACCCCTGAAGCGCTGGAACGCATCCAGACCGACATGCTGGCCTTGCTGCGCTCGGTCAAGCCGGATGCCAGCTTTGTCGAGGCGGCACATTGAAGGCTGTGCCGGCCAAAGTCCTCATCGTCAAGCTGTCCTCGCTGGGCGATGTGGTGCATGCCATGCCGGCCGTACAGGACCTGCGTGCTGCCTTGCCCGGTATCCAGATCGACTGGGTGGTGGAGCGCGCCTTTGCCCCCCTGGTGGGTCGCTGTGAAGGCGTGGGCGAGGTTATTCCCTGCGAGCTGCGGCGCTGGGGCAAGGCTCCATTGGCGCGCCAAACCCGTGCCGAGTGGAAGACCTTCAAACAGCAACTGCAGGCCCAAGCTTATGATGCCGTGGTTGATCTGCAGGGCCTGACCAAGTCGGCCCTGATTGTCTGGCTTGCCCTTACCACGCCCCAAGGCCGGCGCATTGCCATGGCCAACCAGACTGAAGGCTCGGGCTACGAGGCCCCCACGCGTTGGGTGGCAGATGAAGCCATTGCGCTGGAACCGCATGTGCATGCCGTGCAGCGCGCGCGCCTGCTGTGTGCGGCTGGGCTGGGCTACACGTTGCAAGGCCCCAACCGCTTTGGCCTGGTGCCTGGCGATCGGGCTGTGCTGGCTCCGCTACCGGCAGGGCATAACGCCAATTCCTTTGCACCGCGCAAGCCCCAGGTGGCCCTGGTGCACGGCACGTCGCGCGCCGACAAACAGTGGCCATTGGCGTCCTGGGTGGAGTTGGGCCGGCGCCTGAACCACAGCGGCTTTGCCGTGGCGCTGGCGCATGGTACGACGGCAGAGAAGGCCACCAGTGAAGCCATTGCTGCGCAACTGGATGATGCTTGGGTCTGGCCTTCCATGGGGTTGGACGCGCTGGTTGATACCATGGCGCAATGCGCTGGCGTCATCGGGGTAGACAGCGGCCTGAGCCATATCGCTGTGGCTCTGGGATTGCCCCATGTGCAGATCTACAACTTTGACACCGCCTGGCGCACCGGCCCTGCAGGTGAGGGGCGCCTGGCGGCCCAGCAGGTGAGTGTGTATGCTACCCCGTGTCCGCGGGTAGATGCTGTCTGGCAGGCCTGGGACCAACTCGCTACACCCGTGATGTGTCGATGACGCGTGCCCTTTATTCCCTAGTCCTGTGGCTGTTGCAACCACTGTTGCGGATGCGCCTGCGCCTGCGTGCGCGTGCCGAACCATTGTATGGTGAGCGTGAAGGCGAGCGTTTTGGCCACTATGGCGATGTGCCGTCCGCTAGCGTGGCTTTGGCTGGCAGTACCGATTTTTACGTGTGGGTGCATGCTGTATCGCTGGGAGAGACGCGTGCCGCCCAGGCCTTGGTGAACCGTCTACGCGACAGCCTGCCGGGTATGCGCCTGCTGCTAACCCATGGTACGGCAACCGGTCGTGCCATGGGCCAGGCACTCTTGCAGCCAGGTGATGTGCAGGTTTGGCAGCCTTGGGATACACCCGGTGCTGTCAAACGCTTTTTGGCGCACTTTCAACCGCGCGTTGGCCTGTTGGTAGAGACCGAAGTCTGGCCCAATATGGTGGCAGCTTGTGCCCTGGCGCGCATGCCTCTGTGCCTGGTCAATGCCCGCTTCAGTGCGAAGTCCCTGCGCCAGTCGCAACGATTGGCGTGGCTGGCGCGACCGGCCTACCAGGGGCTGCGTGCGGTGTGGGCGCAGTCAGGGGAAGACGCCATACGCCTTCGCCAATTGGGTGCGCCTGTGCTGGGCGTAACCGGCAATGTCAAGTACGATGCCACGCCCGATGCATCCCAGCTGGCGCGCGGCGCGGCTTGGCGCCGCGCTCTGAAGCGTCCAGTGCTTTTGTTTGCCAGTGCACGAGAGGGGGAAGAGGCACTTCTGCTCGAAGCTTTGAATAGGAAAATGGCTCCGGCCCTCGTGAAATCTAAACAAGTAGCTACGAAAAACATAGCATCCGAAGTGCAGTGGCTAATTGTGCCGCGCCACCCGCAGCGCTTTGACGCAGTGGCGCAGTTGTGTCAGGAGCAGGGGTTTAGCGTGTCTCGGCGCAGCCATTGGTCTCGCGGGCCAGAGGCCGCCGATATTTGGCTGGGCGACTCACTGGGGGAGATGGCGTTGTACTTTGCTTTGTCCGATGTAGCCCTGCTGGGTGGCAGCTTTGCCCCACTGGGTGGGCAGAACCTGATTGAGGCAACCGCCTGTGGCTGTCCGGTGGTGATGGGGCCACACACGTTTAACTTTGCCGAGGCATCTGAACTGGCGAGCAGGGCTGGAGCCGCGTTTAAGGCGGTGGATATGGATGATGCAGTCGACCGTTGTCTGGCGCTACTGCAATCAGCACCCGCATTGCAGCAGGCCCGAACTGCGGCCCATAGCCTGGGGCGGGATCACGGCGGTGCAGCGCAGCGCACCGCCACGGCGGTTCAGCAGTTGCTGGCTGGCCTCTAGGTGTGTCGCTTGGCTGGGTTGACTACTGTGCCAACTGGCTGTTGATGAGTTGCAGGTCGTCGGCGGTCAAGGTGCCGGCAGCCTGGCGCAGCTTGAGCTCGCCCACCAAGACGTCGTAACGGGCCTTGGCCAGCTTGGCCTTGGTGTCAAACAACTGGCTTTGCGAGTTCAGCACATCGATATTGATCCGCACACCCACCTGGTAGCCCAACTGGTTGGCTTCGAGCGCGCTCTGGCTGGACGCTTCGGCGGCCTGGAGGGCAGCTACCTGCGCCCGACCGGACTGCACGCCATAGTAGGCGGTGCGGGTGCCTTGGGCCACATTGCGCTTAGCGGTTTCCAGATCGGCGCGGGCTTTCTCTTCAAGCGCAGTGGTTTCCTTGACGCGGTTCTGGACGGAGAAACCGGCGAATAACGGAATGTTAAGGTTCAGGCCCACGGTGCCAACATTGACGCGGCTGTCACCTACGGAGGTGGACGAGCCATCGCTATTGTTGATGGCCGTGTAGCTGCCCACTAGGTCCAAGGTGGGCTTGTGTCCGGCAACCGCCTTTTGGGTTTCCAGTTTGGCGACTTCCAGGGCCACATCAGCCTGCTGGATACCGGGGTGCTTGGTCTGCGACTGATCCACCCACTGGTTCACATCGGCTGGTACCACGGGGGCCAGCACGACTGGGGCCTTCAGCGGCTTGGGTTGCACGTTGGGTTGCCCCACCAACTGGTTCAACGCCAGGGACTTCACCAGGAAGTCGTTCTCGGCAGCCAGTTCCTGGGCAATGACCAAGTCGTAGCGGGCTTGCGCCTCGCGCGAATCGGTAATGGTGGAGGTGCCCACCTCAAAGTTGCGTTTGGCTGATGCCAGCTGTTCGGCTACGGCGGACTTTTGGCTTTTCACGAAGGTCACACTGTCGTTGGCAGCCAGCACATCAAAGTAGGCTTGGCTTACGCGCACGATCAGGTCTTGCTCCGCCTGCTGCAACTGGGCCTGGGCCAGTTCCCGAGATTTTTCTCCCTGCTGGTAGCTGGCCCAGTTGGCGGGACGGTACAGCGGCTGTGAGGCGCTGATCGTGGCACTCTGGGTGGCGTAGTTGCGCGCTGGCGTGGGCAACACTGCCTGGTTGCTGCTGCTGCCGGCCAACGCCAGACCAGCCTGTGGCAGGATTCCGGCCTTGGCCTGGTCAGCCTTGGCTAGCGTGGCGTCAAACTGTGACCTGGCCGCCTGGTAGGTGGTGTCATAGCCGCGCGCAGCGGTGTACAGGTCAATCAGACTCTGTGCCTGAACTGAAAGCGGCAGGGCAGCCCCCAGGGCAAGCATCAGGGGCAGCAGGCGAAAGTTCGAGAAGTGGCTTTGACGGGTCATGGTAGTGTTTCTCAGGCTCGTGAAAAGAGATAACGGTTGCAGGGTAGGGCAGGGAAATCAATAACGGGGTATCGCGGGATCAAGCTCGGCAGACCAGGCATTGATGCCCCCTGCGATATTGGCAACATGTTCAAACCCCCGGCTTAGCAGGAACTGTGTCACCTGCATGCTGCGCCCGCCGTGGTGGCACAGGCAGGCAATGGGCTGTTGTGGGTCCAGTTCGGTCAGGCGCAGTGGGACAACGCCCATGGGAATGGACAGCAGCGCAAAGCCCTGGGGCTTGATGCTGGCGAGTTGCAGCTCATGCGGCTCGCGCACGTCCAGCACCACAGGAGCACCTTTGGCCGTCGCATTGGCGAACCATTGTGTGAGGTCACGGGGGCGGACTTGTTCGAGCATGGGCAGTTCCGGGGTGGGTATCAGAAAGTAAAGCGCGAAGGCTCCGGGAAGTTCTGCAGGCGTGGCGCCCATGTGTCCCAGCCTTGAGTGGTTTTGAAGGCGCTGTCGCCCGTCTTGGTGATCAGTGTGCCCCGCATCACGGGTTCGCTGCCGACGATAGCGCCAAGGCGGCCGCCGGGTTTGAGCAGTTTGAGCAGGCTGGCCGGAACTTCACTCACCGAGCCGCTGAGAACGATGACATCGACGCTGGTTTCGAACATTCCGAGATTGGCGCCATCGGCCAAGCGCACCTTGACATTGTGGATGCCGGCGTTTCGCAGGTTATCGCGGGCCATGGTCACCAGTTCGGGAACGATTTCCAGGGTCACCACACTCTGCGCCTGTTTGCCCAACAGGGCCGCCATGTAGCCTGAACCGGCGCCGATTTCCAGCACGGTTTCATGGGGCTTGACCGCCAAATCTTGCAGCATGCGGGCTTCTACGCGGGGTGCGAGCATGCACTGACCCTTGGAGAGAGCATCTTCACCCGAGCCTTGGAGTGGAATTTCCAGATCGGCAAATGCCAAGCCCTTAAGGGCTTTGGGAACAAATTCTTCGCGCTTGACAATGGACAGGAGATCCAGCACCAATGAATCCGCCACATCCCAAGGGCGAATCTGCTGCTCAATCATGTGGTAGCGGGCGGTTTCGATGTTCATTTAAATATACTCCAATGGGTATGCTGGACGATTGTAGACAATTTTACTTGGCCGGGGTTTCGGTCCGGTCAAATGTGCGTCTTGCCCATTGCGCCAGATCATCCATATAGCAATACACCACAGGAACAACCACCAGTGTCAGCAACGAAGAGGTGATGACGCCACCAATCACGGCCTGGCCCATGGGGGCGCGCATTTCCGAGCCTTCGGACATGGCAAACGCCAGCGGCACCATGCCGAAGATCATGGCCAACGTGGTCATCAAAATCGGGCGCAGCCGCACTTTAGCCGCCATCAGTAGGGCCTCGGAACGTTCCATTCCGTCCTCTTGCGCGCGAATGGCAAAGTCCACCAGCAGGATGGCGTTCTTGGTGACCAGGCCCATCAGCATCACGACCCCGATGATCGAGAACATGGACAGGGTGGAGTTGAACATCAACAGCGCCAGTACGACGCCGATCAGGGTCAAGGGCAGGGCGGTCATCAACGCCAGGGGCTGCAAAAAGCTCTTGAACTGGCTGGCCAGGATCATGTAGATAAACACGACCGCCAGCATCAGGGCCGATATGGCGTAGCCAAAGGCTTCGGCCATGTCCTTGGTGGACCCGCTGAACTTGTAGCTGTAGCCAGGCGGCATGGCAATGGTGTCCATCGCGGTGGTGATGTCGGCCGACACCTCGCCGCCAGAACGGCCATTCACATTGCCGCTGATGGCAACTTCGCGCGTCAGGTCGCGGCGGTTGATCTGGTTGGGGCCGGTGGACTCGCGCACGTTGGCCACCTGGTTGAGTCGCACGATGCGGGCGCTGCCATCGGCATTGGTACCTACCGTAAAGGGCAGCATTTCCATATCCCGCGCGGAATTGCGCGCATCGGGTGACAGGCGCACGTTCACGTCGTAGGTCTGATCGTCGGGTGCACGCCAGCTGCCCACGGTCTGGCCGGCCACCAGGGTCCGCAGGGCCGAACCGATTTGCCCGACCGACAAGCCCAGGTCGGAGGCGATGTCGCGCTTGACCACCACGTCCAGCGTGGGCTTGTTGGGTTTGGCACTGGAGTCCAGATCGACCAAGCCCGCAACGTTGCCGATTTTTTTCATTGCCAGTGCGGTCAGTCGCTCCAGCTCGGCGGTATCTGGCCCCTGGATCGAGAACAGGATTTGCTTTCGGCCGCCTACGGCGTCGAGTAGTCCCACGTGGGTGACCGTGATGCCGGGTACGTGTTTGAGCCGGTCACGCAATACCACGGACATGTCATCCACGCCCAGCTTGCGGTCCTTGCGGTCGACCAGGCGGATGTAGGTGCTGGCGTACATCTTGCCAGCCGTGTTGCCGGTGTTGATGGTGGTGAGGGTATAGCGCACTTCGGGGAAGCTGCGGATGATGCCTTCCACCTGGCGCGCCTTGGCCTCGGTGATCTCCAGGGACGAGCCGACCGGGGTGTTGAAACTGAGGGAGGTCTCCGAAAAATCCGACTTCGGCACGAATTCCGTTCCCAGCAAGGGCACCATGAACACACTTCCCACAAAGATGCCCACCGCCAAACCCACTGTGGCCAACTTGTGCACCAAGGCCCAGCGCAGAATGTTTTGGTAGGCATCAACCAGCCAGTCGGTAGCGTGGTCAAACCAGCCGGTGATGCGGCCAATGGTCTTGTCGTAGAAGGTGACCGGGGCGTGCCGGTGGCCTTGCGCCTCAATGCTGGGGTCGTGCCAGATGCTGGAGAGCATGGGGTCCAGCGTGAAGCTGACGAACATCGAAATCATCACCGCTGCCACGATGGTGATGCCGAATTCGTGGAAGAACTTGCCAATGATGCCGCCCATAAATCCAATGGGCAAAAAAACCGCAACGATGGACAGTGTGGTGGCCAGCACCGCCAGACCAATTTCCTGCGTGCCGTCCAGTGAGGCCTGGTACGCGGTTTTTCCCATTTGGACATGGCGCACGATGTTTTCCCGAACCACAATGGCGTCGTC
Source organism: Candidatus Aalborgicola defluviihabitans (assembly GCA_016705575.1). Lineage (GTDB taxonomy): Bacteria > Pseudomonadota > Gammaproteobacteria > Burkholderiales > Burkholderiaceae_C > Allorhodoferax > Allorhodoferax defluviihabitans. The sequence continues at coordinate 48,326 of JADIXX010000005.1, forward strand.
AATCAGCAGACCCACGCACAGGCTCAAGGCCATCAACGTGATCATGTTGATGGTGAAGCCAAACAGGTTCATGAAGAAGAAGGTGCCTATCAGCGCGATCGGCAGGGTCAACCCGGTGATGACGGTGGAACGCCAGGAATTGAGGAACAGAAATACGATCAGCACCGTCAGCAGGGCTCCTTCGATCAGCGTGCTGCGCACATTGCTGACCGAAACACGGATCTGGCGTGAGGCATCGGTGATCTGCTCCAGTCGCACGCCGGGGGGGAGCTGCTTTTGCAAGGTCGCCAGGGTTTTTTGCAGGTTGTCCACCACGGCGATGGTGTTTTCATCTTGCGTTTTCTGCACATTGAGCAGCAGGGTGCGTTGTCCGTTGTAGAGTGCCAGGCTATCAATTTCCTGCGCACCGTCCGCCACCCGAGCCACCTGGTCAACCCGGATCGCCGCACCGTTCTTGCGCGCCACAATGATCTTGCCGAAATCTTCGGGGCGCTGCATGCGGGCGTCAATCTGGATGACGCGCTCTTGCTCATCGGAGTGGATGGTGCCCACTGGCACCTCCTGATTTTCATTGCGCACGGCCGATGTCACCTGCTCGGGCGTAATACCAAATGCCTCCAATGCCTGCGGGTTGAGGTAGATATTGATTTCGCGCTTGGTGCCCCCCACCAACGTGACCGAGCCCACGCCGCGCACGTTTTCCAGTCTCTTCTTGAGAACCTGATCGGCCCAGTTGGTCAATTCCACGGAATCCATGACCTTGCCCTGCGCTGTGCGGGTGTCGGGCAATACGGCAACGGACCATACAGGGCTTGCGGCCGGATCAAATCGCAAGACACGGGGTTCCTTGACTTCAGCACGCAAGTTGGGGCGTATGGCAGCGACTTTTTCTCGCACGTCATCGGCTGCCTTGCGCCCGTCAATGTGCAGGCCAAATTCAATGACCACCACCGACTGGCCTTCGTAGCTGCGAGAGGTCAGGGCGTTGATGCCGGCAATGGAGTTAACGCCTTCCTCGATCTTTTTGGAGACTTCGCTCTCCACGATTTCAGGCGATGCACCTGGGTAGTCCGCAATCACTACCACCACGGGGAAATCAATGTTGGGAAACTGGTCCACCTGCAGGCGCTGCAGGGAGAAAAATCCCAACACAACCAAGGCCAGCATGAGCATGGTGGCAAACACCGGGTTCTTCAGACTGACGCGGGTAAACCACATGGGCTTATTGGGCGGTTGCGGTGGTTGTTGCGGGCTTTACTGGCGTGCCAGGGCGCAATGTGCCCGTGCTGCCAACCAATACCGAGGCACCCTCTGCGACGCCCTGTACGGCGACCATGGCCACTCCATTGAGTTCGCCGCGTGCACCCAGTGTCACGCTTTGGTGGACGATGTGCCCTTTGTCAATGAGCTGCACATAGGGTGCGGGTTTGTCGGTGCGCACTGTACCGAGTGGCACGGCCAGCGTGTGGGTCACACTGGTTTGCAATACACCCTGGGCAAAGAGCCCTTGACGCAGGCCGGGGCTGGGTTCCAGCGCCAGGTAGGCCAGCACGGCGCGGCTGCCAGCTACCGCGCTGGGGTTGATGCGCACCACCTTGGCCATGAGTGGTTTGGTGGCACCTTCCACCGTCAGTTGTGCGGTTTGCCCGACCTGCACCTGCAGGGAGTCACTGGCGTCGAGGCTGGCCTCCAGCTCCAGGTGGCTCAGGTCCACAATTTCCACAATGCGGGCATCCACCGCCACCCGTTCGCCGGGCTGCGCCAGGCGTTGTGCAATCTGGCCGGCAATGGGCGCACGCATGACGGTGTCATTCAACGATTTGGCGGCCACTTCGGCACCGGCCTGGGCCGCACGGTACGTCGCCTCTGCTGACGCCAGCGTGGCCATGGACGAATCGAGTGCGGTCTTGGAGATAAACCCTTTGTCTACCAATGAGCGGTTGTTGTCGAAACTGCGTTTGGCAATATCCACCTGCGCTTTGGCCGACTCGGCCTGCTGACGGGCCTGGTTCAAGCGGGCCTGGAATTCGGTGGGGTCGACGCGGGCAATGGTGTCGCCGGCGTTCACAGCGTCGCCTTCGCGCACTACCAGGCCTTGCAGCTCGCCAGCGACACGGGCCTTTACCAAGGCGGAGTTCACCGCCTTGATGGGGCCCGAGATGGTCAGTGTCTGTGGCAAGTCCACGTTGCGCACCACCACCTGGTCACTGGCCAGCAACTCCACGCTGGTGAGCGTCTTTTGTACTTCCTGTTGGGCGGCGAGTGCGTCTTTTTGGACTTTGCGTGCGGAGAGTGCGCGCAGGGCACCGGCTGCCAGCAGGCCCAGAATCAGTGCGGCCACGATCCATTTCAGCCAACGTTTCATGGTGTGGATAACCCTTGGGGTGTTAGCGCGGCATCAGCACGCCGATTGAGCCCGTTCAACAGGGTTTCGACCTGCACAGCGATGTACTGCTCGGGATCGATGATGTTGTCCGTTCCACTGCACAGACCCAGGGAATGCTTCCAGGTGGCCAGGAACAGCATGGGTGCCAGCACGGTGTAGACGCCATATTGCAAATCCATCGGGCGGAACTCTCCACGGTCCACACCCCGCTGCAGTACCCGGCGCAGCAGGTCGTTTCCGGGCTGGATGACTTCGTGCTGGTAGAAGGCTGCCAGTTCGGGAAAGTTACCGGCTTCGCTCATCATCAGCTTGGTGATGCCCGCTGCCTTGGTGTTGCCAATGCGCTCCCACCAGGCGTGGATGCTGTAGCGCAGCAGTTCGGCGGAGCTGCCTTCAAAGGTGTCAAATTCGGCGTTCCACGCATCAAACTTGCCCGAAATATTTTCGCGCACCACTGCCTTGAATAGTTCTTCCTTGCTGGAAAAGTAGAGGAACAGGGTGCCTTTGGAGACGCCCGCCCGTTTGGCCACTTCTTCGGCGCGGGTGGCGGCAAAACCCTTTTCCACAAACAGCTCCAGCGCGGCAGCCAGCAACTCGCCCGGACGGGCGTCCTTGCGGCGTTCGCGTTTGGCCGGCACGGTGGCGGCAATCTCAGAGATGGAACAGGAAGTAGACATAACGTTAATGACTAAGTGGTTATTAGTTTACCGTACAGGCCATAATAGGGTCAAGCGCGAACTGATGAACTGAAAGAAGCGAGGGACGAACCGTCAAAAACAGATGGTGAACAGTGGGTCATGTCTGGCATTTTGTCGCTTCGTTGACTAGGATCAAAACTAGGCAATGGGCGTCGACGTATCGTTCGACCCACCGTGAAAGCTTCATAGTGTCGCTCGCGCCGAAAGCACCACCCGCATGCACCCCACACCTTCCAGCGCTGCTACGGTAGCGCCCATTGCTTCGTCCATTTCGCCCCCTGCCGCCATGGAACTGGTCTGTCCCGCCGGTAGTCTGCCCGCGCTGAAAGCTGCCGTGGACAACGGCGCCAGTTGCGTTTACCTGGGCCTGCGCGACGCCACCAATGCCCGCAACTTTGCCGGTCTGAACTTTGACGAAGCCGCCATCGCCACCGGTATTGCCTATGCCCATGCGCGGGGTTGCAAGGTATTCATGGCGCTTAACACGTACCCGCAAGCGGCCAACCCCTCGCTGTGGCAGTCGGCGGTGGACAAGGCGGTGGATTTGGGCGTGGATGCCGTGATCCTGGCTGACCCCGGCCTGATGCAGTATGCCGCCACGCACCACCCGAAGCTGCGTCTGCATCTGTCGGTTCAGGGATCGGCCACCAATTTTGACGCCATCAATTTCTACCGCGAGCAATTTGGCATCGTGCGCGCCGTGCTGCCGCGCGTGCTGTCGCTGACCCAGGTGCAGCAGGTGATTGAAAAGACGCCGGTGGAGATCGAGGTTTTTGGCTTTGGCAGCCTGTGCGTGATGGTGGAGGGGCGTTGTGCACTTTCCAGCTACGTCACTGGCGAGTCGCCCAACACGCATGGTGTGTGCTCGCCACCCAAGGCCGTGCGCTGGGAGGAAACACCCCAAGGCCGAGAGTCGCGCCTGAACGGTGTGCTGATTGACCGCTACGCCCCGGGGGAAAATGCTGGTTACCCCACGCTGTGCAAGGGCCGCTTCGATGTGGGCTCCGATGAAAACTATTACGCCATCGAAGAGCCCACCAGCTTGAACACGCTGGAATTGCTGCCGCAACTCCTCAAGATGGGTGTCAAGGCTATCAAGATTGAAGGGCGCCAACGCAGCCCGGCGTATGTGGCCCAGGTCACCAAGGTCTGGCGCGAAGCCATGGACCATTGCCATTCCAACCCGCACCGCTATGCACCCAAGCCCATCTGGATGAGTGGGCTGGACCAAATCGCCGAAGGGCAGCAACACACTTTGGGCGCGTACCATCGGCCTTGGAAGTAAGAACCATGAAAATTTCAATCGGTCCGTTGCAGTATTACTGGCAGCGTGACGTCGTCTTCAATTTCTACGAAGCTATGGGCCAAACCGCGGTGGACGTGGTGTACCTGGGCGAGGCCGTGTGCTCACGCCGACATGAGCTGCGTCTGGCCGACTGGCTGGACATTGCCGCACTTTTGAAGAAGGCCGGCAAGGAAGTGGTGCTGTCCACCCAGGTTTTGCTGGAATCCGGTGCCGAAGTGGGCACCATGCACAAGATCACCGGCAACGGCGAATTTGCAGTGGAAGCCAATGACATGGGCGCGGTGCAATGCCTGAATGGCAAAGGCCCGTTCGTGGCCGGCCCGCACCTCAACATCTACAACCTGCCCACCTTACAGTGGATGGCCGGGCTGGGCGCCAACCGCTGGGTGATTCCGCTGGAAATGAAACGCAGCGATTTGGCCGTGATCCAAGCCGATCGCCCTGCGGGTCTGGAAACCGAAGTATTCGCCTATGGCCGCATGCCGCTGGCTTTCTCGGCGCGCTGCTTTACCGCGCGCCAGCGCAACCTGCCCAAAGACGATTGCCGATTCAGTTGCCTGGATCATCCCGATGGTCTGATGCTCAATACCCGTGAGCACGAAGGCTTTTTGGTGCTGAACGGCACGCAGACGCAATCGGCCAAGGTCTACAACTTGGTGGATGCGCTGGATGACATGCGGAGCTTGGGTGTGGACGTGGTCCGCTTAAGCCCACAGTCGCAAAATATGGCCGACGTGGTGGCGGTGTTTGATGCCGCACGTAAGCACACCTTGTCGCCGCAGGACGCATTGGCGCGTTTGCAGCCCCTGATGCCCTTTGAAGGCTGCAATGGTTACTGGCATGGTCAGCCTGGACTCGATCAGGTACACAGCGACGCATTGGCCGAACAGGACTAGCCTGCATGTATCACGGCGAGCGCTTCAACAGCATCAGCCACCTGGTCGGGGCCGGTTTGGCCGTGCTGGGTTCGGTGGTGTTGATTGTGCCGGCGGCACGCCTGGGCGACCCGTGGAAGATTGTCAGCTTCAGCATTTATGGCGCCATGTTGATTGCGCTGTATGTTGCCAGCACCCTGTACCACAGCGTGCGTGGCCGGGCCAAGGTCATTCTGCAGAAGTTCGACCATTGCTCCATTTACTTACTGATTGCCGGCAGCTACACACCGTTTGCATTGGTGTCGCTGCGCGGTGTCTGGGGCTGGTCCTTGTTGGGCGCTGTTTGGACCCTGGCGTTGGTGGGTATCCTGCAGGAAATCTGGTTTGCCAAAGGTGCGCGCGTGCTCTCGCTGGTGATTTACCTGCTCATGGGCTGGTTGGCCCTGGTGGCCATCGTTCCCTTGTGGACGGCACTCTCGCCCGCTGGCTTTGCCTGGCTGGCGGCGGGTGGCCTGTTCTACACCGTGGGCATTATTTTTTATGTGGCCGATCAGCGCGTGCGCCACGGCCACGGCGTGTGGCACCTGTTTGTGCTGGGTGGCAGCAGCTGCCATTTTTTCACTGTTCTGTTTTTTGTTGCCTGAAGGTTGTAGCGCCATGAACCCATCGTCTCCCGCCTTTGTGCTGCCCGACCCAGTAGGTTCGGTTTTGTCACGCCTGCCCGCCTACCCGGGGTCGTTCCTGCTGGTGACGGCGCTGAACAAGGTTCTGGCCAAGCAGCTGCCCGCCGACGTGCGCCAGTACCTCTTGGGAAAAAAGCTCCGCATCCATGTGACCGATGCCCGCCTCACTTTTGACTTCACCTGCACCGGTACGCGTTTTGTGGCCAGCCATCGGCAAGACAGTACCGACCTGACCATCAGCGCCAATGCCCAAGATTTTTTGCGACTGGCGCAGCGCCAGGAAGACCCCGACACCCTGTTTTTCAACCGCCGCTTGTCCATGGAAGGAGATACCGAACTGGGCCTGCTGGTCAAAAACGCACTGGATGCACTGGAGTTGCCTGTGTTGAACCTGCAGCAGTGGACACCCGACAAGGTGCTGGCCCGCTTCCTGCCAAAACGCAACCGCAACCAAACTTCCACAGCGGGGCATGGGGGCTGAGGTGACAAACGGGCAAAGCGGTAGCCCGGGGCGCCGCGACATCAAAGCCAACTGGCACTGACTTGCAGGCATGAACCCATGAGCTACCACGACCTGCGCGATTTCATTGCGCAACTAGAGCAGGGCGGGGATTTGCGTCGAATCCAAGCGCCGGTCTCGACCCATCTGGAAATGACTGCGCTTTGCGACCGCGTGCTGCGCGCCCACGGTCCGGCCATCCTGTTTGAGAACGTCACCGGCCACAGCATGCCGGTGCTGGGCAATCTGTTTGGCACGCCCGAACGCGTGGCCCGCGCCATGGGCGTGGAGTCGCTAAGCGGGCTGCGTCCCTTCGGCGAATTGCTGGCCTCGCTGAAAGAGCCGGAAGCGCCCAAGGGCTTCAAGGAAATGGTGGGCATGCGCAGCCTGCTCAAGACACTGTGGAACATGGCACCCAAAGAGTTGCGTTCCGCACCCTGCCAGGAGGTGGTGTGGGAGGGCAATGATGTCGAACTGGCGCGCCTGCCGATCCAGCACTGCTGGCCTGGCGACGTGGCGCCGCTGATCACGTGGGGTCTGGTCATCACGCAGGGGCCGAATAAGCCACGCCAGAATTTGGGCATTTACCGCCAGCAGGTGTTGAACCGCAACCAGGTCATCATGCGCTGGCTGGCGCACCGGGGTGGCGCGCTGGATTTTCGGGAACACGGCCAGTTGCACCCGGGTCAGCCCTATCCGGTGGCCGTAGCCATTGGGGCAGACCCTGCCACCATTTTGGGCGCTGTCACGCCCGTGCCTGACAGCCTGTCCGAATACCAGTTTGCCGGTCTGTTGCGCGGTGCCCGCACCGAACTGGTCAAGGCCATGGGCAGCGAGCTGCGGGTGCCCGCCAGTGCCGAGATCGTGCTCGAAGGCCATATCTACCCCGATGCCACCCACCCCAGTGGCTATCAGCACGCGCTGGAAGGCCCCTATGGCGACCACACCGGCTACTACAACGAACAAGCCGAGTTCCCGGTGTTCACCATTGACCGTATCACCCTGCGCAAAGACCCGATTTACCACTCCACCTACACCGGCAAGCCGCCCGATGAACCCGCCGTGCTGGGCATGGCCTTGAACGAGTTGTTTGTGCCCCTGCTGCAGCGCCAGTTCCCCGAGATTACCGACTTCTATTTGCCACCCGAAGGCTGTAGTTACCGCATGGCCCTGGTGCAGATCAAAAAGGCCTACCCAGGCCATGCCCGGCGTGTGATGATGGGTGTTTGGAGCCACCTGAGCCAGTTCATGTACACCAAGTTCATCGTGGTGGTGGACGAAGATGTGAACGTGCGCGACTGGAAAGAAGTGATCTGGGCCCTGACCACCCGGGTGGACCCGGTGCGCGACACCATGATGGTAGAGAACACCCCCATCGACTACCTGGACTTTGCCTCGCCCGTGAGCGGCCTGGGCAGCAAGATGGGGCTGGACGCCACCAACAAATGGCCGGGTGAGACCCAACGTGAATGGGGCCGGACCATGGCCATGGATGCCGAGGTGCAGCAGCGCATGGACGGCTTATTTGAATCGTTGGGGTTGTGACCCGAAAGTTTCTTGAATACTATTGAATTGATAGCTGTATACGCATATCTGACGAGGGCTAGAGGCTGATTTTTCTTATAACTATTTGGAAAATACTGTAATCAACTTCTACGACGCAAGATTGAAGATTACGTAAGGTCATACGCTAGGAGATGGCAGGGAAATCCTGCTTCCGATAAGATTCACTGGATTTACCTGTTATGCCACCGGGTGGCCGCTACGCCAGCGGTTCACCCAGCCGTTTTCCCCCATTGCTCCCCATGACCAAAGCGCCGCAGCCATCCAAAGTCATTCCCATCAAGCCCGTTCCAGCTGAATCCGATAGTGGCGGTTTTATGGGTGCCTACGAAAAACAGGTGCGTATCTACCCGCGTTCGGTCAAGGGCTGGTTTGCCAACTGGCGCTGGGTCATGGTGTGGGTAACACAAATCGTGTTCTACGGCATGCCCTGGTTGCAGTGGAACGGCCGTGCTGCGGTGCTGTTTGATCTGAACGAGCGGCGCTTTTATATTTTCAGTCTGGTACTGCATCCACAAGACCTGATCTATCTGACCGCATTGTTGGTCATTGCCGCTCTGGCGCTGTTTTTCTTTACTGCTGTGGCTGGACGGCTGTGGTGCGGCTACGCGTGCCCGCAGACGGTGTACACCGAAATTTTCATGTGGTTCGAACATCGCATCGAAGGCGACCGCCTGGCGCGCATGCGCCTGGACGCTGCACCCTGGAGCCTGAACAAGTTGTTGCGCAAGGGCGGCAAGCAACTGGCTTGGATCAGTTTTGCCCTGTTGACGGGGTTTAGTTTTGTTGGCTATTTCACGCCCATACGCCATTTGGGCATGGAGCTGGTGCAGTGGACGTTTTCGCCTTGGGAGTGGTTTTGGGTGCTGTTTTACGCCGTGGCCACCTACGGCAATGCTGGCTATATGCGCGAGCAAATCTGCAAGTACATGTGCCCCTATGCCCGCTTCCAGAGCGCACTGATCGACATGGACTCGCTGGTGATTGCCTATGACACCGAACGCGGTGAGTCGCGCGGGTCGCGTCCGCGTACGGCAGATCCGAAAGTGTTGGGGTTGGGCGACTGCATTGACTGCACACTGTGTGTGCAGGTTTGCCCCACAGGCATCGACATTCGCAACGGCCTGCAGAATGAGTGCATTGCCTGCGCGGCCTGTATTGACGTCTGTGACGACGTGATGGACAAGATGGGCTACGCCAAGGGGCTGATCCGCTACTCATCGGGTGCGGGCATCGAGCAGCATTTGACGACGCGGCAAATGGTGAGTCGTGTTTGGCGGCCACGGGTCATGATCTATGCCGCCTTGCTGGTGGCCACCAGTTCCATTTTTGTGGTCAGTCTGTCGCGACGCCAGGGGTTCTCGGTGGATGTCATCAAAGACCGTGGCGCGCAAGCGCGCATTGTGGACCAGGGCTTTATTGAAAACGTCTACCGCCTGCAGGTCATGAATGGCACCGAGGAAGCACAGACGTATTCCGTCAGCGTGTCCGGCCTGCCAGGCTTGGCCCTCGCCACGCCGGCCACACTGAGTGTTGCAGCCACCGGCATTGGCATGATTCCCGTGCGCTTGACCCTGCCTCCTACTGTGGAGGCCACCTACCAGGGGCGATCCAACCCCATCAAGTTCGAAATCACGACGGTGCAAGACGGTCAGACCCGTGTGGCCCGCGAAAAGTCAACTTTCTTTGTGCCACGCTGACCCTGCTTGACGTTGGTCATGTTGTCACCTGTGTTCTGACACGGCGTTCGCGTGGCAAGGACAATGGGCACATGGACTTTGCACACTCTCCCCGCGCACAAGACCTGCGCCAGCGCCTTGAGGCGTTCATGCAGCGCTACGTGCTGCCTTACAACCCGGCTTGGCACGCTAGCGTGCAGGCGGGTGTCTACCCGCCGCCTTTTCTGGAAGACTTGAAGACCCTGGCGCGGGAAGAGGGCCTGTGGAATTTGTTTTTGCCCGCGCTGCGCTCCGATGAGCCTGGGACTCGCTTGTGCAATCTGGACTACGCCCCGCTGGCTGAGGTGATGGGTCGCGTGCACTGGGCGCCTGAGGTGTTCAATTGCAGCGCTCCCGACACCGGCAACATGGAGTTGCTGCACCGTTTTGCCAACCCCGCGCAGCGTACTCAATGGCTGGAGCCGTTGTTGAACGGCCAGATGCGTTCGGCCTTTGCCATGTCCGAGCCTGATGTGGCCTCCAGTGACCCCACCAATCTGCAAACCACTGTTCGCCGTGAGGGTGATCAACTGGTGCTCAATGGCCGCAAGTGGTTTATCACCGGTGTGGCCCATCCGCAATGCAAGCTGCTGATTGTGATGTGTCGTAACAGCGCAGACGCAGACAGCGCCGAGGGGGCAGAGGCTGGCGTGCACCACCAGCATAGCATGGTGCTGGTCCCGTTGGACACGCCTGGCGTACAGGTGGTGCGCAACATTTCGGTGGTGCATCACCATTCGCCCGAAGGGCATTGCGAAATTGTGCTGCGCGATGTGCGCGTGAGCGCCGATTGCTTGCTTGGCGATTGGGGCGCTGGCTTTAGGATGGCGCAGGCGCGTCTGGGGCCTGGGCGTGTGCACCATTGCATGCGTGCCATTGGCCAGTGCGAACTGGCGCTGGAATTGGCTACCGAACGCACGCTGGAACGCCAGGTTTTTGGCAAATACCTGTCAGATTTTTCCAATGTGCAGGACTGGATTGCCGAGTCGCGCATGGAGATCGATCAAGCCCGCCTGTTGGTGTTGCAGGTGGCCTGGATGCTGGATCAGGTCCCCGGCGGGATCGAGCCTGGTGCGTTGCGGGCCCAGATAGCCGCCATCAAGGTGGTGGCCGCGCGGCTGCAATCCCGTGTGGTGGACCGTGCTATGCAGGTCTTTGGTGCCATGGGTCTGTCACCCGATACGCCACTGGCCTTCTTCTGGACATGGGGCCGGGCACTGCATTTGATGGATGGCCCCGATGAGGTGCATTTGCGTACGGTTGCACGCCATGAACTGGCGCAGGGTCGCGCGCGCGGCGGCTCCACAGCTGCCTATTTCACGACGCCCGAACAGTTGAACGCACCGGCGCGGATTCGTTAGCCGCCGCGGTTGGTTGAACCGGCTGCAATTGGTGCTCTTTGTGGCGGGCCCGGCGATTTTTATCGGTGGGGAAGCTGTCCAGCGCGTCAGCGCGGGTCTGGCGTTTTTCCTCAAAAATGGCATCCAGCGTGTTGCGTGCTGTGTACTCTTCCTGCAAGCGTGCGTACGCGCTGGTGTCCACCGCCGGCTCCCGTAGAAATTCGGCGCGCAAGGCGGCTGGATCCGGCAGCTGTTTGGGGTCCACCAGCCGATAGGGAATGTCCAACTGAGTGAGCACGTTGTACTTCGTGTCCTGGCTGGCTTGTGTTGGCCACTTGTCATTTTCCACATCCACACAGCCCAACACCCTGCCGTCAACGGACAGCACGGTAAAAGTGCAGTAAATGCCATTGAGCCGCTTGAACCAGTGGGCGGCGTCAGGTCCGGTGCCAGGGTGGGTGAATCGCGCCAGCGGAACTTTGGGCGCGATCTGCTGTTCAGGCATGGTGTGGGCGAGCCAGGCCCAGGTTCGTCTTTCGCCAAAACTGGTCAGTGGGCGAGCCGTCACAGGCCACACGTCGGGCGCTTCCTTCGGCTGGCGACGCTTGGCAGTCAAGGCATACACCGCACCCGCAGCTGCGCTGACCCCCACCAGGAAGGCAACCAGAATCCATGCCATTTGCATCTGTTTCCCTTTGCTTGCACGTCCGTGCGTCGCTGTGCCGTTGTACTAGCGGGTGAGTCTAGCGACAAGTCATGGTCAAAGCATCCCACAAACGGGTGAAAGCGCAAAGATACCCGATAAGCGGCGATTGCGTTGCGGTGCGATACTGGGTTAACAAGTGTATCCATTGAAGGAGGTTTCATGACTGGTTCACCCCAATCCCCGCAAACCATCACCCTGGGCGGGGGCTGCTTCTGGTGCACAGAGGCTGTATATGTGCAGGTGCGCGGCGTGCTGGATGTAGAGTCTGGCTTCAGCAACGGGCAATCACAAAACCCCAGTTACGAAGACGTATGTACCGGCGCCACAGGCCATAACGAGGTAGTCAAGCTGGTCTATGACCCGGCGCAAATTTCCACGCGCGAGGTACTGGAGATTTTCTTTGTCATCCACGATCCGACCACACTCAACCGCCAGGGCAATGACACCGGCACGCAATACCGTAGCGGCATTTACTTCTCGACGCCTGAGCAGCAGGCTGTGGCTAAAGAAGTGATCGCCGAGATGGCCGCCAGCGGCACATATAGCCAGGCGATCGTGACGGAAGTGCTGCCAGTATCCAACTACTGGCCAGCCGAGGACTACCACCAGGACTTCTTCGCCCGCAACCCGGACCAGGGCTACTGTATGGCCGTGGCAGCGCCCAAGGTGGCCAAGTTTCGCAAGACGTTTTTACGCCTGCAAAAAGACTGAACACTTGACGAAGGCCATGTCCGACAGCGCGCTTCGGCAGGCGCGTCTGCCAGAAACGCTCAGTATTTTGAGACGTAAAGCGGATACAGTGTCAATTCTTCACGTTTCATGCGGGTGCTGACAACACTACCGATTTGATCGAGTTCCCCGGAAAATGACGACAGATCTGCATCGGAACTCTTTTCAATCTCCTTGTATTTTTCAAGAAAATCCAGGACGTTTTTTCCAATGCCATCCATTTCCTTGCGAAATGATCGAACCAGCGCCGAATTGATTTCATCCCCCGCCATCTGCTGCTGCAGATAGATGTAAAGGCGCATGTTCTCAGTGAGAAGGTGATTTCGAACGAGCGCACCGAATTCCTTCAGATTGCCAGAGACCGTTGCAAGATCGCGGCGAGTGAAGTTCTCTTTGATGCTGTCGTAAAGCTGGAACAACCGACGGTGATCTCCGATCAGATCTTTGATTAATTCCGGGTAGAACTGAATCCCCCCAGATTGTGTCGGCGCGGGCGCAGGCGCAGGCGCAGCAGCTGGTGCAGATTTTTTTTCTTCCTTCTTCTTAAAAAAATCAAACATGCAAATCTTCTCCTCTTTTGCGACTGAAGCCACTACTACCCTGCTAGTAGGTTTGTTATCTTATCCCAAGCGAACTGCGTCATTTGACTGAATTTTCCCATTGCCGAAACTTGTCGCCTTTTTGGGAAATGCACAATAAAGGCGGTATTTTTTTCACCAAATTGACGTACTGTTTGACGGTAATCAAGGCGATGAATTGCGTGGTGGTGTTCCACCTCTGCTTTATCCTCGCAGTGGGTATTGTTCTGATTGGCTTCACCTCCCACAACAATCCACCACGACGCGGCGTGGAGGCTGGCACACTTTTTCGCGTTAAGGTGCGTCTAGGTACCCGCTTTGGGTCGATTCCGTTATGGACATGGCGTGCGCCAACTTGCGCGAGAGGCGTGTTCCCCAAAAGCCCATCTTGGCTTTCGGGCCGACAAAGCAATAGTCGTCACCCCGCTGTACCGCTTTGACTACCCCATTGGCCACCACATCGGGCGTGCACCCGTGGGTGCGGTAGTACTCCTGTTGCTGCAGCAACTGGCGCTGGGTAATGTTGGCCCCCACCGTCTTGCCTGCCAGCAGCGGCGTGTTGATGATGCCCGGGCAGACGCGCGTAATGCCCACCGGGCTGTGCTCGGCGGCCAGCTCCATCGCCAGTACGTCACTCAGGCCCAGAACTGCGTGTTTGCTGGCGCAATAGGCCGTGATGTTGGGTGCGCCCAAAAAGCTGGCGAGTGAGCCAATGTTGACGATGCGGCGCGGCCCGCCTGCCGCCTTCATGGCCGGCAAAAATGCGCGGCACATGAGGACGATGCCCATGAGGTTGACCTGAAACATGCGTTGCCACATCTCTAGCGAGGTTTCCATAAAACCGCCGAGATAATAAATACCGGCGTTGTTGACCAATACATCCAATGCGCCCACATCGCTTTGCACACGTGTGGCGCAGGCGTTGACAGACGCCTCATTGGAGACATCGCACACATAGGTCAGGCAGCTGGGCGCCCCTGCGGCCAGCACCAACTGGCGGGCGGCTTCCAGTGCGGCCTCGTTCAGGTCGGTGATGATGACGCGGGCGCCTTGTTTGGCAAATGCCTGCGCACACGACAGGCCAATGCCCGATGCCGCGCCGGTGATGAGAACCACTTTGCCGTGGAGGGATGCAATAGCAGACATGGTTTAGTGCGCCTTATTGGGGTTGTTGAGTTTGTTGAGTTTGTTAAGGTGATGGGCTTGGTGCTCGGGAATGAGCGATTCCGTGCTGGCCTTGTCTGGCTGTAGGCAGAAGAAAGCGGGCATTTGGTCTTCATGGGCGTAGGCTGGCAAATTGGAGTTGGAGGCGCAGACCTTGCCGTCTTGGGTGAATTCAAAATCGCGGAACCAGATCACGCGGTGGGGCATGGGGTACATGACAAACTCTTTGTCTTTGGGGATGTAGCGGGTGATGCGGTCCGAGTTGTTGGTGGCAATCCACACGTCACCATGCTTGTCCACGTTCAGCGCGTAGGGCAGCTCAAACTCGTTGGCCGCCAACAGGGGCAAGGCGGTGCTTTCAAACTGCTGGGTGGAGGGGTCAAAACGCATCAGGTAACCCTCGTCAAAGGACGGAATCCACAAAATGCCGTTGCTATCAAAGCGCATGCGGCGCGGGCCTTTGTGGGGCACGTCGTATTCGGTCACCTGCAAGGTCTTGGGATCGATATGGCCGATCTTGTTGGCCAGCAGTTTGGAATACCAAATGCCGCCATCCTTGGGGTTGATGTCGATGCCATACGGCCAGTTCATGATGTCGCGCCCGCCGTTGAGCCACTTGTGGTGCGACAGCGCCAGGTGCAAATTGCCCTTGGGCCACAGCCCTGCGATTTTGAGCATGAGCCCAAAGAAGTAATCGGTAATGCCGCGCATCACGCCGTTGTGCGGCAGAGCCACCTCGGTGAACTTCCCGGTGTGGGTGTCAAACCTGAGCACCATGTTGGAGGCCAGCATGGTGAACCACAGGTTCTCGTCTTTGTCGGCACGGATGGTGTGCGAATACAAGCCCTTGTGCCACAAAAATCCGCGTGGAATGGGGTACAGCTTCCACTCCTTGGTGGCCGGCTGGAACATGAGTAAGTTCGACGAGAGCGCGCCGGTAAAGAAAACGCGTCCGTCTGAAATCTGCACGCCGCTGTGTGGGCCGTGCTTGCCGGTGAAGATGCCGATGGGCAGCTCAATGCCGTTGAAGTTGCCGCCTTCTTTTTCGTCGGTCACCGGCATTTTGTAGATGTCAATTTTGCCGCTGACGCGGTCCAAAATGTGGACCTCGTCGCGGCCTTCGTCGATGCCCATCAGCTTGTCGTCACTCAAAACAATGGTGTCGTGCAAGAAAGACATGGGTGTTGCGGCATGCCATTCTTCAATGCGCGCTTTGGATTGCTCTGGCGAGAAATCATTCACCTGAATGGCCTTGACTGGTTTGCCGGTAAAACCGTTGTTCAGCAATTGGGTGATGCTTTGGGTTTCACGCCAAGTCAGCAGCGCGGTGTAGCCTTCCATGCGGCGCACCACCTTGCTCCACTCCTTCTCGTCACGCGGGCGACGGGTTAACGAGTTGCCTTGCTGGTGGCAATAGGCACATTGCGAGATAAAGGTCTTTTTGAGTTTGTCGTCACCAAAGGGCAGCACGGCGTTGTGGGCCGACGCGGGCAAAGTGTCCGACAGTTCTTCAATCGACATGATTTTTTCCACACCAAAATCGAGTTTTAGGTTTTGCTTCTCGGTCAGGTTCACGTCTTTGGTCATGTCCCTGAAATACGGTGTGCGCACCCGTACCGCCAGCTTTCCGGTAAAGCTGGTGTCGATGGCGTAACGACCGCCTGCGTCGGTGTAGACCGTTTCTTTGCGATTTTTTTCGGTGTTCCAAACGGTGACCATGGCGCCGGCAATCGGCTTGCCTTCTACGGTGCCAACGCTGCCGTTCAGGGTGGCGCCGGCGTGGCTGAGTACACCTGCACCCAGTAGCAGGGCGGTGAGCCCCAGTTGGGTGATGGCTTTTTTCATCATGCGTGCCTGCCCGTTAACCGAAGTAATAGAAGTAAGCGTGTCCCGCCGCCATAACGACGGTTGACACAACGGCGGACAGAGCGACATTGCGTGCCACTGCTTTAGCGATTGCCATGGGTTTGCCTCCGGAGGGTGCGACAGCCCGTGTGTTTGCAAGTGCGTCTCGCTGGTTAGATGCAGGAGAGTCCAGCACCGTCTTCAAGCCGACCAAGGCACCCGAAATCTTTTTGTGCAGTGCATGCCGCAGCACGCCACCCAGGCCGGGTATGCGCGAGCGAAAACGCACTTGCCAGTGCACGCGTGTACCCGCTTGGCCATTGACTGTGCAGGGCTCCACCGCAACTTCGGCGGTGTAGCAGCGCACCGGCAGGCCCTTGATCACACGGTAGCGGTACGACGTGTTGGGCACAAAGTGGGTCACTTCTTCGTGAATCTCGCCCAACGGGCCACGGATGCCCCGTACCGCACCGCGTCCGTTGGCGGCAGTGTCACCCGCACGCAGCAAGCGTGAAGCGCCCAAGCCCGACCAGTCGCCCAGGTTGGCATGGTCGCTCACCCGGCTAAAAACCGACGCGATGGGCGCGGCAATTTCGGTAGTCACCACAAACTGCTGGTTGTCGGCCTGCGGGCGTTGCTGGATAGGTGAGGGCAAAAAACCGAACAGGCGGTGCCCCAGCTTCCAGCGTGCCCACATGAACTCAAACGAGAAACCCAGCGGGTCTTGCACATATACGCAGCCCGCCACTCCCATCTGAATGTGGGGGCAGTTGGGCGTCGCCCCGGCCGCCAGCGCGCGCCTGCGCATGGACCGCAGGCCTGCCGGGCCACTGGGGTCACCAAAGGCTACGTTAAGAATGCGCTGGTCGCACAGGCGGTAGCCGGTGGGGAAGGGTTGGCCTAGCGGATCGTGGTACTGCACTGCTTCGAGCAGCATGGTTTCGTTGCCGCTGCCGCCCATGAACACGCGCCGTGTGCAGCGTGCACCTTCCAAATTCCAGATCGCTTCCTGTGCATCGTCGTGCAGGGCAATATCGATCACGCGCATGCCCAAACCGTGGGTTAAGAAGGCCGTTGTTTTTTCCAGATCCGGGGTGGACAAGGTGACGCAGCGAATGGCCACCGGGCAATCCATACGGCTGCCCGTGCGGCCTACGTCGCCTCCCCCGGCCAATGGATCGGCTTCCATGATCTCTACGTACACGCCATCCGGGTTGCGCACGCACGCACGGCGCTGGCCCAACGCACCCATGGGTGGCGCAAGGGCGGTGCTGCCCTGGGCCGCCAGGCTTGCCAGTGCCGCGTCAAAATCGGCCACCCAAACGCCGCAGCGGCTGTAGCCCAGGTCACACGCGCGGTAGGTGTGGGGCATCAGCGCCAAGTGGGGGGCCTCATACTGAAACATCTCAATCTGCGCCCACGCGCTGCGCCCCACCAAGCACCAGCAGGTCATGGCCAAGCCGCGAATGCTCTGGATCATGCCGGTCACCGGGCCGCGAAACAGCATGCGGTTGCCCCCCGCCGGCAGAAACCCCAGCCCTTCGCGCCACCAGGCATCGGTGCGCCGCAGGTCAAGCACGGCAAAGGCAATTTGGTTCAGTGGTATGGGTGCTTGCATGGTAGTGGGCGCTTTGATAAGTCGAATTTTGATAAATATCCGCTGGCCTTGAGTTAACATTTCGTCTCAACATGCAAGCCAAACCCCCAGTCTTCATTCGCGCACGGGCCATGACTGGGCTGCAACCGCTGGTGCATTCGCTGGGGGGTGACGTGGTGGCGTTGATGGGCAAGTTCAATCTGGACGCCGCCTTGTTGGAGCAACCCGATGCTGTACTGCCGCTGGACCGGCTCTCCGCACTCATGGAAGACGCGGCGGTGACTCTGGATTGCCCCGACTTTGGGCTGCGTCTTTCCACCTACCAGGACATCGGGGTGTTGGGCTCTCTGGCCTTTATTGCGCTGTACGCGCACACGGTGGGCGACGCTATTGAGGGCATTGCCCGCCACCTGCCGTACCACAGCCCTGGCCTCAGCCTGAAGCTGATCAACGACGACGCATCGGGCCTATCGCATGCCTGCTATGCGCTGCACAGTATTGACCCCACGCATACGCAGATTGTGGAGCTGTCTTACGGGGTGGCGTACCAATTCATGAAGTCGATTCTGGGCGAGGATGCCCAGTCGGTGACCGTGCATTTGCGCCACGCGTCGATCTCTGCGCGGCAGCGCTACCGCCGCTATTTCAATTGCAGGCTGCAATTTTCCCAGCCCCGCGACGCGCTGGTCTTTCCGCATGCCATGCTGGGCCATGTGGTGGATGCAACCCACGGTGACCTGTATGCGGCGGCGACCCAGTTTGTTAGCCACACCATGCGCCGTTTCCCGCTGGACATCGGCTTGCAGGTCGAAACACTGGTCGATCGCCAGCTGGCCAACGGAGGTGGTAATGTAGTTCGCATTGCGGGCCAACTCAACCTGTCGCGCAGCACCCTGCATCGGCGTCTGGCGCAGCAAAACCTGAGTTTCAAGGGCATTGTCGATTCGGTGCGCCGACGGCGTGCCGAGGAGTACCTGGGATTGCATTCAGTGCCACTGCACCAACTGGCTGCGCTATTGGGGTACACCAATGGTGTGTCGTTGCATCGTTCCTGCTTGCGGTGGTTTGGAGAACCTCCTTCGTTGATGCGAATGCGAAGGTGCAAGGACACTGCCCAAGAGTAGCTCTGCACGTTGCTGCTGTTTGGATGTCCACAAAGCGCTCGCGATTTGAGAGCGGGTCAAGCCCAACGGACGAGGGCTGGTAGCCGATTCTGGCTGTGAGAGAATCTGCCCCACAATGAAACCTGCGCACCATATCAGGAGCATCGTTTTGGGCATGGCGCTCTTGGGCATCGCCATGGGCAGTGCTGCCCTGTCGCTTGGGCGTGCTCAAGGGCTGGCGCTGGTCGGCCAACCGTTGGACCTTCGCATTCAAGTGCAGTTTGACAACGGCGAAGACCTGCAGGCCGCTTGCCTGACTGCCGAGGTGTTCTATGGCGACAGCCAGGTGGACCCTTCGCGCGTATCCGTGGCTTTGGACGCCACCACCGCCGACCCTGCGTCTCGCTCGGCCCCGGTGCGGGTTAGGGCTGCCGCTGCTGTGAATGAACCCGTGGTCACCGTTCAGCTGCGTTCGGGTTGCCAGATCCGGTCTTCCAAACGTTACACGCTGCTGGCTGATTTGCCAACCAAGGTGGTCGAAGCGCCCGAGCGCACGCCTAGTCGTTCGCTGGCTCCTGTGGCGGCAGCGGATGTGTCACGATCAGGTGGTCTGGTCAGTTTGCAGAAGCCCGTGCCGCAGGGCGATGCGCCTGCCGCTCTGCGTTCGGATACGCCGCGCAAAGCAAAGACCGCCCCACTAGTGGCACCGACAGTGGCCGCGCAGCCACCAGCCCAAGCGCGCACGCCCAAGTCAACCAAGACCCGCGCACGGGCACACCTCAAGCTCGACGCGTTGGACCTGTTGATGGAGCGCGATCCGGTGTTGCGGGCCACGGATGAACTGCTCAGCGCGCCCCAAGAAGGTGGCTCGCAACGGGCAGAAGCCGCCGCCTTGTGGCGTGCGCTCAACGCGACGCCCGAGCAGATCTTGCGTGAGGAAGTGCAAGCCCAGCGTGTTGCAGTAGAGCTGAAGTCGCTATATACCACTACCAATGCCAACCAGAAGGGGCTGATGGAACTGGTTGCCAAGGTTGAGCGTGCCGACTCCGAACGCTATGCCAACGGTCTCGTCTATTCACTGCTGGCCCTGTGCGCGATCGGCTTGGTGGCGTTGCTCTGGGTGTGGCAGCATATGCGCAGCATGGTTCCTGCGCCGGACTGGAAACAGAGTATGGACGCTGGCGATAGCCTGATGGTGGAGCTCTTGCACGCGAACTCTTCCAGGACGCCCACAAAGCCGCCTGCAGCCAAGGTGACCACCAAAGCGGCCCGTACAGCGGTGCCCTCAGCGCCGATGCCACTGACCGAGGTGGACGTTGACTTGGGTCAAATCAACCCATCCTGGAACAAGGATCTGCTCACGCGCCATTTTGTTGACCCCTGGGCTACGCCAGCCAGTGCCGCACCATCAGCTTGGCGCACGCTGGAGGTTCCCACGCTGCCTAACGCAGAAGGGGCGATTGATTTTTCTGCCAGCGTGTCCCCAGTACAGCGCACTATGGATACCGAAGAGCTGGAAGACATCCGCCAGCAGGCTGAGTTCTTTGTCTCGCTGGGGCGGCAGGAAAAGGCCGTCGACATTCTGATCACACGCGTGGCCCAGTGCGGCGAATCCAGCCCGTTGGTGTGCCTGGATTTGCTCAAACTCTACCATGCACTGGGGCGCGAGACGGAATACGATTTCATGCGCACAGAGTTCCACCACTGGTTCACCGGACGCATTCCCGAGTTTGCCGAATTTGGTAATGAAGGTCGCGCCCTGGAGCGTTACCCGCAGGTGATGGAGCGCATCGTCAATATGTGGCCTGGGACCAGTGTGCTGGCGTATATCGAAGACTGCCTGTACCAACACACTGGAGCACTGTCGGGGCAAGCTTTTGACCTGCAGGCATACCGTGATTTGCTGCTGCTGCACACGGTGGCCAAACGCATCATTCGCATGGCCGATGACAACGGTGCGCGTAACGCCCATGTTCCCGATATGGTGCGTATTCCGGCTCGGGGTGGCAACAACCCAACGCGCCCCGGCGGGTTGCGTGAAGACGATGACGATGGATCTGGTTTTCAGGTGGACATTAACACCAACTCTGCACCACTTGGGCCTATGAAGGTTCCACCTGCACCAGTGGTCGGCCCAGCAGAGCCAGAGGTTGTTGCATCGGTCCACGATAAGACCCACACGGACTTCAATTTCTTGAATTTGCGTTGAACCTGCGCTGGCCATGGTGGCCTTTATGCGGTGGGGTCCTTTCGTGCCAATTCGGGCGGCGGCAGCAATTCCTGCGCCATGGTGTGTTCCAGCGCGTCCAGCCGCGCCAGCAAGGCCTGGGCCTTGGTGCACAGTATCCCGTCGCTGGAATCCAGAACTTCAGTGGCCAGCTCGCGCGCCTCGGGCCACAGTTCAAGCGCCTCGGACTCCTCTGCCAGCGCGAACGTGATCGAGAAATCGGTTTCCGGCAAGAATGGCGGCTCTGGTTGGAGTTCAAGGTCGGGCTGGGGCATTGGCATCGGCATCGGTTCCAACAGGTTAACAGGCACAGGTTCGGGTTCGGCTGTGAAGTCAGGCTCTGGCGCGGGGACAGATGCAGGCACTGGCACTGCCAATTGCGCAGACGCCGGTTCCGGGTCGGGTTCCAAGTCGAGTTCCAGATCCAACACCATTTCTGGCTCGGCTCGGGTGATATCCACCACGGCGTGCGGCTTGGGTGTCGGACGGCTGGCTTCTTCGCGTTCGATTTCCTGCTGCTGCGTGCGGGCTTCGCGCTTATCTGCCAGAGATCTGCGTACGCGTACTACTTCGCCAGCGGCGGCCTCGGAATCAAATCCCATGTCGGGGTCGTTGCGTGCAAAGTAACTGTCCAGCACGTCATCGGCCAGCGTAGAGGCTGGCGCTAGTGGGGCATAAGCGGCAGTTTGTGTGGATAACGTGGCTGTCTTCGGTGTGGGCTGGTGAGCCTCTGCGCGGCGCGCAACAGTTTCGTTCAGCCGGGTCTGGGGTCGGTACCACAAGTACCACCACGCCAGCGCCAAGATCAGCCCGAGTGCGGCGGCCACGCCCACCACAGTGCCGTCCAGTCCCGACGGCAAGCCCGGAAATGCCGATTGCACGGTCTGCAGCGGGTTGGCAGGCTCGTGGGTTTTTAGCTGCTGAATGGACTTCTGGGTGGCCAGTGCCTGCAGTTTTAGAGCATGGATGTCTGATTCCAGCCGCTCCAAAGGCGCGCTCCCGCTCGCAACGGCAGTGGGTATCGGTGCGGGGCTGTCCGGCAGTGAAATGGGTGTGGGCAAGTTAAATTACCAAGCTTTGCGAGAGGGGCCACACGCAATGGCCCACTCCGCGCTGCGGCGAATGATAGTGCAGAATGCACCGTTTCCAACCTCTGTTGGCACCACAGCACTGAAGTTCTATGCCTTTAACGTCCGATATCCGCATCCGCAGCGTGCGTCCCTTGATCTCTCCCGCCATTTTGGAAGACGAACTGCCGCTGCCCGCTGCCGCTGAAACTTTCATCCAATCAGCCCGACAGCAGATTGCCCGCATCATCCTGGGCCAGGACGACCGGCTGTTGGCCGTGGTTGGCCCCTGCTCGGTGCACGACCCGGTGTCTGCTTTGGAATATGCCCGCAAGCTGGCGCCGCTGGCGACGCGTTTGTCCCCGGATTTGCTGGTGGTGATGCGGGTTTACTTTGAGAAGCCGCGCACCGTGGTGGGCTGGAAGGGCCTGATCAACGACCCCGGCCTGGACGGCAGCTTCCAGATTAACCGTGGTCTGCGCCTGGCGCGCCAGTTGCTGCTGGACGTGACGGCACAAGGTCTGCCGATTGCCACAGAATTTTTGGATACCACCCTGGGCCAGTACTACGCTGACCTGGTTTCCTGGGGCGCCATTGGCGCGCGCACCACCGAGAGCCAGATCCACCGCGAGCTGGCCTCGGGCCTGTCCATGCCGGTGGGCTTCAAAAACCGCACGGATGGAGATTTGCAGGTGGCGGTGGACGCGATACTTTCGGCCCAGCATCCACATTGTTTTCCTTCACTCACGCACCAGGGCGCGCCCGCTGTGCTCACCACGGCGGGTAATCCGCACGGTCACCTGGTGCTGCGCGGTGGCAGCCGCAGTGGTCCCAACTTTGGCGCTGAACACGTGGCCCAGGCTGCTGCGTTGCTGCAGCAGGCTGGCGCACCCCAGGCGGTTCTGGTGGACTGTAGCCATGCCAACAGCGGCAAGCGCTTTGATCGCCAGCCCGAGGTGGCGCACGATGTGGCCGGGCAAGTGGCGGCCGGCCAGCGCGCCATCATTGGCGTCATGCTGGAGAGTCACCTGGTGGCAGGCACCCAAAGCGTCAAGCCCGGCCAGCCGCTGACCTATGGCCAGAGCATCACCGACGCCTGCCTGGCCTTTGACGATGTGGTGCCGGTACTGGAAGACCTGGCGCAGGCAGTGCGCCAGCGTCGGCAAGGTTGAGATAAATCGAGAGCACTATTAATTTTGTAGCTGGCTACGTATATTCCACGAGGGCTAGCGGTCTATTTTGTTAGAGAAATTTCTAGCGAATCAAAGCGTGGTGACTGTCTGGGCCCTCGCCTAAGCGGAACACCGGCGCACAGTGGTGCCTTGTTAATTCAGTCCATATCGTTTGTGCCGGTGGCGGGAACTCATTGGAAATTCAGATCACCACATCAGGGAAAGCCCGGCTCTTGAGGGCGCTTGTGGGTGCCATACTTGAGCGCATGCGGTTGAGTTTTCTATTCGTGATGGAGGCAAGTTTTGACAAATGCCGACCAAAACGGATTCAAAGCTAAGCGTTTCGGAAAATACGGTCTGCAGGATACTTGGCGCCATTGCGCGGGAGAACTGAATTGAAACTCAAGAAATTTGCCCTCGGGGCGCTGGCCGTTCTCGTCGTCGGCGGAACTGCCGGCTGGTTGAGCCTGGACAAGGAAACACGCGGACTGCTGGCGGCCATGCCAACCAACCGGGATCTTCTTTTCTGGAGTCAGCCGCAGCGCGATGCGGCGTTCCGCGCGATGGACCGCATCTCGCTGCTGGCCAAATGGCACGATATCCCGGCCGGCAGCACGCCCTCACCGTTGCCACCGGGGCCGCCGTTGAAGCTGCAGCTGGATGTGGATGCCTATATGGCCGGTCAACGCGGCGCAGCGCTCCTGGTGCTGCAAGACGGCAAACTGCGCCTGGAACGCTATGGGCTGGACTTTGATCGCAACGGGCGCTGGACGAGCTTTTCGGTCGCCAAATCGTTGACCTCTACGTTGATGGGCGCGGCCATCCGCGACGGCTTCATCAAGAGCCTCGACGACAAGGTCAGCGTCTACATCCCCGAGATGAAGGGATCAGCGTACGACGACGTCAGCATCCGCCAGCTGTTGACCATGACCTCGGGTGTGAAATGGAACGAAGACTACGCGGACCCCAAGTCCGATGTGGCCCAGTTCAACAACCACAAACCCGAGGAGGGAGTCGACTCCCTGGTGAGCTACATGCGCAAACTCCCGCGTGAAGTGCCTGCCGGAACGCGCTGGCTTTACAGCACAGGTGAAACCAACTTGGTGGGCATTCTCATCAACCGCGCCACGAAAAAGCCCCTGGCCACGTACCTGTCAGAAAAGATTTGGGTGCCCGCCGGTATGGAGCAAAAAGCCACCTGGATCCTCAGCAAAACAGGGCAAGAAATCAGCGGTTGCTGTATTCAGGCCGCGCCACGCGATTTCGCGCGATTCGGGCAGTTCATCCTGAACGGGGCCGTCGTCAATGGCAAAAGCATCGTGCCGGAAGGCTGGCTGGCTGACGCAACAACCAGCCGCACCACTATCGGCCAGCCGGGGCGAGGCTACGGCTACCAGTGGTGGACCTATGA
Source organism: Candidatus Aalborgicola defluviihabitans (assembly GCA_016705575.1). Classification (GTDB taxonomy): domain Bacteria; phylum Pseudomonadota; class Gammaproteobacteria; order Burkholderiales; family Burkholderiaceae_C; genus Allorhodoferax; species Allorhodoferax defluviihabitans. The sequence goes on from JADIXX010000005.1 coordinate 72,993, forward strand.
CAGCGGTGCCTTCACCGCGCGGGGCATCTTCGGACAGGGCATTTTCATCGACCCCAAACGCAAGTTGGTGATCGTCTCGAATGCAGACTGGGCCGGCGGCGCCCGAGACCCTGGCGCCAGTGCATCACGCGAAGCGTTTTATCAGGCCGTGCAAAAGGCCGTGGATGATGAAGCGGCAGCCGGGCCGCACAGCTGATGTTGACCACCCATTCCGGCTTTCATCATCACATTACCTTCAATGCCATTGTCAGTGCTGACGCTCGTATCGGGGGCTCGGAGACGTGATCGCTATCCCTGCCCGGTGTAGGCCCGCAGCCGCCCCATGCGCCAGGCCGCCAGTACCACGATCGCGGCCAAGCCCAGGCCAGACCAGACAATGGCCTGCACCACGCCCACGGCATTGACCAGCGCCCCAGCCGCCACACCCGACAGCGCCGGCACCACCTGCGAGGTGATGGAGTACATGCTCATCACCCGCCCGCGCATCGCGATAGGCGCTTGGACCTGAATGCCGGAGACCACCAGACTGATGACCATGCCACCGGCCAGCCCGACGCAGGCCAGGCCGGTGGCAGAGAGCGCAGCACTGCCGATCTGGCTCAGTGATGCAAACACCAGGCAGCCCCCCACAATGCCGCCGAACATGACCCAGCCGTGTCGCACGCGCCGGGACAGCGCCAGCGCAGTGATGCCACCCACGATGAGCGACAGCGCCAAGAGGCCCAGGTAGGCTCCGCGTTGCAGCTCACTCAAATGCAGCACCTCGCGCGCCAGTTTGGGCAACAGAATTTGCAGCGGCCCGGTCATGGCATAGCCCAGCACGGCAGCCAGCATCAGTTGGGTAAGCAGCGGGTCAGCGCCCACCACGCGAAAGCCCGCGCCAATATCGGCCAGTACCGAGTTGCCTGATGGCACGGCATGGCTGCGCGTGCGCAGGTTGGCAATCAACACGGAGGACAGCACAAAGCCGGCCGCCGCCAGCGCAATGACCGCGCCCCAGCCGGCGCGGCTGCGCACCAGGCCAATCAGCAAGGGCGCCAGACCAAAGCCCACCAGAACCTGCAGATTGAAGATGATGGTGGCTGGGCGCAGCTCTTCGGGGCGCGCCAGTTGCGCCAGCGTTGTGAGCCGCGCTGGCCCCACAAACGACCAGGCCACGCCGCCCAGAAACGCACCACCCAGCACCCAGGCCACACGGGTTTGGTCGGTGGCGCCGCCTTGTGCCCACCACAGGCAGGCCAGCCCGGCCAGAAACAGGGCCTGCGCGGCATGGATTACGCGGTGCGGCGGCACGCGGTCGCACACCACACCGGCAAACCAGCCAAACACGATGGAGCTACCAAAGGCCAGGCCAAAGCCCAGGCCCGAGAGCAGGTCCGACCCCACCGCCTCCTGCAGGTACAGGATGACGGTGTAGTTGAACATGTGGCCGGCGGTAAAGCCCAGCAGGCACGACAGAAAAAAAAGTCCGTGCCGACGCATCATGGCGTGGTGCCGTTCGGGTTCAACTGGATCAGCGTGGGTTGGTAGTCTTCAATGTGCCAGGAGGGAAAGCTGGCACTGGTGAGCAGCACGCGGCCATCCTCGGTGAACTCCACATCGCGTGTGAAGGTGGCCTTGCGCGGCAGTGGGAACGTCGTCCACTGGCCGGTTGCAATATCGAGCCGGTGCACGCTATCGGAGTTGGTGCCGTTGACCCACACCTGGTGGCGCTTGCGGTCCACGTTCAGGGCATACGGCGTGTCACTGCCTACCGGTTGCACCGGCAGCTTGAAGGGGGTGAATTTTTTGCTTGCGGGTTCATACCGCAGGATGGCGGATTCGTTGAACATGGCAATCCACAAATTGCCGTCGCGGTCAGCACGCAGGCGGCGCGGTGCCTTGAGCGGGGTTGGGATCATGGTGATGACGCCAGTGGCGGGGTCCAAACTGGCAATCTCGTCGGTGTGCAGGCGCGCAATCCAGACTTTGCCGTCAGGCGTGACCTCAATGCCATAGGGCAGGGGCACGCCGGTGGAGTGGTGGTCAATCTTGACCCAGTTGGTAATGGGCAGCCCCAACCCGATGAGCTTGAAGAAAAATGGCGTGAGCTTGACCGTCATTTTTTCCATGAAGGTTCGAAACGGCAGGTCATAGGTGGTGAACTTGTCTGCCGCGCGGTCGTACACAGCGATTTGGTTGGAGAGTGCCAGCGTGAACCAGACACGGTTCTGGGCATCCATGCGCACGGTGTGCGGGTAGAAGCCAGAGCCAATCTCGTGGTTGATGAACTGCTTGGTCTTGGGATCAAACTCGATCAGCCGGCGTTGGTACGAAGGGGTGATGAAGATATGGCCGTCTTTGGGCGCCTCCACCAGTGAGTGGATGCCCTGGTAGGTCTCGTGCTTGGGGAAATCGCGCAAACGCCCGGCCAGCAGGCCACCCAACTTGTCGCCCGGTTGCGGCGGCACGCGGTACACGGTGTAGGCACCGGTCTGGGTGTTGATCTCGTACAGGCGGTCTTGCAGGTTGTCGCCCACATAGACCAGGCCGTTGCTGTGTTGCACAAAGTCGTGCATTTGCGAGAAGCGGTCGCCAATGGGCAGCTCGGTAATGGACGCCGTGGCCAATTCGGCAGTCCAAGGGGTTGCAGCGGGCACTTTTTCGGGGTGGGCGTTGATGTCTTTCCAGTGGGCCTCCAGCAAGGCCGGCATTTCTTTTTGCGCCTCGGAAGACAGGCGCGCGCCATAACGCACCATGCGTTTGATGGTGGTGGACCATTCTTCGGCACTGCGCTCACGGCGTAAGAAGGCCGAGCCCTGCTGGTGGCAGAAGCCGCACTGGGCCATGAATTCCTTCTTCAGATCGTCACGGCCCACCAGCAGCGTAGAGGTCCAGGCGTTGGAGGGGCGTTGTTCGGCCAGGGCCTTGGGGTCGGTCTCGGCTTGCATGCGCCAGGCGGTGGGTTTGGCCAGATCAGCAGGGGCCATCACCACATCCTTAAAGCCGGGCTTGCGCAGACGTACCTGGTGGTCGCCGGGGGAGTCCGGCAGGTGCACGCGGCCTTGGGCGTCGCTAAAGCGCGTGGTCTCAAAGCTGCCTTGTTGCAGCTTGCCGGATGTGGCGTAGCCGTTGTCGGAATCGTCAATTTTTGCCGCTTGTGTGGCGCTGCGGGTGACCATGACCAGCGGCAGCGGCTTGCCGTCTGGCCCGTTGACGGTGAAGTCGCCTGCCTGGCTTGTCGCACAGGCCAGGCCCAGTAGCAAGGCGCTAAAGGACAGCGTGATTTTCGTCATGGTGTGGTCTCCACGGATGCATGGGTTGTAGCGGGGGAAATCTCGGCACGCAGGCGTTTGCGCATGATGGCGGCATAACGCGTGGGCCACAGGCGTGACAACCACCACGCCGCCTTGGCGGTGAAGCTGAACAGCAGCAGTTGGCGTTGGTGTTGTGCGGCGTGCAGGATGGCGGTGGCCACCTCAGCCGGCTGGGTGGTCGCGCCTGTGGTCTTGCGCGCGTGGGCAGCGGGTTGGCCGTCGGCCCCCAGTGCGGCGCGGTCGATGCCGGTGTCAATGAAGGACGGGCAGACGATGAGCACGTCCACGCCATCGTCTTGCACTTCCGTGCGCAGGCTGTCGAAGAAGCCATGCAGCGCGTGCTTGCTTGCCGCGTAGCCGGTGCGCCCGATCAGCGGCGAAAACCCCGCCACGCTGGAAATGGCAATCACCATGCCGCGCCGCTGGCGCAGGCTGGCAATAGCCGCATGCGTGCAGTGCACTGCGCCAAAGAAGTTCACATCCATAACCCGGCGCAGCACATCCACCTGGGTGTCGGCAAAGGCACTGCGGTGGGCAATGCCCGCGTTGTTGATCAGCACATCTACGCCGCCAAAGCGGGCAATGGCTTGACCGATGGCGGCCTCGCAAGACGGCAGGTTGGTCACGTCGCACAGAGCCGTCATCAGCGTGGCGCCTGGGGGCACTGTCGTGTTGTTCTGCAGGGCTTGCAGCGCGGCGCCATCGCGGTCCAGCGCCACCACGTTGGCGTGGGCATGCAGAAAGGCTGTCACCAGCGCCTTTCCCAAGCCACCTGCCGCGCCGGTAATGACGATGCATTGGCCGTTGAAACTGCGCATGGTCAAGCAGCCTTCTGGCTTTGTTGTTGACGCGCCCTGCGGTACAAGTCAAGCACCTGCTCCGACGTATAGGTGGGCGTGTAGCCAAACACTGTTTTGAGTTTGGTGTTGAGCAGAACCGGCCGGTAGCGCAGAAAGTCCAACTGCTCAGGGCCATACTGCGTCAAACCCAATGGCTTCAAAATTGATAGCGCACTACGTAACAACCACGAGGGCAAGGGCCTTGTTTTCTTACCAAGCTTGTGCGCAATCTGGTCGATGGTGAGTGCGCCGTCGCCGGCCACGTTGTAGATGCCCGCAGGGCCATCGCCAATGGCGCGCAGGATGATGCCCACCACGTCCTGGTCCCAGATGAAGACGAATGGACTGTCTGAGCCGCGAATGGCCAGCAGGCGGGGCTTCTCGAACATGTCGGTGATCTGGTTGTGCACCGTGGCGCCCAGAATGGTGCCTATGCGCAGCACCACTTGTTCCAGCTCCGGGTGGTTCTTGCGGTAGTCGGCGAGCATCTCTTCCACCAGTCGCTTGTGGTGCGAGTAGGCAAATATTTCATTTCCGCGCACTGGCATGTCTTCGGTCAGCCAGGGCGCGTTGTCTGCGTGGTAGCCATAAGCCGCGCCGCTGCTGGAAACCACGATGCGCTGCACACCGTGCTGCACACAAGCCTGCAGCAGCTTGCGTGTGCCGTTCACATCCACGTCGTATTCAAAATCGCGTGTCTGCGCCTTGCCCGAGGGCATGATGGCTGCCAGGTGCACCACCACGTTGATGCGGTGCTGGGCTATCGTGGCTGCCAGCTCGGGTGAGCGGATGTCAAAGGCGGCGTATTCCACGTTGGGCAAGCGTTGAGCCGGCTCGCGCAGATCGTGAGAAACGATGACTTCGGGTCGTTGGTCATCGGGCAGGGCAGCCAGGCGCGCCACCAGTTGGCTCCCCAGGTAGCCACCACCGCCGGTGACCAGGACCCGCTGCAGGGTTTGGCTCATGCTGTGGTTCCAGAGGCGGGGGCTAGTGACAGCGGCGGCCGGTTCTTCCAATAGGTGGCCAGGGTCAGCCCGGCCACGATATGCCAGATGCCCCACCAAGCCGTGACGATGGCCATGCCGCCCAGGCCGTCAAAGAAGTTGAAGATCAGAATCAAGCCAAGGCCGGAGTTCTGGATGCCCATCTCAAAAGTGATGGCGCGCCGGTCCCGCTCAGGCAGGCCAATCAGGGTGGACAGGCCATAGCCGGTGGTCAATGCCATCAGGTTGTGGACAAACACGACACCCACTACCAACTGGATGTAATTCAAAAAGTGCTGGAAGTTGGCCGCCAGTGCCCCGCCGATGAATCCCACCAAAATGAGCAGAGACAGAATCTTCATCGGCTTTTGTAACTTGTGCGCGAAGCCGGGGTACTGACGCGCTACCCACATACCCAGCACCAGCGGCACGCCCAGCAGCATCACGATGACCTCCAGCATCTCCCACGGGCTCATGGCGACCTGTTTCATCAAGCCCGCCGTGATGGGATGCAGATTGCCCCAGAAGGCAAAGTTCAGCGGTGTCATGAACAGCGCCACCACGGTGGACAACGCGCTCACGCTGACCGACAGCGCCGTGTTGCCCCGGGACATCTGTACCAGGAAATTGGAGATATGTCCGGCCGGGCAACTGGACACCAGAATCATGCCCAGCGCAATACTGGGTTCGGGTCGCAGAATCCAGATCAGCACATAGGTCATGGCCGGAAACAACACATGGTGGCCCAGCAGGCCCAGCGCCAGCGCCTTGGGCGTGCGCAGGGCGGTTTTGAAATCTTCCACGCGCAGCTCCAGCGCCACGCCAAACATGACCAAGCCGAGTACGGCGTTGAGGATAGTCAGGGTTTGCGGGTTAAAGCTCAGGTGAACCTGGTCGATGGGCGCCATGGTGTTGTCTCCTTGTTATGGAGCAACTTTAGGGCAATGCACCACCTTTGTCGCGTGCAATGCGGGACATGGGGGCAGCAATGTGGGACACAGCCCGGCACAATACCCCACCATGCCCGCCCCCTACAGCGTCACTGCCCGGTTTACCCAGGCCATTCTGGAAGCCTCGCTACGCCATGGCGTGCAGGTTCCGGAGGCCTTGCGCGCCGCGCTCACGCAGGGTGTGCGCGTGCCCATGGCACAGCAAGACAGTTTGTGGGCACTGTTTGCAGAGGCCACGGTCGACCCACTGGCTGCGCTGGCGGTGGGCACCGACTTGCAGGCCGGTCACCTGGATATTGTGGGCCTGCTGCTGCTCAGTTGCGACACGCTGGGCGATGCGTTGGAGGTGCTGACCGAATACGCGCCCATCATTGGCGACAACGCACGCTTCGAGGTCGATGCCGTGCGCGACCCGGTGGTGCTGCGCTACCTACCCGACTACACGGTATGCGTGGAGCAGCGGGTAGAGGCCGCTCTGGGGTGTGTGGTGTCCCTGGCGCGCTGGATGACCAATGGGCGTTTTCGTCCTAGCGCCGTGCTGTTTGCCCACGCGCCGCGTGCGGCCGTGGCCGAGTATGAAGCCCTGTTGGGCTGCCCGGCGCAGTTCGGCCAACCTTTCAACGGCGTGTCCTTTGCACGCGGTGAAATGGGCCTGAGCCTGATCCAGGCCGGACGCGAGCTGCACGCCCACTTGCGTACTTTGGCCGACGACATGCTGGCCTCACTGGCGCAAGACAGTGTGTCGGCCCGCGTGCAACATCTCATCCGCAAGCACCCGCGCTGGGGCAAAGAACGCATTGGTGACGAGTTGGGCATGAGTGGGCGCCACCTTAACCGCAAGCTGGCTGCCGAGGCCATTTCCTTCAAAGGCCTGCGCGAAGCCCTGCTGTACAACCTGGCGGTGCAGGCCTTGCGCACGGGTCAGACGGCGGCCCTGGTGGGGGAAAAGCTGGGCTTTTCGGACGAAAACGCCTTTGTTCGGGCCTTTCGGCGTTGGAGCGACAAGACCCCAGCCCAGTTTGTTCGCGCCGGCTTCACGATAATGGAGGCTGACCCCTCTGAGTGAGCCCTTTTGCATGCTGTTTCTCCTGTCACCCGCCAAGTCCCTGGACTACGAATCACCGATGGCCCCGCACCCGCACACCGCACCACTGTTCGTCAAACAGTCCAAGGTGCTGATGGATGTGCTGCGCACCCAGTCTTCGCAGCAGATTGCCGAGCTGATGTCGCTCAGCGACAAGCTGTCTGCCCTCAACGTGGCGCGCTACCAGGCCTGGTCCACCCGTGCCACGGTCAAGAATGCCCGCCAGGCCGTGTTGGCGTTTGATGGCGATGTGTATGGTGGGCTGGATGCGCGCAACCTGGGCGAGGCTGACCTGGCCTGGGCACAGGACCATGTGTGCATCTTGAGTGGCCTCTACGGCGTGCTGCGCCCCTTGGACCTGATGCAACCCTACCGGCTGGAGATGGGTACCAAACTGGCCAACCCGCAGGGGCGCGACCTGTACCAGTTTTGGGGCACGCAGATATCAGATTACCTGAACCAGCGCCTGCGTGCGGACATCAGCCCGGTGGTCATCAACCTGGCCTCTCAGGAGTATTTCAAGGCGGTGGATACCCGCGCGCTCAAAGCGCGGGTGGTGGATTGCGTGTTTGAGGACTACAAGAACGGCCAATACAAGATCATCAGCTTCAATGCCAAGCGGGCGCGTGGTCTGATGGCGCGTTTTGCCGTGACCCACCAGTTGGTGAAGCCCGAGCAGTTGCGCGCATTCGACGCACAGGGCTATGCCTATGTTGCAGGCCAGTCCAGCGCGCAGCGCTATGTGTTCAGAAGGAAAGCCTGATGCCTTGTGGGTCAGACCACTCGCGCAGCGATGTGCTCTGACCCCAATTGATATAAAAAATGGGCTGTAGCCCTCGTCAAATATACGTGAGAAGCTATGAAAATTAGAGCAAACAACATCGATATCGAAATCGAAGACACCGCAGAAATCAACCCGCAGGATGGTGATGCCTACACCCGTCCGGTGGTGCTGCTGATCATGGGCCTGGGCATGCAGCTCGTGGCCTGGCCGGCGCAGTTTGTGCAGGCACTGGTGGATGCAGGCTTTCGCGTCATCCGCATGGACAACCGCGACGTGGGTCTGAGCCAGCACTTTGACCACCTGTACACGCCAAACCTGCTGTGGGCCGGCATCAAGTACAAGTTGGGACTGCCGGTGCGTGCGCCTTACTCGGTGACCGACATGGCGGCTGACGCCATTGGCGTGCTCGATGTGCTGGCCATTGGACAGGCCCACGTGGTGGGTGTGAGCATGGGCGGCATGATCGCCCAGCGCGTGGCCATTGCCGCGCCCCAAAAAGTGCTGAGCCTGACCAGCATCATGAGCAGCAGCGGCGCCAAAGGCTTGCCCCAGGCCGACCCGGCCGTGATGCGGGCCCTGATCAGCCGCCCCGCCAACAACACGCCCGAAGCCGCGGTAGACCACTACGTCAAACTGTTCAAAGCCATTGGCAGCCCCAGCTACCCCACACCTGAGGATGAGATGCGCGAGCACATATTGCAGGGCGTGCAGCGCAGCTTTCACCCCGAAGGCACACTGCGCCAGATGCTGGCCATCGTGTCGGACATCACGCGTGCCGAGCAGCTCTCCCGTATCACCTGCCCCACGCTGGTGCTGCACGGCAAAGCCGATCCGCTGGTGCCCTACGTGCATGGTGAGGACACGGCCCAGCGCATCGGCGGTTCGCGCCTGTTGGGCATGGAAGGCATGGGCCATGACCTGCCCAGCGAGCCGGTGGCATGGATACTGGATGCGCTGATTCCCCACCTGCAGGCCGCCGAACCCCTGCCGCCTTACATTGCCACCGCCCCCGCGCCACTGGACCCCAGCGCTTACCAGGTGCTTGTATGAACACCCCCGAACAATCCCAACTGGGCCGGGCCAGTGCTTATGTGGACCAGTACGATGCGTCGCTGCTGTTCCCCATCCCCCGCGCAGACAAGCGGGCCGAGATTGGCATCACCGGCGCGGCGCCGTTCTTTGGCGCTGATATGTGGAGCGCCTTTGAGCTGAGCTGGTTGGGGCCGCGTGGCAAGCCGCAGGTGGCACTGGCGCACTTCACCATTCCGTGCGAGACGCGCAATATCGTCGAGAGCAAGTCTTTCAAGCTCTACCTCAACAGTTTCAACAACACACGTTTTGATGATGTTGACGCCGTCAAAGCCCGGCTGCGCACCGACATCACCGAGGCGGTTTGGCGCGGTACCGAGCCCGCTGGCTCCGCTCCCGCATCCATTGGCGTCACCCTGATCGGCCCCGACTTGTTTGACCAGCAACCTGTGCACGAGTTGGACGGCCTGAACCTGGACCGCCTGGACATTGAATGCACCCAGTACACCCCGGCGCCTGAATTGTTGTGCGCCACCCCCGACGAGCAGCCGGTGTCTGAGGTGTTGGTCAGCAACCTGCTCAAGAGCAACTGCCTGGTGACGGGCCAGCCTGATTGGGGCAGCGTGCAGATCCGCTACACCGGCGACCAAATCGAGCAGGGTGGCCTGCTGCAATACCTGGTGAGCTTTCGCAACCACAACGAGTTCCACGAGCAGTGTGTGGAGCGCATCTTCATGGACATCTGGACGCGCTGCAAACCGCTCAAACTGGCCGTGTATGCGCGTTACACGCGCCGTGGCGGGCTGGACATCAATCCGTTTCGCACCAGCCACCCGCAGGCACTACCGCGCAACATCCGTACTGCGCGGCAGTAGGCTTGCCGGGTGGGCTTTGTTCAGTAGTGAACAGTTGGGTTTGCACTGCCGCGAAGTCTGGCGTCCAATCCACCAGCAATCAGTTTGCACGAGGACTTGAGACATGAACCTGTTACAAAAGATTTTTCCTGGCAAATTCAAGCAGGATGCGCCCGACACCGGAACCCTGGTGCACCAGTTCATCGTCGAAAAGTCGCTCGCAGTGGTCTTTCAGCCGATTGTCTCGGTCAAAGACGCAACCCTACTGGGGCATGAGGCCCTGGTTCGGGGCCCCAAGGGCAATACGCTGGAGAGTGCTTCGGCGTTGTCGGCGGCCGCCCAGCGCGAAAAGTGCCAGCGTGCGTACGAACTGGCCTGTGCAGAGAACGCCATGCAGCGTTGGGCGCGCGCCCAAGGACGCGGCAAGTTGTTCATCAACGTCAGCGCAGCCTGTCTGGGTGGCGTCGATGGTGCCAATATGGCAGAAGCGCTGGTGCAAACCCTGCGCAGCTACCGCGTCCAGCCGAATCGCGCCGTGTTTGAGGTGTCTGGCTACAGCCGCTTCGAACAACCCCAGTTGTTAGCCCAGGCAACGCAGTTCCTGCAAGCGGTCGGGGCGCTTGTTGCGCTGGATGGCCTTAAAGGATCGCGCAGCAATCTGGCTGCCTGGACCGAACTGCAGCCCGATCTCATCAAACTCGATGCGCGCCTGACACAAGACATTGCGCTGAGTGCGGAAAAAACCAAGGTATTGGGCGCACTGGTAGCGCTGGCTGCCCAGCGCAAGACCATGCTGGTTGCCAAGGGCGTGGAGTCAGCCTCGGACTTGCGCGCGTTGGCTGCGCTGGGTGTGGGCTATGCGCAGGGCTACTTTCTGGGTAGCCCAGATGTCGTTCCGGTTGATGCGGTCAACTTCCGGGCACGCACTGTGCTCGAACAACCACTGCAAGTCTCGTTGAGTCATAGCGGCTGAAAAATAGCGGCCGATCTGCCCGCAGAGGCTTGGTCACTGGATTTTGCAGCTCTGCAGCTCGGCCAACAGTTCAGAAATACCTGGATTGAGGTTGTTGACACTGCGTTCGCGCTGGCGGTGGGCGAATACGTTCCAGGTGGCGATCTCCAGAATTTCGAGTTTGCCATAGGATATTTTCAGCCATTCTGCTGCAGCAAGTTGCTGCACGTGCTCAGAAAACAGAGTGCGTGACACGCCGCACAATGACGCCAACATGGTTTGTGCAATCGGAATTTCCACCCCTTCTCCAAAGCCGATGGTGGGCGGCCGGTCTGAGCGGTAGGCCAAGGCCTCGGCAAACTGGCACAGGCCCATCACCACCCGCAAGCAGGGGTTGCCCAACTTCATCAGCATCAGTGTTTCTGAGGTTTTTTGCACCCGCCAGGCCATCAGCTTGGCCACAAAGCGTGCAAAGCCGGGCTCGTCAATAAAAAGGGCATCAAACACCTCGGCGGGAATGGTGAGCATTTCCGTTGGCACCAGGCAGACGTACTGGGCATAGCTGGGCTTGCGGTTGATGATGGGTTGTTCGCCGAACCACGAGCCCTTGCCATAGATGCTGATGGGCGTTGACTCGGAGTTGGTGGTGGGAATAGACGCAGCCACGAGCCCGTCCATGATGAAGTTCCAGGACTTGATCTCACTTCCCTTGGCCCAAACGATGGCGCCCTGTTTCAGCGACTGGACCTTGACATGCACTGCCGTGCGGGCCGCCACAGCCTCTGACAGGCCAATGCTCTGCATGCGGCGGCCAATGTAGTTGTTGCTGGGGGTGGTGGGCATCGCGCCAAGTATCGCACCCGACAGACCGGGCTGGCCTTGCCTGGCATGGGCTGTTTTGGCGTCTTGGCCGTATTTTGTGTGCAATGTGGGCATTTCGTGCATTAAATATGCATCAATTGGGTTGATGGAGCTGGAAAACGGCTGCCTCATGCAGCTGTTTTGGCCAATAATTTTCAGATTCAAACACCAACCCGAAAAACCCTCACCATGATTACTCCCTACGAACAAAACTTTGGCGCCGACTACCAGCGTTCGTTGGTGAGCCTGGGCCAGACCATGCGCCAGATCATCAAACACTTTGGTGTTGACACGGTGTACGGCGTTGGCGGTGACTTCGCGGCCAACCTGATCGCTGCGCTGGACCAGGATGGCCTGACAGTCTCACCGTCGAGCAACGAATTGAATGCGGGATTTTGTGCCTGCGCCAAGGCCGAAATGGAAGGCATTGGTTTTTGCCTGACCACGTATACGGTCGGCTCATTGCCCTGTGTGAGTGCTGCTGCCCTGGCCAAGACGGAAGGGCTGCCGGTCGTATTCATCTCCGGTGCGCCGGGTGAAGACGAAGTGCACCAGTCGGGCATTCACCACATGGTTCAGCCCAGCAACAGCTGGCGCGCCGAGTACGACGCCGCGTTGGACGCCTTTGCCGCCATTGGCATCCGTGCGGAGCGCCTTCAGGGCGACCGTTCCCGCGGGCAGCCCAATATTTCGGCCTTCCGTTTCTATGAGTTGGTCAAGCATGCCTGGCTGCACCGTGAGCCGGTTTTTATTGAAGTGCCGCGCAATCTGGTGTCTGCGTTGACGCAGCCTCTGTCACTGCCCGCGCTGGATCAACTGGAAGGCCCGGAGCTGGTGTTTGCCGGACTGGAGGCGGTGCTGGGCACCATCGTCCAAAAGTTGAAGCGAGCACGCTCACCATTGGTCTATTTTGGCGTGCAGGTGCGCCGTAACCCCGAGTTGACGCGCCTGATGCACGCGTTTTGCCACCGCTTCCAGATTCCCTATGTGGGCGATTGGTTTGCCAAAGGCGGTGTGGACGAAACCGATCCCTTGTGCCTGGGCACCTACAACGGCGCCTTCAGCGATGCGGCCACGCGTGGCTATATCGAATCCCGCGCGGACTATGTGCTGGACTTGGGCTCCAGCATCATCCCGCAGGACACGGCCAGCGCCTTTCACACGGGTACCCATTTCATTGCCGACTTTTCCAACCGCACGGTGGTGAAGTCCACGGTGGCGCGCGAGGCTGAACTCATTCGCATTCTGCAAGGGCTATTGGAGGCCGACCTGCCCATTTTTGAGTGCGTGCTGCCCCAGCGCCAGCTACCCGAGCTGGACGCCAGCGCCAAGTTCGATTTCCATGTGCTGGTGGATGCCATTGCCCAGGTGCAGGCGCAGCAGGCGTTTGGCACGGTGTTTATGCCGGAAGTCGGTAACTCGTTTTTCGCAAGCTTTGGCCTGCGTCCCCGTGCCACCGAGTTAGGCATCAACTGGTTGGCCAACCCCTGGTATGCGGCGATGGGAACCTCGCTGCCCTATGCCAGGGTGGTGTCGGAAACGATTCGGCGCAAGCAGTTTTCGGACCGCGCGGTGGTGATTACTGGCGATGGGGGTTTTCACTTCCAGCTCAACGAGCTGATTCACTTCCAGAAGGAAGGCCTGCCGGTCACCATTATTTACATGCGCAATGACATTTACCACATGGGCAAGAGCGGGGACGGCCCGATCTACCATTGCTCAACCAACCAGTTCGATGTGTTGCAACTGGTGCGGGCCTACGGTGGAGATGGCAAGCGCTGCGAGACAATTGGCGAGTTTTGCGACTACTACAGCCGTTGCCTGGATGAGAACACGGGCATCCGTCTGATCGAGGTGCCGTGCCTGCCGCTTGCGCAGTACCAGTGCCGCGAGATTGCTTTGCTGAACCTGTACATCCTGTCCCGCAACGGCGACCCCGAGGCGCTGAAGCAGTGGAATGAACAGGTCAGCCCAGTTCGCTGAATGCGCGTAGGGGCTGGAGCGCCGGAAACTCGCCGGCGCGCTTGCCCTTCATGGCCACCACGGCTTCCATGACATGGCGGTTGCTCCAGATGCCTGCTTGTAACCAGCCCATCTGTTTGAGGGCGTCGTCCACGCTGTGGTCGCGGGCGTAATGGATGGCTTGTTTGGTGCCCCAGATAGCCACGGGCGGCTTGGCGGCAATCTCGGCGGCGCATTGCAGAGCAGCTTCGACCATGGCCTCGGGCGTGTCAAAAATCGCGTTCACCAGACCGTATTGCAACGCCCGGTCTGCAGGCAGGCGCCGACCGGTGTAGGCCAGCTCTTTCACCACCGCCAGCGGAATCAGCTTGGGCAGGCGCTGCAGGGTGCCCACGTCGGCCACCATGCCGATGTTGATTTCCTGGATGCAGAAAAACGTTTGCGGCGTGGCATAGCGGATGCAGCAGGCGCTGACCATGTCCACCCCGGCGCCGATGCAGCCGCCCTGAATGGCCGCGATCACCGGCATACGCAGGGTCTCGAGCTTGGTGAACGTGGCTTGCATGTCGGTCAGCACGTCAAAAATGGCGGCGCGGCCTTCGGGGCTTTGGTCGTCCATCTTGATGGCGCCGGCAAAGATATCCAGCGCCATACCGGCGCTGAAATGCTTGCCGGTGCTGCTGATGACCAACACGCGCGCGTCGCCGCTTTTGTGCAACTGCGTGAGCACCGCGTCCAGTTCGCGCCAGAACGTGGGGTGCATGGTGTTCATCGCCTCGGGTTTGTTCAGCACCAAATGGGCGACGTGGTTGCTGGTTGAAAGCGTGAAACAGGTAGGGGATAGGTTGGAAGTAGTCATGGAGCAAACTGTATAGCAGTTTTTTGCCCTCTGGCGTCGCCTATGGTAACTGGGGCGTGTTGCAAACCATGTGCGCATCGCCGCGTGCCAGCACGGCAGGGGCGTCGGCAATCAGATCGGGGAATATGCTGGCGGACGGGCTACTGTCGGTGGCAAACAGGCCGACCCATGCATTGCGGCCAGCGTGCTTGGCCATGTAAAGCGCCTGGTCAGCAATTTCGACCACTTCCAGCCAGCTCTGCTGGCGCGGTTGCGTCTCCAGAAACGGGAAGCTGGCAAAGCCCACCGAACAGGTGCGCTGCAACTGATGACCACCGCCCAACTCAAAGGGCACATCCGCCACGGCCCTGCGAATTCGCTCGGCGATGACATGGCCGTCGTGGCGGTTGGTGGCGTTTGCAACCAACAGAAACTCCTCACCGCCCCAGCGGATGATGTAGTCGCTCTCGCGGGCCACACCTTGCAGTCGCTCTTTCATCTGTATCAGTACCAGGTCGCCCGCAGCATGGCCGTAGGTGTCATTGACGAACTTGAAATGGTCCAGGTCAATCATGAAGAACAGCAAGTCGAAAATGGACTTGGGTTGCAGACTGGTCTGTTGCTGACGTTTGTCATGGTGGCGCAGTGTCAGGGCGATTTCTGTTTCAATGTTTTGCAGCAGAAACCGGCGGTTGCGCAATCCAGTTAATGGATCGGTCAGGCTGGCTTGCTCTTGCTCCTGGTAAGCGTGCTCCAGTGCGAGGTTTTTTTCAATCAACTCAGCCTGTGTGGCGTGGAGGGTTTTGAGCGTGGCTTCCAGTTGCAGATAGGCTGCGGCATTGTCCAATGCAATGGCGCCATAGGCGCACAGATTGCGAAAAATCAGGCGTTCGCGCTCGGTATAGGCGTTGGCGAGTTGTGACTGAATCGTCATCACACCCAGCACGCGTGACCCAACTTTCAGCGGCACAAACAACTGGCTCAACGTGCGCACCGTGCCGGGGATATGGCTGGGCTGGACGCTGTCGGGAGCGTACCGGATCAGAATCTCTCGGCACTCCCGCGCGCAACGCGCCGAATTGGCATGCGTATCGCTCAGTGCAATGTGATCGAAGGGTAGTGTCTTACCATCTTCTACACCAAAGGCGCGCTCCATGCTATGCCGGTCCTCGTTCATCAGGTAAATCATGAACGAGGAGGCATCCAGCAGGCGATGTACATGCCGGCCCAGCACGAAAAATATGGCCCTGGCATTGAGTTGTGCGGTGATCTCCTGGCCGACTGCACTCAGGTGTTCCAGGGTTTCCCCCGTTTGCTGCAGGGTAGCCGCGCGGCTCGCCTCGGCAGCTGCCAGTTGGCGGTGATGCTCACCCTCGGCACGTGCGCGCTCGGTCTGGTGGCTGATCTGCATCGCAATGGATCGATTGACAGCATCTGTGCTGTTGACCTTGTCGCGCGCGGCGATGGACTGCATCGCTATTTCATAGGCCCGTGCGCCATCACCTGTGTTTGCATACTCACGTGCCAAGGCGTCAAACAAATTGGCCGGAATCGTAAAACCCTCCATGGCCTTGCCGACCTCCAGGGCCAGCTGCAAATAATGCAGGGCCCCGTTGGCCAGTACCATGCCCGCCGGCGACGGCAAAGCGTCATGGGCGGTGTAAATGGCGGCCATGGCCATCAACGTGTCAAACTGGTTGATAGGCATATTTATTGCGCGCGCATCTGCCAGGGCACGCTCGCCCAGGGCCAAGGCTTCATTCGGACGACCCAGGTGAGCCAGGGCCTCCGCTTGGCCGCGTTGCGCGACGTTTTCCAGGTCAGCCTGTTTCAGAACTTTGGCCCGTTTTTCCAGTTGCACATAGGCATCCAGCGCTGCTGCATAGTCCTTGCGGCTCAAGGCCACATCGCCCAAATATTGCAGCGCCAGTGCGTAGGTGCGTCCAGCGCGCAAGGGTGCCAGCACCTCTCGGGCTTCCTCCAGTAATTGCTGGGCTGCATCGAAACGATCCAATAAACGCTGGATCGTTGCGGTTTGCACCAGTGCGAGTCCCAGGGTCGAAGGCCAAGCCATGCGGCGCGCCACCTCCAGACCGCGTTGCATCCATTCCAGCGCTGTCTGGGGGTCATTCAGGTTGCCAAAGGTCACACCCATATTGGCAGCGGTAATGATCTGGCGTTGCACTTGCCCGGTAATCTCCGCGGCGTTGTAGGATTTCAGGCAATGCTCGACGGCAGGAATCATGTCCGCTTTTTGGAAGGCTGCTGTGCCGATAAAACCATGTACCAAAGCCGCCAGCGCTGGGTGCGCATCGACTGCGGCTGCCGCCATCCGGGCACCCCAACGCTCCTGCGCCATTTTTGAGTCTTGAAAAATAGCCCAACGGGCAATGCTGGCCTCACAGATGTCCGCACGCAGGCCGTCGGCGCCCTGGCGCGCAAACTGCGCCGCTTGTTCCAGATGCAGGTCGCGCTGCACCGATTCGCCGCGCTCAATCATGACGGCGGCTAGCAGAGCATGCGCGTCTGAGCAGCCGATGGCATCCTGCAATTGGGTGAAGCGCTCCAGTGCCGTATCGGCTAGCGCCTGGGCCTGATCGATGTCGGCGAACAGCCAGCGTGCTTCACCTTCTATGAGTTCCAGTCGCGCCAGTGTGGCTTGGTGCTGCGCGACGTTCTGGGCCACAGACTCGCACAGCGAGCGCGCCTCATCAGCCAAGGTCTGGGCGAGCAGGGTATCGCGTTGGCGCGCATGCCAGGCAATGTCGAGCAGCAATGCAAGCCGGTCCGCGCCTGTTGCGGCCGGAAGCAAGGCCTCAAGCGCGTGAAAATCTTCATTCAGTATCCAAACGTCCACGGCAGTTTTAATCCGGTTGCTTGTTTGACGCACCAATATGCGAATCTTGGTTCAAATCATAAGCCATGGACTGGTTCGCGCTAGCGCAAACGATTTATTGTTGCAACCCGTGCCGAGGTTGGCTAAAACAATTGATCGGTATTTGCTTCCAAATTAATAGCGCCTTGTGTAGATTTTACGAGGGCTAGAGCACTATTCCCTTCTAGGGAATGTGCGTCAGAGTCCTTGCGCAGCGCACCCACCCGCACGCCCAGCAGGCGCAGGCGGCGCGTCAGGTCCACGCGCTTGAGGCACAGCCCGGCGGCATGGCGGATGGCCTTCGCGTCGGCCGTGGTGTGGTCCAGCGTCAGGTCGCGCGTCACGCTTTTGAAGTCGTCATAGCGCAGCTTGATGCCAATGGTCTTGCCGGTGTAGCCCTTGCGCTGCAGGTCGGCCGCCACCTGTTCGCACAGGCGGGTGAAGACAGTGCCCAGCTCGGCCTTGTCGCGCACGGCGTGCAGGTCGCGCTCAAAGGTGGTCTCGCGGCTCATGCTGACCGGCTCACTGTCCAGCACCACGGGCCGGTTGTCGCGGCCATGGGCGGCGTCATGCAGCCAGGCGCCAGTGCGCTGGCCAAAGGTCTGCATCAGCCAGGCCAGATCGCGCTGGGCCAGTTCGCCAATGGTTTCAATGCCAAAGCTCTTGAGCTTCTCGTCCGCCTTGGGGCCAATGCCGTTGATCTTGCGGCAGGCCAGGGGCCAGATCAGGGTCTCCAGATCGCTTTCATGGACGATGGCAATGCCCTTGGGTTTGTTGAACTCGCTGGCCATTTTGGCCAGCAGCTTGTTGGGAGCCACGCCCACTGAGCAGGTCAGGCCCGTGGCTTCAAAAATACTTTTCTGGATGAGCCGCGCCAGCACCCGCCCGCCTTCGCGCTGGCCACCGGGTACTTCGGTGAAATCGATGTAGACCTCGTCCACACCCCGGTCTTCCATCAGCGGTGCGATCTCGGTAACGATGGCCTTGAACTGGCGCGAGTACTTGCGGTATTCCTCAAAGTCCACCGGCAACAAAATGGCCTGCGGGCACAGCTTGGCGGCCTTCATCAAGCCCATGGCAGAACCCACGCCAAACTGGCGCGCCGCATAGGTGGCAGTGGTAATGACGCCGCGCCCGGTGTAGCTCGACAAGCGGGCAAAGGCATTCAGTGGAAGGCGTTTGAGCGCGGCACGCTGGGCGGCCTCGTCCCAAAGGGGGTCAGGCTCGGTTGGGTCGGTGTTGGCCCGATCTGCCGCGTGCAGTGCCTCCAGAGCGTCGTGGATGGCGCGCCGCCCACCGCCGATGACCACCGGCAGATCCTTCAATTGGGGGTAGCGCAGCAGTTCCACCGACGCGTAAAACGCGTCCATGTCCAGGTGCGCAATGCGTCTCACAAGGCCTTCTGGATCACCGATCCCTTGAACAGGTAGGGCAGGCGGGGGCCTTTGCCGGGCTGGGCGCCGCCCTTGTCCTCGACGCTAATGGCCAGGGTAGTGGCGCTGGCCATATCCCGCTCGGAGGCAGGCAAACGCAGGGTCTTGCCCTTGCTCTCCAGCACGCCCAGCGAGCGTACCGGGTCGCCTTCGGACAGGGCCCAGAGCTGCATGCTGTCTTCACGTCCTTCGGTCACGGCGTTGAGGCGCTGAATCTGCAAGGCTGTGTCTTGTAGCGCCAAGGTCACCAGCATGGCGGGAGCCTGTTTATCATCGTTAAGCACGGCAATGTATTTGACCTGCGCTGTGTCCTTTAACTGCCCCTGCACGTGCTGGATTTGCGCTTTGAATTGCTCGAACATGCTCATGCCCGTTGCCAACGCTACGGCCAGCAGCACCAGGCAGCCGAGGGTGGCGACGCGCCACCAGCCGGAAACACCTTTTCGTTCAATCATTGGAATGGATCTGGTTGATCAGCGCGCACACCCCCCCCCAACAGGTTGGTGGAGGTATTGTACGGCGGGTACATCGCACTATTCAGGAAACGGTTAGCCACCAAGATGGTCTCCTCGTTTTACCGGAAAAAGAAATCCATCCTAACGCAAAAGGCGTGCATCTTGGTGGTCTGCGTCGGATGTTCAATATCCAGCCGCGACGTCACGGACGAACGAATTTCAGAACAAACTCGTCCTTGGGCTGCGGCGGGTTGGGGGTGTTCTTGTCGCGCGGGTCATTGGGGTTGCGCAGAAAGTCGCCACGCGATATCAATTTGAACCCGGTCGACTCAACCTCTTTCACCAAAAAGGCCTCTTCTATCCGGTGTAACGTCCCCGACTCCGAAATGCCGGTGCCTGCTCTGCCAGCGTGGTCTGCAATCACATACATCCCGCCGGGTTTGAGAGCCGCATAGACGGCACGGTTCATCTTGTCGCGGTCAACTTCCTGGTAGCCCAGGTCGTGGTAATTGAACATGAGCGTGGCCAAATCAAAGCTTGCCGTCTTCATGTCCGCAGGCGCCGGGTCGTCAAATCTCTGCACGACAGCAATGATGTGCGCAGCGCGGCTTGCATTGGCTTGCAGGCTTTTCTCTCTTTCGGCCAATGCATCGGGAGACGAGCGTCGGGGCGACGCTGGCGCAGGTGCGATGGCCGCAGGGGTAGAGGGATGACTATTGCCTTCCGGTGCCGTTGGCGCCACGGTGACGCGGTTGGCCACGCGTGGCGCGCTTTGTCCATAAACGGCGCCAGCCGGCCCGACAGCGCGTGCCAGCAACTCGCTGGTATAGCCACCGGCAGCGCTGATATCGAGTGCCTTCATCCCCGGGCGTATGCCGATGAAAGCCAGCATCGCTTGCGGCTTGCGGCGCAGGTCATTGGTTCTGTCAGCCGCGCTGCGGTCGGGGCTGGCAACGATGCTTTCAATCTGCTGCGGCAGCAACACAGTGGTATTGGCAGAGTCTTTGAGGGTGGAGCAACCCACCAGACCCAAGATCAGCAGGCTACCGGCAATGGGAAATTTCCATTGCTTGATGGAGTTACGGTTCATGTGCATTCCTTTTTGATAGGCATGTTGGTGGTATGCGTACGATCACTTCGTTGCCGAGCCGACAAGGCACTCACCCGGCACCTCGAACCCAGCGGGCGATTCGAAACTACGCATGGAATCTTCCACCTCGTTCCACACGGACTCGCGTTCCAGAGGCGGCAGGTGCGCCATCATGGCATTGAAGGCACCGAATGCTTCCCGGGCAACTTGCACGTATTCGGCAGCACTGCCCGTTCTGTGGGGCACCGGCACAGCGCTAACCTCGGGGTTGGCAAATCCAGCTTGGCGAAAAACGCCTTCGAGCACACCGGGGCTGCCAAGGCTGAACGGTCCGGGTTGACCCGGGACGGGGGTCGGGAGTTGCGCGCGCCGGCGGATGATGGACGCGGGCAAAGCACCCCAACTGTTGCGCTCGGGCGTGGAGAAGACAATGACGCAGACTCGACCGCCAGCTTTCAGCGCACGGCGCCATTCGCGCAAGGCGGTTACGGGGTGTGGCATATACATCAGCCCCAGCCGACACAGCACCGCATCAAAAGAAGCGTCGGGTAGATCCAGTTTCTCGCCGTCCATGGCGCGGGTCTCAATCTGTTGGAGCCCACGTTCACGCGCGACCTGAAGCGCAAGCTCGACGATCCCTTCGGAAATATCGGTCGCCAACACGTAGCCGCCAGGGCCAACGCGTTCGGCGGCACTGACAGCTGGTTCACCGGCGCCGGCTGCAATGTCCAGGATGCGCTGACCTGGCTGGATCCGCGCCAGATCAAGCATCTGGCGGGTCATGTCGCCATACCAACGATCCAGGGTGGGACTCCATCGGCGCCATGCCGCGCCGTCCTTGTTCCATTGCTCGCGCTGCGCGTTCTTGTACCTCGCTGCGTCGAATTCGGTTTGCTGTTCGGCCATGCAACTTCTTCTCGCGGTTAGATGTTGATGTTGCTTTGTGGTGCGGGACTCAGACTGCTAATGTTGGCGCGTGTCCGTGTGGTCCGAAGGGCTAAATGTGTTGGCCATCATTTACGCACGAAATCTATGTGGCTGGACTTCTTAGGCCTTAGAAAAATCCATCCAACGAGAAGCACGACGGTAGTAACAAATGGCCAGAACGTTTGGTTATAAAGACGTTGTTGCCATTCCGGTAGTGCTCCCAGAATCTGGACATCTGGACAACCGTCCGTAAGCAAAAAATCAACATAGGCTGCAGCTGCAAGTAATGGCATCAGAACGCAAAGGCACCCGAATAGTCGGAACGCCGCTCCCCCGCTTTGAGGTCGTTCACATTTTTCATTTTTGTATTTCATGTCGTTTTCGAACATTCAACGAGGCTGTAAAAAATGTCGGCGCCACTCAAACTGACCATTTCTGGGGGTATTTGACTCCTTCCGACATCTGCAATCGCGCGTTGTTGCCCGTTCTATGAGGTCGATTTTTTTGTACCACTGGCGTCGAAATCAAATAGGGAGTTTTTTGTAACCTTATTCGTTAAAGTCGTGGGCTGTCCTCTTGGGTTTACATACCTATCAATGGCGTAGTAAAGCTGAAGTAGCTTTTCTGCAATCTTGACGCCGGTCGAGTTGCGCATGTGTTGAAGAGTAACTTCTACCGAACCTTTTTGGACACGCCCCTGGTAGTCGATTTGCGGCTCGCGTTTTGTGAGTTGTATCACGATCCACTCATAGTCTTTGCGCAAAGAATCTGGAAAGTGTTCAGGTGTCAACGGGTGGAACGTTGAATATGCTTGCAAAATGCGGGAGCGTACGTCATCAGGTGCCGTCGCCAATGTATCCACAGTGCGAGATAGTAGCTGATACGCATACTGGCTTGGACCATGGAATGTCATAGGGTACCAACTCTACGTAATGGATCCAGCAAACCTTGCATATTATTCTGGTGACTGCGGGATAAACAGGTCATGGAAAATAGGCACAAATGACGCCAGTATTGCCTTTGCCGTGAGTCTAAGCGCACTTGTG
Source organism: Candidatus Aalborgicola defluviihabitans (assembly GCA_016705575.1). Lineage (GTDB taxonomy): Bacteria > Pseudomonadota > Gammaproteobacteria > Burkholderiales > Burkholderiaceae_C > Allorhodoferax > Allorhodoferax defluviihabitans. Next base: position 95,251 of record JADIXX010000005.1, read on the forward strand.
TGCCATGTACACCACCCAAACGGGTGAACCCAAATCGGTAGTTTTGCTCAGGTCGGGTAGCTCCCCGGCAGCAAAATGCTCTTGTCGATTTGCGGGATGCGGGTTTTGCCGCACAGGGCCATGGTCACATCCATTTCCTTGTGGATGATTTCCAGCGCCTTGGTCACACCGGCTTCGCCCATGGCGCCCAGGCCGTATATGAACGAGCGACCGATATAGACGCCCTTGGCACCCAGGGCCACGGCCTTGAGCACGTCCTGGCCGCTACGGATGCCACCGTCCATGTGCACCTCAATGTCCTTGCCCACCGCATCCACAACGGCTGGCAGTGCGCGGATGGACGACTCGGCACCATCCAGCTGACGGCCACCGTGGTTGGAGACAATGATGGCATCGGCGCCACTGTCCACGGCGAGGCGGGCGTCTTCCACGTCCTGAATGCCCTTCAGGATGAGCTTGCCGCCCCAACGCTTCTTGATCCATTCCACATCCGCCCAGTTCAGCGTCGGGTCAAACTGCTGGGTGGTCCAGGCGGACAGGTTGCTGGGGTCGGTAATGCCATCCACATGGCCGATGATGTTGCCAAAGCCGCGCCGGGGTGTGCCCAGCATGCCCAAACCCCAACGCACTTTGGTGGCCAGGTTGATCAGGTTGGCCAGCGTGGGCTTGGGTGGGGCGGAAAGGCCGTTTTTCAAATCCTTGTGGCGCTGGCCAATGATTTGCAGGTCCAGTGTCAGCACCAGGGCCGAACAGTTGGCGGCGCGCGCGCGCTCAATCAGGCGTTCGATAAAACCCCGGTCGCGAATCACATAGACCTGAAACCAGAACGGGTGGTTGCCAGTGCCCTTGGCCACGTCTTCAATGGAGCAAATGCTCATGGTGGACAGCGTAAACGGCACGCCAAATTTCTTGGCCGCGTTCGCCGCCTTGATTTCACCATCGGCATGCTGCATGCCGGTCAGGCCCACCGGAGCCAGCGCCACCGGCATGGCAACCTTTTGCCCGATCATGGTGCTCTCCGTGCTGCGGTTGTCCATGTTGATGGCCACGCGTTGGCGCAGCTTGATTTTCTGGAAGTCAGATTCGTTGGCGCGGTAGGTGCCCTCGGTCCACGAGCCGGAATCGGCGTAGTCGTAGAACATGCGCGGCACGCGCTTTTGCGCCAGCACGCGCAGGTCTTCGATGTTGGTGATGACGGTCATGGCGGTGTCTCCTGTTGTTGGAAGGATGTTAGCCGCGTGCTGCCTGTGATGGCGTGAAATCCGCCGTGGCCGGTTTGAATTATTTTGATAATCAGCCAGCCGCTCAGGCCAGCAGTAGCGCGGCCAGTGCCAACACCGCCGGAACCGTTTGCACGAACAGAATGCGCATTTGCACGGTTAGCGCACCCCAAATGCCAGCCACTGCGACGCAGACCAGTCCATAGATCGTGAACGCGCGCCCGGTGGCGGCATCGGGCAGCAAAAAACCACAGGCCAATGCCGCCGCCAGAAATCCGTTGTAACAGCCTTGGTTGGACATGGCGGGTTTCATGATGGCCGCTTGTTCTTTGGAGAGGCCAAAGACTTTCCGCCCCCGGCTGTCGAACAGCACGGTTTCCAACAGGAAGATGTAGACGTGGATGAGGAGTACGAGTCCGGCGAGAACTTTGGCGGCGATCAGCATGGTGGGGTTCCTTGAAAAAACGGGTTAATCAAATAGGCCGCGCCCACCAAACTGGGCGCGTTCGATTTCCAGCAGGCGCAACTTGGTGGATGCCCCACCGTGGGCCGAGAAGCCGCCCGAGCGGCCATCAGCCGCCAGGATGCGGTGGCAAGGTATTACTGGTGCAAAGGGGTTGGCGCCCAAGGCCTGGCCTACGGCGCGGGCAGCGCCGGGTTCGCCCAGTTCACGGGCCATTTCGCCATAGGTAGTGGTTTGGCCCGGTGCCATGCGCCGGGTCAGTGCATAGACACGCAAATGAAACGGCGGTATGCCATCCAGATCGAGCACGATGTCGGACAGGTCCATTGGCTCGCGCGGGGTGCCTTGCAGCAAGGCCACTACCGCATTGATGGCCTGGCGTACGGTTGGGGGCGGATCGGATTCCGCACAAAGCGGAAAGCGCATCGCCATGCGCGCGCGGGTGGCAGCCTGGTCTTGCTCGGGTAACTGCACACCCGTGAGTCCAGCCGCACTCCAGGCTATGCCGCAGTGCCCAATGCTGGTGGGGAAAACGGCGTAGCCCAGTGTCTGCATGGTGGCAACAGGTGTTGCTTTATCCTGCGAGCCCTGCAAATACGTTTTGTACATCGTCGTTGCCGTCGATGGCCGACAAAAAGGCTTCCACTTCTTCCAGCTCGGCGGGGCTCAGGTTGGCGGGGTTGACCGGGTTCTTGGCCTTGTAGCCCAGCTTGGCCGACAGCACGGTAAAACCCTGGGCGGGCAGGGCGCGGCTGACCAGATCCAGATCGGTGGCGTCGGTCAGGAACAGGGTGTTGCCTTCTTCCTCGCCGGGTTCAAAGTCCTGGGCACCGGCTTCGATAGCCGCCAGTTCAGGGTCGGCACCCTTTGCGGCGGGTTCGGCTTCGATCATGCCCACGTGGTCAAAGTCCCAGGCCACCGAGCCGGATGTACCCAATTGGCCTTTGCGAAACAGCACGCGCATTTCGGGTGCAGTGCGGTTGACGTTGTCGGTCAGGCATTCCACCATGACCGGCACGCGGTGGGGTGCAAAGCCTTCGTAAATCACGTGTTCAAAATGCACGGCATCACTGCCAATGCCGGCGCCTTTTTTAATGGCGCGGTCCACGGTGTCTTTGGGCATGGAGACCTTGCGGGCCTGTTCCACCACCAGGCGCAGGCGCGAGTTGCCAGCGGGGTCGGCGCCGCCGCGTGCGGCCACCATGATGTCTTTGGACAAACGTCCAAACAGCTTGCCTCTGGCGTTTGCTGCGAGTTCCTTGCCCTTTGCTTTCCACTGTGCGCCCATGACTATTGTTCCTTGTTGATTGGGGCTTGGTTATACACCCAACGCAGGGTGCCGTGCCGTCATGGCGCGTTGTTTAACCGCTGCCCAGACGCTTTCGCCGTTCTTGGGCTTTTCGTGCAAAACGGCGGTGCGGGGCAGGCCGGCTATATGGCGCAGCACCACATCCAGCGCCCAGCCGTGGGTGATGACAAGCACCTGCTGCCCGGCGTGGTGGTGGCCGATGTCGGCAAACGCGTTGAGCAAGCGGTCGGCAAATTCGTCCATGGATTCACCGCCAATAAAAGTGGCTTGTGGGTTGCGACGCAGAATTTGTTCCAGCAGCACCGGGTTGACTTCTGCCAACTCGGTTTTTGGAATCCCCTGAATGGCACCGAAGTGCCGCTCCTTCAGCCCTTCATGGCACTGCGGTGCGGGTAGCCCCAGCAGGGATGCAATGATCTCTGCCGTCTCGTGGGCCCGCGCCAATGGGCTGGACCACACGGCAGAAAACCCGCTGTGGGCATAGGCCTGCCCCATGGTGCGCGCCTGGTGGCGCCCATGGTCGTTGATAGGGATGTCAGACCAGCCTTGCAGGATGCCGCTCTTGTTCCAGTCCGTCTCGCCGTGGCGGGCAATGCAGATGTGGGCGGTGTCCATGTGACAGAGTCTGCGGGAATTTATGCCGCCAAATCGTCCCCCGGCCGTTGGACATAGTGGGCCGCACGCTTTTCCAGAAAGGCGCTGATGCCTTCCTGCGCATCGGGCAATAGTGCTGCCGTGGCCATGCGTTCCACCGCATAGTCATAAGCCAAGGGCTGCGGCAGATCAACCTGGTGGTAGAAGCCCTGCTTGCCCAATGCCTTCGATAATGCGCTGCCACGGGTGGCGCGTTGGATCAGGTCCAGCGTGGCGGCTTCCAATTGGTCGGGCGGCACCGCCTTGTTGATCAGGCCCCAATCGGCTGCGGTGGCGGCATCAATGGGGTCTCCGGTGAGAGCCATTTCCATGGCGCGCTTGCGCCCCACATTGCGCGCCACCGCCACTAGGGGGGTGTGGCAAAACAGACCAGCCTTGCCACCGGGAATGGCAAAAGAAGCCGTGTCGGCCGCCACCGCCAGGTCGCAACTGGCCACCAGCTGGCAGCCACCAGCCGTGGCCAGTGCGTGCACGCGGGCCACTACGGGTTGTGGCAGGCGCTGGATGGTGTTCATCATCTCGGTGCAGACCAAAAACAATTCGCGCGATTGCGCGAGCGTGGCACCGGCCATATCGGCAAAGTTGTGCCCTGCGCTAAAGACCGGCCCATTGGCAGCCAGAATCACACCACGTGCCTCGGTCTGGGCAATGGTGCGCAGGGCAACAGTCAACTCGCGCATCACGTTCAGCGCCAGGGCATTGCGTTTGTCGGGCCGGTTGAGTGTGACGGTGGTGATGGGGCCGTCCATGGTCACCAAAAGGTTTTGGTACTGCATGAAACCATTGTGCCACCCGACGCGCGTAATATGAAGACACCAACCACCACCACATGAGGAGACACGCAATGGGAACCATGGTGAGCTTTCAACGCCCGGATGGGCAAGCGGTTCAAGGGTATCTGGCAGAGCCAGCGCAAGGCAGTGGCGCACCGGCCATCGTGGTTATTCAGGAATGGTGGGGTTTGAATAACCAGATTCGCGGCGTGGCCGACCGGCTGGCCGCTGCGGGCTACCAGGCCCTGGTGCCAGACTTGTACCGTGGGCAATCCACGGTCGAGGCCGAAGAGGCCAGCCATTTAATGACCGCGCTCAACTTTGGCGATGCGGCGTCGCAAGACATCCGTGGTGCGGTGCAATACCTCAAGACCCGCGCACCCAAGGTCGGCGTGACCGGCTTTTGCATGGGCGGCGCACTCACCCTGCTGGCCATGACCCAAACGCCCGAGGCCGACGCCGGTGTGGTCTGGTACGGCTGCCCGCCTTTGGAATACATCGACGCCAGCAAGCTGCGCGCGCCGCTGATGGGGCACTGGGGCACGCAAGACGAATTTTTCAAAATTGATATGGTGGACGCTTTGGAGGCCAAGCTGCGCGAGGCTGGTGTGGGCTTTGAATTCCATCGCTACCTGGCCCACCACGCATTTGCAAATGAGACCGCTGTTGGCCCTGGCCGCATCCCGGCCACACAATACGACTCGGCGTGGGCGCAGCAGGCTTGGGACCGCAGCCTGCGCTTTTTTGGTCGTTATCTGGGGTGAGTGTGGTATCGCGGTAACAACCACCCCCGCAGTAGGGATGTGCCCCTAGAATTTCAGCTCGTTTCCCATTCCCACAATATCAAAAGGGCGAGCTATGACTGTTTTGCGCAAAGCGCTATCCATTGGAATTTATGGCGCGGCGGCAGTCGCTGCGCTGACCCCCGTCTCATTTGCCGTTGCGCAAACCACTGGCGCCGCAACGGCCTCTGGCCTGGACAGTGTCACCATCATCGGCTCGCGCCGGGCCAATGCGTCGGCCACCGACACCCCGGTGCCAATCGACTTTATTCCGATGACCAAGACATCGGAGCAGGGCGGTCAGTTTGACTTATCTCAATCGCTGCAATACCTGTCGCCGTCATTCAACTCCACCCGCCAGACCGGCGCGGACGGTGCGGACTTAATTGATTCCGCCTCCTTGCGCGGTCTGGGTTCAGACCAGACGCTGGTGTTGGTCAACGGCAAGCGCCGTCACACTACGGCCCTGGTCAATCTGTTTGGCGCCCGCAACCGCGGCAACACCGGCACCGACCTGAACGCCATTCCTGTGCTGGCCATCGACAACGTGCAGATCCTGCGCGACGGCGCCGCCGCCCAATATGGTTCCGACGCCATTGCCGGCGTCATGAACATCACGCTGAAGAAGAGCAAAGGTTGCGAGGCGGTGCTGGGCTACAGCCAGTATTCGGTGGGCGACGGCAAGAACTACCTGCCATCGGCCTACTGCGGCTTTGGTATTGGTGAAAACGGCGTGCTGGGCATCACCGCTGAATATTCAGACCGTGGCCGCTCCAACCGGGCCGAGGCAGACAACCCCCGCATCATTGGCGACACCCAATCCAAAAACTCCACGATCTACCTGAACGGCGAGCTGCCCACCAGCAGCACCGGAAAGCTGTACTTCACGCTGGGCGCGCAAAACCGCGACGCCTCGTCTGCTGCATTCGCGCGCGGTGGTGTGGGCTCGGACGACATTCCCAGCCGCAACTCCGAAGCCATGTACCCCAACGGCTTTGTGCCCTTTATCAATGGCGACATCAACGACCGTTACGCCATCATCGGTCACCGCTGGCAAGTGGGCGACTGGACGGCAGACCTGTCGCAGACCTACGGCTCCAACGAGATGCGCTACCGCATCGCCAACACCATCAACGCGTCCATCGCCAACCTGGACCTGATGAACGGCGGCGCAGGCCGCAGTGCCAGTGCTTTCCAGGCCGGCGGATTCTTGTTCTCACAAGCCACCACCAACATCGATTTCAGCAAGTTTTTTGATGGCTTCCTGATGGGCTCGAACGTGGCCTTCGGTGCCGAGTACCGCCGCGAAAACTACCAGATTTCCGCTGGCGAGCCAGGCTCGTACATCGACGCCGACGGCGTGGGCGTTGGCGGCAACGCGGGTAGCCAGGGCTTCCCCGGCTTCCAGCCTGCGGACGTCACCAACCGCAACCGCGACAGCACGGCGCTGTATGTCGACATCGAAACCGACGTTACGCAAAAGTTCAAAGTGCAAACCGCTGTGCGCACCGAGCAATACAGCGACTTTGGCAACACCACCACCGGCAAGCTGGCGGCCAGCTTCAAGGCCAGTGACCAACTGCTGTTCCGCAGTTCGGTGAGCTCGGGCTTCCGTGCACCGTCTCTGCAACAGGTCTACTTCTCGTCCACCTTCACCGACTTCATCAGCGGCCAGCCGCAAGACGTGGTGTTGGCCCCCAATGGTGGTGCCATTGCCAACGCGGCCGGAATCCCCAAGCTCAAAGAGGAAAACTCCAGGAACTTCACGCTGGGCTTTACGCTGACACCGAGCAAGACCACATCGATAACGGCAGACCTGTACCAAATCAATATCGACGACCGCATTGGACTGTCGGGCCGGTTTGATGCGGACAACTTCCCTGCACTGGGCGCCACATTGGCAGCACTGGGTGTGGGTCAGGCGCAGTTCTTCGTCAACTCGATTGACACCAAGACCAAGGGTCTGGACCTGACCGTGTCCAACAAGTCCGAGTTGGGCAGCGGCAAGCTGTCCACCTTCCTGGCGTTGAACCTGAGCCAGACCGACGTGGTCAACGTGCATGCACCGGCTTCACTGAAGGGCTATGAGTCGGTGCTGCTGTCGGAGCGCGAACGCCTGTTTATCGAACAAGGTGGCCCACGCACCAAGGCAACGCTGGGCTTTGACTACACCCAGGGCGCGTGGGAGACCAACTTCAAGATCATCCACTTTGGCAGCCAGACCTTGGGCACCTTCTCGGGCACCGAAAACGGCGTACCCAACGCCTTCTACGAACCCAAGACCTCAGCCGACTTGGCCTTTACCTATAGCTTTGACAAAAACACCAAGCTGACCGTTGGCGGCAACAACATCTTCAACGTCAAACCAACCACCCAAGACGCGAATGAAACCGACAACGGCTTCATTTACGACAGCGTGCAGTTTGGATTGAATGGTGCGTCGTACTTCGCCAAGTTCTGGAAGCGGTTCTAAAAGGGCGGCTTTTCACGCGCTGGTTCCTGGTGAATATCCGGGTCCAGCGCGATGAGAGTGCCTCTGGTGGGTGCGGCAATGTGGGTCATGCCTTTTGCCAAAATGTTAGAGCCTATTTGTCCTCTAGCCCTCGTGGAATCTAAGTAATTAGCTCCTGAATGCATAGCGAATGACGGCTGCTGCGTGCTCAGGATACTCATCTTAAATGCCGGAAAACGAGAGGCAGGCGCTGCCCAAACAGCCAAACTATCGGTCAGTTTCTTGAACTTGTGGGGGAGTCTATATAGAAGGGTTAGGCCTCGCCGGGCGGCAGTACACCGGCGGCCTCTAAATCTCGGCGGATCTCAAGCACGCGCTCGGAGACGTTGCTTCTGAAGCGCTTCTGAATGATGCCACCAAAGTCGGAGAAGAGTTCTGTACCTTCCTTGAGCAGTAGCATTGCGCCGCCCCGCCCAAGTTGCCCGCAGAACCAGCCGAGCTCATAGATTACGTTTGGGCGAGCTTGAAGGTAGATTTCTGGGCCGGCCTTAACCTCGTCGTCGGGTGTGAACACTGCGATCGCATACGTACAGGTTTGCGCGTACTTTTCAAACTTCTCGATGACTGTCTTGCATCCCGCGTCTGGCTGTTCCATAAGAACAATTGGGTTGAGTCGGAACTCCGACTTGACGATGTCTTTCAGTTCTCTCCACTTGGCTTCATCGCGGCCGTGGATGATGAACACATTTTCTCTGTGGCGCAGCGCCTCCTGAGACTGTTTTTTATTCAGAAGGTCGGGCGAGCGGCGCAATCTTGTGAGGGATGCCTTTACTACCGACAAAATATTCTCAACTCCTTTGAAGGATGGCGCGCCGTACATGCCGAACCCTTCCGAGTACTCATCAGACAATTGTCTTGAGTAGACATTTTGTCCAAGTGCGTCGTTGTACAGATCGGCGAGCTCGCGGGCGTACTGCCGGTACAGCGGGTCATCCCCTTCGCCAATGTAGATTCCGCTCGAAGTGCGCTTGAAGCCGCGAAGGATTCGCGCAAGTTCCGCTTCGTAGCGCTCAAGCTCTGCAATTACTACGTCTGGTGTCAAGGTGTGTTTCTCCGAGGCATAACGAAAATCTAAGCCGTTCGCCTAAGGCGAATCGGCTTGAGCGACCGGTTAGTGTCACTCGGCGAATGGCTGCCAGCCAGTAACTTCATACTCAGAACCATTCTTGTTCTTCCGCTTTCCTGTTACCAGAACCCAAGTCTTGCCCGAATCGGTATCTATGAGGAAGGTGTGTCGAGCCGCAAGGCCGGAGGTGAAGAGCTGAAAGCGTGGACGAGTCGGAGCCTGCACTTTCAGCGAGTCGTATACAGGCATTTCTTCCCACGAGCTTTCGTCGTCTTTGGTGCGAACGAGCTGCCAGACACGCCCAGCGTACTTGTCGAGTCGAAAGGTCCACTTCGCCGCGAGAGGCGACTGCATCACTTCAAACCGAGAGCTCGGGACGGGACTCGTGTACTGCGGCGAAGGCGCAGGATAGTCTTGGGCCTGCGCAGAGAGGCCAAGAACAAGGAACATGATCGCAATGAGGTTCTTAAAGGTTGGCATGACTAGTTGATTGTTATGAAGGCTAACGTCAAGGTGACCGGACCACAACCTTTTGCGGCGGAGCCGCCGCCGGCTGTTGTGGGTCCGTGTCCATTGACATGTTATCCCTGGACTATCCGGGAACGCCAGTAACCTGGCTTCCTGTCGTCCGGCGCGATTGCCAGCACCAGAATTTCATCACTGCGGTGTAGGTACACGATCGAAAATGGAAAGCGCTTCGGAAAAACTCGGCGAGTGCCGTACCTGTGAGGTGAACCCATATCTGGAAACTCAGTGGCAATTGCGAGTGCCCGTTCGACAACCGTTGCAAATCGCTCACCGAGTTTTGGGTCAATCTTTGCGTAGTACTGCACCTCCCATTCCAACTCGGCCAGCGCGGCCTCGTGAAACCGGACGCGCATCACTTCAGCAGATGTCGAATTTTCGCAAATACTTCATCAGCGGGAATGAGCTTCGCCGTACCAGCGTCAATATCTGCGATTCGGAGCCGAATCTCCTCGGCCCACGCCGCCTCGACTTCGTCGTCTGGCTCGTGCACAGTGGCAAGAAGCTCCTCAGCCAATCGCACCCGTTCCGCCGGAGACAGCGTTCGGGCTTGGGAACTGAGTTGTTCGACAAGATTGGCCATACTGATCCCCTTAGTGAGGCCTCAAGTCTACCGTTGAAGGGCCCGAACAGTTACGAGCGCCGGCTTCAAGGGATAGCTAAATGGAGCCGAGCGCCTATCTTGCCATTCCCAAGCCAGACTACGCAATAAACTGGAAATCCAACCGTCGATGTCGAAATGTTAGCGCGGTTTGATCGGCACCAGCGGTCCGCCTTTGAACCCCGCGCCCCGCACCTCCAGCCGCACTTCATCCAGCACCTGGCCCTTGGCATTGGTGATTTGCAGCACATGCCGACCCGGCCATGGCAGCCACTGGGCGGAAGTGCCTTTGGCAAATGCCTTGCCGTCCAGCAGCCAGTGCAGATTGCTGCCCTGGGCCTGAAAACTCACGCGCTGGTTCCTGGGAGGAATATCCGGGTCCAGCGCGGTGATGGTGCCAGTGGTCGGCGCGGTAATGCGCGCCATGTTCTTTCCAAAAATCTTAGAGTCTTTTTGGCCTCTAGCCCTCGCCGAATCTACGTAAGCAGCTCCTGAATGCATAGCGAATGACGACTGATACTCGCCCAGAACACCTATCCTAGACGCCGGAAAGCGAGAAGCAGGCGTTTCCCCAACAGCCATTACCGAACGGTCGGGTCGTACAGATTGAGAAGGACAAGTGCTGCCAGCCCAAACAAGTTGGCGAGCATATGACCCGCAACACACCAGCGCAAACTGCCAGTGCGCTGGTAGGTTCTGCCCCAGATAAGACCAACGAAAAGTAACGCGCCCGCAGCCTCCATTTTGCGCAATGGGAGCGAATGAATGCCCCAAATGAGTGGGTGACTTGCTGCGAACCAGATCGAGGAATAGAGCAAGCTTGGCAGCTTGCCCCACGAGGCTGTGGCATCCAGCAGCACGCCACGCCAGTAGGACTCCTCGAACCATGGATTGAACAGTGCAAAGACTAGCCAGGCAACCACAAGGTTCAGGTTGCTAAGCAGTGTCCAGTGGCCAATGAAGCCGTGAAGCGACAACAAACCGGCAAGAAGTGCCAGAGCGGGCCAGATCAAGTTGCCTGAGCCAGAATTGAATCGAGCGAATGCACCGGCAGATCCAGAGAATTTGTACGTCAGGAAAGCGATCGCTATCCAGAAGAAGAGCATGGTTGGAACCCAAGCCCAAACGCCGATGAATTGACCCGCAAGGACTTGAACAAGAGCGCATGCGGCCACCAGAAAAACTGGTGATAGCAGTGCGTAGAGCAGCTTTGTTTTGCGTACCGATTGAGGCGATTCTTGCATCTACGGCCTAGCAATCAGCTGCGCATAAAGCGATGGCCTAGTTCGCGGCAGAGAAACCATGTCGGACTGATCCGCCTGCGAGACGGTGGTGTGTGGTTTTGGCGATAGGGGATTTGAAGCAATCCCCCGCTATTTCTCAATAGATTATGACCCAGCCCAGTGTCGTTGCGCCGTTCCAGCGTGGGGTGTTGCACCAGCAGCTCAGCCAGTGAGAGGCCGATGGAGGCGGACTGTATGCTTTGGACCAGCGTCGCATCAGGGAGCGTGGTGGGCACTGGCGCAGTTGAAGTGATTTTGGCTGGATTGGAGCGTGGAATGGCGCTTATCGTGGCGCGGTTTGCGAAACTGCGCCACTTTTTGCCGGCGCCCCTGCACCACGCACTTGCAGGCGTATCTCGTCCTGCACTGTGCCTTTCACCAAGACCTTAGAGCCATTTTGGCTTCTAGCCCTCGTCGGATATACGTATTTCGCTCCTGAATGCATAGCGAATGACGACTGATGTGTGCGGAAATATCCATCACGCGTTGCTTGAGAGTTGATCGACCATCATGGCAAATTGGGTTCATCCTACACCGATAGTCGCCGATAACTCTTCCGGCTCATTTGCAGTGGTTTGTAACGATTTTTGGAGATGAATGCTAAATTCTTGAGACCTGATCCGTGAATCGTGTGCAGCCGAAATGGCGCTCGTAGAAATCGGATCTTTTTACAGCTTGAACGCCTGAATTAGGGGGAAGGCTCGTCATAGTTGACCGTTACCATGTAGGTCTTAACACCCTCTTGTGCGATGCTGTTGAAGGAACTGAACACGAACTCGCCGTTAGGTTGTGACACTGGAGCCATCTGGGCCTTGCCCCCACCGGCGACGACAGACTTGGCTGAATCAGCGAGCGCTTGCAAGGTCTCGCCCGCGAGGTTTGGGGTCACAATTCGCCCGTATAGAGAAACGAGGGCTTTATAAGTGTATGCCCAAGATTGAGAGGCTTGGGTGAGGTCTACTCCCTCATAAACCCGGATTGCGATGCGCCATAGATGACCATCTTTGAAATAGAACTGGGCATTTTGGGCCTTGCCGCCAAATTCCGCGTTGTATGTCTCCAGACCTCCATTGGAGAAAGCGCGATACGGACCTTGCGCTTTGACCGATCGAATCTGATCTGCCGACATCCCGAAAGTCCACGGGCCAAAGCCGCCAGCGAACGCAGGCGAAGCTGCGAACAAAAAAAACACAAACGCGACAATGCTCATGCCTGCCCCCTAACTCAATGCAGCCCAGCGCCTATCTTGCCATTCCCAAGCCAGACGACGCAATAAACTGGCAAACCAACCGTCGATGTCGAAATGTTAGCGCGGTTTGGTCGGTGCCAGCGGCCCGCCTTTGACCCCCGCGCCCCGCACCTCCAGCCGCACTTCATCCAGCACTTTGCCTTTGGCATCGGTGATCTGCAGCACATGCCTACCAGGCCATGGCAGCCACTGCGCGGAAGTGCCTTTGGCGAACGCCTTGCCGTTCAGCAACCAGTGCAGGTTGCTGCCTTGGGCCTGAAAACTCACGCGTTGGTTCCTGGGGGGGATATCCGGGTCTAGCGCGATGATGGTGCCGCTGGTGGGAGAGGTGATGCGGGCCATGCCTTTCACCAGAACATTAGAGCCTTTTGGACCTCTAGCCCTCGTCGAATCTACGTAATCAGCTCCTGAAGTCATAGCAAACGATGGCTGCTGTGTGCCCTGCAAAAACCACTCCTGGCGCGCTGCCTCTTGCGCCCCAAACTGCACGGGTGTTTGCACCACGCCCGCTGGGGCCTTGGGTGCGTGGCTGGGCAGGGTCTTGTGTAAATAGCCCATCACTGCCGCCCAGATGGGCGTGGCCCCTGTGGTGCCGCTCACGTCCCACATGGGCGCGCCACTGGCGTTGCCCACCCACACGCCCACGGTGTAGCGCTGCGACCAGCCCACGGCCCAGTTGTCGCGCATGTCCTTGCTGGTGCCGGTCTTCACCGCCGTCCAAAAGCGCGTGGCCAGCACGCTGTCGGTGCCAAAGGTGCGGGCACGGGCCAGTGGGTCGCTCAGAATATCGCCGACGATGAAGGCTGCGCGTGGGTCCAGCGCGGTGTGCCATACGGGCTTGGCGTTGCGTGTGAGTGTGGTTGCACTCAAGCGGCCACCGTTGGCCAAGGCGCGGTAGGCGTTGGTCAGGTTCAACAAGGACACCTCGGCGCTGCCCAGTGCCAGGCTATAGCCGTAAAAGTCGCCACTTTCCTTGAGCGGTAGCCCCATTTTTCGCAGCTGTTTGTGGAATGCGTCGGGCGACACCATCACCAGGGTGCGCACAGCCGGCACGTTGAGCGATGCCGCCAGCGCGGTGCGGGCCGACACCCAGCCTTTGAACTGGTGGTCGTAGTTCTGCGGGATGTAGAGGCCACCCGCCGTCTCGATTTGGGCGGCCGAGTCCTCGATCAAGGACGCAGCGGTGATGCGCCGCTCGGCAATCGCCTGCGCGTAGAGAAAGGGCTTGAGCGTGGAGCCGGGTTGGCGCAGGGCGGTAACACCATCCACCTCTGCCGCGCTGCTCAGGTCGCCGGACGAGCCGACCCAGGCCAGCACCTCGCCGCTGGCGTTGTCCAACACCACCAGCGCGGCGTCTTCCACGTGGCGACCGGCCAATTCACGCAGGTGCTGCTGCAGGGTTTGCAGGGCAAAGCGTTGCAGCGGGGCGCTGAGCGTGGTGGTGATGGCGTTGGACTTCGCCTGCAGTGGTGTAGCAGTGCGGGTGAGCTGGCGGGCAACGTGGGGCGCTATGCCTTCGCTGGCGCCATAGTCGCGCCGCTGCAGCGCGCCAGTGGTGAACAGGTCCAGCGCCTCGCAGTCGGTGTCCGTTGCGGGCAGGCTTTTGAGCACGGCGCATGCGCGCTGGGCCACCACAGCGGGCGAGGCATTGGGTGCGCGCACCAGTGCCACCGCCACCGCTGCCTCGCGGGCGTCCAGGCCGTGGGCGGCCTTGCCAAACAGGGTGCGGCTCAGGGCGTCAATGCCCACCAGCTCGCCCTTGAATGGCACCAGGTTCAGGTAGGCCTCCAAAATTTGGTCTTTGCGCCAGTTCCGCTCCAGCAGTTGCGCCGATACGGTTTGCTCCAGCTTTTGCACCACACTGCGCCCGCCGGAGCCGCGTTTCAGGTCATCGTCCAGCAAGCCGGCCAGCTGCATGGTGATGGTGGAGGCGCCACGTGTTTTGCGGTTCCACAGGTTGGCCCAGGCCGCAGCAGAGGCTGCCTGCCAGTCCACGCCGCTGTGTTCGTAAAAGCGTTTGTCTTCACTCAGCACCAGGGCGGTGCGCAGGGCGGGCGAAACATCGGCCAACGCCACCCACTGACCGCGACGCACGCTGGCATCGGTGCGCAGGCGCTGTAGTACCTCGCCTTCACGGCTCAGGATCAGCGTGTCAGATGGTTTGAAAGAGGATTTTACAGAATTAAAAGTGGCTGTAGCCCACGTATTACCTACACAAGTAGCTATCAAAAACGTAGTAAACCAACAACGCAGTTGACGCAACATTCCGCTGCGAACAGCATTCTCTGATAAGCCTCCGTGCACTTCGAAACCGACCCTCTTACTGCTTGGCAGCGGGGCGCTTGGCCGATTCCATGCGTGACAAGTCCAACTCAGCCAAGGCTTGTTTCACTTTGGCAACCGGTACTTGGTCGCCTTTGAGTTCCACAATCAAGCCGTTTCCCAGCATGGCGGTGACTTCTGACTGGCTGCCGTCTTTTTGGTATTCCTCGCGCATGCTGCGATTGCCCGCTTTGTAGACCTTTTCGACCGAGGTGGCGGTTTCTTTGTCCACGGTCATATTGGCCCATGCGGCCAAGCCCGCCAGTGCGGCCATGCCGCCAGCATCAGTCACCGTCAGGTGCATTTGGCTGTCGCCTGTGCCGTAGCTGGCGTTGGCCGTTGAGCCAGCAATGCCCATCGCAGCGCCGCCTTGTACTTCAAAGCTGGTGCGCGCCTGGCCTGCCAACGTGGTGGGCAACCAGGCCTTCATGTCGTCCGTAGGGAAGGCGGCACCACCGGCCATGGCACCCATCATGTCAGCCATGGCCTTGCCGGCAGCAGCTGGGTCACCCGATGCCTGGGCAGCTTCCATGCGTTTGCCGGCCTCTTCCATTTTCTTGGCGGCAACTGCCAGCTTTGAGGTGTCCACGCTGATCGAGCCATCGGGTGTGTTGATGGCAATATTTCCACCACCATCGCCCATGCTCCCCAGGCCGCCCATACCATGGCGGCCCATGCCAAACATGGCGGATACCGCGCCCACAATGAGAGCCGCCACGATGCCGCAGATGATCAAAACGGCCGTGTAACCGGCGGCCTTTTCAGGTGGACTTTTCATCATCACAGGCACGCCGATGTAAATCAGGTAGATGGAGTAGGCCGCAGCCAGTACCCCCAAAATGGACAGCGATGGCAGCAAGGAAAAAACACCACCCAAAAATCCAGCCGTGCTGCCGTAGGCCACCAATTTCAGCGCGTTGAGTGGGTTCTTGGTGCCACCAAAGCTGGGCGCCAGTGCATCGGCAATCAGGCCCACGACAAACACCATGACCAACGACATTACGTAGCCAACCACCATATTGGCCAGTCCGCTGATTAGAGGCACACGGTACGACACCCCAAAAACGCCAACGCCGATGAGCGATAGGCCAATAAAACCTGCAACGGCTGGAACCAATGCAAGGTAGATCAGGTAATTTTTGTAGATGGATGCGGTATCGCCGCCTTCAGCGTCGATGGCGGGCCATGTTTCCTTGGGTTTGAGCAAAATGTCCTGAACGCGTTGAACGATATTCATGGGTCGAACTCCTGAAAGGGCACGCCGCAGAGCGTGGATGGGTATTAATTGAACAAAGGCGCACTATACGAAGTAACTGCGGGGTTTCCTAACCTTTTTGTCAGGAATAACCCGTGGCCTTACAAATAGCGCAGCAGACCATTGGGCCTGCGGCTCTTGACGCCACCGTACCAGCGGCATGCGAAATACAGGCCCAGCAAATATAACAACCAGACTCCATAGACCAGTGCCAGACTGGGTGTGTAGTCGGCGGGTGGTGTGTCGTTGCGAAAGGCCTGGGCGCCTTCCAGCCCATAGCGGCTGATCGTCCACAAAGCTGCGCCGATATGTATCAACGGTAGATGAACCAGATAGAAAAACATGGATACCTTGCCGTACACCAGCAACCAACGGTAGCGACTTTCGGGCCACCGTGCCAACACCGCCATCACCCATGCGCCCAAACCCAGCGTCATGCACAGGTACAGCAAAGACGGTGGGTATTTTTCAAAGTTGATGAAAGACATGGCGCTGAACAGTGCACCACGGCTTTGCTCCGACCAGGGGTGGGGATCGCCGTAGATATTGCTCCAACGCAAGGCTGCCATGAGCGCCAACAATGCGAACCCTGTCGCCCACAGCCGTCGGTTGCGCAGCTGGGCATCGCCTTGCAAATAGGGCGCTGCCAGGTAGCCAGCGGCCATCACACCGACCCACGGCAATACCGGGTAGAGAATGAAGAACTTGACGGGCCCCAACGCGAATCGCCCCTTGTCATGCAGCATGCTCCACAGCCAGCCCAGGTTGCCCCAGTCGGCCGCGAGCACGCCGTCAAACGCGTTGTGGCCAGCGATGCAGAACAATGCTGTGATGGCAACAGCCCAGCGTGGCAAATACACCAAGCCGGCCAAAGCCACCATGGCAACGCCCAGCGCCCAAATCACTTGCAACATGACGGTGCCGCCCAGCAGTACGCCCCAGCTCAGGCTGACCCAGGTGCATTCCAGAAACACCAGCCAAATGCCGCGCGTGACCAAAAATCGGGCCAAAATGCCCCGGCTCACCGTCTGCCCATAAAGCGCGGCACCCACTCCCGCCAGAAAGACAAACACGGGTGCACAAAAGTGGGTGATGTAACGGGTCAAAAACCACAAAGGCGTGGTCGCGTTCAAATCCACCGGGTTGAACGTTGTGGGGCCAAAGAAATCACGCACATGGTCCAGCGCCATCAGTACGATGGCCAGACCACGCAGCGCATCTATGAAAGCAATTCGGCCCTTTGTTGACAAAGTGCTTTGCATCACTTTGCCGCGTCCACCTTGATCTTTGCGTTGGGCGATTCCCCGAACATCTCAGGCGCGTACAAGGCCTCAACCCGTGTCGGTGGCAGCGAGAACTCGCCCACGTTGTTCAGCCGAATGGTGTATTCCATCTTGACCACGCCTTTGGGCAGGTACTCGTAGTAGCTGCGGAAGGATTCGAAGCTGCGTTCCTCAAACGCCGGCCAGCCATAGCCTTCTTTTTTCTCACCCTGCGTGGCGATCTCGCTGTCGCGTCCCAGGCCACTGCCCAGAATGGTAGCGCCGCCAGGCACCGGGTCGGTAATCACGGCCCAGGTCATGTCGGCACTGGCGTTCACCTCGATGCTGACGCGCAACACATCACCCCGTGTGTAGCTGCCTGCGGGCAGGCCCTTATTGGCTTGTTCCACCGGGGTAACGGTTTTCTTGATCTGGTAGCCGGCGTTGAACGGCTCCTTTAGCTGGATCGCCGCTATGGACTGCAGCGTGAGCCAGGGCTTTCCGGTGCCTTGGTGGGTGACGGTCAGGGTGTCCTTGAGTCCATCTTTGCCAGGCGTTTTGCTCCACGGCAGGAACATGCTGTTGTTGCGCAGATTGCCGGGTGCGGCAGGTGCGCCAAACCAGGTGGTTTGGTGCGCGGCACCACTGGCATCGGTGGTCTTGATGCGTTCGACCTTGCTCCAGTCCACACTCGCGCTACCCGTGCTCATGCTGGCCTTGGTCGTGCCCGCCACCGGCACGGCTTCAAACTTGGCGCTGAATTTCTCCAATGCCAGCCCGCCCCACAGGTTGGCCGTGGTGGTGTGCCAGGCGCCGTTTTGCTGGCGGCTGATGAAACCATTGGCAAGGCGGCCCATATCGTCTTTCCAGTCCGGGTCGTCCAACACGGTCAGGATCAGGCGCGCGGTGTTCACGTCGCCGTTTTGCATCAGCCACCACCAGTAGTCGTCCTTCTCACTGCTGAAGATCATCTTGGTGCCCTGGTAGCTGATGCGGCTGCGCAAGATTTGGGTGGCCTCTGCCATGCGCTTGTCGCGCTCGGGCACATCAGCTACGCGCTTCAGGATGTTGAGCCAGTCAATCACTGCGTGTGTAGGCCACTGGTTGGGCGCGATAGTGATGGAGCCCAACATGCGGCCCTGTGCCTTGCCGTAGCGTGACAGGGCTTCAATGGCGGCCAGTTTGCGGACATCAAGATCTTTGCGCGGGCTCCAAAAGCTGCGCTGGATCCGGCCTTCGACAAACGCAATCAGTCCGCGCTCCATGGGCGCGCGCACTTCGTCACTTAGGGCAAAAGCGGGGTTGATGCTGGCGGCCTCGTGGGTAGCGGCCAGCAGGTAGGCGGTGAGGGTGTCGCTGCCCCGGTTGGACTCACCGTCGCGCGGCGGGAAGTAGCTGGCCAGTCCGTCACTGTCCAGATAGCTGGGGATCTGCGCGGCCACGGTCTGCCACATCTTGCCGTCACGCAAGCCCACGCTCTTGCTGGTCTTTTGTTCAAGGCAGGCAAAGGGGTAGTTGGCAAACCAGTCCTTTACGCCTGGCAGGCCTTCAGCCAGCTTGGGTTGGAAGGACATCTTCAAGCCGCCACGGCCCGGCAGCGCATCGGCTGGTGGGTTCACATCCAGACTAAAGGGGCCATCCAGCTGCACCAGCGTGGCCTGTTGCACCGTGAGCGGTACAGCGGGGATGATGCGCTGGCTGGCCTTGAGTGCATCGCGGGCGCCGCTTATGGTGTCTTTGGCATCAATCTCCCACAAAATGGACTCAAAGCGGCTTTGCGCCAGCTGAGCCGGGGCGGTGACCATCCACGCCACTTCGCGGGCATCGCCGGCAGGAATGTCCACGGTCTGCGGTTTGAGGTCCAGCAGCGTGGCACGCGGGCTCACTTCCACCTTCATGGCCTGTTTGGTGGTGTTGCGCAGGGTGAGCTGCGCGCGGTACTGGTCGTCCTCGCGCACCAAGGGCGGCAGGCCGCTGATGATTTGCAAATCTTGCGTGGCGCGAATGCTGGTGCTGCCGGTGCCAAACAGGCCGGTAGACGCATCGGCCACGGCCACGATTTTGAAGGTGGTGAGCGCGTCGTTCAGCGGTACCGTCACCTGGGCCTGGCCGTTGGCATCGAGCTTGACGGCGGGCTGCCACAACAGCAGGGTGTCCAGCAACTCACGCGCACCGCTGTGTCCACCACCACCACCGGCAGGAACGGCCTTGCGGCCATAGTGACGACGGCCAATGATTTCCATTTGCGCGGTGGACGTTTCTACGCCCCAGCTGCGACGCTGCAGCATGGCATCCAGCAGGTTCCAGCTGGTGTTGGGCATCAGTTCCAGCAGCGCCTGGTCTACCGCGGCAATAGCCACCTCGGCATTCGCTGCCGGTTGGCCGTTGGGCAGCTTCACCTGGATCGTGACCTTGGCTTGGCTGCGCACGGCGTAGCTTTCCTTGTCGGCCTTCACGCTCACATCCAGTTGGTGCGCCTTGGTACCGACGCGGATTTCTGCCACGCCCAGTCGGAAGGCGGGCTTGCTCAGGTCCACTAGCGCTGTGGGCGCCACGTACTCTTTGCCTTCATACCAAAAGCCAGTCCACCATTCGCGCGGGGCCTTGTAGCCCCAGGTGAAGAAGCTGTACCACGGCACCTCGCGCAGGCGGCCACGCAGGGCCAGCACGCTCACATAGACGTTGGGCCCCCAACCATCCTTGATTTTCAGTTGCACCGTGGGGTCTTGCCCATTGAGTTGCACGACTTCCGTCTCCAAAATGCCTTCGCGCTCCACCGCCACCAGGGCGGTTGCAAAACGGAACGGCATGCGAACCTGAAACTTGGCGGTCTCGCCCGGTTGGTAACTTTTCTTCTCGGGCAATAGGTCAATGCGGTCGGTGTTTTCGCCGCCAAACCACATCTCACCCTGCTTGGTGACATACACGCTGCTGGCGGCCTGAATGCTGTTGCTATTGGCGTCTTTGGCAGTGACCACCAGCTCGACTTCACCGGCTTCATTGAGTGCGGTTTCGCACAGCAGCAAGCCGCGTGAATCGCTCTTGCCACTGCACACGCTGCCCAGCTCTTTCACGCTGGTCTTGTTGTCGTACGTGTAAAAACCGCCCACCATGCGCTTGCGCGTGGTGGTGGTGATGCGCGCGGTGGCTTTGACCTCTAGCGCTACGTCGGCCTGTGGCTTGCCAGAGAGGTCCAACGCCAGGGCCTGGAACTTGATTTTTTGGCTGCTGGACACCCAACCCTCGGTCTTGATGCCGGCCACCACGGCGGCGGGCCACAGGGTTTGCGTGCTGCGGATGGTTTGCACCTCGCCATTGGGGTCAGAGTAGGTGGCTTCCAGCAGCAGGTCTTGCGGCGTGCGCTTGGTGGGCACCTTGTCTACTGTCACTTTGCCACCGCCATTCTTGTCCAGGGTGATAGGGAGCTTGTCGGCAATGACGCGCGAATCGGCCGATGCATCCACTTCTTCTTCGCCCTCTGGGCGGTTGTCGCGCGGGCCACGGGGCGGCTGGAAGTTGAATTCGCTGTAATCCGGGTAATTCAGGTACTTGCCACGCACCAAGGCTGAAACACGAACCGGCAGGTTGGCGGCGGCACCGCCGGCCACGTAGTTGACTTGTACGTCCACTGGTACGGACTTCACATTCACCAAGGCTGCTTTTTCGGAGGGGGTGACGCGGCCTTCCAGAACCGGCAGCCGGAATTCCTCAACCCGGAACTGTCCGGTGGAGTAAGTGCCGTTACCATTGTTCTTGCCGCCGCCGCGCAGTTCTACCTGGTAGACGCCCAGCTTGGCTGCGGGTGGAATCGCAAACGTGCTTTCGGCACTCAAACCACCCGTGGCTGTTTTGCGCCACGCAAGGGCTTGCGTGTACTGTTGGCCACTGCCAACATGGGTGATCGTCAGTGTGGCAGGAGTGGTGTCAGGCAGCCCAAAGCCGGACGAAGTTTCCGTGCGGATCAGATGTTTCATCGACACGGTTTCGCCGGCGCGCAGCAGGGTGCGGTCGAAAATAGTGTGGGCGCGTGCATCGGGCTGTACCTCGCGGCTGGTGGGTAAGTTGAAACGCCAGGGTTCGATGCCGCGGTTCCAGTCACTCCAGGTAAAGGCCATGTCTTGCACTGTGCCCTTGCCGTCCGCACCCGGTTGTGCGGCGCGGGCACTGACAAAATAGGCTTGTGTATAAGCGCCGTCGCCTTGGCAGGAGGGCGCTTGGGGCGAAAGGCCGCTGAAGCGGGCAATGCCGTGGGCGTCGGTCGTAGCGTTGCCCACTTCGCGACCCCTGCAGTCGGAAACCTTGACCACGGCCTGTGGCACCGGCGCGCCCTTGTCCAACGTGGTCACCCATGCCAGCGCGTTTTCGCGCCCCAGCTTGAAGTGCACGCCTAAATTGGTCACCAACGCCGAGGTGCGCACGTACATGGTGCGGTCCTTGCCATGGCGTTCATCGAGCAGACTGCTGCCCAATTTTTGTGATGCAATCTCCACCACGTGAAAGCCTGCGCCCAGTGGAATGCCGACGACCTCAAAGGGGCGCGGATCACCGGCGGTTGGCTGGGGCAGGTCCAGCGTCTTGATGCCGGTTTGGCCCTGCAGCAACGACACCATGCGCGACTGCACTTCGTCGCGCTCATCAGCATTCAGGGGCTTGGGTAACGCGCCTTTCACCTCCCGCGCAGCGCTGCCACGCGACACGGTAAAACTGTCATAGCGCTGCACCTTCAAAAACCAGTTGATGATGTCGGCGTCTGCGGTCGGTTGCAGGGTGCTGACCTTGCCTTGGGCGGCTGGCGCGGTTTCTACGTTGCGCAGCGTCACCGGTAGCAGCGCTACGCCACCGGGTTCGGCAAAGCGCTCCACAATGCCAAAAGGTGCGGCGGCAAATTTGGCCAGTGGTGGCATCGCGCCGGTGGACACCTTGAGCGGAAAGCTGTCGGCGTTACGCAGGCTGCGCCCCGAAGCATCTTTGAACCCCTTGGGCAGCTCCAGCGTAAAGGCTGTTTGTTCGGGGAAGATGCCTTTGAAGTTCACCGAGTTGACGACATGGTCTTCATCGTCAGAGGCGTTGTCGTCGTTGTCCTTGGCGGGTTTGAAGCTGTCCTTGCCAGACTGCAGGCGGATGGCGTCCAGCAATTTGGCTGACACCGGTGCGTTGAAGCCCAGACGCATGGGGCGAATTGGCAAGCAGGCGCTTTGTGCGTTCTCCCGCTCACAGGAGAAGGTAGCCGTGAAGGGCTCACGCACCTGGTATGCGAAGCGCTTTTCCACAGAGTTGGCCACGCCAGTGGCGTTGCTGCCGCTGGGCGGTGTGCTGACTCCCTTGCCAAACACCAACTGCACTTTGGCCGATGCGCTCAAGGTGCGGTTGCAGGCCAGGGTGACAATGCTCAGAGGCTCTTTGACGGCTGCGTTATCCAGGCCCTGAGACTTTAGCAGCGCTGCACGCTCTTTGCCGTCGATTAGTCGCACAGCAACCCGTTCGCCCAGCCCCTCTACCGCGCACCACACGTTGGCCTGCACGCTGGCAAGGGTGGCCGGCCCGTTCAATTGCAGGGTGAAGAACTGTTCCTCGTCAATGCGGGCATTGACGTCGGGCCGGATACTTTGCACAAAGGGGCCGCCCGTGTTGAAGCGAAAGCGGGTATTGCCCGTTAGCTCAATGCCCTTGGCGGACTTGAAGCCGGCACGGGTCTGCAGACTGCAGGACACGCCGGGCGGCAGATCGTTCTCAAACTCGAACGCCCAACTGCGGTCGGTCACCCAGCGCCCGCTGCCCTTGGTGACTTGAGCGTCGCTACAGATCAAAGTGAGCGGCGCCTCGGCTTTGGGGTCACCAAAGTTGACCGCACTGTCGTCAAACTTGGCCAGCACCTGGCGCACGCGCGCCACCTCGCCCTGCGGCGAGACGCTGACAATCTGGAATGCGTATGCCTGCAATGCGGCGCTGGCTAACAGCGCCGCGCAGGTCTTGAGAATGGAATGGCCCACAATCGCTCCTCCTTGAAGGGGCGAGGTTATCCGATTTGGAAGCAAATGTGTCGTCCTTGCGTGGGATGAAACGCACATTGCTGCTTGCGGACGGTACGAAATCTTACGACGTGGCGGGCGGGGCACCCACAGCGCTGCAAAACGTGTAGGTGTTGCCGCCCTTGGCCTTGCTTATGTACATCGCCGAGTCCGCCATCGAAATGAGTACATCGACTTCGGTGGCGTCGGAGGGGTAGATGCAGATGCCAATGCTGGCACCGACACGGCAGTGTGGCCCTTGTGGCAATGCGATATCGTGTTGTAGAGCATCAATCAGTTTGACCGCCATGCCTGCGATGGCGGCAGGCTCATGCAGGTCGCCCAGCACGACGGCGAACTCGTCCCCACCCGGCCGTGCCACGGTGTCGGACTCACGCACACAGGCCTGCCAGCGTCCAGCCACTTCTTGCAGAACCCAGTCGCCTGCATCGTGCCCATAGTTGTCATTGACGAGCTTGAAACCGTCCAGATCCGCAAACAGCACTGCGACCAAGGCGCCGCTGCGTTTGGCCAATCATTTCTTCGGCAGAGTAGCCCAGCAAACGGTAGGCGGCTTCGTTCCAGTTGATGACCTGTCCGCGCTGCTCAACCACAAACCGCATTGGACGCGATCAATATCGCGGGGATCAAAGCCCGCACGATCGTGCGTACAGTGGCAAAGACCGCAACAGTCATCAGAACCTGCATCTGGGCAATGCGGGATCGATGAGCCAGTCCAGAAACGCGTAAGTCGCCAACAAAATGGCCGTCGCAATGACAACCAGTTTTGCGAGTGTCCGATGCTGGGCAATCCAGATGATTTCGTTGTCGTTAAAGCTAAACATGGCGGCAACCCAATCCTGGTAGATCACGTACGCAACGAAAGCAGGGCGATGCGGGCTTATACCCAGTACAGTATCAGAATGCATCAAATTCCGTGAGGGGTTACCTCCCAAATTGGGCAGAAAACCGGACTGCTTGCGTGGAAAATACACCCATGGCCAAAAAAGATCATGTATCCGAAACCCCCGCTACCCAGCTGCTCAGGGCGAGCAAAGTGGCGTTCACTGAGCACCCTTACGAATACCTGGAGCACGGCGGCGCCCAGCACAGCGCACAAGTGCTGGATTTTGATCCCTTCTCGGTGGTCAAAACCCTGGTGATGCAGGACCAGGACGCAAAGCCCTTGCTGGTGTTGATGCACGGTAACCGCAGGGTGTCCACCAAAAATCTGGCTCGTCAAATTGGCGCCAAGTCGGTGGAGCCCTGTGCGCCCGAGGTGGCCAATCGGCATAGCGGTTACCTGGTGGGTGGTACCTCGCCCTTTGGCACGCGTCGCACCATGCCGGTGTACATCGAGGAAACCATCCTGGCCTTGCCGAAAATCCTGATCAACGGGGGCCGGCGTGGCTATCTGGTTGGTATTGATCCTGCCGTTTGCGTGCAGTTGCTGGCTGCAAAGCGGGTACAGTGCGCCTTGGCTGATTGAAGCCTTTCGATTTCAGGAGAACTGGTTTTGGATTCCCTCGCTGCTTTCTATCCCCTGCTGGCCACCATTGCTGCATATTTGGTGGGCTCGCTCTCGTTTGCCGTCATTGTGAGCCGTGTCATGGGCCTGAACGATCCGCGCACTTTTGGCAGCAAGAACCCCGGCGCCACCAATGTACTGCGCTCTGGATCCAAGACGGCGGCCATCGTGACGCTGTTGCTCGACGCCCTCAAAGGCTGGCTGCCGGTCATGCTGGTGAAATGGTTCGGTCAGCCGTATGGTCTGGGTGACGGTACGGTCGCCATGGTGGGCCTGGCCGCGTTTTTGGGTCATTTGTTTCCGGTGTTCTTCCGCTTTGCGGGTGGCAAGGGCGTGGCAACAGCTTTGGGCGTGCTGCTGGCGACCAATTGGATACTGGGCGTGGCCACGCTGGTTACCTGGCTGATCATTGCGGTGTTTTTCCGCTATTCATCGCTGGCGTCGTTGGTTGCCGCCGTTTTTGCACCGGTCTATTACCTGATGGGTGATGGCGTAGTGTGGGCTGCGGACAGAAGCATTGTGCTGTGCACTGCCATCATGTCGTTGCTGCTGATATGGCGCCACGCCGAGAATATTGGCCGCTTGGCCAAAGGCAAAGAGTCCAAACTGGGCAAGAAGAAGCACCACCATCACTGAAGCGCCGCCACAGCGCAGTTGCCAGTGATTTATTGCGGTGTCTGCTGTGCTGCGTAGGCGCCGAGTCGCAGAATGTGAAAGTGGTTAAGGCGTGCCCGTACCGATGAAGCTGCCAGTGCCGCGCGGATCCGCGGACTGCGCTCGGCCGTGTTGTGCAGCCGTGGGTTGGGGTTGAGTTGCCCGTTGGCCGAGCCAAAAATGGCTACGTAGGGGTGGTTGTGCTGCTCGCTTCGCCGCAGCACAACGGCCAGCTCGTCAGTGTCCAGGCGGACATAGGTGCCAGGCGGACACAGGCCCACCACGCGCACCAGGGTGTGCCCCACTTCGTCGGACTTGTCGGCCAGAATGGAGCGTGCTGACTCAGTGGCGCTTCGGCCTGTCCGCGAGTTACGCGGGCTGATCATGGCTGCGTAGCGGTCTACCACCTTGAGAATGCGCGTCAATCGGGTGGCTGGCGGTGCCAGGCGCAGGTCGGCCCGATCAATGGTGTCGTCATGGTGACGCGAGACGATGTCCAGCCACAAGGAGTCAATTACCCCCAGGTTGGATAGCATCAAACTGCCTTTGACCGTGTGGGCGCGGATCATGTCCTGCTGTTCGATGGTCGGTTTTTCGGTCTGGGTGGCCAGAGCGTCCTGCAAGGTGGTCATGGCAATGTTCATGGTCAGGGCCGCATGCACCAGGCTGTCGCGCTCGGGCTTGGAAATGCCCAGCTCGGAGGCCATTAGGTGGCACAGCACGGCGCACACCAGGGAGTGAGAGGCGCTGTAGCCAACCGGTGAGTTGCCTGCCAGCTGAAACAGCAGGTAAAGGGCCACATCCGGGTCGCGTTGCAGCAGGCCCTGCATCCAGCGGTCGTACTGCAGTACTCGGTGGGCGAATTCTTGCGTGCTGTCCGGGTTGGTCAAAATCACGCCCAGGCCGGACTCCAAATCCGACCACAGGGACAGCAAGTCTTCATATTCGAATTCACTCTGGATGGTCACAGCGATTCTCGTTTTAGTAGCGCTTTTCCAGCACCATTTGGTCGTTGGCCCGCGTCATCTGGAAATGGGTCAGGAAGGTGTTGCCCAACAGTACATAGGGCATGGAGCCGGCCGATACGACAGCATCAACACCATGCACTGACACATCACCGACCCGTACCGAGCTGAGCTTGATGACCCATGCCGGAACGACGCCGTTGGCGGTGCTCACGCGCATGGGCTGCCCGGATTGATAGGCAATGCCCAATCGCTGGGCGTCCTGCACGCTCAGTGAAACCGCCGTGGCCCCGGTGTCCACCACCATTTGGACTGATTTGCCATTGATCTGGCCCAGCGTAAAGAAATGTCCACCGCTGCCGGCTGTCAGCACGATGCGGTTACCACTGTCCCCAACACCGGAGCCGGCACCCACACTGGCCGGTGCATCGCCCACCCGCAAAGTGTGCCGCGTGCCACTGATCTCCACAACAGCCTGGTCACCTTGCGTGGAAACAATCTTCACGCCCTTGTAGGTGTCGCCTGCCGCCACGGTCTTGGGCGTTGCGCCATTGACAATGATCAACGCCTTGCCGCCCAGCATGCCCGAAAGACCCACGGTCTGTGCCTGGGCCACGGGGGCCAGACAACCGGCCACGCACAGGGCAAGCAGGGCGCGTTGCTTCATGGTTAGTCGCGAAAGTTGTTAAAGCTTAGGGGCAAATCGGCCACGTCTTTGCGGATCAATGCCATGGCGGCTTGCAGTTCGTCGCGCTTGGTGCCAGTTACACGCACGGCATCGCCCTGAATGGCGGCTTGCACTTTGAGTTTGCTGTCCTTGATCAGGCGCTGGATTTTTTTGGAGACTTCAACCTCGATACCGTTGCGCACCTTGATGACAACTTTAACCTTGTCGCCGCCCATCTTCTGCGTGTCGCCCACATCCAGAAAGCGCACGTCCACCTCTTGCTTGGTCAGCTTGTTGCGCAGCACATCCTGAATCTGGTCGAGCTGGAATTCGGCGTCGCCAATCAAGGTGATTTCTTTGTCCTTGAGGGCAATGCTGGCCGAGGTGCCCTTGAAATCAAAGCGGGTGGCAATTTCCTTGGAGCTGTTTTCCACTCCGTTCTTGACCTTGACCAGGTCGGCTTCGCAAACGGTATCAAAAGAAGGCATGTTGTGTGTTTCCCCAGTGCGACAATCCTTCCATGTTAGTCGAGAAAAACGTCCCGCTCCAGCCCTTTAACACCTTCCACATCGTGGCCAGGGCCCATGCGCTGGCCCGTATCACCAGCGAGGCCGATGTGCGGGCCCTGCTGGCCGACCCCGAATGGACGAATGAACCCAAGTTTGTGCTGGGTGGTGGCAGCAATGTGGTGCTGACTGGCGATGTGAAACCTCTGGTGCTCAAGATCGAAATCGCGGGGCGGCGCCTGGTGGATGAAACCGACAAGGCTTACATCGTGGAAGCGGGCGCCGGTGAGGTCTGGCACGACTTTGTGGCTTGGACCCTGCAGCAGGGCTGGCCGGGTCTGGAAAACTTGGCATTGATACCCGGCACTGTGGGAGCCGCCCCGGTGCAGAACATCGGGGCCTATGGCGTGGAGTTGCAGGACCGGTTTGAATCACTGGACGCGATAGACCTGCAGACCGGTCAGGTTTTTACGTTAAACGCCGCACAGTGCGCTTTTGGCTATCGTGACTCCGTGTTCAAGCACGGCGGTACCGTGACCAGTGGTGGTCAACAAACCCTGGGGTTGAAAGACCGTGCGCTGATTCTTCGCGTGCGCTTTGCGCTGCCCAAGCCCTGGAAGCCCGTGCTGGGCTACGCCGACATCGACAAGAAAATGGCCGAACACCAGTGCACCCAACCCACCCCGCAGCAGCTATTTGACTGGGTCTGTGCCATCCGCCGCGCCAAGTTGCCCGACCCGGCCGTAGTGGGCAATGCCGGCAGCTTCTTCAAAAACCCCACCGTGACCCCGGAGCAGTGTGCCGACATCATTGCGCGCGACCCCAAGGTGGTCCACTACTACCTGGACGACGGTCGCATCAAACTGGCGGCTGGCTGGTTGATTGATTCTTGCGGCTGGAAAGGCAAAACCGTAGGCCAGGCCGGTGTCTATGAAAAACAGGCGCTGGTGCTGGTCAACCGGGGCGCGGGTACCGATGGGTTGGGCGCCACCGGTGGCGAGGTTATGACCCTGGCCAAGGCCATTCAGACCAGCGTGTACGAGCGATTTGGCATTTTGCTGGAGCCCGAGCCGGTGGTGCTGTAGTCCACAGCGCTGCACAACGCGCTACAGTGGACACCATGAAAAATATTCTGGTTCTGGGTGGTACCGGTTTTGTCGGTTCCCATGTCTGTGAAAAGCTGGTGCAACAAGGCTGGAGCGTGACGGTGCCAACCCGGCGTCTAACCAATGCGCAACGGGTTCAGATGCTACCCGGCTTGACCGTGTTGCAGATGGATGTGCATGACCCGCACGCCCTGACCCAGGCCGTCGCCGGGCACGACGCCGTGGTCAATTTGGTCGCCATCCTGCACGGCAATGCCGCCGCGTTTGACAAGGCCCATGTGGTGCTGCCGCAAAAACTGGTCAAGGCTTGTCATGCGGCCGGGGTTAACCGCGTGGTGCATGTCAGCGCGCTGGGCGCGAATGACCAGCGCCCAGGTACCGCGCCGTCCGAATACCTGCGCAGCAAAGGGCGCGGAGAGGCCGCTTTGCTGCATCCGGGTGACGCGGCCAGCGCGTTGAACGTGAGCGTGCTGCGCCCCAGTGTGATCTTTGGTGCCGAAGACCGCTTTCTGAACACCTTTGCCCGGTTGCAGGCGCTGTTTCCAGTGATGCCACTGGCCTGCGCCCATGCCCGCTTTCAACCGGTATGGGTGCAAGACGTGGCTACCGCCGTGGTGCGCCTGCTGGAGCGGGATGGTGATGTAATGCACCGCCAAAATGTGCCCCGTATTCTGGAAGCCTGTGGCCCACAGGTTTACACCCTAGCCGAGCTGGTGCGGCTTGCGGCAGAACTGAGTGGCGTCAATGAGGGAAGGGGCCGCCCCATCATTCCCCTGCCCAACTGGTTGGGGCGTATCCAGGCTGGCCTGATGGAACTGTCGTTGGGTGAACCGTTGATGAGCCGCGACAACCTCGACTCCATGCAGGTGGACAACGTGGCCAGTGGTCAGGTTCCGGGGCTGCAGGCCTTGGATATCACGCCATCTGCCCTGGTGCCAATTGCCGGTGACTACCTCAAACGGCAACAGGCCGATTACGGCCTGTCGGGGCTTCGCAAACGGGCTCGGTGATGCGAGCCGTTGACGGGACTATTTATTTACCCAACTTTAAAAAATCATCCCCCTTACCCAACTCCAGCAACCCCGCATTGGAGTAAATCGCCAGCTTGGCCCGCGTATCCACAATGTCCAGATTGCGCATGGTCAATTGACCAATACGGTCTGCCGGACTGAACGGTGCGTCTTCCACTTTCTCCATTGAAAGGCGTTCGGGGTGGTAGGTGAGGTTCGGCGACTCGGTGTTCAACAGCGAATAGTCGTTGCCCCGGCGCAGTTCCATCGTCACGGTGCCGGTCACGGCTTTGGCCACCCAGCGCTGCGCAGTCTCACGCAACATGATCGCTTGCGAATCGAACCAGCGGCCTTGGTACAGCAGGCGGCCGAGCTTGCGGCCGTTGTCGCGGTATTGCTCGATGGTGTCTTCGTTGTGGATGCCGGTGACCAGGCGCTCGTAGGCGATGAACAGCAGGGCCAGGCCGGGGGCTTCGTAGATGCCGCGGCTCTTGGCTTCGATGATGCGGTTTTCGATCTGGTCGCTCATGCCCAGGCCGTGGCGGCCGCCGATGCGGTTGGCTTCCAGAATGAGTTCCACCAGGTCATCGAAGCGCTTGCCGTTCAGGGCGACAGGGCGGCCTTCTTCAAAGGTCACGCTCACTTCTTCGGCCTTGACCACGCAGTCGTCTTTCCAGAACGGCACGCCCATGATGGGGTTGACGATCTTGATGCCGCTGTTCAAAAACTCCAGGTCTTTGGCTTCGTGCGTGGCGCCCAGCATGTTGCTGTCGGTGCTGTAGGCCTTCTCGGCGCTCATCTTGTAGCCAAAACCGTTGGCGGTCATGAAGGCGCTCATCTCGGAGCGGCCGCCCAGTTCGTCGATGAACTGCTGGTCCAGCCAGGGCTTGTAGATCTTCAGCGCGGGGTTGGTCAGCAGGCCGTAGCGGTAGAAGCGCTCGATGTCGTTGCCCTTGAAGGTGCTGCCGTCGCCCCAGATGTTCACATCGTCCTGCTGCATGGCCGACACCAGCATGGTGCCGGTGACCGCGCGGCCCAGCGGCGTGGTGTTGAAGTAGGTGGAGCCGGCGGTGGTGATGTGGAAGGCGCCGGCTTGCAAAGCGGCCAAGCCTTCAGCGGCCAGCTGGGGGCGGCAATCTACCAAGCGGGCCTTGATGGCGCCGTACTCCATCGCCTTGCGCGGGATCTCGTCGTAGTCAGCCTCGTCGGGCTGACCCAGGTTGGCGGTGTAGGCGTAGGGCAGGGCGCCCTTTTGCTTCATCCACAAGAGCGCGGCGCTGGTGTCCAGGCCGCCGGAAAGCGATGCCGACCTTTTGGCCGGCGGGGATGTTTTGCAGAATAGTATTAGACATGTTTTGGCCTCTAGCCCTCGTAAAATATACGTAGGCAGCTACAAAAGAAATAGCAATTAAATAATCGACTTAGCCGAAATGGCAGACGTAGTGGTAGGCGTCAAAGCCCTCGGTCACGCGGATCTCGAATCCAGGTGTTGCCGGGCACGCTGAATGTTTGCCCCGCGCGGATGTGATCCATGCATCGGTGCCGGCCAGCTTGTAGTCGCAGCTACCGGCCACGCATTCCATGACCTCGGTGCGCCGGTGTTAAACGTCAGCGTGGCGGGCAGGATCACGCCCACGGATTTCTTGGTGCCATCGGCAAAGGTGATGCCGTGGCTGACGCATTTGCCGTCGAAGTACACATTGGCGGCGGTGGTGACGGAAACGTTGTCAATTTGGGTCGTGGTCATGTCGGGGTTTGGAGTGAGGGTAACCCCTATTTTAGGGTAGGCGTTGCAAAGGCCTCGGGCGTGAAACCCACGCTAACCTTTGCCATCTGCCCACTCCGACCGGGCGCTTGACGACACTGGGCGTGCTCAGCGCCACGGTGCGCGCGCTGGCTGCGTCGACTACCGAAGCCTTGGTAGCTTCGTCCAGCCCGCGCCAGGCCGTGCCTTTGCGGTTGATGACGGTTTCCCAGCCCGCGGTTGCCAGCCAGTTGTCTAGCTGCGCCGCAGGCACGCCCTGTTTTTTGAAGTCGTGAAATTGGTAGTCCACGCCGTGCTCGGTGAGCCAGCTTCGGGCCTTTTTGACGGTGTCACAGTTTGGAATGCCATAGAGGGTGATCATGACCGGCATTGTAAGGAGCCAAACCGACTGGACAACCGTTCAATCCGTAGCAAGTGCAACCCTGGATCGGGCGTGGCGCGCCCTTGGGTCATGTATCTCGCCCACCAGGACCCAAGAAGTCGCCAATGGGTTTGAGTTCATCGACACGGTCGCACACCGCCTTGACCACAATCAGGATGGGAACACCCAGAATCAAGCCTGCCGGCCCCCAAAGCCACCCAAAAACCAGCACCGCGATAAAAACACTCAATGGGTTGGTTCGGCTGGCGCGCCCCGTCAGCCATGGTGCGACCAAATTTCCAATAACGGAATGGATGGCCAGTGTACTGAAGCCCACCATCAGCGCTTGGCTGACTGTATCGAATTGCACCAGCCCCATGGCGGTAGAACCCACCGCAATGATTGCAGCGCCAAAATAGGGGATCAGGTTGGTGATGCCTGCCACCACGCCCCACACTCCAGCGCTGTGCATGCCAAACCAGAGAAAGACCATCCAGGTCAAGAACCCAAGCACAGCGCTGGTTGCGATTTGAACCAGCAGGTAGCGCTGAATCTGTTCGGTCACTTCGTCCAGGGCTTTGATGGTGATCCGTTTTTTGCTCAGCTTTGGCCCCGCCAGTTTGACCATCTTGCGTCGAAAGTTGTTGCCCGATGCAAGCAGAAAAAACGCAACCAGCATGACTATGGCGATCTGGCCCAGCAATGCAATCAGCCCCATGGTTCCGCTCCACAGATAACCCTGTATGTTCACGGCAGGGTGTTCCGCCGTCACTCGCTGTGTCGGCACCCCAGGTCGCAACGCTTTCTTGTGCGGCCTTCGAAATTTCTGTCGCCGCCTGTTGGACCTTGGCAATGGTGTCAACAGGAGTGGAGCGAGGAACTTCAACTTCTGGCGCAGATTGTGCGAGAGCGACGGAAGGGAGTCAACAAAGGAAACCGCTTCATCCCGTAGCGACCACCCACCCCAAGCGAACGCAAAAACGATGGCACCCATGACCAGAGCGGCGCCAACAACGCGCGGGACATGCCAGCGTGCCAGTCGATTGACAACCGGTGTCAACGCGTAGCTGACCATCAGACCCATCAGCAGTGGCACCACGATAGCCTTGGTCCATGCCATTGCAAATACAGTGGCAATAATTGCCAAAACCGAAAGTGCCAGGCTGCGAATGTCCACGGGCATGGGGATCAGTGTGGGGACCGGACTGGTAGCCTCGTCTGAAACGTTGGTGTTGTCCATCATGCAGCAATGTTTATTGAAATTCGGGTTGACAACCGTTCGGTATCGAACAGATGAACGGACACATAATAAAGCCAGGCGCTCAAGCAGCGGG
Source organism: Candidatus Aalborgicola defluviihabitans (assembly GCA_016705575.1). Classification (GTDB taxonomy): domain Bacteria; phylum Pseudomonadota; class Gammaproteobacteria; order Burkholderiales; family Burkholderiaceae_C; genus Allorhodoferax; species Allorhodoferax defluviihabitans. Next base: position 128,431 of record JADIXX010000005.1, read on the forward strand.
CCATCCTGGCGCTGGTGCTGGCTTCTTGCGCACACGCGACCCATGTTGATTGGCGTAGATCCAGGTGTACTCCGCACCGAACAAAAAAATCTGCGCTGAGTAATACACCCAGGCGATCAGCATCACCAGCGAGCCCGCCGCGCCAAACCCGGAGGCGAGGCTGCTGTGGCTGAGGTACTGGCTGATTACAACTTTGCCGATGGCAAAGAGAAAGGCGGTGACGCCCGCACCGGTCCAAACATCGCGCCACGGAATCCTGGCGCGTGGCATGATTTTGAAGATCATGGCAAACAGCAGCGTGAATATCCCAACCGACACCCAAAAATTCACGACCTGTAGCAACATTGCCCAGCCAGCGAACCACCCTGCGTACCACTGGCCGACTACTGCCAGTGCCGTACTCACCACCAGCGATACGATCAACAAGAAACCAAGCCCAAAGACCAGCCCGAACGATAGCAAGCGTGTGCGCAACAAGCGCCAAATGCTGGAGCCTTGGATGACCGGTGCCGGAATACGCCAGATACGGTCCAGTGCGCTTTGCAACTCGGCAAATACTGCCGTGGCACCGACCACCAGCAACGCGATGCCGACCAACGTAGCCAGCACGCCACCCACAGGCTCACGCGCCGTCTTGAGCAGGCCTTCCACCGCCACCGCGCCGTCGTGTCCCAAAATGCCGCCCAGCTGAGCCACGATGGCCCCTTGCGCGGCATCCTGGCCAAATACCAGACCGGCTATCGCGATCACGATGATGAGCAGGGGGCCAGCGAAAACAGGGTGTAGTACGACAGCGCTGCACCCATGCTGGGTGCATAGTCGTCCGACCAGGCGTTGGCGGCGGCCTTGATCATTTGCCACTGTTGCTGCATCCAACTCAGGGGTGTGCGGGCCGCGACGATGGGCGGCACAACCATGATAGGCGGGTACGCATGGAACTGCGTTCCGTGTGGTTTGTCTTGTCTTTCGTTGCTTCGCTGAGCAATGCCAGCAAGGCTATTAGCGCCCGCAGATCTTCCACTGCATCGGAAAAATGGATGCGGTCGGTGGCTGGTACTGCCGGTTGTTTGTGGTGGCCAGAGCGTACTACGGCCACGATGGTGGCCAGCGCGGTTCCTGCAAGCAAGGTGCCTAGCACCACCGGTGATCGCCGTGACCCCTCAGTCATGGTTGCCTCCGCCGGAGGCTTGTGCACATCCCTGGTCGCGCCCCGGCCCTTTCTCCACCAGGGGAATCAGCGCCAACACGGGATTGAGCAGGCCCAAGGCAACCGCACCCGCGCTGCGCGCCAGGATGCTGGCCGTATCCAGCGTGACCTTGGGTGCATCAAAAGTTCCCCGGATGTAGATGGGGCTGCGCAGCGCGACCAGACTGGTGGTGCGGGTGTGCGGCACCAACGTCAGGTCCAGGGTCTCTAAAGCCAGGTTAACGGAGCCACTGCCCACCACGGTGCTGACGTCGGTATCCAGTAATAGTTGTTGGGTTTGCATGATTCCTTGTTGAACGCGGAAGTCTGCCAAAGCGCAGCGCAGCACAATATTCTTGTCGCCAGCGATGCGCAACTTCAGTATTTCCAGCAGGTGCAGCCCCGCCTGTTCCATCAGCAAACGGCTGATTTTCCCTGCCCATTTCCAGATGCACGGCGCCGTCGAGCTGGCCAGCGAATGTTGACCGAGTTGCCCTGGCCCTTCAACCGGACTTCGCCATTGAGTTCTCCGACGCTGGTCTTTGTCAAATCCAGGGTGGGAAATAATGCGCCGAGCAAGAGCTTCTTGACCTGAACCGTGGCGCTGGCCCTGATCAAGGGTTGCCGCGCATCCAGCACGATGACGCCCTGCAGGTGTCCACCGGCTGCGACAAAGTCCAGGGGGTCGAGCGTGAGCACCGCATCCTGCAACCGGATGCGCACCTTCAATTGGTCCAGCGGCAGCGCCTTGGCTCGCTCAATGCGAACCGCGTTGAAGGTCACGTCCGCGTTGAAGCTTTTCCAGCGATCGGCTTTTAACGCATTGTCAGGCAGTACCTGGCGCGGTCCCTCGTGGGGCGTGGATGGGCCAGCGCCAATAACGGGTGCCAGATCGCCCAGATCCATGACCTGAGAGGTTACATTGCCGCGCAACATGGGACGCTCGTTGACCCGTTGTGCCTCTAACGTACCGGCTACATCACTGTGCCCTACCGTTCCGGAGAACTGCTCGAACCGCCACGTGGTGGCGTCGTGCACCAGCCTGCCGATCATGGCATAGGCGTGCGTTTCTGGCAGCCCCAAGCCCAACAATGGGAACAACTGCGCCAGGCTGCCGCCGCGCATCGCAATTGCATATCCAAACCGGTTAGCGCGAACAGTCCGGTGAGTGTGCCGTGTGCCTGCAATGCGGTTGGGCCTACCTTGGCATCAACCGTCAGCGGGAATGGCACCTGTTCGTCGCGCAGCGCCAGTACCGACGCACTGGTGCCGGTGGCCACCAATGGCAAGCCCTGGAACTTGCCGTCGGCCTTGAAAGCAACCGAGCCTGTGCTGGTGTCCTTGGTGTCCACGCTCAGGTGGATGTGCGTATCGTGCTGGCTGTCATCCAATTCCAGTTGGCCATGGTCCAGCGTGAGCCGCGCTATCGCAACCTGGGCTGTTTCATCACGCTGCAGTTGTCCAGCAACCAGGACTTGCGGCCATCGCGCAATCTCAGCATGACGATGGGGCGCTTCAGGCGCACATCCTGCAAGACAATGTCTTGGTTCCACAACGCCCGCAGGTCCACCGAAAATTCGACCGCATCCGCAACCAGCATCTTCGGCTGGGCCGCCCATAGCGGATTGGCAAAGGAAAACCTGCTCGGATTCGACGCGCACAAACGGCCAGTCCAGGTGCAGCTTGAGGTCGCCGGCGATTACCAGCGCGCGCCCGGTCTGCGCCAGGGTGCCCTGTTGTATTGGCGCACGCGCCCAGTTCCATCCAAACAGGGCAATGCCCAACACGACCAGCAAGCCCACGATCCCCGGTGCCAAAAGCAACACAAGAAGGGGTTTGGTTAGTCGGCGCGTCATTAGTCCTTTGTACCGCTGAACGCAATGTGGTACTGCGCGTTAGCGAACAGACCGCGCATCCCGGCCTTTCCAAAATGGTGCGAATGTCTGACCCTGCACCCACCGAAACGAAGCCAATTTCGCCACCGGCAGACGCCGGGTTGCGCGGTACGTCAGACGGGGCCTGGGCCCTCACTGGGGCGTGGACGGCCAGTGGACTAGGGCCAATGCAGAAGCAACTTCAGTCGCTGGAGTGTGCTGGTGGCGTCCAGGTCTTGGACGGTAGTGGTATGGACCGTTTCGACAGTGCCGGTGCCTGGATACTGCTGGCTTGGCTCAAACGCCACGAAGCGACGGCCGACCTGCAGCACTGGCAACCCCGTTGGCGAAACTTGATGGCCGCAGCGGCTCAACACGACACCAGCAAGCTACCGGTTGTGCAGAAACAAGGTCGGCTGGCTACTCTGGGGCGCAGCGCCATGACGGGAGCTGCGCAGGCGTTGGAGCTACTGGTTTTCCTGGGGCAAACCGCCATGGTTGCCGGGCGCGTACTGGCCGATCCGCGCCGTCTGCGCTGGCGCACGGTGCTGCACCATGTGCAAATCGGGGGTTTGACGCGCTGCCCATCGTAGGGCTCATGTCGTTCCTGCTCGGTGGTCGTGGCCTACCAGGGTGCCGATCAACTGCGCCGTTACGGTGCCAATAGTTTTGTGGGGGACCTGGTTGGCTACGCCATGCTGCGCGAATTTGCGCCGTTGATGACGGCCATCATCATTGCTGGCCGATCGGGCTCGTCTTACGCGGCGCAGATCGGCACCATGGTCGTCACGGAAGAGATTGATGCTCTGCGCACCCTGGGTATTGACCCCGGCGAGCTGCTGGTGCTACCCCGCATACTGGCGTTGGCCATCGCCCTGCCTTTGTTGACCGTGTTTGCCGATATCACGGGTGTGTTGGGTGGCATGGTTATGGCAAGTACGCAGCTTGACATTGGCTCGCATGGGTTCCTTGACCGCTTCAGCCGCGAAATGCGTGGCAGTGCGTTGCTGGTGGGACTGGGTAAATCGCTGGTGTTTGCCGTGGTGATCGCTGTGATTGGATGCTTCCAGGGGTTTCGCACCACGGCAGCGCCGACAGCGTCGGGCGCCAGACCACGCTGAGTGTGGTGCAGGCCATCTTCCCGGTGATCGTGGTTGACGCCGTGTTCTCCGTGGCCTTCAATGTGTTGGACCTCTGACATGGTTGACTCCGGTGACGCAACCGCGGTGGTCGAGATGCAGGGCATCACGACCCAGTTCGGCAGTCAAGTGGTTCACAAGGATCTGGACCTGTGCGTGCGAAAGGGCGAGATTCTGGCCATTGCCGGTGGCAGCGGTTCGGGTAAATCGGTGCTGCTGCGCGAGATGATCCTGCTGCAGCGGCCCACAGCGGGTACGGTGCGTCTGTTCGACCAGGACGCTGCGGCATTGACCGCCGAAGAAGGCCTTGCGCTGCGCAGGCGTTGGGGTGTGATGTTCCAGAAAGGCGGGCTATTCAGTGCGTTGACCGTGTCGGAAAATGTGGGATTGCCCCTGCGCGAACTCGACGTGCTGGACGCAGCTCGGATCGATGGCATTGCCGCCTGGAAGCTCGCGCTGACGGGACTACCCGCAGAAGCAGCGCACACAAGTACCCCGACGCCTTGAGCGGCGGCATGCTCAAGCGCGCTGCGCTGGCACGTGCCCTGGCGCTGGACCCCGAGTTGCTGCTGCTGGACGAACCGACGTCGGGCCTGGACCCCGCCAGTGCGACCGGCATTTGCGAGCTGATCCTGCAGACGCGTGATCTGTTCGTCCCAACCATCGTTGTGGTGACCCATGACCTGGATGTGCTGTGGCATGTCAGTGACCGGGTTGCCGTGTTGGGTGAAGGTCGGGTGCTGGCCATTGGCTCCATGGACGAGTTGTCCAAAAACCCCCACGCCACCGTGCAAGCCTATTTTGTTGACGCCCGGCAACGCCGCAATCATCCAACGGAGTCCCCATGGAAGACAAGTTAAACCCCGCCATTGTTGGCGCCTTTGTGCTGGTGCTTGGCGCCGCGCTGATTGCTGGCGTGTTGTGGCTGGCAGCGGGCATGGGCGGCCAGAAGAGCTATTTTCCATACCGCTCGGTGCTGGCTGAGTCGGTGGCCGGGTTGAATGTCGATGCGCCCGTGAAGTACCTTGGCGTGGATGTTGGCAAAGTGCGCTCTATAGCGATTGACCCACAAAATTCCCGCCAGGTCATGCTGGGCTTTCTCATCGAACGGGGCACACCAGTCAAGCAGGACAGCGAAGCGGTGTTGAAGGCACAGGGCCTTACCGGTATTGTCTATGTGGAGCTCAGCGGCGGTAGTCTGGGTTCGCCTGCGCTGCTGCCCACGCGCGAAGAGCCCGTTCCACTCATTCCATCCAAGCCCTCGCTGAGCACGCGGCTGGAAAACGTGTTGGGCACCGTGTTGGCCGGGCTTGATCAAATGTCCGGCAATTTAAGCGCCGTGTTTGACGCCGACAACCGCCTGGCCTTGAAAACCATCTTGTCGGATACGGCCAGCCTGACCACGGTGCTGGCGCAACAGAAGGAGGCCATCCGAGCCGGTGTGGCAGATGCCGCACGCACCGCGCACCTGACCGCACAGGCCAGCGCTCAGCTCGATCCGCTGTTGAAACGCATCACGGCAGCCTCAGTGGCGTTGGAAAACACGGCACAAACCGTTGACCAGGTCGGTAAACAATGGGGCACTACAGCCGATGCCGCCACGGGTGGCCTCCAGCAAATCCGCAGCGAAACACTGCCCGAGTTGAGCCGCCTGGTCGCCGAGCTCAACCAACTCTCCAGTTCTTTGCGCCAGCTGACTGAACAGACCAAGCGCACCCCCAGCAGCCTCCTGCTTGGTGGCCCCACACGCCCGGCCGGACCCGGAGAAAGCCCACAACCATGACTACTGATTTAAAAACCCCATCAATTCCTCGCCGGGTCGCTCGCTGGCTCAGTGCCCTGGGCTGGGCGCTGGCCACGGTTGGCCTGGTCAGCGGTTGTGCATCGGGTTTGCTGCCCAAGCCAGCCACGCAGCCCGTCCTATTTGCCCTGGACGCCAGCACACCGGAGCTACCGCCGATGGCTACGGGCGCCACGCCCGCCAAGGCGCCAGGCCTCACATTGACCGTGGATGTACCGCGTGCCGCAGCCGGCTACGACACGCCCCAGATGGTCTACCTGCGCCGGCCGCATGAGATTGAATATTTCGCAAGCCACCAGTGGGTGGACACCCCAGCGCGCATGCTCACGCCACAGATTGTGCAAGCGCTGCAACGCAGCAACGCCTTTCGCGCCGTGGTAATGACCCCCACTACGGCCGCGGGTGAACTGCGGCTGGAAACCGAGTTGCTGCGTTTGCAGCAGGACTTTTCACAATCGCCCAGCCGCGTTCGCCTGACCCTGCGGGCGCTACTGATCAACACGGCGTCGCGCCAGGTGCTGGCTGCGCGGGAGTTTGATCTGGATCAGGCCGCCGCCAGCGATGACCCCTACGGTGGCGCCTTGGCGGCCAACCTGTTGGTGCAGCAAATGTTGAGCCAGCTGGCGGCTTGGGCGTCAAGGTCCGTTGGCACCCAGTAGCAATCAAATTGGCATCCAGCCCTCGTGGAATATACGTAGTCCACTATCAAATTCATAGTGAATCACGGTGAGAAGCGCTGGACGATTTTGAACTCACCTTGAACCCGCAGCGGGGGGGTGGGCGCGGCCCCTCCTCCTCACTCTGGTGCCCACCCCATCCCCGCTGCTACAGATCGGTTATTTTGGACGGCAATATCAAATTGGTAGCAGATCAGGCAGGCCGCTTGGGTGTTCTGCGAAGCGAGGTAAAGGAGGAGGCCGCAGGCCGGGGGACACGAGCGCAGTAGAGCACCCAAGCCTCCTGCCTGATCCCGTGAGGTCGGCGACAATCAGCACCCGTATGGAAACACCAATCACCTTGGCCGACTGGCTGGCGCATTGCGAGCGCCTGCACCCCACCGCTATCGACATGGGCCTGGAGCGCGTGCGCACTGTGGCCCAGCGCATGGCCATCCGTTTCGACTGCCCGGTCATCACCGTGGCCGGCACCAACGGCAAAGGTTCCACCTGCGCCATGCTGGAGAGCATCTTGGGCCAGGCGGGTTACCGCACGGGCCTTTTCACCTCACCCCATTTGGTTCATTTCGAGGAGCGCCTGCGGCTGTTGGGCCAATCTGTGGATGCTGCAAATTTAGTAGCAGGCTTTGCAGCAGTGGAGAGGGCTAGAACCCAAAACGGCGAGGTGGTTTCACTCAGCTACTTCGAGTTCTCGATGCTGGCCATTTTTGACGTGATGATGCGCAGCGGCCTGGATGTGGTGATCCTGGAGGTGGGGCTGGGTGGCCGGCTGGATTCCACCAACATCATTGATACGGATTGCGCCATCATCACCAGCATTGACCTGGACCACATGGAACTATTGGGGTCTGACCGCGAAAGCATTGGCCGCGAGAAGGCTGGCATCATGCGCACGGGACGCCCGGCCATCGTCAGCGACCCCGTGCCGCCGCAAAGCGTGCTGGACTATGCCCTGGAAGTGGGCGCCGATTTGTGGAAGGTCGGGCGCGACTTCAATGTAGCGGGCGACCCGCAGCAGTGGGGCTGGGCCGGGCGCGGGCGTCGCTATAGTGGTCTGGCCTATCCGGCACTGCGCGGTGCCAATCAGTTGGTTAACGCTGGGGGCGTGCTGGCCGCACTCACCGCCTTGCGCGAGCGGCTGCCCATCACGGCACAGGCGGTGCGCAACGGCTTCGCGTTTGTGGAGCTGCCGGCCCGCTTTCAGATCATTCCGGGCCAACCCACCTTGGTTTTGGACGTGGCGCACAACCCGCATTCGGTCGCCGCACTGGCTGCCAATCTGGACGCGATGGGCTTCTTCCCCACCACCCACGCCGTGTTTGGTGCCATGGCCGACAAGGATTTGGCCCCCATGCTGGCCAAAGTCAGCCCGATGCTGGACCGCTGGTATTTCACCGATTTGCCCACTCCGCGCGCGGCCCGGGGCGTTGACCTGCTGGAACAGTGGCAAGCCCAAAACACCCGAAAGGACACCAGTGGCGCGGCCTTTGCCAACCCGATGCAAGCACTGCAGGCTGCCATCGATGCCGCAGACCCCACTGATAGAATCGTTGTCTTTGGATCGTTCTATACCGTGGGTGGCGTACTCGCACAGGGCGTGCCACGGTTGTTTGCCAAACATCTGAACTCCTGACCGATCACATACATGGCTTTTTTCAAGTTTCGCAAAGGTGGTGACGAGCACCCCACCCCCGCTGCCGCGCCGCAAAGCGTAGAGGCCATGCGCACGCGCGCCCGGCACCGATTGATTGGTGCTTCGGTACTGGTGCTGCTGGGTGTAATTGGTTTTCCCTTGTTGTTTGACAGCCAGCCGCGTCCCATTGCTGTCGATATCCCCATTGAAATTCCGGACAAAAATGCGGTCACACCCCTGACCACCACCGTGCCGGCCAAACCCGCCAGCGATGTGGTGGTGGAATCCGATGCCGGCAAGCCGGTCACCGCGCCCGCTGCAGTTGCGTCTGCACCATCACCCGCACCATCACCCGTTGTCGCACCGTCCCGGGCGTCTACCGGTTCAATGTCTGTGCCGTCAGCGCCCGCCAAGCCGGTGCCCAAAGTGCAAGCCAGCAAGCCGGCTGAGAAGCCAGCGCCAAAACCTGTTGACAAGCCAGCCGACAAGCTTGTAGAAAAGCCCACTCCCCGTGTAGACGATGGTGCCAAGGCGCGTGCCTTGCTGGAAGGCAGGGAAGCTGACAAACCGGCGGCTACCACCGGCCGTTTTGTCGTGCAGATTGGCGCCTTTGCGGATGCGGTCAAGGCACAAGAGGCCCGAATCAAGCTGGAAAAAGCTGGGCTCAAGACCTACACCCAGGTGGTGCAGCCCAAAGAAGGCAAGCGTATTCGGGTGCGTGTGGGGCCCTTCCAAACCAAGGCCGAAGCCGACAAAGCGGCTGAAAAAATTCGCAAGCTGGACCTGCCCGCTGGCATTCTCGAACTGTAAAAGCGCGGCGTCGCCATGCCCATGCTGGACTGGATCTTTGTCGCCGTGTTTTGCATTTCGCTGTTGGCCGGTCTGTGGCGTGGTCTGGTCTACGAATTGCTGTCAGTGGTGAACTGGATTGCGGCCTTTGTGCTGGCGCAGTGGTTTGCACCGGTTGCGGCACAGTGGCTGCCTTTGGATAGTGCGACTGAGGTCGTGCGCTATGGCGCCGGGTTTGTGCTGGTGTTTGTGTTGAGCCTGTTTGCGGGTGGCCTGGTGGCCTTCTTGATCAGCAAGCTGGTGGCAGCCGTGGGGCTGCGGCCGGTGGACCGTGTATTGGGGGCCGTATTTGGCCTGGTGCGTGGCGTGGTCATCCTGCTGGTGCTGGCCGTGGTGGTCGGCATGACGCCCATGGCCAAAGGGCCGTGGTGGCAAGAGTCCACCGGGGCCGGTATTGCCACGGTGTCTTTGCAGGGCCTCAAGCCCGTGTTGCCGCAAGAATTTGGAAAATACCTTCCTTAAGTGAGAACAAACTATGTGTGGAATCGTTGGTGTTGTCAGTAGCACACCCGTTAACCAACTGATCTATGACGCGTTGTTGCTGTTGCAGCACCGTGGCCAAGATGCAGCCGGTATCGTGACCCAGCAAGAGCGTAAGTTCTTCATGCACAAGGCCAAGGGCATGGTGCGTGATGTGTTTCGCACGCGCAATATGCGTTCGCTACCCGGCAATTGTGGCCTGGGCCAGGTGCGCTACCCCACAGCGGGCAACGCCTTTAGCGAAGAAGAGGCTCAGCCCTTTTACGTGAACGCACCCTTTGGCATTGTGTTGGTGCACAACGGCAACCTGACCAACGCGCACGCGCTCAAACACGAACTGTTTCAGACCGACCACCGCCACATCAACACCGAAAGCGACTCCGAGGTTTTGCTCAACGTGTTGGCGCACGAAATTGAAAAAACTACCCGCGGGTTGCCCCTGCAACCGGCCGATCTGTTTGCCGCCGTGCGCAATGTGCACAAGCGCGTCAAGGGCTCGTACGCGGTGATTGCCCTGATTGCCGGTCATGGCGTGTTGGCGTTTCGCGACCCGTTTGGCATTCGCCCCTTGTGCATGGGCACGCACGAGGGCAGCACCGTATTGGCTAGCGAGTCGGTCGCGCTGGAAGGCATTGGCTATCAGTTTGAACGCAATGTGAATCCCGGCGAGGCAGTGTTTATTGATTTGCAAGGCAAGGTCTACGCCGAGCAGTGCGCTGACAATCCCCAACTCAACCCCTGCATTTTTGAATTTGTGTACCTGGCGCGACCTGATTCGGTGATGGACAACATATCGGTCTACCAAGCGCGCCTGAACCTGGGTGAGTCGCTGGCCAAGCGGGTGATTTCCACCGTGCCACCCAATGAGATTGACGTGGTCATTCCCATTCCCGAATCCAGCCGCCCCAGCGCCGCACAACTGGCGCAACTGTTGGGTCTTCCATACCGTGAAGGCTTTGTGAAAAACCGCTATGTGGGGCGCACCTTCATCATGCCCGGACAATCGGTACGCAAGAAGTCCGTGCGCCAAAAGCTCAACGCCATTGCCAGCGAATTCAAGGGCCGCAATGTGCTGCTGGTGGACGACTCCATTGTGCGCGGCACCACATCCAAAGAAATTGTGCAGATGGCGCGTGACGCCGGTGCCCGCAAGGTGTATCTGGCCAGCGCCGCGCCGCCGGTGCGTTACCCCAACGTGTATGGCATCGACATGCCCACCAGCAGTGAACTTGTGGCACACGACCGCACTGTGGACGAAATTCGCGCCATCATCGGCTGTGATGCGCTGATTTACCAGGACGTGGACGGCATGAAGAGGGCCATTGGCTCACTCAACCCCAAGATCACCGGCTTTGATGCGTCTTGTTTTGATGGCGTTTATGTCACCGGGGACATCACCGCAGAAGACATCAACCGCCTCAACGCCAACCGCGTGGGTGGCGAAGAAAACCAGGACGACACCTCGCGCCTGGCACTGCCCAATCCTGAGGACTGAGAGCAGCCATGCCACACAACAAGACCTTGCCCGAAGGGCTGCACCCCGACACACTGGCGGTGCGAATTGCCAGCGAAAAAAGCCAATACGGGGAACACTCCGAAGCGCTGTTCCTGACCAGCAGCTTCATACAGCCTGATGCCGCCACGGCTGCGCGCCGCTTCGCCATGGAAGAAGACGGCTATACCTACACCCGGGTGGGCAACCCTACGGTTTCCAGCTTGGAACTGCGCCTGGCGGCCCTGGAAGGCACTGAGGCGGCGATTGCCACGTCCACCGGCATGGCGGCTATTTTGTTACTGGGCATGGGGCTGCTTAAAAATGGCGACCATGTGGTGTGCTCGCAGTCGGTGTTTGGCTCCACCATCCGTCTGTTTGCGGGTGAGTTTTCCAAGTGGGGCATCACTACCAGCTTTGTCTCGCAGACCGATGTAGCGGCTTGGCAAGCGGCCATCCAGCCCAACACCAAACTGCTGTTTGCCGAGACGCCCACCAATCCGTTGACCGATATTTGTGACATCCAGGCACTGGCCGATGTGGCCCACAACGCCGGCGCGTTGCTGGCAGTGGACAACTGCTTTTGCAGCCCAGCTCTGCAACAGCCCAAGCGTTTTGGTGCGGACTTCATCATTCACAGCGGTACCAAATACCTGGACGGACAGGGTCGCGTGATGGCCGGTGCCATCTGCTGCGATCGCAAGTACGTGGACGACGTGTTTTTGCCCATCACCCGCACGGCCGGTATGGTGCTTTCGCCTTTCAACGCCTGGGTGGTGCTCAAGGGTATGGAAACGCTGGGCATTCGCATGCAAGCCCAAAGCGAACGCTCGCTGGCCTTGGCCACTTGGCTGGAAGGCCATCCCGCCGTCAAGCGGGTGTACTACCCCGGCCTTGCCAGCCACCCGCAACATGCGCTGGCCATGCGCCAGCAATCGGCCAGTGGCAAGGGTCAGGGTGCCGCAGTCGTGTCGTTTGATGTCCAGGGTGATTCACCCGAGGCGCTGCGCCGCAATGCCTTTGCTGCCATTGATGGCGTGCGGGTTTGCTCCATCACCACCAACCTGGGCGATGTCAAAACCACCATCAGCCATCCCGCCAGTACCTCGCACGGACGCCTGACCGAAGACCAACGCCAGGCCGCCGGCATTGGTCAAGGTTTGATTCGCTTGGCAGTAGGCCTGGAACATATTGAAGACTTGAGGGCCGACCTTGCGCTTGGCCTGGATCCCCTGCAATGACACAAAAAATTCGCACCCGCATCGCTCCTTCACCCACCGGCTTTTTGCACTTGGGCACGGCCCGCACCGCTTTGTATTCGTGGGCCTATGCCCGCCACTATGGAGGCGATTTTGTGCTGCGCGTGGAAGACACCGACGTGGCGCGTTCCACGCAGGATTCGGTGGACCAGATTTTGGAATCCATGCACTGGTTGGGCCTGGAGTATGACGAAGGCCCCATTTACCAAATGCAGCGCCTGGAACGTTACAAACAGGTGCTGGACCAGTTGATTGCAGAAGGCAAAGCCTACTACTGCTACAGCACGCCAGAAGAACTTGACGCCGTGCGCGAAGCCAAAAAGGCGCGTGGCGAAAAGACTTTGTACGACGGCCGCTGGCGGCCCGCGCCGGGCAAGACTTTGCCGCCGGTGCCAGAAGGGGTGAAGCCGGTGGTGCGCTTCTGCAATCCGCCGGATGGCGACGTGACCTGGAACGATCTGGTCAAAGGCCCTATCACCATCAGCAATCGCGAAATTGATGACCTGATCATTGCCCGCACCGATGGCATTCCCACCTACAACTTTGCGGTGGTGGTGGACGATTGGGACATGACCATCAGCCACGTGTTTCGCGGTGACGAGCACATCAACAATACGCCCTGGCAGATCAATATGTTCAACGCCTTGGGCGCGCCCCTGCCGCAGTTTGGGCACTGCCCTGTGATTCTGGGGGATGACGGGCAAAAGCTGTCCAAGCGCCGGGGTGCTGTGAGCGTGACCGCGTACGAAGAGGGCGGTTACTTGCCCGAGGCCATGCTCAACTACCTGGCGCGTCTGGGTTGGAGCCATGGCGATGACGAACTCTTCACCCGTGAACAACTGGTGGACTGGTTTGATGGCTCGCACCTCAACAAAAGCCCCGCGCAATGGGACCCGGTCAAACTGCTGTGGGTGAATGCGCAGTACATCAAACAGGCCGACAACCAACGTCTGGCAGCGCTGGTGGCGCAACAGTTGGTCAAATTGGGTATCACGTTGCAACCGGATGTGGTGGAAAACCATCTGCCACAACTGTGTGCACTGCTGAAGGACCGTTGCGACACCACGGTGGTATTGGCCCAATGGGCCGCCAAGTTCTATGGTGACGTGACGCCGGATGCTGCAGAGTTGGCGCAGCATGTGACCGACGCTGTGCGTCCGGCCGTTGCAACACTGAAAGAAAAGCTCAGCGCATGTGCCTGGGACAAGGCGTCGATCTCAGCGGCCATCAAGGAAGCGCTGGCCATCCATAGCCTGAAGATGCCACAATTGGCCATGCCCGTGCGTGTGCTGGTGATGGGCACGGCACAGACACCCTCATTGGATTCGGTGCTGGAAATTTGCGGAAGAGAAAAAGTCATTGCAAGACTTGGCGTGGCCTAATTTTTAAGGTTATAATTTGAGGCTCGGAAATTGAGAATACCGGTAAAACGGAGTTCTCGGATTACTGCGAAGTAATAGGGGGTATAGCTCAGCTGGGAGAGCGCTTGCATGGCATGCAAGAGGTCAGCGGTTCGATCCCGCTTACCTCCACCAAAGTTTCTGAGAACGGAATAGTTCCAAGGTTTTGACCCCATCGTCTAGAGGCCTAGGACATCACCCTTTCACGGTGAGTACCGGGGTTCGAATCCCCGTGGGGTCGCCAAGATTCATCGCAAGATGATCGAAGCGCAAGTGGGTAACAGTCGGTCCGCAAGGGCAGGCGACTTGGCTCGAAAGAGCAAACGTTACCGCTAACTGGAGTGGTAGTTCAGTTGGTTAGAATACCGGCCTGTCACGCCGGGGGTCGCGGGTTCGAGTCCCGTCCACTCCGCCAACATTGAAAAGCCATCAGTCGCAAGACTGATGGCTTTTTTCTTTTGTTTCTCCGGTGAAAACCAACCCCCGGGGCAGCCCCGATTAAACTGGGCAAGACCTGTTCTCAGAATTGCCATGAAACCCGACATCGCCCCTGCCCACCAGCCGCTGGCGGAACGCCTGCGCCCGCAGCGCCTTGCGGACGTGATCGGCCAGCAACACCTGCTGGGCGAGGGTATGGCGCTGCGCCTGGCGTTTGAGTCTGGGCGCCCACACAGCTGCATCCTGTGGGGGCCACCGGGGGTAGGCAAGACCACCATTGCGCGGCTGATGGCCAACGCCTTCGATGCCCAGTTCATTGCCATCAGCGCAGTGCTGGGTGGCGTCAAGGACATCCGCGATGCAGTTGAGCAAGCGCAAGTCGCACTCGGTCAGGGACGCCGCACGATTTTGTTCGTGGACGAGGTGCACCGTTTCAACAAGAGCCAGCAGGATGCTTTTCTGTCGCATGTGGAAAGTGGGCTGTTCACCTTCATCGGGGCCACCACCGAGAACCCGTCGTTTGAGGTGAACTCGGCACTTCTGTCGCGGGCAGTCGTTTATGTGCTGCAGCCTCTGGCAGAAAATGATTTGAAGAAAATTGTGGCGGTAGCCCTCGCGGAATCTGTATTGCCCGCTATTGAATCAATAGCGATTGACCGTCTGGTCGCCTATGCCGACGGTGATGCCCGCCGCCTGTTGAACACCCTGGAAACCTTGGCCATGGCGGCCCAGCAGGAGCAGCTGGAGCAGGTGACCGATGCCTGGCTGGTGCAGGTTCTGGGTGAACGTATGCGCCGCTATGACAAGGGTGGTGACCAGTTCTACGATTCCATCAGTGCATTGCACAAGTCGGTCCGCGGCTCAGACCCGGATGCTGCGCTCTATTGGCTGGTGCGCATGCTCGATGGCGGTGCCGACCCGCGTTACATGACTCGGCGCCTGATTCGCATGGCCAATGAGGACATTGGCCTGGCTGACCCCAGGGCGCTGCGCCTGGCGCTTGATGCTGCCGAGGTCTATGAACGCCTGGGCAGCCCCGAAGGCGAACTGGCCCTGGCCCAGTGTGTGGTCTACCTGGCGGTGGCAGCCAAATCCAATGCCGTCTACCGTGCATTCAATGCCGCACGGGCGCTGGTCAAGAAGGACGGCACGCGCCCGGTACCCATGCACCTGCGCAATGCACCCACCAAGCTGATGCAATCGCTGGATTACGGCAAAGGCTACCGCTATGCGCATGACGAGGAAGGTGGCTTTGCCGCGGGTGAGCGTTATTGGCCGGATGGAATGGCTGCGCCAGACTTTTATCAGCCCGTGGAACGTGGGCTGGAAATCCGCATAGCCGAAAAAATGCGCCAATTGAAGGCCCGTAATGCGGCTGCAGTTTCACCCCCGCCAGAGACCAACCGCTGAGCTTTGTCCGTCGTAGAAAACGCCGAGTATTAGCTACGCTTACTTCCCGATGTTTCCACTGATGTAGCTAATTTACTAGGGGTAAACCCAAGTGTTTCGAGCTTCGTGGCGACGTTGCCCTTCGTTACAATCCCCCCACTTGTTGTCTGTCGCACCATCAAACATGACAGGCTCTTTGCTAAAGATCAGGTATAGCTCATAAGGCCGCACCGCACGTCGTCAAGCGGCCTATCTGTAGATTGACGACTTACGCACCGGCCAAAAATCGGAGAACCTTTATGGATATTTTGTTACAACAGATCATCAACGGTCTGGTGTTGGGTAGCATGTATGCGCTGATTGCGCTTGGCTACACCATGGTGTACGGCATCATTAACCTCATCAATTTCGCCCACGGTGAAGTGATGATGGTTGGGGCGCTGACCAGTTGGACCATCATTGGTCTGATGCAGGAGTCCATGCCCGGCACACCCGGATATATCATTTTGATCATTGCCCTGATCATTGCCTGCGTGGTCGCCGCAACGTTGAATTTTGCGATCGAGAAGATTGCTTACCGTCCGTTGCGCAACAGTCCCAAGCTGGCGCCCATGCTGACGGCGATGGGCATGTCGCTCATGTTGCAGACGCTGGCCATGATCATCTGGAAGCCCAACTACAAGTCGTACCCCACTCTGCTGTCCAACACCCCCATCGAGATTGGTGGCGCCGTGATCAGCCCCACACAGGTCATGATTCTGGCGTTCACCGCCGTTTCGCTGTCGGTCCTGATGTGGCTGGTGAACTTCACCAAATTGGGGCGTGCCATGCGTGCCACCTCCGAGAACCCCCGCGTTGCCGCGCTGATGGGTGTCAAGCCCGATGTTGTGATTTCGGCGACCTTCATCATTGGCGCCGTGCTGGCGGCCATTGCCGGAGTCATGTACGCGTCCAACTACGGAACCGCCCAGCACGCCATGGGATTCCTGCCAGGATTAAAGGCCTTTACCGCAGCGGTGTTTGGCGGCATTGGCAATTTGGGTGGTGCGGTGGTGGGGGCCATTTTGCTGGGCCTCATTGAATCCATCGGTGCCGGCTATATTGGCCAGCTGACCGGCGGCGTGCTGGGCAGCAACTACTCCGATATTTTTGCCTTCATTGTCCTGATCATCGTGCTGACGCTGCGCCCATCCGGCCTGCTTGGCGAGCGTGTGGCAGACCGCGCCTGAGGAGAACATTCCCATGAAACAACAACAAAAGATTTTTGTCTTCCTGGCAGCGGCCGTTGGCTTGCTGGTCCTGCCGTTGGTACTGCAAAGCTTTGGCAATGCCTGGGTGCGAATTGCTGACATGTCCTTGCTATTCGTCCTGTTGTCGCTGGGCCTCAATATTGTGGTCGGCTATGCGGGTCTGCTCGATCTGGGGTATGTGGCCTTTTTTGCGATTGGCGCCTATACCTTCGGTCTGCTGTCGTCGCCCCATTTAACCGACACTTTCCCCGCGTTGGCAGCATCGTTCCCCGATGGGTTGCATACGCCACTGTGGGTCATCGTGCCGCTGGCTGCTGGCATTGCCGGCCTGTTCGGCGCGATATTGGGCGCGCCAACACTGCGACTGCGTGGTGACTACCTGGCCATCGTGACACTGGGTTTTGGTGAAATCATCCGGGTGTTTCTGAACAATCTGGACCAGCCTTTCAACATTACCAATGGTCCAAAGGGCATCAGCCAAATCGATTCACTCCACTTCTTTGGTTTGAATCTGGGCAAAAAACTGGTCATTGGCAGTTACGAGGTGGCGTCGGTTTCTTTGTACTACTACCTGTTCCTGACATTGGTGGTGGTCAGCGTGGTGATTTGCCACCGTCTGGAACTGTCGCGCGTCGGGCGCGCGTGGATGGCCATTCGGGAAGATGAAATTGCCGCCAAGGCCATGGGTATCAATACACGCAACCTCAAGTTACTGGCATTTGCCATGGGCGCGACGTTCGGCGGAATTTCTGGCGCCATGTTTGCGTCGTTCCAGGGCTTCATTTCTCCGGAGTCCTTCAGTTTGATGGAGTCCGTGATGATTGTGGCCATGGTGGTGCTGGGGGGCGTGGGTTATTTGCCGGGCGTTATTCTGGGGGCCATCTTGTTGTCTGCTTTGCCAGAAGTGCTGCGCTACGTTGCGGGCCCTTTGCAAGAAGCCACAGGCGGGCGACTGGATGCATCAATTCTGCGCCAGTTCCTGATTGCACTGGCCATGATCAGCGTCATGCTGTTGCGTCCCCGTGGTTTGTGGCCTGCGCCTGAACACGGCAAGTCCCTGTAGAACGTGAAGAGCTGAACGGAACCATCATGACAGACACAGTACTAAACGTCTCCGGCGTCTCCAAGCGCTTTGGCGGCCTGCAGGCCCTGAGCGATGTAGGTATCAAAATCGAACGCGGCCAGGTCTATGGGCTTATCGGCCCCAACGGCGCCGGCAAGACCACGTTCTTCAACGTATTGACCGGCCTCTACACGCCTGACAGCGGCACTTTCGAGCTGGCAGGCAAGCCGTACCAGCCGACAGCCGTGCACACCGTTGCCAAGGCAGGCATTGCGCGCACCTTCCAGAACATCCGTCTGTTTTCGGACATGACCGCGCTGGAAAACGTGATGGTGGGCCGGCATGTCCGCACGCATTCGGGTGTGTTCGGGGCCGTGTTTCGCACGGGATCCTTCATGGCCGAAGAGGCCGCGATTGCAGCCCGTGCCCAGGAACTGCTGGATTACGTGGGCATTGGTAAATATGGCCCCTACAAGGCCCGCACACTCAGTTATGGCGATCAGCGTCGCCTTGAAATTGCGCGCGCTCTGGCAACCGATCCGCAACTGATTGCCCTGGACGAACCGGCTGCAGGCATGAACGCAACCGAGAAGGTCATGCTCCGCGAGCTCATCGACCGTATCCGCAACGACAACCGCACCATTTTGCTGATTGAACACGATGTGAAGCTGGTGATGGGCCTGTGCGATCGCGTTACGGTGCTGGACTACGGCAAACAGATCGCCGAAGGCACACCGGCTGACGTGCAGCGGAACGAAAAAGTGATTGAGGCGTATCTGGGTACCAGTGGCCACTAGGCGGCGTCAGGAGAACAAGAGAATGACAACAAACATATTGCTCAAGGTCACTGGCCTGAAGGTTTCTTACGGTGGAATCCAGGCCGTCAAAGGTGTGGACTTTGAAGTCCACGAAGGTGAACTGGTATCGCTGATCGGCTCCAACGGCGCTGGCAAGACCACCACCATGAAGGCGATTACTGGCTCGCTGCCGATCAACTCTGGTGATATTGAATACCTCGGGAAAAGTATCCGTGGCCAAGGCCCCTGGGATCTGGTCAAGCAGGGGCTGGCCATGGTGCCCGAAGGTCGTGGCGTGTTTACCCGCATGACCATCATTGAAAACCTGCACATGGGTGCCTACATTCGCACTGACAAGGCCGGCATTGCCGCCGATATCGACAAGATTTTTGGTATCTTTCCGCGCCTCAAGGAGCGCCGTGACCAATTGGCCGGCACCATGTCCGGCGGCGAACAGCAAATGCTGGCCATGGGACGCGCCCTGATGAGCCGCCCCAAAGTGCTGTTACTGGATGAGCCCTCCATGGGCCTGTCACCCATCATGGTCGACAAAATTTTTGAAGTGGTCAAAGACGTCTACTCTCAGGGTGTCACAGTCTTGTTGGTGGAGCAAAACGCCAGCCGTGCGTTGGCACTGGCAAACCGTGGCTATGTGATGGAGTCCGGCATCGTGACCCTGACGGGAAAAGGCGAAGATATGCTGAACGATCCGCGTGTGCGTGCGGCCTACCTGGGCGAATAGCCACTACCCGCAGCACTCTGGCGGGGTCGACCGGGTTTGAATATCCTTAAGGGTGGACCTTGTCCGCCTCAGAGGTAAACGAATCGGCAAAAAATTCATCGACCGATAGTTGCGCCAGCTCCGTAAAGTCCTTGCGCGCCGAGTCCACCACCACCGGCGCGCCGCAGGCATACACCTGATGGGCGCTCAGGTCGGGGAAGTCTTGCAGCACAGCGCGGTGCACAAAGCCAGTTCTGCCTTGCCAGTGGTCTTGCGGCAGGGCGTCTGAGACCACCGGCACATACGTCAGATTGGGCATGAGCTGGGCTTGTTCTTTAGCCCACGCATCCATGTAGAGATCTGCCGGTCGACGGGCGCCCCAATACAAGCTCACCGGTCTTTTGATGCCCTGGTGTTGCATGTGCTCAAGCAGCGCCTTGATGGGGGCAAAACCGGTACCCGACGCCAGAAGAATGATGGGCTTGTTGGAGTCTTCCCGCAGGAAGAAACTGCCATAAGGCCCTTCGATGCGCAATATGTCCTTTTCCTTCATGGCACCAAAGGCGTGGTCGGTGAACTTGCCGCCTGGCATGTGGCGGATGTGCAGTTCGATGTGTGGCCCCAGATGGGGTGCATTGGCCATAGAGTAGCTGCGCCGCACACCGTCGCGCAAAATAAATTCCACATACTGCCCGGCCCGGTAGGCAAAGCTGTCGTTGGCTGGCAGTTGCAACTGCAGCGCCATCACATCGGGCGACTTCCTGGCCATGGTGGTGACCCGGACCGGCATTTTCTTGATCGGCAGGGCCCCCAGTTCGGTCACCTGGCGTGATTCCAGCACCAGGTCGGTTTGCGGTACCGCACAGCAGGTCAGTACCCAGCCGGCGGATTCTTCCTCCGGGCTGAGCGCTTTGAACTGGTGTGTGCCATGCTGGACCGTGCCGGACACCAGCTTGCACTTACAGGAACCACACGCTCCATCTTTGCAACCATAGGGCATTCCAATACCTTGGCGGATACCGGCGGACAGAACCGCCTCTCCTTGCGCGACGTTAAACGCGCGCCCGCTGGGTTGCACAAGAACTGAGAAAAGTGGTGCGTCTGCGTGGCTGGGCGTCATCTTGTGGGTATCCTTGGAACTCTTCTAGTCAACAAGCCTGCAATTTTGCCTTCAAACCAAAGCCCCCTTGGATCATTGCCATCCCGTTTTCGCCGCGAGCGCGTTCTCATTGTGGGTTGTGGCGATATTGGAATGCGTGTTGCAGACCAGTTGTCCCCCCGCGTTCGGTTGCTGGCGCTGACATCCAATGCCACCCGCGCGCCGCAATTGCGCGCGCACGGAGTGACCCCGCTGAACGGCAACCTGGACGCGCCCCGAACGCTGCGCCGTCTGGCAGGATTGGCAACGCGCGTTGTGCATTTAGCCCCACCGCCTGCCAACGGATGGGCCGATACACGCACGCAATCGTTGGCACAGGCCCTGCGCATGCGCGCCAGACCGCGCAGTGTGGTCTACGGTTCAACCACGGGTGTCTATGGGGACTGTGGTGGGGAATGGGTTGCCGAAACCCGTGCCGTGCGTGCGCACTCACCGCGCGCACAACGCCGTGTAGATGCGGAAGCACGCATGCGGTTTTGGGGGCGTGGATCGGGTGCGCGGGTGAGCATTTTGCGCATCCCCGGCATCTATGCCACCAACCGCGCGGGCGGAACGCCGCGCGAGCGCCTGCTCAAGGGCATTCCTGTTTTGCGTGATGAGGACGATGTCTACACCAACCATATCCAGGCCGACGACCTGGCCCGTGCATGTTGTCTGGCCCTGTGGCGCGGTGCAGGCCAGAGAATCTACAACGTCAACGATGACAGCGGATTGAAGATGGGCGACTATTTTGACGTGGCAGCAGACCTGTATGGCTTGCCACGCCCACAGCGCATTGCACGCGAAGGCGCTGCTGAGCAACTGCCTCTGGTGCTGCTCAGCTTTATGAATGAATCACGGCGCATGCGCAACCAACGCATGAAGACCGAGCTGGGTCTGCGTCTGCGCTACCCGACTGTGCACAGTGGCTTGCGTTAAGACGGGGTCAGACGCATCAGCAGCTTCCACACCACCCAACTGCATACCAGGGTGATGGGGCAGGCCCACAACACGTCACTCAGCCAATGGGCGCCATCGGCCATGCGGGCAAAGCCGATGACCAGGCCAGCAAGTACGCCACTGGCTCCCCAAGCCAGGGCGCGGCGGCGTTGCACCAGCATCAGCGACACGAAGAAAATTCCACAGGCCACATGCCCGCTGACAAAAGAGCAGTTGTTGTTGCATTGGTCGGTCATCACCGTGGCGCGGGTGAACTGTTGTGTTCCGCCAAAGGGCTCCACCTGGTAGGGGCGGGCTCGTTGCCAGTTTTCCTTGAACCCACTGTTGACCAGCAAGCCCGGCCCCAATGCGCCTGCCAACACCACAAACCCCAGTTGCAACCGCCAACGCTTGCCAAATGGCGTGAAGCAGGCAACCAGCCAGCCCACCAACGCCAGCAGAACCAGCGTCCGGAATACTGCCGGCACGTATAGATTGATCAGTTCCACCCACCACCAGCCTGCTGCCTCCAGCTGTGGTGCCGGCCCAATGAACCACCCAGCGGCTTGCAAATCCACTGCCGTCCAGATGGTGGGCACCAGTGCCAGTGCCACGAATGCACCCAAAATCCACCAAAACATCGGGGGTGTTTTGGTATCTGTCGGATGGATGGTCTGCAGAGTGGGCATTACAAAAATGTGAGCAATTGTTCAGTCAGCCATTGTCCGCGATACGGTGCGAAAATCCCCGGCAGGTATGATTTAGCCTTCACTAATCGGACAGAACTCTCCATGACCATTCTCGTCACCGGCGGCGCCGGATTTATTGGTTCCAACTATGTGCTGGACTGGCTCGCGCAGTCGGATGAAACCGTTGTCAATCTGGACAAACTCAGCTACGCCGGCAATCTGCAAAACCTGGCCAGCCTGAAGGACGATTCCCGGCACGTCTTCGTCAAGGGCGACATCGGCGATGCCACCCTGGTGCCTGCACTGCTTGCCCAATACCAGCCGCGCGCCGTAGTCAACTTTGCGGCCGAATCCCATGTGGACCGCTCTATCCATGGCCCCGGTGAATTTGTGCAGAACAATATTGTTGGCACCTACCAGTTGCTCGAATCCGTGCGCGCCTACTGGGCCGCTTTGCCGGCCCCGGCAAAGGCCGACTTCCGCTTTTTACATGTCTCTACCGACGAGGTATATGGCTCACTGGGCAAGAGCGACCCGGCCTTCACCGAGTCGAACACCTACGAGCCCAACAGCCCCTACAGCGCCAGCAAGGCGGCCAGCGACCATCTGGTGCGTGCCTGGCACCACACCTATGGCCTGCCGGTGCTGACCACCAATTGCTCCAACAACTACGGCCCCTACCACTTCCCCGAGAAGCTCATTCCCCTGGTTATCGTCAACGCACTGGCCGGCAAGACGCTGCCGGTCTATGGCGATGGCCAGCAAATCCGCGACTGGCTGTACGTCAAAGACCATTGCAGCGCCATTCGCCGCGTGCTGGAAGGCGGAAAACCCGGTGAAACCTACAACGTGGGGGGCTGGAACGAGAAAGCCAACCTGGACATCGTGCGCACCATCTGCGGTTTGCTGGACAGCCTGCAGCCGCGTGCAGATGGCAAACCCTACGCCGACCAGATCGCCTTCGTGACCGATCGCCCAGGCCACGACCGCCGCTATGCCATCGATGCCCGCAAGATCGAACGCGAGCTGGGCTGGAAGCCCGCCGAATCCTTTGATACCGGCATTGCCAAGACCGTGGCCTGGTATTTGGGCAACCAGGACTGGGTGGCCAACGTGCAAAGTGGTGGCTACCGCGACTGGGTGCAAACCCAATATGGCGGCCAGTCAACACCCACCGCCGCCACAGCATGAAGATACTTCTACTGGGCACCGACGGACAGGTTGGCTGGGAATTGCAACGCAGCCTGGCCCCATTGGGCGAGTTGATCGTTATGGGCGTGGACAGCGCTACCAACCCCGGCGGCCTGTGTGGCGATTTCACGCAGCTGGATGCACTGGCAGATACCGTGCGCCAGGTTCGCCCCGACGTGATCGTCAATGCAGCCGCACACACTGCGGTGGACAAGGCTGAAAGCGAGCCCGAATTTGCCCGCCTGCTCAATGCGTTGGCGCCCGGTGTGCTGGCCGACGAGGCCCAGCGCCTGGGCGCCTGGTTGGTGCACTACAGCACCGACTACGTATTTGACGGCAGTGGTGAGCAGCCCTGGAAAGAGGGCGACGCCACCGGCCCTTTGAGCGTGTACGGCCAGACCAAGTTGGAAGGTGAGCAGGCCGTCATGCGCTGCGAGCGTCACCTGATCTTTCGCACTAGCTGGGTCTACGCCGCCCGTGGTGGCAATTTTGCCAAGACCATGCTGCGCCTGGCGCAGGAACGCGAGACACTGCAAGTGATTGACGACCAGTTGGGCGCTCCCACCGGAGCCGATTTGATAGCCGACGTCACCGCCCACGCGCTGCGCCAGATCAAGCCCTGCCAAGGCGGTGGCGACGTAGCCCTGGCCGGTATCTACCACCTGGTTGCCAGTGGCTGCACCAACTGGAATGCTTATGCAAAACACGTGGTAGCCCTCGCCAAATCTACACAACCAGCTATAAAAATCATAGTAAATGAAATCAAAGCCGTACCCACATCGGCTTTTCCCACAGCGGCCAAGCGGCCCCACAATTCGCGGCTGGACACCACCAAGCTGCAAACCACTTTTGGCCTGGTACTGCCGCAATGGCAGGCTGGCGTTAACCGCATGTTGAACGAGATTGACTATGGCCGTACCCACTAGCTCCCCCACCACCCGCCGCAAGGGCATCATCCTGGCCGGAGGCTCTGGCACCCGGCTGCACCCAGCCACGCTGGCCATGAGCAAGCAGCTGCTGCCGGTGTACGACAAGCCCATGATTTACTACCCGCTCAGCACCCTGATGCTGGCCGGCATGCGCGACATCCTCATCATCAGCACACCACAAGACACCCCGCGTTTTGTGCAGTTGCTGGGCGATGGCAGCCAGTGGGGCATCAACCTGCAATACGCGGTGCAGCCCAGCCCGGACGGCCTGGCGCAGGCCTTCATCATTGGCGACCAGTTCATTGGCAACAACGACAGCGCGCTGGTACTGGGCGACAACATCTTCTACGGCCACGACCTGCAAATTTTGCTGAACAATGCCGACACCCAAAAGCAGGGTGCCACCGTTTTTGCCTACCATGTGCACGACCCCGAGCGCTACGGTGTGGTGGCGTTTGATGCGGCAGGCCGTGCCCGCAGCATTGAAGAAAAGCCTGCCAAGCCGCAAAGCCATTACGCCGTTACCGGCCTGTATTTTTACGACAACCAGGTAGTAGACATCGCCAAAGCCGTCAAGCCCAGCGCCCGGGGCGAGCTGGAAATTACCACCGTTAACCAGGCCTATCTGGACAAAAACCAACTCAGCGTGCAGATCATGCAGCGCGGCTACGCCTGGCTGGACACCGGCACGCACGACAGCCTGCTGGAAGCCGGCCAGTTCATTGCCACCCTGGAGCGCCGCCAGGGCCTGAAGATTGCCTGCCTGGAAGAAATTGCCTGGCGCCACGGCTTCATCAACAGTGAGCAACTGGCCAAACTGGCACAACCACTGGCCAAAAATGGTTACGGCCAGTACCTGCTGGGCCTGCTCAAAGAAGAAAGCCACCCATGAAGGTCACCCGCACGGCGATTCCCGATGTCATGCTGATCGAACCGCGCGTGTTTGGTGACGCGCGGGGCTTCTTTTATGAGAGCTTTAACGAGCGCGCCTTTACCGAGGCAACCGGGGTACAAACTACGTTCGTTCAGGACAACCACTCCAAATCGGTCCAGGGCGTGTTGCGTGGCCTGCACTACCAAATCCAGCAACCCCAGGGCAAGCTGGTGCGGGTGGTGGTGGGCGAGGTGTTTGACGTGGCGGTCGATCTGCGCCGCTCGTCGCCAACGTTTGGCAAATGGGTCAGTGCCGTGCTGTCCGCCGAGAACAAAGCCCAGTTCTGGGTGCCACCCGGTTTTGGCCATGGCTTTGTGGTGACTTCGCCCACAGCGGAGTTTTTGTACAAAACCACCGAATATTACGCACCCCAGCATGAGCAAAGCATTGCCTGGAACGACCCATTTCTGGCCATCACCTGGCCAGATCTGGGCGCGCCGCCGCAGGTGTCGGCCAAAGATGCTGCTGGCGCGCACTGGGCCAACGCCCAATTCTTTGACTAAACCCGGTCTGACGCAGACTGTTTGAACCACCTAGGGAGCATCTGTATGGCAACACAAGTCTCTGGTTTCAAGCTGAGTGCATGGGTATTGGCGGCAGCGCTCAGCGCCTGCGCAGTGCCTGGCCCTGGGTCAGCCCCAACAGCAACGCCACCGCCAGCTTCAGGTTCAACACCCGCCCCTGATGCACCTGTCGCCACAACGTCTCTGGTGGGCACCGAGTGGGTGGCGCTTGCCATCCATGGCGCACGGGAAGTGACGGGTTCTAAAATTCGTCTGCGTTGGGTTGCGGCAGACCAGATCACAGGGACCGGCGGTTGCAATGGCTTTAGGGCGCGCGCCGGAACCAACCTTGCCACCTTGCAGTTGGGGCCCATGTCGTCTACGGGAAGAGCCTGTTTGAGCCTACCCGGGTCGCAGGAAGATCTCTTTATCAAAGCATTGGAGCTGACCCGCAAGGCGCGCCTGGAGCGGGATCAACTGATTTTGATGGACGACGCCGGCAAACAGTTGGTGCGCTTTCAGCGCGCGGCACCCTCGCGCTAGACGCCGCTCAACTTTCTGGTAGGCGTGACCGTAGCCAGTGGAATTGTTGAGCAACTGAAAAGTGCATGGCCGCACCCGATAGGTCGGGGTTGGCACTGGTCGCGTGGTGACCACATGATTGGCACCCCATCGGCGGTGACCACTACATCGTTGACATCAGGACCAACGCCCAGGGATAAACCAGCCGGGGTTGGTGGCGTTTGCACCCGCTGAAAGGGCGCGACCTCAAAGGGCATTTTTCTGTGTGGGTGAACGGCAACTGGAGATGCGTGCCACATTCAACCCCCACCGCCTCGACAGGTATCGCCCGCTTGATGCAGGTCACGCTGACTGGGTCCA
Organism: Candidatus Aalborgicola defluviihabitans; assembly: GCA_016705575.1. GTDB lineage: Bacteria > Pseudomonadota > Gammaproteobacteria > Burkholderiales > Burkholderiaceae_C > Allorhodoferax > Allorhodoferax defluviihabitans. The sequence continues at coordinate 155,084 of JADIXX010000005.1, forward strand.
GATCCGCAGAGCAGCTTGACGTTTCCATGTAACACTATCCCGCGTGCTGAATGGCCGGGCGGCCATATCCCCTGAAATGGCCCTGCGCATAGAGGCATGGTTGGGCGTGGAGCGTGGGGGCGAAGCACGGCTATGGCTGGCGGAGCAGAGCGCCTATGACGTGTGGCAGGCTGCGCAGCGATTCAAGGCCGCGCCCATGCAGGTTCAGTCTGCGCCAGCAATGGCGGGCACCTTAACAGCAGTCAACTTGCCCAAATGATTGAAAATGTGTAGCACACGCTCAGGGTTTATCGCCCGCATGGCAGTTGGCTGACTTATATGACCACCAAAAAGAAAACCCCGCTACCAAAAAGCTAGCAGGGTTCCTATATTGCACTATGGTGCCCGGGGCCGGAATCGAACCGGCACGCCTTGCGGCGCGGGATTTTGAGTCCCGTGCGTCTACCAATTCCACCACCCGGGCGACGCAACAAACAAGACCTAAATTATGGCACATTTAAGGGCATGAAATACCCAACAATTGAAGATGCCATCGGCAACACGCCCTTGGTGGCCCTGCAGCGCATTGGCGCGGCAGACAACGCAGCCCGCAACACGGTGGTTTTGGGCAAGCTCGAAGGCAATAACCCAGCGGGCTCGGTCAAAGACCGGCCCGCGCTATCGATGATCCAGCGCGCCCAGGAACGCGGTGAAATCAAGCCAGGCGACACCCTGATTGAAGCCACCTCGGGCAACACCGGAATTGCACTGGCCATGGCAGCCGCCATCAAGGGCTACCGCATGGTGTTGGTTATGCCAGAAGACCTGTCCATTGAGCGGGTGCAAACCATGAAGGCCTTTGGTGCTGAACTTGTCCTCACCCCCAAGAGCGGGGGCATGGAATATGCCCGCGACCTGGCCGAGCACATGCAGCGCGATGGCAAGGGCCGGGTGCTGGACCAGTTTGCCAACCAGGACAACCCGCGCATCCATTTTGAAACCACCGGCCCCGAAATCTGGCAACAAACCGGCGGGCGCATCACGCATTTCGTCAGTGCCATGGGCACCACCGGCACCATCACCGGGGTGTCGCGCTTTCTCAAAGAAAAAAACCCTGCCGTGCGCATTGTCGGTGCGCAGCCATCCGAGGGCTCGCGCATTCCCGGCATCCGCAAGTGGCCGCAAGAATACCTGCCCAAAATTTACAACCCCGCCAATGTGGATGAACTGGTGTACGTGAGCCAACCCGACGCCGAAGAAATGTGCCGCCGCCTGGCGCGCGAAGAGGGCATTTTTGGTGGCATCTCTGCGGCCGGCGCCTGCTGGGTCGCGCAAGAAATTGCGCGCCGCGAGCAAGACGCCACGGTCGTGTTCATTGTCTGCGACCGGGGCGACCGCTACCTCTCTACCGGGGTGTTTCCTGCCTGACCCTGGCGGCTGTTATCGGCAACGCCGTGCAAGTTACACTACACCCGCTCTACGGGCCAAAGTTCACAACAGAATTGAATTAACCCCGCATCACTCTAGGGAACTGTCACACATGCAACTGGCTGATATCAAGCTGGCCATTATTGGCTTGGGCTACGTAGGATTGCCCCTTGCCGTTGAATTTGGCAAAAAGCGCACCGTGGTGGGCTTTGACATCAACCAAAATCGCATCGACCAGCTAAAAGCCGGGCACGACTCCACGCTAGAGACCGAACCTGAAGAACTGCAAGCCGCAACGCAACTGGCCTTTAGCACCGATCTGCAAGACCTGCGCGCCTGCAACTGCTTCATCGTCACGGTGCCCACCCCCATAGACCAGCACAAGCGGCCCGACCTGACGCCGCTGATCAAAGCCAGCGAGACGGTAGGCAAAGTGCTCAAGGCAGGCGACATCGTCATTTACGAATCCACCGTCTACCCCGGCTGCACTGAAGAAGACTGCGTGCCCGTGCTGGAAAAGTTTTCTGGCCTTACCTTTAACCAAGACTTTTTTTGTGGCTACAGCCCCGAGCGCATCAACCCCGGTGACAAACAGCACCGCGTGACCACCATCAAAAAGGTTACCTCTGGCTCCACCCCCGCCATTGCCGACCTGGTGGATGCGCTCTACAACCAAATCATCACCGCTGGCACCCACAAAGCCAGCAGCATCCAGGTGGCCGAAGCCGCCAAGGTCATTGAAAACACCCAGCGCGACGTCAACATCGCCCTTATCAACGAGCTGGCCCTCATCTTCAACAAGATGGGCATCGACACCGAAGCCGTGCTGCAAGCCGCTGGCAGCAAGTGGAACTTTTTGCCGTTTCGCCCCGGCCTGGTAGGCGGCCACTGCATTGGCGTGGACCCGTATTACCTTACCCACAAGGCCGAATCCATTGGCTACCACCCGCAAATCATTCTGGCCGGACGCCGCCTGAACGACAGCATGGGTGCCTATGTGGTCACCCAACTGGTCAAAGCCATGACCAAGCGCCGCATGCCGGTGCAGGGTGCACGCATTTTGCTGATGGGCCTTACCTTTAAAGAAAACTGCCCCGACCTGCGCAACACCCGCGTGGTCGACATTGTGAAAGAGCTGGCCGACTACAACGCGCAAACCGACGTGTATGACCCCTGGGCCAACACCGCCGATGCCCAGCACGAATACGGCATCACCCCCGTGCAAAACCCGGTGGCCGGTGCCTACGACGCCATCATCATCGCCGTGGCCCACCACCAGTTCAAAGCCATGGGCGCCGCCGCCATACGCGCGCTGGGCAAGCCCGACCACGTGCTGTACGACCTGAAATACCTTTTGCCAAAATCTGATAGCGATTTACGCCTCTAGCCCTCGTCAACATTACGTAGCCAGCTATTAAAAACAATAGTAAATATGACCGCGTTTGATCAACTTCAAGCCCGCCTGCAACCGAACAACACACCTGGCTCGTCACCGGTGTGGCCGGTTTTATTGGCAGCAACCTGCTGGAGGCCTTGCTCAAGCTCAACCAACGCGTGGTGGGGCTAGACAACTTTGCCACCGGCCACCAGCGCAACCTGGACGAAGTGCAGGGCCTGGTTACCCCCGCACAGTGGGGCAACTTTGGGTTTATGCAGGGCGACATCCGCACACTGCAAGACTGCCAAGCCGCCTGCGCGGGTGTGGACTACGTGCTGCACCAGGCCGCCCTGGGCAGCGTGCCGCGCAGCCTGGCAGACCCCATCACCACCAACGGCACCAACATTGGCGGCTTTTTGAACATGCTGGTGGCCGCGCGCGATGCCCAGGTAAAAAGCTTTACCTATGCCGCCAGCAGCAGCACCTATGGCGACCACCCCGCGCTGCCCAAGGTGGAAGACACCATTGGCAAGCCGCTAAGCCCCTATGCGGTCACCAAGTATGTAAACGAGCTGTATGCCGACGTATTTGCCCGCAGCTACGGCTTTGCCACCATTGGCCTGCGCTACTTCAATGTGTTTGGCCCCCGGCAAGACCCCAACGGTGCCTATGCCGCCGTCATACCCAAGTGGACGGCATCTCTGCTGCAAGGCGAGCCGGTGTTTATTAATGGTGACGGCGAAACCAGCCGCGACTTTTGCTACGTGGCCAATGCCGTGCAAGCCAACCTGCTGGCCGCCACCACGGCCAACCCGGATGCCAAAAACCAGGTCTACAACGTGGCCGTGGGCGACCGCACCACGCTTAACGACCTGTTTGCCCTGTTGCGAGACAACCTGGTGGCACACGGCGTCAGTGCAGACGCCAAGCCGGTTTATCGGGATTTTCGGGCGGGCGACGTGCGGC
>JADIXX010000006.1 GCA_016705575.1 Candidatus Aalborgicola defluviihabitans
CAGGCGTTGTGGCGACAAGGTCCTGTCGCTGTGGGTGTCATGTTCGCGTGAATAGTGCCGCACCTGCAGCTGTTGGCGTTCCAACAAAGCCCTGGATACAGCACTGAAATGCGCAGGGTTCTTTCGCCGCTTGCCAATACGTGCCAGGCGAATGCGGTTGGCAACCTGAGAAAAGTCCAACTGACCCTGTCCCAGAATGGCCTCCAGTCGTGACAGTAAGGGCGCCACATGGGGTGCGAGCAGGCCGGGCTCCAGGTCACACAGTAACTGATGGGTGGTCAGCAAGGCATAGGTTTCATCGGCGCTAAACCACAAACCCGGCAGTTCGTACTTGGGACCGACGGTCGGAATGCCAAACCGATACCCACCAGCATCGCGGTCAAACTCAATCGGCGCATTGAGCCGGTCGCGCATGTAGGCCAGGTCACGCTTCAGGGTCGCCCAAGACACCTCCAGGGCATCCAGCAAGTCTTTGCGCGACATGAGCTTTCTGGCGGTGAGAAGCTGGTCAATTTTGTAAAAACGCTCACTGCGATTCACGGCTTATCTCCAGGCGGGCGCAGGATTTGAGCCCATGCGACTGATCCTAGCAGCCTGGTGTTTGTTTGTTGATCCATCGCAATCGGATTGTTGATTCTAGGCTCGACTATTGAGCCCAGGTAGTGCGATGCTGTCCACATCCCCCAAACAAAAGGAATCGCCCATGTGGATATTTACGTCAAAGAGCTTTATCAGCATTGTTCAAAAGCCAGGCGACACCGACCTGCTCACCGTGCGGGCTCGCATCAAGAGCGACATTGAAGCGGTGTTCCCCGGCGCCAAGGTCGAGGTGAACAAAGGCACGGACTACAAGTACCGGGCCAAGGTGCCGCGCCAGGCGGTGGCTACAGCTGTGCGCGATCAGGTCATGGCTTTGAACTATCCGAATTTCAAGTCTACCGTCAAGGAAAAGAAGCACCACTCGGCATATATGGCGGTCTGGTCGGTGATGAACAGAGCTCAAAGCTGAAGGCAAGATCCACACTGCCGAAAATCATGAGCGAGTGTTGCATTTTCAGCTGACCATCGGACTTATCGGCACCAGCTTCTTTGCCAAGGTCGGCGACGGCGATACGAACGTGATGGGTGCTCCGTTTGATAAAACGGCGTCCTTCAATCAATGTGCCAAACGCTCAATTGAATATCGCTGTTGATGTAACGCAAGCATCACCGCCCCTCAGGAGTGAAAGGGCTGCAAGAGTTGTCCTCAGTCGTGTGTGTTTGCAGTTACATTCAGATTACAAATGAGTGCTTAGGCGGTTGGTAGGTCCAGTTGACTTTCCTTGCCGCAAAAAATAAACAGTCAGTGAGTGTCAAGCGTGGGCTTTGCAGCAGTCAGACCCTCACCCCATAACAATAGCGCTTCAGGGAGTAGCCATGAAATATCTTGTTCCTCTTCTATTGGTTTTGCTGTGCTTATTGTGCCCGGCGGTGGCGGGGGCGGCTACGCCCATGGTGGCTGGGGGCGACGATCACAACTTGGCCCTCAAGTCCGACGGCACGGTAGTGGCCTGGGGCGCTAATTACGCCGGCCAATTGGGCGACAGCACGGCCACCAACCGCAACAGCCCGGTTGCGGTGACCGGCTTGACGGGGGTGGTGACAGTGGCTGCGGGCGGAAATCACAGCATCGCTGTCAAGACCGACGGCACGGTAGTGGCCTGGGGCGCTAATTACGACGGCCAACTGGGCGACAGCACAACCACCGACCGCAACAGCCCGGTTGCCGTGACCGGCTTGACGGGGGTGGTGGCAGTGGCTGCGGGTTACGTCCACAGCATCGCGCTCAAGTCCGATGGCACAGTGGTGGCCTGGGGCAATAACGGTTCCGGCCAACTGGGCGACGGCACGACCACCACGCGCAGCAGCCCGGTGGCGGTGACCGGCTTGACCGGGGTGGTGGCAGTGGCTGCGAGCGGCCTTCATAGCATCGCTCTCAAGTCCGATGGCACGGTGGTGGGCTGGGGCAATAACGGTTACGGCCAACTGGGCGACGGCACGACCACCACGCGCACCAGCCCGGTGGCGGTTCTCGGCTTGACCGCGGTGGTGGCGGTGGCTGCGGGCGACGTCCACAGCCTCGCTCTCAAATCCGATGGCACAGTGGTGGCCTGGGGCAATAACGGTTCCGGCCAACTGGGCGACGGCACGACCACCACGCGCAGCAGCCCGGTGGCTGTGGCCAGCTTGACCGGGGTGGTGGCGGTAGCTGCGGGCCAGTTCCACAACCTGGCGCTTAAGTCCAATGGCACGGTGTTGGCCTGGGGCTCTAACGGCTCTGGCCAACTGGGTGACAGCACAAACAGCTGGCGAAATAGCCCGGTGGCGGTTACAGACTTGACTGGGGCAGTGGCTGTGGGCGCGGGCGTCCAGCACAGCCTGCGCTCAAATTCGACGGTACGGTAGTGGCCTGGGGCTCTAACTACTTCGGCCAACTGGGCGACAGCACCAACGCCAACCACAACAGTCCCGTGGCGGTAACCGGGGGCTTGAATCTGGGGTCTGCCAGTGCCACCACATTGCTAAGCCCCATCAGCTTGGCCTTTGCCATGCAAAACATGGCCACTAGCAGTGCCGCGCAAACGCTGACACTAACCAATATGGACACCGTTGCGCTTTCGATTTCTCGTATAGCGGCCAACGGCGATTACACACGCACCACCACCTGCGGCAGCACCTTAGCCGCTGCGACGAGTTGTAGCATCGACGTCACCTTCACTCCCACAGCAGTCGGCACGCGCAACGGGTCGGTGGGCATTCTGAGCAACGGCGTGCTGCTCAATGCAACTACTCTGAGCGGCACCGGTGTGGGCGCAGTAGTCACACTGGATGCCAGCTCACTCAGTTTTGCCGCTCAAAACCTGGGCAGCATTAGCGCAGCGCAGACCGTCACGCTTTTCAATACCGGTGGCGACGCTCTCAGTTTAGCCAGCATCGTGGCCACCGGCGACTATACGGTCACCAATGATTGCGACACTGGCCTGGGCGTGGGTGGGTTTTGCACGCTCAGCATCCGATTCTCACCAACCACCACAGGCAGTCGCCCCGGCACCGTGGTGCTGACCGACAACGCTTTAAATAGCCCACAGACCATCATGACAGGTGGCATCGGCCGGGCGGCGCGCTGTCGCTGAACACCAGTTCACTGTACTTTGGCAATCAGGAATATGGGTGGCACCAGCGCTGCACAAACCGTGCTGCTGAGCAATACCGACGGTGCGGTGCTCAATAACGCGGCAGCATCGTCACCGGTGGCGACTTTGCCCACACCAGCACCTGCGGCGGCATTGGCACCCGCCACCAGTTGCAGCGTAAACGTGCAATTTACGCCCACCCTGGTGGGTGCGCGCGCACCGGCACGGTGGTGATTGCCAGCGATGCCACCAACAGCCCCACACCGTCAACCTGAATGGCAGCGGCGTGGCCATTGGCGGCGTGGCGCTGAGCCCGACCACACTCAGTTTTGCCGCGCAAGCCGTGGCCATCCCCAGCGCGGTGCAAACAGCCACCCTGACCAATACGGGCGGCGCGGCACTCAACATTGCCAGCATCATCGCAAGTGGCGACTTTGCAGTAACTGACAACTGCGGCGCGGGCTTGGCACCGGGCGGCTACTGCACCCTGAGCGTGAGCTTTACGCCCACCGCGGTGGTGCCAGAACCGGTGCGCTCAGCATCACTAGCAACGCTGCGGGCAGCCCGCACAGCCTGGGGCTCAGCGGCACAGGTGTTGCGTCCAACAAGCCTATTTGCGCGCTGGCAGCCGCGCGCCTGCCACGGTTTCGCTGGGCAGCGCATCCACTTTGACGGCCAACTGCAGCCCGGCCGCCACCAGCTACAACTGGACCGGCGGGACTTGCGCGAGCAACCTAACTGCCAGTTGCAGCGTTACCCCGTCTGCCACTACGGCCTACAGCGTGACCGGCACCAATGCCGACGGCGCGGGCAACACCGCCAGTGCCAGCGTGACCGTAGTGCCGCTGGCCTTTGGGCTGACCGTGATACGTTCAGGCTCGGGCTTTGGCACTGTGACCAGCAGCCCGGTGGGCATCAACTGCGGTGCAACCTGCAGCGCCAGTTTTGCCGATGGTGCCAGCGTCACCCTGACGGCCATGCCCGATGCGGGCAACACTTTACTGGCTGGGTGGCGATTGCACCGGTACGGGCAGTTGTGTGCTGAGCATGGGGCGGCAAGGAGCGTGGGCGCGGCATTTACAGCTATCACGCCAGTAAGACCCATGGTAGCTGCCGGTTTCTTTCACAGTGTGGCGCTCAAGTCCGACGGCACGGTGCTGGCCTGGGGCAGTAACGCCTCCGGCCAACTGGGAGACAGCACGACCATTGGTCGCAACAGCCCGGTGACGGTAGCTGCGCTGACGGACGTTGTCGGGATTGCTACAGAGTGTTGACTATCCCGATAGCTGGTCCTTTAACGGTCAACATACCGTAGCGCCTAAATCCGACGGCTCGGTGGCAGCCTGGGGTAATAACAGTGTCGCCCAACTTGGCGATGGCACGACCACCAACCGATCAAGCCCAGTTTCCGTTTCGGGCCTCGCGGGTGCGGCTGCGATTGCAGCGGGCATGTACCACAGCCTTGCACTCAAATCCGACGGTACGGTTGTAGCTTGGGGCAATAACCTCCAAGGCCAACTGGGCGATGGCACGACGACCAACCGCACCAGCCCTGTGGCGGTGACCGGATTGACTGCGGTGGCTGCCATTGCGGCTGCTGGCTATCAAAGCATCGCGCTCAAATCCGACGGCACCGTGGTGGCATGGGGCTTAAACAACGAAGGCCAACTAGGTGACGGCACGAACACCAGCCGCAACAGTCCGGTCGCGGTGACCGGCTTGACCGGAGTAGTCGCTGTTGCGGCTGCCGGTCGTCATAGCCTTGCTCTCAAGTCTGACGGCACGGTGGTGACATGGGGCTATAACGGCTACGGCCAGCTGGGCGACGGCACAACCACCAACCGCAACAGCCCGGTAGTGGTGAGCGGGTTGACTGGGATTCTAGCCATCGCAGTTGGCGGAGGTACTAGCTTCGCGCTCAAATCCGATGGCACGGTGGTGGCATGGGGCGGAAATGTCTACGGACGTCTTGGCGATGGAACGACTATCAACCGTACCAGCCCGGTGGCAGTAGTAGGGCTTTCGGGAGTAGTAGCAATTTCCGGGGGCTACTGGCACAGCGTAGCGCTCAAATCCGACGGTACGTCAGTGGCATGGGGCAATAACAGCACTGGCCAATTGGGCGACGGCACGACCACCAGCCACAGCAGCCCGGGGGCGATTGTCCCCACTATTGGCGCTACGATTGCCACGACCTCCATCAGCCCCTCGAGCCTGACATACGCACCGCAAAGCGTAGGCACCACCAGTGCAGCTCAAACCCTGACGGTTACCAACATCAGCGGCGCAACGGTGTATATCCCCCTAATCGGAACCGGTGGCGATTTCTCTCGCACCACCACCTGCGGCCTGACACTGGCGGCCAATGCCAGTTGCACGATCAGTGTTAGTTTTACCCCCACGGTCACAGGCGCGCGCAGTGGTGCCATTGCGATCATGGGCAACGGTGTTGTTTTGCATTCGGTTAGTCTGGCGGGCAGCGGTGCTGGTCCAATGGTCACACTGGGCACGACGGCACTCACTTATGCCGCTCAAAACATGGGGAGTACCAGCGGCGCGCAAAGCGTCTTGCTGAGCAACACCGGCAGCACGTCACTAAGCCTGACCAGCATTGCCGCCAGCGGCGACTTTGCGGTCACGCACAACTGCGGTACCGGTCTCGCTCCCGGGAGCTTTTGCGGGTTGAATATCACGTTTTCCCCCACCGCTGCGGGGTCCAGAACCGGCACCGTCTCCATTACGGACGATGCCTATAACAGCCCGCAGACCATCAGCCTGAGCGGTACTGGCCTGGGTGGCGTGGCCGCACTCAGTCCCACAACCTTGACGTTTGCCGGGCGGAGCGTGGGCAGCACGAGTGCGGCACAAACCGTGACGCTTACCAACAGCGGTGGTGCGGTGCTGCACATTGCCAGCATCTTGCCTAGCGGCGACTTTGCGCACACCAGCACCTGCGCTACCACCCTTGCAGCCGCTGCTAGCTGCAGCATCAGCGTCACGTTTACGCCCACCGCGGCGGGGGCGCGAGGCGGCAGCGTGGTGCTTACCAGCGACGCGGCGAGCAGCCCCGACAGCATCATCCTGACCGGCACCGGGGTGGCTGCTCCCGTGGTGGCGTTTAGCCCACCGTCGTTGACCTTTGAAAATCAGGCTGTAGGAACCACCAGTAGTGCCATGAACGTTGTGCTGTCGAATACCGGCGGTGCAGCGCTGACCATTTCCAGCATTGGCAGTTCCAACAGCGTTTTCGCGGTGACCCACAACTGCGGTGGTGGTTTGACTGCAGGCAGTTCTTGCACCTTGGGTATGACGTTTAGCCCTGTGGCGCTAGGATCTGCGCTGAGCACCCTATTGGTTTTCAGCAATGCCGCTGGAAGCCCGCACGCAGTGTCTGTAAGTGGCACCGGAGTGCCACTAGGTGTACCTGTGTGCACGTTGACTGCCAACCACACCACGGTTGCACCGAATGGCTCGTCAACGCTGACGGCCAGCTGCACCAACGCACCCACGTCTTATAGCTGGACGGGGGGCACCTGTGCCGGCACCACGGCAGCCACCTGCGCGGTAACGCCAGCCGTCACCACCACTTACAGCGTTACGGGAACCAATGGCGCTGGCTCTGGCAGCGGGTCTGCCACCGTGACCGTGATTTCGGGGACATCACGCCGATCCTGTTTTTACTTTTGTTTGATTGATGCTGCTACCGACCTTGCCGCAACTAGTTTCGAGCCCGACGTTGAACTATTGCGATGTGTGTACGTCCACAAAACCGTAAGTGAAACAAACTGCCTGAGTTTCAGTGCTCTGACCCACGATTGAAAATCCCGCTCTTTACAGTAGCAATCCTGCGAAGTGCCCGGCGACATTCAGTACTCATCAAGGGTTTGTGACCGAATGCAGTGGCCTCCAAGTTGTCCAAAATCGAACCTATGTGGACACCCTCTGAATATATGTCCGTAAATTAGCTTTACTTACTTTTGAACACCCTTCATGATTTGGTCATCGTTTACGGACATGAAGGGGAGTTAAATGACCAGAGTTTTTGCATATTGCCGGGTTTCCACGGCCGAGCAGACCACCGACAACCAGGTGCAGGAGATTGCCGCTGCTGGCTTTGACGTCAAGCCACTGCGAGCTATCACCGAGACCATATCCGGTTCGGTCGCGGCATCGGAGCGTAAGGGATTCAAGAAGCTATTGGACAAACTGGAAGCTGGCGATGTCCTGGTGGTAACCAAACTGGACCGACTTGGCAGAAACGCCATGGACGTGCGGGCCACAGTAGAAAAGCTGACCGACCTTGGTGTTCGTGTTCATTGCCTCGCACTCGGCGGAGTTGATCTGACCAGCCCGGCCGGAAAATTGACCATGTGAGTGATCGCCGCTGTTGCTGAGTTCGAACGTGATCTGCTGATTGAGCGGACCCAGGCCGGGCTATCTCGGGCAAAGTCAGAGGGCAAGACGTTGGGTCGGCCCCAAAGTCTGACCAAGCAGCAAGCAGAGCTCCTGCGGAAGCGCATCGGTGCCGGAGAGTCTGTTGCATCGTTGGCTAAAGAATTTGGTACCAGTCGTCAGTCAGTGATGCGCGCCAGGGACGCGGCCAGCGTCGCATTTTCGTGATAGTCTCAACTGACCCCCGGTGGGGGGTAGCCTATATAAGGCGCGAGCCCAGCGTCAGCTTTGTCGCCAACCGAAATGATGACTGATGAACACGACGCGCCATGTGGAGATCGTTGTGGCATCGTTTAGTCATTCAACCGACCGGCTCCGTGGGGGCGGTAGCCGACATTCCTCGCGCTCCAAAGCTGACGCGCAACGCTGAAGTTAGATGACGTCGGCGAATACTTTCATGAGAACTTCCTCGACATTGCCAGCGTGGCAAGCTATGTCACCGTCAACGAAATGAGAAAGACCGTTCGCCACTTCGGACTCGTAGCTATTCTTGAATGACTCAAATCCTTTGGAAGTGAGGGGCAAACCCAGCGCCTCGGACCTCTCGAAGGCGTGCACCGAGAAGTTGAATATGCATGGATTGATGTTCACCACGTTTCCGTACCACTTGAGAACGGATCTAATGGCGGGTTCATCTTGAACCTTGCGCTTGGTACCTAGGCCAGCAATGGCCTTCTCCACAAGACTGCGCGGCACTAAGCACAAAAAAAGAAGGTCTGTGGTCAGCGGTGGTAGGTCCTGCGCCGCAACAACGCGGATTTCACTGAGAAGCTCATCCTCATGATGAAAGAGATTTCGAAGAGCCTGAAGCGCAACAAACTCATTGACTGAAAAGAAGTCGGTTTCAAAGAACCTACGAACCTTGTCATTGAGGCTATGTAGCGCGTTGAGTAGATTGAAGAGCGTGTCTACGTCGGGCCTGATGCAATGGGCTTCATAGTATCGAAAGTACCGATCTACTGCGCTAGTGGCTATGGCTGTGCCACCTGCGTTTGTCTTCATGTCGTTTAACGAGGCTGTAGAAAAATCCCACACATGCAACTACGGCATCGAATCCCATGCAGATTGCAGTTTAAGTTCGGTGGATTGAATCTAGTACCCATAGACGTCAAGACCAAAGTATTTGTCATTAATGGACTTATAGACTCCATTTGACCGAAGTGCCTTAATGGCTGCATTGAGTTCTTCCTGAAGCTCACTTTCACCCTTTGCGAATAGCTATCCTAACCCCAACGCCAAAGTACTTTGGCGTGTACAAAGGCGGTTCGAAAGTTTTGAAGTCTTTTCCAGCCGATTTGTTGAGAAATCCTCCAGAAACCTCTACGTAATCCGCAACTGTTCCATCCAGCCGCCCCTCAGAAATATCGAAATACACTTGATTCTGGTCTTCATAGGGGATGACTTCAACACCAGCTGGAGTAAGTTCACCCAAAGTGAATTTCTCCTGTGGGCTGTTTTTCAGGACACCAATTTTTTTACCCTTTATTGACTCAGGACCTGAATAAAGAGTGCCTTTTCTAAGTACTAAGAAACTTGGGGTTTTGTAGTACCTATCAGTAAAATCTACCTGCTTCATCCTGCTTTCAGTGATGCTCATAGAGCTAATAATTGCATCGTATTTTCTGGAATGAAGCCCAGGGAACATTGAGTCCCAGTCTTGTTCAACAAAAATACATTGACGCTTTATTTCACTGCATATTGCCTTAGCAATTTCAACATCAAACCCCGTAGGTCTGCCACTTTGATCTTTGAAGGTAAAGGGTCTATAAGTGGGGTCGATCGCCACTCTCAAAGCGGCGTCACCACTTGAACGAGCGGGAACAGTGGCAACAATAAAAACGATTGACTGTTCGGCTTTGGAAACAAGATCAGGCAAAGGTAGGTCCTTTACCAATTTTGGCTGTTGATGAATTTGTCCCCCAACGTTTGAATCTCGATCCACCAGTTCAAGCAAATAGTTTGACTTAACGGCGTAGTTAACAGCTTCAGGTATGGAAGATCCGCTATTTAAGGCCGCAGTCGCGCTGAGTTTTGCGACAACAACGCCGATGACAACGCCCTCCCTATTTACTAGCGGACCACCAGAATTTCCAGGCTGAATAGGAACGGAAATTTGAAAGGTGTTCGGTTCGTCCCTTATTCCGGAAAGACTGCTGATCGTTCCATCCGTAAATTCACGGCATTCCCTGCAATTGGGTATTTGGAAATCAAGCGTAAAGACAGCATCCCCACGCCTCACAGATGTAGACCGCGCAATTGACAAAGCCGGGAAATCACCTTCTACCTTTAAAAGCGCAAGATCATTTGCCCTGTCGCTATGAACAACCGTCGCAGCATAAGCCTTACCAAGGCTGTCCTTTACTGTGACAACGGAAGCGTTTGCAATCACATGGTTATTTGTCGCGATATAGCCGTTAGAGGTAATGAAAAATCCTGTACCTGTAATAGTTGCGCTCAACGACAAGGTAGGGCTACCAAACGCGAGGGGACAAAGAAATATTTTAAAAATATTTAGGATCAATTTCTTGTAGTTTATTTTCATTAAAGACTTTCCATTTCCTATAGTTCCAACGTAGCAGCAAGGCACGAGCCCCGCAACGCAACGAACTCTACCGCTAGAGGCCTATTCATCCCATTTGAGCACGTGGGTCCAGTCGATTGCGTGCTGGAAGCCAGAGTTAAACCTGGTCATCGCCGTGCACCAATCCGGGAACGCTGATCGCAGCGCTCCAATGATTTTCCATTCTGAGTGGCTAGTGGTTTTGATTTGTACGATATTCAAAATATTGTGCGGCATAAAAATCCCGGAACTGCGCAGGCCTATTTGCTCCAATTCTAGGCGGCTAGCCGGTTTCCTCCCAAACTGGAGGAGCTCACTGAATGTCTGTTCCGCGTCTTTTGCTGAAGTAGTTTTTGGAAACCCATGTACCGGCCATCAGGCCCAACTGATTGCCTCACGACACAAATTGGACGACCGCTTCACGGCAAAATCATTGGCAGGCCGTTGGTTTCCGGCACCGATGTTAGTCTGCAGCCAGTCCAAACGAGGTCAGTCTGCTCCGTACGGTGTCCAAGGGCGCGCCTCAATTCCAACTTCAGCGTTTGTTCGCCTAGCCCGAACTCATCAAACCTGCGCCTCAAGCATATCGTTGATCTCACGCAGTTGCTGCGGGGAGTATTCCACCCTCGGACGAGTCTGGTTTAAGTTGTTGATGACGGTGCGAGGTGACTTCCCGAGCACCGCGTCCTGCGCCCGACCAAGGGCAGTGGCTGCCGCATTCAGATCCTGAAAGCTCGCGCTGGTGCCATCAGCCTGAACCTTTAAAACGACCGTTTTTGCGACCAGCATACTAGCCCCGCGAAAGTAGTCCAGGCGCTTGGCAATCTCGTCAACAGCAGTCGTCACCGCGGTCACGATGCGGTCATCATGGGCAGAAAGTGCTTGCTGATACTGGATTCCAGCAGTCACGATGGATGCAACGTCCTGTTCGACACCCTTGCAGATCTTGTTGACCGCGCCTTTGCTGACCTTGTGCTTCTCGGCAATTCTTTGCTGGCTCAACTGCCCGAGGCGCCAGTCCAGAAGTATGGCTTCAACCACGGATTTATCCATCGACTTTGCAGCCATTTAGTAGGCGACCTTCCCTTTGATGATGGCCTCAAGCTGGGCGTCGCTCATGTCCTTGAAGGAGCCGAGGTCCACCAGAATATCCATGCCCCACGCCTTGCGCTCGCCGGTTTGCTGAATGGCCGTTGTCTGCGCCGCCGTCTTGGCCAACTTCATCTTGGCCATGGCTTGATCAAGATTCGAATGTCGCAGCGCCAGGGCTTCCTGCCGAAGCACAGCAATCTGCATCCACTCAGTGCGGTGACGGGCCGTTGCCTCAGCGCGTTTGTTTTCTGCCTCCTCGCGCGATGACAGGACCAAATCAGCACGGGACGCGCCCGGGAAATATGCCGTTTTAGCGTCCGGTATCGTCCGGTTTCCATTGGAATCCGTTAGCGTGTCAGCCTTTCGTTGTGCAGCCGCATTGATTCCGGTCATGTTACCGTGCCGCTCCCAGCCCTCTTTCTTGGCACGGTCGTCGATGGTGGATTTGCCGGGTGGGGCGAATTGGTGCTTTTCAGCTGCCCGCCCTGCTGCTGCGTTGTAGGAGGGCTGATCCGGGTCGTATTCCCAGATGGTGCGGATGGCTTGCCATTGTTCTCTGGTCAAACGCGCCAGGGTTGGGCTGCGGTGTTTGTGCTGGGTTGTCTTCGTCATGGCGCAAGAATGGCATCACGACCAGTTCCACTGGTGCCCTCAAGGAATATTGATCAAGCTCTAGCAACTGGCATATCTGCCATGCACGTCGTATACCCCGGTGTCCTGCGCTCCTGTTTCATGGACCAGATCCGGCGCTCCCCAGCCAAACCGGCACTGGCCATCTTCATGGTCCCCTTGCCAAAGCGCCGGTTGATGCCATCCAGCGCGGTCATGAGTTGTCCTCTGTCCCCATCGTCATCGTCCCCCAAGTCCAGCTCTCTCTGGCCCACCGCATCAGACTGCAAGTCCAGCAACATGACCCCCGCCTTGGCGAGCTTGAAGCCTGGCCGGTAGATCGCCTTCAATCCCATCAACGCGGCAGCCACGATGGCACCCGTGTCTGCACTGGGCCTGCGCAGTGGGACGACCATGGACCGGCTGTATTGGGGTTCTGACCTGAACGGACTGGTGCGAATGAACACCATGACCTGGGTGGCCAGGGAGTGCTGTTTGCGTATCTTCTCCGCAGCCCGGCTGGCAAATTCGGTGACGGCTTCATTTAAGGGTGCCAGTTCCGTCACCGGATGCCCAAAGGACCGGGTGCAGGCGATTTCCTTCTTGGGTGCTGGTGAATGGTCCAGATCCATGCACGGCGTACCCTGCAACTCACGTACCGTACGCTCCAGCACAACGGACCAGCCGCGCCGGATGGTTGCCGGATCCAGCTTGACCAGTTCCAGCACGGTATGGATACCGCCTTCATTGAGCTGCTTGCTGATCTGCCTGCCCACGCCCCAGACTTCGTTGACTAGCGTGGCCTGCATGATCACTTCCAACTCCGCTGGTGGCAAGGCTGATAGGCTGCACACCTGAGCCAGCTGTTCGGGGTAGCTGCCCGGCTTGCGTTCTGCGGTCATGGCGATGTGGTTGGCCAGTTTGGCCAGGGTCTTGGTGGATCCAATCCCGATGCCACAGGGAATACCCACCCACTGCAGGATGCGAGAACGGATCTTGTGGCTGCGCTCGACCAGGTCACCGCGGATTCCTGAGAGGTCGATGAATGACTCGTCAATGGAGTACACCTCCTGGTGGGGGCCCAAACCGGCTGCAAGACTCATCATGCGGTCCGACATGTCGCCATACAGGGCGAAGTTGGCGGATAGTGCCACCAGGCCAGCTTCTTCGACCAGGTGCCTGATCTTGAACCAGGGTGCACCCATGGCGATGCCCAGGGCTTTGGCTTCATTGGAGCGGGCAATGGCGCAGCCATCGTTATTGCTGAGGACTACGACTGGGATGCCTTCCAGACGGGGGCGAAACACCCGCTCGCACGACTTCTGAATGGTCCTAACAGTTAGTAGGGAATAAATTTCCTATTTCACTCGCTGAGTCAAGACTAACACTTTTAGCAAAAAACACCACTCAAAAAGCCAAAACGTATACCCGCTTCAGGCCCAAAGCGGGCGTACGCCTCGCTCCAAAGCGGACACCCAAATTCAGCTAGAACGTTGGCGATGACCAGCGCACAGCAACTGCTGCGCAGCAGCCATTTGCTGCTGGGTGTCTGCGTCGATCAACCTGTTCGACAGCAACTTAGGCAACTTGCGCATGAAACCTAACGCCCAATGCCCTCGCCACCTTCAAAACGGTTGCGAAAGTTGGATTTCCATTTTCACCCAGGGCTTTGTACAAACTTTCCCGACTCAGACCCGCGTCGCGTGCCACTTGGGTCATCCCCTTGGCACGCGCAATGTCGCCTAGTGCGCGGGCAATTCCAGTTGCGTCATCCGGTGCCTCTTCCAGCCATGCGTCCAGATACGCAGCCATTTCCTCTGGCGTTCTAAGTTGTTCAGATACGTCATACGAAACGGTGCTGGTCACTTTTATCCTTGACGCATCTACTTTAGAAATTGCTTTTGTCATAAGAATGCTCCTAGAGTCCCTTTGCCAACAAGATCGCGGTCTTAATGTCCTTCTGCTGAGATGATTTGTCGCCGCCAGCCAGCAGGACAACGACAACGCCAGCTCGCTCCGTGTAATAGACCCGGTATCCTGGCCCGAAATCGATCTTCAACTCGCAAACACCGTCAGTCAGAGCCCTATGCTGCCCCGGATTCCCATGAACGAGTCTATCGACGCGAACTTGAATTCGTGCGCGACCCGCTCGGTCATTCAGTGAATTAATCCAATCGAGATAGACCTTGGTCGTTTGCACACGCATAGCTTAATTGTATCCCATGGGCTACGCATCAACAAGCCTAGAACACTATGAAATTGCCGTCGAACGGCTAAGTTCAGCCGCCGCCGTAGGCGGTCGGCTGCGACGAAGGGTTAGGCTGAAACGATGTGGATTAAAAACCGCTAAACCATGCATTAAGTATATTGAAGCAATCATTCCGGTCCGTTCTGCCTGAACTCCATCGTTTTTGCTCCTCGTCGTTTAATTTCCCAGATAACTGATAGGCGAATTTAAATAGCAAGTCATTCGATAATCTGACTGCCGCAAAGTGTGCGGGCTGAATGTCAATGTTCAAGTCTACAGGGTAAGACGTTTGGCCAGTCGTCCCGCAGGCTCCATGATTTGCACCCAGAATAATTTTCCTGATTGGTATTCTTGGATGGGTATTCGATATGATCATGTAAATATAGTCATCTTCATACCACCAAAGAAATCCAATCTTTAGAACTTCTTCTTCAGGCCACTCTTTATCGCCTTCCTTTAGGTACATGGTGGGGGTAGAGTCGAAAACATGAATCTCACCCGACTTTATTTGCTCCCTATATTTTGCAACCGTTCCCTCGTACTCCGTTCTTGAACTGATGCCAAATCCATATTCTTCGGATGACTTCGGTGATGTGCTTGAACCAATGGAGCTGCGCTTTTTATAGTCTTGATATGCGGGTAATGCAACAGCTAGCATTGTCCCAAGCACTAAGCATACAGGCGTTATGAGTACGGCGATTTTCGCAAGAATTGCCCATACTTTGGCGCCTTGGTATTGAGATGCTGCACGCCAAATTCCGACATGCACCATCACGTAGTACACGACCAAAGCCAGTACTGCAAGGATTGCAGGAGCGCTGCCGGGCGTGACCAGAGATAGTGCTATGCCCCACGGAATACCGGACAAAACACCCCATAACCAGTAAGTTCGTGCCAATCCGGAACGACCTCCCCATAAATCGGAAATGGTATTCACGTTTCAATTCTCCTCGGATTATCTGATTTATTTTTCGATAGCAAAACTAATGCCGTTGCTCAATTCCATTATCCATTCGTGGTTTGATTTGACTTCTTTCTCTCCCATGATCGGATATCTACTGCACCAAGGCGCGGGTTCAACTCCCATGAGCCGGCACAAATCGGTTGCTTTAGACTTGAGCTCGCTTGGATCATCGGAAATCATCTCCACTACATTGGTGTAGTTGTTCTCTCCATCCTCCCCTTTCGTCGGGGTGCATTTGAGTAGCTTCATTTGAGTTCCTAACGAGGCTGTAAAAAAACACGTTTCCCACGCGCGCAACTGCGGCATCGCGTCGCGTGCAGATCGAAATCCTGGGATTGGCCGTTCATGCCTACAGTGTGCCGCAATTTCCCGCCATTGCGCCTTCAATTGCGGTTCAGGGCCCTTTACAGCCTCCCTATCGAGGGTTCCGTTGCCCCAGGTCCGTCTTCGCCAACTTCTCAATGTTGTGCACCATGCAGTACAGGTTCCACTGCGTGTTGACCTTGGTGCGGCCTCTGTGGTTCAGGCGGGTCAGGCGCTTGTTGTGCCGGATGTTGCCAAACACCGGCTCCACCGTGCCAATGCGCTGGCTGTAGAGCTGCCTGCCTTTGGGGAATCGATGGCCTGGCGCATGCGTTCGCTGGGGCCGTGGGGCTTGATTCAAAGCGGGAACCTGGCGGCCTCGCCCATCATTGGGTTTGAGTGTCCCCTTGAGACACAGGCTGCTGAGTTTGCAGGCGTTGCAATCAGCTGCCTTGGCGGTGTATGTCTGGTACTGCAAACCGGTCGCTGTGGTGTGGATGCTGCCTGGGCTGGTCATCAACCTGGCCGGCCGGGCAAGTGGCAGTGTTGTCATCGTTGAAGCGGAAGTCTTTGGGTCGGAAGCGTTTGGTCGGCTTGGACTCACCTGTGGCCTGCTTGTCTTACAACGGGTCGGGCTTTTGCTTGTGCTTGGCTTGCTCTCAAAGCGCTCATCGCGGCTGCGCATCTGGTTGTCCGCAATCAGTGCGGGGATGTTGTGGTCCTTGAGATGCTGGACGTTGGCATTGCTGTGGTAGCCCGCATCGGCTGTGATCAGGGTGTGGGCTTCCCGATAGGGTTCGCTCTGTTCAATCATGGGCAAGAGCATGGCCTGCTCGGAGCCTGAGCCTATGACGTCCGCCGCAACAATGATTTGGTGGCTGCTGTCCACTGCGGCCTGTGCCGCATAGCCTTGGATGACTCCTTTGTTCGTGGCCATCTTGGCGCTTTCGGAATCGGTGACGTTGGTCTTGAGTTCCTGGCCCTTGCGGTTCTTGCGTTGGGGCTTGCTGGCCAGAAACTCCCGGGTGCGTGCCGCCTCTTTGCGCAGGGCTTCTATGCGGGCTTGGCGCTTGGGCTCCAGTGCGTCGTCTGCGCCTCCTCTGTCCTGGGCCTGGTGCAGGGCCATGATCTTGTCGGCAGCTTTGTCCAGTCGATCCGCGCGGTGGCGCAGTTCTTCGTGGGTGCCACTGCGTTCTTTGCTGGCGTTGCTGGGGAGCTTGACGCCATCGATGGCGAACATGTCGCGGCCAATCAGCCCTTGTGCATCGCAGGTCATCAGGACTTGGCTGAACAGGGGTTTGATCTGGGTGCTGAGGTTGGCGACGAACTTGGCGATGTGGGTGTGGCTGGGTTGGCTGTCACCGCTGATGGCGATGAACTGGACGTTGCGCTGGCAGGCCTGTTCAATGGTCCGGCTGGAGATCAGGCCCTGGCTGTAGGCCAAGAGAACGATCTTGAGCATGACGCGTGGGTCGTAGGCACTGGCTCCTACTTCATCGTTCTTGAACTGGGCATCCATGGGCTTGAGGTCGAGTTCGTGATCGACCAGGTAGTTCAGTGCGAAGGCAAAGCTGCCGGGGACAATTTGCTCAGACAAGACCACCGGTAGCAGCAGGCTGTTGTGGTCTTGGGGTTTGTAGCGGGCCATAGTGCGATCTCCTTGGAAAGAGAGATCGCAAAGGTCGTGCCAGAAGAGGTTTTTTTACAGCCTCAACGTGGAAGTGAGCGGCCTGCGCGGCTTTTTGTGCAGGTCCGCTCGACTGCAGGGTTAGGGCTCACGCCGCCGGAGAATGGATCCCTGGTCCTCGTGTAAAAACAGATGCCCCCGCTGGGCAACGCCTGAATCAGTCCATTCGGACCCACGGACCAGTTACCTCCGTGGCCGGCTCGATCTCAGCGATGCTTCGGTCGCACTCTTTGCAGAAAACATCAGCAATGCCGTCCTTGATGAAGTTGAGCACGTAGACGTCAGTTATCTCAGCGAAAGCAGCAGAGGGATAGCTTGTCTTGCCATCGTTTGGTGAGGCGTCCTTTAGCCACCGTGGCATTGCTACTCGTGCAACCTGCGAGTCTCTGCTTCCTCCAATCGTTGACTCAGCAAGACGCTTCACGAAGGGCGCTATATCTTTTGCCCTCACAGTGACCTCGCATCTGTACTTCCCTGAGTACCTATCGCTGGCCACTACGACGTACTCGGTGCACGGCGGCAGCGCAGCAAGAAGTTGTGTTGCTTGTGCCTCACGGTCAAACGGAGGCGGTGGCGGTTCACCGCCAAGGAGTTTTCGGAAGAAGCCGACCATGAGTGTCCCTTGTGAGCCCTAACGTTCGAGGCCACCGGCACGCAGCAAGCGCCGCGCAGCGGCAACCTGCTGCTGTGTGTCCGCGTGGGCCGACCAGTTAGATGCTTTTGTCGTGCGGCAAGGTTTCATTTCTAAGTTCCGCAAGTGTTTTTCCGAAGGACGGATTGTATTTTCGAGCCTCTTCTATTGAGAGAAACGGGATCTTGAACTTGGCAGTATGCGCGTGGCCAAATACATCCTGTATTTCCACCTTGACGCTTACACCTTGCGTTCTCGGCGCGGGAAAACAGTCTCCCAGCTATCTGACTGCTCAAAATAGATTACGCCGTTCGTCGACCTCCCTGGCTCCAAGAATGTCGAAGGATCAGCCCCGGACATGATGCTGCGTTGGGTCAGGAACGGATAGACCTTGATGTTTTCACCGATCTTCACTTGAAAATCATGAATGGCTGCGATCTGGTTGCGCAACCAGTACCAGCCCACGCCATACCGAAGCCACAGAACACTAAACGGGCGAAGGTGCCAATGGTAGCCAACGGAGATGTTTTTTATGCTCGACGCGGCGGAGCCGACATTTGTCACAGCTAGATAGAGGGCGATTCCCGTTCGATGCACGGGTTGGCCGTCATGTTCAGCACCAGTAGGAAACGTACAGCAAAAGGTCGGCCCGTCAATATGGGAAATTCTGAACTTGGGTCGACGCCTAAGCGCCGCAAATATCCCACTCGCCCATCCCAATAGCAGCGTAACGATGAACACAGCAACACCCGTGACGCCCTGGTTGTCGTTCAACCACTTAGCAGTGGCGAGGTAGGTGGTCGTAAGTGAGTCAAGCATCTAACGTGTTATGAGAGTCGAATCCGCTACGTATTGCGGCTCGAACTTAGCTAATGGGTAAAACGGCATTTGCATGTCGTTGATTTATAACCGGATTTTTCAAGCTGACTACGACGCGAAGGCTCACGCAGCCTTGATACGCTGCAAAAGCGACCTTTATTCTGGAGTGCTGACGCGTATCAAACCCCGGCAGTCACCTGTGTTGCTTGATTTCAAAAGGCTTTTTCATATTTGCGCTCATGAACGTAGCGATATCAGGTGCGCGAAACAAGGCAAAAACCGCCCGTTTGACCTTGTGGTCTAACGTCCGCTATCGCTCGACAGGAGCCTTAGGCCCGTGCAACTGGCATATCGCTCCATCTGGTGGTGTATTGGGGGGTTAGCCTTTCCTGCCGCATTGACCAATCACTTGGTGCACGCTGGCGGGACGCACTTCCAACATGGACTGTGCCTCGGCCAAATCGGCTATTCAGCGCATCCATAGTCATCATCAATTTGGACCGATCTCGGGTATCGATGGGTTCGAGATCCAACTCGCATTGTTTCACTGTTTCGCTGCTCAAATCCATCAACATGACACCAGCTTTTGACAACCGATAGCCTGATTGATAAATCTGGCGAACACCGACAACTGCTGATTGGACAAGCAACCGACTATCGTCTGTGGGTCTACGCAACGGAACGACGACGCTTTTTGAGAAGCGAGGTCCCGGCCGGAATGGCGAAGTATGCGCAAAGACGAGTATCTGCCCGGCAACGCTGGATTGACGCCGCAACTTTTCAGCAGCTCGGCTGGCGAACTCGCTGATCGCTTCGATGAGATCAGGCAGTTCGGTGACCGGCTGCCCAAAACTCCGGGTGCACGCGATTTGCTGCTTGGGGGGCGGTGCATCTTCCAAACCAATACAGGGTTGACCTTGAAGTTCACGCACGGTGCGCTCCAACACAACACCCCAGCGACTGCGAACCATAGACGGGCTCAGTCGGGTCAAGTCGAGGACCGTATTCACCCCCGCGTCCCGCAGTTGCTGTCCGATGCGGCGACCGACACCCCAAACTTCACCCACTTCGGTGGCAGTGAACAAGGCATCCAAATCGGATGGGGTCAGAGCTTCCAGGTTGCAAACCGTCGCCATGCACTCAGGGTAGCTACCGGGCTTGCGGTCAGCCGTTTTTGCGATGTGATTTGCAAGCTTAGCCAACGTCTTTGTTGGTCCAATGCCGATGCCGCAGGGTATGCCGGTCCATTGAAGAATTCGTGAGCGAATCGCCCATGACCGTTTGGTGAGGTCGCCACGAACGCCATCAAGTCCTATAAACGACTCGTCAATGCTGTAGATCTCCTGCGTTGGCCCCAGTCCCGCCGCAATGCTCATCATCCGATTTGACATGTCGCCATAGAGGGCGAAGTTCGCGGACAGCGCAATTAGCCCTGCCTCTTCTTCGAGGTGCCGTATCTCATGCCATGGCTGACCCATCTTGATGCCCAAGGCCTTGGCCTCGTTGCTGCGCGCTATGGCGCAACCGTCGTTATTGGAAAGCGAAACGACTGGGCGACCATTCAAACTGGGGCGGAACACGCGCTCGCAGCTGACATAAAAGTTCGACGCGTCAATCAATGCAAGCATGTAATTACCTTGAGGGGATAGTCGGACTCGTAAAAGACACGACCTTGCCTTCTGGTAATGCTTCGTAAACGGCAAGCTTGCTCATAAGGGTCAAGTTGATCGACGCCAGTTTCGCAGCCTCAAGACGCAAACGTTCAACTTCGGCGCGCAGGTCTCGGTTGCGCTCTTTCTCTTTGATCAAGGCTTCATGCTTCGCGTCTCGCTGCAATCGGGTGGCTTTCCCAACGACACCACGGATTCGCTCGGCGATGTCGGGGTAAGTGTTATGGATCAGCGCAGGGGTGACCTCCGCTGCTTTGGCGACCGCAGAGATGCTGACCTTGGCGCCCGAATTTTGAAGTTTATCAATGGACTCCTTAAGCCGCATTTCTGTTTGCTTGCGGCTTCGGGTGGCGGCTGATCCGTTCGGTGCTGACGGGCTCATATTCGGTTGCTTTCAATGGATTGGATTTCGGCGTTCACACCATTCACTGTGATGCCAAAGTCTGCAATCACTTTGGCAGACAGCGCAAGATCCCGGCGAATGCGTGCGTTGGTGACAGGACCTAAATCGTCCAACTCCAGCATCTCCCGGTGCTGCTCATGGATACCTTGCCACATGGCGATGTGTTCTTCATCGATGACGGAATTCTTGCAATCCACACACCGGGTGCTTTATAGAGGCCGGCGCCGCCACAGCCTGAGTCCTGCGCAATGCACCAACCATGGCCTGTGGCGCGAATATTGATCTGCATGGCCGTGTCGGCCACAAGCTGCTCGCGGTCGGGGACTGCGCTCGCCCTCATTTCGAGGATTTTTCGACCAGCGCCGCCGCTCAGGCGCTGATCTGGAGTGCTCCAGCTCTCCAACAGATCCTTCTTGATGTCGAAATACTCAGCCAGTATGTCTTCGTAAAGAGCCGGGTCTTGAGCCGGGTTCGCGGCATAGAGTTGGGACATGCTGATGCTCGAATGCTTGAATTGCCATTTGAGAAACACCAGCGCCTGGCGCCCCATCCTGGATTCCACCACAGGTTCTTGCATAAGTTCGACGACATTGGTGAGGGCTGAGTTTCCAATCCTGCCCGGCCTTGCTGGCCAGCCGTAGCATCGCCACGCGAGAGGCGACACCGCTCAACGCCGTAATCTGGTTGTATTTGCCATAGATCACTCCCAGGAAGACCCGCTGCCCATCCGCTCGGGCTTGATTTAGTCTCTTGACGAAATTCCTGCGTTCTGCGGCATCTTTCATCTCGGCGATGGAAGACTCAAGCGATTGCATCTCCTCGTGAAGCGCGACGCGCAATGGTTCTGAGTAGCGTTCCAGGACCTCGACTACTTTGAGGGTCATCGGCGGCACCATGTATTCAACACGGCCTTTTCCGGTCTTGTGTTCAACAGAAGCAACCCAGCAATATTCAACCCCGTCACGCAGCTCTCGACGACCCGCTCCCACCTCAACACCGATCACCTCATCATTGCGCATGCCCGATGTGATGGAGAGCAGGTAAAGGCAAGCATCACGCAACTCGCGCATGGGCTCTGTCGATGGACCAACGGCGCCCGCATCTCGCTGACTGAACAAACCCTCAGCTTGGTTGAATATTCGCTCGCAATGAAGAAACAGCGCGCTTTGCACGTCTCGCGGAATCACTGGCGTTTTGCCGACACCCAATCCCGCAGATGATCTGACCTCAAATCCTGTAAGGCCACAGTAGGCCGCGAAAGGCATGTCACCCCATGGATATTGACTGGGTGGCTGATGCAAGTGATCCCGAAAGACCCATGCCAACTCGACTATCTCAAGTCTGGATTTGATACCGCGTGGCCGAAGTTTTTCGTCCCTGCACAGCTGACGATAGGTCGACAGGTGCAATGGCTTGATCTCGTCGAAGGATCCGACACCATGCTGTGCCAGCCAGCGAAGCAACGGTCCGGCGCTCACTGCCGCAATAAAAATGGTTCTGGCAACTGCAGCCTTGTAGCCAGGACGCCCGTCTTTGAACCATGCATAAAGTGCGGCTTTTGTGTCCTTGAGAAGGGATGGCGGCACGTCCACAGGCCACACGATGGTCTTCATGGACTCTGGAACGTTGGACTGCTCGAAGTAAGGTGTCAGATCCCATCTGATATCGCCAAAGCGGCTGAGCACATGCTTATGCCCATGGTCATCAATAACTTCACTGACCACCGCATGGGTTAGATCAAGTGGTCCGCCTTGGTGCGCTGTGGCGACAGTGGCAAAGTTATCCAACATGAGTGCCTCCATTCGCATGCGTGACGGCCTTCATCCGAGCCGCCCAGAAGGGGTGTGGCCTGTTAATCGCCAATGACTTTGCCTCCTCCAGAACAGTGCGGGCGAACTTCGCCGCCGTAAATTGATCGATTAGCGCAATCAATTCACGTTTGTGGTCACGCCAGGGTGCAAGGTCAGGTGCGACCATGTATTCAATTTCAGATTGAAGGAACAGTTGGAAACTGAACAAACGGTGCAAGTCCTTGACGCTCCCAACCACCACATAGGTCGGACACGTCAGGCATTCGGTAAATCTGTCGCAGTGGTCAATGCCATTTTTTGGAGCCCGCTTGCCATCCAAGGAACTAGCGCACCTCCCAACGGGTGTGTTCTGAACAGTCTTTCTGATGGACACTGGCATGACGGACTGCTCAGCCACGTTGCCACGCAAAACCTCGGGTAAAGCAAGGCCAACAAAGCGTGCCGCATCAACCTTCATGTCCTCGGTCAAGCTCAAATAGTGTTGATCCGACACGTCAGGGGTATGGCCGATGGCGGCGGCTACTGCAATCAGATCGCCATCGCTGAGCTTCCAAAGCTTGGCCTCCATGGTCTTGCGCAGGCGAGTCGTGGTTGGCGCCAATTGCTTCCCGTCATCTCCGAGCAATCCATGGCGTGCGACAAATCGTCGGATTCCAACGTTCAAGCTGCTTTCTGACAGCGTGAACAATTCACCTTGGGCCTTTCGTGATCGGGATCGATACAGCCATATCCGGTCTCGGATTTTTGGTGGAGCTTCTGCACATAGGTGCTCCGTCCTGGCGATCACGCCTCGCAAAACAGCAACTCCGTCCATGGGAACAACGGTTGTGCCCAGTTCGCCATCGGACTGGCGCATTGGATTCGATTGCTGACCTTTTCCACGTCGCTTAAAGGTTCGCATCACCATCATGTTTGGAGTGAATGGATTTGGCGAAAGACAATCCCGCTTGGCTTCGAGCAAAGGGGTGGTGTTGATTCCTGTGCGCAAGGCAATCACCAGGAACGAAACGACCAACGCTTCCGAGTCGGGGCTACTGAACTCGCCGCGGTGGATATCAATCAAGTCTTTTTTCAAGGCATCGGCCAAGCGAAGGATTTCCGCATGGGATAAAGCAGTTGGACTTTGGCGCTGGCCCGCTCGATTGGTCAACGCCTTGACAGGAAAGAGGCCCTCGATTTGGTTCGGTCCCATGCCACTCTCGCAGATCGAGACAACCGAAATCCACTCTTCGCCGCGAAGTGGCATCGACCTCCAGTTCAAAAACTGAATTGGCTGCGGACACGACTTCTGGCAATGTCCCATGCATCGCAATGTGGTCCTGCGCCACTGCTGACAATTGGTAAGACTTCGGCTTTCTCATGCCGGTGTCTCCAAGCCAAAGATGCCGTCGATAAAGTCCTCGTGCGCGAGCACCAACTGTGCCTCCAACTGATTGATCAGGTGCAGATATTCAGCGGTAGTCTGAACGTCCGAGTGGCCCAACCGATCGCGCACATACAGCAGAGGCTCGCCCATGAATGATGGATTCTTCCGAAGCGCGGCCAGGGTATAGGTGGCATAGGTGTGGCGCAGCATATGGGCCGTGACAGGGAACCCGACTCTTTGGGATAGTTCGCCGAACAGTCCCACGACGCTGGTTCTGGCCATTTCTGAACCGTATGCCGTCAATATCAAGGCGTCGGGTTCATCCCCACCACGGCTTTTTCTAATTTCGCGTTCCAAGTTCTTGTAGGCATTGAGTACTTCCATTAGCCGCCACGGAACGTCGACAGCGCGGGGGCGCTCAAATTTGATCCACATATCCTGCGGGTTCAAATCCACGCGGATCACCTGTCCTGCAAGGAGGTCCTTTCGCCCCGCGGGGTCGAACACGTATTTCGCGGGGAGCGTCCGTGCCTCGCACGACCGCAG
Organism: Candidatus Aalborgicola defluviihabitans; assembly: GCA_016705575.1. Taxonomy (GTDB): domain Bacteria; phylum Pseudomonadota; class Gammaproteobacteria; order Burkholderiales; family Burkholderiaceae_C; genus Allorhodoferax; species Allorhodoferax defluviihabitans. The sequence continues at coordinate 24,335 of JADIXX010000006.1, forward strand.
TCCGGATCGCAACATGAGTTCAAAGAGGAGTCTGTGGCTTGGGTTGTGCAGGTGTTGGCGGCAAACCTGAACTTGGTGATTGGTGAGGAACTTGATGGGCGAGCGGTATTCCCGAAGCAATACCGATGCGCGCTCAAACGTTGCCCCGCCTGCTTTCACATGCGCAAGCATTCCGTGTTTGCCATACGCTCGGATCTGTCGATAGGAGAAGGGCAAGCTGGCGATGTATCCTCTCTGGCAGGCCCATTCGTAGAAGCGAACAACCAGGACGAGTCGCTTGTTGATGGTTCGTGGCGAAAGCTTCAGTTCACCGGCAGACCAATCTCGGTAGCGACTCAGTGGCGACGCGCCTACTGGCGCATTGGTTTGATCCCACGCCAACCCGTTGGCGTTCAGGAAGGCAAAGTAGTCGTAGAGTCGTCTGCCAACTGCTTCCCATGTCAACTTGCTGCGCGTCGAACCGCTCTCAAGCAAGGTGTGCAAGAGAAAGTTCTGGGCTGGTTGCGATGGCATGCATTCGTCGTCAATCAGCAAAGGAAAGCCTTCTATCGGCCGGCCACCAATTTCCAAATCACGAGTCGAGAAGAGCAGCTTCATAGATTGCGTTCTGCAAGCAAGCGGGCCGCCTTTTTGAAGCTGATGCCAAACAAGTGCATGGCCAAATCCAGCGCGCCGCCCCCACCGCAGTTGGCTCGGTCATCCCAGAACTTCGGGCCGGTGCAAAGAATCTCGAAATCGTTGCCTGCCGCAGAGGCATGCCAACGGGACGACCGTGTGTCGAGCCGTGGCACATAAGACTGATCTTCCTTCGCGTAGTCAGCCAGTGCTTTCAGCACCATGGCTGCATCAAGCGACTGCCAACGGGCCAATTTAGAGTTATCAACAGGCATCGTCCTCCCCCAGACCCCCACCCGCTACTCGTCTCAAAGAGACGATGAATCCGAAGTCAGGAAGGCAGGAATACATGTCTAAATATTACTAACAACTTCATACAGTCAGATCACGACACATAGAAATTATTGCCATCCACCAGTGCGTACATGGCGGCTCACCACAAGGGCACGATTTCAGCAGTGCCGCTCAGGATGGGCTTACACAGGATCTTGTAGCCATCGGCATCAAAGCCCGCAGCCTGGCTGGCCAGTGTTTTGGCTTGCTTCGGATCGCCTACGCTGCCCAAATAGCACCAGTGCTGGATGATATGCATCTGGTACTCGTCATTGAAGCGCTCCACCAAACCGATAGCACCGGGATAGGGCCAGCAGGAAACCTCCATGGCGGCCAGGCTGCTGAGCAGACGTGCCTGATGGTCTTGTGGCGTTTCCCGGCCACAACAGACACCCGCACAGTGCTGTAGCATGGAGCGAAAGCAGGGTTTGTTGGGGATCAGCTTCTCCAGGCCCAGCGCGCCGTAGCAAAGTTTGTGCTGGTCCGCCAAATTGCGCAGGGCCTCCAAGGCAGCATGCCGGCTTGTATATAGACCATACAGGCCGGGGTGGGTGGCGAAGTTCACATCTCTGGAATAGACCAGTTCCGGTTTGGTGATGTTCGTGCTGTCCGCGCCGTTCGATTCCTGCGCGTTCTTGAGCGTCCAGGAGAACAGTTGGCGGCTGCGCCGCAGTTTCTGGTTGAAGATGGGTTGCTGCTGCTTGATCAGGCTGGCTTCGAGCAGCAAGGCTCCGATCTCACCGGCTGTGCGGATATGACTGATGCGCCGGGTCTGGCGCAGCATTCGTGCCTCTTCTTCATTGCGCAGGTGGGAGAGCACCCGGTTGCGGATATGGACGCTTTTGCCAATGTACAGCGGCAAGTCTTTCGTCTCGCCATGGAAGATGTACACGCCAGGGGCTGCGGGCAGGTCGTCCAGGCTTGCGCGCAGGTGCTGCGGGTATTCGTATACGCGGGCAGCATCAAACTCGGGGCGACGGCGTCTGGGGCTGTGCATGGTTTTCAACGATTCAGTTCAATGACTCAGGTCACGAACTGCTTGATGGTAGCGGTCACCACGCCCCAGATCTCAATCGTCTGGCCTTCTTTGGGAATGATGTCGGGGTGTGTGGGGTTGGCCGCTTTAAGTTTGACCCGTCCTGCCCGCTGGTACAACTGTTTGACGGTGAAGTCACCATCCACTACAGCCACCACGATGTGGTTATGCCGGGGTTTGAGTGCCTTGTTAACGACCAGGATGTCGTTGTCAAAGATACCGGCCTCCACCATAGAGTGGCCACTGGCGCGGATGAAGTAGGTGGCCTGGGCGTGGGTGATCAGCATCTGGGTGAGGTCAATGCGCTGCGCACCCAGATCTTCTGCTGGGGACGGAAAGCCTGCACAAACCCGGTTGGTGAGCAGCAGGGCCAGTAGCGGTGTCTCTGACGCGGGCACCGGTAACTGGCTGGAAATGGTGCTGTTCATTTGTACAGTATATTTCAACGTTAGGATTCAACACCATGTGCAGTCATTACCAAGGCATCAAAGAGCGTGAGCGCTACATCCGCAAGTTCGGGGTCGCCCCACCGGACGACCTGGGCAAGTACGACGTCTGGCCAGGCTACGCCGCCACGGCTATTCGCCGCCCCCAGCACTGGGATGTGGGGGATGAGGCTGTCCCACCGCGTGAAGCCTTTACCGGGCGCTTTGGACTGATCCCGCACTGGGCCACGGACCTCAAGGTCTCCCGCAATACATTCAATGCCCGCAGTGAGACGGTGGCGGTGAAGCCCAGCTTTCGGGATGCCTGGAAACGCGCACAGCGGTGCATCATTCCCCTGGATGCGTTTTATGAACCCGACTGGCGCACCGGCAAGGCAATTGCTACCCGTATTGCATCAGCTGACGGCGAACCACTGGGGGTCGCAGGACTATGGTCCTGGTGGAAGCCTCCGGCGGGAGACGTCATTCACAGCTTCACCATGTTGACCATCAATGCCGATGGCCATGCCTTGATGGAGCATTTCCACAAGCCGACTGATGAGAAGCGCATGGTGGTCATCCTGCCGCCACAGCGTTACCAGGATTGGCTGGAGGCCCCCCTGGAGCACGGTATGGGATTCATGGAGCAATATCCGTCCGAGCTGCTCAGTGCCGATCCAACCCTTCCCGGCGCAGCACCATGAAGCCGTATGCGGTTCTGTTTGTGTGCATGGGCAATATCTGCCGCAGTCCCACGGCGCACGGCGTGTTCCAGCACAAGGTCAATGCCTTGGGTCTGCAGGACCGGATCATGGTGGATTCGGCCGGAACCCACAACTATCACCCCAACAGCCCACCGGATGAGCGCTCACAGGAGCATGCTGCCAAGCGGGGCTATGACCTGTCCGACCTGCGGGCGCGGCAGATCAGGGCTGCTGACTTCGCCCGGTTTGACTTGATTCTCGCAATGGACTGGGACAACCTGGCGCTGGTGCAGGAACGCTGCCCGCAGCAGTACCAGGGCAACGTAAAACGACTCACGGAGTTCTGCGTGAACCTGGACAGTCCGGTGGTGCCGGATCCCTACTACGGTGGTGCAGCTGGGTTCGACCATGTGCTGAATCTGGTGGAGGACGCATGCGATGGGCTGTTGCAGCACATCAGGAATCGAAAGCTCGCTTGACCAGTGCGCTGGAAATATCGACAAGACCGATCAGGAATAGGTTCCCCAAGGTTGAAGAGCAGATGCTGTTCAATCCTTCCCCAGACTGGCCAAATGAATACAGGCAGTCCCAGGATTCCCATGAGGATGCGAGTCAGTCATCAGAGCGCTTGTTTCAACTTGGTCGCCCTGACTGTGCTGGTCCCTCGCTAACAGGCCAGCTACCTTGCCGGGTTGAAGCGGTAGGCAATCCCTGTTCTTTTTGACCACCGGAGCGTGTGTGCTGCTTTGTCAACGGGCGAAAAGTACCGCTGAAAAGCAAAAGCCTTTGAGGTTCTGCTCTCCACGACGCAACCGTGTCGGCATTTAAGCCAGAAAACAGAAGCTCAAGGGCTTCAGCCTGCATGTCTCACGGTTGCGTCGCTTGACAAGCCACAGAGTGCTGTCACGACCAGATATATGGGCGATTCCTTCCTGGGTGGGTGCCGTTTCGTTCTGTTCCAAAATCTCGTTAATATCTTGCACAGCAAGGACCTCTGGAATCGGCTCGATTCGTTTCACCGTCAATTCGTAGACGCCCGTACGCCCGCCTCCGAATGGCGCCACTACATCACCTGAATCTGGATCGCTGCGCTGACGCGCGCCGAAAGTATGCGAATGAAACCCATATACCTGTCACCCGAAACAGTTCACATCCCATTCAATGCGGTGGACAAGATTGTTGCGGCCGCTATGTATCCCGATGTTGCTGATGTATCGGCTCGCATGTTCTATGCGGTCAACATGGAGCGCGAGTTGGTCATGGCCGTTCGCGCTGGGAAATTTCAGGTACTTCACCATGCTTACCACTCACAGTTACCTCCCGACGTTGCTACTCCGTTGCTCGTGAACTCATTGGTTGCAGTTGAGGAATTTGGTCGATACGTTGCACCGCGCGGAATCACGATTGATCAGGCAAAGTCCGTGAGTGCCGCTGCTCAGTTGAACAGAAGTGAGGAAGCGCGTGAAGCCAGCGAGTTAGTACTCAGCGAGGAAGAAGTGGCGACTATCTTGGTCTGCGAGCCAAGTACTATCCAGGAAAAGGCCCGCTTAGGCGAGTTGCCAGCGGTAAAAATCGGGCGATCGTGGTGTTTCCCGCTCGTCCCGCTGCTGGAGTCCCTTAACGCAAAGGCAAAGGCCAATGAGCAAAAGGCGCCACGCAATCCAGGGGGCGTCGCCATCATTGCGTCGAAGACTCGACAGCCGCCAACGCTACCCAGCTTACCCAAGGCGCATTGAAAGGTCTTCGCCGCGAAGGCTGGCGTAACGAAGTGCCATGCGCATATCAGTCCAGCCCATGATGCGGCAAACCTCCACATCACTGAACACCCAGCCGCGCTCGTTGCGCAGCTCAAACCACCGACAAGCTGCCTCATGCCGCAGATCGTGCTCGGTGAAGTCTGCCACCTTGGCGTAGTCGAACAGGCCCATGAACCTCTGGGTCAAGCGACCCTGTGTCTTCTTCCGGGTGTCCTGCTGCCCATCCCAATACGGAAAAACAAGCCCCACACGCCCCGAGCACCAATCTTGAAGGAGTTGGCGCAGTTCCTTCTTGATCGGCACCACACGAGGCTTGATGACGCCGCGGTGCCCTTTGCTACCGTCCACCCGAATGATGTTGGTCTTGAAGTCGATGGCGGATACGGTAAGCCGGTACGCCTCGTAGAGCCGCAGGCCGGTGTCCACAATCAGGCGGTATAGCAGGCCAAACGCCTTGTCGTCGGTGAACGGCCGCTCCCGGTCTTCGCGCTTGACACCATCCAAGGCCGCAAGAATTCGCGCAGCATCATCCGGCGACAGGCGGCGATTACGTACCACATCCACTTTGGGCTCGACCAGCTTGGCATCCTCCTTACTGTATGCGCTGTAACCCCTAGCCATGATGCGCAGTGGGTTCGCACGCGGCATGGAGCCATCGGCAGCAACCCGCTTCAAGTGCCAGTCCATGACCCGCGCCAACGCCCCGACCCGCTTACGGATCGAGCTGGGCGCAAGGTGGTGCTCAGGCGACTTAAGCTGGCGAACATAGTCCTCGGTCCAAGCGAAGGTGACACCCGACACACGCACTCCGATGACCTCTTGCCGGATCAGAGCCAGTAGCGCGTCATCTGAGTCGGTCACCGGGGTGTTGGTCACGTAGTCCCGGATGACAACTGGCAGCATCGGATCCTCCCCGCTCTTTGGCTTGGACAGCATCTCCTGGGGCACGATGCCGTTGACCAGGAGAGCCATGAGCTGGTCGCGGTACGACTCCGCTTGGGGCTGCGTGGGGAACGTGAAAAAGAAGGGCTTTGGCAGCAGCTTGTGCGATACGCGAAGCTGAAATTTCCCTGATCTCTGCTGGATGTTTGTGGCCATAGAGACCAAGTTTACTCGCCTAATCGGATAACACAATCCGATTTTCAGTAGCACTGCTACCAAAGTGAGGTAGCAATGAGCTGATTTGAGGTGAAAACGAGGCCAAAAAACAAAACGCCTCGGAGTTCGAGGCGTTGTAAGTACTTGATTTACTTTAGTATTTTTGGAGGCGCGGTCCGGAGTCGAACCGGACTAACCGGATTTGCAATCCGGGGCATAACCGCTTTGCTACCGCGCCAATGAATCCCACCTACCATGTCACTCCAACTCCACCACTCCAGAGAATGAAAAAGGGAAGCGATTAGCTTCCCTTTTTGGAATTTGGAGCGGGAAAAGAGTCTCGAACTCTCGACCTCAACCTTGGCAAGGTTGCGCTCTACCAACTGAGCTATTCCCGCATTTCAAGCCTCAAATTATAGCGCGATTTTTCAAAATATTGAAAACTCCAAAAAGTTTTTCGCGCTGTCTCACGGCCTGTTCAGTGCTTAACAGACTCTTGGGGCTGTACGACGGGCACAACGGGTGCGACCACTGCAGCGGGAACTTCTTCGTCCACCAGTGGTACCGGCATGGACTCCAACGCCAGTTCCAGAACCTTGTCAATCCACCGAACTGGAACAATCTCCAGCCCATTCTTCACATTCTCCGGGAATGTCCTGCAGGTCCTTGGCATTGGCTTCTGGAATCAGCACGGTCTTGATCCCGCCGCGCAGAGCAGCCAGCAGTTTCTCTTTCAATCCACCAATTTCGGTCACTTCGCCACGCAAGGTGATTTCTCCCGTCATGGCCACGTCGCCCCGCACGGGTATGCCCGTCAAAGCGGACACAAATGCGGTAGTCATGGCCGCGCCTGCGCTGGGCCCATCCTTGGGCGTTGCGCCATCGGGGACGTGAATATGGATGTCTTTCTTCTCAAAACCTCATCCTTGATACCCAGACGCCGTGCGCGGCTACGCACTACCGTCCGGGCCGCCTCCACCGACTCCTTCATCACATCGCCCAAAGAACCCGTACGGGTAATCACACCCTTGCCAGGTGTGAGTGCGGCCTCAATCGTCAACAGATCGCCGCCAACTTCGGTCCATGCCAAACCGACTACCTGGCCAACCTGGTTCTGTTGCTCAGCACGGCCATAGGTGTATTTGCGCACGCCCAGATAGTCATTCAGGTTGTCTGCGTTGACCACCACTTGGCCCACGAGTTTCTTCAGCAACAGGCCTTTGACGACCTTGCGGCAAATCTTGGACAACTCGCGCTCCAGAGAGCGCACGCCAGCTTCGCGGGTGTAGTAGCGAACAATATCGCGCACAGCGTCTTCAGAGACCAGCAATTCGCTGCCCTTCACACCATTGTTCGTCATCTGCTTGGGTAGCAGATAGGTAAGCGCAATATTGGTCTTCTCATCCTCGGTATAGCCGGAAAGACGAATAACCTCCATGCGATCCAACAAGGCCGACGGGATATTCATGGAGTTGGAGGTAGCGACGAACATCACGTCACTCAAGTCGTAATCGACCTCTACATAGTGATCGCCAAACTTGTGGTTCTGCTCGGGGTCCAGTACTTCCAGCAAGGCGCTACTCGGGTCACCTCGAAAATCGGTGCCTAGCTTGTCAATCTCATCGAGCAGGAACAGCGGATTGCGTGTGCCCACCTTCGATAAGCTCTGCAAAACCTTGCCCGGCATGGCACCGATGTAGGTGCGGCGGTGCCCACGAATCTCGGCCTCGTCGCGCATACCCCCCAGAGCCATGCGTACATACTTGCGCCCCGTCGCCTTAGCGATGGACTGGCCCAGAGAAGTTTTTCCCACACCCGGAGGGCCCACAAGACACAAAATAGGCGCCTTGAGCTTGTCCACACGCTGTTGCACCGCAAGGTATTCCAAAATCCGGTCTTTGACCTTGTCCAGGCCATAGTGATCTTCGTTGAGCACGGTCTCGGCATTGGCCAGGTTGTGCTTGATCTTGGTCTTGGCGGCCCAGGGCAGGCCCACCAACACATCAATATAGTTGCGCACCACGGTGGCTTCAGCCGACATGGGCGACATCAGCTTGAGCTTCTTCAGCTCGCCTTCGGCCTTCTTCAGTGCCTCCTTGGGCATCTTGGCGGCCTTGATCTTCTTTTCGATCTCTTCGATGTCGGCGCCTTCTTCGCCCTCGCCCAGTTCCTTCTGGATCGCCTTGACCTGTTCGTTCAAATAAAAATCGCGCTGGTTCTTCTCCATCTGGCGCTTGACGCGACCACGGATTTTCTTGTCTACGTTCAGGATGTCGACTTCGCGCTCGATTTGTTCGAACAGGTTTTCCAGCCGTTCTTTGACACTGGAAAGACCCAACACCGCCTGCTTGCTGTCGAGCTTGAGCGGCAGATGTGCAGCGATGGTGTCGGCCAGGCGACCAGCATCGTCAATGCTGGAGATGGAGGTCAAAATCTCTGGCGGAATTTTCTTGTTGAGTTTGACATACTGGTCAAACTGCTGCATCACCGCACGGCGCAAGGCCTCGACCTCGCTTGCCTTGCCGCGGCCCTTTTCGGGGAGTTCTGCAACCATTTCAATCGGTGTGACATCGGCAGAAAAATACAACTCGCCTTCTTCAATTTTGTTAACCGATGCCCGTTGGTGACCTTCCACCAGCACCTTGACCGTACCATCCGGCAGCTTGAGCATTTGCAGGATGGTCGAAACACAACCGACGTCAAACATGTCGGAAACCAGCGGGTCGTCCTTGGCGGCCGTCTTCTGTGCAACCAACATAATGCGCCGATCTGACTCCATGGCGGCTTCAAGCGCTTTGATACTCTTGGGACGACCCACAAACAAGGGGATCACCATATGGGGGAACACGACTACATCCCGCAGCGGCAGAAGCGGTAGTTCGATGGGTGTAGCAGGCAGTGGAGAATGGCCAGACATGGGGTACCTCTTAGTTACCTGTTGAATATGGACTGGTAAACCAGTATTTCAAGCGAACTGCCATTATCAAAGCAGTGCGCAAGGAAAAAACACGAATGACCCGGCGCGAAATTCGGTCAAGTCCGGAAGTTGCGATGAAACCGATTACGCCTTCTTGGCGACCTCTCGGTACACCAGTAGCGGGGGCTTGTTCTCATCAATCGTCGATTCGTCCACCACAACCTTTTCGACATTGGTCGCATTGGGCAAGTCGTACATGGTGTCGATCAGGGACTGCTCCAGAATCGAGCGCAATCCCCGGGCGCCTGTTTTGCGTGCAAGTGCTTTCTTGGCAATCGCCTTCAAAGCGGACGGGCGAATTTCCAGCTCAGCACCTTCCATGGCCAGCAGCTTGGTGTACTGCTTGACCAGCGCATTCTTGGGCTCAGTCAGGATCCGGACCAAAGCATCCTCTGTCAATTCCGCCAAGGCGGCCACTACGGGCATACGCCCGACCAATTCAGGAATCAAGCCGAACTTGATCAAATCCTCGGGCTCTACTTCCTTGAACACGTCCGTCAAGCTACGCTGAGCCTTGCTCTTTACAGTGGCGCCAAAGCCCATACCCGACGTCTGCGTGCGGTTTTCGATGACTTTTTCCAGGCCCGCAAATGCACCGCCGCAGATGAACAGGATATTGGTGGTATCGATCTGAACAAAATCCTGATTGGGGTGCTTGCGCCCACCCTGGGGTGGCACGCTGGCCATGGTGCCTTCAATCAGTTTGAGCAGGGCCTGTTGCACGCCCTCGCCCGATACATCGCGCGTAATGGATGGGTTATCCGACTTACGGGAAATTTTGTCGATCTCATCGATGTAAACAATGCCACGCTGCGCGCGTTCCACTTCGTAATTGCAGCTTTGCAGCAGCTTGAGGACAATGTTTTCCACGTCCTCGCCCACATAACCAGCCTCGGTCAACGTGGTGGCATCGGCCATGACGAAGGGAACGTCCAGCATGCGAGCCAGCGTCTGGGCCAACAGGGTCTTGCCCGAACCGGTGGGGCCAATCAACAAGATGTTGCTCTTGGCCAGTTCAACCTCGTCCTTCTTGGCCTTTTCCTTGTGGCGCAAACGCTTGTAGTGGTTGTACACCGCCACCGCGAGCGTGCGCTTGGCAGGCTCCTGGCCGATCACGTAATTGTCGAGGTTGGCCTTGATTTCTGACGGCGTAGGCAACTCGCTCTTGGCGTCCTTGCCTTCGGTCGTGGCGGGCAATTCATCGCGGATGATTTCATTGCACAGCTCAATGCATTCATCACACACAAACACCGAAGGTCCGGCAATCAGTTTTTTGACCTCATGCTGACTCTTGCCACAAAAAGAGCAATACAAAGTTTTTTCGCTGGAAGAGCCTTTTTTCTCGGCCATGGGTCGCTTGCCTTTTCGGTAGATACCGAATGATACTCAAATGAAAGGCGGTGCCGGCATGGCCGCAAAACACCGCCTGAAGGACATTGCCCCGTAATCAGGGGCGTTTGGAAATGACCTGGTCAATCAGACCGTATTCCTTGGACTCATCCGCAGACATGTAATAGTCACGCTCGGTGTCGCGTGCAATGCGTTCCAGAGATTGCCCGGTGCACTCCGCCAGGATCTTGTTCAATTGCTCGCGGGTCTTGAGGATTTCCCGTGCGGCAATTTCGATTTCTGTGGCCTGACCCTGACTGCCACCCGAAGGCTGGTGAATCATGACTTTGGAATTGGGCAGACAAAAACGTTTGCCCTTGGCTCCAGCAGACAGCAAGAACGCGCCCATGCTGGCCGCCATGCCAATGCACAGCGTGGACACATCGGGTTTGATGAAGTTCATAGTGTCGAAAATTGCCATGCCGGCGCTCACCGAACCACCGGGTGAGTTGATGTAGAAGGAAATATCCTTGTCCGGATTTTCACTTTCCAGGAACAACAACTGTGCCACTACCAGATTGGCCGTCTGGTCATTAACCGGCCCCACCAGGAAAATCACGCGCTCTTTGAGCAGACGCGAATAGATGTCGTAGGAGCGCTCGCCCCTGCCAGATTGCTCGATGACCATGGGAACCATGCCCAGGCCTTGCGGCTCCAGGGTGCTGGCCATTGTGTGTTTCAAATTCATAGCATCTCCAAAGAACGGTGTTGACTGTACCGAAAAATCGATTCCGAATGCAAATGGGGCTTGTCCGCAGGACTGCAAGCCCTGCCCAAGCCCCATGCACTACGATTTCGCTCGCCCTGTGGACGAACGCTCGATCAGTTTTGACCCATCAACTCGTCAAAGCTAATGGTCTTTTCGCTAACCTTGGCCTTGGACAGCACAAATTCGGTCACGTTATTTTCCATCACAATGCCTTCTACCTCGGCCATGCGGCGGTTATCGCCGTAGTACCAGCGAATCACGTCAGCCGGCTTTTCGTAACTGGCGGCCAGTTCTTCCACATGGGCCTTGATTTGCTCGGGTTTCGCTTGCAAAGCGTTGGCACGCACCAATTCGGCCACCACCAGACCCAGACGCACGCGCTGCTCGGCTTGGGGACGGAAGATGTCATCCGGAATCGGTGTCTTGTCGGCGTCCTTGATGCCGCGCTGCTTGAGGTCGGCGCGCGCGCTTTCAATCAGGCGGTCCAGTTCGGCTTGCACGCTGGACTTGGGCAAATCCAGTACTGCCTGGGTCAGCAGAGATTCCATGGCAATTTGCTTGTTGCGAGCCAGTAGGCGGTACTTGACCTCGCGCTCCAGGTTCTTGCGAATATCGCTGCGCAGGCCTTCTACGCTGGCTTCGGCAATGCCCAGGGACTTGGCCAATGCGCCGTCCACTTCGGGCAGGTTGGCCGATTCGACTTTTTTCAGCGTAACCAAGAAATCGGCAGTCTTGCCTGCAACGTCCTGGCCATGGTAATCGGCAGGAAATGCCAATTGGAAAGTCTTGCTCTCGCCGAGCTTCATGCCGCGCACCGCTTCTTCAAATTCCTTGAGCATCTGGCCGTCGCCCACGATGAACTGGAAGTCCTCGGCCTTGCCGCCAGGAAAAGGCTCACCATCGATCTTGCCTTCAAAATCCACGGCCACGCGATCGGTATCTTGCACGCCAGCGTCCTTGGGGCGCAGCGCGAAGGTACGGCGCTGCTTGCGCAGAATTTCGACCGTCTTGTCGATGGCTGCCTCGGTCACTTCAGCGTGAATTTTTTCCAGCGTGGCGTTGGAAAGATCAGCGATTTTGACTTCTGGGAATACTTCAAAAATCGCGTCAAAAGCCATCTGACCTTCTGGGGATGTTTCGCTTTCGGTGATGCGGGGTTGACCAGCCACACGCAGTTCGGCTTCGTTAGCGGCGGTGGCAAAAGCCTGGCCAACCTTGTCGTTCATCACTTCGTAATGCACCGAATAGCCGTAACGCTGGGCCACCACGTTCATCGGCACCTTGCCGGGGCGAAAACCATCCATCTTGACGGTGCGGGCCAACTTGCGCAAACGGGAGTCCACCTCCGTCTGGATCGCGCCGACTGGCAGAGTCAAGGTAATCTTGCGCTCCAGTTTCTCCAGAGTTTCAACAGTAACGGCCATGATCAGTCTCCTAAACTAAATATAGGGGCAGCGCGTGTCGATATACGACTACGGACTGCCCCGCTTTCAAAGTGGTGCGCGGGGGGGGACTCGAACCCCCACAGTGTTGCCACCGTCAGGACCTAAACCTGGTGCGTCTACCAATTTCGCCACCCGCGCAAAAATACGAAATGGGAGGTCAACAGGCCCCGCAGACGCCGTCTGCAAGACCCGAACCACCCATTTGAAATTGGTCAACCTGCTATTTTAACCTGCAGTTGGGGTCAGACTGGCGCCGGTGCTTCGCGTTTTACGCGGAACCATGCTGCATACATGGCCGGCAGTGCCAAAAGGGTCAATACCGTGGCCACAATCAGCCCGCCCATGATGGCAACCGCCATAGGGCCCCAGAAACCCGAGCGTGACAGCGGAACCATGGCAAGCACAGCGGCAGCGGCCGTCAGCACGATGGGGCGCAGGCGCCGCACGGCCGATTCCACAATGGCGTCCCAGGTGGGTATGCCTGCGGCACGGTCCTGCTCAATCTGGTCAATCAGGATCACCGAGTTGCGCTGGATCATGCCCATCAACGCAATCACGCCCAACAACGCCACAAAGCCAAATGGCCGCCCCGACACCAGCAAGGCACCGGCCACGCCGGCAATGCCCAAGGGGCCGGTCAAAAACACCAACATCGCACGACTGAAGCTATGCAGTTGCAGCATCAGCAGTGTGAAGGTGATAAACAACATGATTGGAATGCCAGCAACGATGGAAGCCGAGCCCTTGCTGCTCTCTTCCACGGCGCCCGCCACCTCAATACGGTAAGCGGTCATGCCCTTGGCTTTCCAGGAAGCCTCCAGCGCCCGCAATTGGGGCAGTAATTCTGCCGTTACGGTCGCGCCCTGCAGACCTTCAGCGATGTCACCCTGCACGGTGATGGCGTAATCACGGCCATCGCGCCACATCACCCCAGGTTCCCAGGTGAAGGTCGGCTTGGCAATTTGCGTTAGTGGAATGGACTTTCCACTGGCGGTTGGCAAGTAGGCGTTGCCAATGTCGGTAATGGCGTTGCGTTCGTCCAGCGGCTGGCGCAGCACGATGTCAATCAGCTTGTCTCCCTCGCGATACTGGCCCACGGTTGTGCCAGACAAAATGGTCTTGGACGCTTGGGCGATGGACTGGCTGCTGACACCCAGCGCGCGCGCTTTGGTCTGGTCCACTTCCAGGCGCATGACCTTGACCGACTCATTCCAGTTGTCATTTACTCCCCGCATATTGGAACTGGCGCGCAGGATAGCCTTGACCTCATCGGCGCGCGCCCGCAGGACCTGCGGCTCGCCACCGACCACGCGAAACTGCACCGGATAGGGCACTGGTGGTCCGTTGGGCAGGATTTTGATCCGTGCCCGGACCTCAGGAAACTCCTGAGCCATCAGCTGCGGCAAGCGCAAGCGCAATGGCTCGCGCAGTTTCAGGTCTTTGGGAAGAATGATGAGCTGCGACACATTGGTTTGCTGGAAGATGGCGTCCATGGGCAGGTAGAACCGCGGCACGCCAGAACCGACCCAGGTGGTGACATTTTCCACGTCCGAGTCCTGCATCAGCCGTGCCTCAATGCGTTTGGTCGTAGCCTCGTTGGCGGCAAACGAGGTGCCCTCGGGGTACCACACATCCATCAAGACTTCCGGGCGCGCGGAATCCGGGAAGAATTGCTGCTGCACCCTGCCCATGCCCACAATGCCCAATGCGAACAGCAAGAGCGTCGCGCCAATCGTCATCCAGCGGTGCTGCACGCACCAGTTCACCATTTTGCGAAAGGTGTTGTAGAACGGCGTGTTAAACAGCTCGTGCGGCTGGTCGTCGGGTTTGTGTGGCTTGACCTTGAGCAGTACCGTGCCCAGGTAGGGCACAAAATACACCGACACGATCCAGCTCAGCACCAGGGCCAACACGGTCACCCCAAAGATGGCAAACGTGTATTCGCCCGTGGACGAACGCGCAATACCAATCGGTAAAAATCCCACGGCAGTAATCAGCGTGCCCGTCAGCATGGGCATGGCAGTTATTTCGTAGGCAAAAGTGGCGGCACGCACTTTGTCGTAGCCCTCTTCCATCTTGCGCACCATCATCTCTACAGCAATGATGGCGTCGTCCACCAGCAAGCCCAGCGCGATGATGAGCGAGCCCAACGATATCTTGTGCAGCCCGATACCCCAATACTGCATCCCCAAAAATGTTACTGCCAGCACCAAGGGAATGGTGATACCCACCACCAGGCCGGGGCGCAAGTCCACGTAGTAGCGGTTGTACCAGCGGGTTACACCGCTTCGCCTGTGAAAGCCCAGGCTGACAATACTCACGCCCAGCACAATGACCACGGCCTCGATCAGCACACCCACAAACTCATTGACGGATTTGGCCACCGCTGTCGGCTGGTCTTGCACCTCCACCAGCTTGATGCCTGCTGGCAGGGTTGCACCCAGCTTTTCGGTAGCAACTTTCAGTGCCTTGCCCATGGAGATGATGTCACCACCCTTGTTCATGGACACCCCCAGCGCAACAATCTGCTGCCCCTGGAAGCGGACCTTGACCTGCGCCGGGTCCACGTAACCGCGCTTGATTTCGGCAATATCACCCAAGCGCAATTGGTTGCCCCCGGCACTGGTGCCGGCGCCGTAGCCCGTACCCCGGATGGGCAAGGCGCGCAGGTCTTCCACGGCCTCAAACTGGCCGGCCACTCGCACCTGCAAGGTGTCCAGCGGGGTCTGGATGACGCCGGCGCCTTCAATGGCGTTTTGCTGGCTGAGCTGGGCCAGCACCTGGTTCATGTCCAGGCCCAGTTGGGACAAGCGCTTCTGCGAAATTTCGATGTAGAGCTTTTCGTCCTGCACGCCAAACAGTTCCACCTTGTTGACGTCGGCCACCTTGAGCAGTTTTTGGCGCACTTCGTCGGCGAAGTTCTTGACCTCGGCATCCGAGAAGCCATCGGCCTGCAACGCGTAGATCACACCATATACGTCGCCAAATTCATCGTTGTAGAAGGGCCCTTGCACGCCACCCGGCAGCGTCATGCGCATATCGCCCACCTTCTTGCGCACCGTGTACCAGGTATTGGCCACGTCAGCGCCGCGGGTGGAGTCCTTCACCTGGAACAGGATGGTGGTTTCACCCGGCTTTGAATAGCTGCGGATCTTGTCAGCGTTGGGCACTTCCTGCAGGGTGCGCTCAATCTTGTCGGTCACCTGCTCTGCCATCTGCTGGGCTGTGGCGCCTGGCCAAAAGGCGCGCACCACCATGATTCGAAACACAAAGGGCGGGTCTTCGTCCTGCCCCAGCTGAAAATAGGCCGAGGCGCCCAGCACCATCAGCACGATCATCAAGAACTTGGTCAGTGGAATATGTTCCACCGCCCAACGCGACAGGTTGAACCCCTTCTCCGGGCGCAGATGTTGGTCGTTCATGGCGTTTACTTGCCCGCTGCGTTGCTGGCAGCTACCACGGGGCCAGAAGTTGTCACCGCATTTGCTACAACTTTGGTAGTGCGCTGTGTAGTATTGGCGAGGGCTAGAGGCTGTTTTTCCTTATAGATACTGACCTTTTGACCGGGTGACAGCACATGCACGCCGGCCGTCACCACCTGCATGCCCGGCTGCAGACCACTAGACACGACCACCTCATTGCCATCGGCCGTGGCGATCACCACGGGTTGTAGTTTGACCGTCATACTGGCGGTGTCCAGCACCCAAACCGCCGACGACTGGCCGTCCTGGCGGAAAGCACTGGTGGGAAGCTTGACCACCTGGGCACCACTTCGGTCCAATGCCAGCGGCAATACCGCAACGGTGCTCCCCAGTGCCAGCGCATCATCTACAGGCAGGGTCGCCTTCACGGCAAAGGTGCGTGTTACCGGATCGGCACTGGCCGCCACTTCGCGCACCGTGCCCTTGATCACGCCATTGGTTCCCCAGGCACGCACATCCACTTCAGAGCCCACCTTGACCCGTACCACCTTGTCTTCAGGTACAGAAAACACCACATCCCGTGGGCCATCCTGGGCAATACGCACCACCGGTGTGCCTGCGGCCACTACCTGGCCGGGCTCGGCTTCCACTGCGGTCACCACGCCCGCCACATCGGCCACCAGCGTGGTGTAGGCCGCCTGATGGCCCTGGGCCGAGCCTTGGGCCAGCGCTTGGTCCAGTTGGGCCTGCGCCGCTTTCAGGGTGGCATCGCGGCGCTCCAGTTCGGCACTGCTGATGAAGTTTTTGTCACGTAAATCCTTGTAGCGCTTGAAGTCGGCGGCGGCCAAATCCCGGTTGGTTTGGGCTGCGTTGACTTGGGCCTTGGCGGCAGTAGCAGCCAGCTGATAGTCCTGCGGGTCCAGCTGGGCCAGCACTGCGCCGACGCGCACCTGCTGCCCCAGTTCGGCCTGTCGGCGCACGATCTTGCCGCCTACCCGAAAGCCCAGACGGGACTCGATCTGCGCCCTTACCTCACCGGCGTATTCGCTACCGGCATGCATGCCATCTAAACCCACCGTAACCACCTTAACGGCGCGGATCGGTTCTTCGGTGGGAGCAGGTCGCGAGCAGGCGCTCAGGGCAAGCGCTGCAGCAACCAGGGTCAACGCAATGAAGGGGTGTTTGGAAGACATAGCAGAACCGTAAGTGTGGTGCGGACAAAGAGAGAAATTTATTTACTGACCGATTGGTTAGTAATTTATTCTAAACGAGAATTCTTGTCAACCACAGCCACGCGGGTCACGCCGGTGCCGCCCACCGCTCAGTCGTAAGCGATAACCGCCTTGCCCTGCGCCGCTTGGGCGCGCCAGACCGCAAGAGCGGCGTCGCTGGGGTAGAAGCGGGCGTTGTCGCCCAATTGCAGTTCGGCCACCGCGCCAGTGCAAGCGTCTTCGACCCCTTGCGCCGGCTGCAGCTCCCGTTGAATCGCCAGGCGCACGGCCAGGCCGCGAATCAGTTCGCCATGCCCGGTTTCTTCCTTCTGGGCAGGAAATTCGCGCAGCAGCCGGGCCACATCCGGGCCCTTGCCGTCAGCCCGCGCATCCACTGCGACCCGCAAATATTTGCCAAAGCGGCAGCGCGCCTGCTCCAGACTCCAGATTTGCGTGACGGTGAGCTGCTTGCCACCTGAGAATCGGTCGTTCTGTACCTTGCCCATGACGATGATGATTTCGTCATCCTTAAGCTGATTCTTGTGGGCTATAAGCAGTGCTTCGTCGGCGCGCGCCTCAAGTACAGCGGACTTGTCGTCCAGCTTGAACAGCCCCAACTTGCCGCGTTGGCCATTGATAACGCGCAGATCGGTCACGATACCGGCCAGCAACTGCGGCTCGCGGGTGTCCAGAACCTCGTCGAGTTGGCGCTTGGCAAAGCGCCGCACTTCCAGCGTGACTTCATCAAACAAATGGCCCGACAGGTAAAAGCCCACAGCCGTCTTCTCATACGTCAGCCGCTCCTTGATGCCCCAAGGCATGGCGGCCACCAGATCGGGCTCCTGCGTGCTGGAACCGTGGTCGTCGTCCCCTCCCATGTCGAAAAGGCCCACCTGGTTGGCGTTCGCTGCCGTGGCCGCAGCAAAGTCAAAGGCGCGGTCAATACTGGCCACTAAGGACGCCCGGTTGAGTTGCAGCGTGTCAAAGGCACCAGCCTTGATCAGCGCATCCACGCAACGCTTGTTCAGCCGACTGCGATCCACCCGGCGGGCAAAGTCAAACAGGCTCGTGAACGGGCCTTCTTCCCCGGTGGGGCCTTTGCCCTCACGCGCGGCCACAATGGCATCAATGGCCTGCTGGCCGGTTCCCTTGATGGCACCCAGGCCGTATCGGATTTCCTTGTTGGAGATGGGCTCAAAGCGGTGCTTGCCCCGGTTGATGTTGGGCGGCTCAAACGACAGGCCCATCCGCTGTGCGTCCTCAAATAACACCTTGAGCTTGTCGGTGTCGTCCATTTCCACCGTCATGTTGGCGCAGAAAAATTCGGCCGTGTAGTGCACCTTGATCCAGGCCGTGTGGTACGCCAACAGCGAATAGGCGGCCGCGTGTGACTTGTTGAAGCCATAGCCGGCAAACTTCTCCATCAGGTCGAAAACCTCGTCGGCCTTTTCTTCGTTGATGTCGTTTTTGGCAGCTCCGGCGCGGAAGATGCTGCGGTGTTCGGCCATCTCTTCGGCCTTCTTCTTGCCCATGGCCCGGCGCAGCATGTCGGCGCCGCCCAGCGAGTAGCCGCCCAGAATCTGCGCGGTCTGCATCACCTGCTCTTGGTAGACCATGATGCCGTAGGTCTCGGACAGCATGTCGGCCACCAGCGGGTGCGGGTACTCAATCACCTCGCGCCCGTGCTTGCGCGCCACAAAGCTGGGAATCAAGTCCATGGGGCCTGGGCGGTACAGGGCGTTGAGGGCAATCAGGTCTTCCAGGCGCGTGGGCTTGGCGTCCTTCAACATGCGCTGCATGCCGCTGCTTTCAAACTGGAACACCGCCTCGGTCTTGCCCTCCTGGAACAATTTGTAGACCCGTGCATCGTCCAATGGCAGGTTCTCAAAGGCGAAACCTTCTTGCCCGGGATGGCGCTTCATGATGAACTCGCGCGCAATTTCCAGAATGGTCAGCGTGGCCAGGCCCAAGAAGTCGAACTTCACCAGGCCAATCGCCTCCACGTCGTCCTTGTCATATTGGCTCACGGCGGACTCGCTGCCGGGTTGCTGGTACAGCGGGCAAAAATCGGTGAGCTTGCCCGGTGCAATCAACACGCCACCAGCGTGCATGCCGATGTTGCGCGTCATGCCCTCCAGCTTGCGCGCCAACTCCAGCAGGGTCTTGACGTCTTCCTCCTTGGCTTCGCGTTCGGCCAAAATCGGCTCCGCCTCGCTGGCGTAGACGTATTTATCGTTCTTCTTGCCGTCTGTGGGCGGCAGTTGCAGTGTGACGTTGGTGCCAGGCTTGTTGGGAATGAGCTTGCTGATGCCGTCGCAAAAGGTGTAGCTCATGTCCAGCACCCGACCCACATCGCGCACCACACCGCGCGCCGCCATGGTGCCAAAGGTGGCAATCTGGCTCACAGCATCTTTTCCGTATTTGGCCTTCACGTAGTCGATCACCAAATTGCGGTTGGTCTGGCAAAAGTCAATGTCAAAGTCAGGCATCGAAACCCGCTCGGGGTTCAGGAATCGCTCAAACAGCAGCTTGTACCGAATCGGGTCCAGATCGGTGATCTTGAGCGCATAGGCCACCAAACTGCCCGCACCGGAGCCACGCCCCGGCCCCACCGGGCAGCCGTTGTTCTTGGCCCAGTTAATGAAGTCGCCCACGATCAAAAAGTAGCCGGGGAAGCCCATTTTTAGAATGGTGCCTATCTCAAACTCCAGGCGTTCCAGGTAAGCGGGCATTTGGGTGTCGCGCTCCGTTGCGTTGGGGTACAGATGCGCCATGCGATCTTTAAGCCCTTCGTGCGAGGCGTAGCGGAAATACTCGTCTGGCGTCATACGCTCGCCATCGACCAGGGGCGTTGGGAATTCCGGCAAATAATTTTTACCCAACACCAGCGTCAGGCTGCAGCGTTTGGCAATTTCCAGCGTGTTGGCCAGTGCGGACGGCAGGTCTGCAAACAGCGCCTGCATCTCGGCGCTGGACTTGAAATACTGCTCGCGCGTGTACTTGCGCACACGCTTGGGATTGCCCAGAATTTCTCCGTCGGCAATGCAGACACGGGCCTCGTGGGCTTCAAAGTCGTCGGGCGTGGTGAACTGCACCGGGTGGGTGGCCACCACCGGCAACTTGAGGCGGGCCGCCAACTGCACGGCAGCTGCCACATGGGGTTCGTCATCGACACGACCGGCTCGCTGAAGTTCCAGATAAAAGCGGTGCGCAAACACGCTGCCCAACTGCAGTGCGATTTCCAATGCGCGCTGGGTATCACCCTGAATCAGCGCCTGTCCCACCGGCCCGGCTTGCGCGCCCGACAGACAGATCAACCCGTCATTCAACTCTTGCAGCCACGCCAGTTTGATGACGGCCTGGTTTTTGACCACGTTCTGGGTGTACGCGCGCGCCAGCAATTCCGAAATATGGAGGTAACCCTGCTTGTTTTGCACCAGCAGCACCATGCGCGACAACGCTGTGGTGTCACCACCCAGTCCTTCTAAAAAAATCTCGACACCGATGATGGGCTTGGTGCCCTTGGCCCGAGCCTGCTTGTAAAATTTGATGGCCCCAAACAGATTGCTCAGGTCGGTAATAGCAATGGCGGGCTGGTCGTCGGCAACCGCCGCCGCGATAACTTCATCAATACGGTTGGTTCCATCGACAACGGAAAATTCGGTGTGCAGGCGCAGGTGTACAAACATGCAGGTATTGTAGGTTTTCCCACCTGGACACGGCGGTGCAGCCCATGCGTGCTGCACCTACGGTCAATGCTTAGCGTACAGCGGCCAATGCAGCAATGCGTGCGCCAAACAGGCGACCGGTTTCCAGGTCACCCGCATTCATTTCTTCACCGCTGGCGTCACCGGGCGTCTGCGCCATGGGGCCGGCACTGGACGCCAGGTAGTTCACATCACTGCGTTGAGAGGCCTTGGTGTTGTTGTAGTTGTGCCCGGTGCCGGCCCAGATGCCGCCATGTTGCATGGCCAAGGTCATGAAATAGTGCAGCGTGGAATGCTTGTCGCCATTGACATTGGCGCTGGCCGTGAAGCCGCCAAAAATTTTGTCTTTCCAGGTCTGGGTGTACCAGGGCTTGCTGGAGGCATCGGCAAACTTCTTGAACTGCCAGCTCACATTACCCATGTAGGTGGGCGAGCCGAAGATGATGGCGTCAGCTGCGGCCAGCACTTCCCAGCCACCTTCGGGCAGGTTGCCGTCGGCATCAATCGCCAGCAACTCGGCAGCAGCACCATGGGCTACCGACTGCGCCAAGCGCAGGGTATGGCCGTAGCCAGAATGGAACACAACAATCACTTTCGCCATTTCAAAATCTCCAATATTTAAAAAAAATCCACAAACAAATCAAGGCGTCAGGTCAAACACCAGCACCTCGGCGCCTTCCGCGTGGTCCAGCACCAGGCTGTCTTCCTGCGCCAACAACGCTGCATCACCAGCGTTCAGGCGCTGGCCGTTGACAGAAATGGTGCCACGCACCAAGTGCACATAGGCTTTTCGCTCAGGGTCCAGTGCCAGGCTCGCACCCTGGTGTCCATCGAACAGGCCGCTGTACATGCGCGCATCCGCATGGATCAACACCGAGTCATGTGCGCCGTCTGGCGAAGCCACCAGGCGCAGCACACCCTGCTTTTGGGCGGCTGGCACCGTCTTTTGTTCGTAACCGGGGGCAATGCCGCGCACATTGGGTTCAATCCATATCTGGAAGAAATGCGTGGTTTGATCGGGTGCATGGTTGAACTCACTGTGCTGCACGCCGGAGCCGGCGCTCATGCGCTGCACATCACCCGGTGGAATGCCCTTGACATTGCCCATGCTGTCCTTGTGGGCCAGTTCGCCGGAAATCACGTAACTGATGATTTCCATGTCGCGGTGGCCGTGCGTGCCAAAGCCGGCACCGGGGGCAATGCGGTCTTCGTTGATCACCCGCAGATTGCCCCAACCCATATGCGCAGGGTCAACGTAGCCCGCGAACGAAAAACTGTGAAACGACTGCAGCCAGCCATGGTCGGCATAGCCCCGGTCAGCAGATTTGCGCAATGTCAACATGATGAATAGCTCCTTTGCTCTAGGAGTGAACTTTAGACCGTAGCAACCCCATTTCCATCCATCGGGTTTGATGGCATCATTCAAATTATTTAAATTTAAGTACACGTACCATGCAAAATGCACGCAACGCCCTGACGCCGGACGCCCTCGCCATGCTGCAATCCATCGCGGCGGCTGGCAGCTTTGCCGCTGCGGCACGGGCCATGGGCATGGTGCCCAGTGCACTCACATACCGCGTGCGATTGATTGAAGACGCGCTGGATGTACTGCTGTACGACCGCAGTTCCCGCCAGGCGGTGCTGACCGAAGCTGGTGCAGAACTGCTGCGTGAAGGTGCCCGCTTGCTGCACGACATGGAAGCGGTGGCCAACCGTGTCAAACGGGTTGCTACCGGCTGGGAGCCGCAGTTCACCATCGCCGTGGACACCATCATTTCCAAGTCCACCGTCATGGAGCTGTGCGATGCCTTCTTTGCCCAGTCGCCGCCCACGCGCATTCGCTTGCGCGACGAAACCCTGTCGGGTACGCTGGAGGCCCTCACCAGCGGCCAGGCCGATCTGGCCATTGGCACCACACACGATACCAACACCACCACAGATATACACACCAAGCCGCTGGGCAACGTCAGCTTTGTCTATGCCGTAGCACCCCACCACCCGCTGGCCAACGCCGCAGAGCCGCTGAGTGACACCCTGATCCAGCAGCACCGTGCGGTGGCCGTAGCCGATTCAGTGTTACGCGGCAGTGCCATGACTTTTGGGCTGCTCAGTGGGCAGGACGTATTTACCGTGGGCAGCATGCAGGCCAAGTTGGATGCCCAGTTGCGGGGACTGGGCGGTGGCAACCTGCCACGCTGTATGGCCGACACGTATATCGATGCCGGCCGGTTGGTGGTAAAGAAAACCGAGCGCGGACCGCGCCAGGTAGCCATCCACTACGCCTGGCGTGGCGGCAAGGCCAAAACCCACGGGCGGGCATTGCAATGGTGGCTGCAACAACTGGAAAGCCCCACCACCCGCGCTGCCTTGCTGGAGAAACATCGGTCGAATTTTTACTAGCCCCCGGCCCCGCGTATAAACTGGGACCAATCCCACAACTCCTGGAGCCCCTGCCCATGACCGCACCCAAACACATTGCCATCGTTGGAGCCGGGATGGCGGCCATCACCTGTGCACGCACACTGGCCCAGGCGGGGCACCAGGTCATGGTGTTCGAGAAGAGCCATACGGTGGGCGGTCGCATGTCCACGCGCAACAGCGCGTTTGGAACCTTTGACCACGGCGCGCAATACTTCACCGTACGCGACCCGCGCTTTGTGCAAGCCCTGCAAAGTACGCCTAACGTCTGCAAGGCCTGGAGCGCCAACACCGTGCAAGTGTTGGACGAACGCGGTCGCGTGGCCGCTGCCGGCCTTCCCGCCCGCGAACCACACTGGGTAGCCATTCCCGGCATGAGCACCCTGGTGCGCCGCTGGGCACAGCCCCTGGTCGACGCGCACTGTCTGGAACTGAACACCAACGTTACCCACATCGAACGCGACGCCCTGAACAAGGCCCAGTGGCAATTGCGCACCCAAGGCGATGGCGACAGCATTCACGTCTACAGCGGTTTTGATGCTGTGGTGCTGGCCGTGCCCTGTGCCCAGGCGCAAGCGCTTTTGAAAGACACCCCAAAGGCCGGCAACCTGTTGAAGAAGACCAGCGCTGTCACGGTAGACCCCTGCTGGACCCTGATGCTGGCCTACCCGCAGGCCATGCAGCCGGGCTTTTCCACCCTGGGGCCGCAGTGGAACGCCGCGCGTAGCACCCACCACCGCATTGCCTGGATGACACGCGAGTCCAGCAAGCCTGGACGCGGCGCTGTGGAGCGCTGGACCGTGCAGGCCAGCGCCGCCTGGTCACGCGAGCACCTGAACGACACGCCCCAGCGCGTGCAGGCCAAACTGATCAAGGCCTTTGCAGAGGTTACCGGCATTCGCGCCGAACCGGCCCACATCGACACCAAGCGCTGGCTCTACGCCAAGACCAACCAGCCGCTGGGCCAGTCCCACCTGTGGGATGCCAGCGCGGGCTTGGGCCTGTGCGGCGACTGGTGCCTGGGTCACCGGGTGGAAAACGCCTTTGTATCGGGGCTGGAACTGGCCCTGGCAATTGCGTAAAAGCGGATGAACTTGGGGGCTAAAACCTACCGAGGCAGGTTTGCCCCCTCCCCCACCGGCCCACTGCACGCCGGTTCATTGGTCGCGGCGCTGGCCAGTTGGCTGGATGCCCGCGCACACGGCGGCCAGTGGCTGGTGCGCATTGAAGACGTAGACACGCCCCGCACTGTGCCCGGCGCTACAGAGCGCATCCTGCAACAACTGGTAGCTTGTGGCTTGGTTCCTGATGAACCAGTGGTGCGGCAATCGACCCGCACCAGCCTGTACCAACACGCGCTGGACGAACTCATTTCTGCAGATCTGGCCTACCCCTGTTGCTGCTCGCGCAAGGACATTGCTACCGCCATGCAACAACAGGGTCTGGAGCGACAGCGCCATGCTGAACTGGTTTACCCCGGTACCTGTCGCCTCGGATTACCCGCCGGCGGCACCCCAGAGAACATGGTGTGTGCGTGGCGCCTGCGCATCCAACCCTTAGTGTCAAATCAGCCGATAGCCCTCGTAGATACTACACAAGGCGCTCTTGAATCAATAGCATTCTCCAACATCCACTGGCATGACCGACGCCTGGGGGCCCAGCAGCAGAACGTGCCCACCGAAGTCGGCGACTTCGTACTCAAGCGGGCCGACGGCTGTTTCACCTACCAACTCGCCGTGGTGGTGGACGATGCCGCGCAGGGCATCACCCACGTAGTTCGCGGCGTCGATCTGGCCGACAACACCTCGCGTCAGATTTGGCTACAGCACGCCCTGGGCCTGCCCACGCCGCAGTACCTGCACACGCCACTCGTGCGGGGCACCAATGGGGAGAAGCTGTCCAAGCAGAATGGGGCGCAGGCGGTGGATGCCTCCACCCCGCAGGCCGCAATGGGTGCTCTGGTACTGGCGGCTCAAGTACTGAACTTGCCAGCCGCGGAGCAACTGGGCAGCATCACACAAGCGCTGGCCGCCTGGGTACCAGCTTGGCGGGACCATTGGGGCCGTGTGCGTGATTGAGTTTGCAAGTAGTGGAGAAAATGGCCGCCCTGCTACCGAATTTGAGCACTCACTGTCAACCAACAAGCGGCTTTCACATGATCGCCGGCATAGACCGGCCATTCTTGACCTATCGCCTTGTCATGTCTTGTGTTCAGTCTGCCGCATTCATCCAATCACGGTACAGCGCATACAACTCGGGAATCCAAATTTCGTGGTTGGAAAAGGAAATTACCATCCGGTCATTTTTGTAATTCCAGCCAATGCGTTGACCACCCCAACCTTCGGCCCAAAAAGTATCCGGCGCGATTGGGTTATCCGTCCAGATCAGGTAGCCATACCCTCGGACTGAATTCTTGCCCCATTTTGTTCCCGGTTTGGCGGTTGATATCTGGGTGTGCGCGGCCTCGTTCACAAACTTGCCGAAGCAATCCGATTTTTTCGACGCCCGCTTGACCCACCATGCAAAGCGTATCCAATCATTTAGATGGAGAAATACTCCAGCATCGGTCTTGACTGCCTGCTTGCCATCAGAGCAAAAAACCCCTGCAGAAGCTGCACACAAGGTGTTCAACCTTCCGGATTCAGCAAGGCCTGCCTGGTCAAATACCATGCGTTGCATCCACTGGGCAGTCGAGACTCCAGTTGCCCTGTTCAGCAGGATGCCCAGAGTCAAAGGATCAGTGGCCTTGTAAGCGAATTGTTCACCCGGTTTGTAATCTGAAAAGGTGCCGTGCGCGGCGCTCGCCAATCGATCGGACGATAGTGCATGCACGATGTCCAATTTGCCCGCGCGAAGATCGGTTTCTTCTTGTGCGGTAAAGATGTAGCCACTGCCCTTTGTTGGTCCGGTGTTGGCCTCGGCTGCACCGGAGGCCATACGTAACAGGTCGCGCACCGTGGCATTGCCCAGAGCTTTTCCTTCCAGTTCAGGCATCAGGGCCGCTGCACGGTCTTCGAGCTTGATCTTGCCGGCACAAATAGCCTGCCCCACGGCCAACGCTGTTACGGTTTTACCCATGCTGGCGCTGGCAAACAAGGTTTTTTCGGTTGCTGGTTCCTTGAGACCAGCATAGATAACGCTGGGGCCGTCCATCAGCACGATGGCCTTGGCTTCGCGGGATGCCAACAGAAACTTGGCTTGCTCCACCACACGAGCCTCCTTCGTCGTGGCGCCACGCGACGCGATAGGCGGCGGGGCGGCCACTGGCTTGATGGTGTACGTCCATCGACGGAACCCGTTCTCATTGCCCAACAAGCTCTTGTCGTCAATGTAAGGATGCCCATCCTTGACCTGAGGGCCTTGTCCAAATGCCGAAGTTGCAACGGCGCACAACAAAAACAGAAATCGTAAAAATGCACCCATACCAAATTTCCCCAGCCATACCAATCGCAAAATGCCACGCCAAACTTTACAGCCGCGCAATTTTGCCATTTCGGCCTACTCTGAAGTCATGGTGTGAATCATTATGTTCCGTGGACCTCTGAAGAATTCCAATCGAGCGAAGTTTGCGTCAAAGTTGACAGGTGATCTCCTTGACTGGGCCCAGCGCGTGGCCTCTTCCATGAACTTGCGTTTGGTCGGATCGGTCACACTTTTCACTGCGGGCTCCGTCCCGGCGGCGGCGGTCAAATTGATAGAAGGCATAGTCGCTGTCGCAGCGGCCAGCGTGTGGCTTAAGAATTTGCGGCGATCAGGATGGTCTGTGCACAGGAAGGCACGCAAACGTGGCACAGCAGCCATCGTGGGTGAGTCACTTCGGTTGGTCACAATTACTATGCATTTGATAGCTGTTGATTCATATTTAGCGAGGGCTAGAGGCCAATTTCACCAAACACTTACCAAACCTTGCACGGTTTGGCCGACGTCATCGCTGCGCCGGGTTTACAGGCAAAGGCCTTGCCAAACTCCGGCAGATTCACCACCACACCATTCACGCGGTACTTGCCAGGTGAGTGCGGGTCGGTTGCAGCCTGCACACGCAGGTCCTCGGGGCGGTTGCTCTCACAGGCCCACTGGGCGAAGCCGATGAAGAAGCGCTGCTCGGGCGTGAAGCCATCGCGGCTTTCGGGTTTGACCACCGTGGTCTGCACCTTCCACGCGGTCCAGGCCAGCACCATGCCGCCCAGGTCGGCCATGTCTTCGCCCAAGGTCAGTTTGCTGTTAATCTTGATCTTATCGACCACCGTGTATTTGGCGTACTGCTCAACGATGCATTGCGCGCGCGATTGGAACTTGGTGGCGTCTTGCGGCGTCCACCAGTTTTTCAAATTGCCCTGCGCATCGAACTGGCGGCCTTCGTCGTCAAAGCCGTGAATGAGTTCGTGACCAATGGTGCCGCCAGTGTTGCCGTAGCCCGGCGCGTCGTCCATCTTGGGGTCGAACAGCGGCGGTTGCAACACCCCAGCGGGGAAGTTGATGTCGTTCATCTGCGCGCTGTAGTAGGCGTTGACAGTGGGCGGCGTCATGCCCCACTCGCCACGGTCCAGCGGCTTGCCGATCTTGCCCAGTTGGCGGTGCACTTCAAACTGCATAGCCCGGGTAACGTTGCCATAAAAATCGTCCCGCGCAATGGCTACGCTGCTGTAATCGCGCCATCTGTCGGGGTAGCCGATCTTGTTGACGATGGCCTTGAGCTTATCTATCGCTTTGACCTTGGTGGCAGGGCTCATCCAGTCGAGGTGCTCCAGTTCGTCGCGCATGGCCTGCTCGATCTGCTCGGTCATCACCAGAGTCTTATTTTTGAGTTCGGGCCCAAAGGCGCGGTCTACAAACTCTTGTCCCAGGGCTTCTCCCAACTGGGCATCCACCAGTGCAACACAACGCTTCCAGCGCGGCTGCTGCAGCGGTGTCCCGCGCAGAGTCTTGCTGAAGTAATTGAAGTTCTCGGTGACGAAGTCGCTCGACAAGCTTGATGCCTGTGCATGTGCCACGTGCCAGCGCAGGTAGACCTTGATGTCGTCCAGGCTGCTGTTCTTCCAGTGACGGGCCATGGCTCGATAGAACTTGGGCTCTGTCACATTCAGAGCGCTGACATCAGCCAGTCCCGCCGCTTTCAAATATACGCCCCAGTCAAAGCCAGGCGTCAGCGCCTGCAACTGGATCAGGTCCATTTTGTGGAACAGCTTGTAGGGGTCGCGCTTGTCTACCACCGACAGTGTGGCGCGGGCCAACGTCGTCTCGGTGCGCAGCACGGTTGCTGCGTGCTGCTGCGCCAGCGCGGGGGCTTCGCCCATCAGCGCGAACATGCGTGCGACGTGGGCCAGATACTTGGCGCGCAGGTCTTTGGATTTGGTATCCAGTTTGGTGTAGTAGTCGCGGTCCGGCAGGCTCAGGCCGCCACCCGTCGCAAACGCGATCACGTTGGACGAATTGGAAAAGTCCTGATCCGAGCCGAAACCAAAATACAGGCCGTTATCGGCAATGGACAGATGCAGTTTGGCCAGCACAGCCGGCAGGTCGGCCTTGCTGCGCATGGCGGCAATCTCGTCCAGCACGGGTTGCATGGGAGTGGCGCCGCGCGTCTCGACGGTGGCCTCATCCATACACGCGGCAAAGTAGTCACCAATCTTGTGCTGGTTGGCCGTGTTGCCATTTTCCTTGTGCGACAGCGTTTCCAGAATGCCCCACAGGAAACGCTGGTTGTCCTGGTACAGCTTGCCGTACACGCTCCAGCGCGCTTGATCGGCAGGGATGGGGTTGTTCTTGATCCAGCCGCCACAGGCGTATTGGTAAAAATCCTCACAGGGGTTGGCCGTTGTGTCCAAGGCCGATGTATCCAGCCCCGGTGTGTAGGGGAACTCGGTCAGTGGTTTGTCCTGCGCAGTGGCAGGCAGGCCCATATACAGGACTTGGGCGGTCAATAAGGCAATGAGACTACAACGCATAAGAAGTGCCCGTGGTTGGATTGGAAATAACTGGAATCATTTTTTTACCGGATACGAACGCACCATCAGTCCATAAATCAAAGTCCCCAGCAGTAAAGCGCAGGCTGCTATCTCCAGCGACAGTGTGAAACCCTCACCGGGTGTGCGACTGCGCGCCAGCATGGCAACGGCCAGTGGCGGGCCCACGATCTGACCGATGCCGTAGCTGGCAGTGGCCAGCCCCATGTAAGCGGGGGCCTGGGTCGGGCGCAGGCGGCGCAGTTCCTGCATGGCAAAAAACGTGATGGCCGTAAACGGCAAGCCCAGCAGCAGGCTGCCCAGAGTAAAACCGCCCAGCGTAGGGCTGATGAGGCTGGTGGCGATACCCACCGCCTGGATCAGGTAGCAGGCAATCAGCAGCAGGCGCAAGTCGCGCACACCGTGAATGCGCGAGGCGACCAGCGCGCCAACCACGACGCCCAGCCCAAACAGCGGCCAGAACATATCCAGCCACGGCGAGCCGGGAATGGCCTGGCGGGCAATCACCGGCAGGAAGGTGGCGGTGATGATGTAGCCAAAACCAGCCAAACCGTAGGCGAAGGTAAACAGAGCCATCTCGGTGCCCTTGCCAGTGGTTGCGGGATGGGGTCGCGTGGTTGAGGCAGCCGCTGCAGATGGCGATGGCGGTGGCTTTGCCCCCGCGTGAAAAGTGTCCCAAACGGCAGCGGTGAGCAGGGCCGCCAGCACGCCAAAAATCAGCCAGCCGGTGAAGGCACTCCAGTGCAGCGCCACCATGCCACTGGCGGCCAGGCCGCTCAGCACAATGCCAACGCCCGGACCGGTGTAGATCATGGCGCCCATGGTGGGCAGGTTCATCTGAGCCAGCTGGGCCAGGCACCAACCCGAGGTGTAGACAAACACCAGCGCGCTGGCGACCCCGGCGGCAAAACGCAGGGCCGGCCAAGCCACTGGCCAATACAGCACCATGCCCAGCGTCAGCAACACCGTGGCCACCAGGCCAATGCGCACCAGCACCGTACTTTGGGGCGGCGGCGGGCTGCCCAGGCGCCGCCATATCCATGGCTGCAGGGTGCACAGCAGCGCGCCCACCAAATAGCCCAGGTAGTTGGCGCTGGCGAGCCAGCTGGCACCTGCCAGGCTGACGGTGCCGTCGGCCAGCATCATGGGCAACAAGGGAGTGAAAGCAAAGCGGCCAATGCCCATGGCCACGGCCAGCGACACCATGCCCGCGATAACGATGCGCCAAGGGTTCATGCCAGTCCCAGCCAATTAAATGGCGTAAGCAGAGCAATTTCTTCTTTACAGGGGTTGCTGTGGGTGGTGTGCATTGAAAATGGAGGGCGGTAACGTCGCTGGCCCACGCGGCGCCGCATAATCACCCCTTCGCATTGTGCCCAATCCAGGGAGCCCCCGTCGGGCAATGACTTTCATGAAAAAAATATTCAAACTCGCCATCGAAGGCAAGAACCGGGATCGCGTTCTCGATGCCGTCAAGCATGAGGTACGCAAGTACGTCAAACGTGAGCGCCGGCGGTTGTTGCCCGAGGGCGTGGACTTTTGGGACTTTGACTGCAAGTTTGGTCCTACGCAGGAAGCAGCCGAAGTGGTGCATTTTGCAACGCTGACCGGTCTGATGGACACGGTAGCCCAAGCAGGTGGGGAGCAGTTCTATGTGGAAATTCTGGCCAAACATGGCCACCGCCAGGCCCGACCGGAAGGCGCCACGGATCGTGTGACCTCAGCGGCCGCGTCGGCAACCTACCTCGACGACCCACAGTAAAGTGGCCCCGGCTTCCAGCCCCAGACCTGCACTGGGCTGTGACCCTTGATGGCTTGCAGACCCAGGTCGGTGAAGAGGTGCGACTCGGCCAACTCGTCCACCACCGCCTGGGAACAGACCACTGGGTGGCCCAGTTCCTTGGTGAGACCTTCGATGCGCGAGGCCACGTTGACTGCGTCGCCAATGGCCGAGTAATCGTGCCGCGCCTGCGAGCCCAGATGGCCGACGATGGCCTCGCCCACATGCAGGCCGATACCAATGGCGATGGGTGCCCGGCCCTCAGCCTGTAGCTCGGCGTTCAGGCCTTGCAGCGCCTCCAGCATGACGCGGGCCGCAGCGAAGGCTGCCACGCTGGGTTTTTCCATGCTTTGCGGCGCGCCAAAAATGGCCATGACGCCATCACCCATGAAGCAGCTGATGGTGCCGCCCGCGCCGTGGATAGCCTGGTTGACCTGCTCAAAATAGCGGTTCAGCAAGGCGATGACTGCTTGCGGCGCCAAACCCTCACTCAGCGTGGTGAAGCCGCGTATGTCGGCAAACAGCATGCACACATGGCGCAGCTCCCCGCCCAAGCCAACAGGCAGGCGGCGCTGCAGAATTTCTTGCATCACCGGCGGGCTGACGTAGCCGGCAAAGGCCGCACGCAGGCGGCGGCGCTCGCCCATTTCCAACAGGGCCGTCAGCAGCCAGCGCCCCGCAAGCGCCAGCAGACCAACCAGCAGCGGCACCGCCACCGGCAGGTACCAACCGTGGTGCAACAGCAGGCTGGTGGCGCCCAAAGAAATCAGAGTAAAAGCCAGTGCCACCGCAATCGCTGTATGCGTGCGCAGCTGCAGAAACCATAGCAAACTGCACAGCAACGCCAGAACCACCACCCACGACTCACCCACCTGCACCGCCAGGCCGCCATTCAACAGCGAACGCAGGGCTTGAGCATGCACCAGCACGCCGGGTACGTTGTGGCCGTTGTCCGGCTCCCAGCCGGCCAGGTTCACCGGCTGGATTTGCCGGTCTTCAAACGGCAGCACGCTGCCCAGCAGCACCGGCTTACCAGCGAAGGCCTGAGCCAACGGGGCTACATCGCCCGCATCCACCCACTGGTTCACCTGCTGTAGCGGGATGTAGCGCGGGAAGCCGCCCATGGCGTAGTTGATCAGTCCCGGCTGGGGCACAGCGCGCGGGTTGAGTTTGCGCAGCATCTGGCCGGCCAGCGAGGGTATCGGCTGGCCGGCCGCACCCAGGTTTTCGTTGAAGCGGCGCACTACGTGGTCGGCGTCGGGCGCCAGCAACAGCGAACCGGTGCCGCCCGCGCCCGCCAGGGTGACGAAGGGCGCATAGATGGGCAGGGGCTGGCCGGTGTCGTCGGCCGAGGTGCCCAGCACCACCGGGACAAGCGGGCGCGCCGCCACCAGGCCGCCCAACAGCTTGGCGTCACTGCCGGGCAGCACGCTATCGAAAGAACGGCTGGGCAGCACCACGTCCAGCCCCACCACCGAGGCCTTGGCCAGGGCCATACCGCGCAGAAACGTTCCAATGTGGCCGTGCCACAAGGCAAAGGGTTCGGCAAACTGCTGCAAAGTGGCCTCGTCAATGCCGACGATGACCACGTCCTTGCGCACGGGCGGGGGCGCATAGCGCAACAACACGGATTGCTGGGCGTCCAATACTCCGAACTCCAACGGCCAGGCCAGCGACGTGCCCAGCAGCAGG
This sequence comes from Candidatus Aalborgicola defluviihabitans, assembly GCA_016705575.1. Lineage (GTDB taxonomy): Bacteria > Pseudomonadota > Gammaproteobacteria > Burkholderiales > Burkholderiaceae_C > Allorhodoferax > Allorhodoferax defluviihabitans. The sequence continues at coordinate 57,016 of JADIXX010000006.1, forward strand.
GCCGCCAGCGCCAGCACGACGGCGTAGCCCGACCCCACCACGCGTTGGGTGAAGTCCCGCACTTATCTTTTGGCCAATGTGCGCAGCTCGGGCAGGTCCGGCCGCTCCTCGGCGAGCTGCTGCCAGAGCTTGCGGGATTCGCTCAAGAACCGGCCCTGCTCCAACAGCGAGGCGAAGATCAGCCGGTCGGAAAACGGCGCCTGCGGCCCGGGCCGCAATGCCTCCATGCGTTCCCGTTCCTGCGGGCTACTGAGCGAGAAATACGAGGAGCGCACCAAGCTATTGGCCCCCGGAACCTCCAGCGCAACGGTCCACACATAGTTCACCCCGGCCTGCAGCGCCAGCTTGTCATCCAGCACCAACTGGCTGCCTTGCACGGCAGCGGACAACAGCACTTTGTCGCTGCCCTCATCACGCAGCTCAAACTGCACGGTGGTGGCATCGGGGGGCAGGGTCCAGGCAAATGTGGGCCGTGCGCCGAGTACCTTACCAATAGGCTCCAACAGCTTGAGCCGATCCATACCCAGCCCGCGCATCACCATTCCGCCCAACACTACGCGACCATTGGCGGTCTGCAGGCGGGCGGTTTCGGCCGCCACCACCGACGAGCGCAGGATGGCACCCGCGCCCGCAACCGACTGTGGCGCGGTCGCACCCAAGGTAATGCGCGCCGGACCGCGTAGCTGGAATTCGGTGCCCGACTGCAGGTAGACCAAGCTCAGCGTGGCGCCTTTCTCCAACTGGATATCCGCCCCGTTCGTCAGCTCGGACAACAGCGCAACCGGCTTGGTGCCACGATCCGGCGCAAAAGCTACTGCGCCTTTCACGTCAGTCACCACTGCCACGGCCTGGGCGTGGGCGCCCAGGGCCAGCAGGCTGAGCGCCAACAGCAAAAACCCAGCTGCCCAGCGGGCCGGCGAAAAAACGGGTGCAGGAGACATGGGATTCCTAGTGCAACAGAGTCAGCGCACCGGGTCGCCAAAAAGGGCGTACGGTGCCCAGTAGAACGGGTGGCTCCACCGTCCATTGCCCAGCTTGCCATCCAGCATGGCCAGTTGGGCCTGGCGAAGGCTCTCGCCGCGCGACAGTGTGCCCTTGCCCTGGGCGGAAAAGGTGGCACTGGTCAGGGCCGTAGCCGATTCCGACTCCACCGCCCAATGGGTGGCCAACACCGAGCGTGCGCCGGCAAAAAAGAAGCCCCGCACCAAGCCGGACATGGCAGCGCCGCCCTGCTCGCCCGCCGCCGTGTTGCAGGCCGAGAGCAGCACCCACTGCGCATTCAGGCGCAGGCCCAGTACGTCGTCCAGCTCCAGCAGAGGGGATTCGCGTGTGTCGCCGGTAGCGGCCATGGCCAGCGAGGGTTTGGAGATACCGGGCAGCTCGCCCGGCATCAGGCCATGGGTAGCAAAAGCCACTACGCGGCGGTCCAGCAGATTCGCATCGAGCACCGCACGCCGCGTGGCCTGGGCGCCCATCAGCAGGTCAGCTTTCGGGTTGGCACCGAGTGCGCTAGCCAGGGCCAGCAACTCGGTGCGGGTGTCGGGAAGGGCCGGCATGTCGGCATAACTGAATCCCCATTGCGCGTCGTAGCGCGCTGCATCACCAGACAGACCGGAATCCACGCGCGGGGCGGTTGCAAGCTTCGCTCCACCCGCAACGCCAAACAGCGGGTCACCAAAACCCATCAAGGCCTTCGCGGCTACCGTGGGTTGCGCTACTCGGCGCAGGGCCAACAGTGCCGAGGACGATGGCAACTGCGAGACGGCCATCTGCCGCACCAGCCAGGCTGGGGACTGTCCGGCCTGAGGCGGCTGAGTTACCAAGGCCGCCAGTGGCAGGCTTGCGAGCGGACCGTCGGTTGCGATCAGCAGTGACCGTACGTCGCGCAGTGCAGGCTCCAGCGGGCCGAGCAGGACTTTGTACAACGCGTACAGCTGCGCACTGGGCGGCACTGACTCGCGTCCGGCAGGTGCAGCGCCGAGGTCCAGCAGCCCGCGCAGCTGGGCCACGCGGCGGGCCAGTTCGGCACGCGACACGGCAACGGCACTAAAGCCTTTGCGGCCATCGGCACCCACTAGCCAGACCAAAGTGGCAGTGTCGGTAGGGTACACCACCAGCAGGGACTCACCAGGATTGAGCAACTGTCGCAGCTGGTCGGGTTTGGGGGTGCTGGGCGTAACCAGATCGGCATAGGCGGGGAACTGCTTGGCGATCTGCTCGCGCTGATTGGTTAACACCGTGCGCGCGGCTGTCACATCGGCCTGCTGGGACTTGACGGTGTCATGCAGCACATGTCGGCGTTCGCCCAATGCCTTGCGGTCAGCGGCTGGTAATGCCTTGAATTCGGCCGTCTGGGCTTGACGGTACAGGCTGTCTTCTTCCCGCAGGCTGGTATTGAGTGTGCCCACCAGGGCGGCCACGGCCTGGCGCTGGGTCTGCTCCTGGTCCAGCAGGGCGCGCAGGGCCGGTGTGCTGGCCAACACCCGGGCGGTGCTGTCGGTGATGGCGCGCTGCGTCACACCCAGACTGCTGCGGTCGGCCAATTGCAGAGCCCGGTCGCTCATCGCCGGATCGACGGCCTCACCTTTTAACGCCTTGTCGGATACAAAGCGCATGAACTCGTCGAAGGCAATGCCCAGCACATAACCACGCACGCCACGCATGTCCAAGTCCAGCCAGCCACCGGGGTTGTCCAGCGTGGCGGCAAATAGCGCCTCGTAGTCCTGCATGGCCTGCCGAACGTCACCCCGCAACAGCCGCACCAAGCCGCGCATGCCAGCTGCCTCCTGGGTCAGCGGGTGATTGGCACCATAGAGGCGGTTGCGGTAACGCAGCGAGCGCTCGGCCAAGTCCAATGCTTCGTCCATGCGCCCGTTCTTGGCGGCCAGCAGGGCCAGAAGCCGCCAATCGGAGGCGCGGGTGCGAGCCAGGACGTCGGGTGGCATGCTGGCCAAAAAGCTGCTGTAGGAGGCATCGGCCTCGGACCAACGCCTCAACCCGATCAGGGCGCGCACAATCTCCTGGCGCGCAAGCCAACCGGTATGGCTGGCGGCGCTGACGCCGGCGCGTTGCAGCATGGCGTCGGACTGCTGGGCAGCTGCCAGCGCGGGGGTGAATTGCTGGGTGGCGTTGAGACTGTTGGCCAGGCGGTAGTCCCAGCGCGCGCCCAGGCCATCGCTGAGCTGGCCAGCACGCCACAGCGCCAGGTTGGACTCGGCCACGTGGATGGCCTCCTGCGGCCGACCATCGCGCACCAGGGCGTAGGTGAGCATGCCCATGGAGCCGTCCAGCCAGCCGTAGGCGTCCAGCACACCGGGGTCGCGCGGGCTGGTACTGTGGCTTCGCGCAGCCTGCACGGCGCTGCGGCCCAAGCCTATGGACTCGCGCAGCGTGGCCACTGCAGCTTTGTTATTGCCTTGCCAGCGTTCGACCTCGGCACGCACGTGCAGACGGCTGATTGGCAGGCTCGCAGGTGCCCCGCCCTGGCGCAGGGCCTGCGCCGCCAGGTCGTCGGCGCGTGACAATAGCCGGGCCAGGATGGCGCGGTCATTGCCCTGAGCAGCGAAATAGGTTTGGCGCAGCGCTGCCATGGCCCGCTGGCCCAGGGACAGGCTGGTGTCTGTGACAAAAGCTTCGCTGGCCTCCAAGGCCTTGCCCGAACTACCCCAGGTGAATTCAGCATTCAGATAAGTGGTGACCCAGCTCTCGCCACCGGGCCGGCCACGCCCGGCGTCCACCAACTGGCGCGCGGTGGCAATCAAGCGTGTGCGCTCTTCCAACAGCAAGGCCGCTTGGTACTGTCGCTGCAGCGCGGCGTAGCGGGCGTCGGGGGCATCGGGCAGGGGCTGGGCCAGCAGGCGGCTGGCTTCGTCACGAGTCAGGTTGCTGCCGCTGAGGTCGGCTTCGTCCAGGGTGACAGCCATGCCAGCAGTATCGTCGGCATCATTTTGTGCATGTGCAATCCCCGGCAGAGTCAGACAAAGAGACACTAAAACAGTGGTGAGCCCATGGCGGCTTCGACCCAACCGCACGGACAGTGGATGCACACAGGATAGTAATTTCCGCCACATGCGCGAGAGTATGACACCGAAGATCGCCGCGGCATAGCACGAACAAACAGAGTCGCCAGTCCGGTTCACCAGCAATTTACACCGTCATTGTCACGCTCGACGCTGAGCGCTGCCACTAGACACGCCCAGAATGGTACGACAATCCATCGATCCAATTTGGAGGAAACCATGAACCCACGCGCCGCCCGACAGACTACCCGCTTGATCCCCCTTCTTACCGTTGCGCTACTAGGACTTGCCACCCTGACTGTCCATGCCGACCCCGTTGTGGAGACCGTGCATCTCGTCGTTACCGGCGGCCCGAATGCGGGCACTTGGGATGGGTCAGAGGAAAGAGGCGGTTGCTCTGCAGGCATGACCGGCCCAGGTTCTTGGGGTAACCAATTCTCATTACCCAAAGAAAAAGACCCGGCGAAATTCAATAGCCTGCAATTGATTGTTCCGGATGCAAAAAAAGCGGCGTCTGGCACCAAAGAATTCTTGATTCTGTTCCGCTTCGGCCCCTTGATCGGCAAGAACACCGAGTACAACATCGAGACACGACCAGCGGAGGCCAAGAAAAAAGGCAGTGGCTCGGTGACCGTGGACGACAGGGGCGCAACGGCAAAAGTCAGCTTCAACGTCACCAGTGGCGAAGGCTACAAGTTTGAAGGAACGATTGATTGCAAGTCAATCATACGCGGCAGCTAGTCCGCCAAACCGTGTACCCCATATCCGCACGCACAATGCTGGCGGCATCCTGGTCAGTAGGTCTATGAACATTCTGATGCCCCTGCGGACCCGCTGATGATCAGTGGCCAGGAGCTGGTCGCTTGGGGCTGGATTTCGGGTATCAATCGAATCAAATTCTTGGGCCTGATGCTGCGTGCCCAAGCCCAGATCGGCGGCTTTGACGGCCTGCTACTGCCTGGTGACCATGCCAAAGGCATGCGCGCGTATCAGGAGAGTCCGGTGCTGCAAGGGCTAGTGGTCAGCTTTTTTTGACACACGATGCCAACTGCCAGCACAAACCCATTGGTGCGGTGTGTCATGGTTTACTTCTGGCGGCGCGTTCTGTTTCAACGCGTGCTGGCCATTCGGTGTTGTATGGCCGCAAAACCATAGTGCTGACTTGGCCATTGGAGTGTCGAAGCCGAGGTCAAACTGACCCTGGCACAGGATACGGATTTTTGCGATGCCCCCCGGACCAGTTCACCACTGGCGCAAAACTTCGGGCGTAGTACGTGACCGCCTGCATGACCTCCGCGCCGCCTGGGTGGTGCGAGACGGACGCTACGTGTCGGCTCGCTGGTCGGGCGATGCGCACACCTTTGCACAAGCCTATCGACTATTACTTCAATAGCTGTTTTTGCAATCAATGCGACGGCTAGAGGCTTATAGGATTTTAGGCCTCTAGCCCTCGTCGGAACTGCATAGTTTGCTATCAAATATGTGTTTTCTGTGCACTATTTGACCTTGCCCTGCTGCAAGCAAATCCGGCTGGCTGTATTTCTTGCGCCTCTGGGTGGCGGGCTCACACCGCCAACACGCTGCGGTGGGCTGCAATCGCATCGACGACGATCGGCAGCAGGTCCACAGTGACGCCCGCATCCATCTGGCTCAGCAGTTCACGGCGCATGCGCGGATCCCAGAACTTGTGGATGTGGTTGCTGATCTCGGCCAGAGCCTCATTGCGGTCACTGTAGGACTCGAAAAACTGGCCAATGCGGTTGGCCATGGTGACGAGGGTGTGGATTTGCATGGATAAGGTTCTCAGTACATTCAAGGAGCCATTAGCCCAAAACGCTCTGGGTAGGTGTAGGCCACGAAATCGTCGCCGCGCACAAAGCCCGCCAATGCCAGATTGCACCGGCGCGCGACGTCCACCGCCAGTGTCGTGGGGGCGGACACTGCGGCCAGCAGGCCAGCGCCGGCCATGGCCGATTTTTGCACCATCTCAAAGCTGGCACGGCTGGTGGCCAGCACCCAACCCTGGGTCGGGTTGGTGCCTGCCTTTGCCATGGCTCCTACGAGCTTGTCCAGCGCGTTGTGGCGGCCGATGTCTTCTCGCAGCAGCACGATGCGCCCTTCCATATCACACCAAGCGGCCGCATGCGCGGCGCCGGTGAGCTGTTGTACCGCCTGCCACTCCCGCAGTGCGCGCTGCGCCCGGCCCAGCACGTTTGGCGTGAGTCGCAACACGGGTGCAGTGGGCAGGTTGCGGTGTACCTGGCCCAGGCTTTCGGTGCCGCACAGGCCACAGCCAGTTCGGCCGACAAGGTTGCGGCGGAACTCTTTCAAACGCCACTCACAGGCGGAGGCCACTTCCAACTGCACCTCCAGCCCCTGCGCCGTTTGCTGGATGTCGATGCCATACAGCTCGCGCGCATCGGTCAACAAGCCTTCGGTCAGGCCAAAGCCAAGCGCAAAGTCTTCCAGTTGATCGGGGCTGACCAGCATCACGGCGTGCGAGATGCCATTGAACACCAGCGCCACTGGCACCTCTTCGGCCAGCCAGTCAGGATGGTGCATGGCGTGACCACTGCGCCATGCAGTCACTTCCTGGGTAAGAACACCGGGTGGCACGACAGACTCATCAAACGGCTTCATTTGTCCACCACTTCGGGGGATCGCCCCTGTTGCAGCAAGCCCTGCTGCTGGCGGTCAAACGCCTGAAAGCCCTTTTTGCCAAGCGGAAGGCTGCGACACCGGTAGCACCTGCACCGCCGTCACCTTGTACTCCGGGCAATTGGTGGCCCAGTCGGAGCTGTCGGTGGTGATCACATTGGCCCCGCTCTCAGGGAAATGGAAGGTGGTGTAGACCACCCCGGGCTGCATGCGCTCGCTGACCTGTGCCCGCATCACCGTCTGGCCTGCGCGGCTGCTGATGCCGACCCAATCCCCCTCTTTGATGCCGCGGTCCAGTGCATCGTGCGGATGGATCTCCAGCAGGTCTTCACCATGCCACTGGTTATTGGGCGTGCGCCGGGTCTGCGCGCCCACGTTGTACTGGCTGAGGATGCGGCCGGTAGTAAGCAGCAACGGGAATTTGCGCGTGATCTTCTCGTCGCTCGGGATGTATTGGGTGTTGAAGAACTTGCCCTTGCCGCGCACGAAGTGGTCGACATGCATGGTGGCCGTGCCGGCCTCATCGGTGTTCTCGTTGCAAGGCCATTGCACACTGCCCAAGCGTTCGATTTTTTCAAAACTTACACCCTGGAAAGTGGGCGTGAGCTCGGCGATCTCCTGCATGATTTCTTCCGGATGGTTGTAGTGCATGGGGTAACCCAGTGCGGTGGAGAGCTTCATGGTGACCTCCCAATCGCCCAGCCCCGCCAGCGGCGGCATCACCCGGCGCACACGGCTGATTCGGCGCTCAGCATTGGTGAAGGTGCCATCCTTTTCCAGGAAGCTGCTGCCGGGCAGTAGCACATGCGCATATTTGGCGGTCTCGTTCAGGAAAATATCCTGCACCACGATGCACTCCATGGCCGACAACGCCGCAGTCACATGCTGCGTGTTCGGGTCGGACTGCACGATGTCTTCGCCTTGGCAATACAAGCCCAAGAAGCTGCCGCCCAGCGCGGCATCAAACATGTTGGGGATGCGCAAGCCCGGCTCCGGGTTGAGCTCAACGCCCCAATGCGCTTCAAACTGCGCACGCACGGTGGCGTCGCCAATGTGACGGTAGCCCGGTAATTCGTGCGGGAAGCTACCCATATCGCAACTACCCTGCACATTGTTCTGACCGCGCAGCGGGTTCAGACCCACGCCCTCGCGTCCGACCATGCCGCAAGCCATAGACAGGTTGGCGATGCCAATCACCATGGTGGAGCCCTGTGCGTGCTCGGTCACACCCAGACCGTAGTAGATGGCCGAGTTGGGGCCGCTGGCGAACAGACGCGCCGCCTTGCGAACCTCATCCGCTGCTACGCCGGTTACGGCCTCAAACGCTTCGGGTGAGTTCTCTGCACGGCTCACGAATGCGCGCCATTCTTTGAAACTCTTGCTGTCACAACGCTCCGCCACATAAGCCTCGTTGATTAGCCCTTCGGTAGCAACTACGTGGGCCAGTGCGGTGATCATGGCCACGTTGGTTCCCGGCAAGAGCGCAAGGTGGTGGTCCGCACGCACATGCGGCGTCTCCACCAGCTCAATGCGCCGTGGGTCCACGACGATCAGGCGCGCGCCTTCGCGCAAGCGACGCTTCATGCGCGACGCAAACACCGGATGGGCATCGGTCGGGTTGGCGCCAATGATCATGATGACGTCGGCCTGCTCGACCGACTTGAAGGTCTGCGTGCCGGCCGAGGTGCCAAAGGTCTGACCCATGCCATATCCCGTGGGCGAATGGCAAACGCGGGCACAGGTGTCCACATTGTTGGTGCCAAACGCCGCACGGATCAACTTCTGAACCAGGTACACCTCTTCGTTGGTGCAACGGCTTGACGTGATACCGCCCACCGAGTCTTTACCATGCTTAGCCTGGATGCGCTTGAATTCACTGGCCGCGTAGTTGATGGCTTCATCCCAACCCACTTCGCGCCATGGATCGGTGATCTTGGCGCGGATCATGGGCTTGGTGATGCGGTCTTTGTGGGTCGCGTAACCCCAGGCAAAACGGCCCTTCACGCAAGAATGTCCTTCATTGGCCTTGCCGTCTTTCCACGGCACCATACGCACCACCGTGTTGCCTTTCATCTCGGCCTTGAACCCGCAGCCCACGCCGCAATAGGCGCATGTGGTGATGACACTGTGCTCGGGTTGGCCGAGTTCAATGATGGATTTTTCCTGCAAAGTAGCGGTGGGGCAGGCTTCGACGCAGGCACCGCAGCTCACGCATTCGCTGTCCATAAATGGCTGGTCTTGCCCGGGCGAGACACGGCTCTGGAAACCGCGCCCAGAAATAGTCAGTGCGAAGGTGCCTTGCGTTTCTTCGCAAGCCCGCACACAGCGGTTGCAGACAATGCACTTGCTGGCGTCATAGGTGAAATACGGGTTTGACTCGTCCTTTTTGGCGTCGCAATGGTGGTCGCCCGCCACACCGTCCACCATGGCCCCTGCTACGCCGTAACGCACATTGCGCAAGCCGGTCACGCCGGCCATGTCTTGCAACTCACAGTTACCGTTGGCGCTGCAGGTGAGGCAGTCCAGCGGGTGGTCAGAAATGTAGAGCTCCATCACACCCTTGCGCAGTTTTTGCAGCTTGGGCGTTTGGGTGTGCACCACCATGCCGGGCTCTGCAGGGGTCGTGCAGGATGCGGGTGTTCCCTTGCGGCCATCGATTTCCACCAGACACAATCGGCAGGAACCGAACGGTTCCAGGCTGTCGGTGGCGCACAGTTTGGGTACCTGAATGCCTGCGTCTGACGCAGCCCGCATCAGCGACGTGCCTTTGGGCACGCGCACCGCGTTGCCATCGATGGTGAGCTCCACCGTCTCGCTGGACGTGCGGGCCGGTGTGCCGCGGTCCACTTCAATCTTGATGTGCTTCAACATGGTTTTTGTTCCTTCAAACGGTCTGATCGGCCGTGGCGGTCAGTCCAAAATCTTCAGGGTAATGGTCCAGCGCAGACAACACCGGATAGGGCGTCATGCTGCCCATGGCGCACAGGCTGCCTTGCACCATCGTGTCACACAGGTCACGCAGCAACTCCACTTGCTGGGGGCGGTTTTTTCCCAGCGTGATGCGGTCAATCACTTCCACACCGCGTGTGCTGCCGATGCGGCATGGCGTGCATTTTCCGCAGCTCTCAATGGCACAAAACTCCATCGCGTAGCGCGCCAGCTGAGCCATGTCGGCGGTGTCGTCGTGCACCACAATGCCGCCGTGGCCGAGCACTGCGCCCATGGCCGCATAGGCCTCGTAGTCCAAGGGCACATCCCATTGCGATTCGGGTACATAGGCACCCAGTGGACCACCAACTTGCACCGCCTTGATGGGTCTGCCGCTGCGCGTGCCACCACCAAAACCATACAACAATTCACGCAAGGTGAGGCCAAAGGCCTTTTCCACCAAACCGCCGTGCTTCACGTTACCCGCAAGCTGGAATGGCAGCGTGCCGTGTGAACGACCCATGCCGTAATCACGGTAAAACTGGGCGCCGCGTGCCAGGATCCCGGGCACACTGGCAAAAGTAATCACGTTGTTGATCACGGTGGGCTTGCCAAACAGACCCTCAATGGCCGGTAGCGGTGGTTTGGCCCGCACGATGCCGCGTTTGCCTTCCAGGCTTTCCAGCATGGCGGTTTCTTCGCCACACACATAGGAGCCCGCTGCCTTGCGCACCTCCAGCGTGAACGCGTGATCGCTGTCGAGCACACGCGGCCCCAGAAAGGCCGCCGCTGTGGCGCGCGAAATTGCCTCGCGCATGGTGGCTGCCGCGTGCGGGTATTCGCTGCGGATGTAGATGTAGCCCTGGGTGGCGCCCACCGCCAGAGCGGCAATCACCATGCCCTCGATCAGCATGTAGGGATCGCCCTCCATCGTCATGCGGTCTGAATAGGTTCCGGAATCGCCCTCGTCAGCATTGCAAACCACGTACTTTTGGTCGGCCTGCGCCCCGGCGACTGTCTTCCATTTGATGCCCGCCGGAAACGCTGCACCGCCGCGACCCCGCAGGCCAGAATGCATCACCTCGCCCACAATGGCTGCACTCTGAAGCGCCAGTGCCTTGCGCAGGCCAGCCCAGCCCTCATGGGCCTCGTAGTCGGCCAGGCTTAGGGGGTCGGTGATGCCCATGCGCCGAAAGGTCAGCCGCTCTTGCAATGCGAGAAAGGCGATCTGCTCGGTGATGCCCTGGCGCAAAGGGTGTTCACCGCCTTGCAACAAACCGGCATCCAGTAGCCCAGCCACGTCCGCCTCAGTCACGGGACCATAAGCCACACGGCCTAGCGGTGTTTCCACCTCGACCAGCGTCTCCAGCCAAAACAAGCCACGTGAGCCGTTGCGCACCAGCTCGATCGCAAAGCCGCGTTGTTCGCATGCGCTCAACAACGCTGTGGCTACCTCATCGGCCCCGACTGCCAACGCAGCCGAATCAAGGGGCACATAAATCTTGACGGCGCTCATTTAGCCTCCACACCAGCCAACAGGGTTGGCAAACGCGCTGTTGTAACCCGCGCAAACACACGCTCGTTGATCTGGATGGCTGGCGACTGCGCACACAGCCCCAGGCAATACACCGGCTCGAGTGATACCGCGCCGTCGGCCCGCGTTTCATGCGCCTTCACGCCCAGCCGCTTTTCGATCTCTGACATCAATTCATCCGATCCGCACGCTTTACATGACTCGGCCGGCATACCTGTACCACCGTACGCCCAGGCGGCGTGCTGCGAAAATAGTGGTAGTAGCTGATCACCCCATGCACTTCGGCACGCGACAAATTGAAGCCCTTGGCGATGGGAGCCACCGATTCAGCGGGTACATACCCAAGGGCATCTTGTATGGCGTGCAGCAACGGCATCAAGCCTCCAGCCTGATCGCGGTGTTGCTGGATCAGAGATTCGATGTGTTCATGCATGCTTAGACTCCGGATACAGGGATCGGATGGCGCCGCGCTACGCGACGCCATCCGGTTATGGGTGCAAAGACTCGTCGTGGGAAGAACCGCCGCGCTGAGCAGGGTTCGGTAGACGCCCCACGCCAATGGAATACCGACCGCAGCCAGGCCAACGCTACCGTGAGGAGCTCGACGCGTAGAACGCTTCATGGCTCTTGCCCACTCACCGGCTTTGGCCCTGTCATGCGCCAACCGCCGTTCCTCTGCCAGTTCGGCATCGCTCGCGAAAACTTGTCCGGCAACCGGGGCGCACGCAGCAGGTTGCGATCGCCTACAGACCCAACTTGTCCGACAGACTGGCCCAGAAAAATCGGCCCACAATGTTGAACAAACTGAGCAAAGCCGCAAAGCCAGCCGCCACGCCCGCAATCGCAGTGAGCTGGGTCTTATCCAGCATGCTGAATTTTCCGGCGACACCGATCAGGCTTCCGCCGAAAACCTCTTGCAGCATCGGACTGGCCATGCCGATCACGCCGATTCCGGCCGACACGTTCATTGTCAACACCATCCACACCAACCAGAACTGCGGAATGCCCCAGACCTTGTTCACGTGCACATGGCCGTGAGTGATCATCGCGTTGGCGCCCTGGGCTACAGGCTGCTTCCAACCCTCGGGCTTCAAACACTGGCCGGAATGCGGTAACCAAACGCACCGCACAACAGGCAACGGTGTAAAGCACACCCATCACCGCAAGGTCTGCCAACGCCCACCTCGGTTGGCGTGGCGAACATTTATCAACTCGGCTGCCAGTGGCGAGCCGATCATGGCGCCGCCGCCAAAGCCCATGATGGCCATGCCGGTGGCCATGCCACGTTTGTCCGGAAACCACTTGATCAGCGTCGAGACCGGAGAGATGTAACCCAACCCAAGACCGATGCCGCCGATGACACGAGCCCAGCACCATCATCCAGAACTGGTGCAGGTAAATGCCCATAGCCGAGATCAACATACGCCACCCCAGCAAAGTGCTGCCAACACGCCGACTTTGCGTGGACCCACCGCTCCAACCATCCGCCCCAGACGGCGGCAGCCGACCCAGGAACACAAAGAACAACGTGAACATCAGCCTAATGTCGCAATCGACCAGTCGCAACTGGTCGTAAACAGCTGGCCAAAAAACCCACCTCAGGACCGCACTTAATCGCCTCCTTGATGCCTGGTGCCTTGGACAGGGCAGCCAGAACACGGAAAAACCGTAAGCCATGCCAATGGACAAGTGGATCGCCAGCGCCGCTGGCGGCACCAACCATCGGCTAAAGCCAGGATGCGCAATGATCCGTTCCTTTGATAGCCAACCATGGCATCGTCGCCAAGTGCCGGCCCCAGGAGTATCGCCTGTGTACTCATGCAGTCTCCTCGTAGTGAATTTAAATTCGCTTTCGACACACCAAAATTGGCGCGTGCGGAATAATGCGCGAAGCCACCCATATCAGCAATATGAGCCGTGCGACCGCTGCACTATGCGGTCGATCTCATAAAGGATTACCCTGATGAAGAAGATTTCCGTCAAACCCGTTTGGACCATTCACAGCGACGAACATGGCGCCTTATCGCCACGTTTGATTGAATTGCTGGCGGAAGTCCACCGGGCCGGCAGCTACTCGGTGCCTGTCAGCAATTGGGTATTTCCTATCGACACGGCTGGGATGTGATTCGCGGCGGGGAGGCCCATTTCAATACCACCTTGTTGCATATGGAGCGGGGCAAGGGCTCAACGCTGTCGCCGTTGGCCGAAAAGTTGATCTGGGCCAACCACCGCATCTTGGCCAGACTGCAACCGATCCTGGACTCACTGGCCTCCGAGCTGACCGCAGAGATCGCCAAAGTTTCGCAATCGGGTGAACGGGCCTTTCGCATTCATGCGAGCTATGGCTTTTCCATCGAAAAACTCATCGAACGTCTAGTGGATGAGGGGTCACAAATCGAGCGACGCTATGCCAGCAGCACCGCCGCAGCCGCTGCCTTGCATGACGGCCATTGCGATGCCTGCGGCATCCCATTCCGATCGGATCCCAGCAAGCGCGTGCGCTGGAACATTACGCGCAATGGTTCAATGATGACGATCTGTTTGTGGTCGACATTGCCACCCGACGCCAGGGTCTGATGGTTGCGCCCGGAAATCCGAAGAAAATCTACGACCTGACCGACCTCACGCGCAGGGATGTCAAATTCATCAACCGCGCCTCGGATTCGGGCACCCGCTTCTATTGGAAGGTCTGTTGAATGAACGCCAAATTGCAGAAACTGATATTCATGGATTTGAACAAAGCGAAGCCACGCACGCTGGTGTGGCCGCGTATGTGGCCAGTGAATTGGCGGATGCAGGGTTTGGACTGGAGCGCCCTGCTCGCTATTTCCAGCTCGACTTTATTTCCATGGTCAATGAACGCTATTTCCTGGTGTGCCGGTCGGCCGCATTTGACGATCCGGTGATGAAAAAGCTGTTGGCCATTTTGGCTGACCCAGCATTTAAAACATCAGTCAATGCCTTGCCTGGCTACGATTCGCGCGGCTCCGGGGTGGTGACACCCTGGGCCGAGGCTTTATCGACCGCTGAGCCAGCAAATCAAGGCCCTGAGGCGCGGATAAGCAGGACGCCATGAAGGCCAACGTCTGAAATGTGCTGAACCCCCTCCCTTTGGTTCACCGTTGCGCGCTGCCCGCTTGCGATTTTTCCAACAGCATCGCAACCAGCTTCTCGGTGCTCTCCAGCACGCGCTCGCTCAAGCCTGCGGCGAGCGGCGCGTTACGCCGCATTTTGGCTGCGTCCCGACTGGCAAATAGCGCCGTCTGGTAAGGCTCCCACACGCGTCGCAACTCGGCAACTTGTGTCTTGATCTTTGGCGCAGTTAATGGTGATGTCTCCATTTGCATCAGCACCGCGGTGAAATGGGCCCGTGCCAGATGCAGTTCCATGTCAGCTGGTGCAGTGTTGATTTCCCAGGTTTCGTACAGATAGAACTTCATCATTCGCTGGGTAAGCATGCGTTGGCGCCCGGCAAGGTTGACCAGTTGGTCCTGTGGCTGACTATCGACATCCCGATAGACCAGCGTGACGTGGTGCGCCACTTGCTGTAGTTCCTCACTTAGATCGTACAAAACATCAGCTCCTAATTTGGTCGGCTGCGCCGTCAGGAGCGGCTTGCATCGTGCCCACACCGCATCGAGATCAGCCAGGGGTTTGGCCTGCGCCGCATTGGGCTGAAACGCCTTGAGTGCGGCAAGTTGGGTTTCAAACAGTCGGACTGACTCTTGCAGAATAGCGCGTGCGCCATCCGGGTCAATGCCTTGCCCTAACATCAGATAGGCCTTGGTCATACGCTGGGCCAGCATGCGCTGGCGCCCCGCCACGTTCACGGCGTGTGTGGTATCCATCCGCTGGACCGCTACTGGAGCTGTCTGGGCGTGCACCTTCAGTGGCAGACAGGAAAACGCCAGCGCGCACAGAACCCATGTACCGAATCGATATCTGAGCATGGAAGGTCTCCTGCGGTGAATGAAAGAAAAATAAAACGATTGCACAACAACCGCTTGAGCCGAAGTATCCCACCCCAAACTGACCCTCAGGGCGAAAAATTGGCTTCTGGCTTGATCTTGGTGGGTACTTCGCCGGGCAGCCACTTGGCATACATCACCGCATAACTGCCGTCGCGTTTCATGGCATCCAATGCCGCCTGCCACTTCGCAACCATATCCCTGGGCGTACCCAGCGAAAACGCCACATAGGTCTGGATGCTGGTGACGGTGTAGACAAGCTCCAAATCGCCGGGGTTGGCACCAGCTTTGTCCAGCATATCCGGCAAGGTGGCGCTGGACGTAAACATCAACGGTGCGCGATCATTCAGGGCCATCTTCACCATGGTCTCGGGCTTGGGCACCAGCTCCAGATTCGTAAAACCCAGTCTTTCTAACAAACGGTGGGTATAAAAGTCTCGTACCACCATGATGCGTTCTACCGCCTTGGCGTCGTCCAGGTTGTTGATGCGCAAGCCAGAGCCGCGTTTGCCATAGAACGACGCCTTGGAAGCAGAAACAGGACCCAACCATTGAAACAACGTTTCGCGTTCGGGCGTGCGTGCCATGGCGAAAAGGCCCACATTGGCTTGCGTGCTCACGGTACGGTAGCCCCTGGCCCAAGGCTGAAATTCAATGAGAGTGTCGTCTCCCACGCGGCGCTGGATTTCGCGCACAACGTCTACGGCCAGTCCTTTGGCCTGCATTCCATCGGTAAAGCTCAATGGCGGGTTTTCGTCGGCGAGCAGCTGTAGCTCGCCGGCAGCAACATTGGCGCACAGCAAGGCTGACGCTGTGAGCAGGAGCCATCTGCAAAAAGTGAGTCGCATCAATGTTTGCATTTCAAAGTACATTTCACGCCAAAAAAATCGCGAATCGCTAGCAAAGTTATATCAGATGTTTCAAGCATCTGGTGGTAGCTCACAGGCAGCAGAACTGGCCCCAAGTAGCCAAGTAATGCGGCCCGGTTTCGTTGCGGCCAAAGCCATCCGTGCCCAGGGCGCGCTCCGATCAAGTCGTTTCTTGGCGCGACCCCGGGTAGGCTTGGCGCCGCGGCAGCAGTTCGATGCGAAATACCAATTCGTCACAGACATCAATACAGCGCGCGCAGCGGATGCAGTCTGCGCTCGCAATTGCTGGCGAGCGACCGGGTGGCGCGCCATACAGCGCCGGTGCAATCACGTGCGGTTCCGGGCAGACCCGGAAGCAGTCTCCGCAAGCCGTGCAACGATCACGGTTCACGGCGCTGACATGCATCAGCGCGCCTCGCCCGAGCACACCGTAGAACGCGCCAACCGGGCACAGGTGGCCACACCAGCCACGCGGTATGACCAGCAGATCGAAAACGAAGACGACAAGCACTGCGCCATAGCCGCCAGCAAGCCCAAAGACCAGTGCGCGCTGCAGCAGAGTGATCGGGTTTACCGTCTCCCAGACGACGCTGCCCAGCAGTGCCGACAGCAGCAACGCGACTACCAGCACCGCGTAGCGCAGCCGGCGGTCAGGTGTGGCGTGGCGCAGTAAGGATGGCAGTCGCAGCTTGACGCGCAACCACGCCGCAAAATCTGTCACCGGATTGATCGGGCAGACCCAAGCGCAGTAGCTGCGACCGCCGAATGCCGTGTAGAGCACAGCGACAATCACCGCACCGCCCATTGCGCTGCCCTCCAACACATGGTGCGCAAGCAGCGCCTGCAGTGCAACCAGTGGATCAGTCAAACGCAGTACGCCGAACAATTCGCTTGATGCCAGGCTTCCGCGGGTCAGCCAGACGCCGGCCCACGGCCCCATCAGGAACAGTGCGAGCACCGTCAACTGACTCGCACGGCGTGCCAGCAGCCACCGGTTGCGTTGCCACATCGAACGCTGCCGGGTGGCCGCAGTCTCAGCGTCGCGTTGCATGATTGGCGCGTACGGTGATTGCAGCATCGCCTTGCAGCACGCAGGCCGCCTCGCACAGACCACAGCCGGTGCAATAGTCAGCGTTGACCACCGGCCTGAAGTTGCCCCCGCGCAAGGTGCGCCCCGGCTGCATGCGGATCGCCTGGCCCTTGAGCGGGCAGGCTTGGTAGCAACTGTTGCAATAGGCGGCGCCGGTATAGCTATGGCAGCGCTCGGGCGTGCTGAGCTCCGCCAGCCCCATTGCTGCAGCATTGATGGTGCTGAGCTGCAGCGCCCCGGTCGGGCAGGCCGCGGCGCATGGAATGGTCTCGCACATGTGGCATGGTGTGTCCCGGGCGGTGAAATATGGTGTGCCGGTGGGCAGCAGCGGGCTGAGTTCGGCCAGGTGCAAGGTATCGTACGGGCACGCCTGAACGCACAGCCCGCAGCGCACGCAGGCACCAAGAAACTCGGCCTCGCGCAAAGCGCCAGGCGGGCGGATGCGGTCCACTGGCAGGTTGCTGCTGCGCTCGCCATTGACCCGCGCCACCAGGCCAAACGTCACACCGCCGAGCGCCAATATGCTCGTCACTGCCCTGCGTCGTGAGATTTTCCGTCTGGCCATCGACTGTCAATTGTGTTGCCGCAGCACGCCGCCGCCCAGCGGTGACGCTCCTTTTACCGATGCACCATCTTACCCGTCGGCGCTGTTGGTGCGAGCTTGTTCAACTTGGACTTCCAGACGACGACGCCCGCCAAGTCCTTTTCATTTTCTCACCAATCGACCGGTTGTTGGCAATTTTGAATACAGCCTGACCACCTCGGCCAGAATGGCACCAGAGCCTGGCAGCGTTACTTCCTTAAGAGAAATCGGCCTCTAGCCCTCGTCAAAACTACATAAGCAACTACTAAATTTATAGCAATCGCGCATGACGTAGTTTTCGTTCATCAGTGTGACGTAGTAAAAAAACGTCTTTTGCTCAAACAGCATCACCCTTGGATGCAGACAGAATGGCAAGGCCTTTGGACCCTTGTCCACCACTTTTCAAGCCCCGGTATATCATCGTCACCCGCCGGTTAAAACAGTCGGTTTGGCGCCGTCGCAGTGGCACCCTACTGCCACGACCACCAGCGCCCACCGACAATCCTCTACCTCGCCCAATGACCCTTACCGCACTGATAGCGATCTATGTGCGCCAAAACTGGCGTCCCTATGCGCTGGCCGCCTGGATGCTGGCGACCGTGAGCGCCTTGACGGTCTACATTCCGCGTCAAGTTGGCCATGTGATTGATGGTTTGGTGGCTGGCACCCTGCACGAAGAGGCGTTGTTGGGCGAGTTGGCCTGGTTGTTGTTGGCGGGTGTTGCCATCTATTTTTTGCGAGTGGCCTGGCGTTTGCAGCTTTTTGCCGCCAGCTACCGCCTGGGTGCCCAGCTGCGCGCCCGACTGTACGCCCGCTTGTGCCAGCAAGGCCCCCATTTTTTCCAACAAAAGCGCACCGGTGATTTGATGGCGCTCGCGACCAACGACATTGACTCGGTGGAAATGGCCTCAGGTGAGGCCATGCTGGCGGGCTTTGACGGCACCCTGACGCTGATCTTGGTGGTCGCCATGATGACGCTGGGTATCGATGGCCGATTAGCGGCGGCGGCCCTGTTGCCGTTCCCCTATTATGGCGTGGGCGTTTTGGCGTATCTCCAACCATATTCACCAAGCCTCCAAAGAATCGTTGGATGCGTTTGGCAAACTGAACGACCAAGTGCAAGAGACCCTGACCGGTGTGCGCACCCTGCGCGCACTGGGATTGGAGGCGCGCAGCGCACAGCGCTTTGAGGAACTGGCAGAAAGCGCCGCCGACGCCAGCCTGAGGGCCCAGCGCTGGGAGGCCGCATTTGAACCAGCGGTGGGGTTACCTTAGTCAGTGCCACGGTCCTGACCTTGGGTTTGGGAGGCTATTTTGTTTGGCATGGTGAACTCAGCATTGGTGCTTTGACGGCCTTTAGCATGTACCTGGGGCAGTTGATCTGGCCCATGTTTGCGGCCGGCTGGGTGTTGGCCCTGATCGAACGGGGGCGCGCAGCCTGGGGCCGTTTGCAGCCCGTTTTGGATGCGCCATTGACCGTGGCCGACAGTGGTTCTCGCACAGATGTTGAGCCCGGACGTCTGGTCCTGGAAGGGGTGAGTTTTTCTTATCCGGGCCACCAAGCGTTGGCACTGGATGCGGTCAGCCTACAGCTACCGCCCGGCCAAACCCTGGGGTTGGTGGGTGCTACGGGCAGTGGCAAATCCAGCGTCTTGCGTTTGATTTTGCGCCAATACACCCAAAGCACAGGCACCATCCGCTGGGGTGGCAACTCCCTGGGCGACTACACGCTAGAGGCGCTTAACCGGGCCATCAGCTGGGTACCCCAAGAGCCGTTTTTATTCTCGGCCAGCATTGCCGAGAACATCGCCTTGGCCAAGGCGGGCGCTACACGCGAAGAAATTGCCCACGCCGCGCGCTTGGCCTCCATCCATGACGACATCGTGCGGATGCCCAAGGGTTATGACACCCCGGTTGGCGAAAAAGGCATTGCGCTCTCGGGCGGGCAGCGCCAGCGCGTGGCCATAGCCCGCGCCATGTTGACCGACGCACCCCTGTTGCTGCTGGATGACGCCTTGTCTGCGGTCGACACCCAAACCGAGACCGATATCTTGCAGCACTTGCGCAGCGCGCGTGCGGGCCGTACAGCGTTGATCGTGAGCCACCGCCTCAGTGCGGTCACGGACGCGGACCACATTGTTGTGCTGAGCCACGGACGCATCAGCGAACAGGGTGACCACGCCACTTTGTTGGCGCGCAATGGCTGGTATGCCGCCCAGTGGCGCTACCAACAACTGGAGGCCAGCCTGGATGCAGCCTGATGCCAACAAGGCGCCCGACGCGGGCGCCACTCGCCGCGCCATTGCCCTGCTGCTGCACGCCGCCGCACCGGAGAAGCGCAACCTGATCTTGGGCACGGTCTGGTTGATAGCGTGCGCCTTATTAGAGGCCACTGGCCCCTTGCTGGGCAAGTATTTCATCGACCAGCATCTGCTGCCGCGTAAACTGGTGGTCTCCGATATGGCCCTGTTGCTGGCAGCACTGTTGCTGACGGGCGCCCTAGCCAGCGTCATCCGTTACGCCCAGCTGGCGCGTATGGCTGGCGTGGCCATGCGTTCGGTCAAGCGCGTGCGCGAAGAAGTCTATGGGCATGTGCTGCGCCTGCCCATGGCATTTTTTGACAAAGCCATCACTGGCCAGTTGGTCAGCCGGGTTACCAATGACACCGAGCAGGTGAAAAACCTGTACGTGCAGGTTTTATTCGTTATTTTGGACAGCAGCATCGTAGTGTTCGGTGCGCTGGCGGCCATGGCCTGGCTCGACTGGCGGTTGATGCTGATCGTGCTCACCCTGATTCCCGCCGTGGTGGTGATTGTCTGGTTTTACCAGCGCTGGAGTGCACCCGCGGTGGCCCGGGCCCGGCAAAAGCGCAGTGACATCAATGCCCAAATGTCAGAGTCCATCGCTGGTATGGCGGTGCTACAGGCCAGCAATGCGCAGCAGCGCTTTAAAGACCGTTTTGATCACACTAACGGCCAGCACCTGGGTGCACGTTTGGCCGAAATGCGGGTCAACGCCTGGTTGCTGCGTCCGATGCTGGATTTGATCAACGTGTTGCTGCTCGTGGTGGTGATCCACAGCTTTGGCCAACGCGCGCTCAGTGCGTTGGAGATTGGTATTTTGTACGCCTTTGTCAGCTACATCGGTCGTGTGGTCGATCCATTGATCCAGATCACGCTGCAATTTGGCCAATTGCAACAGGCCGTGGTGGCAGCGGCGCGGGTCGACACGCTGTTGCAAGAGCAACGTCCAAAACCCATGATAGGCCCCCAGCGTATTGGCAGTGGCACTATCAAAATTGAAAACCTGGGGTTTGGCTACGATCCGCAAACGCCCGTTTTGCACGACCTGAGCCTGAACATTCCGGCGGGCGGGTTTTACGGTCTGGTGGGCCACACTGGCAGCGGCAAATCCACGCTGCTGAGTTTGTTGCTGCGGTTTTACCAAGCCCAAACCGGGCGCATCACGGTCGATGGTGTGGAACTGTCCACCTTTAGCGACGCACACTTTCGCGAAGACGTGGGCTTGGTGCCGCAAGACCCGTTTTTGCTGGCCAGCAGTGTGCGCGACAACATTGCCATGGGCCGCGAGCTGGACCAGGCAGCCATCGAAGAAGCCGCACGCGCGGCCCACTGCCACGACTTTATTGTGCAGCTGGAACAGGGCTACGACACCTTGTTGGGTGAGGGTGGTGCCCGCCTGTCGGTGGGGCAAAAGCAGCTCATTGCCATTGCCCGGGCCCTGGCGGGCGAGACCCGCATCCTGTTTTTGGACGAGGCCACCGCCCATATTGACTCAGAAACCGAGCAAATTGTGCAAGTTGCCCTCTCCGAGCTGCGTGGCAAGGTCACCGTGGTGGCGATTGCCCACCGTCTGTCCACCATTCGGGCTGCCGACTGTATCGTGGTGCTCAACCATGGCCGCATCCATGAACAAGGTACCCATGATGAACTGATGGCCCTTGAGAAGGGTGTCTACCAACGCCTGTACTTGTTGCAGCAAATGGGCGAGTAAGACGCAGTACATGGTCGCGTCCGCGCCGTGTTAGCCGAACACTTGCGGTATGGCAGTCTCCAACTTCAATTCTTCAATTTCGCATGAGTCACCTTTGGTATGCTTCAAAGAGCCTGCGGCAAAATATTCGTCAAGCTCTCTCAGTACTTTGGCTTCGGCTTTAAAGGATAGGAAAATCAAACACATGAGCCCAAGCAACCCGACCAAGAGCGGGCCAAAACACCATGCCGTCCCACAAATGTCCGTCTGATTTTCCTGATTTGTAGGGTGTTGCGGTCACTCATGAATACCAGTTCCCTACGGGCCTTTGGCCGACAAACCGTCATCCCGGCGCTGGGCATCATCGTCATGGTATTGAGCCTGATCGACACGGGCTACCAGTCCTCCGTCCGCGGGCTGGACCTGTCGTGGCACGCCATGCTGGGCTATGCGCACGCCCACAACCTGCAGCACGGCAGGGATCTGCTGTTCAACTACGGTCCGCTGTCGTTCATGGAATCGGCGATCTACTTCGAGAAGAACCATGCTGACGTATTGCTGCTGCGGGGGCTCTACGCGCTGACGCTGGGCTTGTGCTTTTTTTGCGTCCTGAGGATACGTCGGGTCATTGACCTGCTGCTGTTCTGTGCGTTGGCTCTATTTTTGGTACTGCTACACGACGTCTACCTGCTGCTGCCAGCGCTGCTGCTGGCGCACAACGAGGTGCAGCGCGGGCCCAAGGACCGCGCACGGCTGGCGGTCTCGATCGTGCTGGCGTTTGACATGGCGCTGGCCTGCCAGGTGCAATCTGGCGCGGTGTTCTTGTCAGTCCCGGTACTGCTGCTGGTCACGGCGTATCGCATAAGGCTGCGGGACTATGTGCCGGTTGTCCCCGTCTGCTTTGTATTTTTTTCGCTGCTGGTGTTTGCGTGGGCGGGTCAGGATTTGGTCAATTTTCCCGCGTTTTTTGCGGGCTACTTCGACGTTTCACAGGCCTACAACGCCGATATGGGTCTGCACGCGCCCTGGGGCTACCAGCTGGCCTTTGCGCTGGGGGCGCTGGTGGTGGGCAGCACCTTTGGGCTGCGCGGGATGCAGCAGTTACTGGTTAGTGCGCTGTCCATCCTTTCCCTGATGGTTGCCTACAAGATGGGATTTATCCGCCATGGCGAACATCCGTTCGCCTCGTTCCTGGCGCTGGCGTTTCTGGGTGCCGTCCAGTTGTGGAGTCCGGCTAGCCATTTCCGCAACCGTGGCCACCCACCTGACCGCGCCATTGCTGCCGCCGGGCGACGGGTTCAAGATCTATCCCTCGTTGATCAAATACCGCGCCGTGTACCCGCTGAACACAGCGTACAGACAGATGCAGGATGCCGACTATCTGCGCCAAAATCAGAAGGCCCTGGCCGAGCCCCGCGCCGCCATTCCGTTCAAGGACATTCAGGCGCCATTTGACGTGTTCCCGTTTGAGTTTGGCCTGGCCTACGCTTCGGGGCTGGAACTGGCCACACGCCCGGCGTTTCAGACGTATTACGCGACCAGCCGCCGCATGACCGAACACAACGCCAATTTTCTGGCCAGCAAAAAAGTGCCCAAATCTGTTCTGTTCAGCATGATCGCAGTCGACAACCGCTACCCCGCGCTGGAAGACCCGCAGACACTGCGGGCCTACCGGCGCTTCTACCAGGTAGGTCGGCAAACCCCGGACCAATTGCTACTGACCCGCCGCACGACTCCGCTGCGCGAAAGCCAAAGCTGCCAACCCACCTTCGAGCTCGGGTTTGGCCAGACGCTCACCTTGCCCCCATTGCAGGACGGCTCAGCCTTGTGGGCCCGAATAGCGGTTGAATCAACCTGGCTGGGCCGTTTAGCTGGCTTTTTGTTGGGCCCACCTGCGCTGGGGCTGTCCGTGGTGGCGCCCAACTGGCAACGTGATTTCCGGTTCTTGCGGGAGGCAGGTGAAAGCGGCTTCCTCCTATCGCCAGCACTCGTGTCCACACCGGCTGCTGCCCACTTCCTCAGTGGTGCTGCCACGGTGCCGGAGGACCGCATTACCAACATCAAGCTGCCCGCATTAATCAGCAGCTTTCCGTGGTTTGACAATACATTCGATGTGACACTGTGCACGCTGGCATGGGCACCTCCTTGATGAGGTAGATAGGCCTGCCCCGTCTTGCTCTGGGTTTCCCCACGAATTCAGCGGACCTTGCTTGCCAACAGTGATTTGGATCGCAATTATCGCGAAAGTTACGTTGGTCGCCGTCCTGTATCACGATGGCTCTTTCATGAAATTTGTTGTGGGTCAAATATCTTCGTGGATAGCTGTGCCACAGTTGTTCACAGCGTGTGGCTGAGAACTTCGCCAAATGGATTTCTTCACTATTGCCGGAGATGTGTGATGTACCTGATACAGAAGGCAATCCTTGCCTCGGCAGGATCGCTCCTAATGAGCTAGTTAGCGATACTACCTGCCGTCGCTGCGGATCGTTCCATGGGTTTCGGTGTGGATTTCGGCGGGACCCCGGGGCGTTGGAATGCGATCACGGACGTTCCGGGGGTCTCTGTTGGTCACGTGACCCTGATTTCGGGGCAAGGCGTTCTGCGCCGAGGCGAAGGACCGGTTCGCACCGGAGTGACAGCGGTATTGCCGCGCGGACAGGACCGGATGGCAGAACCCGTCTTTGCCGGCTTGTATTCCATGAATGGCAATGGTGAATTGACCGGGAGTTACTGGGTTGCCGAGTCAGGGCTGCTGTCCGGGCCGATCATGCTTACAGGAACTACAGGGGTGGGGGCCGTTCGCAGCGCGGTAGCCGACTGGGGGGCTTAGCAGCCCGATCCTGCTTTGGCTTGGGATCTCGAATTGCCTGTCGTTGGTGAAACCTGGGACGGTCTTCTCAACGACGAGTATGGCTTTCATGTGAAGCCGGAACATGCCATAACGGCAATGAAAAGCGCGACGTCCGGCCCGGTAGTGGAAGGTTCCGTCGGTGGCGGTACCGGCATGATATGCCACGGTTTCAAGGGGGGTATCGGTACCGCCTCACGCAAGGTCGTCATTGAGGACGGCGAGTATGTGGTGGGAGTCCTCGTTCAGTGCAACTACGGTTCCCGTCGGTTGCTGAACGTGAATGGAATCAAGGTAGGGCAGGCCATTGTTGAGCAGCCGGTCTGTTTCGAGGGGACGGAAAAGCCAAAATCCATTCACGCGGCCGATGTGCCGGCCTGTGATGAGAAATCACCGCCACCCCGCAACACCCGCCGCGAAGGGTCGGGTTCTATTATTGTCATTGTCGCAACTAACGCCCCATTTTTACCGCACCAACTCCATCGACTGGCGCGACGTGTTCCCTTGGGTATTGGGAAAATGGGTGGATTGGGAGAGGATGGATCGGGTGAAATATTTGTCGCTTTTTCCACTCAGCCCTTTGTGAAGCCTTCAGGCTCCAACTCGGTGCCTGTTCAACAACTGGATAACGGGCAAATGAATCCTTTCTTCGAAGCCACTGTTCAGGCAACGCAGGAAGCAATCCTCAATGCCATGCTCGCAGCGGAAACCATGACCGGTGCGGATCGAATCCGTGTTCCTGCTTTGCCCAAAGATCGCTTCCGTGCGCTGATTCAGCATCGATCTAAGTTGCACTAGTCAATTCGACCACACTTCGTTCACTGCTTAAATCACACCATGACAAATCGCCGCGGCTTCTTGAAATACCCCTTGCTCACTGTTGCTGTACCGGCCATGCAGTTGACCGGCTGTGGCGGTGGCGATAGTCCCGCGCAAGCGCAGTGCCTTATTCCCAGCGTTTCCAACCTTATTCCGGTTCCATTGACCCGGCAAGCGGCGGATTACACCTGTGGCATCACGGCAGTTCAGTCGATCCTTGGTTACTATGGCATTGATCGTCGCCAGGATGTTCTGATCGCCGCGATGCAACCGGATCCGGATAGGGGTACGAACTATCAGAATGTGCTGGCCTATGCGATATCTTTGGGATTCGAAGCCTCCGCGCGCAACGGCATGACCCTGGACGAACTGAAGGGTCGCATTGATAGCCGAATCCCGGTTCTATTGGCCATTCAGGCCTGGGCAACGCCACCAGTTGACTGGAGCACATTCGAAAATGGGCACTATGTGGTTGCTGTGGGTTATGACAATGACCATTTTTATTTCATGGACCCATCGACACTGGGTCACTACACCTACATCCCGATTCCAGAATTTCTTGAGCGCTGGCACGACCATGACGATTACCAGAAGCAGGATTTGTTTCATTTTGGCATCGTCATGATCAAACATGACGCACTCCCTTATGCACCGGATCAGGTTACTCGTCTGGAGTGAAAAGTGAATTGAATGGGGGCAGCCCGGCCGGATCAGGCTCTGGCCCTTGTCAGAAATTTTGCGCAAACCATGCTACAAGATGACAGCCATGTCGTGCAAGGCCTCAGCAGCATCCGTACCGAATCCAGGTGCTCGACTGGCGTTTCCTGCGCCAGCGCGGCGACATGCTTCTGGCGACGCACACTTGGCGTTCTAGGTAATTCCACACTGCCAACTTTGACGGTTTGGCCTGTGATGGGTCTGGTCGCATTGAATTAAATCAAGGTGTCAAATCCGCGGACCCGTGCGAAAGACCGGCGCGCGGAAAGAACTGGTAGTTGCTGCGACCGCAGTTTTTGGCGCGATACATAGCGGTATCGGCGTGTCGAATCAGCTCATCGGCCGTAGCGCCATCATCGGGAAAGACGCTGATGCCGATGGATGGAGACACCGACACGGCACGACCATCAATGATGACTTCGACACTGACCGACTCAATTAGGTTGACGGCCACCAAGCCGGCATCGTCTGGACTGGCAATGTCGGTGAGCACGATCAGGAACTCGTCGCCACCCAGGCGCGCCACCACATCGGCGTCACGCACGGCGAGCTTGAGGCGACACGCGACTTCCCGCAGCAGCGCGTCGCCTGCATGGTGCCCCAGGGAATCATTGACCAGTTTGAAGTTGTCGAGGTCAATGAACAAAGTGGCGACCGCCGTCCGCCTTCGCCGGGCCAAGGCCAGAATGCTGTCGAGTCGCTCCATCAGGTAGAGCCGGTTCGGTAGTTGCGTAAGCGTGTCATGCAGTGCCATGAATTCGATGCGCGCCTGAGCCGCTTTGCGCGCACGGATGTCCCTCAGCACGGCCAAGCGGTACGTGCCGCCCTTGAACGGCATCGTCTTGCCAACAATTTCGACCGGAATCTCAACACCATTGGTGTCAAGGACCGCTGCTTCATACGGATCTTCGTGGCCGGACTGCATGTACTCGCTGACGGTGGGCTTCCATCGCTCAGGGATAAAGTCCAAGGTGTTGCGCCCGACAATGTCCGTAGAGGTCCGGCCGAGCAGTCCCTGCAGCGCGTCGTTGACATCCGTGACCACGCCGTTGTGATGGAACACGACACCCTCGGTGGTAGCTTCGGCCAGTTTACGCATGCGCTCTTCACTGTCGCGGATCGCGCGTTCAGCCTGCCACTGGGTTGTGATGTCGCTGATCAGTACAAATGCACCCAGTTGGGTCTGGCCATCATCGAGGTGGGGAATCAAGTTGACCTCAATTACCCGCTGGGTGCCATCGGGCAAAGTCTGCTCGCGCACGTATTGAACGGTCTTGCCGGCGACCACTTGCCGCACGTGTGGCTCAATCATGGCCCAAGCGGCCTCGCCAATGGCTTCGCGCACGGTCTTGCCAAGGATGGTCTGGGGCGTCCAGCCGTTGTACTCGGCATAACGTCGGTTGGCAAACTGGCACTGCAAGGTGTGCACCTCGTAGTACGCGATCAACGCCGGCACCGAGTCGGCAATCAAACGCAACAACGAATCGCCTCGAACCCATGGGGCGATTGTTGAGGTCCGGCTTATCGGTCGAAGACATCATTTTGCATTTATATCGCGCAGGTTTTCACGATAGCAGAACTGCGGTAAAACGCACGCCCAGACGTTGCCAACTAGTTCCCATGCAGACAGTCCAGACAACTATGGGTAGGACATTCGACCGCTTGAGGTCAAGTATGGTGCCGAAATAGGTCCGCGGGGTTCACGCTTTCCCTTATGCGGCGACCAAATATTCCAATCTTCTGCCCCCACCGGCACAATCGCTTCGGACCACTCTACAGTACCCAATGCCAACCCACGTTCACGCTCGGGTAAGCCGCTTCGGCGCCACGGACACTAATGCGATGCCTCCAAGAATGGCCAGGCCAGTCCAACTCAGGCGCTGCGTCCAAACCTCCCCCAGAAGAAGTGTTCCTCCGATGGCCGCTAGAAGCGGCACGCTGAGCTGCACCGTAGCGGCGGCGCTGGAGCGCAAATGCGGCAGGACGGTGTACCAGACGATGTAGCCAAACCCCGAAGTGATGGCCCCAGAGCACAACGCGAAGGCCACACCGGCACTGCTCGCCGAGAGCTGCGTGACGCACACAACGACCAGTAGCACAGCAAACGGGACGGACCGCAAAAAGTTGCCAGCGGTGGTGGCACCGGCATTGAGCGACTTTTTACCATGCAGCGAGTAAGCGCCCCAGCCCACGCCTGCAGCCATCATGAGAACCGCACTGCCCAGCGGCGGCGCGCTCAAGCCGGGCAGCAGCAGCGCTACCAGTCCGCCCATGGCAACCAACAGCCCGAGCCACTGGCGCACGGACAAGCGTTCCCCCTGCCAAAGACTCGTACCCACCATCGTGGCCTGCACGGACCCGAAGAGCAACAACGCCCCAATACCTGCCGGCAAACTGACGTATGCAAACGAAAATGTGGCCGCATAAGCCGCCAACCAGAAGGCCGGCACCCAACCGCCACTCGTGGTTGGCGACACCCCGCGAAGCCGCATCACGACCACGAGCATCGCGGCGCCTGACATCAGACGAATGGCAGCAAAGCTGGCCGGGTCGATGGCGTCGCTTTTGAGCGCAACGCGGCAAAGCAGCGAGTTAGCCGCAAAGGCCAGCATCGAGAGCAAGGTCAGTAGAAAAACGGAAAAATATTTCGACTGCATCAGGTCAAGTATGGCAAATCAAGAGGTTGCACTCTTTTTCACCGACTGCACGCCCCCCACACACGGTGCAAACACGGTCTCACCATTTTTAAACGCTTCAGCCCGCTGCTCGCAACGCCGCAGTACTTCCCGCCGCTGATCGTTGCTGTAGGCAACCCACCAGTCACGCTCGTCCTGCGTGCGAAAACACCCCCTGCACAGGCCAACTTCCGGGTTCATCTCACAAACATTGATGCAGGGTGAACGCACCTGTATTGGGGTAATTGCATTGGTATTCATCTAGATCTTTCTCAAAGCGGATATTCGTTCCAACCAGCAGACCCGCGCCTGGTTGATGCCACGGTTCGCGTGTTGACTGCGCGCTACGCCTCTCTCGACCACTCGGTCGAGTCCCAAAAATCATCCGCGTGGCGCGCGCCGCGAATCAATGCTGCCAAGCCGGCCTCCTCCTCACACTGGCGCAGGCAGGCCTCAAATTCGGGTGTCAGCCCACGATAGACCTCCATCCAGGTGTGACAACCATCTTGCACTCCAGGACGTCGCTTAAGTTCACCCGGCACACCACACAGGTCAAACACGCGTTGCTGTAGCCCCTGCACACGTTGCTGCAACACCAGCGCTTGGTCAGCCGGAACGCGGTAGTAAATGTAGCGATCCATGGCATCTCCTGTCAGATTTGCTGAAAACTCGAGTGCGTTGCAGCCGCGCTTTCGACGGCCATCATGTCACAGGAGCCTACCACCGCAATGTCCGTGGCCCCAGCAGCGCCCCGACCGCTGCCGGAATTGCGATACCCACAACGTACCAGATGCCGATGAAAGGTGCCCCCGATTCCGGGCAATGCAAGGCATAAACCAATGCGGCCAGCGCACCCGCCAGCAAGCCGGCGCTGGCGCCGGCCCATGCCGGGCGGGTCGGCGCCAATCCCTTCATCACCCAGAACGTCGCCACGAACAGCGGCAGTGAAATCAGGGCGATGCTAAATGGACAGGTTTTCCAGGTCGCGCCCAGAATCAAGCCGGCGCGCTGCTCCGGGTCGGCGCCAAGCAGCACCAGCGCTGCAACCAGCCACAGCAACAGGACCGGGGCGGCAAGCGCAGCCCAGGCACCGCCCACCCGCATGCCAGGGCGCGCCAGGCGTTCAGTGGCAATATAGGCCGCCAGTGCCAGAACGCCGGCAAACGCCATCTTGACCCAAAATATCAACTCGCCCATGGCTTGTGCCAGGTCTGCGCGCAGGCCATGGGTCAGCACCAGAAGCAGCACCGCGCCGACAATGCCAAGGCCAAGTGCGAGGGCGAAACGCCGGCCCACGCTATGTGTGGGCACTGGGGCAGCCCCGGTGGCGAGCAGGGAAATTAGATCGTCGGTCTTCATGTGTTTCCCCTGATTCTGGCTGCCAGCGCTTTCAAGCCCCGGTGAACACCTATTTTGACGGCCGACTCCGACATGCCGGTTAGCTGTGACGTCTCCACCACCGACCGCCCTTCAAGCTTGACGTGCACTATGGGAAGCCGCTGCCCGTCGGGCAGACTGGCGAGCATTTGACCCAGGTCCTTGCGGGCATCTGACGCATCGGTGTCGGATGCGGCAAAGACTTCCAATTCGTCATCCAGCGGATCAGTCAGTGCCTCGCGCGTGGCACGGGCGCGCAGCAAATCCACCAGTTTGTAGCGCGCGATGGCATGCACCCAGGCTGTGAGTGGCTGGTCGCTGCGGTAGGTATGGCGCTGGTTGTGTACCGCCAGCAGTGTTTCTTGCACTAGATCCTCCACGTCGTCGGGTCGTTGAAAAAGCCTCTTTCTGTAGTAGGCCCGCAGGTGCGCGCTTAAGGCTTTCAGAAAACAGTGGTAGGCCGCAGCATCGCCCTGCAAACCTTGCAGTAACGACTCGCGCAACAGTCTCTCGCTTTGCGCGAACCGGTCATCCATTACTACTGTTCGTTCCATGCGGGCATTGGGTTACAGGAAGCGCAAAAAAAATATTTTTTGCAAATTGTTGTTCCAACTGTAACCGGCGGGCCGTGTGCGGCGAAGTACCTAGCAATCGGAAAGCAAATCATGAATACAGACCGTTCAGTTCAAAAACATGGCTTGGCGCCTTAGACGGAATGACAATGAGCCATCTCACACAAATCGTTCACCCAGCGTGGCTGCGCGCCATGCACTGGCTCAATGCCCTGGCAGTGGTGGTGCTCATGATGAGCGGCTGGAGAATCTACAACGCCACCGCGTTCCTGGGCTTTGCGATCCCGAAGGACATCACGCTGGGCGGCTGGTTGGGTGGCGCCTTGCAATGGCACTTCGCAGCGATGTGGCTGCTGGCGGCCAATGGTTTGCTGTATTTGTCCTTCAATCTGGGAACCGGTCGCCTGTGGCGCAAATTCTTCCCCCTATCGGGCGCCGCCCTGCTGGCGGATGTTCGGGCGGCGCTTCAGGGCAGGCTGGCCCATGCCGACCCCCGCCACTACAACATGGTGCAAAAGCTGGCCTATTTGCTGGTTATCGCCGACAGCCTGGCGCTGGTGCTCTCCGGGCTGGTGCTATGGAAGTCTGTGCAATTCCCGCTGCTGAGGGAACTGGTCGGCGGCTATGAGGGCGCGCGGCGGGTTCATTTCTTCGCCATGGCCGTGCTGGCCGCCTTTGTGCTGGTCCATCTGCTGATGGTGGCGCTGGTACCGCGCACTTTGCGCACCATGGTTCGTGGTCATTGAGAAAGCCCAAAGTATGAATATCAAGAGCCCTTTGCGCCTGGCAGTCGATGGAGAGCTGGTGCTGAAAGAAGCGACCCGGCGCAGCTTTCTGCGCCGCTCGCTCACGCTGGGCGGTCTGGCCATGCTAACGGGTTGTTCGCTGGTCGATGAGGCCAGTGTGGACACCGCCCTGAGCCGGATTTCACGCATCAATGACGATGTGCAGGGATGGCTGTTCGATCCCAACCGGCTGGCCCCGACCTATCCCGAGTCGATGATCACTCGGCCCTTTCCCTTCAATGCCTACTATGGTGAAGACGAGATACGGGAAATTGAGGAGAGCAGCTACCGCCTGGAAGTCACTGGCCTGGTCGCCGACCGTCGCCAATGGACTCTGCGCGAGCTGCGCGCCATGCCGCAGATCGAGCAAGTCACCCGTCATATTTGTGTGGAAGGTTGGAGCGCGATTGGCAAATGGGGCGGTGTCTCGTTTGCCAGCTTTCTGCGCCGCGCAGGCGCCGATCTCAGCGCCAAATACGTGGGCTTCAAGTGCGCCGACGACTACTTCACCAGCATTGACATGGCCACCGCACTGCACCCACAAACCGTGCTGGCGCTGACCTATGACGGACAACCGCTGCCGCCCAAGTATGGATTCCCGATGAAACTGCGCATGCCCACCAAGCTGGGATACAAGAATCCGAAACACATTCAGGCGATTTTCGTCACCAACACTTACCCCGGAGGCTACTGGGAAGACCAGGGGTACAACTGGTTCGGAGGTAGTTGAGTCCAACCGCTCGACTGCCCTGAAAACTCTGGCAATTCCGCCAATTCACCACCACTTCAATGGAACTCACCATGAAATCGATCACTACCGCCCTCTTGTCCGCCACCCTGTTGATTTCGGGGGGCGCGGCCTACGCCCAAGACGCCATGCACAAGGACGCCATGTCCAAGGACGGCATGCAGAAAGAAGCGATGGCCAAAGATGCCATGCACAAGGATGACATGTCCAAGGACGGCATGAAAAAGGACAGCATGAAGAAACCCACCGTCAAGAAAGACACCATGATGAAGAATGACAGCATGGCCAAGGATGGCATGAAAAAAGATGCGATGGCCACCGATGCAATGGGCAAAGACGAGATGAAGAAATAGGGAGCGCCGCCATGCATGGTCGGTCTCCCCCAACCAGGCTTGGCCAGTTCGCCGCAGTCGCGGCGCTGGCTCTGACGACTTTGGCCCCGGCCTGGGCCAACCCCAGCTTGCCGGAAATACAAAGCAGTGCGCCCGCGGGAACGGCAGCCAATTTGCAGACTGCCGTCTTCGCAGGCGGCTGCTTCTGGGGCGTCGATGCCGTGTTCAAGCACGTCAAAGGCGTCTCAGACGCGGAGTCGGGCTATGCCGGGGGTCGCTCAAACACCGCGGATTACGAACAGGTCAGCGGCGGTGCAACCGGCCATGCGGAGGCGGTGCGCGTGCGCTTCGATCCGTCACAGGTTTCTTACCCGCAATTGCTGCAAGTATTTTTCAGCGTCGCGCACGACCCCACCCAGCTCAACCGACAAGGCCCGGACACAGGCACGCAATATCGTTCAGCGATCTTCTACACCAACGTTGAACAAAACAAGGCGGCGCTGGCCACCATCCGCCAGCTCGACGGCGCACACACTTTCGCCAGACCCATCGTCACGCAGCGGGCACCGCTTGCGCAGTTCTACCGGGCCGAGGAGTATCACCAGAACTACCTGGCATTGCATCCTCAACAACCGTATATCGTCTTCAACGACATGCCCAAATTGAAACAGTTGCGTCAACAATTTCCAGCCTTGTACAGATAAAAGAACCAACCCCTTTGGCGGGACAGTATGGAAAGGCATCCGCACCCTGTTCTTGCCCAGGTGCCGCGCTGGCACCATTTCAACACGCGCTGTAGGCACCTTCAATTGCACCGCAGCTTTGACAATGGCTTTGGCATCCTGCCCAAAGTCGCCGCGCAAGACCGCCCGACTATCGCGATGGCCTGCAGACAGGCGGCTTCATGGGTATCCCGGTACGGAGTCTGGTGATGGAAGGCGCG
Organism: Candidatus Aalborgicola defluviihabitans; assembly: GCA_016705575.1. Classification (GTDB taxonomy): domain Bacteria; phylum Pseudomonadota; class Gammaproteobacteria; order Burkholderiales; family Burkholderiaceae_C; genus Allorhodoferax; species Allorhodoferax defluviihabitans. The sequence continues at coordinate 90,474 of JADIXX010000006.1, forward strand.
AGGTGCGAGATGCACCGCACGGTGCTTGTGGCCTATAACTTGGGGCCATGCGCGTTCTTGACCGGGCTTAACAACAAACTCCCTACTTCTGTGGCTGCTTTTGTCTAAGTCGGCGCAGCAATCGAAATATTGCCAAGCCCAGGCCGGCAACCAGCAGCAAGGCTATCAATGAAGCCAAGATCGCATGCTGAAGAATCCAACCAGCCGAACCAATGGCAACATTGAGCCAACGCGGAAGGAAATTGAGCGGCGTGCCATGCACTTGATGCAGAAATATCGCACCGTCGAAGTCATGGGACAGGGCGGTGTGCATACGCCCGGATGTCTCAAGGCGACTGAACCCGGGCTGCCCCCACGCAACAGGCGCTGACTTCAAGTCGATGAAAAAATCGGATGTTGACAGCCCTGCCAGTGCGCGCTCTACGCTGAAACGCGCATCATCTGGAAGCGGCTTGGCGGCCAGTGCCGTCACGACGGCCAGACCCTGGGCAGCGTCGGCTTCCGAAGTATCCATGGCGGCGCCGTCCAATGCGAATACGCCAATGGTGTAAAGCTGGTCCCCTAACGCGCTATGGAGGTGTTGACCCATTGAAGGAATCGATTCGCCCAATGAGTTGTAATGAAGGTGACTGTGATGAGCCCACAGGATCATCTTCGGAAAATGGTCTAGCAACGCCAATGCCAGTTTGGCATTGAGCGTATCGCGGGATTGCTGGTACACCTTCATGGACTTGTTGGCAGCCAACCAATCGCTGCATTGCTGCAGCCGGTAGCGCAACATCGTGGGCACGAGTTGGAGGGCGGCGACATGCCTTGCCGGTCGACGAGCGCCGACAGCGATTGCTGCCGAGTCATCAAGCCAACGCTCGAGTTCCGACAATGCCTGCGTAACGGTTTGACTGCTTTTGCATTCGAGCGATGGACTCAAAATCTTGGTCCACTCGCCAACCTTCTGATCGCTGACGCTCGGATCGAGCGCCTGCACCGACGCGAGAAATGCACCTAGGCTTTTTTCCGCCGAACCACCATACGCGCGCGCCATACCGGGCTGCAGATCAAAACTGGTGAGGTAGATCGCAGGTGCGCCGGATTGTGGTTGCAAAGCTTCAGCAATCACCGCTTCCATTGGTGCGGTCTGCCACAGGCCGAACAACGCCTCACGGGTAAACAACTCCGCGACGGCGGAACCCGAAACGCCATTTGCATAGACATGTTCCTGGGCAGTCCATGCATCAATTAGCGAACCTTCCAACGCGAGCACGTCGAATCCCTTGCGTTCGTGCAGATAACGCACAAACCTTTGACGGACCAGTGGCATTTCCTGCGTAACATGAATCGATTCGCCCAGGGCAACTGCCCTGCGCGATCCGACCGCTGCATCAAGAAATGAGTAGTCGTCTGTTCGATAAGGTTTGTCGAGGTCCAATGGTTGCACCTGCGAATCGGCCGCGCAAGCTTGGGTGAGGATGGCCAAGCCGAGCAAGCACGCACACTGGCAAACCAGCGATCTACCCATGCGCATGATTCTCTTCCCCTCAATTCCTGTGTATGAATGGCTGCATGACCCAGAGAACTCCGACGAGCCCCATCAGTGCGACGCAGATGGTGGCGACTCCAAGCTTATGCGAACGCATCCAGCCCCCGATGCCAAAACTGAAGAGCGTCAGGACGATGCCTAGTAGAAACAACGTTGTGAGAGGTTCCTGCTGCGCCCGAAGAGCTTCTGGCAGCGTCGCGGTGTTCAAAGTAACCGTCACCGAGAAGGTAGAGCCCAACGTGAAAATCAGAAAACAGATACCTGCGCAGGCCGCCAACAGGGCCGCCCAGCTGCCAATCCGGCGCGTTGACTGAGAAATCAGCAACGTCCCGTAGAAAGCAAACGCAAAACCGGCGAGCACTGAACTGACGAAAGCGAGCTGTTGATATCCTGTCATGGTCGTCACTTCAACGTTGGGAGGCTGGGCACCGGATCATTACTTTGCGTTCGACGAGTAGGCTAACTGCCTGTGCAAAAGTATCGCACCCTGGAACCATCCTGATACAACGGGTCTCCCCTGAGATGAATATCTGGTTTCCCAAGAATTTGCGTCACATCGGCTCAAATCACCGTGCGCATGCTGCGCGGCCACTCGTCCGGCTTGCCTGGCACCGATTGCCGCAACAGTTTTACCTTCGAGCCAATGCCAAGCTACGCCGACGACACGCGCCAAGCGCTAGCGTCTGTGCAGCTAAAACATCTGCCGGGCGAAATAGCGGTGTATTGCAACGACGGCGTCACCTCAATCGAACTGCTGGTGGCTGCGGTCACAGGCCGCCAACGGTGGCCGAAATGGGTCGCGATCAGACCACCAACTTGCCCTTCAGCTCAGCCCCGGGGCAGCACTACCTGGTCAACCAAGTAGCACCAGGATTCGGGCATTATCTCCAGGCAATGCCAACAGGGCAAAAGATCGAACCAGGGTCACCGCTGACGGGTCCGTGGCAGGCACGGGTGGGACACGTTTCTCCATCGACGCCGCCCCCGGCCTGCCTGGCTATATCCTGGCCAATGGGCAGATCGTCGATCCAGCGGCCAGCGATACCGTGGCAAACCTGTTCCTGAAAATAAAACAGCATGGAAAGGAAGAATGGCTGCGCTTCGGTAGCCAGCTTTATCGTCCGCAGGCGACGGTTATGCGCAATAGTACAAGCTGCCCGCCAGCGGTACGGTCTGCATCAACGGTGCAATTTCTTGCATGCCCAAACGGCTAGCACCTTAGATCGCTTGGCGCGGCACGCTTGGTCGAACTTGTATCGGCTTTTCTCATTGACCTGAGGCAGTACCGAAAACGCCCCGTCGCCATTGGGGCGACGCGCGCTGCTGTGCTGCAACTGGCCTACCTACTGCCAGGTCTAGCAGCCGAGTGAACCGGCCACCACCAATGCCAAATTCTGCAGTGACATTCACGCACTTATGACTGGGTCATCGGCAACTGCGAGGCAGCTTCTCATTTTGCAATCGCTCCCGAATCGACACAAATTCGGGAACTCTTTTTTACGCACCCGGGGACACTGCTTCTTCCACCCGATTGCGGCCCATTTGCTTGGCGCGATACAGCCCCGCATCGGCTCGCCCAATCAAGGCAGTCAGACTATCCGTCTGTGGGTCACCCAAGCACGCAACGCCCACACTAACGGTACAAACAGGCAAGCCAGTTTCGCTTGTATTGCATTGCCGGATCCGCTCAGCCGCCAGCAGCGCGTCCTCGCGGCCGGTGTCGGGCAGCAACACTAGAAACTCCTCTCCCCCATAGCGTCCCAGAATGACAGGCCGCCGCAGCACGCCCTGTACGCGTTGTACAAAATCAATCAACACCTTGTCGCCTACTGGGTGTCCATGGGTGTCATTGATGCGTTTGAAATGGTCCAGATCCAGCATCAAAGCGGCTAGCGCTGTACCATGGCGTTTGCAGCGTGCGATCTCGTTTTCGCCCAGTTCAAACAAAGCACGGCGGGTGTAGGCGTTCGTCAGACTGTCTTTGCTGGCCAGCTGACCCAGTTCAATGTGCAGCCGTTCTGAAGCCATGAGGATTGCGCCAATGGCAGACAACAACAAACCAAAATTCAAACTACCCAGGTAAATGGCTTGCATGGGGGAGTTGGCGTACAGCCCAATCGGCAACGGTGACGCAACTGCGGTGTATGCGCGCAACAGCATAACGGCACTCAGTCCAACCAAAACCACCAGGCTCAAGTTAGCCCCCAGCTTTCGGTCACCAAATCGCCCGATGATTACGGCCTGCCATAGCAACATGGCAGGCAGGGCTACGCAAATGATGGTCAAACGGTAGTGGTAATAGGTGCGGTCGGTACTGAGCCAGGCAAATGCCGGCACCGAAAAGCACAACAGTGCCGGAAATAGCCAGCTCGGCAAAACACGACCGTGCAGCGCAGCAGCGCCTGCCAACGCATAGGCGCCAGTCAGCAACAGCAGCACATTGGCCAAGCCGACGGTAATCAAGGGATGCAAGGTGTTCTGCAAGCCATACAGTACGGTTGCAAAAAACGCCAGAAGATAAGCGGTAGCCCATTCCCGGAGGCCGTGAATGGACTTGGGATACGAACGGGATTGGGAATACAAGACCAATGCCATCAAGCATCCCATGACGCCGTTGATGAGGATGAACACCCGCAAATCCAACGCAGACCAAGTCATTCTTGTAATCCCTTGCTTCCACAAATCATAGTGTAAAAGTATTATTCCCACGCTTTTTCAGAGGAAAGCGATCTGTTTGGGGTTCGGATTTGGACTGTGAATTGGGTTCAGTCACCTGCGCAATGCTGACCGCATCCACCCCAAAGTACCCCCGCAAAGCCGCCCGTGTATCACTACGCCCAAAGCCGTCGGTGGCGGCGATGATGGGGCCGGAGCCTAAGAGCGTAACTTCCTTAAGAGAATTAGGGCTGTAGCCCTCGTCGAATCTACATAAATAGCTATCACAATTATAGCAAACCTTCACCACATCCGCCCCTGCACCCGCTGGCAAATCCGGCTGGGTGTAGTTCTCGTTCATCAACGTGATGTAGTAAAAAACGTCTTTTTGCTCCACCAACATTTCGCGCGCACCGTGGTCGACGATGACGGCCATCTCGCCTGCTAAGGCCAGGTCATAGGCCTTGCATTTACGCCTTTTTTACACCGCCAGCTTAAAACTCATCCCCATTTTTACGCCCCGTTAACCACACTCCCTTCATCAATGTGATGCAGGAGAGAATGATGGAAACAGTGAACACACTTCACGTGGTGTATGGCTTGGGCGGCATGTGTGCTGCCTTGTTGCTGGCGTATTTGGTCTATGCGCTGATCCGCGCGGAGGAGTTTTAATGAGCAGCTCGGCTTGGGGGCTGCTGGCCCTGTTTTTAGTCTTGCTCTTGGCCGTATCGTGGCCTTTGGGCATTTGGATCACGCGCATCTGCAATGGGAATCTGCCCGGTTGGATGCAGCGCACCGAAGCGCCGCTGTACCGCTTGGCAGGCGTATCACCCGACCAGTCCATGGGCTGGGCCCGCTACGCGCTGGCCCTGCTGGCGTTTAACGTCTTGGGCTTCCTGGTCCTTTATCTGTTGCAGCGCTGGCAAGCGGTGTTGCCGCTTAACCCGGCGGGTATGGCTGCGGTGACGATGGATTCGTCCTTCAACACGGCCATCAGCTTTGTCACCAATACCAACTGGCAGGGTTATGGCGGTGAGACCACCATGAGTTACCTGACCCAGATGCTGGGCTTGGCGGTGCAGAACTTTTTGTCAGCCGCCACGGGTATTGCGGTGATATTCGCGCTGGTTCGCGGCTTTGTCGCACGCTCTACCAGCGTGATTGGCAACTTCTGGGTGGACATGACACGCGTTACCGCCTGGCTGCTCATTCCGCTGTCGGTGGTGGTGGCTTTGCTGTTCGTCGGCCAAGGCGTGATCCAGAATTTTGACGCCTACCAAGACGTCAACACGCTGGAGAGCACCAGCTACCAGATCGCCAAAAACGGCCCCGATGGTCAGCCGCTCGTGGACGCAAAAGGCAGCCCCGTCATGGAGGATGCCAAAACCAGCACGCAGACCTTGGCCATGGGCCCCGTTGCGTCGCAAGAGGCCATCAAGATGCTGGGGACCAACGGCGGTGGCTTCTTCAATGCCAACTCGTCCCACCCGTATGAGAACCCGACTGCGTTGAGCAATCTGCTGCAGATGCTGTCAATTTTCTTGATCCCGGCTGCGCTGTGCTTCACCTTTGGCGGTGTGGTGGGTGACCAGCGCCAAGGCTGGGCCGTGATCGCCGCGATGACGGTCATGTTTGTGGTGTCCGTTATGGTCGTTACGCCCGCTGAACAGGCCGGCAACCCCTTGCTGACACCGCTGGGCGTGGACCAGACCGCCAGCGCCCTGCAGTCGGGCGGCAATATGGAGGGCAAAGAGACACGCTTCGGCATCAACGCCTCCAGCCTCTTTGCGGCGGTAACGACCGGCGCGTCATGCGGTGCGGTGAACGCCATGCACGACTCCTTCACCCCCATCGGTGGAATGGTCCCGCTGGTGGAGATGCAGCTCGGGGAAGTCATATTTGGTGGCGTAGGCACCGGCCTGTATGGCATGCTGATCTTCGCCATCTTGGCCGTGTTCATTGCCGGCTTGATGATTGGCCGCACACCCGAGTACCTGGGCAAGAAGATTGAGTCGCATGAGATGAAACTCACCTCGATTGCCATTCTGGTCACGCCCATTGTGGTGCTGGCGGGTACCGCCATTGCGGTGGTGAGCACCGCCGGTCAGGCAGGCATTGCCAACCCGGGCGCCCATGGTTTCTCAGAGATTCTGTATGCGTTGACGTCAGCTGCCAACAACAACGGCAGCGCCTTTGCGGGGCTGTCGGCCAACACGCCGTTCTACAACATCCTGCTGGGCTTGGCCATGGCGCTGGGGCGCTTTGGCGTGATCGTGCCGGTGCTGGCCATTGCTGGTTCGCTGGCGGCTAAGAAGCGCCTGTCGGCCAATGCCGGCACCTTCCCGACACACGGCCCGCTGTTTGTGGTGCTGCTGATTGGCACCGTGCTGCTGGTGGGTCTGCTGAACTATGTGCCATCCCTCGCGCTGGGGCCGGTGGTTGAACACCTGATGTTGTGGATCACGCGTTGAGCCGTCGGCACCGCACGCCCCTATTGAGTGAGTAACTTATGTCAAACAAAAATTCTTTGAACCTGATGGACCCCGTGTTGGTAAAGCCCGCTGTGCTGGCTGCCTTCACCAAATTGAACCCTGCTGTGCAGTGGCGCAACCCGGTGATGTTTGTGGTCTACATCGGCAGCATCGTCACCACGCTGCTGGGCCTTGCGGCCCTGGGCGGTGACGGGCCTGACCGCCCCGCTTTTATTCTGGGCATCTCACTGTGGCTATGGTTCACCGTGCTCTTTGCCAACTTTGCTGAAGCATTGGCGGAGGGACGCAGCAAGGCGCAGGCGGACTCGCTCAAGGGCTTGAAGAAAAGCACCTGGGCCAAGAAGCTCAAAGACCCGGTGCACGGTTCTACTTGGCTACCTGAGCAGGCCGAAAACCTGCGCAAAGGCGATGTGGTGCTGGTGGAAGCGGGCGATATGATTCCTGTCGATGGTGAGGTCATCCAAGGCGTCGCCACCGTGGACGAAAGCGCCATCACCGGCGAATCGGCACCCGTGGTGCGCGAGTCGGGTGGTGACTTTGGCTCGGTCACTGGCGGCACCCGCGTGCTGTCGGACTGGTTGGTGGTGCGCATCAGCGTGAACCCCGGCGAGTCATTTTTGGACCGCATGATTGGCATGGTGGAAGGCGCCAAGCGCCAGAAGACCCCCAATGAAGTAGCGTTGACGATTCTGCTGGTGGCATTGACCATCGTGTTCTTGGTAGTGACCGTCACACTGCTGCCGTTCTCTATCTTCAGCGTGCAGGCCGCCGGCAGTGGCACGGTGGTGGGCATGACGGCGTTGATTGCGCTTTTGGTCTGCCTGATTCCCACCACCATTGGCGGCTTGTTGTCGGCCGTGGGGGTGGCCGGTATGAGCCGCATGATGCAGGCCAATGTGATTGCCACCTCGGGCCGCGCGGTAGAAGCGGCGGGCGATGTGGATGTGCTGCTGCTGGACAAGACCGGCACCATCACCCACGGCAATCGCCAGGCCACTGTTTTTATTCCCGCACCCGGCGTGTCACCCACTCAGTTGGCCCAGTCCGCCATGCAAGCCTCGATGGCCGACGAAACACCCGAAGGCCGCAGCATCGTGGCACTGGCCCAGCGCCAAGGCGTTACCGAGCCACGTCTGGCCCACAGTACTGAGGTTGCTTTTACCGCCCAGACCCGCATGAGCGGTATGGATGTGCAAAACGACGATGGCAGCACGCGCCCATTGCGCAAGGGCGCGGTGGACGCGATTCGCAAATACGTAGAAACTTTGGGCAGCAAGATGCCTGCGGAAGTGCTGCGGGCTGCTGACGACGTCGCGCGCCGCGGCAGCACGCCGTTGGCCGTGGCAGACGGCAGCGTGGTGCTGGGCGTGGTGGAGCTCAAAGATATCGTCAAGACCGGTATCAAGGAGCGCTTTGGCGAGCTGCGCCGCATGGGTATCAAAACGGTGATGATCACCGGTGACAACAAGCTCACCGCAGCCGCCATCGCGGCCGAGGCGGGGGTGGACGATTTCTTGGCCGAAGCCACACCCGAAGACAAGCTCAAGCTCATCCGCCAATACCAGGCCGAAGGCCGCCTGGTGGCCATGACCGGCGACGGCACCAACGACGCGCCCGCCTTGGCCCAAGCCGACGTGGCGGTGGCCATGAACAGCGGCACCCAAGCGGCCAAAGAGGCCGGCAATATGGTGGACTTGGATTCCAACCCCACCAAACTGTTGGAGATTGTGGAGACCGGCAAGGCGCTGCTGATGACGCGCGGCTCGCTCACCACCTTCTCCATTGCCAATGACGTGGCCAAGTATTTCGCCATCATTCCGGCGATTTTTGTGACCACCTACCCGCAGCTGGGGGTGCTGAATGTGATGCGTTTGGGTAGCCCCAACTCGGCCATCCTGTCTGCCGTGATCTTCAACGCGCTGATCATCATGTTCTTGATTCCCCTCGCCCTCAAAGGCGTGAAATACCGGCCTGTGGGCGCTGCGGCCTTGCTGCGCCGCAACTTGGCGATCTATGGCCTGGGCGGGCTGATCGTGCCGTTTATTGGCATCAAAGCCATCGACATGCTGCTCTCAGCCACCTCCTTCTGAATTTGTAAAAGGACATTGGTATGACAACGTTTCTTCGCCCTTTGCTGGCTATTTTTGGTGCACTCACCGTGGTTACCGGTCTGGTCTACCCGCTGGCCGTAACCGGAGCTGCGCAGGCCATTTTTCCGGCGCAAGCCCATGGCAGTTTGGTACTGCGTGATGGCAAGCCGGTAGGCTCCACCCTGATCGGGCAAAACTTCACTGCCCCTGAGAACTTCTGGGGCCGCCCATCGGCCACCGGGCCCATGCCCTACAACGCAGCCGCCTCTAGCGGCTCCAACCAGGGCCCGCTGAACCCTGCGCTGATCGACGCTGTCAAAGGCCGCATCGCTGCATTGCACGCTGCCGACCCCAGCAATACCGCGCTGGTGCCGACAGACTTGGTGACTGCGTCGTCTAGCGGATTAGACCCGCACATCAGCCCGGCAGCGGCCAACTACCAAGTGGCCCGCGTGGCCCGCGCCCGCAAGCTGCCAGCAGCCCAGGTGCAGGCCTTGGTCGGGCAGCACACACAAGCACCGCTGTGGGGGATTTTGGGCGAACCGCAGGTCAATGTTTTGCAACTGAACCTGGCGCTGGCTGCTTTGCGTTAACAATGCAGCATGGCAAGCACCCCTGACTCCCGGCAAGACCCTGATGCGCTACTGGCGCGCATGAAGGAAGAAGCAGAGGCTGGCGAACGCGGCAAGCTGCGTATCTACTTTGGGGCCAACGCCGGCGTCGGCAAAACCTACGCCATGCTGGCTGCCGCGCAGCGCGCCCAACGGGCTGGCCAGCGGGTGCTGGTGGGCGTGGTGGAAACCCATGGTCGCAAAGACACGATGGAGTTGCAAGCCGACTTGCAGGTGCTGCCCTTGCAAGAGATTGCGTACCGTGGCCAGGTGCTGCTAGAGCTGGATATTGATGCCGCCTTGGCTGCCAAACCGGATGTGTTGTTGGTGGACGAGCTGGCCCACAGCAACGCACCCGGCTCGCGCCACCCCAAGCGCTGGCAAGACGTGCAAGAGCTGCTTGATGCCGGTATCGATGTGTGGACTGCACTGAACGTACAACACTTGGAAAGCCTCAATGGCACGGTAGGTGCCATTACCGGTGTCCGCGTTAACGAGACCGTGCCCGACACCGTGCTGGACAACGCAGACGAGATTGTGTTGGTGGATGTAACCGCCGACGAGCTGCTGGCCCGCCTCAAGGCTGGCAAGGTTTACATCCCTGCACAGGCCGAACGTGCCACTCAAAACTTCTTTCGCAAAGGCAACCTGATTGCGCTGCGCGAGATCGCCTTGCGCCGCACGGCGGAGCACGTGGGCGACGATGTGCGCAGCTACCGCCAGCACATGATGCAAACCTCGCGCCAGCACAATGGTGCCGACCATTCGGCGTGGAACACGTCGGGCGCGCTGCTGGTGTGCGTGGGCCCACAGGCCGGGGCTGAACATGCGGTGCGCACCGCTGCGCGCCTGGCCGGGCAGCTCAACGTGCGTTGGCACGCCGCCTATGTCGAAACCCCCGCGCTGCAGCGCCTCGCCCCCAAAGACCGAGACCGCACACTGGCCGTGCTCAAGCTGGCCGAAGAACTGGGTGGCAGCACGGCGGTGCTGACCGGCGACAACATTGCCCAAGCGCTCTTGCAGCACGCCCGCACGCTGAACTGCGCCACGTTGGTGCTGGGCCGTCCAATACCGCGCCCCTGGAGCGGCCTGTGGCGCGTGCTGATCCCGACGCTGACACGGCAGCTGGCCACGCTAGCACCGGCACTGGATGTTGTGGAGGTGGGCTTTACCGAGAGCGTGCGCAAGCTGGCGCAACCTTTGGGACGATTGGCAGAAGAGGCCCCAGTCACGTCTGTCTGGGAGTCGCAATGGGCTCGCTATGGCGGCGCAGTCGCAGCCTGTTTGCTGACCACGGTATTGACACAACCCATGCTTCCCCGGTTTGATCTGGCCAACATCGTCATGTTGTTTTTGCTGTGCGTGGTGTTTGTCGCCGTCAAGCTGGGGCGTGGCCCGGCCAGCTTGGCTGCGGTGCTGGCGGTCGCGTCGTTTGATTTCTTTTTTGTGCAGCCGCGCATGTCGCTGGCCGTGAGTGATGTGCAATACCTGGTCACCTTCGGGGTCATGCTGGTGGTGGGTTTGTTGATCGGCCAGCTCACCGCCAATCTGCGGTTTTCGGCCAACGTGTCGGCCAGCCGAGAGCAGCGCGCGCAGGCCTTGTTTGAGCTTTCGCGCGAGTTGTCGGCTGCGCTGCAGTGGGAGCAAGTCGTTGCCATGGGCGAGGCCGCTGTGCAGCGCACTTTTGGTGGTCAGGCCAAGGTACTGCTGCCAGATACCCACGACCGGCTCATTGTGCCAAGCGATCTGCCGGCAGACCTGGACAGCAGTGTTGCCGATTGGGTGCTGCGCAACGGCCAGCGCGCCGGTATGGCCACCTCGACTCTGCCGTCCAACGCGTGGCATTACGTGCCGCTGCAAGCGCCCATGCGTTTGCGTGGCGTGTTGGCGCTGAAGCCCGCTCAGCCACGCTGGTTGTTGATTCCAGAACAGGTTCAGCAGTTGGACACCTTGGCGCGGCAAATCGCCATTGCGCTGGAGCGTGTGCACTACGTGGAGGTGGCGCAGGGCGCTGTGGTGCAAATGGAATCCGAGCGCCTGCGCAACACACTGCTGGCGGCCATGTCGCACGATGTTCGCACGCCGCTCACGGCGTTGATCGGGCAGGCCGAGTCACTGGCCAGCTCGGTGCCGCTCACCCCAGACCAACACGCCTCAGCCAATGCCATCAGCCACGAGGCCCGCGAGCTCAGTACCTTAGTGGGTAACTTGCTGGAAATGGCACGGCTGGAGAGTGGCCAGGTTGAGCTGCACTTGGAATGGCAATCGGTGGAGGAGGTGGTGGGCAGCGCCATTCGCGCCGCGCGTCACGCGTTGGGGGCGCTGTCGGTGCACACCGTCATTGCGGCCGACCTTCCCCTGGTGGAGTTTGATGCCGCGTTGATGGAGCGTGTGTTGGTCAACCTGATGGAAAACGCCGCCAAGTACGGCGTGGGCACGCCACTGCATGTGCCTGCCATCGAGTTGACGGCACAGGCCACGCCCGATGCGCTGGAGCTGCGCGTGCGCGACTACGGCCCCGGCCTGCCACGCGCCAGTTCGGGCAAAGAGGTTGATTTATTCGCAAAATTCACCCGTGGAAAGAATGAGTCATCCACCCGCGGCGTGGGTTTGGGCTTGGCCATTTGCAAGGCCGTGGTGGACGCGCACAAAGGCCGTATCAGCGCCCACAACGCCGATGGCGGTGGTGCAGAATTCACCATCACGCTGCCACGGCGTGCACCGCCCCTTGCCCCAGACGAACCCATAGAAACTGACCAAGCCTGAGCCCCATGTCCACCCCATCACCCGTTGCCGTGCTGATTGAAGACGAGCCCCAAATTCGCCGCTTTGTGCGTGCAGCGCTAGAGGCCGAAGGCTGGCAGGTGTTTGAGGCCGACACCGCACAGCGCGGCCTGACCGAAGCGGGCACCCGCAAGCCTGACCTGTTGGTGCTGGACCTGGGCTTGCCCGACGGTGATGGTCTGGACGTGATCCGCGATGTGCGCGGCTGGTCGGCCGTGCCTATCGTGGTGCTGTCAGCCCGCAGTGATGAAGCGGACAAGATCGCCGCGCTGGATGCCGGTGCCGATGACTATCTGACCAAGCCCTTTGGCGTGGGCGAGCTGCTGGCCCGCGTACGCGCCAACCTGCGTCGGCCGCGCACCGCGAGTGCCGATGGCAAGGCCGACGAATCGCTGTTCTCGTTTGGCGACGTAGTGATAGACCGCAAAGCACGCTTGGTGCGCCGCGCTGGCGTAGAGGTACACCTGACTCCCACAGAATACCGGCTGCTGCTGGTGCTGGTGGCCAACGTGGGCCGCGTGCTGACCCACCGCCAGCTACTGCGCGAGGTGTGGGGCCCTTCGCATGCGGACCAAAGCCACTATCTGCGTATCTACATGGGTCACTTACGGCAAAAGTTGGAATCGGATCCCGCCCAGCCGCAACATTTATTGACAGAAACAGCTGTTGGGTATCGACTGGTTGTGCTCTAAATTGCGCTTATTGCAGTCGCCTGAATCGCTGCGGGCGATACCAAGACAATCTGCAAGCCTTTTCGGCCGCTTCGGCCAGTGGTACAACTGGATGCGCCAACCGCTGATGTGGGTGAGCACACCAGAAGCGGTACACGGCGGTTTTCAAAAAGCCAGGTGCCTTTGAAAATTCTGCGCGTTTCGGCCAGCAGGTCAGGCCATTTGTCCCAATGCCGCACGCGCAATGCTGGCCGCGTCAACCCCAAAGTAGCCGCGCACGGCGCTGGACGAGCCCACGCTTGATATGACACCGACGATGGTCGATGTCTGCTGGCGCGCTCCAGCTTCATTCCGTGAGCGTCGGGACGACAGGCAAGACGAGAACACCGCAGGCCCTTGAGGCGACACGTCACCGAGTGGCGCCGGTCACGTTCTGAGCCAAATTTTCTATTTTTCAGTCAAGGAGTAAAAAAGTCAGATATGTCCATGCTAATCAATGGCATCAAGGTTTCAGCCAATTTATTGCTCTAGTGCACTAGGCGGTTTTTAAAGTTGAAACGCCAGCCATCGCACTATGCCCTCTGCGAAGGCATAGGTTATGCCAGGTTGGCGGGCAACATAGCGCTTGGCACCCGCACGGTGGCGCGCGACCCATTGTGAGAAGTCTTTGACATCGCCTGGGGCAAAAAAGGCCACCATCATTTCGTAATTCAGGAACAGGCTACGTTCATCCAAATTGGCCGAGCCCACCAAGGCCAAATCCTCGTCAATCAAAACCGCCTTGGCGTGAACCATAGCGGTACAGAGCCAAATATCTGCACCAGCAGCTGCCATGTCTCGCAGTGAGGCGTGACGCGCGATGTCTGCCAGCCGGTGATTGGAGCGGGCAGGCAGCACCACATCCACCGCCACCCCACGGCGCGCCGCCAGGGTCAGCGCCATCAGCAGCGTGGCGTCTGGAACAAAATACGGCGTCACGATGGTGATACGTCGCTGCGCGCCAAAGCAACTGGAGATTAGCAGCGAGTAAAGTGTGTCATCGGCTTGGTCGGGGCCGCTGGGTAGAAACTGGGCCACAACACGCGCGTCACTCGTGGCCGCAAGTGGTGTGGGCGTGGACTTTGCCGTGGACGCAGCAGTGACCAGGCCAGTCTTGGAGAACTGCCAGTCTTGGTCAAATTGTGATTGCATCTGGACCGCAAGCGCGCCGCTACACACAAAGGTCAAATCAACCCACGCCGTTTTGGGCGGAAGGGCAATGGGATCACCCACAAAGTACTCTGCTGCCAGATTACGCCCACCCATCCATACGGTCTGACCGTCGGCGATAGCCATTTTTCGGTGGTTGCGTAAATTGGTACGCCCCGGCAGTACGGAGCGCAGAGGCGATACAAACAACTCGACCACTACGCCCGCACGGCGCAATTGGCCCAGCGCTGCAACGCCGCCAAAATAGACACCGACCCCGTCAATAAGCAAACGCACCTGCACACCCGCTTGTGCACGCTGCATGAGGATGGCGCTTAACTCGGCCCCCAGCGCATCACGACCCAATAGAAAGGTACTGACATCCAGCGTATGCGATGCCTGGTACATCAGTTTGCGCAGTGCATCCAATGATTCGCGTCCGTCCTCGTGAATATCGAGTCCGTCATAGGTGGCCGCAGGTGGTAACCCCATTGCGGCCGATAGTTGCCGGAACTTCTCTGCCAGCGTCGTGCAAGCCATTCCCATTCCGAGGGCCACAGGCCTTTTAGCAGCCGCTGGTGCACCAAGGGACTTGCGCCCGCCAAAAAGCAAATACAAGGGCAGCGCCAAGTACGGCAGCATGGCAAGCGAGACCACCCAGGTCAGGGCCGCCGCAGGGTGGCGACGTTGCTTTCGGGCATGGGTTGTCACGCCATAAATGACCAAGCCCACCGTCACCAAGACGCTGTGCAGCGAAAACCAGTGTTGGGAAATAAGTTGTTCGAACATTTTGAACTGCCACAGCGTATCGCACTTCGGTTAGTCTAAGCCGGTTCAGATTGAAAGCCGCACCATGCAAACACCACCCCAGAGTCCGTCCACCGAAAAGGTCAAATCCGGCGTGGACCACTTGCGATTTCATCGACCCAATGCACATTTGGCGTCCACCTTCGGCAACGATGCATTCGCCCTGCGTGCAGAGGCGTTTGCCCGATTTTTCGGCACACCGCTATTCTTGGGTGCACAAACACTCATCGTCGCGGTATGGATTGGGCTCAACGTAGCCGGCCTAACGACCTTTGACGTCTACCCTTTCATTCTCTTGAATCTAGCGTTCAGCTTGCAGGCGGCTTATGCGGCCCCATTGATCTTATTGGCCCAGACCCGACAGGCAGCGCGCGACAAGGTCCAAACCGAAGCCGATGCCCAGCACCGCGAAGCACTGGCCATTACCAACGAAAGACGGCAGGAAGATGCAGCGCGCAATACAGCGCAGGTTATGTTGCTATTGGAGCAAAACACCCGCCTGACCGAGCTCACCAAGCAGTTGACGGAGCGGATTGAGATATTGACGGTGGAGATGCATGCGCACTTCACGGCAAGCGTGAAAGGTACCCAGTAACACGTGACTTTTGGATGTTGGCGCTGAATGTGATTGAGACGATGATGCCCATCTGGCCCCCGCAACACCGCCTGCATATCGCGGTAGCAAAAGCCGTCGGTACCCAGCGTGAGGTAGCCAGGCTCTGCCGGCAGGCGCGGACTTGATGATCTCAGTCAAGTGGGCAACGGAGCCTGACAGCGTAACTTCCTTAAGAGAATTCAGGCTGTAGCCCTCGTCGGAACTACATAAATAGCTACCAAACCAATAGCATTTGCGTACTACGTCTACCGCTACACCTTCAGGCAAATCCGGCTGGGCGTAGTTCTCTTTCATAAGCGTGACGTAGTAGAAAGCGTCCTTCACTGCCCAGCGTGGTGCGCCCAGATGTGGCGCCTAGCAGGAAGCCGCACAACCGTTGGCCGGAGGATGCCCATGGCTTCGCGGTCGCACAGACCTCCGTGTGCGTGCAAGCGCGTGCGCCGTCGTACATTAGGCGGCTGGCGTGGGGAGGCATCTGCCTTTTCGGGATGCTCGTGCTGGCTATAGATCGCTAGTAGTTTCGCCCTGCGCGCTGGCCTGACGGTTCATCTGTGCCGAGAACGCATCCCGACTAGACTTAACCTGGCAGTTCAATTCTTAGCCGTCACAATTTTGGAGCCAAGTCATGAAATCGAAAGCTCTCCTCGTCGCCGCACTGTTTTTCATGGCCATACAAGCATGCCATGCGGCTGATCATCCCATCGACCAGTATCAAAGCAAATGCATAGCCAAAGACTCAACCACCTCTGGAATGACGAACTGCACCAATGGCGCGATCTCTCGATGGGATAAGGAGCTAAACAGCGTCTACGCCAATTTGATTTCATCGCTTGCACCGAGCGAGCAACAGGCCCTTCGTGAAGCGCAGAGGCAATGGATTTTGTATCGAGACGCCGAGTTCAAGCTAATCGATGAGATGTACAAAACCAAGGATGGCACGATGTATATCCCGATGCGCGCAGCGGATCGTCTTGAAATTATCAAGACGCGCGCCTTGCGATTACAGGCCTATCGTGATCTGCAAGGCCTCTAACGCGCGCCCCTGGCAGCTACGAATGCTGCCCACCTCTGACGACACCAGTTGGGCGATGTGGACAATCAGTTCCAGCGGCGTGAGCACCAGTTCACCCGAATACTTGCCGGACTGCAGGGGCTAAGGAAGTTGAACACTAGGAAATTGCGCGGCCAGCTATCGAACTGATAGTGTCACGTTCTCACTGGCGTCACGTCAACCAGCACTCAATGCCCCAGCACCTGCACAGCGCCTTGAACAATGGCTTTGGCATCCACCCCAAATTAGCCGCGCAAAGCCGCCCGCGTGTCATTGCGGCCAAAGCCATCGGTGCACAGGGTGAGGTCGCTGTGGTCTTGTGGAAAAAAGGCGCGCACGCTTTCCGGCACAGCGCAAACATAGTCGGTGGCAGCGATGATGGGGCCGCTGCTGGCTTGCAATTGCTGCGTGATAAATGGCATCGGCGCGGTTGTGTCACCGGCCAGTTGGCGCTGATGGCAGGCGCGTCCACGATGACCGCCGCCTGCTCCGTCACGATAATATTGCTACCAATTAAATAGCAATAAACTTTTATTTCCAGAGGGCTATAGTCACTTTTTGTAGTCGGGGCAAGCTTATCCTCTACCTGAAGGCACCTCTTTAAGCATACGCTGACCAAGGACTATTACCATGACCCATGCACTTGCAGCCCCTGAATGGGACGTCTCCGAGTGGCTCAACACCGCCCAACCCCTGCAACTCTCGGGCTTGCGTGGGCGGGTGGTAGTCATTCATGCCTTTCAGATGTTGTGCCCCGGTTGCGTCTCTCACGGTATTCCGCAGGCGACCGAGATCCACAACACGTTTGCATCCGACGACTTGGTGGTGGTTGGTTTGCACAGTGTGTTTGAACACCATGCAGTCATGGGGCCTGAGGCCCTAAAGGTATTTGTGCACGAGTATCACCTTCAGTTTCCCATCGGCATAGACCGGCCCGTGCCGGGCAGCGCCCTACCCAGCACCATGCGCAGCCTGGGCCTCAAAGGCACACCAAGCCTGATCGTTGTTGATCGACAGGGTGTGATTCGGTTGCACCACTTTGGTCGCGCCTCGGATTTGGGGGTCGGTGCGTTGCTGGGCAGATTACTGGCTGAGGACGCTGCGCCGGTGGCGGGCGTGCAAGCCATGTCGGCCCAAACGCACCCGCAATCCGGCCAACCGGGTTCGAGGGGGTGGGGGGGGGCAGGGTGGGGGGGGGGGGGGGGGCGGGGCCCCCCCCCGGTCCGCCCGCCGCGGAGGGCGGGCGGGGCGCCGCGCCCGGGGCCGCCCCGGGGGGGGGCCGCCGCGGGGGGGGGGGGGGGGGGGGGGGGGGGGCCCCGGGGGGCGGGGGGGGGGGGGGGGGGGGGGGCGGGGGGGGGGGTGGGTCACCGGAGGGCACGAATCATGTCCGTACAGCAGGGTGCGCTCGGGGTGGCGAGGCATGCTGGGCCCACACGGGTGCAGGTGAAAACGCTGCTCTGATGGATGGGGCGGACCTTGCATGGGAGCGCCAGTTCGGTGGAGACCGCCACTGCCACTATAGCTGTGTTTGTATGCAGCTTTCCACTATAAGCGCCTGTCTGTCGGGGTTTGTCCGGAATCAGACTGTTATCTCAGCGCAAGCCCGTTTTGTCAGGATGATCCACCGGTCCGCCATTGTCAACGCCCGGGTGATCGCCACCGTCTCGCGAGTCATGCGCGGCCAGGCCAGTGTGAAGATCAAAGGCTGCCCCGAAAACCTGGCGGTAAGCCGCCCGTTCTCCCCTCTGTTCTAGTAGATTTTCAAGCAAATGTAAGCACGGTTTGCGGGCTGAGTACACTTATCGCCCATGTCCACACACTTTCACATGCACAAGGCGCGCCTGGAGACTCTGGTCGATGGAGTCTTTGCGATTGCCATGACGATTTTGGTCCTGGAAGTCAAAGTTCCCGAGATTGCGGATGGCCGATCGACCGACGCCTTGCTGCATGCCTTGGCACACCACGGCTACGTCATTGGCGCCTATTTTTTCAGCTTTGCCATGCTGGCGTTGTTTTGGGTCTGGCACCACCGCCTGGTCGAAAAGATTCGCGAGTTTGACTTCCCCTTGCTGGTCTGCACGCTCGTATTTTTGGCGCTGGTCTGCTTCTTTCCTTTTGCCGCCGCCTTGCTCGGACGTTATCCACTGAACCTTGGCGCCCTGTTGGTCTACGTTCCCTTGACGGGCATGATCGTGCTTCTGCAGGCCTTGTTGTTCGCATTGGCCGTGCGAAGGCGCCTCTTGGTGGACAGCGTTTCGGCCGACGACGTGCTGGCCACGCAAAGGCGCAACTTTCGCGGCTGCGCCATCTTCTTTTTTGCCAGCATTCCCACCGCCTTGCGCGTGCATGTTGCATGGATTGGCGTGTGTGTCGTTTTGGGTGTGTTCTTTTTGTGGTTGGCACACGCGCGCGTCAAACACACCCAGAAGGCTGCCTGACTCCAGGTCCGCAGCGCGTCTTTGCTCGGCCAGGCGATGGTCTGAATCCCCAAGAATCAGCGCCCCGTCGTCGCAAACCACGGGGGGGGGCGCCGAGCTGCCGAAGCCAACACCTCCCCACCCACTCCCACAGCGGTGGCCCGCGTGCCGGGGCGATGCGGGGAGCTTGCGTCTCGACTCCGATGTGATCCAGTATCTTTGGATGTCGGCACTGAAGGTGATGAACGCGATGATGCGCATCTGCCCTCCGCAACGCCGCCTGCATATCGCTGCAGCCACAGCTATCGGCACCCAGGGTCAGATAGCTACGGTCAACTGGCAAATCCGGCTGGGCGTAGTTCTCTTTCATCAGCGTGACGTAGTAGAAAGCGTCCTTCACTGCCCAGCGTGGTGCGCCCAGATGTGGCGCCTAGCAGGAAGCCGCACAACCGTTGGTCGGAGGATGCCCAAGGCTTCGCGGTAGCTCAGGCCTCCGTGTGCGTGCAAGCGCGTGCGCCGTCGTACATTAGGCGGCTGGCGTGGGGAGGCATCTGCCTTTTCGGGATGCTCGTGCTGGCTATAGATCGCTAGTAGTTTCGCCCTGCGCGCTGGCCTGACGGTTCATCTGTGCCGAGAACGCATCCCGACTAGACTTAACCTGGCAGTTCAAACCTTAGCCGTCACAATTTTGGAGCCAAGTCATGAAATCGAAAGCTCTCCTCGTCGCAGCACTGTTTTTCATGGCCATACAAGCATGCCATGCGGCTGATCATCCCATCGACCAGTATCAAAGCAAATGCATAGCCAAAGACTCGACCACCTCTGGAATGACGAACTGCACCAATGGCGCGATCTCTCGATGGGATAAGGAGCTAAACAGCGTCTACGCCAATTTGATTTCGTCGCTTGCACCGAGCGAGCAACAGGCCCTTCGTGAAGCGCAGAGGCAATGGATTTTGTATCGAGACGCCGAGTTCAAGCTAATCGATGAGATGTACAAAACCAAGGACGGCACGATGTATATCCCGATGCGCGCAGCGGATCGTCTTGAAATTATCAAGACGCGCGCCTTGCAATTACAGGCCTATCGTGATCTGCAAGGCCTCTAACGCGAGCCCCGGCAACTACGACTGTTCCCCACCCACATCTCCACTATCCGTTTGACGATCTACAGGTAAAAACCTTGCCACTTACAGTGCAGTTTGAACGTTCTTTTGGTGGATATGCTTTCCATGGTAGATACCCATTATTGAGAAGATAGCCACACATCAGTTCGGTAGTTGATCCATTGACATTCACTTGGGCTGTTGCGAAATTAATGGTGAACTTTCCACCGTCTGGAGCCTTAAATCCATTTACAACCTCTTGATCTGCTGTAAGAGAAACCGAGTTTGGACATGTATAAATGACTGACTGAGCATTCGTAACATTTGGAGCTAATGTGGTCATTGCTCCACCAATTTTTGAAGTTCCCACATCCGCCGAAACCCCACTCCGTTTCATTACTGATTGTGCGTATCCGACACTTGTAAACATCAAAGCGATTGCGCAGACCATGGAGTAATTAGAAAAGGATTTCATAAGCTAGATCTTCCATTTCAACTATTAGATCTATAAACTGGCTTTCACTTTAGACACGGATATGCGTTTCAACCTCATGAAGCCAAGTATCACAACCCAAACCATTAGGAAAATGCGGGTTTTCCCTAATATGACAGTCTGAATCCGCCAGAATTTGCGCCCTGTCATCGCAAACTAGGCTCTGGGCTGCCGATGGACATAGCCTTCTCCAACTCCTGCGCAGAGAAGTCATCCCACAACGATGGCCGACTTGCTTGCGGAATGCGCGGAGCTTCCGGTTCGACTCCGATGTGATCCAGCATCTTGTGGATGTCAGCACTGAATGTGATGAACGCGATGATGCTCATCTGGCCCGCAAACCGGGCACTGGACCGGGAACACCTGGTAGATGCGGGCGATTGGCGTGGCGCGCCAACTAGTCGCTCAGGCCAGCTGCTCCAAGGCTGCACGCACAATGCTGGCCGCATCCACCCCAAAGTACCCCCGCAACGCCGCCCGCGTATCACTGCGGCCAAAGCCGTCGGTACCCAGGGTCAGGTAGCTACGGTCAGCGGGCAGGAACGCGCGCACGCTTTCCGGCACGGCGCACACATAGTCGGTGGCGGCAATGATGGGGCCGCTGCTGGCTTGCAATTGCTGCGCGATGAACGGCATGGGCGCAGATGCGTCACCGGCCATTTGGCGATGCTGGCAGGCACGGCCATCGCGGGCCAGTTCACTCCAACTGGTGACGCTGTACACCGTCACGTTGACGCCTTGCGCCACCAGCAACTGCGCAGCCTTGACCACCTCAGTCAAAATGGCACCAGAGCCCATCAGCGTGATTTCCTTAAGAGAATTCAGGCTGTAGCCCTCGTCGGATATACATATATAGCTAGCAAACTTATAGCAACCCTTCACCACATCAGCCTCTACGCCGGCTGGCAGATCCGGCTGGGCGTAGTTCTCGTTCATCAGCGTGACGTAGTAGAAAACGTCTTTTTGCTCCACCAGCATCTCGCGCATGCCGTGGTCCACGATGACGGCCATCTCTCCCGCAAATGCCGGGTCGTAGGCCTTGCAGTTAGGGATGGTGGACGCCACCAGGTGGCTGGTGCCGTCCTGGTGTTGCAAGCCCTCACCGCCCAGCGTGGTGCGGCCAGACGTGGCACCCAGCAGGAAGCCGCGCGAGCGCTGGTCGGCGGCGGCCCAGATGGCATCGCCCACACGCTGGAAACCGAACATGGAGTAGTAGATATAGAACGGCAGCATGGCCAAGCCGTGCACGCTGTAGCTGGTGGCGGCTGCCGTCCAGCTGGCGATAGCGCCCGCCTCGGAGATGCCCTCTTCTAATATCTGGCCGTCCATGGCTTCGCGGTAGCTCAGCACCGAGCCAATGTCTTCAGGCTCGTAGCGCTGGCCGACACTGGAGTAGATACCGACCTGCTTGAACAAGTTGGCCATGCCAAAGGTGCGCGCCTCGTCGGCCACGATGGGGACGATGCGCGGGCCAAGTTCTTTGTCCTTCAACAGGTTGCCGAGCATGCGCACAAAGGCCATGGTGGTGGACATTTCTTTGCCCGCCGCTGCAGTAGCAAACGTTGCATAGCTGGCCAGCGCGGGCACCGGCACCACGTCGGCCTCGGTCTGGCGGCGCGGCAGGTAGCCGCCCAGCTGTGTGCGACGCTCAATCAGGTAGCGCATCTCAGCACTATCTTGCGCTGGCTTGAAGAATTCAAGGTTGGCGGCTTGCGCGTCGGTGAGCGGCAGGTTGAAGCGGTTGCGAAACTCGATCAGCGCCGCCTCGTCGAGCTTCTTCTGGCTGTGCGTGGTCATCTTGCCCTGCCCGGCATGGCCCATGCCATAACCCTTTTTGGTGTGGGCCAGGATGACGGTGGGCTGGCCTTGGTGCTGCGCAGCGGCGGCATAGGCGGCGTGGATCTTGACGATGTCGTGGCCGCCGCGTTTAAGGCGATCGATTTGTTCGTCCGTCATGCCCTGCGCCAGCTTCTTCAGTTCTTCGTTCTGGCCAAAAAAGCTATCACGGTTGAAGCGCCCATCCTTGGCAGCAAAGGTCTGCATCTGGCCGTCCACCGTGTTGGCAAAGGCCTTGACCAGCGCACCGGTGGTGTCGCGTGCAAACAGGCCATCCCAATCGCTGCCCCAGACCAGCTTGATGACGTTCCAGCCTGCGCCACGGAAGAGCTTTTCCAGCTCGTCGATGATGCGGCCATTGCCGCGCACCGGGCCGTCCAGGCGCTGCAGGTTGCAGTTGACGACCCAGACCAGGTTGTCCAGCTTTTCGCGGCTGGCCAGCGTCAGCGCGCTCATGCTCTCGGGCTCGTCCATCTCGCCATCGCCAAACACGCCCCACACTTTTCGCCCGGAGCAGTCTTGCAGTTGGCGGTGGGACAAGTAGCGCATGAAGCGCGCGTGGTAGATCGAGCTGATCGGGCCAATGCCCATGGAGCCGGTGGGGAACTGCCAGAAGTCCGGCATCAACCAGGGGTGGGGGTAGCTGGAGAGGCCACGAGCGCCCTGCGCGGGGGCCGTAATCTCTTGGCGGTAGTGGGCCAAGTCAGCCTCATTCAAGCGCCCTTCCAAAAACGCTCTGGCGTACACACCGGGTGCACTGTGCGGCTGGAAGAACACCAAGTCACCACCGCGTGATCCTTTAAAGAAATGGTTGAACCCCACCTCAAACAAATCGGTCGCGCTGGCATAGCTGGCAATATGGCCGCCCAGCTCACCATAGGCGCTGTTGGCACGGGCCACCATAGCCAGCGCGTTCCAGCGCATCAGGGATGCCAGCTTTTCTTCAATGGCCAAATCACCGGGGAAGCTGCCCTGTTGGTCCACCGCAATGCTGTTGACATAGGGCGTGGCCAGTTCGGGCGACCAGCCGATGTGTGCCGTGTTGGCCGCACGCACCAGTTGGTCCAGCACAAAGCGGGCGCGCTCGGGGCCTTGCGCAGCCACCAGGGCGGCAAAGGCGTCCGTCCATTCGGTGGTTTCTGTGGGGTCGGGATCGCCAGCGGGCGTGGAGAGGTGCGTAGAGTTCATGGAGCGGTTTATACCGCCAATGCAATGTCCAGCGCCTGGGTGATGTCCGCCAGCACGTCCTCAATGTCTTCCAGGCCCACCGACAAGCGCACCAGCCCTTCGCTGATGCCATGGGCAGCGCGCTCTTCGGGCGTGTAGCAGGAGTGCGTCATGCTGGCGGGGTGTTGTGCCAGCGACTCGGCGTCGCCCAGGCTCACAGCACGGGTTACCAGTTGCAGTGCGTCCATAAAGCGTATGCCGGCCTCCATGCCGCCTTTGAGTTCGAACGCAATCATGCCGCCAAACTGGCGCATCTGGCGTTTGGCCAGATCGTGCTGGGCAAAGCTTTTCAAGCCGGGGAAATGCACCGTAGCGGTGGCAGCGTGGGCCTGCAGAAGTTCGGCCACGGCCTGGGCACTTTGGCAATGGCGGTCCATGCGCAGGGCCAGGGTTTTGAGGCCACGCATCACCAGTTGCGCGTCGGGCGCGGACATGACGGCACCGGTCATGTCCTTGAGGCCAACCAGGCGCACGTGCTGCGCCAACTCGGCATCGGCAAAGATGGCCGCACCCGCAGTCAGATCACCGTGGCCGCCCAGGTATTTGGTCATGGAATGCACGGACACATCAGCACCCAACAGCAGCGGCTGCTGCAGATAGGGTGTGCAGTAGGTGTTGTCCACAATCAGCTTGGCACCACCCGCGTGGGCGATTTGGGCCACGGCGGCAATGTCTACCAGGCGCATATTGGGGTTGGCCGGGGTTTCGCAGTACACCACCTTGGTCTTCGGGCCCATGGCAGCCTGCACCTGCGCGGGGTCGGTCATGTCCACATGGCGCACGGTCACGCCAAAGCGGGTCAGGCCGTGGTTCATGAAAGCATAGGTGCAGCCATAGAGCGTCATGTCGGCCAGCACCTCGTCGCCCTGCTCCAGCATGGACCACAGCGTGGCGGTTATGGCACCCATGCCAGAACCAAATACCACCGCACCGGCGCCTTGCTCCAGACTGGTCAGGCGGGCTTCCAGCAAGGCCAGAGTGGGGTTGGCGACGCGGGTGTAGAAGTAGCCCGGCTCGGTACCGGCAAAGCAGCGCGCGCCATAGGCCACATCGGGAAAGGCAAAGGTGGACGTGGCGTAGGTGGGAGGCACCAGTGCGCCTTGGTGATCAGCCGGGTTGTAACCCCAGTGGATGGCTCGTGTGGCAAAACCGCCAGCCTTGTGCTTGGCTGCTGCGGGAATGGAATCGAGTGGCAAGTCGTTGGCTTTCATGGCGTTGTCTCCTACTGGTGTTATGTAGAACAATTTTTGTCCACATGTGTCAGAATATTTTCACAAAATTGCGGCTTCAATCGACAACAAATGATTAAATTAACCCCAATTATTGAATTTGTCGGCAAAATTCACCCATGAAACCATTTGACTCCATTGACCAGGCCATTTTGCTGGCCCTGCAACGCGACGCCCGCCAGACCATGGCCGAGTTGGCCGAGCAGGTATCACTCTCGCAATCGCCATGCTGGCGACGGGTGCGGCAGTTGGAAGAGTCTGGCGTCATACAGGGCTACCACGCCAGTTTGAGCCGCAAACATTTGGGCTACGGCGTCACAGGCTTTATCCACCTGCAAATGCAAAACCACACGCCAGAGGTAACAGCGGCCTTTGAGCGCGAGGTCGTCGCCCTGCCCCAGGTGGTGTCTTGCCACAACCTGTCCGGCAATTACGACTTTTTGATCGAAGCCGTCGAGGTGGATTTGGAAAGTTTTTCGGCACTGGTGCGCAACAAGATCCGCAGCCTGCCCGGCGTGAAAGAAATCGCGACCAGTTTTTCGCTCAAAGAGGTCAAGGCGGCGGGCATTTTGCCGGTGGGTGGCTAGCGCAGCAGTGTTCGCGCCCACACCGCGATTTGGCTCAATACACCGGACGGGTGCCGAAACGCGTGGTCTTGGCTCTTGCCAGTAACTTGACCAGTTTCATTTTTGCTTTCATGGCCTTGAACTCGACCCTGGCTATGGATTCGCGGTCCATCTTGTCGGCGTCCCGGATGATGCCGATGAAGCAGGAGGCCACTTTGGGCAGACGCTCGCCCATCACCCAAGAGTAGTCATCTTCTGCATTGAGCAGGTACACCGGATTGCTGATCATGTTGATCAGCGGCACACCGGCCTCATACCAATCACCGCCGTCGGTTGGCGGGAAATCACCCAGCGGGCCTTCCGCAGGCAGGATGAATACGCGGTGCACATCGTTCTCTTCCAGATTCTTCAGAATGCTGCGCACCATATCGCCATTGAAGGGGGCAAATACGCCGGTTCCCTCGGGCAAACCGCTCTCAACCAGGTTGCCCGCGCTGTCTTCCACGGCTTCTTTCGCTACATGTTCCACGGTCATTTCCAGAACCACGCGGGGTACCACATCGTCCTTGTGGTCCCGAATGAATGTCCGGGTGCCGATGGAGCCATAGAAGTGGCCTGCAGTGAGCAGGATGGTCAGGTTTCTTTTCAACTCCTTGCTGGCCGCAAAATGCTTTGCCACGGCCAGCACCACGGCGCACCCGGACGCGTCTTCGACCGGTGAGACAAAGGGTGAATCGTGGTGACTGTGCATGACCATCACTTCCTCGCCAGCGCCTGCGGCATTGCCACGAATTTCGCCCACAATATTGTGGGTAACACCGGGCTTGCGGGTTCCGCACAGCGTCAGTTTGGCGGTCGCGGCTCCAGAACGCGCCATCTCGATCAGGTCAAGCCTGTCCTTGCGGCTCACCCAGCATCCCGGCAAGGGCTTGTCCAGAATGTTCTTTTCCTTGAATCCATACGGTGCGTACATCTTGCACGATCCCCCCGGTTGGTCTTTGAGTATTCCGATAAAGCCCACCGCGCCTTTCTCGCGCGCCATTTTGTAGAAATGCCATCCCATGCGGACCCAGGTCGCGGGGTGATTGACCCGCATGATCGTGTCGTGGGGATCGTATGCACCCAGTGAAAACTTTTGCAGCAACTTGAGGTCGAGATCCGGAAAACTGATATCCGTCACCACAATCTTGCCTTTCCAGTCACCCCCCTGGAACAGCTTGCCAGGGTCGGCATAGACCAGCGCAGCGGTCAGCCCGGCCTCCGGGGTAAATGCGCAATGCGGAATCCACTGGCCTTCGATTTCCCGGTATCCGCCACCGTTATTCACTTCGAGTGAAAAACGGTTGACCTCGTACACCTCGACCGGGATGGCTTCCTTGCGCACATCCGTAATGCCAAAGGATTGCAGCTTGCTCACCAGGTAATCTTCGCAATGGTGCCCCGCTTGCGATCCGGCACGCCGCGGACCCCAGGCCGTCATCTCGCGTATCCATGTGGTCATGGCGGCTTCGTCGAAGGCCCCATCGGCTGCGCTGGAACTGTCATTCATTTGGATTTCCCCTGGTTGGTGATGAACGGCAACGCTGATGATGCGGCGACAACAAGACGGAACATAACAGTTAGTGGCCCGGCCTTGGGCGTTAAATGGACCTCAGTTACGGCCAAGCCCGCCTGCCTACAATGCAGGCCTTGCCATCGGCCAAGCGCCATGGCCCCGAAAGACTTCACATGACCGACCAGCCCACACCCACCGCAGCACCTGACGCATCCGACCCTTCCGACGCAGTGGATGCACCTGTCAAGCCCTTCATGCGCACCATCAAGAGCTTTGTGAAGCGGGCCGGGCGCACCACTACCGGTCAGGCCAAGGCGTTTGAAGAATTGGGACCCAAGTTTTTACTTCCTTACCAGCAAAACGCTATTGATTTCGAAGCGCTATACGTAGATTCCACGAGGGCTAGTGGCCAGAATTCCTTAAACAATTCCCCCATCGTGCTTGAAATCGGCTTTGGCATGGGCGAGGCCACGGCACACATTGCGGGCGTGCTGCCAGACACCCGCTTCCTGTGCTGCGAGGTGCACGAGCCCGGCGTGGGCGCGCTGCTCAAGCGCATTGGCGAGCAAAACCTGACCAACATCCGCATCTGCGCCCACGACGCGGTGGAGGTGATTGACCACATGCTGCCGCTGCAAAGCCTGGATGGGGTGCACATCTTCTTTCCCGACCCCTGGCACAAAACCAAGCACAACAAGCGCCGCCTGATCCAGTCTCCCTTGGTGGCCAAGCTGGCGCGTCGGCTCAAAGTGGGCGGCTACCTGCACTGCGCCACCGACTGGGAGCCCTATGCCCAGCAGATTCTGGAAGTGCTCAGCGCCGAACCGCTGCTCAAGAACCGGGCTTTGGTCACCAACCCCGAGCTGGCCGGCTACGCACCCAAACCGCATTACCGCCCGCTAACCAAGTTTGAAAACCGGGGCATCAAACTGGGCCACGGCGTGTGGGATGTGGTGTTTGAACGCATCTAGCTTCACCTGCAGCGCTGCATGAGCCTGTACCGCCCCAACCCACCGCCTGCGCGCAACGGCGTGGGTGCCAGTTGTGTGGTCTTGGCGCCTGGCCCCTGGGCCACCATGCTGGACTATCTGGTGCAGCGCTTTCCCGGCGTGCCTGCCGCCACCTGGGCGCAACGCCTGAACGACGGTGACGTGGTGGACGACCACAGCCAGGTGATAACGTCCGATACCGCGTTTGAAGCCGGTCGGCGCCTATACTACTATCGCGCCGTACCCAGTGAGCCACCCATTCCCTTTGAAGCCGTGGTGCTGTGGCAGGACGCGCACCTCATGGTGGTGGACAAACCGCACTTTCTGCCAGTGATGCCGTCCGGCAAGTATCTACAGGAAACCGTGCTGATCCGGCTGAAAAATGCGCTGGGGCTGGACGCCCTGTCGCCCATCCACCGCATCGACCGCGATACCGCCGGGCTGGTGCTGTTCTCCAAACAGGTGGCCAGCCGTGCGGCCTACCAAAACCTGTTTCGCTCACGGCAAGTGGACAAAACCTACGAATGCATTGCCCCCTGGAACCCGGACCTGCCCTGGCCCGTCACCCGCCAAAGCCGCATCGAGCCCGCAGCGCACTTCATGCAACAGACCGAAGTGGATGGCACACCCAACGCCCTGACCCACATCACCCCAATCGAGGTGCAGGGCGCACTGGCCCGTTACGCACTCAAACCCGTAACCGGGCAGCGCCACCAGCTGCGGGTGCACATGGCGGCACTGGGCCTGCCCATTGTGGGCGACGGCATCTACCCCACGCTCACACCCGAAGGCAGTGCCGACTACAGCCAGCCCTTGCAACTGCTGGCAAAGTCCATTGCATTTACCGACCCGTTGACGGGTGAGCCACGCCAGTTTGAAAGCGCCAAAAAACTGCGGGGGCTGGCCGAAGTCTCCTTAGAAACTACCTTCCTGCCCCCGTGAAATGGCGACGATACGCTACTGATTCTGCAGCATTCCGGCGGACAACCCGTGCATCCTGTTGTTGATGGAGCATTGTAAGATTCCGGCTTCGCTGCATCGATCATCCACCGACACAATCTGCCATGCATATTCCGCCACGCGACGTCAAACTGGAAGACTGTGATTTTTACCATTCGTTCACACTGGGTGGGCGTGACGTAATCGGACATTGGGACCTACGTGACAACTGGGAGCCTTACCTGGGCCACGTCAATTTTTCCGGGCGCTCAGTACTAGAGATCGGGCCCGCCAGCGGATTCCTATCATTCTGCATGGAAAGTGCCGGCGCACAGGTAACCGCTTTAGAACCGCCGATGTCGCATCTCTGGGATGTGGTGCCGTCGCAAGGCATTGACCTCGTTGCCTGGCGCAACGGGTTTTCCAGACAGATCGAACGTGTGCGCAACTCGTTCTGGTACGCCCACGCCGAATTGAAGTCGTCAGTTCGCATGATTGAGGTGGATCCGTACCAAATGACAGACACCATAGGAAACTTTGACATTGGTCTGCTGGCAGCTGTGCTGCTGCATTGCAGGCGACCATTTGACCTGCTCGAAAGCGTCGCTGCACGAACCCGTAAAACCATCATCGTGACCGAGGTCTACAACGCGTCACTGGGAGAACAGGCTGCCTGCGCATTTCTGCCGCATCGCGGTGTTGATCAGGTGGACACCTGGTGGCATTTCACACCGCAATTTTTTGTCTCCGCACTGGGGCTTTTAGGTTTTACCGAAGCACGGGTTATTTTTCACACCCAGCGACAACCTTCTGTAGAGGGTCGGATTGTTGAACTTTTCACCGTCGTTTGCGAAAAACCGGGTAATACCTGACGACAACTTGTCAACCAGGCTCGCCACCACCTGGGGTGTCCAGCTGGACGGGCGAACCGCGCCAGTTTCAAGGCGCCAAAAACTGGGGGACTAGCCGCAGTTTCAACAGAAACGAGCGTCCAGCCCCCGTGAAATGGGCTATCAAGCCCACTGCACCTTGCCCTTGCCGGAGTACCAGGTTTCGACCTTGGTATCCACATCGCTTTCGATGCGGCTGCGCTTGATCTTCATGGTGGGCGTGAGACAGCCGTTTTCGATGGACCAGGGTTCGCGGGCGATAACCAACATCTGCAGCTTCTCGTGGCTCGGCAACGTGGCGTTGACGTCAGCCAGCAGTTCGGTCATCGCGGCCTCGACCTGGGCACGCACAGCGGGGTCTTTCTGCTTGGGCCGCAGCTCTTCGTTGAGCACCACCAAGCCGTACGCAGCGGAATGCCCCGCACCAGAGACCATGCAAGCCTCAATCATGGGGTGGGCATTGAGCTTGTTCTCAATCGGCGCGGGCGACACGTATTCGCCCTTGGAGGTCTTGAAGATTTCCTTGACCCGCCCGGTGATCTTGAGCAGGCCGTCCGCACGGCGCTCACCACGGTCACCGGTGCGGAAAAAGCCGTCCTCGGTAAACGATTCGGCATCCAGGTCGGGGCGTTTGTAGTAGCCCACCAGCTGTCCGGGCGATTTGATGAGGATCTCGCCCTCTTTGCTGATGCGCACCTGAACGCCAGGCAGCGGGGCACCCACTGCGCCCGGCGCATTGACTTTGGGTGTGGACATATGGGAATAGGCCATGTCTTCCGACATGCCGTAACCTTCCATCAGGTTAAGCCCCAGACGGCGATACCAGGAAATCAATTCGCCCGGAATGGGTGCTGAGCCACTGCCAGCCAGCAGGACCTGATCCAGGCCCAGACCCTTGAGAACCTTGCGGCCAACGATCTTGCCAAGAATGGGAATGCTGAGCAGGCGGTCAAGCTTCTTGGGCGGCATCTTGGTAAAGACACCTTGCTGAAACTTGAGCCACAAACGGGGCACCGAAATAAACACATTGGGCCGTGCCCGGTTCAGATCCGCCAGGAAGGTGTCCAGCGAATCGGCGAAATACAAATGGGCATTGCCGCTGATCATCGTGCTGAACTCCAGCCACGCACGCTCAAATACGTGCGCCAACGGCAGGTACGACAACGCACGAATCTCGGTGTCGGCACCAATGTAGGTCTTCAACTCCTGCAGCATCCCCTCTCCGACTTTGGTCACACGCTCAAAGCTGTGCATAACGCCCTTGGGCGTGCCGGTGGAGCCCGAGGTGTAAAGCAGGACGGCAATATCGGTGCCAGCACGACCCACGCGACCGGTGAGCGGCTTGGTTTTCTCAACAATAGCGTCCCAGCTGTCGTAGCTGGTTTTGGGGGCCAATGGGAAGGCAATGCAAGGCAAGTCGCTTGGTACACCTGGCTTTTGCGCCGGCCAGATATCGAGCTTGCCAACAAACAGCAGGCTGGCACCGCTATGTTCCAGCACGTAGCTGATAGTCTCTGCGGTCTCGGTGGGAAAGATGGCCACGGTGGTGCAGTCGGCCATCCAGATGGCCAGCTCGGCGATGACAAAGTGGGCACAATTCTTGGACAGCACGGCAACACGTGCACCCGGCTCCAGTTTCATGGCCTTGATGTGGGCGGCCATGCGGCGCGCCTGATCTACTGTCTGGCGCCAGGTGTAATCGACGACCTGCCCGCCTCCCACGGGCTGGGTCATGTAGACCTTGTCCGCCTGCTTGGCTTCGTTGTCGTAGATGTAATCCAGTATCAGTTTGGGTTTGGCCACCGCAGATCTCCTTCTTGTGTAGAAGTCGAAGAATACCGCAGCAGGGGTCCAAACCACCTAGGGGAAAGTCCCCAATGAAACTAGGTTCAAACCTTTAATTCCTGCGCCGTGATCTGGTATTTGAAGCTGTCTGGCTCGTGGGAGTCGAATCGACCCTCGGAATCTTCAGCTACGGGGTACATAAAAAAGCCCAGCCGGGGGCCCTTGGCATGCGGCAAAGACACGTCGTGCGCCATGTTGTAGCCAATCCAGTTACCTTCCCAGCCGCCAAAAAGGTGCTGGTTTACGGGTGCAACCAATGGGTTTTGAGCGGATTTAATCCATTCAGACGTCTCCTGGCGCATGACCTTGGCTACGTCGGCCGGATCCATGGCCACCCAGCCATAACCGGCCAGATAGACTTCACTGCGGCAATGCTGGGCACCCTTGAGGCTGGCTGGGTTGCCACCCAGCTCACGGTAGCCAAAGGCGCTGGGGGCCACACGCAAGCCATACACGTCGCGTGCGGGTACACCCACCGCGCGGCACAGGCCCACAAACAGCGCGTTTAAATCGGCGCACTTGCCGCCCAGGTTGCCAGTTTCCAGCATGGTGGCAATGTCGCCCGCGCCACAGCCGCGCACCTTGGGTTCGCGAAAGGTGTTGACCACGATCCAGTCGTAAATCTTCTTGACCTTTTCCACATCGGTGTGCGCGCCACGGGTTGCAACCAGCGCGGTCTTGCGCACAAGGCCGTCGGTGGGCAGCAATTCGGTCGGCTGCGTCCAGAATTTCAGCGTGGCCGGGTCTTGCTGGGTGGCGATCTTGTGGGCCCAGTTTTGGGCACGGTTCTGGGTGCGCACTTGGCTGGTCAGCTCCACATAGGGCGCGGCCTGGTTGGCGGCAAATTCCACACAGAGCATGCGTGCACCGTAGTGGCCATCGTCTTCAAGGCGGGTGGTGCCGTTGCTGGCGTAACTGCTGACAAGGGACTCCTGCCAGTCCGTGTTAACCGACGGAATGGGCACCCACAGGCGAGTGGCGCCCTTGGCTTTCTGAATATCGACCCGGGTGGTGACTTCAAACGTGCGCCAGGTGCCAGGCTCGGGGTTGAAGCGGCGCGGGGATTGCGCCGTAGACTGTGCAAAATTAATAGCGGGAAACGTAGTTCCGACGAGGGCTACAGCCGAATTTTTCAAAAAAGTTCGGCGCGAATCGGCACACGCGGTGGCGCAAACGGTGGTCATACAGAGAACTCCGGATTAGATAAAAAAACGGGCGCAATCGGCATAGGTCAAAATACCCCGAAGTTGGCACAGGCTGCTGCCGCATGAACCGGCAACGGCCACCCATTATCGCCCGCCCCTATCTGGAACCTTGCTTTTGAGCTCTGATGCATTGGCCGACCTGTCGCTGGCCGTTTTTGAAAAAGTGGTGGGCTCCACCCCTGGCTTTCGCCCCCGCGCAGGCCAGCATGACATGGCCGCCTGCGTTGCCACCACCCTGGCCCAAGGCGACCTGGGTGAGCACTCCACGCCCACCAAAGCCATCGCCGTCATCCAAGCCGGCACCGGCGTGGGCAAATCGGCCGCGTATTCGTCCACGGCTATCGCGCTGGCGTTGGAACGCAAAACCCGGGTGCTGATCTCCACTGCCACGGTAGCGCTGCAAGAGCAGCTCATGGGTAAAGACCTGCCGGCGCTAGCCCAAACCATGGACAAGCCCTTTGTATTTGCCCTGGCCAAGGGCCGTGGGCGCTATGTGTGCAAGCTGAAGCTGGAGCGCCTGGTAGGCAGCGGCGGTAGCCCCGACGACCTGTTTGACGCTGAAAACGACGCCCCCAAACCGTCCCCCTTTGCAAAAACCCTGTCGCAGGAAGAGGCTGAAGAGCGCCGCATTCAGTTGTACGAAACCATGGCCACCCTGCTGGCCACCCAGCAATGGGATGGTGATCGCGACAGCTTGCCTGAGGCGCCCGACCCGCGCGACTGGTCCACGGTAGCGGCCGAGCGCCACACCTGCACGGTGCGCCACTGCCCGCGCTTTCGCGAATGCAGCTACTACGAGGCGCGCACCCGCCTGGGCGAAGCCAACGTGATCGTGGCCAACCACGACCTGGTGCTGGCCAGCCTGGGCATGAAGACCCTGCCCGAGCTGGACAACTGCCTGGTGATCTTTGACGAGGGCCACCACCTGCCCGCCGTGGCGCTGGATCAGTTTTCCAGCAGCATGGACCTGTCCAACCTGCGCTGGATGGACAAGTGCCCCAAGATTCTGCAAGAGGTGGCCAGCACCCTGCAACTGCAAGTGGGTGAAGATGTGACCACCATCACCAGCCAGCTCAAAGGCGTGCTCACCCAGCTGGCCCGCATGGCCATGGAGATGATGTGGGAGCATACCGGCCGCAATGCCGATGGCGCAGGACAAGACGGCACCCTGCGCTTTGCCCATGGCGTTCTGCCCGAGGCGTTGGTGGAACCCCTCACACAGATTTTGGCGCAAGCCACGGGCCTGTCCAAAGCGCTGGAGGCGCTGGGCCTGGAGGTCAAGGCGGTTGCCAAGGAAGACCCCTCGCAGGCTGTGCTGTGCGCCCAGCTCTACGCCAAACTGGGTAGTCTGGCGCCCCGGTTGGGGAGCCTGGTATCCACCGCCGCACTGTTACTGGAACACGGCGAGCAACCGCTGGCCAAATGGCTGCAGGCCCAAAGCGAGCACGGCTACCTGACCATGACGGCACACGCCTGCCCCATCGTGCCCGGCGACTTGCTGCGCCAGTTTTTGTGGAGCCAGGTGCGGGCGGCGGTGGTGACATCGGCGTCACTCACCAGCTGCGGCAGTTTCGACTACTTTTTGCACGAGGCGGGGCTTTACAACAACCCCAATGTCACCGCGCTGGAAGTGGCCAGCCCCTTTGACTACGCCAAGCAGGGCACGCTGACCGTGGTGCACACCCGCGCCGACCCCAAGCAGGCCGAGGCCTACACCCGGGAGATGGTGGCCGAGCTGATGCAAGACCTGGCCCAAGTGGAGCATGGCGCCTTGGTGCTGTTCACCTCACGCGCCCAGATGCGCACCGCCACCGAGACGCTACCGGCCAAGCTGATGGAGGTGGTGCTGGTGCAAGGCACGCAATCGCGCACACGCCTGCTGGCCTCGCACATGGCGCGGGTCGAGGCCGGCTTTCCTTCCGTCATCTTTGGCATGCAGTCGTTTGGCGAAGGGCTGGATTTGCCCGGCACGCTGTGCAACACGGTGTTCATCACCAAGCTGCCCTTTGCGCCGCCATCCGACCCAGTGGACGAAGCCCGTGCCGAATGGCTGCGCACAGTGGGGCGCGACCCATTCAACGAGCTGGTGATTCCGGCCACCGGTATCAAGCTGCTGCAATGGACCGGCCGCGCCATCCGCACCGAAGACGACCACGCCGCCGTGATTTGCTACGACAAACGTTTGCTACTGCAGAGCTATGGCAAACGCATGCTGGCGGGCCTGCCGGCGTACCGGTTGGAGCAACGCAAAAGTCGCAGCGATATTTAGTCCGGAGTTGGCTCCTGACCTGCCGTGTTTCTTAACGCGTGTGCTGCAGGAAGCCGGCCTTGATGTCGGCTACAACCTGCTTGTCCAAGCGATTGCCATACTGACTCACCACGCGGCCCGCCGCATGGTTAGCCAGCCAGGCGGCCTGCGCATGGCTGTGTCCGTGGGTCACTGCATACAAAAAGGCACCGGCAAACATGTCGCCCGCACCATTGGTGTCCAGCGCTTTCACGGGGGCGGATGGCACTTCGGTGCGTTGGCCGTTTTCCAGCACCAGGCAGCCCTTGGCGCTGCGGGTCAGGCACACGGTGCGCGCCAACTGGCCCATCTGGCGGCAAATGGCGTCCAGATCTTGCGTACCACACCAGACCTGTGACTCTTCTTCATTGCAAAAGAGAAAATCCAGACCGTTACCCACCATGGCATCCAGGCCAGCACGGCAGAAGTTGATCATGCTCATGTCGCTCAGGGTGGTGGCCAACGCCACGCCCGCGTCCTTGGCCATGGCACGCCCTTGCAGCGCGGCATCGAGCCCGGTGGGTGAAGCGGCCAGGTAGCCTTCCATGTAATAGATTTTGGAGCGCGCTATATCGTGCGGATGCAGTGCGGTGTGGTCAAGGTCGGCGGTGGCACCCAGAAAGGTACTCATGCTGCGCTCAGCATCGGGGGTAACCATCACCATGCAGCTACCGGTTTGTCCCTGGGGCGGCTGGGTGTGGGTCAGGTTGGTGGCCACACCGTTGGCCATCAGGTCTTCACGGTAGAAGGCACCCAACTCGTCATCGGCCACACGGCAGGAATAAAAAGCACTTCCACCCAACTGGGCCAGCGCCACCACGGTGTTGCCGGCCGAACCACCGCCGGTGCGCCGCGCGTGCAGTCCCTGAACATGGGCCAGCAGGTCCGTTCGGCGGGGCGCGTCGATCAGCGTCATGTGGCGCTTTTCCACGCCCATGGCCTGCAACTGCGCGTCGCTCACCTCGTATTCAGAATCTACCAGGGCATTGCCGATGGCGTACAGGTCGTAATGGTGTGTCATGCAGCTGGTTATTGTTCAACAAAAGCGCGCTCGACCACATAGTCGCCAGGCGTTGTGGTGCTGCCCTCGACAAAGCCGCGTGCATCCAGCAGTTCGCGCATGTCCTTATTCAGCGCCGGGCTGCCGCAAATCATGATGCGGTCACGGGCCGCATCCAGCTTGGGCAAGCCCAGATCCGCCTCCAGCTTGCCGCTGGCCAACAGGTCGGTAGCGCGACCCCGGTTCTTGAAAGGTTCGCGCGAAACACAGGGGTAATACAGCAACTGCTCTTTGACGAATTCGCCAAGGTATTCATGGTTGGGCAGGTCTTCCGTGATGTATTCGGCGTAGGCCAGTTCATTGACCTCGCGCACGCCGTGGAACAGCACCACTTTTTCGAACCTCTCGTAAGTGGCCGGATCGCGAATGAGGCACATGAAAGGAGCCAAGCCGGTGCCGGTGCCGATGAGGTACAAGGTCTTGCCAGGCAGCAGGTAGTCAATCAACAGCGTGCCGGTGGGCTTGCGGCCTACAACGATCTTGTCACCCACCTGGATGTGCTGCAGCTTCGAAGTCAAGGGTCCATCCTGCACCTTGATGCTCAAGAATTCCAGATGCTCTTCGTAGTTGGCGCTGACGATGCTGTAGGCCCGCAACAGTGGTTTGCCGTTTTCCTGGCGCAGGCCAATCATCGTGAAATGTCCGTTGGAAAACCGCAATGACTGGTCCCGCGTGGTGGTGAAACTGAACAGACGGTCTGTCCAGTGGTGAACGCTCAATACGGTTTCGTCCTGAAATGCACTCATGGGGGGCCCTTGCAAAGATTTAAAAAAGACTAGGGGGAAACCCCTTAAGTGTAAATCGTTCGCAAGGGCCCTCATTCACCGCGTGAATGTGCTCCATTGGCCACGGCCAAGGCCGTCATATTCACCACCCGGCGCACCGTTGCCGAGGGCGTCATGATGTGGGCAGCGGCCGCAGCACCCAGCAAAATGGGCCCCACCGTGACGCCATGGGCGGATGTCATCTTGAGCACATTGAACAGGATGTTGGCGCTGTCCAGGTTGGGGCAGATCAGCAGGTTGGCCTCGCCGTGCAGCGTGGTGTCGGACAAGGCCGAGCGGCGCACCGTCTCAGACAAGGCCGCATCGCCCTGCATTTCGCCATCACACTCGATATCGGGTGCCATTTGGGCGAACAGCTCGCGCGCCAGGCGCATCTTGCGCGCCGAGGGGCGATCGGACGAGCCAAAGTTGGAATGCGACAGAAACGCCACCTTGGGTGGCATACCAAAACGACTGACCTGGTGCGCAGCCATCAGGGCGATGCTGGCCAGTTGCTCGGCGTTGGGGTCTTCGTTGACATAGGTGTCAGCGATGAACAGGGCATACCGGTCCAGCATCAGGGCATTCATGGCGGCCAGGCCGGGCGCACTGGCTTTGAGACCGATGATGTCACGCACATGTTGCAGATGGGTGTCGAACCGTCCAACCATGCCGCACAGCATGGCATCGGCATGGCCCAGCTTCACCGACAGCGCGGCAATCGTGGTGTTGGAGCGACGCACGGCGGCCTTGGCCGCTTCGGGCGTCACGCCATGGCGACCCATGATCGTGTGGTACAGCTCCCAGTACTGGCGAAAGCGCGGATCGTCCTCCGGGTTCACGCAGTCCACATCGCGCCCCAACTGGATACGCAGCCCAGCCTTGGCCAAGCGAGCCTGAATCACTGCTGGGCGACCAATCAGGATGGGATAGGCCAGGCCTTCGTCCACCGCCACTTGCGCAGCACGCAGCACGCGTTCGTCTTCACCCTCGGCATAAGCGATGCGCTTGGCAGTTGCAGGCACGGCCTTGGCAGCGCCAAACATCGGGCGCATGAACATGCCGGTCTGGTAAACAAAGCGCGAGAGGTGCTGGCGGTAGGCGTCCATGTCTTTGATGGGACGGGCCGCCACCCCGACTCCGCCGCTGCCTGGGCCACGGCCGGGGCAATGCGCAAAATCAGGCGCGAGTCGAACGGCGTGGGAATCAAATAATCGGAACCAAACACCAGCTCCTTGCCGGCGTAGGCGTTGGCCACTTCCTCGCTGATGTCGGCCTTGGCCAGATCGGCAATCTGGCGCACGCAGGCCAGCTTCATCGCCTCGGTGATCTTGGTAGCGCCACAGTCCAGTGCGCCGCGGAAGATGTAGGGAAAACACAGGACGTTGTTGACCTGGTTGGGGTAGTCTGATCGACCCGTAGCGATGATGCAGTCCGGGCGCACGGCCTTGGCCAATTCGGGACGAATCTCAGGCTCGGGGTTGGCCAGCGCCAGAATGATGGGCTTATCGGCCATCGTCTTGACCATGTCCTGCGTCAGCACACCAGCGGTGGAACAGCCCAGGAACACATCGGCGTCGCGCACGATGTCGGCCAAGCTACGGGCATTGGTCTTTTGTGCAAAGCGGGCCTTGGATTCGTCATAGCCACCGGGGCGGCCTTCATAAATCACGCCCTTGGAGTCGCAGGCATAGACGTTTTCTACGCGCACACCCAGCCCCACCATCACACCCAGGCAGGCCAACGCTGCAGCACCGGCACCCGAGACCGCCACCTTCACATCCTCAATGCGCTTGCCCACCAGTTCCAGGCCATTGATCAATGCCGCGCTGGAGATGATCGCCGTGCCGTGCTGATCATCATGGAAAACGGGAATGCCCATGCGTTCGCTGAGCTTTTTCTCGATGTAAAAACACTCGGGCGCCTTGATGTCTTCGAGGTTGATACCGCCCAGCGTGGGCTCCATAGCGGCGATGATTTCCACCAGCTTGTCAGGGTCGTTCTCGGCCAGTTCGATGTCGAACACATCCACACCGGCAAATTTTTTGAACAGACAGGCCTTGCCCTCCATCACCGGTTTGCTCGCCAGGGGGCCAATGTTGCCCAGGCCCAGCACGGCTGTGCCGTTGGTGATGACCCCCACCAGGTTGGCGCGCGACGTGAAATCCGCTGCCAAACTGGGGTTGGCCTGAATGTCCAGGCAGGGGTAAGCCACGCCGGGCGAATACGCCAGCGACAGGTCACGCTGGTTGGACAACGCCTTGGTCGGGGTGACCGAAAATCTTGCCGCGTGTGGGCATACGGTGGTATTCGCGGGCTGCTTCGCGCAGAGCCAGTTCGGCAGGGGACAGTTCGTTCATGGTGGTGTTCTCCAGATCATTCGTTAATGCGCAATGCGCGCCCAATTCAGTCGCCCAGGCAAATGCCCAGATCGCGTGCAGTTTGCAGCGTGTCGCTGTCCATGGGCACTGCCTTCATGCGACCGGCCACCTCTTCCAGAGGAATGTAATTCACATTTGAAAGGCCAGTGCAACCATGACGCCAGTCAGGCCTTCATCCAGCGCACGAACCGCCGCTGCACCAAAACGCAAGGCCGCCAGGCGGTCAAAGGCGGTGGGGCTACCACCGCGCAACAGGTGCCCCAACACCACGACGCGCGCATCTTTTCCGGTACGTTCCTGCAGGGCCTTGGCCACATGTTCGCCCATGCCACCAAGACGCTCAGCATGGCCGATTTCGGCAGGAGCCAGCAGCTCGGTGTGGCCATTGCGGGGGGCGGCACCTTCGGCCACGACGACCACAGAATAGGGATGCCCCTGAGCCTCACGCGCCAGAATATGGCTGGCAACTATGTCCAGATCAGATGGAATTTCCGGCAGCAGGATGGCATGGGCATTGCCAGCAATGCCGCTGTGCAGGGCAATCCAGCCAGCGTAGCGACCCATCACCTCTACCACCATCAGGCGGTGGTGGCTCTCGGCCGTGCTGTGCAGGCGGTCCAGGCAATCGGTGGCAAAAGACACGGCCGTATCAAAGCCAAAGGTGGTCATGGTCTTGTCCAGGTCGTTGTCAATGGTCTTGGGCACACCCACCACGCGCAAGCCTTTTTGTGCAGTGCGTCGGCAATGGTCAGGGAACCATCGCCCCCACTGACACCAGGGCGTCAATTTCTTTCTTGCCAAAGTACTCAGAATTTCATCGGAGCGATCCAGATCGCGCACGCTGCCGTCGGGCATACGGGTTGGAAAATGGAAGGGATTGCCCTTGTTGGTGGTGCCCAGCATGGTGCCACCCAAGTGCCCAATGCCGTGCACCCTCTCCCGAGTGAGGCGCAACACACCGCCGTCAACATAGCGCTCTGGGAACAGGATGCCGTTAAAGCCATCACGGATGCCATAGCACTCCCAGCCCCGGTTGACGGCAGCAATCACCACCGCCCGGATCACCGCGTTAAGACCTGGCGCATCACCGCCACCGGTACAAATGGCGATACGTCGAATGGGGGTGCTTGGCATGGTGGCTCTTTCATCAATACTCTTGGATGCAAGCATTATGGCCACTTGGTCTGGCCTGTAATTCCCAATCGTTGCACCCATCGTGGCATCTGCGATCATTGGGCCATGGTCCACGAATTTTCCGCTACCGACAACACCCTGCTGGTGGCTTGCCTGTGCGCCGATTGGTGCGGTACCTGCCGCGAATATCAGCCACTATTTGAGCAATTGCAAATCCGGTTTCCCGGCACCCGCTTTCTATGGATCGACGTCGAAGAATCGTCCGAATTGATGGGCCCCATTGAGGTGGAGAACTTCCCCACCGTGTTGATAGCGCGTGGCGCTCAATCCGTATTTTTTGGCACCGTCACACCGCACCTGCAGACACTGGAGCGGTTGCTACGCAACGCCATGGAGCCGGGCGCGGCCACATTGGCTTCAGAGTCACAACGCGACGGCTTGGTGCAGCGCCTGTGGCTGCATAATTTTTAGATAAATAGATCTCTAGCCCTCGTTGAATATACGTAGGCAGCTATGAATTTTGTAGTGAATCATGGGTGACCCATTCACTTACAACTTACCAGCCACCCAGGCCTGAACACTGGCCAGCGCAGCGGGCAGCTTGGCAGGCTCTGTACCACCGGCCATGGCCATATCGGCTTTGCCGCCGCCCTTGCCACCCACTTGCGCGGCAATGAAGTTGACCAGTTCACCGGCCTTGACTTTTGCCGTGGTGTCGGCAGTGACGCCAGCAGCAATCTGAACCTTGTCACCATCGACCACACCGAGCACGATGACCGCAGTCTTGAGCTTGTCCTTGAGCTTGTCCATGGTTTCGCGCAGGGTCTTGGTGTCGGCACCGTCCAGGCGTGCCACCAACAGCTTGACACCGTTGATATCCACTGCCTGGCTCAGCATTTCGTCGCCCTGGGCGGATGCCAGCTTGCCCTTGACGGCGGCCAGCTCTTTTTCCAGATCGCGCACCTGGGCCTGCATGGCTTCCACCCGGGCATGCACCTCGGAGGTGGTCACGCGCAAGGTACCGGCCACACCACCCAGTGTGGTTTCCATATTCTGCACATAGGCCAGAGCGTTCATACCGGTCACCGCCTCTACGCGGCGCACACCAGCAGCCACTCCGCCTTCGGCCAAGATGCTGAAAAAGCCAATGTCGCCCGTGCGTGCCACGTGGGTGCCGCCGCAGAGTTCGCGGCTACTACCAATATCGAGCACGCGCACCGTCTCGCCATACTTCTCGCCAAACAACATCATGGCACCGGTCTTTTGGGCCGATTCAATGTCCATGACACGCGCTTGTGCGGCGGCATTGGCCAGAATCTCTGCATTGACGCGGTTTTCGATCTCTCGGATTTGTGCATCGGTCACCGGGGCGTTGTGAGCAAAGTCGAAACGGGTGCGCTCGGCGTTGACCAAGCTGCCCTTTTGTTGCACGTGGTCACCCAGCACCTCGCGCAGGGCTTTGTGCATCAAGTGGGTGGCGGAGTGGTTGCGCACGGTGGCTGCGCGCTGCTCGGCATTCACTTGGGCGCGAACCTTGTCGCCCACCTTCAGGCTGCCGCTTTGCAGGACGCCGTGGTGGCCAAACACGTCAGACTTGATTTTTTGCGTGTCGTCTACAGCAAATACACCGGCGGCAGCGGTGAGAACGCCTAAGTCGCCCACCTGGCCGCCGCTCTCGGCATAAAACGGCGTGCTATCGAGCACCACCACACCGGTCTGGCCGGCCTGCAGGGCTTGCACGGGCGTGCCTTCAGCGTACAGCGCCACGATGGTGCTGTCATTGTCCAAATGCTCGTAGCCCACAAAGGTGTTGGCCGCGCCGCTGTAGTCCAGCGCCTTGTCCATCTTGAACTTGCCGGCTGCGCGGCCCTTGGCCTTCTGTTGCTCCATGGCGGCATGGAAACCGGCCGCGTCCACTTCAATCCGTTTTCGCGGCACACGTCGGCACTCAGGTCCAATGGGAAGCCAAAGGTGTCGTGCAGCTTGAATGCGACTTCACCGGGCAGGCGGGTACTTTACGCCGCCGGCCAAGGCTTCATCCAAGATTTGCATGCCAGTGGCCAGCGTCTCAAAGAAACGCTCTTCCTCGACCCGCAGCACTTCGGTGATGCGGCGGCTTGCGAGGCCATGTGCGGGTAGGCGGCACCCATCACCTGCACCAGGTCTTTCACCAGATTGTGGAAAAACGGGGTTTTCTGGCCCAGCTTGTAGCCATGGCGGATGGCGCGGCGGATGATGCGCCGCTGCACATAGCCCCGGC
Source organism: Candidatus Aalborgicola defluviihabitans (assembly GCA_016705575.1). GTDB lineage: Bacteria > Pseudomonadota > Gammaproteobacteria > Burkholderiales > Burkholderiaceae_C > Allorhodoferax > Allorhodoferax defluviihabitans. Next base: position 133,159 of record JADIXX010000006.1, read on the forward strand.
CATCGCTGGAGGGGATCACGCCGTCACTCACCAGGAACGCGGTGGCGCGGATATGGTCGGCAATCACTCGCAAAGACTTATTGGCCAGATCGGTGCAGCCTGTTTCGCGCGAAGCGGCCTTGATGAGCACTTCAAACAGATCAATCTCGTAGTTGCTGTGCACATGTTGAAGAATGGCTGCAAGACGCTCCAGGCCCATGCCGGTGTCCACGCAGGGTGCGGGCAGTTTGTTCAGGCTGCCATCAGTCTGCATGTCGAACTGCATGAACACGTGGTTCCAGATTTCGATGAAACGGTCGCCGTCTTCACCAGGGCTGCCGGGTGGGCCACCGGGGATCTGCTCGCCGTGGTCGTAGAAAATCTCGGAGCAAGGGCCGCAAGGGCCGGTGTCGGCCATCATCCAGAAGTTGTCCGACTGGTATTTTTTGGCGCCCTTTTTGTCGCCAATGCGGATCACGCGCTCGGGGGGCAGGCCAATCTCTTTCGTCCAGATGTCATAGGCTTCCTGGTCGTCGATGTAAACGGTGGCGGTGAGTTTGTCGGCGGGCAGCTTGTAGACCGTGGTCAGCAGCTCCCAGCCCCACTTCAGCGATTCGCGCTTGAAATAGTCGCCAAAGCTCCAGTTGCCCAGCATCTCGAAGAAGGTGTGGTGGCGGGCGGTGTAGCCCACGTTCTCCAGATCGTTGTGCTTGCCACCAGCGCGCAGGCAGGCCTGCACGGAGGCCGCTCGCACGTAAGAGCGCTTGTCGGTGCCCAAAAACACGTCCTTGAACTGCACCATGCCCGAGTTGGTGAACATCAGCGTGGGGTCGTTGCCCGGCACCAGCGGGCTGGACGCGACCACGGTGTGACCCTTGGAAGCAAAGAAGTCGAGGAAGGTCTTGCGAATGTCAGCGACACTCATTACGGCTTGGGTCATGGCAGTGCTACTCAGTACAGATTCAATACAGCCGACTATTATCGCTGGCCCTGCGAAGCCTAACCGGCGGCTCGGTTGGCGTCGCGCTGGGCTTGCAGGAAGGCAAAAACGGCTGGATCTTCACAAAAAGCCACGTTAAAGCGCGTCCACGGGCTGGGCGCCAGCGACGAATCCAGAGTGAACAGCGCGCCAGGGCCCAGCAAAATGTCGTGCTCGCCGCCCTTGTAGGCCAGTTCAGTGGCATTGGGTATGTCTGGATGACGCGCCCACAAGAACACCCCGGCCTTGGGTTCGCAGAACAACTCGAAACCGATCTTGAGCAGCCCGGCCGCCGTGAGCTCATGGGCACGCGCCAAGCGCTCGCGCAGGCCCTTGATGTGCTTGCGCCAACGCCCGTCGATCAGCGCACCGTAGGCCAGACGCTCGTTGAACTCGGAGGATGTGAGGCCGGAGATCATCTTCAACTGCGCCAGATCTTCTAGCAGGTCCGGGTTGGCGGCCAGGTAGCCGACCCGAATATTGGGCGAAATGGTCTTGGAAAAACTGCTGATGTACACCACGCGGTTGAGCTGGTCTAGGCTGGCCAGTGAAGGGCGTGGCTCCGGGTCCAGGTCGGCATAAATATCGTTTTCCACCACTACAAAATCGTACTTGTCGGCCAAGTGCACCACCCGGTGCAAGTGGGCCAGCTGCGCCACCGACCCCGTGGGGCTTTGCAGACGCGGCTGGGTGAAAAACACCTTGGGCTGGTGCTCGATGATCAGGCGTTCCAGGGTCGCCAGGTCGTAGCCGCTGGGCGTTCGCGGCACACCCAACAGGCGCGCACCCAGAAAACGCAGTGAATACTGCAGGTTGGGGTAGCCGGGATCGTCCACCAGCACCGCGTCACCGGGGCGCACCAGCCGACGTGCCGCCAGGTCCATGGCCTGGCTGGAGCCGTGGGTGAGCAGTACATGCTCGGAGGTGAGGGCAATCTCCTGTTCGGCCAGCATGTCGCGCACCAGCTGGCGCAGGGGCAAGTAGCCCTTGGGCTCGCCGTAGCCGCCCAGGTCCACGTTGTCGTTGGCCAGAGAACGCAGGCTGCGGCGCACGCCCTCGCCAAACAGCCATTCGCCTGGAATCCAGCCACAGCCAGGTTTGAGACGTAAGGCACGGTTCTCGAAAATGCGGCGCAGGTACCACATGGAATCGAAGTTGAAATTCGGCCCAGCACCGGTTGATACCAAAGCCGATACGCGCCGTTGCCGCACGAAGAAGCCCTGGTGCGGGCGCGATGCGAAATACCCTTGCGCTACCAGGCGGTCATAGGCGTCCACCACCGTGTAGACACTGACGCCATGGGCATGGGCGAACTGGCGAATGGACGGTGCCTTGGAGCCCGCGCGCAACCCGCCTTCGTCCACCAGCTGGCGAAAACCATCGACGATTTGCTGCACCAGGGGAATGGGGCCATCCGGATTCAAGGAGAACATGGTTGTTCCAACGAAACCGTACTAGGGTTTCTCTGTAGTGGGCGGCGCAACTGCACAGTACACCCGCAAACCGCACTGTGTGTATATGGTAGCTGCGCCAAGCGGGCCCTACAGTTGCGAGCAAGTGGCCTGCGGGCCTTTTTATCGCAACGACACAGAAGCCAACCACCATGCAACGCGAATCCAACCTTAAAAACGCCGCCCTAATGGCCCGCCGCCAAGCCGCCCTACCCAAGGGCTTGGGCCAAACCTTTGAAATTTTTGTGGACCGTGCCGAAAACGCCGAGGTCTGGGACGTGGAAGGCCGCCGCTACATCGACTTTGCCGGCGGCATTGCCGTGCTCAACACCGGGCACCGCAACCCGGTTCTGGTCCAGGCCATCACCGAACAACTGGGCCGCTTTACCCACACCTGCTTCCAGGTGTTGGCCTACGAGCCCTATGTGGAACTGGCCGAGCGGCTCAACGCTCTGGCACCGGGCAATTTCCCCAAGAAGAGCTTTTTTATGACCACTGGCGCAGAAGCTGTGGAAAACGCTATCAAAGTGGCTCGCGCCTACACCAAACGTTCCGGCGTGATCGCCTTTGGCGGCGGCTTCCATGGCCGCACCATGATGGGAATGGCACTCACCGGCAAGGTGGCCCCTTACAAGGCGGGCTTTGGTCCGTTCCCGGCCGAGGTGTACCACGCCAAGTTCCCTTGCGCCCAGCACGGTGTGAGCGTGGACGATGCCATTGCTTCCATTGAAGCCCTGTTCAAGTACGACGTGGAACCGAGTCGCGTGGCGGCCATCATTCTGGAACCGGTGCAAGGCGAAGGCGGCTTCTACATTGCGCCGCCCGATTTCGCCCGCCGTCTGCGCGCCCTGTGTGACCAACACGGCATTGTGTTGATTGCTGACGAGGTACAAACCGGTGCCGGGCGCACTGGCACCTTCCTGGCGTGCGAACAGTGGGATGTGGCGCCCGATGTGATCACCATGGCGAAATCGCTGGCCGGTGGCATGCCCCTGGCGGCCATCATCGGAAAGGCCGAGATCATGGACGCTGCAGCGGTGGGTGGCCTGGGCGGCACCTATGCGGGTAACCCGCTGGCCTGTGCCTCGGCGCTGGCGGTACTGGATGTGTTTCAAAAGGACAATCTTCTGCAACGCAGCCGCGATCTGGGCGAGCGCCTGATGGCCAACCTGAAAACACTGGCCGCCAAGAACAACGCCGTGGGCGACGTGCGCGGCCTGGGTTCCATGGTGGCCATTGAGCTGTGTAAAAACGGTGACCTGCACCAGCCCGATGCCGATTTGACCAAGCGCTTGTGCGCCCAGGCTATTCAGCGTGGCCTGGTGTTGCTGTCTTGCGGCACGTACAGTAACGTCATCCGCATTTTGGTGCCATTGACGGCCAGCGATGCACTGGTCGACGAAGGCCTGGCCATCATCGAAGCATCCCTGGCTGCGGCACAGGCTGCGTAATTTCACCCCTGAAACGGATAGCCATGGCCACCAATTCCCTTGTAAAGTTTGCGGGGGTTCAGAAGACCTACGACGGCATTGCCCTCGTGGTGCGTGACCTGAACCTGGACATCCAGAGCGGCGAGTTTCTCTCGCTGCTCGGGCCCTCGGGCTCGGGCAAGACCACCACACTCATGATGCTGGCCGGATTCGAGTCACCCACAGCCGGGGAGATCTTTCTGAGTGGTGCCTCCATCACGCGCACCCCACCACACAAGCGCAACTTTGGTATGGTTTTCCAGAACTATGCCCTGTTCCCGCACATGACCGTGGCCGAGAACGTGGCCTATCCGTTGATGGTGCGCAAGAACCTGGCCGCTGACCGCGATGCCAAGGTCAAACGGGCGCTGGAGATGGTGCAAATGGGAGGCATGGGCAGCCGCTATCCGGGTCAGATGTCGGGTGGCCAACAGCAACGCGTGGCACTGGCCCGCGCCCTGGTATTTGACCCCCAATTGGTGCTGATGGACGAACCACTCGGCGCACTGGACAAGCAGTTGCGCGAACACATGCAGATCGAACTGAAAGAGTTGCACCGCCAGTTGGGGTTGACCTTTGTGTACGTGACCCACGACCAGTCCGAGGCGCTGACCATGTCCGACCGTGTGGCCGTGTTCAGCGACGGCGCCATTCAGCAAATCGACGTGGTGACTGCGTTGTACGAAGCGCCAGCCAACCGTTTTGTGGCCAACTTCGTGGGCGACAACACGGTCTTCAACGGCACCGTCACCACCACTGTGAATGACCGCTGCGAGGTGCGCCTGCCCTGCGGCACCCAATTGCAAGGGCTCAACGTGAATGGCGTGCACACCGGCACGGCCGTTCAGGCCTGCTTGCGCCCCGAGCGCATTGTGGTTCACACCGTGGACGAGAAGCCCTGCGACAACAGCATCCGCGCCGTGCTCAATGACGTGATCTATTTTGGCGACCACCTGCGACTGCGTTGCGCGCTGATGGACCAGGTACAGGCCACCGTGAAGATTCCCCTGTCCAGTATTGAAGTGCCGCAATCAGGGCAAGCCCTGTGGCTGCACTTGCCACCCGAGCATCTGCGTGTCTACCGCTGACGCGCCTGCAAATCCCAGCAACGTTATTCATAATTTCCCCCGGAGACAAACCATGAAACTCAAACCCATCGTCGTTGCAGCCACGCTGCTGACGTCCCTTGCCGCCTTCGCACAAACCCAGATCACCGTGGTGAACTTTGGTGGCGCAAATGGCAATGCCCAGAAGAAGGCGTACTTTGAGCCGTATGAGAAGGCGTCTGGCAACAAGATCGTCAGCGTGGAGTACAACGGCGAGCAGGCCAAGATCAAGGCCATGGTGGAATCCAAAAACACCACCTGGGATGTTGTGGAAGTGGAAAGCCCGGACGTGACCCGTGGCTGCGACGAAGGCCTGTTTGAGAAGTTGGACTACAGCAAGATTGGCAACAAGGCCGACTTCCTTCCCGTAGCGGTGCACGAATGCGGTCTGGGTGCCTTTGTCTGGTCCACCGTGATGGCCTACAACGCCGACAAACTGAAGACTGCTCCCGTGACCTGGGCTGACTTTTGGGATACCAAAAAATTCCCCGGCAAGCGCGGCATGCGCAAAGGCGCCCGCTACAACCTGGAATTTGCCTTGATGGCCGACGGCGTCGCCGTGCAGGATGTCTACAAGGTGCTGGGCACCAAGGAAGGCGCCGAGCGCGCCTTCAAGAAGATGACCGAACTGAAATCCAGCATCCAGTGGTGGGAAGCCGGCGCGCAGCCGCCCCAGTTCCTGGTGGCAGGCGATGTGGCCCTGACCACGGTGTACAACGGCCGTATCGACGCTGCACAACGCGAAGGCAAGAACCTCGCTATTACCTGGACCGGCGGCATTTATGACCTGGACTACTGGGTCATGCCCAAGGGCGGCAAGAACCGTGAAGCGGCGCTGAAGTACATCTCCATGGCGGCCAGCGCCAACGAGCAAAGCGAATACGCCAAGCTGATTTCCTACGGACCAACCAACACCAAGGCCCTGGCCAAACTGGACGCCAAGACACTGGCTCTGTTGCCCACATCACCAGCCAACTCCAAGACCGCACTGCAATTCAACGTAGGCTTTTGGGCTGACCAGGGCGAGGCGCTGGAAAAGCGCTTTGCCGCCTGGGCTGCCCAGTGATGTGAGCTGAATACGAGATCGCGAAGACCATGACGTCCACGACCGCCCTGCCCGCCTCTGCCGTTGTGCCCTCGGCTGGCACATTGCCCGCCAATTTGGCGAGCCAGTTGAAACGGGCCGAGCGCCGCAAACGTCTCTTCTCGATCTCGCTCACCCTGCCCTTGCTGGTGTTTTTGGTGGTCATCTTCATCGTTCCCATTGGCGCGCTGCTGATTCGCGCCGTGGAAAACCCGGAGGTGGCCAACACCCTGGGGCGTACCGGTGCCGCACTGGCACAGTGGGACCGTAAGTCTGCGCCGCCAGATACGGCTTATGCATCTTTGGCGCAGGACCTGGCCGGTATCCAGGAGCAATCTGACGCCGGTGCCCTGGCGCGTCGGCTCAACAGCGAAATCAGCGGTGCGCGATCGTTGGTGATGAAAACCTACCGTGCCATGCCACTTGCCAGCGGGCTTACCGCACCCCAGGTGCACCAGAGCTTGGTAGAAATCGATCCGCGTTGGGACGACATCACCTACTGGCAGGCCATCGCCAAAAACAGCGCGCGCTGGACACCAGACTACCTGCTGGCCGCCGTGGACTTGCAGCGCAACGCCCAAGGCTCCATCGAACGCGTGCCCCCTGACGCCGCCGCCTTTGGCCGCATTTTGCTGCGCACCTTCGAGATCAGCGCCGTGGTCACCCTGTTTTGTTTGCTGCTGGGTTACCCGCTGGCCTATTGGCTCTCCACGCTGTCGGCTCGCAAGGCCAATATGCTGATGATTCTGGTGCTGGTGCCGTTTTGGACCTCTATTTTGGTGCGCGTGGCCGCCTGGATCGTGCTGCTGCAATCCAACGGGCTGGTGAACCGCGCGTTGATGGGCATCGGGGTGATCGACGAACCACTGCCCCTGCTGTTCAACCGCCTGGGCGTGATCATTGCCATGGTGCACATTCTGTTGCCCTTCATGATTTTGCCGCTGTACAGCGTGATGAAAACCGTACCGCAAACCTATCTGCGCGCCGCCGTGTCGCTGGGCAGCGCGCCGCTGGCAGCGTTCTTCAAGGTGTATGTGCCGCAAACCTACCCCGGCGTGGGCGCGGGCGGCCTGCTGGTATTCATCCTGAGCATCGGCTACTACGTCACGCCAGCCCTGTTGGGGGCGCCGACGACCAGATGTTGAGCTACTACGTTGCACAGTACACCAACGTCACCGTCAACTGGGGCATGGCTTGTGCCTTGGGTGCGGTCCTGCTGTTCACCACGCTGGCCCTGTACGGTGTGTACCGCAAGGTGGTCAAGTCGGAATTGAGCCTAGGGTAATTGAACGAGGACTATGCCCAAATGTTGAACGCTTTCTTCCCCGTTTTCCCCGCCTACGCCACCTGGCTCGACAAGCTGGGCTGGTACGCACTGCGCCTCGTGTGCGTGGGTGTGCTGATGTTTCTGTTGTTGCCCATTTTGGTCATCATCCCGCTGTCGTTTAGCAACAGCACATTTCTGTCGTACCCCATACCCGGCTGGTCGATGCGGTGGTACGACAACCTGTTCTCGTCGGACGACTGGGCTCGCGCCACCCGCAACAGTTTTATCGTCGCCCCACTGGCCACGCTGCTGGCAACGGTGCTGGGCACCATGGCGGCGGTCGGTCTGGCTCGCGTCAACTTTTTGGGCAAAAGCACACTCATGAGTCTGCTGATCTCGCCCATGGTGGTTCCCATTGTGGTGGTGGGGGTCAGTACCTATTTGTTCTTTGCCAAGATCGGCTTGGCCGATACCTACACCGGCCTGGTCCTGGTACACGCCGCCTTGGGTGCACCTTTTGTGTTGACCACCGTGCTGGCCACCTTGCAGGGCTTTAACCACAACCTGGTGCGCGCATCCCTGAGCCTGGGCGCCGGGCCGCTGGAGACCTTCTTTCGCATCACACTGCCCATCATTGCGCCGGGGGTCATCTCGGGTGCGCTGTTTGCATTTGCCACGTCGTTTGACGAAGTGGTGGTGACACTGTTCATTGCCGGCCCCACCCAGGTGACGCTGCCGCGCCAGATGTTCACCGGCATCCGCGAAAATATTTCGCCCACCATTGCCGCCGTCGCCACCCTGCTGATCATCTTCACCACGCTGTTGATGCTGGGCCTGGAGTGGCTGCGTGGACGCCGCCGCTGAAACGCTGCAAGGAGTTCACATGCCCATGAAGAACCAACCCCTTTCGGGTAACGCCATGCCACGTTTTGGTGGTATCGCCAGCATGATGCGCCTGCCAGTGGTCAGCTCCGCACAGGGACTGGACGTGGCATTTATCGGCATCCCGCTGGATACGGGAACCTCGCACCGACCAGGCGCACGCTTCGGTCCGCGTCAGATCCGGGCCGAATCCAGCCTGCTGCGGCCCTACAACATGGCCACGGGTGCCGCCCCGTTTGACGCGTTGCAAGTGGCTGACCTGGGTGATGTGCCGATCAACACCTATTCACTGACAAAGTCGCTGCCCATCATCACCGACTTCTACGATGAGGTCCTGGCCAGCGACTGCATTCCGCTCACGCTGGGTGGCGACCACACCATTGCCCTGCCCATCTTGCGCGCCATGGCCGCCAAGCACGGCCCGGTGGCCCTGGTGCACGTGGATGCCCATGCCGACGTCAACGAGGACATGTTTGGCGAGTCCATTGCCCATGGAACGCCCTTTCGCCGGGCAGTAGAAGAGAACCTTCTGGTCTGCGACAAGGTGTTCCAGATCGGTCTGCGCGGCACCGGGTATGCGTCGGATGACTTTGACTGGCCACGCAGCCAGGGCTTCACCATCGTACCGGCGCACGAGGTCTGGTACCAGTCCCTGGCGCCGTTCATGGCTCAGGTGCGCGAACGCATTGGCAACACGCCCTGCTACCTCAGCTTTGATATCGATGGCATCGACCCGGCCTACGCCGGCGGCACCGGCACGCCCGAGATCGGCGGGCTGAGCGTGCCGCAGGCGCTGGAGATCGTGCGCGGCTGCCGTGGGCTTAATATCGTGGGTGCGGACTTGGTGGAGGTGTCACCGCCCTACGACCCGTCGGGCAACACCGCGCTGTTGGGTGCCAACCTGCTGTTTGAGATGTTGTGCGTCCTGCCCGGAGTACTCATCCGCTAAGTTGTTACCGTATAGCAACTGTTTTAATAGCTAACTACGCTTATTCGACGAGGGCCAGAGCCCTATTTTTCTTATACGATTAGGAGTTTTCATGTCTGCATCGCCTCTCTCCCTGCTCAAGGACCCGAGCCTCCTCAAGACCGACGCCCTGATCAACGGCCAGTGGCTCAAGGGTGCCAGCCGCTTTGACGTGCTGGACCCGGCCACCGGCCAAAAACTGGCCGACGTGGCCAACCTGACCGCTGCCGATGCGCAAGCCGCCATTGCCGCCGCCAACGCCGCCTGGCCAGCCTGGAAGGCCAAGACCGCCAAAGAGCGCTCCACCATTTTGCGCAAGTGGTTTGACCTGTTGATGGCCAACCAGGAAGACCTGGGCCGCATTCTGACTGCCGAACAAGGCAAGCCTTTTGCAGAAGCCAAAGGCGAGATCGCCTACGGCGCCAGCTTTGTCGAGTGGTTTGCCGAAGAGGCCAAACGCCTCAACGGCGAAACACTGCCCCAGTTTGACAACAACCGCCGCCTGATGGTCTTGAAGCAACCCATTGGCGTGTGCGCGGCCATCACGCCCTGGAACTTCCCGCTGGCCATGATCACCCGCAAGGTGGCTCCTGCCCTGGCCGCCGGTTGCCCGGTCATCATCAAGCCCGCCGAGCTGACACCGTTGACCGCGCTGGCAGCGGCCGAGTTGGCCATCCGCGCGGGCATTCCCGCTGGCGTGCTCAACATGCTCTGCGCCGACAGCGCCAATTCCATCGCCATCGGCAAGGTGCTGTGCGAAAGCGATGTGGTGCGCCACATCAGCTTCACCGGCTCCACCGAAGTGGGCCGCATCCTGATGGCGCAGAGTGCGCCTACGGTCAAAAAGTTGTCGTTAGAGCTGGGTGGCAACGCGCCTTTCATTGTGTTTGACGATGCCGATATTGACAGCGCGGTCGAAGGTGCCTTTGCCAGCAAGTACCGCAACGCTGGCCAAACCTGCGTCTGCTCCAACCGCTTCTATGTGCAGGAAGGCGTGTATGACCAGTTTGTGGAGAAGTTCGCGGCCAAGGTGCGCACCGCCAAGGTCGGCAACGGCTTTGAAGACGGCGTCAACCAGGGCCCGCTGATTGAGGAAGCCGCGCTGGAAAAAGTGCAGCGCCATGTGGACGACGCACTGGCCAAGGGTGGCCGTGTGCTGGTGGGCGGCAAGCGCCTCTCTGCCATAGGCTCGGGCCAGTTCTTTGAGCCCACGCTGGTGGCCGACGCCACACCCGACATGCTGTGCGCCAAGGAAGAAACCTTTGGCCCGTTTGCGCCAGTGTTCAAGTTCCACAACTGAACAAGAGGCCATTGATGCGGCCAACAATACCGAGTTCGGGCTGGCCAGCTACTTCTACAGCCGCGACATCGGGCGCATCTACCGCGTGGGCGAGGCGCTGGAGTACGGCATGGTGGGCATCAACGTGGGCATTCTGGCCACCGAGCACGTGCCCTTTGGCGGCGTCAAGCAATCCGGCCTGGGCCGCGAAGGCTCGCACTTTGGCATGGATGACTATGTGGAGATCAAGTACCTCTGTATTGGAGATATTCAACGCTAGAATTCACCCAATGCGGGCGTCGTTCAATGGTAGGACTCTTGCTTCCCAAGCAAATAACGTGGGTTCGATTCCCATCGCCCGCTCCAAGCCGTTCATGTCAACGGCTTCAATCTATGGAGATGATCTTTTGTCCTATCGCCCACTCATCCTGATCGCCTGTCTACTGGCGCTGGTTGCCTGCAGCAAGGTCAACCAGGACAATTACGCCAAGCTGCAATTTGGCATGGCTAAAAGCGATGTCGAAGCTCTGCTGGGCGCGCCTAAAGAGTGTTCGGGCGCGCTGGGCATGGCTAGTTGCATCTGGGGCAATGAGGCACAGACCATCAGCGTGCAGTATGCGGGTGACAAAGTCATCTTGTTTTCCGGCAAAGGCCTGAAGTAGCCGGATCGATCCGATCTAGTCCCGATTACCTTTGCCGTGGCCTCGCCCACGGTCATGGTCATCGCGGTCATGGCCGCGGTCATTGTCCCGGTAACCACGCCTCTGGTAACCACGGCGTTCTTCGTAGCGTTCCCGCACCCATTGCTCCTGCACAAAGTAAACCGGCTGGCCGCAGGCGTTGTAGCGCGCGCAGTGCTGGGCCCAGTTCTTCTGGTGCCCGGGTGGTACATACAAATAGATGGGTTGCTGGTACACCGCGATAGGCGACTGCCGAATCACCATCGGTTGCGGATAGATCAATCGCGGTTGGGGAAAACCGCCAATGTCAATGCGGCCATACACACCCGGCTGATTGATGCCGATGGACATGCCTACTGAGGTTTGCGCCAGCGCCAGCGCTGGCACCAGGGAGCCGGCCATCAGCGCCAAAACCACAAATTTCTTCATCTCGTTTCTCCAGTAGAGTGAGTCTACTTAACGTCCGCACCTGCCTGCGCGACGACCCGCCAGAGAATTTGAGGTAACCAAAGGTAGCCAAGCCGCCATTGACCCAGTCACGGTGGGTGCGTGGCTGCTATTGACAGCCCAGCCTGTCCATCCTAACTGGGCAATCCAGGTAGCGCTCCAAAATCTGTTTGTAGGTGCCATCCGACACCATGGATTCCAGGGCGCCGTCAAAGCGTTTGACAAAAGCGGCGTCATTGGTTGCCTTGCTGAAAGCGATGCGGTCTGCGTCCTCGGAGACAACTACCTTGCTGCGTTTTATGCTGTCTTTTAGCCCCATTCTGTGGACGCGGTCAAAGCCCGACAGTTCGTCACCCAGAAATCCTTCCACACGGCCTGCCGACAGCATCCGCACGGCGGATTCTTGCGAAGTAACAAAGGTGAGACGTTGGACGAACTCGGGCTTTTTCAGCAGAATGTCGTAAACGGGGCCATAGGTGGAACCGCGCTGAACCGCCAAGCGAAAATCGGTACCGATGATGTCGGCCAGCGCATTCGGGTTGTAACGGGCCTCCACCTGGGTAGCTATGAAGAGCACATTGCGGGCGCTGTTGGTGGGTCGGGAAAACAAGGCAAAGGCGGCGCGCTCTTGCGTGTCTGCGGTACCTGGCAGCAGGTCCAGACGCCCCCTTTGCAGTTCTACTACCGCCCGCACCCAGGGCATTTCTACCAAGCGCACATCACAGCCCACGCGTTTAAGCGCCACTGTTGCCAACTCAACATGCAAACCGCGGATCTCGCCGTCAGAGTCCTTGAACGCGTAGGGAGGAATATCCACCCAACGCAGCGACTTCACACAAGTCGCAGCCCATGCGCCAGAGCCAATCAGGCCGCTGCACAACCCAATGATTGTCAACACGCGCACGCGAAATGGGGCGAAATGCATGCACTTATTATCAACGAAGCGTTGTCAATGTACCGGCTCTGTGCCCGCCACAATGGCCTCGTCGCGGGCGATGCGGCCATCGACCAGTTCAACCAAGCGGTCGCAGCGAACGGCCAGACGCGGGTCGTGCGTGACGACGATAAAGCTGGTGCCGCGCTCTTCGTGAATGCGGCGCAGCAGTGCAAATACATCCGATGAAGTTGCGGTGTCGAGATTGCCAGTGGGCTCGTCGGCCAACACCAACGGCGGCTCCAGCACCAGCGCACGGGCAATGGCCACGCGCTGCTGCATACCGCCAGAAAGCTCGCCCGGACGCTTGTCCATGGCATTGGCAAGGCCCACAGCATCGAGCAGGCTACGGGCGCGTTCATTCTGCGCACTGCTCACACTGCCCTCACTCATCAGCGCAGGCAAGGTGACGTTCTCCAGCGCCGAGAACGCCGGCAGTAAATGGTGAAACTGAAACACAAAGCCCAGTGTCTGCCGGCGTAACAACGTGAGCTGGGCGTCATCCAGGTCTTGCACCGCCTGGCCTTGCAGCAGATATTGCCCCGCCGTGGCGTGCTCAAGCAGGCCAAGGATGTTGAGCAGCGTGCTTTTACCCGAACCAGACGGCCCCATGAGCGCAATAAATTCGCCCGTAGCTATTTGCAGGTCCAGCCCATGCAGCACCTCAGCTTCGCTGGGGCGGCCAATGTTGTAGCTCTTCTTGATGCCCGACAAATCTATCAGGCCACCGCCAGTTGGGGGTGCAGGCATGGCCATTCTCAAATGCGAATGGCCTGCGCCGGATCGAGCCGGGCAGCGCGCCGTGCAGGCGCAATGGCAGCCAGCACGCCACACACCGTTGCAACCAGCGCAACCTGCAGCGCGGTGCCCGGCGGCAGGCTGATGTCAAACAGCGGCAGGCCGTCGGACCCACGCACATAGCGGGTGAACAAAAAGATCAGCACCACCGCCAGCAGAATCCCCAGCGCCGAGCCTACCGCGCCCACCACGGCGCCCTGCACCAAAAACAGCCGCATCACCTGCCCGCGCGTGGCGCCCATGGCCCGCAGGATGCCGATCTCGCGCTGCTTTTGCACCACCGACACCACCAGCACACTGGCAATGCCCAACACCACCACGGCCAACACCACACCGCGAATGATGCTGGTACTGACCGACTGAGCGTTGAGTGCGGAGACCAACTGGGCATTACTCTCCTGCCAGCTCTCGATCTTGTAGGGAAACTGCGCACGCAGATCGCGCGCCATGGTCTGCGCCACCCACACGTCATTCAGCGTCAGGTCCAGGCTGGTGGCTCCTCCGGGCAGCGCCAGCAGGTTTTGCGCCGCGCGCAGCGGCACGATGACGGTGCGGCGGTTCAAGTCTTTCACGCCGAGGTCCACCAATGCGGTCACGCGCAACGACTCACTGCGCTGCCCCGTCTGCACCGTGAGCCGGTCGCCCACACGCACGCCCAAGTCTTGCGCCAGCTCGCGCCCCAGAATAGATTCGCCGGGCTCCAGCCGGGCAGTACCGCTGACCACCTTGCTGCGCAGGCCCACCACCCGGTCGTAACGGTCCAGGTCCACACCCATCAGCGCGATGGCTTGCACGGCTTCGCCACGCAGAGCCAGCCCAGCGCCCGAGACCATGGGCGAAACGCCAGCCACATTGGGTAGCTTTCAGGAGCGGCAGCAGCGCCTGCCAGTTGGCGATGGAACGCAAGCGCTGGGCGCGCGGCTGGGTTTCGCTCAGAACCGTGGTGCCCGGCAGCAATACAGCAGCGGGCAAGACCAAATCGTCGGGCGCCTTGAGCGTGATGTGCGCTTGCGCGCCCAGCGTCTTGGCCAGCGTGTTGGCCTGCAGGCCGTTGATCAGCGCCGAGATATAGGCAATCACCGCCACACCAGCGGCAACGCCCACAATGATCAGCACCGTCTGCATGCGCCCCTCGCGCAGAAAGCGCAGCGCCACGCGGAATTCAAAGCCAGGCCAGAGCATGGGATTCAACGCCCCATGGCGTTGGCCATAGCCCCGCCAGCATCTTCCGCTTTGGCTGCCAGTTGCGTGGCGGCTGGATGCCAATCCACCACATGGGGACGCACACGCCCACCCGCTGCCGCGCCGCCACTTTGCAGCACGGCATCACCCTCAGTCAAACCTTCTTGTACTTCCACAGCGCCAAGGGTGCGCAGACCCAAGCGCACGCTGCGCGCAACCGCACGACCATCCTGCACCACCAACACCTCGGCCTGATTGCCTTGCGCAGGCGCACGCAGCGCCGATTGCGGCAACACCAGAGCGGCATCCACCCGGGCAGTTTCAACCTCTACGGACAGCGTCATGTCTTCCCGCAGAAAAGCTGGCACATCGCCGGTGAGCGCAAATTTCACTTCGATGGCGCCGCGCTGCGCGTCCACAGCAGGCGCCAAACTCAGCACGCGTGCCGAGAAGCGCTGGGCAGGAAAGGCGTCTGCCAGCACGGTGGCGCTCTGGCCGGGCCGCAACTGCTCCAGGAACCGTTCGTCCACTTGCGCAACAAGTTGCGTCGGCCCGACCAACGCCAGACTCAGCAAGGCCTTGCCAGGCTGCACGATCTGGCCCGGCTCTACGGCGCGAAGCAGCACGCGGGCATCGGTGGGGGCGCGCAGTGTGGCCTGCGCAAGGCGCGCCTGCGCCGCTGTCTTGGCCGCGTGGGCGGCTTCCAACTGGGCCTGCGCTTGTACCAGGTCGGTGCCCCCATCGGCATTGGCCTGCACCTGGGCACTGGCGCTGCGCACCTGCTCCTGCGCCACGGTCGCAGTGCGGCGTACCTCGTCGAGCTGCGCGGGGCTGTAAAAACCCTGACTTACCAGTTGCTGCGCCCGCGTCAAGGCCGCCTGGGCGGTGCGCTCGGTGGCTTGGGCTTGTGCCAAAGTTGCTTGGGCCGTTGTGCGGGCGCTGCTGCGCAACCCGGCCAGGCGCGCACGCGCTTGCTGCTCTGCGGCCTCGGCCTGCGCCAGCGCGGCGCGTCCTTCCTGGTCTTCGAGCTGCACCAGCACATCGCCTGCGTGCACGGTGGCGCCTTCCATCACGCGTACCTCGGCCGCGCGCCCCGTCACGGTGCTACCAACGTCCACGCGCGAGAGTGTGGCCACACGGGCAGAAAACTGCAGGGTGCGCACCAAGGGCGCGCGGTGCACTTCAATCACATCGACCTGCGGGCCGCGCAGCCAGACCACTGCGGCAAGTGCCGATGCGCCCAGCACCACTACAGCGGCCACCGCCAGAATCTGGCGCCGGCTGTGGTGGTTGGTTTGTGGGTTCACGAGACGTAGTGTAGTGCCGGCCCAGCACCAAGCAGAAGCCAAAGGTCTTGGGCGAATTGCGTAAAACTCGCTACCTTCTTTCTAGCATTCCTATTGGACGTAGGGGTTGTTCGGAGCGCGGTCCTTGCCGTTGCGCACGCCGTCGTGGTCATTGTCGCCACGGTTCCAGTGCCCACGGCGCAGTTCCCAGCGGTCGCCATTCTGCGTCCAGGTGGGTTGGTTCATGTAATAGCCACGGCGGGCCCGTTCCCAGTGGCCTGCACGCCAGACATGCCGATGGCCGCGGAGGTCCCAATAGCCGGCAGACCAGACATAACCACGGCGTGGCGCGGGAACCACTTCATAGCGGGGTTCTGGAGGTGCATTATTGAAATAGACGCGCACTTGAGCGGTGGCAGTCAGCGGCGCGCCGATGCCCACAAGCAATCCAACGCAGATGGCGGCGAGCATGGTTTTGCGAAATTTCATCATGGAGTTTTCCCTTTTTCCGAAATAGTTACCGTGGCCTGCACGCGTTGCAAATGGAAACGCACTGACCTGGATCCCAAGATAACGGACACCACCGCACCAGTCTGTGCGGCACGACACGCAGCCTAGACAGTGGGATCCGGTTGATTTTGACCCTTCAGAAACATCTGAAGGAAAGTCGGCCTCTAGCCCTCGAATAATATGAATATATTGCTATATTTTTAATAGCATTCAAGCGACTTGATCACTGGCACTGGCCCCGCTCTCATGGGAGCCAACACCTTGATTGGCAATGATGTCTACAACGGAAAAGGTGAAGACCTGGGCGACATCAAAGAAATCATGCTCGACACACGCACAGGCCGCGTCGCCTATGCCGTGTTGTCATTCGGCGGATTTTTGGGAATGGGCGAGAAATTGTTTGCAGTGCCATGGAGCGCATTGACCCTGGATACAACCAACAAGCGCTACACAATGAACGTCGAAAAAGAGCGTCTCAAAGACGCACCCGGTTTCGACGCCGACAATTGGCCCAACATGGCTGACTCTACCTGGGAAAAGAACATCCATGACTACTACGGCGCAACGCCGTATCGTGCCTAAAAAACCGCATTGTTATGCGCCGTATTGATCATTTCAAATACGACGGGCCCTGGGCGTTCAGTCTTCTACTGTGATTAGCTCAGGGTCGTCCGCGTGGTCGATCAACATGGCGCGCACCCAGCCTTGCCAGGTCTGCCCAAAGGAATCAATCTGGGCGGTGGTTGCCTGGGGTGCCAGCGCGGCCTGCATCTGCATCCGCAATTCCGCCGGGCGTGCCGCTGCCTCGGGGTGGTGCGACACCTCGACACTCTGGCCGTTGTCCAACCGCGTGAAGCGCATCTCGCCACGCATTGGCACGCCGTAAGTCATCAGGTCCCGCCGCGTATGGCGACCGGCCAAGCCCTGAAACCCTCCGCTGCCGGCCGCGCCGGTAACCAACCCGGCCACGCTGGCGATCACGCCGACTACACCCTCGTCTTGCGGCCCGCGCATGGCAACGCGCACTTCACCACGGTGCGGCGTCTGTCCGGGGTAAAGTCGGGCCAGCGCCACGCGCGTCATCAACCAGGCACCTGCCACAGTCGGGCACGAATGCCCAGCCAGCTTGACGGCGTCCAGGTAGCAGTATTCGATGACGCCGCCTTGCGCAGCGCCCAAGGTCCGCGCCAGCGCGTCGACCATGACGATGGATGGCGCCTGGTCGAAGAATTCCGGCGTCTGCATCAACGACGCGGTCACGTCGCCACCCTGTGATCGGTGCACTGCAAAGAGAACGGGTTGGTGAACTTCATGATCTGCTCCTTGTGATTTCTTAACCTGTCGCATTGGACGGTCCCAGCTTACACAAGTCCAGGCACCGCGTCTGCGCGTTGACAGGCAATTTGCCGATGCAAAGCAAACAGTTGCTCCTGCCCCCGTTCTGTGCAAAGATCATCCTGCAAACCAGTTCGCACTTGTCCCTAAGCCCGACGTGAAGCACTTAATCGATTCATTGCGGCCGCAACGCCCCATGTTTCTGAACCTGACGCAGATCGCAATGCCGGTCGGCGCGCTGACTTCTATTGGGCACAGGATCAGCGGCGTCATTCTGGCGATGACCGTTCCGGCGGCGATCTATCTGTTTGCAATGTCACTGGGTGACGAGATCGGTTTTGCGCGTGTCGCAGAGCTATCGGAGCACTTCGCTTTCAAGGCTGCGGTGGTGATTGCCGTCTGGGCGCTGGCACACCACCTTCTCGGTGGTGTGCGGCACCTGCTCAGCGATTTCGATATAGGCTCTCCATTGCGTTCGGCGCGTAAGAGCGCCCTGTTCGTGAATCTGGCGGGCGTGGCAGTGGCACTACTCGCTGTCGTGGTGGTGTGGTGAAGGGCATGTCAGCCAGCCCAAACCACCGTTCGCGCAGTCGGTTCACCGGCCTGCGCGCCTGGTGGGTGCAGCGTGCAAGCGCTGTCTGCATGCTGGTCTTTCTTATCTTTGTCCTGGTATCCATGGCTGTCCATCCGCTGGCAGGCCATGCGCAGTGGCGGGCTTGGGTCGCGCATCCGGGCATCACGCTCGCTTTTCTTCTCTTTTTTGCTGCTTTACTCAGTCACATGTGGGTTGGCCTTCGCGATGTTCTGCTCGACTACGCCAAACCGACCGTCGTGCGCAACGTGTTGCTTGCGCTGGTCGCCTTGGGCCTGTTCGGTCTTGGCGTCTGGGCTTTGGTGATCCTGCTTCGCTTGCATAGCTGACCCGCAACGGCCTAACGGAAAAGCCTCCCATGAAATTTTCGATTTCCCGCTATGACCCTGACCACGACGAGCGCCCCTACTTGCAGGACTTCGACATCGTGCTTGCCGACTCCGATCGCATGCTCCTGGACGTTTTGCTGCGCCTGAAGGAACAGGACAACTCACTTTCCCTCAGAAAGTCCTGCCGCGAAGGCGTGTGTGGGTCTGATGCGATGAACATCAACGGTCGCAACGGTTTGGCATGCATCACGCCCGTGCGCGGATTGCACGAGCCAGTCGTTATTCGGCCACTGCCAGGTTTCCCGATCATTCGTGACCTGATTGTCGACATGACGCAGTTCTTCAAGCAGTACGAATCGATCACGCCCTATCTGATCAACGATGAGCCACCGCCCGAGAAGGAGCGCTTGCAGTCGCCGGCCGAGCGCGAGAAGCTGAACGGCGCCTACGAGTGCATCCTCTGCGCATGCTGTACCAGCCAGTGCCCGTCGTATTGGTGGAACCCTGAGAAATTTGTCGGCCCGTCGGGCCTGCTTCAGGCTTACCGCTTCATCTTCGACAGCCGCGACCGGGGCACCGAGCAGCGGCTTGCCGACCTCAACCACGACCCCTACCGACTGTTCCGCTGCCGCACGATCATGAACTGTGCCGAGGTTTGTCCGAAGGGGCTAGAGCCCGTGCACGCTATCGAGCGCATTCGCCTGAAAATCGCCGGTATTGAGGAAGGTGCTGGCGGCCTCGATGTCCATCCGCCGATTTCGCCAAAATAAGATGACCCAGAGCTCTACTTTAGGAGCACACAGCCATGCCTGACAAGAAAACAGCCACGTTCAAGACCATTCCAAAGGGCACGTCCGTAACCTGGCATTACCGCAGTGCAATCGGCCACGGCACCGTCACCTTTGGGACCAACGTGACAGTTCCGCCGTTTTCATTCGGCCCGCGTGGCAGTAACAAACTGAAGGAGGCCTACATGGCATCTGCTGCAAGTAGCCCGGCGAAAGCAACAAGCTTCCGCGATCAAGAGCGTGTTCGTCCAGCAATTGCTACCGTTATCGCGTGCGCGGCTGGTGACAATTTCGGACAAGGCGCCGTTGCATGAAGCAGCCCGGCTGCTTTGCGCAGGAACCGATCTCGTCATCGTCTGTGGGGAAAATGGTGCCATGGTTGGCGTCATCACAAAGACTGATGTCGTAGCCCGAATCGGGGAGTGCCAAGGCGCCGCCTGCACGACTGCAGCCGCCTTGGTGATGAGCACTGAGGTCTTGCAGTGCGCTCCGGGCGACCTCGTGCACGAGGTGTGGGCGAAGATGAAATCACGCAATTTGAAGAACATTCCGATTGCTGACGCGGATGGCCAACCGGTCGGTGTACTCAATGCGCGCGACGCACTTGGCGTTCTTCTGCAGGAGGTCAAGATCGAGGAGTCGCTGCTACGCGACTACGTGATGGGGGTTGGATACCACTGATCGCTCTGACCAACGCCGGATTCTAGGTATACGCTCCATCAAAGCTGCGGAACTAATGGCTGTGCTGGTGGTGGATGTCCGGGTAATGCGGATGTCTATGGTCGACGGTGGCATGCCGGTGCAGGTGCGTATGCGGCGTATCGCCATCCCAGGCAAAGGCGTGCGTGTGCTGGTGGTGCGCATCATGCACATGTGAATGCAAATGCTCCATCGGTTCATGGGTATGGACATGTTCATGGTTTTCGGTCAAGTGCAAGACCACGCCAATGGCCATCAGCAGCGCAGCCACCCAGAAAGCGGGGGAAGCAGACTCTCCAAACACGACAAGCGCAACCATGGCACCCAAAAACGGCGCCGTCGAAAAGTAGGCGCCCGTGCGCGCCGTGCCCAAGCCGCGCAGGGCCAGCACAAACAGCACCAGACTGACCCCATACCCCAACAGGCCCACCGCCATGGTGGCCAGAGTGATGGAAATATCCGGCAGGCTAGCGCCCTGACTGAGGGCCAATACCGTGTTCACCAGCCCCGCAATCATCCCCTTGCTGGCGGCGATGAACAGTGCATCCGACGCCGATACCTTGCGGGTCAGATTGTTGTCGATTCCCCAGCACAGGCAGGCCAGTGCGACCAGCAGCGGGCCACTCCAATTCGATGACGAGGATGCAGTGCCGGGCCACGCCAGCAACAGGCCACCCGCCACAATGGCAGCCATGCCAAAAATCATGCGGCGCCCGGCGTTCTCACGGAAAACCACCCAGGCGATGACTGCGGTCAGCACCGCCTCCAGATTCAGGAGCAGCGACGCGGCAGACCCACTGGTGGTGCGCAGACCCCACATCATGGCAACCGGGCCTACAACACCACCCAACAAAATGGCGCCCAGCAACCAGGGCCATTCCGATCGGTGCAAACGCGGTGATTGCCAACCGCCATCGCGAACAATTCGCGCAATCGACAGCCCAACGCCACTACCCAAATACAGCAGCCCAGCCAGCAAGACCGGCGACATGTCTCCACCCAAGCGCTTTGCAAACGGCGTGCTGGCGCCAAACAGTGCAGCAGCAGCCAAGGCATAGAAAATAGTGCGGTTCATGGTCCAATTGTCGACGTTCTACATGACTACAATTGCTATCATTTAAATAGCTTTATACGTCTATTCGGCGAGGGCTACAGGCTGATTACGTCTCGATCACTGAATCCAGCGCACAACTAGCCCCCACCAAGGCTGGCGTGGACGCTGTAATGACCCACACCGGAATGTCGACCAGCATCTGCCGGTAGCGGCCCTTGTCCTCAAAGCTCTGGCGAAACAGCGCCTCGTCAAACGCGGCACCCAGTCGGGGCACGATGCCACCGCCAATGTAGACACCACCCAGTGCCCCCAGCGTCAACGCCAAATTGCCGGCTATTCCGCCCAGAAATTGGGTGAAATAACGCACGGTTTGCACACACTGCTCGTCCGAAGCGGCGATGGCGCAATCGGTCACATCGGCGGGCTGCAGGTCCCGCGTCGCGCAGCCGTGCAACGTGCACAGCGCCTGGTACAGGTTCACCAGCCCTGCGCCCGACAGTACCCGCTCAGCGCTGACATGCGAAAACCGCTGACGCAGAATGCCCAGCAGTTGGGCCTGCTGCGCATCCATCGCCGCAAGGGTGGCGTGCCCGCCTTCGCCGCTCAGCGCGGTATAGCCGCCGCCTGCACCGCGTACCAAACCGGATATCCCGAGGCCAGTACCAGGACCCAGCAATGCAATCGCAGCCCCAGGCATTGCCACACCCCCACCCACAGCCCGAAGGTCCACCGGTTTGAGGGCTGGCAAACTCAACGCCAACGCCGTGAAATCATTGATGACTAGGCAGCGCTCCAGCCCCAGCGCCTCCTTAAATTCCGAAATCGAAAAACGCCAACTGCTGTTGGTCATGTGCACAGCATCACCCGTAACGGCCGCTGCAATCCCAATACAGGCCCAGCGTGGCTGCTTGCGCCCATGGGTAAGGAGATAGCTCGAAGCCGAGTCTTGTAGCGAAGCGTTGGCCTCACAGGGTTGCACCGAAATGTCTTCCAGATCGGCACCAGCAGACTCCTGCCACGCCCAGCGCGCATTGGTGCCGCCAATGTCTCCCAACAACCTCGGGTAACCCTGATTCATGCCCAATATCCTTATCATCAGCCGGCAGGGCTTTCGCCACCCGGCGTCACATGGGTCACGCCTGCGTGAACAGCGGTAGCGCGATGCGCTCCGCTTGCACGACTAGACTTAAACCAGCGGCACACCCGTCTTGGCTTGCAACTCTTCACGGGTCACATCAGGCGCCAGTTCCACCAGCTTGAGGCCCAGCGGGGTCACATCCATCACCGCCAGATCGGTAATGATGCGGTCCACCACGCCCACGCCGGTCAGTGGCAAGGTGCATTGGGGCAAAATTTTCAGGTCGGTGCTGCCGTCTTTCTTTTTGGCCACGTGCTCCATCAAGACGATGACGCGCTTGACGCCCGCCACCAGATCCATGGCACCACCCATGCCCTTGACCATCTTGCCGGGAATCATCCAGTTTGCCAGATCGCCCTGCTCGCTGACCTGCATGGCACCCAGAATACTGAGGTTGATCTTGCCACCACGGATCATGGCAAAGCTTTCGTGGCTGCCAAAGATGCTGGAGCCCTTGAGTGTGGTCACGGTCTGCTTGCCGGCGTTGATCAGGTCGGCATCCACTTCGTCTTCGGTTGGGAACGGGCCAATGCCCAGCATGCCATTCTCAGATTGCAGCCACACCTCTTTGTCGGCGGGTACAAAATTGGCGACCAGCGTAGGAATGCCAATGCCCAGGTTGACGTAGAAGCCGTCTTCCAGCTCCTGAGCAGCCCGGGCCGCCATTTGGTCTTGTGTCCATGCCATGATCAAAATCTCCTAATCAGTTGGGGACAGAGCTAAAGGTCTGTCCCGCAAAGTTATTTGTTAGCGGTAACTGTGCGCTTCTCGATGCGCTTCTCGGGGTGGGGGTTGTGCACGATGCGGTGCACGTAAATACCGGGCAGGTGCACCTGATCGGGCACCATGTCACCCACTTCCACCACTTCTTCCACTTCCACCACACAGATCTTGCCGGCCATGGCCGCAGCAGGGTTGAAGTTGCGTGCCGTCAGGCGGAACTGCAGGTTGCCCGACTTGTCGGCCCGGTGCGCCTTGACCAGCGCCACTTCGGGTACCAGGGCGTGTTCCATGACATACATCTCACCGCCAAACTCGCGCAACTCTTTTCCATCCGCCACGATGGTGCCCACACCGGTCTTGGTAAAGAATGCGGGAATGCCGGCACCACCGGCGCGCAGTTTCTCGGCCAGCGTGCCCTGGGGCGTAAATTCCAGCTCCAGTTCACCTGCCAGGAATTGGCGCTCGAACTCTTTGTTCTCGCCCACGTAGCTGGAAATCATCTTCTTGATCTGGCGGGTTTCCAGCAGCTTGCCCAGGCCAAAACCATCCACGCCGGCATTGTTGGAAATCACCGTCAGGTTTTTCACGCCCGTGTCCTTGAGCGCCTCAATCAGCGCCTCGGGTATGCCACACAGACCAAAACCACCAACCGCCAGCATCTGGCCGTCTTTGACAATGCCCTCAAGCGCGGCGGCCGCGCTGGGATATACCTTGTTCATTACACCTGTCTCCTGTGAAGAATCAATTACCGTACGATACTACTTATCTGTCTACGTAGTTTTTCGTAAAGCCCAACCCGTATCAGTTGAGTCAGAGCATGTCGTTGCACGAGTGGTCTGACCCGCATTGCCCATGAACATTGATTACCGCATCGCCTTTGATCTGGCCCCCGTGGGGCTTGCCCTTTCGCGCAACCGCACCATCATGGACTGTAACCAGCGCCTGTGTGAGATGTTTGGAACCACACGCGAGCAGCTCATTGGACAATCATTTTTGGTGCTCTACCCCAGCGCAGACGAGTTCGAGCGCACGGGCGCACGCATCATTCCCATTATCAACCGCAACGGCACCTATGCGGATGACCGCATCATGCGCAGGGTCGACGGACGCCTCAAGGGCGAGGCCTTTTGGTGCCACGTGACCGGCAGCGCTCTGAACCGCGATGAACCACACGAGTCCGGTATCTGGTGTTTTGAAGATCTGAGCGAGCGCCGCCCGGTCAAGGCAGAATTGACCGCCCGCGAACGCGAGGTAGCCGCCTACCTGATGCAGGGCCTGACGTCCAAACAGATAGGCAAAACTCTGGACATTAGCCACCGCACCGTGGAAATCTACCGTGCCCGATTGATGCGCAAGTACAAAGCCGCCACCGCCGCCGATCTGGTCCACAAATTGCTTACATTTTGAGTTACACAACCATGCGTTTTAGTCACACTGCAGCCTTCATCATCACCCTGCTGCTGGGTACAGCCGTCACCCACTCTTCCCTGGCCCAACAACCACCAGCTTCTGCTGCTGGCAACAGCGCCGCCAAGCCGTCGTTGACGGTAACCACTGCGCACCCCGCCCTGAGCACGCTGCCACTGCGCCTGGCGGCCAACGGCAATATTGCAGCCTGGCAGGAAGCCAGTGTGGGATCTGAAGCCAACGGATTGCGCCTGTCTGAGGTACGCGTCAATGTGGGCGACCCAGTGCAACGTGGCCAGGTGCTGGCCGTGCTGGCGTCAGAAAGCGTAGCCGCCGATGTGGCGCAGGCCAAGGCCGGCGTGGCAGAGGCGCAGGCCATGGCCGCCGATGCCGCAGCCAACGCCGAGCGAGCCCGCGCGTTTGAAGCCAACGGCATGATGAGTAAACAGCAAATCAGCCTATTGCTCACCGGCGAGCAAACTGCCAAAGCACGGCTGGCAAGCGCCCGCGCGCTGCTGGCCGTGCAGCAAATTCGGCTCAAAAACACCCAAATTGTGGCGCCAGACAACGGCATCATTTCCGCCCGCATGGCCACCGTTGGCGCGGTGGTCGGTGCCGGTACCGAGCTGTTTCGACTGATCCGCCAGGGCCGCCTGGAGTGGCGGGCCGAAGTGATCTCCAGCGAACTGGCACGCATCAAACCCGGCACGCCGGTGAGCGTGACAGCCGCCAGCGGCACCAAAGTGGAAGGCAAAGTCCGCACTGTGGCACCCACAGTTGATCCAGTGAGCCGCAACGCGCTGGTTTACGTGGACCTGGCGACAACACCTGCCACTGCAGCCACCGTCAAGGCTGGCATGTTTGCGCGCGGCGAGTTCGAATTGGGCTCATCGGCTGCGCTAACCGTGCCACAGCAGGCGGTGGTGGCGCGGGATGGCTTTAACTACGTGTTCAAGGTCGACGCCAACAACCGCATCAGTCAGCAGAAGGTCGAGGTGGGTCGGCGCATTGGCGAACAGGTGGAAATCAACCAGGGCCTGACGGCGGATACCACCATCGCCGTGGTCGGTGCCGGTTTTCTCAACGACGGCGATACTGTACGGGTTAATAACGCTCTAGCCCTCGTCAAACCTGCGCAAGCTGCTACAAAGTAAGGAGCACTTGCCATGAATGTTTCTGCGTGGTCGATCAAAAACCCGATTGCCGGGGTGATGCTGTTCGTGATGCTCACCTTTGCGGGCATCCTGTCCTTCAATGCCATGAAAGTACAGCAGTTTCCCGATCTGGACCTGCCCACCATCGTGGTGGTGGCATCCCTGCCTGGTGCTGCGCCAGCGCAAATGGAGACCGAAGTGGCGCGCAAGCTGGAAAACAGCATTGCCACGCTGGAAGGTCTCAAACACATTTACTCCAAGGTGCAAGACGGTGGTGTCACCGTCACTGCCGAGTTCCGGCTGGAGAAGTCCGGCCAGGAAGCGCTGGATGACGTGCGCTCGGCCGTCTCCAAGGTGCGTGGCGACCTGCCGGCGGACCTGCGCGACCCCATCGTCAACAAGCTCAACCTCTCGGGTCAGCCGGTGCTTGCCTTCACCGTGGGTTCCAAGCGCATGGACGATGAAGCCCTGAGCTGGTTTGTGGACAACACCATCACCAAACGGCTGCTCTCCGTGCGGGGCGTGGGCGCTGTCAACCGCGTTGGCGGTGCCGATCGCCAGGTGCAGGTGGCGTTGGACCCGTTGCGCCTGCAAGCGTTAGGGGCCACGGCTGCCGATATCTCGCGCCAATTGCGCCAGGTGCAGCAGGATTCCACGGGCGGTCGCACCGATCTGGGTGGCAGCGAACAACCCGTGCGCACGCTGGCTGCGGTGTCCTCCGCCAATGAACTCGGCGCGCTGGACCTGGCACTGAGTGATGGCCGCCACGTGCGCCTGGACCAAGTGGCCACCATCATCGACACCATTGCCGAGCCACGCTCGGCCGCCCTGCTCAATGGCCAGCCGGTAGTGGGCTTTGAAGTGGCCCGCAGCAAAGGCTCCAGCGAGGTCGAAGTGGGTGCCGCCGTGCAACAGGCGCTGGCCGAATTGCGGCTGCAGCACCCCGAGATCGACATCACCGAGGCATTCAATTTTGTGACGCCAGTGGAAGAGGAATACACCGGCTCCATGCACCTGCTGTATGAAGGCGCCGCGCTGGCGGTGCTGGTGGTGTGGCTGTTTCTGCGCGATTGGCGCGCCACCTTTGTATCGGCTGTGGCGCTGCCGCTGTCGGCCATTCCGGCATTCATCGGCATGAACTACCTGGGTTTTTCCATCAACGTGATCACGCTGCTGGCGCTCTCCTTGGTGATCGGTATTCTGGTGGACGATGCCATTGTGGAGGTTGAAAACATCGTGCGCCACCTGCGCATGGGCAAGACGCCCTACCAGGCGGCCATGGAAGCGGCCGATGAAATCGGCCTGGCCGTGATTGCCACCACCTTTACCTTGATTGCCGTGTTCCTGCCCACCGCCTTTATGAGCGGCATTGCCGGCAAGTTCTTCAAGCAATTTGGCTGGACCGCTGCGTTGGCGGTGGCGGCATCCCTCTTGGTGGCGCGGGTGCTAACGCCCATGATGTCCGCCTACATCCTGCAGCCCATCGTCACAACTCCGAAAGAGCCGCGCTGGATGACGCTCTATATGCGCGGCGCCGCCTGGTGCGTGAAGCACCGGCTCATCACCTTGCTGGCTGCTGGCGCTTTCTTCATTGGCTCGCTGATGCTGATTCCCCTGCTGCCCAAGGGCTTCATTCCGCCCGACGACAACTCGCAAACCCAGGTCTACCTGGAGCTGGCCCCTGGCGCCACGTTGGCCCAGACCCAAGACACTGCCGAAGCCGCGCGCCACCTGATAGCTGCCGTGCCCCATGTGCAAAGCGTCTACACCACCATTGGCGGCGGCACGGCCGGTGGCGACCCGTTTGCACCCCAGGGCGCGGCAGAAACCCGCAAGGCCACGCTGACCATTCTGCTGGATGAGCGCGGCAAGCGCCCCCGCAAGCAGGGCATTGAGCAGGCACTTCGCACGGCACTGGAACCCTTGCCCGGCGTGCGCAGCAAGGTTGGCCTGGGCGCCTCGGGCGAGAAGTACATTCTGGTGCTCACCGGTGACGATGCCGCCACACTTGCCACAGCCGCACTGGCAGTGGAAAAAGACCTGCGCACCATCCCCGGCCTGGGCAACATCGGAACCAGTGCCAGCCTGGTACGCCCGGAAATTGCCGTGCGCCCCGACTTTGCCCGCGCTGCCGACAGCGGGGTTACCAGCACCGCCATTGGCGACACCTTGCGCATTGCCACAGTGGGCGACTTTGATGCCGCCTTGCCCAAACTCAACCTGAGCCAGCGCCAGATACCCATCGTGGTCAAGCTCGACAGCGCAGCTCGCACCGATCTGGACCTGCTGGGCCGCCTGGCCGTGCCCGGTGTCAAAGGCCCGGTAATGCTCAGCCAGGTCGCCACGCTTAGCCTGGCCAGCGGCCCGGCCGTGATTGACCGCTACGACCGATCGCGCAACATCACCTTTGAGATCGAGCTGTCCGGAATGCCGCTGGGCGACATCACCACCCTGGCTCAGAACCTTCCATCCATCAAAAACCTGCCCCCCGGCGTGAAGGTTGTGGAAGTGGGCGACGCCGAAGTCATGGGGGAACTTTTTGCCAGCTTCGGCCTGGCCATGCTGACCGGGGTACTGTGCATCTACATCGTGCTGGTGCTGCTGTTCAAGAGCTTTTTGCACCCTGTCACCATCCTCACCGCCCTGCCGCTGTCGTTGGGCGGCGCCTTTGTGGGGCTGTTGCTGGCGGACAAGAGTTTTTCCATGCCATCGCTGATCGGGCTCATCATGCTCATGGGTGTGGCCACCAAGAACTCCATCCTGCTGGTGGAATACGCCATTCTGGCGCGCCGTGAACACGGCCTGAGCCGCCTGGACGCCCTGCTGGATGCTTGCCACAAGCGCGCCCGACCCATCATCATGACCACGCTGGCCATGGCCGCCGGCATGATGCCCATTGCGGCCGGATTTGGCGCCGCCGACCAGAGCTTTCGCTCGCCGATGGCGATTGCGGTGATTGGCGGCCTGATGACCTCGACCGTGCTGAGCCTGTTGGTGATTCCGGCCGTTTTTACCTATGTGGACGACGTCGGCCAGTGGTTCGCCGGCCTGCGCAAACGCCAAGGGCCTAAATAATGACCCGCCATCTTGCAAACGCCGGCGCGACCGCTACACTGAAACGACCCATTTCAACCAACCAGAGAGGAATCGTGGATGTTTGAATTTCTTGGTCGCCACAAAAGCAAAGGGGGCAAGACTGCTCCAGACCATGGCCCATCGACCATGCCCCAGACCGTGCAGTCTGATGTCACACAACGGGACTTGGCCCGGCTGACGCTGCACCACATCCTCAAAGGCCACGGCATTCCGGCCGACTGGGTGACCGCAGACCTGGCACCTGTCCACGTCCCCGGTCAAGGTGACGCCCTTTTGATGCAGCTGGAAATCATGCATTGGCACGATGCCTTGGTACTGCATGCCCCAACCCTGCAACAGGAAATGCTGGACGGCCTGCTCCGTTTCGACCCAACATCCAATAGCGCGCACTACCTGTTCACCTGGAAGTTTTCGCCCGATTGCGGCTGCCCCCATACCCACATGCCTGATCCGGATTTTTGGATCAAAGAGGGTGCATTACAAGCCGCGAAGACTGCACCGGCCGCCAACATTCCAGTTGACCTGCCAACGTCTAATGAAAATGACGATGACGACCATGGCTTTGCACCAACGCAAATCCCCGATCCCGGCTAATTGGCTCTACAACACCACTATGTAATTCATAGCTGCTTACGTATATCCGACGAGGGCTAGAGGCCAATTTAGCTTTGAGTGTTGGGCGTAACCACCTCATTGGCGGTGCGAAAAGCTTCCACCGCTGCCGGCACGCCGCAATAGATGGTGGCGTGCAGCAAAACCTCTTGCAACTCTTCCACCGTAACGCCATTGTTGAGTGCGCCGCGCACATGGCCTTTGAGCTCGTTCTGCTTGCCAAGGGCCGTGAGCATGGCCACCGTGATCAGGCTGCGGGTTTTCAAGTCCAGCCCAGGGCGCTGCCACACATCGCCCCAGGCGGCACGGGTGATGTGCTCCTGAATCGGTTGGGTAAACGGCGTGGCATTGGCCAAGGCAGTGGCCACAAAATCCTCGCCCATCACGGCCTTGCGCGTGGCCAGGCCTTGCTCATATGGTGTGCTCATGAAAACTCCAAATCAAAGAACGACAGCCGCAAGGATAATGGCTGTAAACCACCCACAGGAGACCCCATGGCCCGCTACCCTCTACCCGATCTCAACACCCTGCCCGCCGACATCCAGGCCAAAATTCTGGAGGTGCAGGAAAAGGCGGGCTTTGTGCCCAATGTCTTCTTGGCCTTTGCCCGCCGGCCCGCCGAATGGCACGCTTTTTTTGCCTACCACGATGCGCTGATGCTGCGCGAGGGCTCCGGCCTCTCCAAAGGCGACCGCGAGATGATCATCACCACCACCAGCGCCGCCAACCACTGCCTGTATTGCGTGGTGGCGCACGGTGCCATCCTGCGCATTTACGAAAAGAAACCGCTGGTGGCCGACCAGGTTGCCGTCAACTACCGCAAGGCCGACATCACACCGCGCCAGCGCGCCATGCTGGATTTTGCGATGAAGGTCTGCCTGCACTCCGGCACCATTGAAGACGCTGATTTCACCGCCCTGCACGCCCATGGCTTCAATGACGAAGACATCTGGGACATTGGCGCCATTACCGCCTTCTTTGGCCTGTCCAACCGCATGGCCAATATGTCGGGCATGCTGCCCAACCCCGAGTTCTATTTGATGGGCCGCGTGCCCAAGCAAAAATAGGCCTTCCTGTGCGCCCACTGCTCCTTGCCCCGCTGCGCTTAGCCACGCTGCTAGCGGCCACATCCCTGTGCCTGCTGGCCTGCACCAGTCCGCCACCGCAACCCGAAGGTGCCAGCGGCTGGGTACACAAGCCCGGATGGGCCACCCACACCTACGCGGTAGCCGCAGCCAATCCTTTGGCTACCCAGGCAGGCCAGCAGATGCTGCAAAAGGGTGGCAGCGCGGTGGATGCCGCCATTGCCGTGCAAATGGTGCTGGCACTGGTAGAACCACAAAGCAGCGGCCTGGGCGGTGGCGCCTTTCTGTTGCACTTTGATGGTCATCGGACCCAGGCTTTTGATGGCCGCGAGTCGGCGCCTTCGGGCGCCACGCCCGGGCTGTTCCTGGGCCCGAATGGCAAGCCCATGGCATTCAAGGACGCCGTGGTGGGTGGACGCTCGGTCGGCGTGCCCGGCACGCTGCGCATGCTGGCCCTGGCGCACCGGCAGCATGGGCGCCTGCCCTGGTCCGCGTTGTTTGAACCCGCTATCCGCCTGGCGACGATGGGCTTTGCCATAAGCCCGCGCATGGCCACTTTGTTGGCTGACGAGCCGGCGCTAAAAGCCGATCCGGTGGCCGCCGCCTACTTCTTCAACCCACATGGCCAGCCCTGGCCGGCCGGCCATGTGTTGCGCAACCCTGAATTGGCAGCAGTGCTAACCGATATTGCCCAACGGGGCCCAGATGCGCTGATGACCGGCGCCGTAGCCCGATCTATCACCAGCGCCGTACAGCACCACTCCAGCAACCCGGGCACGCTCTCGGAGCACGACTTGGCCACCTATAGCGCCGTGGTGCGCGAGCCGCTGTGCTTTGACTACCACGCCCCCATCGAGCAGCGGGACTACCGCCTGTGTGGCATGCCCCCACCCAGTTCGGGTGCCATCGCCATCGGTCAGATTTTGGGTCTGCTGAACCACACGCCGGCTGCCACACTGCCCCTGCAAAGCGGCCTGCCTTCCGGCGACTGGCTGCACTTCTACACCGAAGCCTCCCGCCTGGCCTTTGCCGACCGCGCCCAATTTGTGGCCGACCCGGACTTTGTGCAACCCCCTGCGGGCGATTGGAATAGCCTGCTGGACCCCAACTATCTGGCCGAGCGTGCCGGTCGCATCGACAACAGTCCCGCCGCCAAGGCCATGCCATTTGCGCCAGCGGGCCAACCCGGGGGGCTGAGCGTGGGCTACGCACCTATGCCCGATCAGGTGGAGCACGGCACTTCCCACATCTCGGTGGTGGACGCCTATGGCAATGCCCTGGCCATGACCACCACCATCGAAGGCGGCTGGGGCGCGCATCTGATGGTCAACCGGGGCCAAGGCCTAGTGGGTGGCTTTTTGCTGAACAACGAGTTGACCGACTTCAGCTTTCAACCCTTTGACGCCAGCGGCAAGCCCATTGCCAACCGGGTAGAGCCGGGCAAACGCCCCCGCTCCAGCATGTCTCCCACGCTGGTGTTCGACAAGGCCACCGGGCAACTGCTGGCCAGTACAGGCAGCCCGGGGGGTGCATTCATCATCCACTTCACGGCCAAGACGCTGGTCGGCATGCTCAATTGGGGCCTGAACGCCCAGCAGGCGATCAACTTGCCCAATTTCGGCACGCTGGGTGGCCCACTGATGCTGGAAGATTCGCGCTTTGCACCCGCCACCGTGCTGGCCCTGCAGGCACGCGGCCATACGGTCGTGCAAGCACCGCTGCCCAGCGGATTGCAGGCGATTGAGCGCACGGAAACTGGCTACTTTGGCGGCGCCGATCCCCGGCGCGAGGGCGTGGTACTGGGGGACTGAGTTCCTACAATCACCTTATGGCCATCCCGCAAAGCTTTCTCCAGGAACTCCTCGCCCGCGCGGACGTGGTGGAGATTGTGGGCCGCTACGTGCAGCTCAAAAAAGGGGGCGCCAATTTCATGGGGCTGTGCCCGTTCCATGGCGAAAAATCGCCTTCGTTTTCGGTCAGCCCGACCAAACAGTTCTACCACTGCTTTGGCTGCGGCAAAAACGGCAACGCCATCAGCTTTTTGATGGACCACGCCGGCATGACCTTTATCGAGGCTGTGAAAGACTTGGCGCAGCAATACGGCATGCAAATCCCTGAGGATGAAGCCTCGCCCGAAGACCGGGCCCGCGCCCAGGAACAAAAGCAAAAGCAAACCACCCTGACCGATGTACTGGAAAAGGCCGGCGAAGCCTACCGCAAGCACCTCAAGGATTCACCCCGCGCCGTGGCCTACTTCAAGGGGCGCGGCCTGTCGGGCCAGGTTGCCAAGCAGTTCGGCCTGGGCTATGCACCGGAAGGCTGGCGCAGTTTGGCCAGCGTCTTCGCGCACTACGACGACCCGCTGCTGGTGGAGAGCGGTCTGGTCATCAGCAATGTTGAAGACGGCAGTACCGAAGAGAAACGCTACGACCGCTTCCGCGACAGAGTGATGTTTCCCATCCGCAACATCAAAGGTGAATGCATTGGCTTTGGCGGGCGCGTCCTGGGTGATGACAAACCCAAATACCTCAACTCGCCAGAAACCCCGGTCTTCAGCAAAGGCCGCGAGCTGTACGGCCTGTTTGAAGCGCGCAACGCCCTGCGCGAGGCCGGCTATGTGCTGGTGACCGAAGGGTATATGGACGTGGTGGCACTGGCGCAACTGGGCTTTCCCAACGCGGTAGCCACCCTGGGCACAGCCTGCACCGCCGAGCATGTGCACAAACTGTTTCGTTTTACCGATGCCGTGGTGTTCAGCTTTGACGGCGACAGTGCAGGGCGACGCGCTGCCCGCAAGGCGCTGGACGCCGCCCTGCCATACGCCACCGACGTGCGTTCCATAAAATTCCTGTTCCTGCCCGACGAGCACGACCCCGACAGCTTTATCCGCGCCCACGGCAAGGAGGCTTTTGCGCAATACGTGAAAGAGGCCACACCGTTGTCCCGATTTTTACTGGAGGCCGCGCGTGAGGACTGCGATCTGGACAGCGCCGAGGGCCGCGCCCACATGGCCAGCAATGCCAAGCCGTTGTGGAACCTGCTGCCCAGCGGCGCCCTCAAGCTGCAGCTGCTCGGCGAGATCGCCAACCACGTTCAGCTTGGCAGCCAAGAACTCGGTGCCCTATGGGCCCAAACTGGCCCACCCACCAAGGCCTCCCCTGCCGCGGGACGGCATAGCGATGTCCCACCCGATCACTACGACGACTATGCATCCGCTGGGGAGACCTGGGGCCACCCACTCGACGGAGCGTCACCTGCATCCTGGAACCATAGCGGCACTCGCAAATGGGAAGGGAAAGGCAAATGGCAGGGCAAAGGTAAATGGGAGAGCACGCGCCCCGTTCGCCCGCCCTTGCGCGGCCCACTGGCCACCCGTGCCGACCACGCCACGCGTATCCTTTTAGCGCACAGTGGCCTGTGGGAGACCCTGAGCGGCGAAGACCACGCCTTGCTCTGCGAACTACCTGCCCCCCATGGCCCGTTAATGGCCTGGCTGGAAGGCCAATTGCACGAGCACGGCCCACTGGCGTGGGGCGCCCTGCGCGAAGAGTTGATCGGCCATGATGCCGAAGATCTGGCGCTGCGTCTGATGGCCGATCCGACGATAGCCAGCACACCAGCGAGTGAGGTATTGGGCGAGTCCGACGCGGAGCTGCGTGGTTTGCTGAACCGTATGTTGGTAGACCGCATCAAGGAGCAGGAGACGCTGGCCATTGCCGCCTCCACCACCGACCCGACGGCGCTGGAGCGCTACCGTGCACTGCACGCGCGGCTGTTGCAACTGGAACTGGCGATCCGCCCTGTCACCTGACGACGTGCTGCACGGGTACAGTAAAAACTGGAAATTTTGTAAATTCGCGGTATAATCCAAGGCTGTTTCGGCAAGAGCGACAGCAGCACCTCCGGGCCAGGCCAAGCGTTGAAAAAAGTACAACCGGCCACCTTACCGCAAGGACTGCATCCCAAATGATCGCCCTCCCATCTTGCCAGCATGGGGAATAGTCTTTTGTATTCCCTGCCATGCCAACTGCCCGCACCACCTGCGGTGTAGACGGCACCCGCTCTGTTCGCCTGTTTTTTTTGATGTCCTGAGGTTCTCGCATGCCTGCTCAAAAATCTGTCAAAGCTGTTCAGTCTCCGTCCAAGTCCGATAAGAAAGCCAAGCCTGTGCCAGCATCCAAACCTCCCGTCGCCAAGTCCAAGGCTCAACTCCTGAAGGAGTCCGCCGACGCCCTGCTTGCCACTAGCGCAACCGCCAAGAAGAAGCCCGGTCGCCCCCCCAAGGCTGCCGCAGCAGCGACTGAGTCCAGCGCACCCCCAAAAACGGGCGCCAAGCGCGGTCGCAAGCCCAAGGTAGCCGCTGAAGGCACCAGTGACGAAATGGACATGTCGGACATTGAGGCCGACTTGGTGGGAGAACCCGAAGCCGCTGCAGCCCCGGGCGAAAAGGTCAAGCCGCTGCGCATGAAGATCAGCAAGGCCAAAGAACGCGCCTTGATGAAAGAGTTTGGACTGGACGAAACCGTTCTATCCGAAGAAGACATTGCCAAGCGCCGCCAGCGCCTCAAAGCCCTGATCACCCTGGGCAAAACCCGTGGTTATTTGACCCACGGCGAAATTTCTGACCACTTGCCCGACAAGCTGGTGGATGCCGAGAC
This sequence comes from Candidatus Aalborgicola defluviihabitans, assembly GCA_016705575.1. Taxonomy (GTDB): domain Bacteria; phylum Pseudomonadota; class Gammaproteobacteria; order Burkholderiales; family Burkholderiaceae_C; genus Allorhodoferax; species Allorhodoferax defluviihabitans. Next base: position 168,129 of record JADIXX010000006.1, read on the forward strand.
ACTCGAAGTCGTCATCTCCATGCTCAACGACATGGGTGTGGCCGTCTACGAACAAACTCCGGACGCCGAGACCCTGTTGCTCAACAACAATGTCTCGACCGCCGCCACGCCTGAAGAAGCCGAAGAAGAGGCCGAAGCCGCGCTCTCCACTGTAGACAGCGAGTTCGGCCGTACGACCGACCCCGTGCGTATGTATATGCGCGAAATGGGCACCGTCGAGTTGCTGACCCGTGAAGGCGAAATCGAAATTGCCAAGCGCATCGAAGGCGGCCTGATGGCCATGATGGAAGCGATCAGCGCCTCACCCGCCACCATTGCGGAAATCCTGCGTCTGGGCGAAGACATCCGCGAAGGCAAGGTGGTCATTACCACCATCGTGGATGGATTCTTCAACCCCAACGAGGCCGACGACTACGTGGCCGAAGAAGACTTTGACGAGTTTGATGCCGATGACGACGACGACGGAAAAGGCGGCTCGAAAGCCCTGACCCGGAAGCTGGAAGAACTCAAGAAAGAAGCCCTGTCCCGTTTCGATCGCCTGCGTGAACTGTTCGAAAAGGTCCACAAGATCTACGACAAGGAAGGTTACGGCACGCCCCACTACGTTGCTGCGCAGCGCTCCCTGAGCGAAGAACTGATGTCCATCCGCTTCACCGCCAAGGCGATTGAAAAGCTGTGCGATATGGTGCGTGGTCAGGTGGACGACATCCGCAAGAAAGAGCGCGAACTGCGCCGCATCATCGTGGACAAATGCGGCTACCCACAAGAGAACTTCATCGCTGATTTCAGCGGCCGCGACAAAAATGGCAACAAGGTTGCAAGCCAGTTACTCAACCTCAAATGGATCGAAAAACAGGCCTCATCAGGCAAATCCTGGGCATCAGTCATGGGACGCAATATTCCGCCCGTGCAGGATTTGCAGCAAAAACTAACCGATCTGCAGTCTCGCGTTGTCGTGCCGCTGGATCAACTCAAAGACATCAACAAGCGCATGAACGCAGGCGAATACGCCTCACGCGCCGCCAAGAAGGAAATGATCGAGGCCAACTTGCGCCTGGTGATCTCCATCGCCAAGAAGTACACCAACCGTGGCTTGCAGTTCCTGGATTTGATCCAGGAAGGCAACATCGGTTTGATGAAGGCAGTGGACAAGTTCGAATACCGCCGCGGCTACAAGTTTTCGACCTACGCTACGTGGTGGATTCGCCAAGCTATCACCCGTTCCATTGCGGACCAGGCGCGCACTATCCGTATTCCGGTGCACATGATCGAAACCATCAACAAGATGAACCGCATCAGCCGCCAACACTTGCAGGAGTTTGGTTTTGAGCCGGATGCATCCGTCTTGGCCGAGCGCATGGAGATTCCGGAAGATAAGATCCGCAAGATTATGAAGATTGCCAAGGAGCCGATCTCCATGGAAACGCCCATCGGCGACGATGACGACAGCCACCTGGGCGATTTCATCGAAGACGGTGCCAACACCGCCCCTATGGAAGCCGCGATGCAAGCTGGTCTACGCGATGTGGTCAAGGACATTCTCGACAGCCTGACCCCACGCGAAGCCAAGGTGCTGCGCATGCGTTTTGGTATCGAGATGACTTCCGACCACACCTTGGAAGAAGTGGGCAAGCAGTTTGACGTAACGCGCGAGCGCATTCGCCAGATAGAAGCCAAGGCGCTGCGCAAGCTCAAGCACCCAAGTCGTTCGGACAAGTTGCGCAGCTTTACTGACAACCTGTAGTCTGTGGCCCCCACGCTCCACCGCTGCGCGGGTCGCTGCCCCCCGAGGGGGCTGAATGCGCTTGGGGCGGCCCGGCGCGGATTTGTGGCCCCCACGCTATGGCAATAGAGACCCACTACAAATTGGCAGGGGTCATGGGCTGGCCGGTGGCGCATTCGCGCTCACCGGTCATCCACAACCATTGGATAGCAGAGCTTGGGCTGCGCGGCGCCTACGTGCTGTTACCGGTACAGCCAGACCAACTGAAACAGGCGCTGCGCGCCCTGCCGGTGCTCGGCTTTGCCGGTTGCAACCTGACCATTCCGCACAAAGTGGCGGCCCTGGATCTGGTGGACCGAGTCGACCCGCTGGCGCGGCGCATCGGCGCCATCAACACCATTGTCGTGGAGGCCGACGGCACTTTGGTCGGGCGTAATACTGACAGTTTTGGCTACATACAAAGTCTGCTGCAATCCCAGCCCGATTGGCGCGCCACACACGGACCTGCGGTGGTCGTGGGTGCCGGTGGTGCATCGCGTGCTGTGATTGTGGGCCTGATGGACCAGGGCGTTCCCGAAATTCGTCTGACCAACCGCAGCTGGGCCAAGGCCCATGACCTGGCGCAGGAGTTTGGTGGGCCGGTTCAGGCAGTTCCCTGGGCAGAACGGCATGCAGCATTGGCCGGCGCTGCCCTATTGGTCAACACCACCAACCAGGGTATGTACGGAGAACCGGAACTGGACCTGTGTTTGGACGACTTGCCAACCCATGCATTGGTGTCGGACATCATCTATGTGCCGCTGGAAACACCCATGCTGGCGGCTGCGCGCCAACGCGGCAACGCCACCGTCGACGGACTTGGCATGCTGTTGCACCAGGCCCGAGCGGCGTTTGAAGCCTGGTTTGGTGTATTGCCGGCAGCGACTCCCACGCTGCGCGCGAAGGTACAGGCCACGCTGATTCCATAGCACGCCTTCCCGCAGCCTTGGTATCTCCACCGCATGCTGACGAGCGACTGGTAGTTGTAACTCCAAGCTATGAAACTTGTAGCAAGATAAAAACTACGATATAGTTTCGCCTGATGTAATATTCGGTGAGCCGGATTGCGATGTCGGCCAATGTGGCCGAGCAGTGGGTCACCTAGAAAAACCGAATCGAGGAGAGGTAATCAATGAGTTCGAAAGAATCTGTCGCCATCGGCCAGCTGCTGAGTCTGCTGGAATCACGCTATGCCATGCGCGTACTGTGGGCCTTGCGCGACGGCCACGCCCAGACATTCCGTCTTCTGCAAGACAGTGTTGGCAGCATCACACCGAATACCCTCAATACCCGCATCAAAGAACTGCGTGAAGCCGGCCTGATGACGCATGGCAGCGATGGCTATTGCGTGACGACCGCCGGCGCCGATCTGCTCAAACGCCTGGCCGACCTGCAAGCCTTTGCCGGAAAATGGGCCAGCAGCCAAGCCAGAAAGGCCAGCTAAGACGCTTTTCGACGACCTTTCGGTCACCCAGGAACGAGACAGGCGCTGCCTGTCTTTTTTTTGTCTGCTGGCATAATGCCAGCCTTTGCCGTTGAGCAAGTTCCCAATCGAACTGCCCCAGTTGGCGATGCTTCGCGATGCCGGCCAATGAATTTTTAACTTGAAGGAGCTTCCATGATCACCACCTCCACCGGTTTGCAATACGAAGACACCACCGAAGGCACCGGCGCGGTTGCTGCCAAAGGCCAGAGCGTGAAAGTGCATTACACCGGCTGGCTGTACAACGACGGCGTGCAAGGTGCCAAGTTTGACTCCAGCAAGGACCGCAATGATCCGTTTGTGTTCCACCTGGGTGCCGGCATGGTGATTCGCGGCTGGGACGAAGGCGTAGCTGGCATGAAGGTCGGCGGCGCCCGCACCCTGATCATCCCCGCCGATTTAGGCTATGGCGCCCGTGGTGCTGGCGGTGTCATTCCCCCCAATGCCACCCTGAAATTTGACGTGGAATTGCTGGGTACTCCGAGTTGATTTAGGTCAAAAACATGGGACCAAACCCAAAGAGTCCCTCAAAAGCCCTTGAAAAGCAGGAATGAGCCCCACCTACTGGGCTCATCCTCTTGAACCAGAAGCCCGTACTTCACTCACTTCATGTCCGACAAGCCCACTACTCCCCCAAGCGACGCCTTCGACGCGGCCTACCAAAGCACCGACGACATGGCATCACCAACCGACTCTGACGCCAACACCCTAAACCAGGTTCAGGCAGATCTGGCGGCACTTCAGGCCAAGAGCGCTGAATTGGCCGACCAATACCTGCGCGCCAAGGCCGACGCTGAAAACGCCCGTCGCCGCGCCGAGGACGAAATCAGCAAGGCCCGCAAGTTTGCAGTCGAGAGCTTTGCCGATAGCATGCTGCCGGTTGCGGACAGCCTGGAAGCGGGTTTGCTCATCAAGGACGCCACTGCAGAGCAGATCCGCGAAGGATCACAAGCCACCCTGCGCCAACTGATCGCCGCCCTGGAACGCAACAAAGTGATTGCCATTGCGCCAGCCGCTGGTGACAAGTTCGACCCGCACCAACACCAAGCCATCAGCGTGGTGCCCTCCGAGCAGGAAGCCAACACGGTCGTTGGACTGCTGCAAAAAGGCTACTCCATTGCGGATCGCATCCTGCGCCCCGCCCTGGTGACCGTGTCCGCTCCCAAATAAGCGCTGCACAAAACCCCTACAAAAGCACTTGAAATCCGAAAAACCGGCTTCAAGTGACGTTCATCTGAATTTTTAAAATAGCAGGAGTAAATCATGGGAAGAATTATCGGTATTGACCTTGGCACCACCAATTCATGTGTGGCCATCATGGAAGGCAACACGCCCAAAGTGATCGAGAACGCCGAGGGCGCGCGCACAACCCCGTCCATCATCGCCTACCAGGAAGATGGCGAAGTATTGGTCGGCGCATCCGCCAAGCGTCAGTCAGTCACCAACCCCAAGAACACGCTGTACGCGGTCAAACGCCTGATTGGTCGCAAGTTTGCGGAGAAAGAAGTGCAAAAGGACATCGACCTGATGCCCTACAAGATTACCGCAGCAGACAATGGCGATGCCTGGGTGGAAGTGCGGGGCAATCGCATGGCGCCCCAGCAGGTCAGCGCCGACATTCTGCGCAAGATGAAGAAAACCGCCGAAGACTACCTCGGTGAAGAAGTGACCGAGGCCGTGATTACGGTACCTGCCTACTTTAACGATGCCCAGCGACAAGCCACCAAAGATGCAGGTCGCATTGCCGGCTTGGACGTCAAGCGCATCATCAACGAGCCTACTGCTGCGGCCCTGGCCTTCGGCATGGACAAAAACGAAAAGGGCGACCGCAAGATCGCCGTGTATGACTTAGGCGGCGGCACATTCGACGTGTCCATCATCGAAATCGCGGATGTCGATGGCGAAAAGCAATTTGAAGTGTTGTCCACCAACGGCGACACCTTCTTGGGCGGCGAAGACTTCGACCAGCGCGTGATCGACTACATCGTCACCGAGTTCAAGAAAGAACAAGGCGTTGACCTGACCAAGGACGTGCTGGCCCTGCAACGGCTGAAGGAAGCCGCTGAAAAAGCCAAGATTGAGCTCTCCAGCAGCGCGCAGACCGACATCAACCTGCCTTACGTGACCGCTGATGCATCAGGCCCCAAGCACTTGAATATCAAGCTGACCCGCGCCAAGCTGGAAAGCCTGGTCGAAGAGCTGATCGAACGCACCATTGCCCCGATCCGCACCGCCTTGAAAGACGCTGGCGTGACCGCTGCTGACATCCATGACGTGATTTTGGTCGGCGGTATGACCCGCATGCCCAAGGTGCAGGAAAAAGTTAAAGAACTGTTCGGCAAGGAGCCGCGCAAGGACGTGAACCCGGATGAGGCCGTTGCCGTGGGCGCAGCCATTCAAGGCCAGGTCTTGAGCGGCGACCGTAAGGACGTGCTGCTGTTGGACGTGACACCGCTGTCTCTGGGCATTGAGACCATGGGTGGTGTGATGACCAAGATGATCACCAAGAACACCACCATTCCAACCAAATTTGCACAGACCTTCTCAACGGCTGAAGACAACCAGCCGGCTGTGACCATCAAGGTGTTTCAGGGTGAGCGCGAGATTGCTTCGGGCAACAAGATGCTGGGCGAATTCAACCTGGAAGGCATTCCACCCTCATCGCGTGGTACACCCCAGATCGAAGTGTCGTTTGACATTGACGCCAACGGCATTCTGCACGTGGGCGCCAAAGACAAAGGCACCGGCAAGGAAAACAAGATCACCATCAAGGCCAACTCCGGTTTGTCCGAGGCTGAAATCCAGCAAATGGTGAAAGACGCCGAGCTCAACGCGGAAGACGACAAGAAGAAAGTGGAACTCGTGCAGTCTAAAAACCAGGCTGATGCCAGCGTGCACAGCGTGAAAAAGAGCCTGACCGAGTACGGTGACAAGCTCGAAACCGGCGAAAAGGAAAAGATCGAGGCGGCCATCAAGGACCTGGAAGACGCCATCAAAGGCGACGACAAGGCAGCGATCGATGAAAAGAACACAACGCTGATGACGGCCAGCCAGAAGCTGGGTGAGAAGATGTATGCCGACATGCAGGCCAAGCAAGGTGCCGAAGGTGCATCAGCAGACGGTGCAGAGCAGGCGCACCCCGGTGGCGGCGCATCGTCTGCCGGCCATGCTGCTGACGATAACGTGGTAGACGCAGAAGTCAAAGAAGTTAAAAAAGGCTAATACAGGCTGCTCGGCACGCACGCCGCGTGCTGATTTGGCGCGCCGCGCCCGAACGATTCGTCCAGAATCATCGGCGCGGCGTTTTGCATCAAGTTTGCGCAACGAATCAAAGACCTACACAGTCTTGCTACCATGGCAAAAAGAGATTTTTACGAAATTCTGGGTGTCACCAAGAACGCCTCTGACGAAGACATCAAGAAGGCCTATCGCAAGCTCGCGATGAAGCACCACCCCGACCGCAACCAGGGCGACTCGGGCAAAGCGGCCGAAGACAAATTCAAGGAAGCCAAAGAAGCCTACGAGATGCTGTCGGACCCGCAAAAGCGTGCGGCCTACGACCAGCATGGCCACGCCGGTGTGGACCCGAATATGCGCGGCCCCGGTGATGGCTACGGCGGTTTTGCCGAAGCCTTTGGTGATATTTTTGGCGACATGTTTGGCCAACAGCGTGGTGGGCGCCCCGGCGGCGGTGGCCGCCAGGTGTTCCGTGGCGGCGATCTTAGCTACGCCATGGAGGTTACGCTGGAAGAAGCGGCCAGTGGCAAAGATGCGCAAATCCGCATTCCCAGCTGGGACTCCTGCGAGGTCTGCAAAGGCACAGGTGCCAAACCGGGCACCCAGGTCAAGACCTGCAGCACCTGCAGCGGCTCTGGCTCGGTGCAGATGCGCCAAGGCTTCTTTAGCGTGCAGCAAACCTGCCCTACCTGCCGCGGCACTGGCAAGGTCATTCCCGAGCCCTGCAATTCCTGTCACGGCCAGGGCAAGGTCAAGAAGCAAAAGACGCTCGAAGTCAAAATTCCAGCTGGCATCGACGGCGGCATGCGCATACGCAGCACCGGCAACGGCGAACCTGGCACCAATGGAGGTCCGGCGGGCGACCTCTACATCGAGATTCGCCTCAAGAAGCACGACATCTTCGAGCGTGACGGCGATGACCTGCACTGCTCCGTCCCCATCAGCATGGTGACGGCGGCGCTGGGTGGCGAGATTGATGTGCCCACGCTGGCCGGCAAAGCCGCTATCGACATCCCAGAAGGCACCCAAACTGGCAAGCAGTTTCGTCTGCGCGGCAAGGGTATCAAGGGCGTTCGCGCCAGCTATCCCGGCGATCTGTACTGCCACATTACGGTGGAGACACCTGTCAAGCTCAGCGAGCACCAACGTCGCCTGTTGCGCGAACTCGATGAATCCTTTAAAAAGGGCGGTAACAAGCATTCCCCCTCGGGCGATAGCTGGACCGACAAGTTAAAGAGCTTCTTCAGTTAAACCCCTTCACCACACATGAGCGTCAGCATTACTTTCTTGGGCGGCGCCGACACTGTCACCGGCTCCAAGTATCTGGTACGCCAGGGGGATCAATGCCTGATGGTCGATTGCGGCCTGTTCCAGGGCTACAAACAGCTGCGCCTGCGCAACTGGACACCCTTGCCGATTGCACCCAACACCGTCAATGCCGTGGTTCTGACTCACGCCCATCTGGACCACAGCGGCTATTTGCCGCTGCTGGTGAAGGAAGGCTTTACCGGTCGAGTGTATGCATCGCCGGGCACGCAGGATTTGTGCAAGATTTTGTTACCCGACAGTGGTCATATCCAGGAAGAGGACGCGGCCTTTGCCAACCGCCATGGCCTGTCTAAACACACACCCGCCTTGCCCCTGTACTCTCGCCAAGACGCGCTGGACTGTCTGCCGCAAATCAAGACGATGGGTTTGGGCAAAATTTTTGAGCCCATTCCCGGCTGGAAAGTGACCTTGAGCACAGCCGGGCATATCCTGGGTGCCTGCAGCGTACTGCTGGAAGTGGCTGGGCGGCGTATCATTTTCTCTGGCGATTTGGGACGTCCGGACGACATGCTCATGTACCCGCCGGACCCGCCTCCGGTTGCAGACACCGTGCTGATCGAATCCACCTACGGCGACCGCCAGCACCCCTCTGAGGACTTGATGGCCGAGCTCGGCCCGGCATTGCACCGCCTGGCCGCACGGGGTGGTGTGGCGGTAGTACCAGTGTTTGCGGTGGGGCGCGCCCAGGCCGTGCTGCACGCCATTGCGCAGCTCAAGGCCAACGGTGAAGTGCCGCATGCGCTGCCCGTGTTTCTGGACAGTCCCATGGCGGTGCACACCACCCACTTGTTCGAGAAACACATGGGCGAACACCGTCTGACGGCCAAAGAAGCCCATGCACTGACCCACAGCGCCGTCATGATCAACAGCACCGACGAGTCCAGGGCCCTGTCCGCCCGCCACGGCCCGATGGTGATCCTCTCGGCCAGCGGCATGGCCACCGGTGGGCGCGTACTGCACCACCTGGAGCAGCGCGCCGGCGATCACCGCAACATGATCATCCTCACCGGTTACCAGGCACCCGGAACCCGGGGCGCCAAACTGGCCAATGGCGACAAGTCCATCCGCATCCACGGCCATGATGTGGACGTTAAGGCCGAAGTGGTGCAACTGCAATCCGCTTCTGCCCACGCCGATGCCGATCAACTGCTGAACTGGCTGCGGTCCATGCCGGGTCGCCCAGACCAGGTGTACGTGGTGCATGGTGACCAAAAGGCCTCAGACACCCTTCGGGGGCGCATTGAGCACGAGCTGGACATGCGCGCCATGGTGCCCGAGCACGGTTCAACCTGGCCCAGCTAGGGAAATGCAGGCACGGCACAATGCGCGCATGCCCAGTTCCCGTTACCTGACCGCCGCCTTCTACAAATTCGTTGCCCTGCCTGATTACGTCCAGCGCCAGGCACCACTGCTGGAGCTGTGCCAGCAGCGCAATGTCAAAGGCACCATTTTGCTGGCCGCCGAGGGCATCAACAGCACCATTGCCGGCGCGCCAGACGACATCCATGCCGTGCTGGCCTATTTGCGCCAAGACCCGCTGTTGGCCGATCTGGAACACAAGGAGTCCTGGGCTAAAAGACCCCCGTTTAACCGCATGAAGGTACGCCTCAAGCGCGAAATCGTCACCATGGGCGTGCCCGGCGTAGACCCCACGCGCATGGCCGGCACCTATGTCAAACCGCAAGACTGGAACGCCCTGATTGCCGACCCCGACGTGGTGTTGATTGACACACGCAACGACTACGAAGTGGCCATCGGCACTTTTGCCGGCGCCATCGATCCCCACATTCGTACCTTTGGTGAACTGCCGGCGTGGGTGGAGCAGGCGCAGGCCCTGCAAGCGCAGAACGGCAAAAAGCCCAAGGTGGCCATGTTCTGCACCGGTGGCATCCGCTGCGAAAAATCGACCGCTTTCATGCGTGCCCAAGGCTATGACGAGGTCTACCACCTGGAAGGCGGCATTCTCAAATACCTGGAAGCCGTGCCACCCGAGCAAAGCCAGTGGCAAGGCACCTGCTTCGTGTTCGACGAGCGGGTCTCGGTGGACCATGGCCTGACACAAGGCACCCACAAGCTGTGCCGTGGCTGCCGCATGCCACTGGAAGAAGGCGATCTGCTGTCCCCCCAGTATGAGGCCGGTGTCAGCTGCCCGCGCTGCTTTGACGCCACCAGCGCCGTGCAGAAAAGCCGGGCGCGTGAACGACAACGCCAGTGGGAGCGGGAAAAGGCGCGGGCCAAACCGGCGTGAACCCAAGCGCCCTGCCCATTCTGTATTCGTTTCGGCGCTGCCCCTACGCCATGCGGGCCCGCATGGCCCTGGCCGCCAGCGGCACGGTGTGCGAACTGCGCGAGGTGGTACTGGCGCACAAACCACCCGCACTGCTACAGGCATCATCCAAGGGAACTGTGCCGGTGCTGGTGCTACCCGACGGCACAGTGCTGGAGCAAAGCCTGGACATCATGCTGTGGGCCTTGCACCAAAGCGACCCGCAACAATGGCTGTCCGTTACCGCAGCGGCGCTGGACGCCGTCCTGTTGCTGATTCAGCAATGTGATGGCGACTTCAAATACCACCTGGACCGCTACAAATACCCCAACCGCTACGACTTGGCCGATGGCGTGGCCCACCGGTGCGCAGGCGCGCAATTTCTGCAGATGCTGGATGCCCGACTGCACCCAAGCGAGATGCTGCACGGTGACCACTTTGGCCTGGCTGACGCCGCCATCGCCCCCTTTGTGCGCCAATTCGCCCATACCGACTGCATCTGGTTTTCCAGCCAGCCCTGGGCCAAATTACAGCAGTGGCTAGCCGCTTTTGAAGCGTCCGACAGGTACCGAGGGGTTATGGACAAGCATGTACCGTGGGAGTCCGGTCAGACTCCGGTGGCTTTGCCCTGTACCCAATAGCTATTACTTTCATAGCTGCTTACGTATATTCCACGAGGGCTAGCGGCCAATTTTATGCATGAATATTGGTTACCAGCGTTCCATGTACGGCCGCAGGTCCAACTCAAAGGTCCAGGCGTCGCGGGGCTGGCTGTGCAGGTACCAGTAGTTTTCGGCAATGTGGTCGGGGTTGAGGATGCCGTCCTGGTCTTTCAGCGCATAGCGCTCAGGGAAGCTGGTGCGGATGAAGTCGGTGTCAATAGCGCCGTCCACCACCACGTGGGCCACGTGGATGTTCTGGGGGCCGAGCTCGCGCGCCATGCTTTGCGCCAGGGCGCGCAAGGCGTGTTTGGCACCCGCAAAGGCAGCAAAGTTGGCGGAACCGCGTAGCCCAGCTGTGGCACCCGTGAACAGAATGGTGCCGCGTCCACGCTTTACCATGCGCCGGGCCGCCTGCTGAGCGTTGAGGAAGCCGCTGAGGCAGGCCATCTCCCAAATCTTGAAGTACTTGCGCGCTGTCTCTTCCAAAATGCTGCACGGCACGTTGGCGCCGATGTTGAACACCATCACCTCGATGGGGCCATGCTCGGCTTCGATCTGCGTGAACAACGCCGCCACGTCGTCTTCCTTGCGCGCATCACTGGCATAGCCAAAGGCCTGCCCGCCCTCAGCGTGGATGCTGTCCACCAGTGGTTGCAGTTTGTCCGCACTGCGGCGTGTCACACAGGCGATGAAACCTTCTTTGGCAAAGCGCTTGGCGATGGCGCCGCCTGTGGAATCGCCCGCGCCGATGACCAGCGCGACTTTGGATTGGGATGCGGGTGTGGTCACGGTTGTCTCCTGGGTTGAACTAAACAGTGGCGTTGTTGGTGGCGCTGCCGCTGGATTTTCTGGCGGGCAGTGCCTTGTCCAGAAACCGGCGGCTGGCCGCCAAAATCTCTTTGCGGGTGCGCTCACTCTCCACTGCGCGCGCCAACACCAAGGCGCCTACGCATTGGGCGATCAGTGCCCAGCCCGCGTCGGGGTCACCGGTGCGTTGGCTCCAGCTTTTTTGTGTGCGCTCAAGGGCGGCCTCCACCATGCTGCGCACCTCGGGACCAGCCTGTGCAATCTCCGCACCCAACGTGGGCAACACGCAGCCTAGTTCAGGATTGGCTGCATGGAAGCTGCTCAGGTAGTCGCGCAGGCACTTGGCCACGTGGTTGTCAGGCGAATCCTGGTTGCCAGCCAGCATGGCGCTGCTGTTGTCCATTTCCTGTGCAACCAGGGCCTCGAACAAGGCCTGCTTGGACGGAAAGTGACTATAAAAAGCGCCGCCCGTCAGACCAATGGAGGCCATCAAGGCATCGATCCCCGTGGCCTTGAAACCTCCCTTTTTGGCAATGGCACGGCTGCTTTCCAGCAGCTTTTGGCGAGTCTCTTCCTTGTGGGTTTTGGCGTAGCGCATGGCGGGCTCCGGAAAAAAACGTATTTGACTAGCGTAGTTGACAGTTTATAGTCGTTAGCATAACGCACGTTTATTAAACGATCATTTACCCATGGAGCCAACAATGCCAAAAACTGCAGAATTCTTCTTTGATGTGGGCAGCCCCGCCAGCTACCTGGCGTGGACACAACTACCGGCCTTGTGCGCGCAGGCCGGTGCCACGCTGGTCTACAAACCCATGCTGCTGGGCGGCGTGTTCCAGGCCACTGGCAATGCCTCACCCGCCACGGTGGCGGCCAAGGGGCGGTACATGGTGGTGGACCTGGGTCGCTTTGCCAAACGCTACGGTGTGAAATTCAGGATGAACCCGCACTTTCCCATCAACACCCTGCAACTGATGCGCGCTGCCATCGGCGTGCAGCTGCGCCAGCCTGAGCGTTTTGCACTTTTTCTGAATGCAGTGTTCACGGCCCTGTGGGTCAACGGCGCCAACCTGAACGACCCAGCGGTGACAGCCGCGACACTGGTGGAAGCCGGTTTTGATCCGACAGAAATATTCGCGTTGATCAACGATGCCGACATCAAGGCCGCTTTGAAAGCCAACACGGAAGACGCGGTTGCTCGCGGGGTGTTCGGTGCGCCCACCGTGTTCGTGGGCGATGCCATGTTCTTTGGTCAGGACCGGCTGGATTTTGTGAAAGAGGCGCTGGCCTGAACCACGCGCCAGCTATCGGGTACGCATCTCGAAGGTTGCGCTTCCATACCCGGAAATATCAGCAAGGTGATTCCTGCATTCAATTATCAAAACGCTATTCAATTCGTAGCAATATTTTCATATTTTACGAGGGCTAGAGGTCGATTTGATCATCAGTCTTTTCTGTAAACAGCAACAATACCCAGGAGTTACACCAGCTGCAGCCGCGCCCGCGCGGCGGCGTATTCGCGCTTGAGTTGGGCCACATACTCGGCTGTGCCTTGCACCTTGTGGATGGCACCAATGCCCTGGCCGCAGCCCCAGATTTCCTTCCAAGCTTTGGCGGCACCGGCGCCGCCAAAGTTCATTTTGCTGGGGTCGCTGACCGGCAGATTCTCCGGGTCCAGACCGGCGGCGCGGATGCTGGGGGCCAGGTAGTTGCCATGTACACCGGTGAACAGGTTGCTGTAAACGATGTCGTCCGAAGTACCTTGCGCAATGGCTTCTTTGTAGGCATCAGCCGCGCGGGCCTCTTCGGTGGCGATGAACGCCGAGCCGATGTAGGCAAAGTCCGCACCCATGGCCTGGGCCGCCAGCACGGCGTCGCCGGTGGCGATGGCGCCTGACAGCACCAACGGGCCATCAAACCACTGGCGAATTTCCTGCACCAAGGCAAACGGGCTCTTCACGCCCGCGTGGCCGCCGGCACCGGCTGCCACAGCAATCAGGCCGTCAGCACCCTTTTCGATGGCCTTGTGCGCATGCTTGTTGTTGATGACATCGTGCAGCACCACGCCGCCATAGCTGTGGGCGGCGGCGTTGATGTCTTCGCGCGCGCCCAGGGATGTGATGATGATGGGCACCTTGTACTTGACGCACATGGCCATGTCGTGTTCCAGCCGGTCGTTGCTCTTGTGCACGATCTGGTTGATGGCAAAGGGCGCGGCAGGCGCATCCGGGTGCGCGGCGTTGTAGGTGGCCAGTGCTTCGGTGATCTCGATTAACCACTCTTCCAACTGCTCGGCCGGGCGGGCATTGAGCGCGGGCATAGAGCCCACAACGCCGCCTATGCACTGGGCAATGACCAGCTTGGGGTTGCTGATGATGAACAGCGGCGAACCGATGACAGGGAACGAGACGTGCGCCAGCGCGCCAGGGAGTTTGGTCATATGTTTAGTCAGTTGAGGACAGAGCTAAGGATCTGTCCAGCAAGTTTTTAAAAAGAATCTAGCGCCAAGGCTGTAACGCAGTCTGCGCCTTCAACGATACTGTCGCGCGTGCCAGGCGCCTTGACCAACAAGTGGTCCGCATAGAAACGTGCGGTGGTGATCTTGGCTTGCATAAAAGGCACATCGTTGCCAGCGGCGATCTGTTCTTGTGCCACCAACAATGCACGCGCCATCTGCCAACCCGCCATCACGTTACCGGCCAGCATCAGATAGGGCACGCTGCCTGAAAACACAGCATTGGGGCTGGCCTTGGTGTTGCCCGCCACAAAGTTCACCACATCAACAAAGGCCAGGCGTGCTGCCTTCAGGCGTTTGGCTACGGCCACTGCATCTGCCGTGCCGCTCTTGAGCAATTCGGCTTCGGTCGTTTCAATTTGAGCCGCCAACGCCTTGCCGGTCTGGCCGCCATCACGTGAGGTTTTGCGGCCCACCAGGTCATTGGCCTGGATCGCGGTCGTGCCTTCGTAGATGGTCAAAATCTTGGCATCGCGGTAGTACTGGGCCACGCCGGTTTCTTCAATGAAACCCATGCCGCCGTGCACCTGCACGGCCAGCGAGGTGACCTCCAGACTCATCTCGGTGCTGTAGCCCTTAATCAGCGGCACCATGAATTCATAGAAGGTCTGGTTGACCTTGCGCACTTCAGCATCGGGGTGGTGATGGGCTGCGTCGTAGGCACTGGCGGCCACACTGGCCATGGCACGGCAGCCTTCCACGTAGGCGCGCATGGTCATGAGCATGCGACGCACATCAGGATGGTGAATGATGGACGCACCGGCTGCGATGCTTCCGTCCACAGGGCGACTCTGCACGCGCTCGCGCGCGAAACGCGCTGCAGTCTGGTAAGCACGCTCGGCGATGGCAATGCCCTGCACGCCCACGCCATAGCGGGCCGCATTCATCATGATGAACATGTACTCCAGGCCGCGGTTTTCCTGGCCTACCAGGTAGCCCACGGCACCGGGTCCGGCGCCGTTTGCACATACCGCCGCCGTGCCGTCGCCAAACTGCAGCACGGCAGTGGGGCTGGCCTTGATGCCCATCTTGTGTTCGATACTGACGCAATGCACGTCATTGCGCGCACCCAGGCTGCCGTCTTTGTTGACCATGAACTTGGGCACCACAAACAGGCTAATGCCCTTCACGCCTTCGGGCGCGCCCTGCACACGGGCCAGCACCAGATGGACGATGTTTTCGGCCATATCGTGCTCACCCCAGGTGATGAAAATTTTGGTGCCAAAAATCTTGTAGGTGCCGTCGGGCTGGGGTTCGGCGCGGGTGCGCACGGCGGCTAAATCGCTGCCGGCCTGGGGCTCGGTCAGGTTCATGGTGCCGGTCCACTTGCCGGCCACCAGGTTTTCCAGATACGTGGCCTTGAGCTCGTCGGAGCCAGCCGTGAGCAGGGCTTCAATGGCGCCATCGCTGAGCAGCGGGCACAGGGCGAAACTCATATTGGCGCTGTTGAACATTTCACCGCACACCGAGCCAATGGTCTTGGGCAAGCCCTGGCCACCAAAGTCCACCGGGTGCTGCAGCCCCTGCCAGCCGCCTTCGGTAAACATCTTGAAGGCGTCCTTGAAACCCGGCGTTGCGGTGACCACGCCGTCTTTCCAGCTTGACGGGTTCTTGTCGCCTTCCCAATTCAGCGGCGCCAAAACGCCTTCGGTGAATTTGGCAGCCTCTTCCAGCACCGCTTGCGCCGTGTCCAGACCCGCATCTTCAAAGCCAGGAATCTGGGCAATATGGTCGATCTTGGCCAGATGCTCGATGTTGAACAGCATGTCTTTGACAGGGGCGACGTAGCTCATGGGGTACTCCGGAAGAAGCGCAAACGCAAAAATTCAACTCAAACGAAAAAAGGGCATCGCAAGCGATGCCCTTTCAGGATCCGCACTTACAGTGCAGCAACCAGCTCAGGCACTGCCACAAACAAATCAGCCTCCAGACCATAGTCGGCCACGCTGAAAATGGGCGCCTCAACGTCCTTGTTGATAGCCACGATTACCTTGGAGTCCTTCATGCCGGCCAAATGCTGGATGGCTCCGCTGATGCCCACGGCAATATAAAGCTGGGGTGCAACGATCTTGCCGGTCTGGCCCACCTGCAGGTCGTTGGCGGCATAGCCGGCATCCACCGCAGCGCGGCTGGCGCCAATAGCCGCGCCAAGCTTGTCGGCCAACGGGGTCAGGACTTCATTGAACTTCTCGGAGGAACCCAGGGCACGGCCCCCCGAGACAATGATCTTGGCAGCGGTGAGTTCGGGACGGTCGTTTTTGGCGATTTCTGAACCCACATAGCTGGACTGGGCACTGGCGGCCGAAGCGGCCAGTGTCTCGACGGCGGCGCTGCCACCGGTGGCAGCAGCGGGGTCAAAGTTGGTGGTGCGCACGGTGACGACCTTGGTGGCGTCGCTGCTTTGTACCGTGGCAATGGCGTTACCGGCGTAGATAGGGCGCTCAAAAGTGTCGGGGCTGATCACCTTGGTGATGTCGCTGATCTGGCCCACATCCAGCTTGGCGGCCACGCGCGGGGCAACGTTCTTGCCGGAGGCAGTAGCAGGAAACAGGATGTGGCTGTAATTGGCGGCAATGGCCACCACCTGGGCCATCACGTTTTCCGCCAGGCCATGTGCCAAAGCGTCGCTGTCGGCGTGCAGCACTTTGGCTACACCCGCAATTTGGGCGGCGGCGGCAGCGGCGGCGGCCGCATTGCTACCGGCCACCAGGACGTGGACGTCGCCACCGCACTGCAGGGCGGCGGTAACGGTGTTGAGGGTGGCACCCTTGATGGATGCGTTGTCGTGTTCGGCGATGACGAGTGCGGTCATTTTTTCGGTCCTCAGATTACTTTGGCTTCGGTCTTGAGCTTGGCTACCAGGGTGGCCACATCAGGCACCTTGATACCGGCGCTGCGCTTCGGTGGCTCAACGACTTTGAGGGTCTTGATGCGCGGGGTGACATTGACGCCCAGGGCCTCGGGGGTGAGGATTTCCAGGGGCTTTTTCTTGGCCTTCATGATGTTGGGCAGTGTCACGTAGCGCGGCTCATTCAGGCGCAGGTCAGTGGTAACAACGGCGGGCATACTTAGGGACAAGGTCTCGGAGCCACCATCCACTTCGCGGGTGATGTGGGCTTTGCCATCGACAATTTCAACCTTGCTGGCAAACGTGCCCTGGGGCAGGTCCGCCAGGGCGGCGAGCATTTGACCGGTTTGGTTGCAGTCGTCATCAATGGCTTGTTTGCCCAGAATGATGAGGCCGGGTTGCTCTTTGTCAACCAATGCCTTGAGCAGCTTGGCCACGGCCAAAGGCTGGAGTTCTTCACTGGTTTCAACCAAGATGGCACGGTCGGCACCAATAGCCATGGCAGTACGCAAGGTTTCCTGGCATTGCGCCACGCCGCACGAGACAGCGATGACTTCCGTAACAATGCCTTTTTCCTTGAGACGAACCGCTTCTTCAATGGCAATTTCGTCAAAGGGGTTCATGCTCATCTTCACGTTGGCGATGTCCACGCCACTGCCGTCCGACTTGACACGGACCTTGACGTTGTAATCGACCACGCGCTTTACGCTTACCAGGACTTTCATTGCTGCCGCTCCAGATAGTTACTAATTAGTTGGACTTGACGTAGACGTCAACCTTGGGATTCTATTCTGTGCCACCCCTGCCATTCCTCGCTTGGATGACCTTCATGCACGCAACACAAAATAGAACGATCGTGCTTTTTTGAATTATAACCCCACATTCAGAAATTGAAACGGGATTTTGTCGCCGCAAAATCAGTGCATGTGGACCACCCGTTGCGGGAAGGGAATGTCAATATTGTTGGCCCGAAGTGCCGCCAGAATGGCCAGATTGACCAATGAACGCAGATTGCCTTGTCCGTTCTCGGGGTCACCAATCCAGTAGCCCACCGTGAATTCAAGCCCGTCCGCACCAAATGCGGACAGGGCCACGCTGGGCGCGGGGTCGCGCAACACGCGCTGCTGCGCCAAAGCGGCGTCCAGCAACAGTTGCATGACCACATTCACATCACTGTCGTACCCGACCGAAACAACGGTGGACTGCCAAACTCTGGTATCGGCAAGGGAATAGTTCTCGACCCGGCTGGTAATGAGCAACTCATTGGGAACAATGGATTCCCGCCCAGTCAACGATCGAATCACCGTGTAGCGGGCGTTGATTTGCGTAATGATTCCCTCGAAGCCATCCACCCGAACGCTGTCCCCAATGCGCATACTGCGCTCGGCCAGAATCACAAAGCCACTGATGTAATTGGCCGCCAGCTTTTGCAAGCCGAAGCCAATACCCACCCCAATCGCGCCGCCCAACACGGAGAGGGCCGTCAGATCAATGCCAGCCGCCGACAGGGCCAGCATCAAGCCGACAAACATCAACAATGCGCGGGTGGCATTGCTCACCGCCATGCGCAGCGACAATTCGCTCCCGGTGGCTGCGCGCAGCAAGCGCGTCTCCAGTGCCGACGAAATCCACAGGGCGATGATGAGCACCCCACTGGCCGTGAGCAACCCCTCGATAAGGTTGCGCACCGACAGCGTGCCGCTGCCCACCTTCCAGGTGATCTGGTCCAACTCATTGAGCACCACGGGCAGCAGGCCGCTAACCCACAACACCATGACCAGCCAGGCGACCCACGATATGGTGTGTTCTAGTGAACGCGCCCACCGTGCTTCCCTAAAAGCAGCCCGCAGCACCTTGACCCCGATGCGAATAACCACCAGCGCAACCAGCGCGGGAATCACCACCTTGAACACCGCCAGCGGCACCATTTGCTCGGTCAATCTGCGCGCTACAAAGCCAAGGCACAGCAGCACCAGCGGAAACAGCACACCATCCACATTGCGTTTGCCGAACCAGATCGAGCGCTCGCCGGCCGGACTAAACGCCCGGCGCAAGCCTGCCACCAGTAGCCAAGCCATGCCGACACAGGCGATCAATACGGCCAGTTCCACCAGCACCGTGGGTTGAACGAAGGCGCGCAGCCAGCCTTCCAGATCGTCGATGGGCTGAGGCGTTGGAATTTTCAAGCTACTTGCCATATCAAAGGCCTGCGAGCACGCGCACATGCGCTTCCACGCTGCGCGCCAGTGCGTCCAGGCTGTAACCACCTTCCAGGCAGGACACGATACGCCCCTGCGCATGGCGGTCGGCAACACGCATGATGCACTCTGTCATCCAGGCGTAGTCCGACTCCACCAAGCCCATTTGCCCCATTTCATCCTCGCGGTGGGCGTCAAAACCGGCACTGATAAAGATCATCTCCGGCTGGTAGGCCTCCAGCCGGGGTAGCCAGTAGGTTTCCACCAGTTCGCGCACCAGCGGCCCCTTGGTATAGGCGGGCACCGGCAGGTTGACCAGGTTGCTGGCGTGCGAATGGGCACCGCCTTCCGGGTAGAACGGATGCTGATAGAAACTCACCATCAGGATACGCTGGTCACCGGCCACGATGTCTTCCGTGCCATTGCCGTGGTGCACATCAAAATCCACAATGGCCACACGCTTGAGGCCATGGCGCTCCAGCGCGTACCGCGCGGCGATGGCCACGTTGTTGAAAAAGCAGAACCCCATGGCCTTGTTGCGGCAGGCGTGGTGGCCCGGTGGGCGAACGGAGCAAAACGCGTTGGCCAGCTCGCCGGCCATCACCGCATCGGTGGCGGCGAGGGCGGCACCTGCTGCGCTCAGGGCGGCATCCCAAGTGTGGACGTTGATGGAGGTGTCGGGGTCAATAGGCGCGTGGGCCGGGCCGCCGGCATTGATGTCGTCACGCAGCCCGTCGGTCAAACCACGCAACGCGGCCACATGCATGCGGCCGTGGGCCAATTCAATATCGTTCACCGGGGCTTGGGGGCCCTCGCGTCGATCCAGCAGGTCGGCCAACCCGGTGATTCGCAGACGGTCTTCAATGGCCGACAGCCGCTCGGGGCATTCAGGATGACCGACGCCCATTTCATGTTTCCAGCAATCGGGGTGGGTAAAGTATCCGGTCTTGTTCGCCACAGTACTCGCCTATCAAAATTTTCGGGTAACGTCCTGCTATGGACGCTCAACACAAACTTAAATCCTTGCTGGATCAGCTTAACACGGTGATCGTGGGCAAACCGGCGCAGATCCAGGACTGCGTCGCCTGCCTGCTGGCCGGTGGACACCTGCTGATTGACGACGTTCCCGGCGTCGGCAAAACTACCCTGGCCCACGCGCTGGCCCGCACCTTTGGGCTGCAGTTCTCACGGGTGCAATTTACCTCGGACCTGATGCCAAGCGACCTCTCCGGTGTCTCCATCTATGAACGCGGCAAGGAATCCTTCGTTTTCCACCCCGGTCCCATCTTTGCCCAGGTGCTGTTGGCCGACGAGATCAACCGCGCCAGCCCCAAGACGCAGAGTGCCCTGTTAGAGGCCATGGAAGAAAAGCAGGTCACCATTGAAGGCGAAACCCGGGCCTTGCCCCAGCCGTTCTTCGTCATTGCCACGCAAAACCCGTTGGACCAGCTGGGCACCTACGCCCTGCCCGAGTCGCAGATGGACCGCTTTTTGATGCGCATCTCACTGGGCTACCCCGACCGCTTGGCCGAGCGCGAACTGCTGGCCGGCCATGACCGCCGCGATATTGTGGAGCGACTTCCGGCCCTGCTGTCACTCTCCGAATTGCAGCAATTGCAGCAATTGGTGTTGGCAGTGCATGCCGCAGCTCCTTTGCTGGACTATGTGCAAGACCTGATTGCCGCCACCCGCAGCGGCCAGTGGTTTCTGCAAGGCCTGTCGCCCCGTGCCGGCATTGCGGTGGTGCGGGCCGCCAAGGCCCAGGCGCTGCTCAGTGGGCGCGACTATGTGGCCCCGGACGACGTGCAGGCCATCCTGCCGCAAACCATTGCCCACCGACTGATTCCGGTGGGCGACTCAGGCCGGGGCGCAGTTGAGCAAGTGCGCGCCATGCTGGCGACTGTCCCCCTGCCATGAGCGCCGCCGGGCCGCTCCCAAGGCGCGAAGGCCCCCTTGGGGGGCAGCGACCCGCGCAGCGGTGGAGCGTGGGGGCCAGATTCCAGACTTGGTTTACGTCACGCATTCCCCTGCGCGACAGCACGACGCTCACGCAGCGCAATGTCTACATCCTGCCCACCGCACCTGGCTTCATGTTGGGCCTGACCCTGCTGGTACTGTTGATTGCCAGCATCAACTACCAGCTCAACCTGGGCTATGTGCTGACCTTTTTGCTCACCGGCAGTGCCGTCGTTGGCATGCATGTGTGCCACGGAACCTTGCGCGGAATGACTATGAATTTGGTAGCGCCTGAAGCACAGTTTGCGGGGGCCAACGTTACTATTGGCATCAACCTCTTGAGCCAGCGGCGCACCCCGCGCTATGGCATCGGTCTGGCAGTGCTGGGCACCGACCACTGGAGCTGGACCGATGTGCCAGCCCAGGGCGCTGCCCGGGTGCAGATTGCATTTCAGGTGCACCACCGCGGTCTGCATCCGGTGCCGGCACTCACTGCCGAGACCCGCTTTCCGCTGGGTACATTTCGGGTCTGGACCGTGTGGCGCCCGGCAGCCAAGGTGCTGGTCTATCCGGCGCCCGAACCGCATCCACCACCGCTGCCTCCTGGCGAGCCACGGCCAGGCGGCGCGGCCACCGTGCAACGCCAGAGCACCGGCGAGTTTGACGGTGTGCGAGCCTACCGCAGAGGCGATCCGCTCAAGCTGGTGGTCTGGAAGAAGGCCGCCAAGAGTGACGAGCTGGTCAGCCGCGATGCCCAACAGGTACAGCGCTTTGAGTTGTGGCTCGATTTGGCCCACACCGGCATTGCTGGCGCCAGCGCGGGTGGGGCACCACTGGAGCAAGCCTTGTCGCGCCTGTGCGCCTGGGTGCTGGCTGCCGACAAGCAGGGGCTGCAATATGGTTTGCGCCTGGGCGGCCAGGAAATCGCGCCCGGCAGCGGTGAAGCCCACCGCAAGAATTGTCTGCAAGCACTGGCGCTGGCCTTTGCGCAAACCGGCGGCACACAGCCCTGACACCAGCCAGACGCCATGTTCAAAGCGCTCAAAACACTCCCCCGTGAAGCACGCGACACGCTTTTCCTGCTGGCTGTGATCGCCTGGATCATTGCCCCGCAGGTGGGCAATTTGCCGGTTTGGTGCAGTGCCATGGCTGCGACCATTCTCTTGTGGCGGGCCTATCTGGCGGTGCGCAGCCTGACCCTGCCCTCGCGCTGGTGGTTGCTGGGCCTGCTCTTGGTGGCTACCGCGGCCACCTATGCCACCCACCGTACGCTCATGGGGCGCGACCCGGGCGTGACTTATGTGGTAGTGCTGCTCAGCCTCAAAACCCTGGAGATGCGCACCCGGCGCGACGCATTTGTCATCTTCTTTCTGGGTTTTTTTACCCTGCTGGCCAACTTCTTTTTCTCGCAAAGTCTGCTCACCGCCGTGGCCATGCTGGTGGGGTTGTTGGGCCTACTCACGGCCCTGGTCAATAGCCACATGCCGGTGGGCCGTCCGCCCCTCTTGCAGGCCGCCAAGACGGCCGGCTGGATGGCCTTGCTGGGTGCACCCATCATGGCAGTGCTGTTTGTGCTGTTTCCGCGCGTTGCGCCGCTGTGGGGTATGCCAGGCGATGCAATCGCCGGGCGCAGCGGACTGTCCGCCACCATGCAGGTGGGCACCATTGCCAGTCTGGCACTGGACGACAGCGTGGCCATGCGCATCCGCTTTGACGGCACGGCGCCCCGCATGAACGACATGTATTTCCGGGGGCCGGTGCTGTCCACCTTCAATGGGCGCGACTGGGTGCCACTGCAGTCGGCATTTCCACTCTGGAACCAGCTGGGCGCCGACCTGCAGCCGCAGGGCGATCCCGTCACCTACCAGGTGACCCTGGAAGCCAACAGCCGGCCCTGGATACTGGTGCTGGATGCCACCCCCCAGAAGCCTGCCTTGGCAGACCGACGCGTGACCATGACGCCGGATCTGCAGTGGATTTCGGACCGGCCTGTCACCGATTTGACGCGCTATACCGCCACCAGCTACACCGACTTCCGCTATGGGCCGCTGCGCAGTGTCACCGGCTTGAAAGACTACCTGGCACTGCCACCTGACTACAACCCACGCACGCAGCAACTGGCCAACACCATCCGCAGCGACCCTGCCAACGCCGGTGCCGACACCCCCGCATTGGTAGAGGCCGTGATGGAACGTCTGCACACGGGGGGCTACACCTACACCCTGGAACCTGGCGTGTTTGGCACCCACACCGCCGACGAATTCTGGTTTGACCGCAAGATGGGTTTCTGCGAACACATTGCATCGAGCTTTGTGGTGCTGATGCGCGGCATGGGCATCCCGGCGCGCATCGTCACCGGTTACCAGGGCGGCACCGTCAATGGCGTGGATGGCTACTGGACCGTGCGCCAGAGCGATGCCCACGCATGGGCTGAAGTCTGGGTCGCCAACCAGGGCTGGGTGCGGGTGGACCCCACGTCAGCCGTAGCACCTGGGCGCACCGGCAGTATCGCGCGCCTGGAAGCACCGCGCGGCGTAATTGCCACGGCGCTGAGCCGGGTCAGCCCGCAGTTCAGCATCAACCTGCGCGCACTGTGGGACGCGGCAAACAATGGCTGGAACCAGTGGGTGCTGAACTACACCCAGAGCAAACAACTCAACCTGCTGCGCGACCTGGGGTTTGAATCACCGAGCTGGGAAGACCTGAGCTACCTGTTGATCGGCCTGGTGGTGGCTGCCAGCCTGGTGGGTGCCGCCTGGACGCTGTGGGAGCGCCACCGCCAAGACCCCTGGCTGCGCCTGCTGCACGGCGCAGCCCTGCGCCTGCGCCGTGCCGGCCTGGAACTATCCGACAACACCCCGCCGCGCCAGATGGCCAGCCTGCTGCACCAGCGCAGCAAAGGCCAATCGACACAGTTGCAGCCCATTGGCGACTGG
Source organism: Candidatus Aalborgicola defluviihabitans (assembly GCA_016705575.1). Lineage (GTDB taxonomy): Bacteria > Pseudomonadota > Gammaproteobacteria > Burkholderiales > Burkholderiaceae_C > Allorhodoferax > Allorhodoferax defluviihabitans. The sequence goes on from JADIXX010000006.1 coordinate 192,128, forward strand.
CTGCTGCGCATGGAGGCCTGGCGCTACGCACCACATTCCGACGCCCACGCGCGGCGACTGGGTACACTGCAACGCGAATTCCGACAACTGCCCTGGCCCCAACGCATTCCGTGAAACCCCACTCTACCGTCATCCGCATACTGCTATCAATAGCTATCTTTTTGATAGCTTCTTACGTAGCTCCGACGAGGGCTAGCGAGTCAAAAGACCTTAAGAAATCACAAACCAGTGCGGCCAAGGCGCACACCAGCGCCACCCACCACGCCAAGCGTGCGCGCGCCAGCAAGCGCCTGACCGAGACCCAGGGCCCACCGTACGCCACGCGCGCTGTCGCGATGCAGGCCGCCGACGCCATCGCGGCCCGCCTGGGCCTGGATGCGCAGTGGGTGCGCGAGGCCATCGGCCAATCGCGCTACATGCCCGGCATTGCCCGCGCCATTGCGCCACCGCCTGTGGGCACGCCTAAGAACTGGGCGGTGTACCGCAGCCGCTTTGTCGAGCCCATGCGCATCCGCGCCGGCGTGAAGTTCTGGCTGAACAACCGCGAAACCCTGGAGCGCGCCGAGCAGCAGACCGGCGTGCCGGCCTCCATCATCGTTGGCATCATCGGCGTGGAAACCATTTACGGCCAGCAAACCGGCACCTACCGGGTCATGGATGCGCTGACCACGCTGGCGTTTGACTTCCCGCCAGAACACTCGCGCGCTGCTGAGCGCGCAGCCTTCTTCCTGCGCGAACTGGAAGCCTTTCTGGAAATGACCCACCGCACCCACACCGACCCGCTGACACTGCGCGGCAGCTATGCCGGCGCCATGGGGCTGCCGCAGTTCATGCCGTCAAGCTGGAGCAAATACGGCATTGACTTTGATGGCGACGGCCGCGTCGACCTGTTCCACAGCACCGCCGACGTGATTGGCTCTGTGGCCAACTACTTCAAGGCCTTTGGCTGGAAGCCCGGCATGCCCACGCACTTTCCCGTGCATCTGGTGGCCAATGACGCCGACAAGGCCGCCCTGCTGGCACCCGACATCCTGCCTACCTTCACGGCAGCTGCCATGGCCGCCAAGGGCGCCGAACTGGACGCCACGGCCCTGCAGCACATTGGCCCGCTGGCGCTGGTGGAGCTACAAAATGCCGACGCCCCGCCCCTGTACCTGGCCGGCACGGAAAACTTCTATGCCATTACCCGCTACAACTGGAGCAGCTACTACGCGCTGGCGGTGATTGAATTGGGCCAGGCAGTGGCCGCAGCCATGCCAAAATAGTGTATGACTACCGCCGCCAACTTCACAGCCGCACAAGCCGCGGAAGAAGACGTCACCACTTCGTTGTACCGGGCGGCCATCGGTCCGGTCAGCACACCCTATTACCTGCCCATCTTCACCCGGTTTGAAGAGGCGGAACACGCAGGCATCAGCTGGAACACGGCCGCCAGCCTGACCACTTTGAATTGGCTGGTGTTTCGCAAACTGTGGGGCGCGGCCTTGGCCTACGTGGGGATTGTGGTCGCCATCGTGCTGCTGGTGTTTGGCATTGGCAGCCTGGAAGTCCAGTATTCCGAAACCCTGATGGTCGCGCTGGGTCTGGGCTTCATCCTGGCTGCCTTTGTGCTGCCCGGCCTGTATGGCAATGCCGTTCTGCACAGGGAAAGCCGCAGGCGCATGGCGGCAGCGGCAGAGGCACACGCCGATGTGCAAGACGCCCGCACCCAGCTCACCCGGCAGGCCAGCACACGCCAGCGCGCCGTTGCGATTGCGGTGGCCAATGTGGCGTTCTGGTTGCTGGTGCTGTTGGCCTATCTGCAGTTCACTGCGGTGGACAATGTTGCGGTGATGCCCCAGAGCGCGCTGGAGCCGGGCAACGTGGTAGTTGGGCGGGCGGTCGATGCTACGGCTTCCGCCAGCCTGCCCATTGCCGACGCACCCACATTGGCTCCAACCTCGGCGCTCGAAACGACGGCCAGTGCCGTCGAGCCCACGCCTGTGAAGGCCACTACGGTCACTGAGGCCGTAACGGCCGACAAGGTGGAAAAGCCCTATTTCGTCAATGTCGGACTGTTCGCCAAACCCGAAAACGCAGCGGGTGCCCACACCAAGTTGCTGGCAGCCCAGCTGCCGTCGGTCACCAAGAAACTGAAGACCTCTAAAGGCCTGTTGACACGCGTGCGCGTGGGTCCATTCAACAGCCAATCACAAGCGCAAACTGCCGTAGAAAAAATCAAGGCCCTGCAACTTGATGCCGTCATCGTGCAGCCCTGATCAGCCTGCGCCATTGTTTGAAAGTGGGGGATTCACCGAGGATGCCTAACTCGGTTCACAAAGTTCGCCAATGGGCGGCAAATTCTTACTCGTCGTGCAAGTGTGGCGTGCTTTGCCCTTCGGCCAGTTCGCCCGTATCGGGATCAATCCAGTCGGAAACGCCGATTTCGTCTTCGGCTTCCTGCAGGGTCTCACCGGGCTCGGCGCTCTCTTCGCCAGCGGATTCCATATCGGCCAGCGCGGCCTCCACGGTGTCAAATGGTCCAAACTCGCTTTTGCCATCCGGTGACTGCCAGTGGTAACCGTCGGGGCGCAGCATGATGCTGCCCATCTCGATTTCGGTGACGGACTCATCACCGTCCTCCAGCAACTCATCATCTACCTGTGGCGTTGCGTCTTTATCCGTCATGGTGCTTCTCCAAATGTGTTCATTGTCAATGTCCTGTCACTACGGCGCAACTATGGCACACGATGGTGCCAATAGCGAAGTCCCTGCACCCGCATGCATGCGCCATTCTGGGCCTGCCACGACTGCCAGGTGTAGGCACCACAGTGGGGCGAATCCACGACCGTGATGCTGCGCTCCTGGTAGCGCTCCAGCACCAGCGGCGCAGGGTGGCCAAAACGGTTGCGGTAGCCCGATTGCACAATGGCCGTCTGCGGTGCTACGGTGTCCAAAAACGCTCCACTGCTGGACGTCTTGCTGCCATGGTGGGGCACCAACAACACTGTCGCTTTCAGGTTTGCGCCCTGCTCCATCAGCCGCGCTTCTTGCGGTTGTTCAATATCGCCTACCAGCAAGGCGGTCTGCGCCCCGTTGGAGATGCGCAGCACGCACGACATGGCATTGGATTTGGCAGGCGTGTCGTAGTCCGCGTCTTGGGGATGCAGGATGTCGAACGCCACGCCATCCCACTCCCAATGCTGCCCGGCCACGCAGCGCTGAATGGCACGCTGGGTCTGCAACGGGTTGTCGGCTTCGATAGAACTGATGACTGTCGCCTGCGGCTGCTGGGTGAGCACCGCGCTGGCACCGCCCACATGGTCCATATCGCGGTGGCTGAGCACCACCGTGTCCAGCCGCACCTGCAGCGCCTGCAACAGTGGCGCCAGCACGCGGTGGCCGGCATCGCTCTCCAGGCTGTAGCGTGGGCCGGCGTCGTACAGCAGGGCATGGCGGGCGGTACGCACCAACACAGCATTGCCTTGGCCGATGTCGGCAGCCAGCAGTTCAAACTGGCCCGCCGCTGGCACGGGTGCACGCCATAGCAACACCGGCAACAACAATGGCACACCCAACAGTCGCATGCTCCACTGCCAAGGCAACACCAGCGCCACACCGCCCAGCACGCCGGCAACCGCCACCCACAGGGGCGGCACAGCGACCGTCACCACGGCCCAGGGCCAGCTTGCCAGCCACTGCAAATAGGCCAACAACCAGCCCATGGCGCCAGCCGCCACATCCCACAACCAGGGCAGAACTACACCCGCCATCGCCAGAGGGGTCACCACCAGCGTGACCCAGGGAATGGCCAGCGCGTTGGCGGCCAGCCCCACCACCGAGACCTGGCCAAACAGCAGCAACGTGAGCGGCGTCAGCGCCACGGTAATCACCCACTGCTCTCGCAAACCAGAAAGTAGTTTGCCTTTTAGGCCATTAGCCCTCGTGGAATGGTCGTTATACGCTCCTGAATCTGTAGCAAATAAGACCCCCACCGCGACAAAGCTCAACCAGAAGCCGCTTTGCAACAAGGCCCACGGATCGAACGCCACCACCACCGCGCAGGCCAGCATCCACACCATGGTCCAGGGCCAGCGCGCACCCGACAGCCGCAACAGCGCCACCGTGGCCAGCATCAGGCAGGTGCGCTGCGCCGGCACGCCCCAACCGGAAAACACCGCATAGCCGGTCGCCAGCAGCACGCCACCCAGCAGTGCGGCTTGCGGCGCCGGCAATACGGTGCACAGCGCACCGGAGCGCCGCCACAACCAGCCAACTAGCAGTGCCGCACCCCAGGCGAACATGGTGATATGCAAGCCAGAGATCGATACGAGATGGGCCACACCCGTCGCGCGAAACACATCCCAGTCCGCGCGCTCTATGGCAGCCTGGTCCCCCACCACCAGCGCGGCCAACACCCCGGCGGTTTGGTGCTGCGCCACCTGGGCGTTAATGCGCTCCCGCACGATCTGGCGCGCCAGCGCAACCGGGTAACGCCAGGTCTGCGCCAGGCGTTGCGGCGCGGGGTCTTTTGCCCCCGCACGCACGTAGCCGGCGGCCTGCACACCCTGCTCCCACAGCCACAGTTCGTAATCAAAGCCATGGGGGTTGCGGGTGCCATGCGGGGCCTTCACGCGCAGCGTTATCGCCCAGCGCTCGCCGGCTTGCACGTTGGGCAGAGGGCGACTCAATCCGGCTACGGACAAGGCGGATTCGCCATACCAGGCAACATCCAAGCGCGGCGGCAAGTGGGCGCTCTGGCCATCCAAGGTAGCGGACTCCACTTCAAAGCGAAAGCGCAGACCAGCCTCGCTGCGCTGCGGCAAATTGGCCACCACCCCAGTCACGCGCAGGTCGCGCCCCTCCAACGCCGGGTCCAGCGCATCTGCCAGGTACGCGTTGGCGCGCAGGCCAGTAGCACCAAACCCCAGCAGCGCGAACGCCATCAATGCCAGCCCCATGCGCTTGTCGATTGCTATTGTTTTGGAAGCTGCACACGTATAGCCGACGAGGGCTAGCAGCACAAAAGCCATATAGATTTGCCATGCAAACAGGTCTATTTGCTGCAACTGCAACGCCGATCCCAGCACCAAGCCCAAAAGAGCCGGGAACCCGTTCCGGGCCTGACCCGGTGAGAGCGTGGAATCGGTGTGCACGGCTTCATGCTACAGCGCCCTGACGCAGCAAACGTCTATAGTCACAGCCTTGAACAAAAAAGGGGTTCCATGCGCACACTGGGCAACATCTTCTGGCTGATCTTTGGTGGTTTCCTGATGGGACTGGGCTGGTGGCTGGCCGGGCTGTTGTGCGCCATCACCATCATTGGCTTGCCGTGGGCCAAGGCCTGCTTTGTGATTGGCCAGTTTGCGTTTCTGCCGTTTGGGCGTGAGGCCGTCAACCGCGCGGTGGTCACAGGCGTGGAGGACATCGGCACCGGAGCGCTGGGCACCGTGGGCAACGTTATCTGGTTTCTGGTGGCCGGCATTTGGCTGGCAGTGGGCCATCTGGTTGCCGCAGTGTGCTGCTTTGTCACCATCATCGGCATTCCGTTTGGTGTACAGCACCTCAAGCTGGCTGGCTTGACGTTGGCGCCCGTGGGCAAAACCATCGTGCTCAAAGGCAGTGTTTCACGCAACGGCAGTTAGCGTTACGGGGCGGGCCAACCCAGCGTAGCGCCCGCGCCGCCAAAATGTCCCAGACCACCAATCAGGATGCTCGACCCCACGAAGAGAAAAGCAATACCGACCACGGCGCCTGCCAGCAGGTAGACAGCGTTGAAAATCTCGCCCAACTGCAACTCCTGCGCCAGTGTGTTGAAAACCGGCGGTGGCCTGGCAAAGAAGTTTTTTGCGGTGAATTGCGCACGCACCGCCGCACTGTCCAGCGTGCGCAGCGTGGTGCTTTTGAGCAGCCGTAGCGGCAGACACACAAGGGGAACAATGCCCGCCGCAATACCCACTAGCGCCCATGCCAGTGATGCAGCCAGCGCGCTGGCAAACAGCCCCAGTACCATCCGTCCCTGCGTGTCGGCCTGCACAAAGAGACTCCACGCCTGGACCGCAATGCGCGGTGCGTTGCGCAGCACATTCAGCACAAAAGGAATCATCGCTGCATAGGGCGCCGCGCGGTGGGAAGCGGCTTCGGACGCCTCCAGCGTCTTGTCCAACACATCCAGAAAATCCTCGACACCGGTTTCATACTGGCCACGGGAAAACGCCGGTACCACCTGCTCGGCCAACAAACGTTCGGCCAGCGCATCGGGGATCACCGCCTCCAGTCCGTAGCCCACTTCCAGGCGCAGCAGGCGTTCATCACGAAAGATGAACAGCAGCAGACCGTTGTCCACACCCGCAGCCCCCAGCTTCCAGGCAGTGGCAGCGCGGATGGTGAAATCTTCCACCGAGCCACCGGGTACGCGCGGCAAGATGACCACGTTGATCTGCGCAATCTTCATGGTGCGCGACAAGTGCTCGATGTATTGGTTCTTGGCAGCGACAAAGGCCGGCGACAGCAGGCCAGCCTGATCGTCCAGGTACTGCGCGGGCGGCGCCAGGGATGCCTCTGCGGCGGGCCGCTGTAGCAGCAGCGGTGCCAACACGGTCAGCAAAAGAACCACGACAGCAACGGCGACCGTAGCTATCCAGCGGGTCCGGCTGTGTGCCGGTAGGGTTTGTTTGCGCACACAATGCCTTCGCGAATGGGTGGCCGATGATGATTCGCGCGCCCGGATAAGTCAACGCCGTGGTGTTCTTTATGCTTGATAAACTCTTCCATGACCTGTCTCCCCAATTTCGGCTCTACGCCGTGTGTTGAAAGACCCCAGCGTGATCCGCGTCGCTTGAACTGGGCAGGTCAGTACATGCCGTCTAAAGGAAGGAATCCCCATGACCACCGTTCAAGTTGAATTGCCCGATATGTTGGCACAAAGCGCACAAGCCGCTGGCTTGCTGACACCGCAAGCCCTGGAGGCCATGTTGCGCGAGCAGCTCAAGCGCCAGGCGGGCGATGCACTGCGCGCCATGTGGGCCAACGCGCCCGCCAAGGAATTGACGCCAGAGATGGAACGGATGATTGATGACGAGGTGAAGGCCGTGCGCGCCCAGCAGCGCAAGCACGCGCTCATTTGATTGCTTCGGGCGACCAGCACTTGCACCGCTTGGGTGGCAACTACCAGGGTGTGCGCATCGTGACGCCGGCCGAGGCGACGCTGATGCTGGAAGCGCTGTAGCCAAGCAGACCAACCGGCTAAAGAAGAAGCCACCCGAACCCCCACTGTTGGCGCCGACGTTAGATTGACCCAGTCTGCCAACTTTCAGTGACCCAGCGCGCTGTCCTCGGAATCTTGGCTGCGTGCGGGTTGGCGGTCAGTAAGAGTGGATCAGCCCAAAGTCGGCATCTGGGTCAAATTCGCGTCGGCTCCAACAGCCGCCGGCAAGAAGACATAGCGGCCACCCTGCGGCTAAAAGAAGAAGCCCCCCTTACCCCCACAGCTTTAGCGGCTGGCAGGGGTTGTGGGTGGCTTTTTTAATGAACTAAAGACGTCTGCGAGCCGAACTTATTGTGGCCGCACCGTGGTCGTTTGCGGGTGCGCGAGCACTGCGTCCGGTGTGTAGTTCCACAGGGCTGTTTTACAGTGGCATTTTTCAATTGCCCGCAGGGAACTTCATACTATTGTTGGAATATTGCGATTCCCAGTTTTTGCGGCACCAAAGGAAGAAGCCACTTCACCATTTTGGAGGCGCCGGCTCGTCAAAGCGTTGCAACACGAACGCACATTTGTATCCATCTGCTATCTCCGCAAGGTATTCGCGGAATTTGTCTGTCTCGTCTTCTTCGCTCGCAATAAAACGCGGGAGCATTTCGGCATAGTCAAGGATGCCCCCCAAGTCGCGCGCAGACGCGCTTTGGTAAGCCATCTCTCTGGCTTTGATGAGGACACTCTGTAGCGCATAAAGCGCATTGGGCATTTTTTCAGGTTTGATCATGTTCAATGTCCAACTGGATCTAGGGGCACATTAGAAATACTCGTCCCATTCGCACCGGGTGTGACGGTGATTGGTGGTGGAGCGGAGCCAGCTTTCGTCTGTTTGAGCGTCTCCATAAAACGGTCCATTTTTGCTCCGCTACTCACATTGATACTAGCCTTGGGAGACAAAAGCTGGCTGATCGGAATTTGTTGAGTGCTCACGACCTTTCCTTCCACGTTGAGGATTTGAGCAGGAATTGTTGAGTGGCCTACAAGATCAGCGGCCTTTGATCGTAGAACGCCATCCATGATTTCAAACGTTTGCTCTGCCGTCTTTGCCCCATTTCCAAGATTTTGGATCGCTGCAATCGCGCCCATAGCAGCACCTTCTGCTGGGCCAAGCGCTTGGAGACCGCGTAACGCCGCTGCCCCCGCGCTCTCGGACTGAAACCCGGCGAAGAGCTGGGCTTGCAGTTCGAGGCGGTCAGCCAGTTGCCGCCCGATGAACAGGCCATCGTGCGCGAAGTGTTGGAGAGCCTGATCATCAAATACCAGACTCGGCGCTGGGATGTGTCGCGCGCCACGGCCACAGCCGCTGCGGCGACAACCACCAACAAAGCCGCACCACCCACCAAGACCCCTACGAAGCGCGCCGCGCACGCGGCACGATGAGCACGGCGGTAGTGGTACCCACCGCGCCAGCGGTGGAGAGTATTTCGCTAAGCATCGCCACGCTGCGTGCGCAGCGGGTGATTCTGGATGCCGACCTGGCAGCGCTGTACGGCGTCGAGACCAAGCGGCTCAATGAGCAGATCAAGCGCAATGCAGCGCGGTTTCCGCAAGACTTCATGTTCCAGCTCACGCCCGAGGAGTTCGATTCTTTAAGGTCGCAATTTGCGACCTTAAAGACCGGCCGGGGTCAGCATCGCAAGTACCAGCCCTATGTTTTTACCGAGCACGGCGCAATCATGGCGGCGATGGTGCTCAACAGTGCGCGCGCGGTGGAGGTGTCGGTCTATGTGGTGCGGGCGTTTACGCGGCTACGCCAGGCCGCCGCCATTCATGAGGACTTGGCCAAGCGCTTAACCGATTTGGAGATGAAGACGGAATCGCTGGACATGCAGCACGACACCTTTAGCCGCAATACGCGCAACCAGTTGCGCCAGGTGTTCGACGCGTTGCAGGAACTGATGACGCCACCCAATCCACCCAAGCGGCCTATCGGGTTTGTGACGCAAGACGACACGCCCAGCAAGCACAAGGCCACCAAGGCAAAGGCCGCTGACAAGAAGGCGTAGCGCGCCACCCTGCGGCTAAAAGAAGAAGCCACCCGGAACCCCCACAGCTTTAGCGGCTGGCATGGGGTTGTGGGTGGCTTTTTTGTTTTAGAGATAGAAGGAAACGGGCTGCTAGCCCTCGTGGATATTGCGTAAGTAGCTATAAAAGTTGCAGCGTTCGTGTGTTTTCAAGCATGAACTGCAACCCATTTTTATGGGTGTGGGTAGTTTTCATGAAACGTCAGCAATAGCGTTTTGTAGCCAAGATTTCATGCCTTTTTGTTCACATCGCATTTCTAACCAATCGACCACTTCTTGGTAACTTCCATTGCCACCTTGGATTCGCTCGAGTTGATACGGCACATTGTGAAAAACATCTGCGATTTCAAATGCCATTTTTGGATTTCCCTCAAGGCTGGCAATGCGAATGTCAAGTAAGGCACGTGCCAACAATTTGAAAACCAAAGTTTCGCTATTCATAGATTCTTTCAAGATCATCATTCAATGAGAGAACATTGAGCGGTCAGGTGTGTGAAGTTCTACAGGCACTTGTGTGTTGGGCGTTATGCTGCTTTTCGGATCGCCTGCTCTGCGTTGCAATTCTTGAACCCTTGAGTTTCCATCTACCACCTTACCTGACTCTGTACTGATTTTTATCTTGTCTCCATTGGACGGATTGGTAACCGACCTCATCAATTCTGAATCGGAAAGCTTTGCTAAATCTGGTCTGCTCCCGATAGTCTCTTTTGGATGAAGGAGCTTCAATTCTCCTACGCTTCGTGTGTTACTTCGCCCCATTGTCGCCAACATACCGACCGCCTCAATATTGGCCTGCCGACTCTCTGCCATTCCTTGAAGAGCTGCGTTCTTCAGACTTTCATTGCCGCTTGTAACGCCTACGGCATATGCAGCTAACGCCCCAAACGCATTTCCGATCACCACAATCGGCGCCTCTTTACCCAACAAGTTTTCAACGGCCTGATGGCCATCCGGGTCCACGAACTTGTAGGGGTTGTTGTTGGCGTATGTATACCGATTGAACGCATGAATGTTGCCTTCCTTGAAGTCAACAGGATCAACGCCCATGTATATCCCCCAGGACGTGCATCCGCCGTAATGGAGGGCGTTTTCCTGAGCCGAATCAAGGGCTTGCGCCGCCCGCGCAGGGGCGCAATCGGCGTTCAAGCTGGCAATTTTTTCCAGAGGCGCGTTTTGCATCGCGCGCGCGCAGCGCGCCCAACGCCAGCACGCACAGGGCGAGCCAGCGCATAGCTTTTATGAACAGCATGGGTCTGTAATGCCTCACCGCTTTAGCGGCTGGCAGAGGGTTCCGACGTTGGAGCGACCCTACTTGCGTCTAACGCAAAAGTTTGTCCAGCTTAGCTTCAACTACACCCGATCCGAATTGCGCGTCCTCTGGAAGGCCCGCGACCTCCCTCGCTGGCAACACTTGTTCAGAAAGCAGGTCTAACTTTTCATCGTACTCTGACACAAAGCAAAGTTCAGGGTTGCCGTGACGCCGAAAGAATTTAGACACCGGCCAGGGGTTTGCCCTCCAGTTTGGAATTGAGCCCACGACGGGCCATCGCTGGGTATGCAAACCATAGTCCCCGAAACGACACACAAGCACGGCATTCTCAAGTCGAAGATCGGAGATTTCAACATCGGAGGAGCCTGAGACTCGTGGGCCAAAAAATGCTCCACAAGCCCGCCCTTTACCGTCGGCGCGCATAAGCACACCGATACCGAACCCACCCGTTGCCAGTGGAATGAGGAAGACAGATCCAGTTAAAACTACAAGTTTTTTTTTCATGGCAATTCTCGCCCCGCTCCCAAATATTCATTTCGTCTGGGGTTACTTTTACTTATGCCGTTCATCTTATCGAGCCCCCCATTTTCGGCATGAGCACTAGGGTGTGCGTCATGCAGGTCTTGCTCACGCCCCCTCTGGGCTTCGTAGCGGTCAGTACGTTTGTCGACTTCAAACGTTTTGTCAGGGTGATTGCGACCATGCTCGGCTTCCCGACGAGCTAGGTCTTTTGATCGCCCTGTTTTCACAACAGTACCTTCCACATCTTTTAGAACATACGTTCCGCCCTTTGCAACCGCACCACCCTCAGCCACAGCCACAGCCTTGATACCAAGCTCCGCACCCCGCGCCGCCTCCACGCCATGCTCTACCGCACGTGCTGCCTTGAGCGCCTGACCGGCCCCAGGAATCGGACTAGCAACGCCCACCGTGCTTAGTGCTACGTCTACCAGTGCGTGCCCGACACCAACGCCGGTGTATACAGCCACGCCGAGCTTACCCAAGTCGTAAATCAGGAACGCTACATCAATCGGACTATGCCCGTCCGGATCAACATACTTGTACGGGTTGTTATTGGCGTAAGCGTACCGATTGAAGCTGTGAACATTGCCTGGATCGACAGTAGCGGGATCAACGCCCATAAACCGCCCCAGCACCGGGTCGTAGTACCGCGCTCCCATGTAAGACAGCCCCGTGGCCGCATCAAAGGGCTTGCCCGCAAACCACAGCTTGTTGTTGGCGTTGCTGCCGGCCGGGTTGTTGATGCGCTCGCCGTAGGGGCGGTAGTTTTCTTTCCAGACCACGGCACCACTGGCGTCGGTGGCCAGCATGGGGCTGCCGGAGATGTCGTTGTGGAAGTAGGTCACTTCCGAGGTGCTGATCACTACGGCGCCAGATGCGTTGGACCAGGCGCTGACGCCTGCGGTGGTGAAGGTCCTGACCTTGCAGGTGGTGCTGGCGCCGGGCGTCAGGCCCGTTACGGTGATGGGTGATGCGTTGCCATTGGCGCTGATGCCGCTGCAGTCTGCGGTGTAGTTGATCAGGGTGCCGCTGCCCTGTGCGCCCCGGTGACACAAGCCAGCTCTGAACGCACGCCCGATTGCGCCGAGCCGGTAGTGCCCATTTTTCTATGACTCTTCAAGCGATAGTCGGGGCGGCCAGAAACGATGGCACACACCACACCCTTACAGTGGGTGTGACCGTGCTAGATCAGTCACAATCCCCATTTCTGCTACCCGGCCCATTACCGTTTCCAACGCAACTTGCTATTATTAGTATAGCTATTTACGCATATTTGACGAGGGCTAGAGGCCATTTTTACACCTAATTATTCCACCGGAGCGACCATGAGCATTTACGACACCCTGACCAGCCTGAACATCACCCTGCCACCCGTTTCCATTCCCGCTGCCGCCTATGTACCGTTTGTGCAAACCGGCAACCTTGTGTTTTTGAGTGGCCACATCGCCAAGAAGGACGGCAAGCCCTGGGTCGGCCAACTCGGCAAGAACATGACCACCGAAGAAGGCAAGGCTGCCGCGCGCGCCATCGCCATCGACCTGATGGGCACCTTGCACGCTGCGGTGGGCGACCTGGGTCGCATCAAACGCATCGTCAAGCTGATGTCGCTGGTTAACTCCACCGGCGACTACACCGAGCAGCACCTGGTGACCAATGGCGCCAGTGAACTGTTTGGCCAGGTCTTTGGCGACAAGGGCGCACACGCCCGCAGCGCCTTTGGCGTGGCCCAGATTCCCATGGGGGCGTGCGTGGAAATCGAGCTGATCGCCGAACTGGTCTAGACGAGCCCACCATGCGCCTGCTGCGGTTCGGCTTGTGGTTCTGGCTGCTGGCCGTTGCGGTGGGCTGGCCCTTGCAAGCGGCTGCACAAGTTGCACAAGAGGCCAACTTCCCAGTGCAGGCACTGACATCGAGCGCGCCCTCGCGTATAGAGGTGGGAGCACGCATGGGTGTGCTGGTGGACCCGACCGGCACGTTGTCCATCGAGCAGGTGCAGTCGCCTGCGCAAGCCTGGCAGCGCATTGACCGGCAGTCACCAAACTTTGGTTTCACCCACGACAGCTACTGGTTTCGCTTCCAGATCGACAATCGGGACGCACAAACGCTGGCCCGTTTCATCGAGCTGCCCATCCCCTACCTGGAAGACGTGCAGCTCTACCACTACGTGGGTGGCGTGCTCCAGATTCACTACACACTGGGCGCCCAATCGCCGTTTGCGCAGCGCGTGGTGCGGTACCCCAACTTCATCATGCCGGTGCAACTGGTGCCCGGCATCAACCAGATCTACCTGCGCCTGGCATCGGCTGGCACCATAGAAGCACCGCTGCGCATCTGGGACCCGGTGCGTTTTTACGCAGCCAGCAACGATGAGAACCTGGCCCAGGGCTCGGTCATCGGCGTGCTGCTGGTCATGGTCATCTACAACCTGTTCGTGTTCTTTTCCACCCGGGACATCAACTACATCTACTACATCGGTTTTGTTGCAAGCTACCTGATGTTCCATTTGTCGCTGACCGGCTACGCCTTTGCCTACGTGTGGCCGCAGGCCGTGCGCTGGAACAGCTTTGCAATTTCTACTTTTGTTGCCAGTTCCGCCTTTTTTACCTGCCTTTTCACCGAGAATTTCTTGCAGCTGCGTTCGTTTTCCAAACCCGCGTTCTACCTGGTGCGCAGCCTGAGCTGGTTCTATGCATTGTTGCTGTTGGTGACCTTTGTGCTGCCGTATAGCTGGACCATCCGCGTGGGCGCGTCCGTGGTCATTCCCACCGCGGCCATAGCCTTGTTTTTGGGCTACTGGCGCTGGTTGCGCGGCGCCAAATTTGCGCGGTTCTATTGCCTGGCCTGGACCGCCATCCTGATCGGGCTGGCGGTGCTCAGCGCCAGCAAGCAGGGCTGGATTGCATTCAACGGCTGGACCGAGAACGCCTCGCAAATTGGCATCATTTTGCTGGTGGTGCTGCTGTCGTTCACCCTGGCCGACCGGATCAACAACGATCGCACCCTGCGCCTCAACGCGCAGGCCGTGGCCCTGGGCCACGAGCGCAGTGCCCGCGCCAGCCAGCAAGCGCTGATCCAGGCCACCGAACACGCGAACCGGGAGCTCGAGCAACGCGTGGCCTCACGCACCAACGACCTCAACGCCACGCTGGAGCAACTGAAGTCCGCCAATGACCGCCTGCAACTGCTCTCCACCACCGACAGGCTTACGCAAATTGGCAACCGAGCGTTTTTTGACACCAGCATCGCCAGCGAGCTGCGCCGGGCTACCCGCCAAGGCACGCCGTTGACGGTCATGATGCTTGACATTGACCATTTCAAGCGTGTGAACGACACCCATGGCCACTTGGCCGGGGATGCCTGCCTGCGCGCCCTGGCCGACCTGCTGCGCACGCGCATCCACCGCGCAGGCGACATCCTGGCCCGCTATGGTGGTGAAGAATTCGTGATTGTCTTGAGCGCGACCAGCATGGCGCAATCGCTGCACATGGCCGAGGAACTGCGGGCCGCCATCGAGTCGATGGAAATACGGTTTGAGGAAAAGCTGCTACGCATCACCGCCAGCTTTGGCGTGGTTTGCGCTGTGCCACATCCGACACAAACCGTGCAAAATTTTCCTGGCAGCGGCCGACCATGCCTTGTATGAAGCCAAGGGTGCGGGACGCAACTGTGTGCGCACCGCGACGCTTGGTTGAAAGTTCAGACGTGATTGCGGTTGGCCTTGGTCTCGGTCATACCACTCATACGCGCTACCAACCGATTCGTTCGATAGCCTGATCCAGCGCGGCGCGCAAAATCTCTGTCGGAACACGTTGGGGCGCGATTTCGGCCAGTGGAGCCAGTACAAAGGCGCGCTGCCACATGCGCGGATGCGGTACCGTCAGCGACGCACTGTGAACAATCCCATCGCCATACAGCAAGATGTCCAGATCGAGAGTACGCGGCGCGTTGCGGTAGGGCCGCTCCCGCCCAGCGGCGGCTTCAATACCTTGCAGGCACTGCAACAGGGCCGGTGCGGTGTGGGTGGTGCTGATTTCCAGCACAGCATTCACATAGTCAGGCCCACTGGAATCGATCGGGGCCGTGCGGTACAGCGCAGATTGG
This sequence comes from Candidatus Aalborgicola defluviihabitans, assembly GCA_016705575.1. Lineage (GTDB taxonomy): Bacteria > Pseudomonadota > Gammaproteobacteria > Burkholderiales > Burkholderiaceae_C > Allorhodoferax > Allorhodoferax defluviihabitans. The sequence goes on from JADIXX010000006.1 coordinate 207,282, forward strand.
GCCGTCACGGTAACGCCGGGACAGTGGCTCAAAGCCTGAATGGCGGTGCGCAGCGTGGCCTGCGCATCACCCAGATTGGCACCCAGGCCAAGGTAGGCAGTTACCGGTGTGCGCATGGCCAGCAGTATTAGCTGTTGCTGCTACCCGCTCCGGATTCGGGATTGCCCCCACCCTGATTTCCACTCTGACCACCACTGGGGCGACGGCGCCGGCGGCGTTTGCGCGCAGGGGCTTCACCACCGGCTTCGCCATCCAGCAACGGCGCGTCAAGGCGCGGCGATGGAGCGGTACCCGGTGTTGCCGCGCTGGCAGAGGAATCGACCGGTGTTTCACCACGCGGCACGCGGTGCACGCGCGGGGCACGGCGCTGCTTTTGTTGTTCTTCGCGGACCTGGTCCACCAGGTCCTGGCGCAGGTTGTCGTCGGCCATGCTGAACTCCTGCCACCAGTCGGCCAGCACTTCATCGACCTCGCCAATGTCGGCGCGCAGGCGCATGAAATCGAACGCGGCCCGAAAACGCGCCTGGTCCACCATGCCAAAGGGGCTGCTGCCCACGCGCTTCTCGAAGCGCGGTTGCATAACCCAGATTTCGCGCATGTCACCGGCCAGCTTGCCGCCACCGGACACATCGCCAATGCGGGCGTGGAATACATCGTCAATGGCGTCCATCAGTGCCGGGTGGGAGGCTTGCTGCTGTTCCATACGGCGAGCCCAGCCATCGCGCACGTCGGCCCACAGCACGCAAGCCAGCAAGAAGCTGGGCGCCACCGGCTTGCCTTCGCCCACGCGGCGGTCGGTATCTTTGAGAGCGGCGTTGACAAAGGGCTGCCCGGCACGTTCCACCACCACATCCAGCAGCGGATAGATACCTTTGGCCATGCCCAACTTCTTGAGGGTCTCGATGGACGCCATCGAGTGACCAGTCTGCAGCAACTTAAGCATTTCATCAAACAAGCGGCTCTGCGGCACATCGGCCAACAGGGTCTGCGACTTGATTAAAGGCCCCGCGGTTTTAGTCTCCAATGTGAAACCCAGGGCGCTTAACTTGGCGGCAAAGCGCACGGCGCGGATGATGCGCACCGGGTCTTCGCGGTAGCGCGTGGCCGGGTCGCCGATCATGCGGATGACGCGGTTCTTCACGTCCTTGAAACCATTGTGGTAGTCGACCACGATCTGGGTTTGCGGGTCGTAGTACATGGCGTTGATGGTGAAGTCGCGGCGCACAGCGTCTTCTTCCTGCGGACCCCAGACGTTGTCGCGCAGCACGCGGCCCGTGCTGTCGACGGCGTGCTTCATGCCGGCAAGCTCACTCTTGCTGGTGCGCTCATTGCCAGCCACCTGCTCGGCGGCAGCGTTGTCCAGGTAGGCGCGAAAGGTGGAGACTTCAATCACCTCATGCTCGCGGCCCCGGCCATAGACCACGTGAACGATGCGAAAACGTCTTCCAATAATGAAAGCCCGGCGAAACAAGCCCTTGACCTGTTCGGGCGTGGCGTTGGTGGCCACATCGAAGTCTTTGGGGCGCAAACCCACCAGCAGGTCGCGCACGGCGCCACCCACCACGTAAGCCTCGAAACCGGCTTGGTGCAGGGTGCGCACCACGTTGATAGCGCGTTCATCTACCAGGTTCGGGTCAATGCCGTGGGTGGCAACGGGCACGTCCACCCGTTTGCCAAATTTGGGCTTTTTGCCAGAGGCGGTTGCGGGTGTTTTACCCAGGAGGCGGTCGATAAATTTTTTGATCATGGATTCTCAGATCGGCACCCCATTGGCTGCTTGGTGCAGCACAGTGTGGCCGTTATTCTTTCAAAGGCAGGCGCTTTTTTAGGCGCCAAACAGCTCAAGTATGCGCCATCCGCGCTCCTGCGCCACGGCACGAAGACGCGCGTCGGGGTTGGTGGCCACGGGCACATCCACTTTCTCCAGAAGCGGCAAATCGTTGGGTGAGTCGGAGTAGAAGGTGGTGTGCACCGTATCCCAATCCCAGCCCCGCGCATGCAGCCACTGCTCCACCCGGGTGACTTTGCCACCCTGGTAAGACGCAACCCCTTTAATGGCCCCGGTGTACCAACCGGTGCCATCCAATGCCCCGTCACGCTCCAATTCCACGGCAATCAGCTCGTCAACGCCAAACGCCTTGGCAATCGGACGGGTAACAAATTCGTTCGTAGCGGTGACGATCAACACCGCGTCACCCGCCGCCTGGTGCTGGCGAACCAGCTCCCGCGCCTGGGGTTCTATGGCATTTTCAATCACAGCCCTCATGAAACCATCGTGTGCAGCTATCGAATTGCTAGCGCCTTGAAGAACAATGGGGGCCGTGGAGAAGCGAATGTATTCGTTCAGGTCGAGCCGGCTGGCTTGGTAGTCGGCATAGAACGCGTCATTGCGACGCTTGTGCTCCAGCGCATCAACCCAGCCCAGGCTAATCAGGTAGTCGCCCCAGGCATGGTCCGAGTCCATGGGCAGCAGGGTATGGTCCAGGTCAAACAGGGTTACGCGGGGCTTCGCGTTGCTTACAGGGATTGGCAGCATCAATGGTTGTCCATCATGGATTTGATCAATGGGACGGTGATGGCGCGCTGGGTCTGCAGGGCGTAGCCGTCCATCAGTTCCAGCAGTTCCATCAGGCTACCGAGGTCGCGGCTGAAGCGGGTGAGCATAAAGTCCATCACCTCGTCGCTCAAAAACACGCCACGGGCATCCGCCGCCTTGCGCAGAACGGCGCGCCGTTCGGGTTCGCTCAAAGGCTGCAGATTGAATACATGGCCCCAACCCAGCCGGGTACGCAAATCATCACGCAGCTTGAGGTCAATTGGGGCGTATTCGCCGGCAGCCAGCACCGGACGCTGGTGGGTCTGGGCATTCACAAACCAATTGAAAGCCATGTGTTGCTGTTGCGCGGTATACAGGTGCACATCGTCAAGCACCACAGCGGCCCAGGATTCGCTGAACTCTGCTGGCTCCAGCACGCCAGCGTCCAGCCAGCCCACACGCGCACCTTGCTCACGCAGGGCCTCGCGGGCGGCCTTGAGCAGATGGCTTTTGCCGCTGCCGGACGCTCCCCAAAAATAGGTTGGCACGGGGGATCGGGTTGGCAATTCTGCACCAGCACCCGATTTGGCCCCCACCCACAGCTCCATGTGGCGCAAAGCAGCCTCATTGGGCCCGGCGCAAAAATTGGCCAACGTAGGGCCGGTAGGCAGTCCGATGTCCAGTGCAATTTGCTTCATGGTCAAACCATCAGCCCTTGAACAACCGGCTCGACAAATAGCCCAATTTGGCACGCCGAATGGCCACCAGCAGCACGGCACTTAACGGCAGTGCCACCAGCACTCCCACAAAACCCAGAATTTGGCCAAACGCCAGCAAGGCAAAAATGACCGCCAGCGGATGCAGGCCAATACGCTCGCCCACCAGGCGCGGCGTGAGGAAAAACCCCTCCAGCACCTGACCGCCACCGTACACCACCGCCACCATCACCACGGCGCGCGCCATACCCACTGTGGCGGAAAATTCCAGCAAACCGGCAAAGGTTGCCAGCACCAGACCCAAGCCAAAGCCAACGTAGGGCACAAACATGGCCAAACCGGTGAACAGACCAATAGGCAGCGCCATTTCCAACCCGAACAAGGACAGGCCCACGCTGTAAAAAACCGCCATCACCAGCATCACCAGCAACTGCCCACGCAGGTACTGGCCCAGCACGGCGTCGGACTCGGCCAGAAAGCTGTCGCTGCCTGCACGCAAGCGGGGTGGAATCAGATTGCGCAATTGGTCCATGAAACGCGGCCAGTCCATCAACAAATAGAACAGCGCCACCGGAATCAGGATCGCATTACCGATGATGGTGAAGGCCACGCTGCCTCCCATCTTGAGCGAGGTCAGCACCGACGTCAGCGCATCTTCCACATTCGCGTTGAAATACTTCATGGCAAATGATTTGATGCTGGCAACATCCAACGACAGGTGAATGCCAAACTGCCGCAGCCAAGGCTTGACCGCCGAATTGACACTCTCCAGCACCACGGGCAATTGTTCGCGCATCAGTGGCAATTCCTTGGCGAAGATAGGAATCATCAGCAGGAAGATGCCTACCAGAACAAAGATGAACAGCAGCTCCACCACCAACACGGCCAGCAGGCGTGGAATCCGCCCGCGCCCCAGGTCGTCGATCCAATTGACCAAAGGCGTCAGGGCATAGGCCAGCACACTGGCCACCACAAAGGGGGTGAGCACGGGCGCCAGCAACCACAACACAAGGCCCAATAGCGCCGCTATCAGGCACCAGGTGGCGAATCTTTTCTGGGTCAGGTTCAATTGCATACAGGAATGGCAGGGCGAACCCTTAAAATCTGGGCAAATTCTATCGGGCTTGGCCCGATCAGCCTCGGGCTTGGCCCGATCAGTCTTTGTAAGCCACTTTTCATGACCCAATCCAGCTCCCCCACTCCCCTGTCTTACAAAGACGCCGGCGTCGATATTGTCGCGGGCGATGCCTTGGTAGAACGGATCAAACCGCTGGCCAAAAAGACCATGCGCGAAGGCGTGCTGGCCGGTATCGGCGGTTTTGGCGCGCTGTTTGAGGTGCCCAAGCGCTACAAGGAGCCAGTTCTGGTGAGCGGCACCGACGGCGTAGGCACCAAGCTCAAACTGGCCTTTGAATGGAACATGCACGACACCGTGGGCATCGACTTGGTGGCCATGAGCGTCAACGACGTGCTGGTGCAGGGCGCCGAGCCGCTGTTCTTTCTGGATTACTTTGCCTGCGGCAAGCTCGATATCGATACCGCTGCTGCGGTGGTCGGTGGCATCGCCAAAGGCTGCGAGCTATCGGGTTGCGCCTTGATTGGCGGGGAGACCGCCGAGATGCCTGGCATGTACCCTGCCGGTGAATACGACCTGGCCGGTTTTGCAGTGGGTGCGGTTGAAAAATCCAAAATCCTGACCGGTGCCAACGTACAACCGGGCGACGTGGTGCTGGGCCTGGCGTCCAGCGGTGCGCATTCCAACGGCTTTAGCCTGGTGCGCAAATGCATCGAACGCGCCGAACAGGCGGGAACGGTGCCCGCCACCCTGGACGGCAAACCTTTTAAGCAAGCCATCATGGAACCGACCCGCCTGTATGTGAAAAACGTGCTGGCGGCGCTGGAAGCACACCCGATCAAGGCCCTGGCCCACATCACCGGCGGCGGCCTGTTGGAGAACATTCCCCGTGTGCTGCCAGAAGGCATGGCCGCCCACCTGACCAAGGGCAGCTGGCCCCAGACCGAACTCTTTGCCTGGCTGCAAAAGACCGCCGGCATTGACGATATCGAGATGAACCGCACCTTCAACAACGGCATCGGCATGGTCGTGGTCATTGACTCCGCCCACGCCAGCGCTTGCACCGACACCCTGCGTGCAGCGGGTGAGACGATTTACACCATCGGACGTATTGCGCCCCAGGGCAGCGCTGCCAGCGTGGTCGTTGCCTGAAGCCAAGCTTTCCCGCACGGCCTTCTGGCCCCACCGAGGGTAGCGTATCGCGTGAAAATTGCATATTCTTGCTAGTAAATCAATAGCTTCAAACGCCCTGTTTACTGGACATTTGACACTTTTTACTACACACTGCTGGTTCTGTTGGCAAAACAATTGGATCCTCCATGCCGGTGATCGCAGTAATCAACCGCAAAGGTGGCAGCGGTAAAAGTACCCTGGCTACCCACCTCTCCGCCTGGCTGGCCCGCCAGGGCAAGGCAGTCATGCTGGGCGACGTGGACCGCCAGCAGTGCGCCCGCGCCTGGCTTAAACGCAGGGACGCCAACCTGCCTGCCATTGCGGCTTGGGCGATTGATCAAAGAAATATTCTCAAAGTGCCCGCAGGTGTCACCCATGTGGTGCTGGACACGCCCGGCGGCATGCAGGGCTTCGAGCTGGCCAAGGTGGTCATGTCCACTGACGCGATCATCATGCCGGTATGCAGCTCCCTGTTTGACCGTGAATCGGCCAGCTCCTGCCTGGCAGAACTATTGGCCCTGCCGCGCATTGCATCCGGACGTTGCCGTCTCGGGGTGGTTGGCATGCGCATTGATGCCCGTACCCACGCCGCGCAAGTGCTGCGTGACTGGGCACACGAACAGCATGTGCCATTTTTGGGTGTGCTACGGGAAACCCAAACCTACGTGCGCAGCCTGGAAAACGGCCAAACCGTATTTGATCTGCGTGCCACCAGCAGTGCCGCTGACCTGCTGCAATGGGAGCCAATTTTGGAGTGGCTGTTTCCAGTTGCCAATGCCACACCAGCGCCAACAGCAACCATGGCACCCGCAAAGCCCATCCCGGCAAATTCGCCACCATTGCAGCAAGACTCCACGGCCGAGCGCCTCAACACGCCACGGGCGGTTAGTTTGATGCCGGCCCAGGAATCCATGGTGCATGGCAACCGTTTGTCGGTTTTTGCCACATCCAATCCAGTCTCTTCGCAGCAGGGAGCCGAGTTGCCCGCAATGCCCCGCAACGCATCGCGCGAGCGCACTGGCGTGCCGCAGTTCCTGCTGCGTCACTGACATCCGTTGATGGTGTCCCTGATTTGGGCACCCCATCGGGCAACCAGCGCAGCACCGTTCATCCAGCACGGTTGCAGCCTTTCGCTCACACCTGCCATTCGTCGCAAAGTGAGTGCCAAGGGACGACTGCCAACCTACAGTGCATGCAACGGGCTGCAGTGGCCTGGCACTGGAGACACATATGCGCGACGCCCTCCCCACTCGGCGGCAAACCCTGACCGCTCTGGCAACGTTGGCCGGCGGCAGCTATTTGCTCGGTGCCAGTACGCCCGCACTGGCCTGGCCATTTTCAGACAAGCCATCCATCCGTGGATCGGGCCGGGTGGTACAGGACAAACGTCCCGCAATGGGCTTTCATGCCGTCGCTGCGAGCCTGCCGTGCACGGTAAAACTGGTGCAGGGCAATAGTGAAGGTGTCGATATCGAGGCCGATGACAACCTGCTTGCAGCGATTGAAACCGTAGTCGAAGAGGGAGAACTGCAGCTGCGCTGGGCCAAAGGTTATCGCGTAACCGGAACCAACCAGATTCGCCTGACGGTGTACCTGCGGCAGGTGGACAGCCTATCGGTATCGGGGTCAGCCGACCTATCGGCAAACAGCCTGCAGGCACCCCGGCTGGATGGCTCCATCGCCGGTTCGGGCCATATTGCGATCCAGGATTTGCGCAGCGAGCGCCTTTCGGTGTCCATTGCCGGCAGTGGAGACTTTGAAGTCCATGGTACCGGGCAGGCTCTGAAGGTCAGCATCGCCGGTTCGGGCGACTTCCGGGCCACGCACTTCGCAGCCCAGCAAGCCACCGTGGACATTGCCGGTTCTGGAAATGCCAACCTGTGGGTTCGTCAAGCACTCACCGTCAGCATCGCCGGTTCGGGCGATGTGCGTTACTACGGTGAGGGCATCAATCCAACGGTTTCAGTGATCGGCTCAGGCCGGGTCCAGGCCTTGGGCGTCAAGCCGCCGGTTGCGTAAACAACGTGGCGTTTACACCTCGCCACGCGCCATGGCCAACAAACGGCCCAGTACCGCGCCGCCATCGGCCCGCAGGCCGTTGTGCTCGTATTCGTTGGTAACCCACAGCCGCATATTGGGCACCCATCGGGCCGTTTCCTGCGAAAACTCGCACGGCACGTACATATCGTCATAGTAGACGGCGGCGGCCACGGGCACGGTGTTGTGGCTCAGACGTTCCAGGTCATACAGGGCGGGCCAGGCGTCGGTCTGCGCCAGCAATTCGGCCACCGCTTTCAGTGGGCGCAACTGCGTGTAGCAGTCAAACATCCACGGGTACACCATTTCACCTGTGAACAGGACCGGGCCAGTGCCTTCCAGGGCAAATGCGGGAAACTCTGGAAGCAGCCGCTCGGCCGACCACTGGCTGGCCATGCCCTGGGTGTAACAGGCCTCATGCAGCAAGGCATAGATCGGGTTGGTATCGAAATTCTGCATCTGCTCCAGGTGACACAGAAAGTTCCAGTTGAGCAACGCTTGCCCCTGTGGACCGGCCACAAAGGCATCTTCCAGCAGGTAGTGCACGGCCTCATAGCCGTCACTCATGCCAAATTGCAAACCCAGTTGCAGGAAACGGCGCGCAGTCAACTGCCCACCACCGGGCAGGTGCACATCGTTTTGCAGCAAATGGTCCACGATGGCGCGCACCCGCACCACGTCACCGGGGTAGCGCTGGTAATACAGGTGGTTCTTGTCGGCTACACGCCGGTAGGTGGCGCGGTAAACATCATCAGTTGGCCGCCACAGCGAGGGAATGCCACCAGTGATCAACACTTGGCGCAGACCCTGGGGCGCCGCGCTCAGGTAGTGCATGGCACAAAAACCGCCATAGCTCTGACCCAGGATGGTCCAGGGTTGCTCACCAATCAATTGCTGACGAATGGTTTCGGCATCGCGCACGATGGCGTCTGCGCGAAAGTGCATCAGGTAGTCGGCTTGGGATTGCGCCTGGGCATTGGGCAAATGCGCCAGTGTCTGGGCCGTGATCGGTGTGGATCGCCCGGTGCCACGCTGGTCCAGCAGCAGCACACGGTAGTCTTGCAGTGCACGCCCCAACCAACCAGAGGGACTTAGAGGGCGTGGCGCGCCAAAGCCCGGTCCGCCTTGAAAATACACCAAATACGGCAGGTTGGCATCTTCCCTGCCAGGGGCAACCACCTCCCGCACATAGACCTTGAGGGTCTGCCCGGGGTTGGCGTAATCCAGCGGAAGGTCAAAACTGTGTTCACGCAGAACCAAGCCGGGAATGTGGTGCGTGGCAAGCATCATGACAGGGCGTCCTTGGTTACTGCTGTCCGGAAATTTCCTTGAAAAAAGCATCTGGCGACGGCTTGCGCTGCAAGAAGGCCTCCACCAGTTCGGACGGTGCCCGTTGGCCGCCGCTTTCCAGAATCAGGTGCCGATAGCGGGCGCCCACAGCGGGGTCCATCACGTTGTCGCCAAAGGCCGAGCGCATGTCCAGCGCCAGCACTTCAGACCACATGTAGCCGTAATAACCCGCTTGGTAGCCACCCATGACGTGGCCAAAACCGGCTGGCACCATGGTGCCGGGCACGTAACCCAGCGGTGTCTTGCTTTCCAGGTCGATCCAGGCCTGCATCGGGTCCACCAGAGTGGGTGTGTGCAGGGACATGTCCCACGCCGCATACAAACGCTGGCGGGCATATTGCAGGCCCTTGCCAAAGGCACGCGATGCGTTCATGCGCTCGATCAGCTTGGGGTCAATGGGCTTGCAGGTCGGGCAAACCTCAGCAAACAAGGCCAAGGTCTCGGGGCGACGCGACCACTCTTCGTACATCTGCGAAGGCGCTTCAACAAAGTCACGTTTCACCCCTGTGCCGGCATTGAGCACGTAACGGGTTTGCGACAACACGCCGTGCATGATGTGGCCAAACTCGTGGAACAGCGTTTCCAGCTCGCGCTGATCGAACCCTTCGCGGCTAAAGTTGGTGACCAGCACGGACACTGGTGTGCGCCCCGCCAACACGGACACACCACGCACCGGGAATGCAGCGGCGTGTTTGTACTTGCCATCACGCGGGAACAGGTCGAGGTAAAAGCTCGACAGGTACCTGCCACTCTTGTTGTCGAACACGTCGTAGGCACGTACATCGGCCTGCCATACGGGCAATGTCTTGTTGGGCTTGAATTGCACACCGTACAACTGACTGGTGACCTTCATCATCCAGGCGACGGTGGGGTCGGTCGGGAACTGCGCACGCACTTCGTTCTGGTCCACGCTGTAGCGGGCCTTTTTTAGACGCTGCTGCATCAACGACACATCCCAACGCTTGAGCACGGCGTCCTTGTAACCGGTCAGAGACACCTTTTCAACCCGCAAGGCGTCGAGTTCCTTGCGCTCCAGTGCCTCTACGCGGCCGTTCACATCATCCAGGAAGCGGTTCACCGCCTGGGCAGAACCGGCCATCTTGCGTTTGATGGTCCAGTCGGCAAAATTGGTTTCACCCATCAACTGGGCCAGTTCCAGGCGCAGTTGCACGGCTTCTTTGAGCAAATCCAGATTGGGCTGGCCGCCGCGCTGCTGAAAGGCCATCCAGAAAGCTTTGCGCGTGCCATCCACCACCACGTTGTTCATGATGGCGTCGTATTCGGGATAGTCCAGACCAAACAGGTAGTTGCCCTGGGCATCCTTGGCCCGGGTGGTCAATGCGCTGGGCAGTACGCCCTGCAGTTCGGCCTCGGAAAAAGCCAGTGTGGTTTTGGTGTCGCGCACGTTGCGGGCAAAGTCCTGCGACAGCTTGTCCAGGCGCTCAAAGATGGCCTTGGCCCGCTCGCGCTTGACTGCTGGCAGGCTCACGCCGCGCTCCTCAAAATCGTCCAGGATGCTTTGCCGTGCCATGGCGTCAATCGGATCCGTGGTTTGCAAGGCCTTGACGCGCTGGAACAGCGCCTCGCTCTGCAAATATTCATTGGGCAGGGCCGACAGCAGCAGGTCGCAGGCCTCGGCGGCCTTGCGCACAGCGGAGTCCGTGCTGGTTTCAGACAGCAGGCCAATGGGGCCACCAATGTCTTGCAAGCCCATATCCAGCGCATTCCAGGCATGCAGCACGGTCTTGGCACTGACTTGCTGCAAAGGCAGCTTCTTGATCTTCTCAATGCGGGTGCGGGCCTGGGCAATGCTTTGCGCGCACAGCTTCGGAATCTGCTGGGCGCTGGGCTGGGCGATGGCGCCGCGCTGAGCTGCCATGGTGGGTGAAAAAACCAACGCGGCCAGGGCCGCAAGCAATGGGGTCTGAAGCTTCATGGGCAATCCTTAAAAGTCCCACTTCAACCTTCTGGGTTCGCGGGCTGCGGGATTATAGGCAGCAACCCACGTAGCGTGGAGCCAGAGGCTTCAGGAACGGCGCAGGGCATCCACCCAATCGACAATGGCGTCCAGGTTGATCTGGTCGTCGGCATGCACCAGGTAGCATTCCAGATCGGCCAGGGCTTGCTCGGTGTGCCCCAGCTCGGCGTGGGCCAGGCCACGGTCGCGGAATTCGGACCAGGACTCGGGTAGCAAGATGATCAACCGCTCCTGCACAGCCAGCATGCGCTGCCAGTCGCTTTGCGAGCGGTAAATTTCCTTGAGGTTGCGCAGCATGCGGGCAATGGTGTCGCGCGCGGGAGCGGTCTGTAGGTACAAACCCAACGGAGTCTCCAGCTCGTCCAACAGGCCGATGCGCTGACGGTAGGGCTCCAGCCGCTCGGACAAATCCTCCCGGCTCAGTGACTTGCCACTGATGGGATCAATCACCACCTGGCCCATGGGCAGGTTCACCTTGATCAAAAAGTGGCCGGGGAACGCCACGCCGCGCACCGACAACCCCAGCCCCTGCGCCAACTCCATCCACAGCACCGCCAGCGTAATGGGGATGCCACGGCGGGTGTGCAGCAGGATGTGGATAAAGCTGTTGTCCGGGTCGTAGTAGTCGTTCAGGTTGCCGGCAAAGCCCAGGTCCCGGTAGAAGAATTGGTTGAGGGTGCGTAGCTTCTGTACTGGCCCGGCGTCAAGCGCCATGCGCCGGCGCACGCGGGCCAGCAGCTGGTCCACCTCGCCCAGCACGGTTTGCACATCCAGGTCGGGATATTCGTCGTGTCCCAGACTCACCGCCGCTTCAAACAGCGGGAACTCGCCATCGCTTTCCACCAGGGAGGCGAAATAGTCCAGCGCAGTAGGGGGATCAAAGGACAGATGCATGGAGTCAACCCTCACGGATTTACCGTCGCATGAATTGTCGCAGTTTTAACCCAGCAGCCCAAATCGCTATGAAATAGATAGCTACACCACTAGAAACGACGAGGGCTAGCCATCCCATACGCTTTAACTTCTCGGCCTTCATGGCCAGCCAGGGCAGCGACGCGCTGGACCACATCAAAAACACCGCCAGCAGGGCACTGGCCGCCAGCACTTGCAAAGCGAAACGACCCCATCCGGGTTGGGGAATATAGGTGCGGTTACGCAAAAGTCCAATCAACAGCCATAGCGCGTTGACCATGGCGCCCACACCAATCGCCAAGGCCAAGCCAGCATGCGCCAAAAGCGGCACAAACACAAGATTCAACGCTTGGGTAATGATGAGTACCGCGAGTCCAATCAGGGCCGGGCCCTTGATGTTTTGGCTAGCAAAGTAGCCAGGGGTCAACACCTTAATAGCCACCAAGCCGAGCAAGCCTGAGCCATAGCCCATCAACGCAACCGTGGCCTGCATCGCGTCACTGTCCGAGAATTTGCCATTGTGGAAAATAACCGCCACCAACGGCAGGGCAAAGGTCACCAAAGCAACCGCGCTGGGCACCGCCAACAACACGACCAAGCGCAGACCCCAGTCAATCATCTCGGAAAACTTGTCGCTGTCGTTAGAAGCCTTGGCGGCGGCTAGCTGCGGCATCAGTACCACGCCCAGTGCAACGCCCAACATGGCAGTGGGGAACTCCATCAGCAAACTTGCGCTGGTTAACCAGCTCACAGAACCAGTGGGCAGGTGCGAGGCAATCTGCGTATTAATCAACAACGATATCTGCGCCACGCTCACACCCAACAACGCCGGTCCCATCAGATAGACTATCTTTTTGGTAGCGGGCTGTGCCCACGCGGCGCGGGCGGCAGTCCAGCTAAGCCTGATTCTTGGCGCTAAACCCATGCGCAACAACGCGATCAAAATAGCACCCAGCTGCAACAGCCCTCCCAGCATCACGCCACCGGCCATGGCGTAGATCGGCTCGATTCCCATCTGCTTGAACCACGGTGCCCCGAGCCATGCCGCTGTAATCATGGCCACGTTCAACAACATCGGCGTGGCGGCGGGAATGGCGAAGTTCTTCCAGGTGTTTAGCACCCCTGCACCAAGCGCCACCATGGACATACAGGCAATGTAGGGGAACATCCAGCGCGTCATCAACACCGCCGCGTCAAAACCCTCGGGCTTCAAGCCGCTGGCCAAGAGGTAAACCAAGACCGGGGCGCCGACGATCCCCAGCACACACGTGACCAGTAGCGTCATGGTCAGCAAAGTGGCGACCGCGTTGATCAGCCCGTGGGTTGCCTCATCCCCTTCTGTGGTCTTGCTGCCCGCCAAAACGGGCACAAAAGCCTGGCTAAAGGCGCCTTCGGCAAACATGCGACGCAGCATGTTGGGGATGCGAAAGGCCACCCAAAACGCGTCTGTCATGGCGCTCACCCCGAAGGTGGAGGTCATCAGCATGTCGCGGACCAACCCGGTAATGCGCGACGCCAGGGTTAGCAGGGAAACGGTGGAGGCGGATTTGAGGAGGCTCACGGCACCAAGTGTAGCCGGGGTATAATCTTCGGCTTTGCTGGCATCATCCTCAAACACTAGGAATTAAACAATGGCATCTACAAAACCCAAGAAAAAGAACCCGCGCCTGGCGTCGGGCCGTAAACGCGTCCGCCAGGACGTCAAAATCAATGCAGCAAACACCTCTTTGCGTTCCAAGTACCGCACCGTTGTAAAGAACGTCGAGAAGGCAGTTCTGGCCGGTGACAAAACCCGCGCCACTGAACTGTTTGCGAAGATGCAAGCCGTGGTGGACACCGTGGCTGACAAGGGTATCTTCCACAAGAACAAGGCCGCTCGCGACAAGAGCCGCCTGTCTGCCAAGGTGAAAGCCTTGGCCCTCGCCGCCTAACTCACTTCAACACGAGTTAAGCAACCGCACGGATCTTTCGGGATCTGCCGTTTGTACCGGGTGCGCTGCCAGCAAAGCAAAAAAGCCGTTCTTTGAACGGCTTTTTTGTTGGCGCTTCACCGCAAACTCATGCCACCATCTTGCGGCACATGCAGTAAACGAACTGCTGGTCGGTGCCAAAAGGGGTGTGGTGCAACTGTTCTTCGTGCGCGAGCAGAGTGAAGGCATCGCCAAACTCAGCGTGCAACTCGTCGGGTGCATAACGCATCACGGGCAGGCCGCTGCACTGTGTGGGGCCGTCACTGCCAAAAGTCGCCATGATGACGTGGCCACCGGGCTTCACCGCCTGCAAGACCTGCCGCACATAGGCGATCCTGTCCTTTTTCGTAGTCAGGAAATGGAAAACTGCACGGTCATGCCAGAGGTCAAAACTGTGGGGTTCGAATTCCGCGCAGGTGATGTCGGCTTCCATCCAGCGCACCGTCTCTCCGCGCACACCCAGACGGCGGCGACTTTCCGCCAGCGCCGCGCTGGACAGGTCCAGCACCGTCACGTTGGGATAGCCGTCGTCGAGCAGTTCATCCACCAGCGTGGACGCCCCACCACCCACATCGATGATGGCGGCATCGCGCCGTGGGCAACTCTCGCGGATCAGGCGCATGGACAGTTCCGCGTGGGCCTGAAACCAGCTCACGTTGTCCGCTTCCTTGGTGGTATAGACCTTTTCCCAATGATCCTTGCTTTGCATGGCAATCTCCAATCTATTCTCGACGGCATTCCTCAACGCTTGCAGGATTGTGACACCGAGGCCAGACCGGAGCGGGAGTGCTTACAGCGGTTCTGGGCGCGTCTCACTCACCTGCAAGTCATTGTCTTTGGCAAAGTTGACACAAAAATCCCAAGCCATGACATCGTGATCACGCAGATCGCGGTGGATGATGACGCACTTGGTCGCCCCAATCGATGTGGGCACGCACCAAGGGGAGTAACCCAGGTGGCTCCCGGGTTGGGGTCCACCCGGGCGAAACTGGCTCATCACGCCTGCCAGCCGCTCGGCCCAATCGCTGGGGCGAAACGTCTTTCCTTGGTGGTTGATGCCCAGTATGTAGAGCTCTTGGGAGGGTGGTGTTGCCATCGTTTGGACGTGTTGCAGCGCACAAGAATTCTAACCATGATGCTGTCGTGAACTTGACAACCGGGAAGGATGCACTGGATTGCCACCCGAACATCCACGCCAACCACCACCAGCACCATCGCGGGTGGTTGATGCGCCTAAAATCAGGCTTCAACGGCCCAACCATCGTTGGGCCGCCTTCTTTTGTAGCCAACTCCGGAGTTACCGCATGACCGCCGCACCCACCACCACGCCGTCTTCACCCCACGTGATGAACACCTACGGTCGACTGCCCATCGCCCTGAGCCATGGCCAAGGCTGCCGCGTGTGGGATGTGAATGGCCGCGAGTACCTGGATGCGCTGGGTGGCATTGCCGTCAACACACTGGGCCACAACCACCCCGAGTTGGTGGCGGCCCTGCAGGACCAGGTGACCAAGCTGATCCACACCTCCAACTACTACCACATCCCTTTGCAAGAAGAGTTGGCCAAGTTGTTGGTCGAACGCTCGGGAATGACCAATGTATTCTTCTGCTCTACCGGGCTGGAGGCTAACGAATGTGCCCTCAAGCTGGCGCGCAAATTTGGCCACGACAAGGGCATTGAGCGCCCCGAGATCGTGGTGTACGAGAAGGCCTTTCATGGCCGATCCATTGCCACGCTCAGCGCCACCGGCAACCCCAAGGTGCAGGCCGGCTTTGGCCCGCTGGTGGAAGGGTTTATTCGCGTGCCGATCAACAGCATCGATCAGCTCAAGGCCGCAACCGCCAACAACCCCAACGTGGTGGCGGTGTTCTTTGAAGCCATCCAGGGCGAAGGCGGCGTCAACCCCATGCACATGGACTACCTGCGCGATGTGCGAGATCTGTGCGATGCGCGCGACTGGCTCTTGATGATTGACGAGGTGCAGTGTGGCATGGGTCGCACCGGAAAATGGTTTGCCCACCAGTGGGCGGGCATTAAGCCCGACGTGATGCCACTGGCCAAAGGCCTGGGCTCGGGCGTGCCCGTGGGTGCGGTGGTGGCTGGCCCCAAGGCTGCCAAAATCTTTGCACCAGGCAACCACGGCAGCACTTTTGGCGGCAACCCACTGGCCATGCGCGCCGGGGTGGAAACCATCCGCGTGATGGAAGCACAGAACCTGCTGGCCAACGCGGCAACAGTAGGCGCCCATCTGAAAGTAGGCCTGGAGAATGCCCTTGCCGCCGAGCTGGCCAGTGGCGCGGTGAAAGAAGTCCGTGGCATGGGCCTGATGCTGGGCATCGACCTGTCCAAGCCCTGCGCCGCCCTGGTGCAGCGCGCCGCCGACGCGGGCCTCTTGATTAGCGTAACGGCCGACAGCGTAATCCGCTTGGTGCCCCCGCTCATCATGACCGCAGCGGAGGCCGACCAAGTGGTCGCGATTCTCTGCCCACTGATCACGACCTTGCTCAAGGAATCGGCATGAACCCCAAGGCCATCCCAAGCACCCTGCCCCAAGGCGCACCGCCGGTGCGCCACTACCTGCAGTTTGCTGACTTCACTGAGGATGAATACCACTACCTGTTCACGCGTGCGGCGCTGATCAAGCAGAAGTTCAAGACCTTCACCCGGCACCACACCCTGGGTGACCGCACGCTGGCCATGATTTTTGAGAAGGCCTCCACCCGCACCCGCGTGAGCTTTGAGGCCGGCATGTACCAAATGGGTGGCAGCGTGGTGCACCTGACCACCGGCGACAGCCAGTTGGGCCGCGCCGAGCCCATCGAGGACAGCGCCAAGGTCATCAGCCGCATGACCGACATCGTGATGATCCGCACCTTCGAGCAGACCAAGATTGAAAGCTTTGCTGCCAATTCACGCGTGCCGGTCATCAACGGGCTGACCAACGAGTTCCACCCTTGCCAGATTCTGGCGGACCTGTTTACCCTTCTGGAGCACCGTGGCACCGACGCCAACGGACAGATCGACCCCAACTACCTGCGCGGCAAAACCGTCACCTGGGTAGGCGACGGCAACAACATGGCCAACACCTGGCTGCAGGCCGCAGCCACCCTGGGTTTCCACTTGCGTGTGAGTACCCCCAGCGGCTACGAGTTGGATGAAAAAGTGGCCGTTACCCCTCATGGAATGGGCGCAGGTAGCTATAAAATT
Organism: Candidatus Aalborgicola defluviihabitans; assembly: GCA_016705575.1. GTDB lineage: Bacteria > Pseudomonadota > Gammaproteobacteria > Burkholderiales > Burkholderiaceae_C > Allorhodoferax > Allorhodoferax defluviihabitans. Next base: position 224,237 of record JADIXX010000006.1, read on the forward strand.
TATAGTAATCCACTGGAAGCCTGTGCCGATGCTGATCTGGTCACCACCGACGTTTGGACCAGCATGGGTTATGAGGCCGAGAACGAAGCCCGCCGCAAAGCCTTTGCCGCCTGGTGTGTGGACACCGAGATGATGGCCGTTGCCAAAGCAGATGCCCTGTTCATGCACTGCCTGCCCGCCCACCGGGGTGAAGAGGTGCAGGCCGAGGTGATCGACGGGCCACAAAGCGTAGTCTGGGACGAGGCCGAAAACCGCATGCATGTGCAAAAGGCGCTGATGGAATACCTGCTGCTGGGCCGCAAGGACTGACCGCCATGAGTGCCTGCACCAGCTGCGGCGCCTGCTGTGCGAGTTTTCGGGTGGATTTTTCGGTGTTTGAAACCCAAGAACGCGGCGGTAGCGTGCCCGATGGGTTGGTCGTAGAGGTTACGTCGAGCACCCGCCGCATGCGTGGCACCGACCACACACCACCCCGCTGTGCGGCGCTGACAGGCAAGATCGGTGCAACCATTGCTTGCGGCATTTACGAGTGGAGGCCCTCGCCCTGTCGCGAGTTCGCCGAGGGCAGCGATGCATGCAACCGGGCACGCAATCGGCACGGGTTGGCGGCGCTGGAAGGTTTTTAAACACCCAATCTCAGAGTATGGTGGCCGCAAACTGCCCGGCGAGGACCAGTGGGGAAATTCGCACGATCAGCCTGTGCGCATGCAGCGTTAAACGCACCGGCGCGCCAAACTCGCTCAGCCACGATACAACCAAGGCACATCCAGCAGGCGCTGGCCGAACAGGCTCATGGACATGTCACGCCCCCAACGCACCAACCCCGTGGCATGAAAGATTTGCCCGTTGCGGATAGACCTTGACTGCACCCGGGCGTTGCGCCGCCAGCGCTGCTTGGCGTACTGCGCCAGTCGCTTTTCCATGGGCATGTCGGACGCTGACAACACCTTCTGCAGGCAGGCCGCATCTTCAACGGCCATACCGGCACCCTGTGCCATATAGGGGCGCATGGGGTGCGCCGCATCGCCCAGCAGGGCCACCCGTCCCTGCGCATGCTGGCGCGCGCTGGTCATGGGCAAGCGGTCGCAAAGGGCCCACAGGCGCCAGTTTGGAATGGCGCTTATCAAATCCTGTAACCGGTTGCAGGTGGCACCCATGGCCAGTTGCAGGTCGCGCGCATGGGCCTCGTGGTCCCAGTCATCCACCTGCCCATTGACCTCGCCGTTGACGATGGCCACCACATTGAGCCAGTGGCCCCGGCGCACCGGGTACTGCACCACGTGCAGGTTTGCCCCCATCCAGACCGTCACCTGCTGGCTGCGCAGGTAGCCGGGCAGATCGCGCTGGGCAATCAGCGCCCGATATGCCAAGTGGCCGGTCACGCGGGGAGCGTTGTCATTGAGCATCAATTGCCGCACCGTACTCCACAGACCGTCGGCACCAATCAGCGCCTGGCCTTCAAGCTCGATACCGTCCAGGGTGCGCAGGTGTACGCCGTCATCGCTCTCGACGTAATTTTCTACCCACTGGCCCAGGTGCAATTCGGCGTCCGCATTTTGTTGCACTGCCGATAGCAAGAGCTTGTGGGCATCGGCGCGGTGGATAGTGGCATAGGGCGCGCCATACAACGTGCGTGAACGCTCGCCCAGCATCAAGCGCCCCAGCTCTTCGCCCGTTTCCGCGTTGCGTACGCGCAGCATGTCTGGAAATGCTGCCAAGCGGCTTAATTCTTGCCCCAGCCCCCAATCGTGCAGCACGCGCACAACATTGGGGCCCATCTGAATTCCGGCACCCACTTCACCAAACTCATGGGCCCGTTCCAACAACTGCACGGTCCAGCCAGCACGCGAACAGGCCAGCGCCGCCGCCAACCCGCCGATGCCGCCACCGGCGATCAGTACTTGTTTTTGCATGCTGGTATTGTGATGCCAAACTTGCAGATGCGTCGGCACTCACGCACTGCGGGACAATACGGGGATGAGCCTCAAATCCCCCGAACTCCTACTGCCCGCCGGCTCCCTGGACAAAATGCGTGCCGCCTACGACTTTGGCGCCGATGCGGTCTATGCCGGCCAGCCCCGCTACAGCTTGCGCGCCCGCAACAACGAATTCCGCCTGGAACAAATTCAGACCGGTATTGAAGAGGCCAACGCGCGTGGCAAAAAATTCTTTCTGACCAGCAACCTGCTGCCGCACAACGACAAGGTGCGCACCTACTTGCGCGACATCACCCCCGTGCTGGAGATGCGCCCGCACGGCATCATCATGGCCGACCCCGGCCTGATCATGATGGTGCGCGAGGGCATGGAAAAAGGCCACTTCCCCGAAGTGCCCATCCACCTCTCGGTGCAGGCCAACACCGTCAACTACATGGCGGTGAAGTTCTGGCAAAAGGTGGGCGTGACGCGCATCATCCTGTCGCGCGAGCTGAGCCTGGACGAAATTGAGAAAATTCGCCAGGAATGCCCCGACATGGAGCTCGAAGTGTTTGTGCACGGCGCGCTGTGCATTGCCTATTCGGGCCGATGTTTGCTGTCGGGCTACTTCAACCGGCGCGACCCCAACCAGGGCACTTGCACCAACGCCTGCCGCTGGAACTACAGCACCCAGGCCAGCAACACCGACCCCAACACGGGCGAGGCCATTGCCGTCAAGATGGAGGCCGAATTCAGCTTCAACGAAGCACAGCAAGAGGCAGAATCCTCGTTTGCCGCCTGCGGTGGCAGTGAACGCCACCCGGCCGCCGACCAGGTCTATCTGCTTGAAGAAGCCGGACGCCCCGGCCAACTCATGCCCATCATGGAGGACGAGCACGGCACCTACATCATGAACAGCAAAGACCTGCGCGCGGTGGAGCACGTGGAGCGCCTGGCGGAAATTGGTGTGGACTCACTCAAGATCGAAGGCCGCACCAAAAGCCTGTATTACGTGGCCCGTACTGCACAAACCTACCGGCGGGCCATTGACGACGCCGTGGCCGGGCGCCCCTTCAACCCCAAACTCATCACCGAACTCGAAGGCTTGGCCAACCGCGGCTTTACCAGCGGTTTTCTGGAGCGCCGCCCTTCACAAGACTACCAAAACTACGAAACCGGGCACTCGGACATTGGCCACAGCCACTTTGTGGGCGAAGTACGCGGTATCACCGACGGCTGGGCCGAAGTGGAAGTCAAAAACAAATTTCTGGTTGGCGACCAGATCGAGGTGATTCACCCCAGCGGCAACCATATCGTCACTCTGGAGCAGATGCGCAACCTGGATGGCGAGGCCATCACAGTTGCGCCCGGAAGCCCGCTACAGGTGCGCATTCCGCTGGAAGAACGCTATGCCGGAGCCCTGCTGGCACGGCTGATTCCGAGTTGATAGCTCCTATTCTGATAGCTGCTTACGTAGTATTTAAGAGGGCTATAGGTCTATTTAGTAAGTAATGACCAGGGAATCGGCATCCACATTGATCACCTGCTTGCCCAGTACGGCACTGGCTGCCTGGGCAAAGGCCATTGCCCATTGCGCATCGGCAAACTTGTCTGGGCCTGCAGCTTGGGCCACGACCACCACGCGGTCGGCCATCAGCAGTTTTCCGGTGGCCCGCAAGGGCTCGCACTCCATGGCGGTGAACTGTTCGTCCAGCCACTGACGCGCAACTTCGCGCTCCAACGCCTGTTCGGGGTTCAGTTCAATGCGAAAGGGGGCGGTATTCTTGAAGCTGACGCTGACTTGGCTACGCATAATTTACTCCTGTTGCTGCAATGATAGAACCAAAAATCACCCCGACATGTGAACTGAGGCCTGATTCCCAGTCTCATTGACAACACCTTGATCTGTCGCACCAGGTCACCCAAGCCCAACGGGAGTTGCAACGCGCGCCCAACATCGAACTGCGCCAAGTCACGTAAGACGAGACTGCTCCCCAGCCAATCCCAGCCTTTGCAATGGGTGCCGCGGATTGACTCCGCTAGTTCCGCCCTCAGCGCAGAAGGTAGCTGCCATTTTAAGGAGGCATACTCGTATAAGCGCTAAACCGGGTGCTCCCCACCACACCTTTCTTTTCCACCGGAGATTTCATGAAAGCCTTTCAAGACTATTACCCTGACAATGTGTCGCACTGCTACGGCTGTGGCCAGCACAATGCACATGGTCATCAGATCAAGACGTACTGGGAAGGCGAAGAGACGGTCACCCGTTACAAGCCCGAGCCCTACCACACGTCGGTACCCGGCTATGCGTATGGTGGCCTGATTGCATCGCTGATTGATTGCCACAGCACCGGTACCGCCGCTGCAGCCATGTACCGGACCGATGGGCGCGAGATGGATACGCTGCCGCCGTTTCGCTTTGTCACTGGTTCGCTCCACGTGGACTTTCTGAAACCAACGCCTTTGACTGACCAGATCGAGATTCGTGGTCGCGTCAAGGAAATCAAGGGCCGCAAGGTGATTGTTGAGACCACTGTCATTGTGAATGGCATAGTCACTGCACGCGGCGAAGTGGTGGCCGTGCAGATGCCAGACAGTTTTGGTGTCACCTTGCCAGCCTGAATGGGGCAGCGTCAAATCTGGCGGGCGGGCTTCATGACCACAAATGCCACCATCGCCAACAAAGACAACAACGCTGCCAGGCCAAAGGCCAATGCGGGTGACAGTGCCCACAGCGCGCCGGCCAGCAGCGAGGCAGGCACATACAGCAGACCGGTCACAAAGTTGTAGACGCCCATTGCGGTAGCACGGCGGTCTTGCTCCAGGTCGGCAATGAATGCCTTGCTCTGCGAATCTTCGATGGCGTAAAAGAATCCGTAAAAGGCAAATGCCACCACCATCTCCCAACGTGTGCTGGCAAAGACCAGCCCCAGGCAGATGGAGCCATACAAGGCGTAGCCCAGCATCACCACATGGCCGCGGCCCACGGCATCGCCCAGCTTGCCCGCCATCGGCGCCACCAGCACGCAGGTAATGTTGAACAGGGCATACAGCAGCACGATTTGCGCAGCGCTAAAACCCACGTCGTGGGCCTTGAGCAACAGAAAGCCCAGGCTGAAATACGCCAAGGCAAACACACCCGCCGGAACCAGGAAACGCTTGAAAGCCGGGGCTAGCAGGCGCCAGTTGTCCTTGACGCCTTCGTGTGCGCGGCTGACCGCCGGTTGCTCTGGAACCCGCATCAGCACCAGCAGACTCAGCACCGCCGGCACAAAAGCCACCCAAAACAAGATTCGGTAGGTGCCAGGCGACTCACCCAACCAGGACAAAAACCCGTAGGCCAGCAAGGGGCCTAATACCGCACCCGACTTGTCCAGCGCCTTGTGCACACCAAAGGCGTAGCCCCGCGACTCTTTTGGAGCAATGGCCGACAGCCAGGCGTCACGCGGCGGCCCGCGAAAGCCCTTACCCAAGCGCTCGATCACGCGAAACAAGCTCATGCCCAACACCGTGTTGCTAACCAGCAATATCAACTTGGCCAGCGTGGAAAAGCCATACCCTGCCACGGCAAACACCTTGCGCTTGCCGCCCCGGTCCGACAACCACCCGGCCAGGTAGTTCAGCGAAGATGCGGAAAAATCCGCCAGCCCCTCAATCAAGCCCAAGAGCGAGGCCGATGCCCCCGCCACCGTGGTGAAAAAGATGGCGAACACCGAGAAGATCATTTCCGAACTCAGGTCGGTCAAAAAACTGACGATACCGAGTTTGATGATGTCCGGGTGCAGTCGTTCTTTGGGAAGGTTGGATGCCATCAGCCCCCGTCTCCCCGGCGTCGCTCCTTTTGTTGCTCCAGTTCTTCTGCCTGGCGTGCCAGTTCCTGTCGCGTGCGGGCGTTGCGTTCCTCGTCCTGTGCAATACGGGCACGTTCGGCTTCTGTCAGACGCATGGCCTCCGGCAAAGGCACACTGCAGGACTCACAGGTTGGCAGCCGCCGATTGAATACCGTGAAACCACAGGCCGGACAGCGAAATCGTGGGTTGGGTGTCATGATCACGAATTGTCGGCGAATACACGGCAAAAAGTGTTGTGTCGAGCCCGCTAGACAGGTTGCTCCAGCAAAATGGACCCAGACCAAGTATCCTTGACTCTGTAGCGATCAAATATCAAAATATGGGGACCGTCCTCGACGGCCGGGGGCGGGAGCAACTAAGATTGACCGAAGTACTTGAAACCGACCAAGGGGCGCAGCTCTGGCCGTTTTTCATTGAAAGACAGCCGATTGTTGACGCCGAAAAGACGATTGTCGGCTACGAGCTCTTCAACCGTTCTCAAGCTGATCAAGTGCATTCACTGGCCAGCGACGTGTCCATGGTGCTGCATTCTCTGGTGCAAAGTGGCAAAACCATTGCCGACCGTCGCTCGGACCTCTTTATTAACACCACGCATGAAGGGCTTTCCGGCTCGCACTGGGACTTCCTTTCGACCAAGCGCACAGTGATCGAGGTGCCACCGGTCCAGAATCACGACGCCGAGACAATCCAGGCGTTGCAACCGGTGCTGTTCGCATTGCGCAAGCGTGGCTTTCGCTTGGCCTTTCATTACACCGTGGTGGCGCCCCAGTACAAGGCCTGGCACGCATTGGCGGACTTTGTCAAAGTGGATTGCAGCGCCGTTGCAGCGTCCAAGCTAAAGCCGCTGGTCAATGCCATTCACACCCGTACCGGCGCCTTGTCAGTTGCAGAGAAGGTCGAAAGCACGGCCCAGTTTGAGGCATTGCGTGAAATCGGCTTCCTGTTTTTCCAGGGGTACTGGTTTTCAAAACCGGAACTGGTGCAGACCAAGGTGCTCAACCCCAGTCAGGTGAGTGCACTGCAGCTCTGCGACTTGTTGCACGATGATCCAACGATCGAAGACGTCGAGACGGCCATCAAGAAGGACATTGCCTTGGGCTTCAACCTGCTGCGTATCATCAATTCATCCGCCTTTGGTAGCGAACAAAAAGTTGCCTCCATCGGGCAAGCCGTAGCTCTCTTGGGCCTGGAAAAGCTTCAAAAGTGGGCGGCCATGCTGATCAGCGCCAAGCTTGGTGGGCGCCCTACCGCGGTCGGTACCGCCGCCGTGGTGCGCGCACGGATGATGGAGCTGCTGGCCAAGGACCTGCTTGCACCTGATGAGCGGGAGCCTGCGTTCCTGATTGGTCTGTTTTCCCTGCTGGACCGGTTGCTAGGCTGTTCCATGCAAGAAGCATTGGCACTGGTGTCCGTGAATGACGTCGTGACAGATGCGCTGTTGACAGGAGAGGGCCCGTTCACCAACCTGTTGAACATGACCATTGCCTGTGAAGGCGACGATGGAGACGCGTTTGCCCTGGCAGCCTCTCAGCTACAGCTCTCCTACCGGCAGATCAATATTGCGCAGATGGAAGCGCTGATTTGGGCGGATCAAACCCAGGCTTAGCCGCTCCCAGACCCATCAGGTAGGTATTGAGTGCCTGCATGCCAACGACTTCCAGATCAAACGCCAGCGGATCCAGCAACCAGTTGTGCGCCAATCCGTCAAGCAGCGCATGCAAACCCACGCCTGCCTGGGCAACCGGGGTGGCATGCCCCAGTTGACCTGCTGCAACGGCAAGCGCCAGCAGGCGCTCCAGATTGGCCACGAACCCTGCCCGCTCCGTCAGATGCCGGTCACGCCCGGCCTGTAGTTCGTCCACATATTCCACCTTGTGTGAGGCAATTTCGAACACGCGTCGCACCCGCGGATCGTGCACCGTCTGGTGAAAGGCACTGGCCACAATCTTGCGCAAACGTGCCAGTGCGTCGGCGCAATCCACCAGTGATTCACTGGTCAGACTGGATGTCATGGGCAACGTGACCCGCTGCATCATGCCGTGGAACACATCGACTTTGTTCTGAAAGTGCCAATAAATGGCGCCGCGCGTGAGACCGGCCTCTTGCGCAATCTCCTGCAGGGAGGTTCGCGACACGCCCCGGCGCTGGAAAACGCGTTCTGCCGCATCCAGAATCTGGTCGCGAGTGATCAGTGCGTCTTCTTTGGTACGGCGGGCCATTTTCCATTCGTCTTTTCAAAAATTGGTATACATACATTCAACAACGTATGTATAATAAACCAAAATTCGCCATGGCCAGCAGTATTTGTTGTGCTCATCTAGACTGACGCAACCAAGCCAGTCCCGTATGGCGCCCCGGTTTCCCCTATCTTTGTCAAAAGGATTTTCCATGTCCTCGTCATGCACTGTTGCTGATTCCAAACGCCGTACCGGCGCCATATACCCTGCCCTGTTGGCGTTATTGCCCATTGCGGCCATTTTGGCCGCCTGCGGCGCCAAAGATGGTGCACCCGCTGCCGGTGGCGCCGGCGGCCCGCCTCCCGCCACGGTTGGTGTTGTCACCATGGCCAACGAAGTCGTCGCCCTGCAAACCGAGCTACCGGGGCGCGTCAGCGCCGTGCGCGTGGCACAGGTGCGTGCGCGCGTTAACGGCGTCGTACAGAAACGTCTGTTCCGCGAGGGCAGCGAGGTCAAGGCAGGCCAGTTGCTTTACCAGATCGACTCTTCACCCTACAAAGCCGCTTTCGACAGCGCCCAGGCCACCATGGCCCGTGCCCAAGCCAATCTGGCCCAGGCCAGTGCGCAGGTAGAGCGCAACAAACCACTGGTAGAAGCCAATGCCGTCAGTAAACAGGAATTCACCACCCTGGTAACGGCGCAAAAGCAGGCCGAAGCCGATGTGGCCGCTGGCAAGGCCGCCGTGCAAACAGCCCAGATCAACCTGGACTATGCCGCGGTGACCGCCCCCATCTCCGGCCGCATCGGCCAGGCCTTGGTGACCGAGGGCGCGTTAGTGACTGCCGCCGAAGCCACGCAATTGGCCGTGATCCAGCAAACCGGCACGATGTACGTGAATTTCACCCAGAGCAGCACTGACGTGCTGCTCCTGCGCAAGGCGATGGCGTCCAAACAATTGCGCAGCGCCGGTGACGGGTCTGTGGCCGTGCGTGTGGTACTGGAAGACGGTACCGAACTGCCCCAACCAGGCAAACTGTTGTTCACTGACCTGACGGTGGACCCCACCTCTGGCCAGGTCACACTGCGCGCCGAAGTGCCTAACCCGGACGGTTTGCTGCTGCCCGGCCAGTACGTGCGGGTGCGTTTGTCGCAGGCCGAACTGCCTTCGGGCATGCTGCTGCCCCAACAGGCTGTCACGCGCACCAACCAGGGTGACACGGTGTTGGTGGTGGGCGCAGATGGCAAGCCCGCACCACGCCCCATCAAGGTGGGCAATGCCCAGGGTAACCAGTGGGTCGTACTAGACGGACTCAAACCCGGTGAGCAAGTCATCGTTGACGGCTTCCAGAAAATGATGGTGCCCGGCGCACCAGTCAAGACCGTGCCGTGGAATGCCAGTGCCGCATCAGCACCGGGTGCACCCGCATCGGCAGCCTCGGCTGCGGTCAGCAAATAAGGGGCACCGTATATGGCCCAGTTCTTTATCAACCGACCCATCTTTGCGTGGGTGATTGCCCTTTTCATTCTGGTTATGGGCGGCGTGGCCATCACGCAGTTGCCCATTTCACAGTACCCTCCGGTGGCGCCGCCATCTATCGTGATTTCTGCCGGCTACCCCGGTGCTTCTGCCCAGACGCTGGAGGACAGCGTACTGAGCGTGATCGAACGCGAGATGAACGGCTCGCCCGGCCTGATCTACATGGAGTCCGTGGCCCAGGCCAATGGCACAGGATCCATCACCGTGACCTTTGAGACGGGCACCAACCCGGACCTGGCGCAGGTTGATGTGCAAAACCGGCTCTCGCGCGCTGCACCACGCCTGCCAGCCGCCGTGAACCAGCAAGGGGTGCGCGTGGACAAAGCACGCTCCAACTTCCTGTTGTTCACCATGCTTTCCAGTGACAACCCGGACATCGACATCGTGCAACTGGGTGACTTTGCCTCACGCAACATCCTGCCCGAAATCCAGCGCCTGCCCGGCATTGGACAAGCGCAGTTGTTCGGCACCGAGCGTGCCATGCGCATCTGGATCGATCCGGCCAAGCTCAACGGCTTCAACCTATCCGCGGCGGATGTGAACAACGCCATCCGCTCGCAAAACGCCCAGGTGTCCTCTGGCGCGATTGGTGACCTTCCCAACATCACAGGCCAGTCCATCTCTGCCACTGTGGTGGTCGATGGGCAGTTGAACAGCGTCGAGCAGTTTGGCAACGTGGTGTTACGCGCCAATGCCGATGGTTCGTCCGTGCGCCTGAAAGACGTGGCCCGCATCGAACTGGGTGCCCAAGGCTATGCCACCTCGGCACGCCTTAATGGCAAACCAGCCACCGGTATTGGCGTTCAGCTCTCGCCCAGCGGCAACGCCCTGGCGGCGGCCAAGGCAGTACGCAACCGCATGGCCGAGTTGCAGCCCTACTTCCCCAAGGGCGTGAGTTGGAGCATCCCATTTGACAGCTCGCGCTTCGTCAAAATTTCCATCACACAGGTGGCCGAGACCTTGGTTATTGCGGTGATCTTGGTGTTTTTGGTGATGTTCCTCTTCTTGCAGAACTTGCGCTACACCATCATCCCGACCATTGTGGTGCCTGTGGCGCTGCTGGGCACTTTTGCCACCCTGCTGGCACTGGGTTTTTCGATCAACGTGCTGACTATGTTTGGCATGGTGTTGGTGATCGGTATCGTGGTGGACGATGCCATCGTGGTGGTGGAAAACGTCGAGCGCATCATGAGCGAAGAAGGCCTGCCTCCGCTGGAGGCTACTCGCAAGGCCATGGGCCAGATTTCGGGCGCCATCATCGGCGTGACGGTGGTGCTAATTGCGGTGTTTGTGCCGCTGGCCTTCTTCAAGGGCTCTGTGGGCAATATCTACCGCCAATTCTCGGCTGTGATGGTGGCATCCATTGCCTTCTCGGCCTTCATGGCACTGTCGCTTACACCTGCGCTGTGCGCCACCCTGCTCAAACAGGTGGAGGCCGGTCACCACCATGCCAAGAGTGGTTTTTTTGGCTGGTTCAACCGTGGCTTCTCCAGCACGGCCAAAAACTACGAAAGCCTGGTGGCGCGCATCTTGCGCCGCGCAGCGCGCTACCTGCTGATTTACGGCGCCATCATTGCCGTGGTGGCAGTGGTGTACCTGCGTTTACCAGCGTCCTTCCTGCCCAATGAAGACCAAGGCACCATGCTGGTCAACGTGCAACTGCCCCCCGGGGCAACTCAAGAACGTACTCTGAACGTGATGCAGCAGGTTGAAGGATTCCTCCTCAAACAACCCGAAGTGCAAAGCATGGTTGGCGTGCTGGGCTTCAGCTTCTCCGGCCAGGGGCAGAACGCCGCGCTGGCATTCGTGACGCTCAAGGATTGGTCCGAGCGTAAAGGCGAGACCCATTCTGCACAGGCGCTGGCTGGCCGTGCCTTTGGTGCAATGATGGGCATCCGTGACGCATTCGTCTTCCCCTTGAGCCCGCCACCCATTCCTGAATTGGGCTCAGCATCGGGCTTTACCTTCCGACTGCAGGACCGCGGTGGCAAGGGCCATGACGCACTGCTGGCCGCACGCAACCAGCTACTGGGCATGGCGTCCAAGAGCAAGGTGCTGTCCCAGGTACGCCCCGATGGCCTGGAAGATGCGCCACAGTTGCAGATTGACATTGATCGTGAAAAAGCCAGTGCCTTGTTGGTAAGTTTTGACTCCATCAACAGCACTATCTCCACCGCGCTGGGTTCGACCTACATCAACGATTTTCCTAACCAGGGGCGTCTCCAACGAGTAGTGGTGCAGGCCGACGCCACGGCCCGCATGCAGCCCCAGGACATTCTGCGTTTGACTGCGTCCAACGCCCGGGGTGTACCAGTGCCACTATCCAGCTTTGCCAGCACCCGCTGGATCAATGGTGCCATGCAAACGGTGCGCTACAACGGCTACCCTGCCATGCGCATCGGTGGCAGCGCGGCAGCCGGCTACAGCACGGGCGATGCCATGACAGAGATGGAGAAGCTGGCTGCCCAGTTACCCGATGGCTTTGCCTTTGAGTGGACTGGCCAGTCCCGCGAAGAAAAACTCGCCGGCTCCCAAGCCATGGTGTTGTATGGTTTTGCGATTCTGGCGGTGTTCCTGTGCCTGGCGGCGCTGTACGAGAGCTGGTCCATCCCCATGGCCGTGATTTTGGTGGTGCCGCTGGGCGTATTGGGTGTGGTACTGGCAACGTTGATGCGCGGCTATGCCAACGACGTGTACTTCCAGGTTGGCCTAATCACCATCATTGGCTTGACGGCCAAGAACGCCATCTTGATCATTGAATTTGCCAAAGATCTGCAGGCCCAGGGCAAAACCGCAGTGGAAGCAGCCCTGGCCGCCGCACACATGCGCTTTCGCCCCATCCTGATGACCTCGATGGCCTTCATGCTGGGAGTGCTGCCATTGGCCATCGCTTCTGGCGCAGGCTCGGCCAGCCAGCGCGCCATTGGTACCGGCGTGATCGGTGGCAGCCTGTTGGGCACGGTGCTGGCGGTCTTCTTTGTACCGATCTTTTTCGTGGTGGTGCGCGGCCTGTTCAAAGGCAGTGAACGCCAACACCAGTTTGAAATGGAACATGCCCACCAAGTCGGCATCGAGACCCACCATGAATAATTTGCCCATGACCCCATCCCGTTTCTTCCGGCTGGCAACCGTATCAGCTGCCGCTTCCCTGGCAGGGTGCAGTTTCATCCCGACGTACGAGCGCCCTACTGCACCCGTAGCGGATCACTACAGCACTTTGGCGGGAACAACTGCCGACAGCAGCGGCCGCATCGCGGCTGAGATTGCCTGGCAGGACTTCTTCCAGGATGCACGCCTCAAGCGCCTGATCGAGTTGTCACTGCAAAACAACCGCGATTTGCGCGTGGCGGTGCTTTCCATCGAACAAACGCGGGCCCAGTTGCGCCTGCGCCAGGCCGACCAGTTGCCTACCGTCAACGCCGGTATCACGGGTACTCGTGGACCCGTTGCCTCGGGCGCAATCACGTCGACCTATTCCGCCGGTCTGAGCGTTACATCCTACGAACTGGACTTTTTTGGTCGCGTGCGCGCCCTGAGTGAAGCTGCACAAGCCCAGTTACTTGGCACTGAAGAAGCCCGCAGAACGGTGCAAATCAGCCTGATCGCTTCGGTTGCCAACACCTACTTGACCATGCTGGCCGATGACGAACTGCTGCGCGTGACCCGCGAGACAGTCACCACACGCCAGGAGTCCCTGCGGCTGACGCAACTCAAGTTTGACAACGAAGTGGTCTCGCAACTGGACCTGAGCCTGGCCCAGTCCCTGCTCGAAGGCGCCAAGGCATCGATGGCCCAGGCTCAGCGCCAGCGCGCCCAGGACGAGAATGCACTGGTACTGCTGGTGGGCCAGAGCCTGCCAGGCGATTTGCCAGCAGGCCTGCCTGTCACTGCCCAGGGTCTGGTGCCGGACCTGCCAGCCGGCGTACCGTCTGACTTGTTAACCCGCCGCCCCGATGTGCGCCAGGCGGAGCAGCAGTTGCTGGCCAACAATGCCAATATCGGTGCCGCCCGTGCCGCCTTCTTTCCACGCATCACGCTCACAGGCAGTGCTGGCGTTGTCAGCAGCGATCTGGACAAACTGTTCAGCGACGGCACGTCCGCCTGGACCTTCGCGCCACAACTGCTGCTACCCATATTCGATGCGGGGCGTAACCAGGCCAACCTGGAATCAGCCAAGGTCGCGCGCGACATCGCTGTGGCACAGTACGAGAAAGCTATTCAGACGGGTTTTCGCGAAGTTTCCGACGCCCTGGCCGGCCGCGCCACGCTGACCGAGCAGTTGCGTGCGCAAAACGCCCAGTTAGCCGCCGAGCAAACGCGTATGCGACTGACGGACCTGCGCTTCAAAAATGGCGCTGCCAGCGCCTTTGAGGTGCTGGACGCCCAGCGCAGCCTGTTTGGGGTGCAACAGGCTGCCGTGCAGGTGCAGGTGCAGCAGGTGCAAAACCTGGTAACGCTGTACAAGGTTCTGGGCGGTGGGTGGGATTAGTCCGTTTACCCTTAGATACAAAGGGTTACATGCCCTATAGAATTGAAGCGAGATCATCGAGTCTCACCCTGCTAGCTTCCATTCAAGGCCACTGCAAATGTCCAAATTACTCGACTACCTTAACCTTCTTGATAGTGACGCGACTGCACGCGAGGCACATCAGCAAGATCCACAGGCATCCATGACACAGTTTGGCTTGAACGCGGAAGAGCAGCAGACGCTCATGTCGGGCGACATCGCAGCCATAGCAGCCTTGGCAGGCGTTGACGCCAGTGATCTTCCAAAGGTCAACGTAACCAATACCGACTTGACCTATTAGTCGTTGGACAGCGCACACATAGCGACGTTGATGGTGCGCACCTACATCGTTCAATCGCTTGCAGTACTTGCGATTGGGTTTCTTTGTTCGTTTGCCACGATGGCTGCGGAACAGGACACGTTCGAAACCTTGTTTTCCGAGGCCCGGAATTCATTAGGTACGTCCCCAAAAAAAGCCGATGCGGCACTGGAAAAGCTCAAGGCATTGCAACCGACGTTCACCCCGGAGCAAAACGAAAAGTATCAGCTGTCTTATGCCCATTCCTTGGGAGATCGGGGGAGGAATGAGGAGCGTATTGCTCTGGTGAATTCGCTGATCGCTCAGGTAAAGACCCCAGGGCGACGCGCAAGTTACCTCTACGAGTTGATTGATGGATACACAGCACTGGGCCGGTACGAAAAGGCGCTGCAAGCCATGAATGAATCCATTCTTTTGCTACCGGCCATTGAAAAACCTTCACAAAAGATTGTTGTTTTGCAGGGCGCACTTAACCTGTTGCGATCACTGCATGCCTATGACGAGACCATGGATCTTGCCGAGCGCATCTATGCCTTGCGTGGCGACATCGTCGGGTCTTACGCTGCCTGCGTGGGACTAGCCAACAAAGTCGAAATCAGTTTCGAGCGCGGAAAGGAGCCGCTGGCCGACTCATTGGTGCAGGATGCCGTTAAAGCCTGCGATGCAAACAAAAATCCGTTCTTTGCGCTGATCATCAAAAGCCTGGCCGCGATTTATTTGATTGACACTGGCAACTATGCAAGGGGTATCACCGCCAGTTTGCCACTCACACAAGAGTTCGTCGTGCTCAGTCCGGATTCAGACTACGCAGTGCAGCTCGACGAGGCCCTGGCCCGCGCCTACCTCAAGACCGGCAACACACAACGCGCAGAGCACTTCGGCTTACGCGCGTATCAGAGGGCCCAATCCGGGCGTCTTCTGCTGCTGCACGAGAAGACCAGCGAGACCATGGCCGCCATCAAGCACGCGCAGGGACAACTGGAAGCAGCCATCAGCTATTACGACACTAACCTAACACTTAAGAAAAAAGTGCTGGACGATCAGGTCATAAAGAGCCTGGCCTACCAGCGCGTCAAATTCGAAACGCAAGACAAGGCCAATCAACTGGCCCTGCTGGAACAGAAAAACCAGAACCTGCGCATGGAAAAAACCTTACAGGAACACCGGTACGAAAACCTGATCCTGCTAGTGACGCTGGGCCTGATCGTACTCACCAGCATGGGGGCTTGGCTGGTCAGAACGCTGAGAAGAATGGACGCGTTTCGCCATTCAGCCCAGGTAGACGGACTCACACAGGTCAGCAACCGCGCCTATTTCACGGCCTGTGTGCAACAAGCTTTCAAAGATGAACGCCACACCCAGAGTTTGGTGCTGCTTGATATGGATTTTTTCAAACATATCAATGACAGTTACGGCCACGCCACGGGGGACTGGGTGTTGAAAGCCATCTGTGAAGCAATCAAAACCCATTTGCGCAAGACCGATCTGTTTGGACGCCTCGGCGGTGAGGAGTTCGCCCTGTGCCTGACCGACCTCACTCCCGAGGAAGTATTGACTTTGGCAGAGCGTTGCCGGGTAGCTGTTTTGTCGATTGACACCCGACCCAGCGGCTTTGAATTCACCATCGCTGCAAGTTTTGGTATTGCCACACGTGCTGTTGGCGAGTCCTCGCGCTATGAAGACCTGCTGGCGGCCGCAGACAAGGCGTTGTACGTTTCCAAAAACACTGGGCGCAACCGCGTCTCGGTGTACCAACCCTCGAATGCAGGCGAGACATGAACGCGATAAAAAAAGGCAAACTCATTTGTGTTGGCACCGGCATGCGCATGGCGGGGCAAGTCACGCCACTGGCGCTGAGCTACATCGAAACTGCCGATGTGGTGGTTTCAGCCGTTCCCAACATCTTCACGCGCGACTGGATCAAAGGCATTGCAAAAGACTTCATCTGCGTGTTGGACCATTACGACGACTGCAACATGGACGGGAAAAACCGAGGTGATACCTACCGCCGTATGGCGGACACCATTTTGGAGCAGGTGCGCGCGGGCAAGACGGTGTGCGCGGCGTTCTACGGCCACCCTGGTATTTTTGCCTGCATCGCGCACATCGCCATCAAGGACGCGCGGTCCGAAGGGTACGGCGCCGAGATGTTGCCCGGCATCTCCGCCGAGGACTGCCTTGTGGCCGATCTGGGCATTGACCCTGGTCGCACAGGCATGCAATCCATGGAAGCCACGCAGTTCATGATCTATGAACGCCGCATTGACCCCAGCGCGCTGCTGATCCTGTGGCAACCGTTCCTGGCCGGTGAACTCAGCCTGAAACGCTTCGAGACTACGCAGGCCCGCGTGCAAGTACTGGTAGACAAACTTGCCCGGGACTACCCGTTGGACCACGAAGTGATCCTGTATGAAGCGGCCACCCATCCGCTGGAAAGAACCCGAATAGACCGCCTGCCACTGCGCGAGCTTCCCACCGCCACCATGGTGGGCGCTACCACGCTGGTCATTCCCGCAGCGCAGGCGCTCAAGCGTGACCAGGCCATCGTGGACCTGTTGAACGCACTGCCGGAGGCACCCCTGATGCCACTGGCGCAGGCTGCTTGATCGCGTTGATCATCCGTAGATTGCTATTTAAACAATAGCCTGTTACGTATATTTCACGAGGGCTAGAGGCCTAATTGATTCATAACCATTTTGCTACTCGACACGGGTCACAGCATTTGGTTTGAAGCCCAAGTCCGCTGCCTTGCCCTTGCGGGCACGGGCTGAACGGGCGTTGTTGAGGCTGCGAATTTCCAGCGTTTCATCGCGCGCCTTGCCACCCCGGCCAATGCCGTCAATGCGTATGGAGCGGGTGTAGGCCGCCGCGCCGGCCAGGGTGTCTTTAGCTTCCAGGTCGATCAGCATCAGCCCTCGCCCGCCCTTGGCCATGGCTTTGAGTTCGGTCAGCTCGAAGGTCAAAATACGCCCACCGGCAGAGGCGCAGGCCACATGCGTGGCCGGCGCCACTAACACAGCAGGGGTGCCTAGGGATACGACCTTGCCCTGCGCCCCCGCCACCAACGAGGGGCAGCACAAGGTCTCGCCAGGGTTCACCGTAACGAATGCCTTGCCTGCCTTCTGGCGTGAGACCATGTTCTCCACCGTGGCCATAAAACCGTAACCCGCACTGCTGCTCAGCAACAGCGTGGCGTTGGCCGGCCCGGCAAAGTAATACAGCAACTGGGTACCGGCTTCTAGCTCCAGCAAAGTAGTGACCGGCTGGCCATCGCCGCGGCCACCGGGCAACAGGGACACATCAATGGAGTAGACCCGTCCATTGGAGCCAAACACCAGCAAGGTATCGACGCTGCGGCATTCAAAGGTTCCGTAAAGTGCATCCCCTGCTTTGAAGGCAAAAGTAGATGCCTCATGACCATGGCCGGTGCGGACACGCACCCAACCCTTGTTGCTCACCACCACGGTGACGGGTTCATCCACGACTTTGACCTCAGCCACGGCCTTCTTTTCGGTCTGAATCAGGGTACGGCGCGCATCGGCAAAGGTTTTGGCGTCAGCCTCGATTTCTTTAATCATCAAGCGGCGCAGCGCGGCGGGACTGCCGAGAATTTCTTCCAGCTTACTTTGCTCCGTGCGCAATTCAGACAGCTCTTGCTCAATCTTGATGGCTTCCAGCCGGGCCAGTTGGCGCAGGCGGATTTCCAGAATGTCTTCTGCCTGTCGGTCCGACAGGTTGAATCGTGCAATCAGCGCAGCCTTGGGCTCGTCCGCCTGGCGGATGATGGCAATCACCTCGTCGATGTTCAGCAACACCGTCTGGCGGCCTTCCAGAATATGGATGCGGTCCAGCACCTTGGACAGGCGGTGCTGCGAACGCCGCTCTATGGTGGTCTGGCGAAACGCAATCCACTCGATCAGCATCTGGCGGAATGACTTTTGCGTAGGCCTGCCATCCAGCCCAATCATCGTCAGGTTGATAGGCGAAGAGGTTTCCAGGCTGGTGTGGGCCAACAACGCGGTGATCAGCTCCTGGTGTTCAATGCGGCTGGTTTTGGGCTCAAACACCAAACGCACCGCAGCGTCCTTGTTGGACTCATCGCGCACTACATCCAACACACTGAGGATACTGGCCTTGAGCTGGGTCTGGTCTTGGCTTAGCGCCTTCTTGCCAGCCTTGACTTTCGGGTTGGTCAGTTCTTCAATTTCTTCCAACACACGCTGGCTGCTCACGCCGGGTGGCAGCTCGGTCACCACCAGTTGCCACTGGCCACGGGCCAGGTCTTCAATCTTCCAGCGGGCGCGCACTTTGAGCGAGCCACGACCAGTGCGATAGGCATCTGCAATATCGGTGGCGCTGCTGATGATCTGCCCACCACCGGGATAGTCGGGGCCGGGCACCATGACAAACAACTCAGCGTCGGGCAAGGACGGGGTTTTGATCAGCGCCACGCAGGCGTCGGCAATTTCGCGCAGGTTGTGGCTGGGGATCTCTGTGGCCAGACCCACTGCGATGCCGCTGGCACCATTGAGCAGGTTAAACGGCAGGCGGGCCGGCAACTGGCAGGGCTCTTCGGTGGAGCCATCGTAGTTGGGCCGAAAGTCCACCGTGCCCATGTCGATTTCGTCCAGCAGCAGGCTTGTGATCTTGGACAGGCGTGCTTCGGTGTAGCGCATGGCGGCGGCGCCGTCACCATCTCGGCTGCCGAAGTTTCCCTGGCCGTCGATCAGCGGGTAGCGTTGCGAAAAGTCCTGCGCCATGCGCACCAGCGCGTCGTACGCAGCCTGGTCGCCGTGGGGGTGAAAGCGGCCCAGCACATCGCCCACCACGCGCGCGCTCTTGACCGGACGCGCACCGGTGTTGCCGTTGGGTCCGCCAAAGCCCAGGCCCATGCGCGACATGCTGTACAGAATGCGCCGCTGCACCGGTTTTTGGCCGTCGCACACATCGGGCAGCGCACGGCCTTTGACCACACTGAGGGCGTATTCCAGGTAGGCGCGCTGTGCATAGGTGGCCAGGTTCAGTTCATCGTCTCCGCCATCGCGGGGCGGTTCGGGGGCCAAGTCAAGAATGGGTTGGTCGGTCATGGGATCGGGAGCTTATTCAGTAGAGGCCGTGGGCACGTCGGCGGCGGGAATGGTTACGCCGTGAAACTCGCCGCGCACACGCGCGGACTCGGCGGCTACCACCTTGGTGGTCTGGTACGGGGTGGAAGCGCTAAGGCGACTGTATAGCTGCATGACTGAACGCACGTAATTCTGCGTTTCTTTGTAATTGGGAATGCGGTTGCCCGCCTTTTGTACCGCACCTTCCCCCGCGTTGTAGGCAGCCACAGCCAGCTCCAGTTGACCGGGGAATAGGTTGATGAGGTCACGCAGGTAGCGGGCGCCCGTGTGGATGTTTGTTTTGGGGTCGGTCAGCTTGGCAGCCACGGTACCGCTGTGGTCACTGGTCAGCCCATAGCGTTGGCCAGTAGCGGGCATGACCTGCATGAGACCTACCGCACCCTTGGGCGACACGGCCGTGGCATTAAAACCGGATTCAGTGGCGATCACCGCTTGCAGCAGCGCCATGTCGAGCTGGTTGACGTCCGCCGCTGCGCGTACATGGGGTTTGACGGCCAGAAAGCCCGGCGATAGTTCCAGGCGACTGATGGATTTGGCCGGCAAAGTGGCGCTTACCAGCCGCGACACGCCAGGAATGGCGCCGCCGGCGCTGGCTGCGTCGGGGGCTGGCATGCCATGGAACATGAGCTTGTAATGACTGTCCAGCTGGCTCGAGGCAAAGTGCTTGACCCCTCGCGCATCCACATAGGTCCACATATCGGCTTGCGCCACCTGCGTGACGCAGGCCAGCAGTCCGAACAAAAACAAAGAGCCTAGTCGGAACATCAGACGTCCACCTCAACGGAGTCGCCATGCAGCTCCATGAGCTCGCGCCGGGCCGCTGCTTCGCCCTTGCCCATCAGCTTGGTGATCAACGCCTCGGTGGCGCCGAAGTCGATAGCACCCAGCGCGACGGGCAGCAGGCGGCGGGTGTCCGGGTTCAGCGTGGTATCCCACAATTGCTCGGCGTTCATCTCACCCAGGCCTTTGAAGCGGCTGATGGTCCACGCGCCTTCGCGCACACCTTCTTTGCGCAGCTTGTCCAGAATGGCCGTCAACTCGCCATCGTCCAGCGCATAAGCCTTGCTGGCCGGTTTTTTGCCGCGCGCCGGGGCATCGACCCGAAACAACGGAGGGCGTGCCACATACACGTGGCCCGCCTCAATCAGCTTGGGGAAATGGCGGAAGAACAGCGTGAGCAGCAGCACCTGGATGTGTGAGCCGTCCACATCCGCGTCGCTCAGGATGCAGACCTTGCCATAGCGCAGACCCGTTAAATCCGGTGTGTCGTTGGGGCCATGCGGATCTACGCCAATGGCGACTGAAATGTCGTGAATTTCGGTGTTGGCAAACAGGCGGTCACGGTCCACTTCCCAGGTATTCAAGACTTTGCCACGCAGGGGCAGAATAGCCTGATTTTCCTTGTCGCGGCCCATCTTGGCACTACCGCCGGCCGAGTCGCCCTCGACCAAAAATACTTCGTTGTAGGCAATATCTTTGCTCTCACAATCGGTCAGCTTACCCGGCAGCACGGCCACGCCAGAGCTCTTGCGCTTCTCGACTTTTTGCCCGGCTTTTTGCCGGCTCTGCGCGGCCTTGATTGCAAGCTCGGCCAATTTTTTGCCGTATTCCACATGCTGGTTCAGCCACAGCTCCAGCGCGGGGCGCACAAAGCTGGAGACCAGGCGCACCGCATCACGCGAATTGAGCCGCTCCTTGATCTGGCCCTGAAACTGCGGGTCCAGCACCTTGGTGGACAGCACGTAGCTGGCGCGGGCAAACACGTCTTCAGGCATCAATTTGACACCCTTGGGCAAGAGCGAGTGCAGTTCAATAAAATTCTTGACAGCAGTGAACAGGCCATCGCGCAGGCCGCTTTCGTGTGTGCCACCGGCACTGGTGGGAATGAGGTTGACGTAGCTCTCACGTACCGGCTGGCCGTCTTCGGTAAAGGCCACGCACCAAGCAGCGCCCTCGCCTTCGGCAAAGTTGTCATTCTGGCCATCGGCAAAACCGTCGCCCTCAAACAGGGGGATAACTGGGTCACCGTTAAGCGTTTGGGTCAGGTAGTCGCGCAGGCCACCTTTGTACAGCCAAGTTTGTGTCTCCTTGGTCTTCTCAATCAACAGAGAAACACTGACGCCAGGCATCAACACGGCCTTGCTGCGTAGCAAATGCGTGAGTTCAGCCATGGGCAAGATGGCAGACTCGAAGTATTTGGCATCCGGCCAGGCACGCACCGTGGTGCCGGATTTGCGATCACCGTCCACAGTTTTGCGGCTCTCCAAGGGCTGTGTCACATCCCCGTTCTCGAACACGATGGTCGCCACCTGGCCTTCACGGTAGCTGGTGGCCTCCAGCCGTTTGGCCAGGGCATTGGTCACGCTCACGCCCACGCCATGCAAACCGCCAGAGAAGCTGTAGGCGCCGCCCTTGCCCTTGTCGAACTTGCCGCCGGCGTGCAGGCGGGTGAACACCAGCTCAATCACCGGTGCTAGTTCTTCGGGATGCAGGCCAAAAGGAATGCCGCGCCCGTCGTCTTCAATCGATACCGAGCCATCGGTGTGCAACGTAACCTTGATCTTTTTGCCGTAGCCACCCAGTGACTCGTCGGCTGCGTTGTCCAGCACTTCCTGGATGACGTGCAGCGGGTTGTCGGTGCGGGTGTACATGCCCGGGCGCTGTTTGACCGGCTCCAGTCCTTTGAGAACGCGGATGGAACCTTCAGAGTATTCGGGGGTGGGTTTGACTGCCATAGGGGGCGCATTGTAATAGCTGCGCGCCATGTAGCTGTATACATACACAGGAATATCATTTGGGCAATGTACCTGCGCTGCAGGGTTAACCCGAATTTGTGACAATCACACCATGCACCGATCCGACCACAGGCCTCTCTCCACCGTGCAAGTGCTGGCCTGTGGCGCCGCCATCGTCACATTGTCCATGGGCATTCGACATGGCTTTGGACTGTGGCTGCAACCGATTACCCAGGCGCAGGGCTGGACCCGCGAGACCTTTGCACTGGCCATAGCTATTCAGAACCTGGCCTGGGGTATTTTCGGTATCTTTGCCGGCATGGCCGCCGACCGGTTTGGCGCCTTTCGGGTCATCATTGTTGGCGGGGTCCTTTATGGCCTGGGATTGGTTGGCATGGCGCAGGCCTCCACGCCGCTGCAGTTTTCTTTGAGTACGGGTGTGCTGATTGGCACGGCACAGGCCGGCACAACCTATGCTGTTATTTACGGCGTGATTGGCCGTAATGTCAGTGCCGACAGACGCTCCTGGGCCATGGGTGTAGCGGCCGCTGCGGGATCGTTCGGCCAATTTCTGATGGTGCCGACCGAGGGCTTTCTCATCAGCCATTTCGGCTGGCAGCAGGCCCTGGTGTTGCTGGGCTTGGCAGCCCTGCTGATGATTCCTCTGGCCTGGGGACTGCGCGAGCCAGGCTTTGGCAGCGTTTCGACGCAACCGCGTGAGCAGACCATTCTTCAAGCCCTGCGTGAAGCTTTCAAGTACCCCAGCTTCCAGCTTTTGATGGCCGGCTATTTTGTCTGCGGCTTCCAGGTGGTCTTCATCGGAGTGCATATGCCAAGCTACTTAAAGGACAAGGGTTTGTCGCCCCAAGTCGCCAGCTACGCCCTGGCACTGATTGGCCTATTCAACGTGTTTGGCACCTACGCGGCCGGTGTGCTGGGTCAGAAGTTGTCCAAGAAAAATATCCTGGCGTTCATTTATTTTGCGCGCGCCGTGATCATTGCCGTTTTTCTATGGACCCCACTCTCACCGACCAGCGTGTATGTATTCTCGGCGGCGATGGGGACTTTGTGGCTGTCCACCGTGCCCATCACCAACCGCAACGGTGGCACAGATTTTTGGCGTGACGCATCTGTCCATGTTGGGTGGCTTTGTGTTTTTCAGCCACCAGATTGGCTCCTTCATGGGGGTGTGGCTGGGCGGCTATTTGTATGACAAGACGGGCAGCTACGACATCGTCTGGTATATCGCTATCGCCCTGGGTGTGGCGGCCGCACTCATCAATCTTCCGGTCAAGGAGGCGGCCATTGTTCGCAACTTCTCACGGGGCGTGGCCACGCCATGAAGCTGTTCTGGCACGGAGTTTGGTGGGCAGTTGCGGCGGCGGTGTTGGCGGCCGTATTCCTGCTCTATACCCAGCCAGAGTTCATGGTGCAAATGGCTAACCAGCTGTGGTCATGCTTCTGAATCCCTCAGACTGGATCGTGCGCTGGTCGCACTTGCTGACCCCTGGTGCAACGGTACTGGACGTGGCTTGCGGCTCCGGTCGCCATCTGGCCTGGTTTGCCGGGCGAGGCCACCCCGTAACCGGCGTGGACCAATCCATTGCCGCTGCACAGGA
Source organism: Candidatus Aalborgicola defluviihabitans (assembly GCA_016705575.1). GTDB lineage: Bacteria > Pseudomonadota > Gammaproteobacteria > Burkholderiales > Burkholderiaceae_C > Allorhodoferax > Allorhodoferax defluviihabitans. Next base: position 248,024 of record JADIXX010000006.1, read on the forward strand.
CCATGCTCCGGGTGCTGAATTGGTTTGTGCCGACATTGAAAAAAGCGACTGGCCCCTGTGCACAGAAGGCGGGCAGGTGCGCACCTTTGGCGCCGTCATTGTGGCCAACTACCTGTGGCGCCCCCTGCTGGACACACTGGTGGCCAGCGTCGCCCCGGGCGGCGTGTTGCTGTATGAGACCTTTGCCGATGGCAATGCCCAGTTTGGGCGGCCGTCCCGCGCTGATTTCTTATTGCAGCGCGGCGAACTGCTGAAGGTCTGTGAAAATCTGGACGTGGTGGCCTACGAGCACGGCTACCTGCAAACCCCACCCAGGGTCGTGCAACGCATTGCAGCGAAGCGCGCCACGCCGGTCTGCGCGCACACGCCGGATTGGGTGCGCCAGACACTCTAGGTAGAATCATTGATTACCGAACATATGACTGATATGAACTCATCTCAAGGCCCCATCAAAGGCAGCATCGTGGCCCTGGTCACTCCGATGCAGGACGACGGCTCCGTGGACTACGCAGCGCTACGAAAGCTGATCGACTGGCACATTGCTGAAGGCACCGACTGTATTGGCGTGGTCGGCACCACGGGTGAGTCCCCCACGGTCAATGTGCAGGAGCATTGCGAAATCATCCGCGTGTCGGTCGAACAATCGGCCGGGCGCGTACCCATCATGGCTGGTTGCGGCGCCAACTCAACGGCTGAAGCCATTGAACTGGCCCGCTTTGCCAAGAAGGTCGGGGCGGATTGCCAGTTGCAGGTGGTCCCCTACTACAACAAGCCCACGCAAGAAGGCCAGTACCTGCATTTCAAATCCATTGCCGAGGCAGTCGATTTACCCCTGATCTTGTACAACGTGCCGGGTCGCGCCGTTGCCGATCTGCAGCACGACACCGTGTTGCGCCTGGCCCAAGTGAGCGGCATTGTGGGAATCAAGGAGGCCACCGGCAATATCGAACGTGCCCAGTGGCTGATCAAAGAAGCACCCAAAGGCTTTGCCATCTATTCCGGTGATGACCCCACAGCTGTGGCTCTCATGCTGTGTGGCGGACATGGCAACGTGAGTGTGACGGCCAACGTGGCTCCCCGCCTGATGCACGAACTGTGCATGGCAGCCATTGCAGGCAATGTGCAGCGCGCTATGGAGATTCAGCTCCAGTTGCTACCCCTGCATAAAGCTTTGTTCGTAGAATCCAACCCTATTCCAGTCAAGTGGGCCGTTGCACGCATGGGGCTGTGCAGCCAGGCGCTGCGCCTCCCCCTGACCGTGCTGACGCCCGCTAACCAGCCGGCGCTGGAACGCGTGATGCAAGCCACCGGTCTGCTATAAGTAGCCATTCCATTTTGAGGATTTCTGTGAACCCCCTATTCAAACTGACGCTCATCAGCACGGCAATCGCGCTGTCAGCCTGTACCGTTCTCGAAGCCGACAAGGTGGACTACCGCAGTTCCAGCAGCGCCAAGACCCCCTCACTGGAAGTTCCGCCCGATCTCACCCAACTGTCCAAAGATACCCATTACGCCGTGATCGGCGGCACGGTATCGGCGTCGGGACTTAAATCAGGGCAAACCACAGCGACCGCGACGCCAAACGTTGCCGCCGTCGCCATGGGTGACGTGCGCATTGAGCGCTCCGGCAACCAGCGTTGGTTGGTAGTAAACCGCCCGGCTGAAAAGCTGTGGGAGCCCGTAAAAGACTTTTGGCAGGAGAACGGATTCTTGCTGGCCATGGACCAGAAATCCCTGGGCATCATGGAGACTGACTGGGCCGAGAACCGCGCCAAAATTCCGCAGGACTTTATTCGCGCAACCCTGGGTAAGCTACTGGACTCGCTCTATTCCACAGCCGAACGTGACAAGTTTCGCACCCGCCTGGAACGCAATGCCAATGGAGAGACAGAGATTTTCATCAGCCACCGCGGCATGGTGGAAACAGTAAACAACGCACGCAAAGACAGCACTATCTGGCAACCCCGCCCAGCGGACCCGGAACTGGAAGCAGAGTTTTTGCGCCGTCTGATGGTCAAGCTCGGCGTTAATGAGGCCCAATCCAAGACTTTGGTCGCCGACAGCATTGTTACCAAGAAAACAGCAACCGTTGTCACTGAAAACGGCCAGCCGGCGGTTCGCATCGAAGAGGGTTTCGACAACGCCTGGCGCCGCGTTGGATTGGCCCTTGACCGCACCGGTTTCACCGTGGAAGACCGTGACCGCAAACAAGGCATTTACTTTGTGCGCTATGTGCCGCTGGACGCCGCCAATTCCGAGCCTGGCTTTTTTGCCAAGCTGTTCAACAGTGCGTCCAAGAACGAAGCGGCCAAGTTCCAGATTACCGTGCGCAGCCAGGGTAATGTGAGCACCGTGTCCGTGCTGGACGCCAAAGGGGTACCAGAAGCCTCTATCACAGCGCAGCGTATCGTCAAAGTGATTGCCGACGATATCAAATAGTGCTCGGAATGGCAGGATCACAAACTGCCAAACCTGTGCCGGCATAAAAAAAGCCACCTTGCGGTGGCTTTTTTTTGCTTGCCAAGAATTACTTGGAAGCGCCTTCCGCAGGAGGCGCAGCAACAGGAGCAGCAACGGGTGCCGATGCGTCAGCGGCAGGTGCCGATGCTTCAACAACGGGAGCAGGTGCTACGACAGCAGGAGCCGGTGCGGCAACAGGTGCTGGCGCGGGTGCAGGCGCTTCTTCTTTCTTACCGCAAGCAGCCAAGGCAGCGGCAGCGATAACGGCTGCCAAGACGAGTGATTTGTTCATTTTTAATAACTAGAGTGAGTTAACGAAACAATTTTTGGAACTTGTCAAAGCAGCACGCCGCCCAGACTCAGACAAAAAGCATTCGATCTCTTTTTGCCTAACCTATGAGTATACAGGAACTTGCAAAATACACTGGGGAAAACCCTCTAAGTCCCGACTACAAGCCCAAAGTGCTGGCAGCGAACCCCGGACTGCTCTGGCGATGGCACTCGTCCAGCTCTTCCTTGAGCATGACACGCCGTTGGGGCTCCAGCCCGGCAATCCCGGTACTGCGCACCACGTCCAGCCGCTGCATGGCCCAGTGGGGACTCCACAGTGCACTGGGCATTTCGCTGGCATCCCGGCTGCGGCACAGCCTGCATTCGATGATATGCCCCCAAGTCTTGCGCCATGTGACCAGGCGCGGCTGCAAGCGCACCAGAGCGTCATAGCTGTGGGCCAGCATCAGCAGCTGACGTCCCTTTCCTGCCCATGCGTTTAACGAGTCCACCACGGCACGCTCGCCCAAGGGCCAGTCGGCAAAGTTGGCATCACTCCAGACCATGCTGGACCAGCCCTCACGCGCGGCACAGGCCAGCGCTTCGCGCACCACATTGGCAAATTCTGTAGGGCCAGAATATGCGCCATTGAGGCGGCCACTCTCGGATTCACTGTTCGACATACATCCACCCCGCTTCACACCAATCAGCCACCAGTTCCCGTGCAGGCGCACTCAGACGTTTTTTGTCCGAAGCAGGCAAGCTCCGCCCATCCGCCAAGTGCCGCATCAATTGGGCATCTCGCCCGGTTGCCAAAAAGCTTTCCCCATTAAGAAAAATATGCTGCGCGTCATACAGCATACGGGTACGGCGATCCAGCACCAACGCCCCATCCAGCGATTCAACCTGCCCATTGTCAAAGCGGACATGCGCCTTGGGTTCACTTAAGTATTCGCCCAGAACTCGCTGCAGTGCCAGCGGGTCGCGCAGGGCGTCGGCTAAGGCGGTCTGGGCAAATTCAAACAGCGCCCCGGGGATTGCCCCGCTGTGAGCCACAGCCTCTTGCTTGGGGTCACGGTACAGGTTGACACTTTCCGCGTCCAGAGCCTCCTCGGCCAGTCGCTGCAACAACTCACTGGTCAATTCTGCGCGGCTGGGTGCGCGAAAACCGATCGAATAGGTCATGCACTCGCCCACCGCAATGCCGTCATGGGCATAGCGCGGCGGCAGGTACAGCATGTCGCCCGGCTCCAACACAAACTCCATCTCCGGCTCGAAATTCGCCAGAATCTTAAGAGGCATATTGGGCTGCAGGCTCAAGTCCTTTTGTCGTCCAATGCGCCAGCGGCGCTGGCCGTGGGCCTGCAGCAAAAACACGTCGTAGCTGTCAAAGTGTGGGCCCACGCCACCGCCATCAGTGGCGTAGCTGATCATCAAATCATCCAGACGCGCATCCGGCACAAAGCGAAACTGGTTCATCAGCGCGTGCAACCGCGCATCCAGCAAATCCACCCCCTGCACCAACAGGGTCCAGCCCGGTTGTTTGAAGGCTGGCAACGCCTTGCGGACAAACGGCCCGTGGCGAAAACGCCAAGGCCGAGCCCCGTTTGCACCGGGTTGCACCACCAGGCGCGACTCCACTTCATCCTGCGCCGCCAGGTCCAGCAATTCGGCACGCGCCAAGAGGGGCGCAAAGCCAGGAATGGCCTGGCGAATCAACAATGGCTTTTTCTGCCAGTGGCGGCGCATAAAAGTCGCGGGCGTCAATCCACCCAGGAGTTGCAGGGGTTCATCGGTGTTCATGGGACAATTCTCCTATGGAAATCACTGAACAATGCGTCGTTGCCCTAACCTGGACGCTGAAAGACACTTTGGGCGAAGAATTGGACATCCTGGACGAGCCGGTGGAATTTTTGCTGGGCGGCAAAGACTTGCTCCCCGTGATCGAAGCGGCTCTGCTGGGATACAGCGCAGGCGCCACGGTGCAACTGCAGATTGAGCCCGAACTGGCCTTTGGTGACTTTAACGACCAATTGCTGTTTCTGGAACCACGCCACCTGTTTCCCGATGAATTGCAGGAAGGCCTGACCATGGAGGGCAGCGCCCTGCCCGAGGGCTGCAACCCCAACGTTCCACGGGATACGCTCTACACCATCACCGACATCTACCCCGACCACGTGGTGATTGACGGCAATCACCCGCTAGCCGGCATTGCGATACGTTTAAGCATGAAGGTCGAATCTGTGCGCGAAGCCACCGAAGAGGAAATCGACAGAGGCAGTTGCGGCACCGGATTTTTTAATCTGCAACTGGTTGGCACCGGTGACCCGTCGGATCGCACATTGCACTAGTCCTTAGTGCTTCCCGGTCGAGCCGTAGCCGCCTTCACCACGGTGGCTGGCGGCAAACTCCGTGACCAGGTTGAACTGCGCCTGCACTACCGGAACGATGACCAGTTGAGCGATGCGCTCCATGGGTGCGATGGTGAAGGCCACATCGCTGCGGTTCCAGGCGCTGACCATGAGCTGCCCCTGGTAATCGCTATCAATCAGACCCACCAAGTTACCCAGCACGATGCCGTGTTTGTGGCCCAGGCCCGAGCGCGGCAAGATCAGCGCCGCATAGGCCGGGTCCTGCAAATAAATGGCCATGCCGGTGGGCACCAGCTGCCACGCATTGGGCTCCAGCGTAAGCGGGTCATCCAGGCAGGCCCGCAGGTCCAGTCCGGCGCTGCCAGGCGTGGCGTAGTTGGGCATCTGGTCGATCAGGCGGCTGTCGAGAATTTTGACGTCAATTTTCATGGCAGTTTGGAAAAATCAGGGCAGGCGTTTGGCAATTTCGGCGATCAATTGACGACCCAGCGTCAGCTTGGTGTTGTGGGGTAGTTCAAGGGTGCCATGGGCATCGATCAGCAACAGCGCATTGTCGTCCTTGCCAAACGTTGCCGGGCCGATATTGCCCACCAGCAGCGGCACGCTCTTTCGGATGCGTTTGTCCGTAGCGTGGGCCAGCAGATCATGGCTTTCGGCGGCAAAACCCACACAGAACAGGCTGCCGTCTCGCGCACGCGGTGACTGGGCCAACGTGGCCAGAATGTCCGGGTTTTCAAGGAAAGTCAGTGTGGGCGTTTGACCCGAACCATCCTTCTTGATCTTCTGCTCCGAAGCCTGGGCGGGTCGCCAGTCGGCCACCGCAGCACACGCCACAAAAATAGTCGCAGTTGGGGCGGCGTCCACACAGGCTGCCAGCATGTCGGTTGCCGATTGCACATCAATGCGGCGCACCCCACGCGGTGTGGGCAATGACACCGGCCCAGCCACCAAAGTAACCTGCGCACCCGCCTCCTGCGCGGCCCGGGCCACGGCAAAACCCATCTTGCCGCTGGAATGGTTGGTGATACCGCGCACCGGGTCAATGGCCTCAAAGGTTGGCCCGGCCGTGACCAACACCTGTTGCCCCGCCAGCAACTTGGGTTGGAAGAAGGCAATCACATCCTCCAACAACTCCTGCGGTTCCAACATGCGCCCGTCACCCGTCTCGCCACAGGCCTGATCACCATTACCTACGCCCAGAATGGTAGTGCCGTCGGCTCGCAGCTGCGCAAGGTTGCGCTGCGTAGCGGGGTGAGCCCACATTTCGCGGTTCATCGCGGGCGCAACCAGCAGGGGCACCGTGTCGATAGGGCGTGCCAGGCACATCAGACTCAGCAAATCATCGGCGCCACCATGCAGCAGCTTGGACAGAAAATCGGCACTGCACGGCGCAATCAGAATGGCATCGGCATCACGGCTGAGGTTGATGTGGGCCATGTTGTTGGGTTCGCGCGCATCCCACTGCGAGCCATACACTGGCCGGTTCGAGAGCGCCTGCATGGTCACCGGGGTGATGAACTGGGCGGCAGCCTCGGTCATCACCACCTGCACGGTGGCGCCTTCCTTGACCAGCGCCCGACACAGCTCAGCCGCTTTGTAACAAGCAATGCCTCCGGTGAGGCCCAGGACAATATGTTTTCCAGCGAGGTCGTTCATCGTTTGCAATGTAGCAGACCCGTATAATCTCCGTTTACCACCTCCCTGAGCTTCTCGCTCCCCCTGACATGACCAAATTTGTCTTCGTCACCGGCGGTGTGGTGTCTTCCCTGGGTAAGGGAATCGCCTCAGCCTCCCTTGCTGCGATACTGGAATCGCGGGGCTTGACAGTCACCCTCATCAAGCTCGACCCCTACCTCAACGTTGACCCCGGCACCATGTCGCCCCTGCAGCACGGCGAGGTATTTGTTACCGACGACGGTGCCGAAACTGACCTGGATTTAGGCCACTATGAGCGATTCATCGAGTCGCGCATGCGCAAAGCCAACAACTTCACCACCGGCCAAATTTATCAAAGCGTGCTCGACAAAGAGCGCCGCGGTGACTACCTGGGCAAGACCGTGCAGGTCATCCCCCACGTCACCAACGAGATTCAGGAATTCGTCAAACGCGGTGCGCGTTTTGGTGAACCCGACGCGGTGGACGTGGCCATTGTTGAAATCGGCGGTACCGTGGGTGACATCGAATCCCTGCCGTTTCTGGAAGCCGTGCGCCAGATGAGCCTGAAGCTCGGCCCCAACAACAGCGCCTTTGTGCACCTGAGCTATGTGCCCTGGATCGCTGCAGCAGGCGAACTTAAAACCAAACCGACCCAGCACACCGCCAAGCAGTTGCGCGAAATTGGCATTCAAGCCGATGCACTCGTGTGCCGCGCCGACCGCCCGATTCCGGACGAAGAACGCGCCAAGATTTCTCTATTCTCCAACGTGCCCGAGTGGGGCGTCATCAGCATGTGGGATGTCGACACCATCTACAAGGTGCCCCGCATGTTGCACGAGCAGGGCCTGGACGGCCTCATTTGCGACAAGCTGCGCCTGAACACGCCGCCGGCCAACCTCAAGCGTTGGGATGACCTGGTCTATGAGATCGAGCACCCCCAAGGCGAAGTCACCATTGCCATGGTCGGCAAATACGTCGATCTGTCAGACAGCTACAAGTCGGTCAACGAGGCCTTACGCCACGCCGGCATGAAGAACCATGTGCGCGTGAAAATTGAGCATGTGGATTCGGAAACCATCACCGACGACGCGGTTTCTTGCTTGGCGAAGTACGACGCCATTTTGGTGCCCGGCGGATTTGGCAAGCGCGGTATTGAAGGCAAGATCAGCACGGCCCGCTTCGCCCGCGAAAACAAAGTGCCGTACTTGGGCATTTGCTTGGGAATGCAGGTTGCCACCATCGAGTTCGCCCGCCATGTAGCGGGGCTGAAAGATGCCAACAGCACCGAGTTCGAACCCGACACACCCAACCCCGTCATCGCCCTCATCACCGAGTGGAAAGATGCCGACGGCACGATCAAAACCCGCGATGCCAATTCGGATCTGGGCGGCACCATGCGCTTGGGCGCGCAGAGCTCCGACGTGGCCAAGGGCACCCTTGCCCACCAAATCTACGGCGACGAGGTCACCGAACGCCACCGCCACCGCTACGAAGCCAACGTGAACTACCTAGACACATTGCGCAAGTCCGGCTTGGTGATATCGGCACTGACTCAGCGCGAGCATTTGACTGAAATGGTCGAATTGCCGCAGGCCGTCCACCCCTGGTTCATGGGCGTGCAATTCCACCCCGAATTCAAGTCCACACCCTGGAACGGCCATCCGCTGTTCAACGCCTTCATCAAGGCAGCGCTGGAGCGCCAGGCTGTGGGCAAGAAACTGAAGGTCGTTGCCTGATGGCCGCCGTTTGTGGCTTCGATATCGGCCTGGAGCACCGTTTTTTCCTGATTGCGGGCCCTTGCGTGATTGAGTCCGAGCAGTTGCAGATGGACACGGCCGGCACGCTCAAGGAAATCACCACGGCACTGGGCATCCCTTTCATTTTCAAAAGCAGCTTCGACAAGGCCAACCGATCCAGCGGCAGCACCTTCCGCGGCCCCGGCATCGACAAGGGCCTGGAAATTTTGGCCAAGGTCAAACGTGAGCTGGGCGTCCCCATCCTGACTGACGTGCATGACGAAGTGCAGATTGCGCAGGTGGCTTCGGTGGTGGACGTGCTGCAAACCCCGGCCTTTCTGTGCCGCCAGACTGACTTCATCCGTGCAGTGGCCCAGTCGGGCAAACCGGCCAACATCAAAAAAGGCCAGTTTTTGGCGCCGCATGACATGAAAAATGTCATCGACAAGGCCCGCGCCGCCGCCAAAGAAGCGGGCTTGCCAGAAGACAACTTCATGGCCTGCGAGCGCGGCGCCAGCTTTGGCTACAACAACCTGGTGAGCGACATGCGCAGCCTGGCCATCATGCGGGAGACGCAGGCACCCGTGGTGTTTGATGCCACCCATTCGGTGCAGCTACCCGGTGGCCAGGGCACCAGTAGTGGCGGCCAGCGCGAAATGGTGCCGGTGCTGGCCCGTGCTGCCGTGGCAGTGGGCGTGGCAGGTTTGTTCATGGAGACGCATCCCGATCCATCCAAGGCCATGAGTGACGGCCCGAACGCCGTGCCGCTGAAGCACATGCGGGCCCTGCTGGAGACACTGGTTGCTTTGGACCGGGTCACCAAAGCCAATGGCTTTCTTGAAAACAGTTTCAACTAATACTTGCTCAACACCACCATGGAAAATCCTGTGCCCGTTGCCTACATCATTGTTGACATGCAAATCTCCGACCTGGAACAATACAAAAAGTACATGGCAGAAGCGCCTGCTGCAGTGGCCAAGGCGGGTGGTGAATACCTGGTTCGGGGCGGCAAATTTGAAACGCTGGAAGGCACCTGGCAGCCGGCACGCATTGCCATGCTGCGGTTTCCCAGTTTTGAGGCCGCAAAGACGTTTTACGATGACGAAATGTACAAGGCGGCACGTGCCAAACGTTCGGGCGCAACAAGCTTCTTCAACATGGTGCTGGTAGAAGGCGTGGCCGCCCCGGTTTAGTTTTCAAACTTCCTAGTTTTTTCACATATTTTCAAAAAGGCAAAAAATGAGTGCAATTGTTGACATCGTCGGCCGCGAGATTCTGGATTCACGCGGCAACCCCACCGTCGAATGTGATGTGCTGCTGGAATCCGGCACCATGGGCCGCGCAGCAGTACCTTCTGGCGCATCCACCGGCTCGCGCGAAGCCATTGAGCTGCGTGACGGCGACAAAAAGCGCTACGGCGGCAAGGGCGTGCTCAAAGCGGTAGAGCACATCAACACTGAAATTTCCGAAGCGGTGCTAGGCTTGGATGCGTCTGAGCAGGCCTTCCTCGACCAGACCCTGATTGACCTGGACGGCACTGACAACAAGAGCCGCTTGGGCGCCAACGCCATGCTGGCCGTCTCCATGGCCGTGGCCCGCGCCGCAGCAGAAGAGTCTGGTCTGCCTCTGTACCGCTACTTTGGCGGCATGGGCCGCATGCAAATGCCCGTGCCGATGATGAACGTCATCAACGGCGGTGAACATGCCAACAACAACCTCGACATCCAGGAGTTCATGATCATCCCCATTGGCGCACCGAGCTTCCGCGAAGCCCTGCGCTACGGCGCCGAAGTGTTCCACGCCCTGAAGAAAATTCTGAACGACAAGGGCATAAGCACCGCTGTGGGCGACGAAGGTGGTTTTGCACCCAACGTGGCCAACCACGAAGCCGCCATCCAGATGATTCTGGAAGCGATTGACAAAGCAGGTTTTGTCGCGGGTGAGCAAATTGCTCTGGGCCTGGACTGCGCCGCCAGCGAGTTTTACAAAGATGGCAAGTACCACCTGGAAGGCGAGGGCTTGACGCTGAACGCCGAAGAGTGGACCAACATTATGGCCACTTGGGTCGACAAGTACCCCATCATCAGCATCGAAGACGGCATGGCCGAGGGCGACTGGGACGGCTGGAAACTGCTCACCGAACGTCTGGGCAAAAAGGTACAAATCGTGGGCGACGACCTGTTCGTCACCAACACCAAAATTTTGAAAGAAGGCGATCGACAAGGGCATAGCCAATTCGATTCTGATCAAGATCAACCAGATTGGTACGCTGACCGAGACTTTTGAAGCCATCGAAATGGCCAAGCGTGCCGGTTACACCGCCGTCATCAGCCACCGCTCGGGCGAAACTGAAGACAGCACCATTGCCGACATCGCTGTGGGCTGCAACGCGGGTCAAATCAAGACCGGCAGCCTGAGCCGCTCCGACCGCATGGCCAAGTACAACCAATTGTTGCGCATTGAAGAAGACTTGGGTGATGTGGCCAGCTACCCCGGCCGCGCCGCGTTCTACAACCTGAAATAATGACCCCATGGGCAACCGCTTCGTCCCTGCTGCACTGATCGCCTTGCTGGTGATCGTGCATGGCCAGCTCTGGTATGGCAGGGGCAGTGTGCCCAATGTAGCGAGTCTGACACGCCAGCTCGCCGATCAACAACAGCACAACGTGGCGGCCGCGCGTGCCAATGAGCGGCTGGCGGCCGAAATTGCGGACCTGCGCGAAGGCCTCGAGATTGTGGAAGAAAAGGCCCGCTCGGAACTGGGCATGGTCAAGGCCAACGAGATCTTCGTGCAGATCGCCAAATAGCCCAAACGCGTTAATGCGGGCCTGAGCCGCCGCTGGCCTGCTGTGCTGGCGCCAAAAACAACTGCGCTGCGTCCACCGGATCAAAATGGTACTGCTGGCCACAGAATTCGCACGCTACCTCAATACTGTTTCGCTCGGCCAGAATACTTTCAGCCTCCTCGCGGCCCAACCCCACAATCATGCGGCCCACGCGCTCACGGCTGCACGAGCAGGCAAAGCGCGGCGCCGTATCGCCCTGCAGGGGCTCAAAGCGGACGACTTGCTCCTCCCAGAACAGGCGATGCAGGATGGTGTCCACGTCCAGCGTTAGAAGCTCTTCACGCTTGAGGCTCTTGGCCAGGATGGCAATGCGGTTGTAGTGTTCATTCAGGCCAATCTGGTCCTCGTTTTCCTGGCTGACCAAACTGCCCGACAAGTTGGCCGTGCCCTGCATGGGCAGGCGCTGAATCAGCAAGCCCGCAGCCACCGTGTCGTTGGCGGCCAGAACCATCGTGGTGTCGAGCTGCTCGCTTTGCAGCATGTAGTGTTCCAGCACCTCGCTGATATTCTCGATCTTGTGGCGTCGGTCATCAAACAACGGCACCACGCCCTGGTAGGGCTGCTGACCGGGGAATTTGGTCGTGGGGTCCAGGGTGATGGCGCAGCGTCCAACATTACCCACGTTCACCATTTGGCTCAATGTGGCGTGCGTAGACACGTCTCCTACCACCGTGGCCGTGGCACGCAAGGCAAGGTCAGGCTGAACCTCCACCACCGCAAGCTTGACCGGCCCGTCACCAAATATCTGCAGCACCAGCGCACCGTCGAACTTGATGTTGGACTGCATCAGGGCGGCGGCGGCCACCATTTCACCCAGCATGTCGCGCACCGGTGGCGCATAGGCACCGGTCGTGCTGTTGGAAGCACGCCGCCGCAGAATTTCGGTCCAGGCGTCCGTCAAACGTACCACCATGCCCCGCACCGGCAGGCCTTCAAACAGGAATTTATGGAGTTCAGACATACGCAACCTTGAAACTTGCGGTTCAGACCACTCGTAAAACGACGTGCTCTGACCCCAACGGATTAACCAATTTTCTTCAGCCCGTTTTTGAAACGGCGGGCATTCGCGGTGTACTGCACCGCGCTCATCTTCAGCGCATCCTGTTGCTCGGGTGTGAGTGCGCGCACTGCCTTGGCGGGGCTGCCGAGGATCATGGATCCATCCGCAAACTCTTTGCCCTCAGTCACCAAAGAACCCGCGCCAACGATGCAACCGTTGCCGATTTTGGCGCCATTAAGCACCACGGCGCCGATGCCGATGAGCGAGTTGTCGCCAATGGTGCAACCGTGCAGCATCACCTTGTGGCCCACGGTCACGTTTTCACCCAGTGTCAGGGGCTTGCCGAAGTCGGCGTGCAGCACGCTGCCGTCCTGAATGTTGGAGCCGCGCCCAATGCGGATGAGCTCGGTGTCGCCACGGATCACCACACCAAACCAGACGCTGGTGTTTTCTGCCAATTCCACATTGCCCATGACTTGGGCGCTATCAGCCACCCACGCGGAATCCGCGATGCGGGGTGCGACCAAATCGAGTTCATAAATTGCCATGTCAATCCCCTATCCAATCCGAGTGCGTGCAGGCCTTGTGTATTGCCTAGAATTGTAAGGATGGAACTGAGATTGCACTGCCTTGAGGTTTTTCGCCTCACCGATCCCGTACAAAAGGCCGCCGCCGTGCTGGCACTGGCACCACCGCCTGCGTGCTTGCTGGATTGCACTGCTAGTTTGACCCACGACGGCCCCCCCGGTCGCCCGCCACGGCCCGAGCTGGTGCAACCCCAGGATGTGCCACGGCGCTCCCCGTTTACCCTGGAAGGCCACTGCGCCTTGGTGCATGCCATTGCACACATCGAATTCAACGCCATCAACCTGGCGCTGGATGCAGTCTGGCGCTTTGCCGACATGCCCGCCCCCTACTACCTGGACTGGCTGCGCGTGGCCCAGGAAGAGGCCAAGCACTTCACCCTGCTGCACAACCACCTGCGTACTTTGGGCCACGACTATGGTGACTTTATGGCGCACGACGGTCTGTGGAACCTGTGTGAGGCCACACGCCACGATGTTGTTGCCCGCATGGCCCTGGTGCCGCGCACCTTAGAGGCCCGTGGGCTGGACGCCACGCCCATTATCCAGGCCAAGTTGCGCAAGGTCGGCACACCACACGCACTTGCCGCCGTGGCGATTCTGGACATCATTCTGGAAGAAGAAGTGGGCCATGTCGCCATCGGCAACCACTGGTACCACTGGCTGTGTCAACGCGATCAACTCGACCCCCTGGCGTTCTACCGGCAAGTGGCCGAACAGCACGGGGCACCAAGGCCCAAACCGCCCTTTAACCTCAGCGCGCGCCGGCTGGCCGGATTTTCCGACACAGAGCTGGCGGCGCTACCCACAGTTACTTCTGCGTGACGCTATTACTTTGATAGCTACTTATGTATATTTCACGAGGGCTAGCGCTTGATTTTACTTATAAAATATTGCAAACGCCCTGGCCTGCATATTTCCCTACACAAGCCCGTGAGTGGCAGGCACAATCTTTCACCATAGCCCCCATCCCACGTCACCCCGATACTAGCCAGCGATGACCAAACGCCTCACTTATGCCACGCCGTTCTTTGAACGTCCGCTTGCGGTGGCATGGCTGGTATTTGTGGTGGCGGCACTGGTCGCCGGCGCGGTCATCTGGAAATTGGAGCAACGCAGCCACAGCGCCGAGCGCATGCGCATCAATGCGCTGGCCAGCGATCGCGCAAATGGCATCCAGGCCACCATCGAGCACGCACTATCAGCCACTTATTCGCTCGCCGCCATGGTGCGCCAGGGTAAGGGCCATGTGCCAGACTTCGAAGGCGTGGCCACTGAAATGCTGCACTGGTATCCGGGCGTGTCCATACTGGGCCTGAGCCCGGATGGTGTGATTGCGCGCGTAGCGCCGCTCACAGGCAACGAAAAATCGCTTGGTTTTGACGCGCTAAAAGACCCGGCGCAGGGCAAAGAGGCGCGCGTGGCGCGCGATACCGCCAAGCTCACCCTGGCTGGCCCGGTGCAGCTGGTGCAAGGCGGCCTGGGCGCGGTGGGGCGCATGCCAATATTTCTGGACGACGCGGATGGCAAACCCGTGTTCTGGGGCCTAACCTATGCAGTTATCCGCTTTCCACAGGCGCTGTCCAGCGTGCGACTGTCGCAACTGGCCGAAAGCGGGTTGGACTATTCACTGTGGCGCAACAACCCGGATACTGGCACCAAGCAAATCATTACTGCGTCCTCCAACGCGCTGTCCGACCCGGTCGAGCAAAGTTTGACCGTGCCCAATGGGCAATGGACACTCAGCGTGGCGCCCCGCAACGGCTGGGACGATCACGCCGCGCTGGCCTTCAAGGTCGCCTTAGGTCTGGCTTTCAGCCTGATGCTGGCCTATGCCAGCATGCTCTTTGTGGACCTCAAGAACCAGAAAGCAGGGCAAGAAAGCCTGGTATTACAGCGCACCAAGGAGATTGCGGCCTCCCAGAGCCAGCTCGAGGCGACGCTGGAGGCCATCCCCGACGTCATGCTGGAGATGAGCCTGGACGGCACCTACCACGATTACCACGCACCGCGCGCCAACACCTCGTTTCCACCAGCTGAATTTTTCCTGGGCAAGCGGGTAACGGACGTACTGCCGCCAGACGCGGCAGCCTCGGTCATGGCGGCACTGGAAGAAGCCAATGCCCAGGGTCATTCCGAGGGCAGGGAATTTCCGCTGCACACATCAAAAGGTGATTTCTGGTTTGAAATCTCGCTGACCCGCAAGGTAGACCCCACCAGCACGGAGCCACGCTTCATCGTTCTCTCGCGCAACGTCACCCAGCGCAAAGACTCCGAGGAGGAAATCAACAAGCTGGCTTTTTATGACCCGCTGACCAGTCTGCCCAATCGGCGCCTCATGGTGGACCGTCTGCGCCAGGCACTGGCCGCCAGCTCGCGCAGTGGCCGTTTGGGCGCCCTGCAATTCATTGATCTGGACAACTTCAAAACCCTGAACGACACGCAGGGTCACGACATGGGCGATCTGCTGTTGCAACAGGTGGCACAGCGCCTGTGCGATTGCGTGCGCCAAGGCGACACGGTGGCCCGCCTGGGTGGCGACGAATTCGTGGTGATGGTGGAAGAGTTGAGCGATATCCGTGAGGATGCCGCAACCCAGGCCAAGATGATTGGCGAGAAAATTCTGGCCGCTATCGGCAAGCCTTACCGCTTGGGCGGACTTGACTATGAAATTACACCCAGCATTGGCATCACGCTGTACCGCAACCACGACCAATCCACCGAAGAATTGCTCAAGCAGGCCGACTTGGCCATGTACCAGGCCAAGTCGGCCGGGCGTAATACGCTGCGCTTCTTTGATCCGGCCATGCAGGCGATTATTACCACCCGCGTAGGTCTGGAATCCGATATCCGCCAAGGCATTCTCAAAAGCGAGTTTGTGCTGTACTTCCAGCCCCAGATCAACCGCAACAACCAATTGATCGGTGCCGAAGTATTGCTGCGCTGGCCACACCCGCAACGCGGCATGGTGTCACCGGCCGAATTCATTCCTGTGGCCGAAGGCAGCAGCCTGATCCTGCCCCTGGGGAACTGGGTGATGGAGGCCGCCTGTACCCAGCTGGCGCAGTGGTCCAAGGATGCCCGGTTTCAACCCTTCACCTTGGCTATCAACGTCAGCGCCCGCCAATTTCACCAGCCTGATTTTGTACCCTATTTGGTGGACCTGATCAGCTATACCGGTGTCAACCCGCGCCATCTCAAGCTCGAACTGACCGAGACCTTGCTGGTGGACGACATCGAAGAAACTACCGCCAAGATGATCAAGCTCAAACAACTCGGCGTGGGTTTCGCGCTGGACGATTTCGGCACCGGCTACTCGTCCCTGTCCTACCTCAAGCGGATGCCGCTTGACCAGTTGAAGATAGATCAATCTTTTGTGCGCGACCTGATGACCGACCCCAACGATGCAGCCATTGCATTGGCCGTCATTACCCTGGGCCATAGCCTGGGATTGGCCGTCATCGCCGAAGGCGTGGAAACCCAGGCCCAACACGACTACCTGCACGGTCAAG
This sequence comes from Candidatus Aalborgicola defluviihabitans, assembly GCA_016705575.1. GTDB lineage: Bacteria > Pseudomonadota > Gammaproteobacteria > Burkholderiales > Burkholderiaceae_C > Allorhodoferax > Allorhodoferax defluviihabitans. The sequence continues at coordinate 264,460 of JADIXX010000006.1, forward strand.
GATGCGACGCCTACCAAGGCTATCTGCTGGGGCGCCCGATGCCGCTGGAAAACTTCGAACAATACGTCCTATCACGCTGACCTCTCTGCAACCACGACAGCCTAACCGGCGGCCATTTGGACTTGGTCACCCCGCAGGCGGTGGTGCAGGCAATCCCACCCGTGCCAGTGTCCGGCGAAGACCAAAGTGCCAGGCTTGGAAACAATTGTTTCTTTTTGTATTTATGTGTGATACAAACGAACTGTGTCCACCTCCTTTCTTTTCGCCGACATTCCGCCTGAGGGTTTGAGTCCGGAATTGCTGCGCGCCGCGCGCTGGATCGAAGCCCATCCGCGTGAGGTGGCCTTGCACTCCATGCGCGAGTGCGCACGCCGGGCAGAGCTGGCACCCGCCACCTTTACGCGACTCTCTCAAGCGCTCGGTTTCGATGGTTTTGAGGCCATTAAGAGCCTGTGCCAGGACTCTTTTTCAGTGCAAACGGGGTACGCCGGACGTGCTGAGGTGTTGCAGGCCAACGCCAAGCGCAGCGACGAGTGGTTCGCGCAACTTAATGCCGCACAGTGCACCAACACCGGATCCATCGTTGCGCTGAATGAACCCCAGCAGCTGGAAGCGGCTGCGGACGCTTTGCTCAAGGCACGGCGTGTCTATTTTCTGGGCCTGCGGGCTAGCCACGGCTTGGCGCTGTCGCTGCACTACACCTATGGGCTGCTGGCACCCAACGGAGTTTTGGTACAAGGCGTGGGCGGCACACTGATCGACCAGATCGGCGCCATGGGAGCCGGCGATGTACTGGTCGCGGTGTCGTTCGCCCCGTACACCCGCCAGACAGTCATTGCCACTACACAGGCATTGGCACAAGGGGTTGTCCTGCTGGCGTTAACTGATAGCGCCTTGTCACCAATTGCCCGGTCTGCCAGCCACACACTGCTTTTTCGGACGGACAGCACCTCCTATTTTCAGTCCATGGTCGGCGCATTGGCGTTGGCAGAGGCTTTGGCCGCCGCAGTGACAGTGCGAGGAGGCCGCAAGGTTTTGGCGCATCTGCAATCCCGGCAAGATCGTCTGGACAGCGAGGGGGAGTACTGGGAAAAACGCGCGGACAAGCCGTCATTGCTGCGTCTGCCAACAACCAATTCAGAGGAGTCAGAGTGATATCCACAGCCTCTACGCAGGTGTTTCATCGGCACTTGCAGCGCACACCCCCGGTCGCAGTCAGTGGCAAAGGCATTTACCTGACCGATGCACAGGGACGACGCTACATCGATGCATCCGGCGGTGCAGCCGTTTCCTGCCTGGGCCATGCACATCCCGACGTGCTTGCGGCCATGCATGCGCAAATCGACAAACTGGCCTATGCCCACACCAGCTTCTTCACGACCGAAGTAGCAGAGACGCTGGCCCGCAAGCTGATTGAAACGGCGCCTTCCGGCATGAGCCATGTGTATTTTGTGAGCGGTGGCTCCGAGGCGATGGAGGCCACCCTGAAGATGGCGCGCCAGTATTTTGTCGAAATGGGTCAACCCCAGCGACAGCATTTCATTGCACGCCGGCAGAGCTACCACGGCAACACGCTCGGTGCGCTGGCCATAGGCGGTAATCAATGGCGGCGTGAGCCGTTTGCACCGATTTTGATACCAGTCACCCATCTGTCCCCCTGCTACCCCTATCGGGAACAGCAATCGACCGAAACGCCTGAGCAATATGGCCAGCGTCTGGCGCACGAGCTGGAGCAAGCCATTCTTGAACAAGGCGCCGACCAGGTTATCGCATTCATCGCGGAGACCGTGGGGGGCGCAACGGCCGGTGTACTGGTGCCAGTGCCCGGTTACTTCAAGGCAGTGCGTGAGGTGTGCGACCGCTACGGCGTATTGCTGATCCTTGATGAGGTCATGTGTGGCATGGGCCGCACCGGTAGCTTGCATGCTTGCGAACAAGAGGGTGTTGTTCCCGATTTGCTGGCGGTGGCCAAAGGTCTAGGCGGCGGTTACCAGCCCATCGGGGCCGTTCTGGCGCAAGCAAAGATTGTAGAAACCATGCGACAGGGCTCCGGCTTTTTCCAACACGGGCACACCTATCTTGGACATGCTGTCGCCTGTGCTGCCGCTCTGGCTGTGCAACAGGTTTTTGAGCGAGACCAACTCATCCCGCAGGTGCGCACGCGGGGTCAATTCCTGCAGCATTTGATGCGTGAGACATGGCGTGATCATCCGCACGTTGGTGATATCCGCGGGCGTGGACTTTTTTGGGGCATCGAGTTGGTGCAGGACCGTGCCACCAAGTCTCCATTCGATCCGGTACGCAAACTGCACATAGGAGTCAAAAGGGAAGCAATGGCGCGCGGCCTTATGGTTTACCCGATGGGCGGAACCGTAGATGGCCGCATGGGCGATCATGTTTTGCTGGCGCCTCCATTTATATCCAGCGAAGCGGAGTTGGAGATGGTGATCGAACGGTTGCGTTCGGCGATAGATGCTGCCATCGCGGCAGCCTGAAGAGTGTTCGTGAGTGAAATTGACTTAACTACTAGGAGACTACATGCCAAAGAAATTTACCTTGAACGCATTGCGCACAGCAAGTGCAGCCAGCGTCGCTATTGCGATGACAGCTGCCTTGGTGTCCGCACCAGCGCTGGCCCAGCAAAAATTTGTCACGATCGGAACCGGGGGCGTGACGGGCGTTTACTACGCCGTCGGTGGCGCCATCTGCCGTCTGGTCAACAAGGACCGCGCCAAGACCAATCTGCGCTGCTCGGTCGAATCCACGGGGGGATCTGCCTACAACGTCAACACCATCAAAGCCGGCGAACTTGACTTTGGCATGTCGCAATCCGACGTGCAATTTCAGGGATACAAGGGCGTAGGCTCATTCAAGGAACCGTTTGCCGACATGCGCTCGGTGTTCTCTGTGCACCCTGAGCCGTTCACTCTGGTGGCCCGCAAGGACTCCGGTATCCACAGCCTTGCAGACTTCAAGGGCAAACGCTTGAACGTAGGTAATCCGGGCTCGGGGACACGGGCCGCGATGGATGAATTGCTGGTAGCGTTGAACATGAAAATATCGGACTTTTCGCTGGCGTCCGAGCTAAAGGCCGATGAGCATGGCGCCGCATTGTGCGACAACAAGATTGATGGCTTCTTCTACGGTGTTGGCCATCCGTCAGCCAACATTCAGGATCCAACCACTGCCTGCGGTGCCCAGCTGGTGCCCATTACAGGACCCGCCATTGACGCATTGGTGAAGAAAAACTCGTACTTCGCCTACGCCACGATTCCGGGCGGAATGTATGCCAACAACCCACAACCCACCAAGACCTATGGTGTGCTGGCCACGATGATCACATCGTCCAAGGTGCCCGCAGACACCGTGTACGTGATTACCAAGGCAGTCTTCGAAAATTTCGATGAATTCAAAAAGCTGCACCCGGCTTTCGCCAACCTCGATCCGAAACAAATGATTTCCGACGGCCTGACAGCTCCGCTGCATGAAGGTGCACTGCGCTACTACCGCGAAAAAGGCTGGATGAAATAGATCAAACCAAACGCATTTTTCGACCCCGGAACCGCGTACCTGAGAACTCCATGACAGCAGCAACCTCTTCACCCTCAGGCGTGGACCTGCAACAGCTCGTACAGGAAGCGGATATCGGTGGGCGCAAGCCCATGGGGTTTGTCCGCACACTCATGTTCGCAGTCTGTATCGGTTGGTCTGTTCTGCAACTCTGGTACGCCTCCCCGTTGCCTTTTGCGCTACGCATCTTTGTGCTCAATGACACGGAGATGCGTGCGTTGCACTTGGCGCTGGCCCTGTTCCTGGCTTTTTTGGCCTATCCGTTTGGCAAACACTCGTCGCGCACCAAAATACCGCTGCTGGACTGGGTATTTGCGGCACTAGGTTGCTTTTGTGCCGCCTACCTGTTTATTTTCTATCGCGAGTTGTCGACCCGGCCAGGGCAACCGACCGTGGTCGATATGTTCGTCGCGGTCGCGGGAGTGGTCTTGCTGATCGAAGCCACCCGCCGTGTGGTGGGTCCAGCAATGGCAATCATTGCAGCCCTGATGCTGATCTTTGCGTTTGCAGGGCCCTACATGCCGGATGCGGTGGCGCACAAAGGTGTATCCCTGTCCAAAGCGGTGTCACATTACTGGATGTCGACCGAGGGTGTGTTTGGTGTCGCCCTGGGCGTTTCGTCCAGCTACATTTTCCTGTTCGTATTGTTTGGCGGATTGCTGGAGAAAGCTGGCGCGGGCAGTTATTTCATCAAAGTGGCCTATGCGTTGCTAGGGCACTTGCGCGGCGGTCCGGCCAAGGCGGCCGTGGTGTCGTCGGGCCTTATGGGCATGATCTCCGGCTCGTCGGTGGCCAACGTTGTGACCTGCGGTACGTTCACCATTCCGTTAATGAAGCGGGTCGGCTACCCCGCGCACAAGGCCGGTGCGATTGAAACCGCAGCAGGTGTCGATGGCCAGATCATGCCTCCGGTGATGGGCGCCGCGGCGTTCCTGATGGCTGAATACGTCGGGGTGCCATACGCCGAGATTTGCAAAAACGCGGCGCTTCCGGCCGCCATCTCCTACATCGCCTTGTTTTATATCGCCCACCTTGAAGCCCTGAAGATGGGTCTTCACGGTCTGCCACGCGCCAAAGGCTCAACCTCCATGGGACGCCTCACCGGGTTTGGCCTCACGGTTTGCAGCGTCATTTTGCTGTCCAACGCCGTGTTCTACGGCTTGGGCTGGCTCAAGGGACTCATGGGCAGCAATGCTATTTGGGTTATTGTTCCGGCCATTTTTACCGCTTATGTTGCCATCATCTGGCAAGTGTCGAAAGAGCCAGACCTGACGATTGACGACCCAGAAGCGGCGATGCTTGCCCTGCCGCCAGTCAAGGAAACCATTTTGGCGGGCTTGCATTACCTGTTGCCCGTTGTGCTGCTGATCTGGTCCTTGCTGGTGGAGGAACTGTCCCCCGGCCTGTCTGCGTTTTATGCGTCTGTCTCTCTGATCGTGATACTTTTGACCCAAAAGCCGCTACTGGCGTTCTTCAGAGGGCAGGCCAATCCATTAATGCGCATCCGGGACGGTTGGGGCGACCTGATCGAAGGTCTGGAGCTTGGCGCGCGCAACATGATCGGCATCGGCATTGCCACAGCCTGCGCGGGCATTATTGTGGGCACGGTTTCGGTGACCGGTCTGGGTCTGGTCATGACTGACCTGGTCGAAGTCGTCTCAGCCGGGAGCCTGATTGGCATGCTGGTTCTGGTAGCCGTCGTGTGCCTGATCCTGGGCATGGGCATGCCGACGACGGCGAGCTACATCATTGTGTCGACCCTGATGGCGCCAGTCATTGTGGAGCTGGGCTCGCAAACCGGGTTGGTCGTGCCGCTGGTGGCCGCACATATGTTTGTTTTTTACTTTGGATTGATGGCTGATGTAACTCCACCAGTGGGACTGGCCTCGTTTGCAGCCGCCGCCATTGCCAAGGCGGACCCTATCAAGACCGGCGTTACCGCGTTCTTTTACAGCATTCGCACGGGCATCCTGCCCTTCATGTTCATTTTCAATACCGATTTGCTGCTAATTGGCATCACCTCTTGGTGGCACCTGTTGCTCACGGTTGGCACTGCCATCGTGGCCATGCTGGTGTTTGCCGCTGCCACACAGGGCTGGTTTGTCAGACGAAGCCGTTGGTATGAGTCGGCCGTATTGCTGGTGGTCACTTTCACCCTGCTGCGCCCAGGATTCTGGCTCGACATGGTGATGCCGAAATACCGTGTCGAGGCAGGTACGCAACTGGTTCAACTTGCCGGTGATGGAGTTGCTGGAAAAGGGCTACGCGTTCGTATAGAGGGCACTACTTTGGAAGGAAAGTCAGTGAAAAAGACAGTTCTCCTGCCCCTGAGTTCGGAAGGCGATGGTACGCAACGGATCAAGAAAGCGGGGCTGACGGTGATGACCACACCCGAAGGCCCAGAGGTCATGGCCGTGGGCCTGAAAAGCGGAGCCGACAAGGCCGGTTTCGAGCAAGGGTTCAAGGTGACCGGTGTGGAAGTGCCCGCCGATCGCCCAGCCAAAGAGTGGATGTACCTGCCAGCGCTGTTACTTTTGGCGGCAGTGAGCTTGGCGCAGAGGCTGCGTCGCCCCATAGCACCGATTCGGGCCGGTACTGCAGCGACTTGACGTCACGAACCGCCAGAGACAAATGCCCGCATCTACCGTGCAATTTCGCCCCCGAATCGCGCTGATTCACGCCTTGGCGCATTCCGTTGCACCGATCAACCAGGCGATGGCCCGGAGCTGGCCCGAAGCCACACGCATGAACCTGCTCGACGACAGCCTGGCGGCAGACCTCGCCGCTTCCGGCTCTTCGCTTGATGCGGCTATGCACGCGCGCTTTGAGCGCTTGGGCGACTATGCAGTGGACTGCGGCAGCGACGCCATTCTCTTCACCTGTTCTGCCTTTGGTCCCTGCATTGAAGCGCTGGCTCGCAAGTATCCCGCTATACCGGTACTCAAACCCAATGAAGGCATGATCCAGGACGCCGTAGCACTGGGCATGCGCGTCGGTCTGTTGGCCACCTTTGCTCCGACCCTGGCATCAATGCCACCCGAATTTCCGCCAGATCTGGTCATTGACACCCTGCTGGTGCCACACGCGCTTACGGCATTGGATGCGGGTGATCACCAGCGCCACGATGAGCTGATCGCCCAGGCCGCTGTCGAATTGGCGGCACGCGGCTGCCAGGTCATTGCGCTGGCGCAATTCAGCATGGCGCGCGCACGCGCCATGGTGGTACAGCGCACGGGCCTGCCGGTGTTGAGCACGCCCGACAGTGCCGTGGCACTGCTGCGCAAAAAAACTCTGGCTCAGGCGCCGTCGCATACCTAGGCCGTTGAACTAGCCAACTTTATTTATGAACCCACTTCCTTGCCTGCCGTGCTACCTCAATGGTGACTACACGGACCTCCCCAACGCCAAGATCAGTGTCATGGATCGCGGGTTTATCTTCGGCGACGGTGTATACGAGGTCGTGCCGGTCTATGGCGGCCATTTGTTCCGCTTTGAGCAGCACATGGACCGACTCGACCGCAGCCTGGGCGAGCTGCGTATTGCCAACCCGCTGAGCCGTTTGCAGTGGGCTGAAATTGCACATCAATTAATAACCGCCTACGCCAATTTCAGCAAAGAGCGCATCGTGGATACGCATCAACTGATCTACATCCAGATCACCCGGGGCGTGGCCCTGCGTGAGCATGTCATGCCGCAAAACATCACGCCCACCGTGTTTGTCCTGGCCAATGCCATGACCATGCCCAGTGCGGCCCAGCGCAGCGCCGGCGTAGCCTGCGTGACGGCGGATGATTTCCGCTGGGAAATGGCCCATATCAAGAGCACCAGTTTGTTGGGCGCGGTGTTCGCTCGCCAGATCAGTTTCGACGCCGGAGCTGCAGAAACCGTAATGTTCCGCCATGGTTTCCTGAGTGAGGCCGCCGCCAGCAACGTCTGGGTTGTCAAAAACGGCACAGTCATCGGCACGCCCAAGGATCACTGCGTGCTTGAGGGCATTCGTTACGGATTGATCGAGGAATTGTGCCGGGCCAATCAGATCGGATTCGAGTTGCGCCGAGTGTCGCGCGATGAGGTTTTTTCGGCGGACGAAATTCTGTTGTCATCCGCCACAAAGGAAGTGCTGGCGGTAACCCGGCTGGATGATCGGGCAGTCGGCTGCGGAACGCCTGGGCCGGTGTATCACAAGCTGTACGCGCAGTACCAGGTCGCCATTGCGCAGGCCCGCGAGCAGAAGGCGCCGACAACCGAACCTGACCGCATCCAGTAAATAGCAGGCTGCGGCCATAACTCGCGATTGGGTTGCTAATAATTTTTACCAATCGGGGTTCAGCCCTCGTCAGCACTACACAACCTACTATAAATTCAATAGCATTCGCTCACCCCCGTGGGTGGTGCTGCTTGTGCAACACTGCCAGCCGTTCACGCGCCACATGGGTGTAAATGGTGGTGGTCGAAATATCGGCGTGCCCCAGCAGCAATTGCACTGCGCGCAAGTCCGCACCGTGGTTGAGTAAATGCGTGGCGAAAGCGTGGCGCAGGGTGTGCGGTGACAGGGGTACCCGGATGCCCGCTGCCAAAGCATGCTTCTTCACAATCATCCAGAACATCACCCGCGACATGGCGCTACCGGCATTGGCGCCACGCGCTGTGACAAACAAGTCATCGGTCTGCTTGCCAGCCAGCAGCTCGGACCGGGCGGACGACAGGTACTGACGTAACCACTGGCTGGCCACTTCGCCAAACGGCACCAGGCGCTCCTTGCTGCCTTTGCCCATCACGCGCAGCACGTTGTCATTAAGGCCGAGGTTCAGGGTTTTGAGCGTGACCAGTTCACTCACGCGCAGCCCACTGGCATACATCAACTCCAACATGGTGCGGTCCCGTACACCCAACGCCAGTGAAGTATCCGGCGCTGCCAGCAGCGCTTCCACCTGCGCTTCCGTCAGGGTTTTGGGCACCCGCAGCGCCTGCTTGGCGGACTGCAGGGTGAGTGTGGGATCTTCCTGCACCACGCCCTCGCGCAGAGCCCAGCGGAAATAGCGTTTGAACACTGTCAGGCGCCGGTTGGCGGTAGTGGCGCGGGTCGTGGCATGTCGCTCGGAAAAATACAACTGCAAATCCAGTGCCGTGGTCTGGTTCAGCTCCCGGGCCTTGCCAGCCAGCCAGGTGCCGTACAGGGTCAGGTCGCGCCGGTAGGCCGTCAGCGTGTTTTTGGATAGCCCTTCTTCCAGCCAGAGGGCATCCACAAAGGTATCAACGCCATTCAGGCTGGAAGCAGTTGTTGCCATCAATTCATTTGCATTTTGATAACCCGGTTGGGATAACCTTTTGTCATCGCTATCCCTGCGATCTGGACACGATCCAGCGCAAATAGTAACCGCAGCACACGCCCGTCGCACACGGTTTTGGCTGGTATTCTTGCGCGGTGAACTACGCCCAACTGCTACTCCCGGATTTTTCCCTCATTCTGTGCGGCTACCTGGTTTGCCGATTCACCGCCTTGCGCCGGCCGTTGTGGGAACATGTCGAAACCCTGGTGTATTTCTTTCTGTTCCCGGTGCTGCTGTTTCAATCCATTGTCAAAAGTCCGCTGGACGTGCATGCGGCCTCCCTGCTGATGGGAGCCGGGTGGACGCTGGGTTTGAGCGGCATTGCCATGGCCTATGCGCTGCCCCACGTTCCAGTTCTCAAACGCTGGATCGATGGGCGTGTCCACGCCAGTAGCGCACAAGTGGCGTTTCGCTTCAATTCCTTCGTTGGCCTGGCCCTGGCCAATCGGTTGGCCGGACCACAGGGCGTGCAATTGATTGCCGTACTCATCGGCGTCTGTGTGCCGCTTTTCAATGTAGCTGCCGTGTGGCCCATGGTGCGCCACGCGCGGCGCAACCTGGCGCGTGAGCTGCTGCGCAACCCGCTGATCATTGCCACCGCTTCTGCTTTGGTAGCCAACCTGCTGGGCTTTTCCATTCCACCGTGGCTGGAGCCATCCGTCACGCGCATTGGTGCGGCATCCTTGGCGCTGGGCCTGATGGCAGCCGGCGCCGGCATGCAGTTGGGCGCGTTGAACCGCGCCAAGGCGCTGGGGGTAGCGGTGCTGGCCATTCGGCACCTGATGTTGCCTTTGGTGGCGATGGTGATCGCGCGTCTGTTCGGCCTCAGTGCGGTAGAGGCCACCATTTTGTTGGTCTTCTCGGCCCTGCCCACGTCGTCCAGCTGCTATGTGCTGGCCACACGCATGGGCTATGACGGCGCCTATGTGGCGGGGCTGGTGACCCTGTCCACGGTACTGGCCATGGTAAGCTTGCCAATGGCACTGGGGCTGCTACGCTAAATCATCAACGCGCCCCCACCTCCATCTGCTTCCAGGGCTGCGCGCCCAATTGCAGCAACAGCACGCCCGCCAGCACAGCCACTCCCAACATGGTGTTGTTCACGCCTGCCACGAAGCTGGCGGTGTCAACCCCCGCAGGCAACCAACTGGCAATGACATCCAGGTAGTAGCGGACGTACAGCAAGATCAACAACGGAGCAACCCAAACGCCAAGCCGCGCTGTGCGACCGCCCGCATCTCCCAGCACAGCGCGCCCGGCCAGCAGGAACAACGCCGACGCGATGAAGATCACCGTAAACAGCGTGCCCACAATGGGCTTGCCAGCCCCAAAAACCTCACTCCAGATGCTTGAAGGCACCCAGGCCAGACACAGCAAGCCGAGCCCCGTCGCCAGACGGCGCGCGCGCTTCGGGCCCAGGGCATCGGCAAAGCCAGCCGCACTGCCGGATTGCCCTGCTTCAACCGCGGCCGCATCACTGTCACGTTTGAGCCACGGCAAGACCAGCAAGCAGGCCAGACCGAAAATGCCATCCACCAGCATGGTGGTCGGGTAGCCCCAGGCTTCGATGGCAATGCCCTGCCAGGTGGCCGAGTACGAAATAGCCAGGTTCATCAGCGCCATGTAGGCGGTGAACTGCGTGGCCGCCACGGCCGGGTTGGTCACATCCATCATGATGGCCGAGCGCGCGCCATACATCAGCCCCTGGAACACCGAATACGCCAGCGTGGCAATCCAGAAGGCGGTTAGCAAGGCTGCGGGCACCTGCGGACGATTGGCAACCGTGGTGCTGACCGGCATGATCCACCCGTACCGCGTGAGTTCGTTCATCAAATAGAACACCGGCACGCTCATCAGTGCCATGTAAACGAGTAGTGTGCGCCGACGGCCCCAGCGGTCCGACAGGTAGCCCCCCAGCACACAAAATGCAGCGCCCAAAATGGATGAGTAGAAGTTCAGCGCGGCCACCTGGTCGTCATCCATGCCCAGTTCCACGGCCAGGTTGGACTGCAAGGCCAACCCCAGGCACATGGCACCAGCTGGCAGCAGCGCAAACAGCAGCCCGCCAAAGGCACCGGAGCTACCCAAAAAGGAGCGGAACGAATCAATGGCAAACACCCGCATCTCGCGCCCGGCCTGCGCCAGTTTGGAGCCCGCGACCCGCTCGCGCACCGGACCAGGCGCCTCTTGCATGGGCAACACCACAAAGGCCGTCACCGCCAGAATGCACGCGGCCACAAAGAAGAAAGTTGGCTGAAAACCGGTGTAGCCGCTGAGGAACATGACACCGCTGCCGCCCACCATGCTGCCGATAGTGGCGCCGGCAAACATCATGCCGTTGGCCACGCCCCGCTCGTTTTCCTGCAACGTACTGCAGGCCAGCGCGTCAATGGCCACATCCTGCATGGCACCAAAGGTGTTGTGCACCAACAGGATGATGGTGAACAAGCCCAGTTGCGCGGGCAGGTCCAGCATCACCGTGGACAACAGCGTGAGCGCCATGGCAACCTGGGTGAACAAAATCCAGCCACGCCGTCGACCCAGTCGCTCTGACGAAAACACGTCGATCACGGGGCCAAAAGCCCATTTGAACGCCCATGGAAGGTAAAACGAGCCGACAAAGGCGCCGATCTCGGCCGGACCTACATCCAGCCGCCGCAGCCGCGTGGCGACGGCGGTGGCCGCAAAGCCAAGCGGAATACCCTCGGTGACGTACAGCAGAAAGAACGCCATCAGTCGGCCATTTTTGGTGGCCAGCAGGTTGGGGAGTCGCATAAAGGTTTTGCCTCTGTGGTGTGGGCGGGATCATCGCACAGGGGCGGGGGCAGTGGAAGGAGCAATCAGCTAGTGAAGCGGGTACGCGGCTTTATCGCGCAGCGTCCGATTGAGCGCCGGGTTGGGCATTTTCGAGAGGCAATATGTAACGGTGCCACCCCCAACGTTCGCGAAGCATGTAGACAACGAGTGCGACGCATCCCAAAACCAAAAGTCCTATAGCCCAAGGGACCAGCCAACCCATTGGCGGAGAAAATATGGCAACCGCAGAAGTAATAACTCCTGGAAGGACAAATCGCATCCATAGCCAGTTGTTGGCGATTGCTGGATGCTGGCGGCAAATGATTTCACCGTGGCATTGAGGGCAGGCACAAAGACAGTTTGGTGATCCCAAGCTTTTCGGCAACTCCTCGACTCGCCGGAATCTTAACGAGGAACTACACCGCGGGCACCTGAAGTCAATAAGTGGATCAAAAATCGAAAACATACCGAACTCCTTAGGCCCAACGTTGGTGATGACCAGCGCACAGCAACTGCTGCGCAGCAGCCTTTTGATGCTGCGTGTCTGAGTCGATCAACCGGTTAGGCCCCGCTGAGCCGCGCTGCGAGTTCATGTAGGCCAACTCGATTCAAGACCTTGAGTGTTCCGCGCTTCTGCAAGATATTCAGGCCGCGAAACCACTTTGTCGTGTGATTCATATCAAATCGAGCTGAGGCACTTTTGATGCGGTTCTCGACTTCGATGGCAAAGGCCGCAGCAGCAGGCCCGCCCTGTTCCTTTGCTACGTTCTTCTTCCTTCGTTCTGCTGCCTCGGCGCCGATGAATTGAATGCCGTTCAAACAAGTACCGCAAACGAATTGAATGTATCCATCACGGTCCTCTGATCCGCGCTCGCCGAAGTGCTTCCAACGTATGAAAGCTGCTTCCTCGTAGCTATAGGTTGCCCACACTTGCTCAACTACTCGGTTGTGACAGTGGTCGCATGTGATGGTGGCACCGTAGCCGATAAATTCTCGAAGCCCAGTTCCCCAGCCTGCAGACATTTTCTACCTCAAATATTGTTGTACGGATTTAACCGGGACTTCTTGCACATATGGGCAAATTGGACAGTGATAGACGGCTTTCCGCCAGGTCCATCCAAAACCGAAGAGGAATCGCTCACCGTCCCAGGCGAGCCTGAATTCCCCGGGATTGTTACACCGTGGGCAGGTGACCTTCAGTGTCGGCGCGGAGTCAACGAAGTTCCAGATGTGTGAGCGGCTGTAGCGCATTTTATCGAGGTGGAGCGAGGATCGCTTTGGGACTTAACGTTGGAGGCCACTGGCACGCGACATACGCCGCGCAGCGGCAACTTCATGTTGCGTGTCCATGTGGGCCGACCAATTAAACCGATGCATCACGAAATGCCCGCAGGACGGTGTTGATTCTGGTCTGGTAACCAGCGCCTTGTGCTTTAAACCATTCCAAAACATCCTGATCCACGCGCAGTGAAATGGATGCCTTTGATGGCAGGGGCTGAAGCCCGCGACGAACAATGCCGCGAACAATGTGCTTTACGGTAGTTTCTGGGTGCTCTGGGTTTGCCATGCCGTCGTCGGCCTTGAGGCGAGCCCAATCAGTTTTGGATTGCATCGAAGTAGATTTGCGACTCGCGCTTGGTGGCTTTGCGGAACGAGATGATGCGGATTTCATGTTCATTCTCCGTATGCACGACTGAGACTGTAATTCCGGCGAGCAAGCCCAGCGTGACAAAGCGTTGCTCTCCGTAGGAGAAACGATCATCTTCAAAGGTGTAAGTCATGCCTTCGAACACGCTTTGCGCGTCAATGAAATCAAGCCCGTGGGCTTTGATATTTGTGGCACGCTTCGCTTCTGACCAAGTGAACTCCATGTCACAAGTGTATATACAGAACGTAGGTGCGTCAATGACGCATTTTCAGCGGTTTAACACCTGAGTTAAGCCGCGCCGCGCAGTGGCGAAAGCTTTGCGCTAGCGTAGCGCAGGCGCAAAGGTGAAGCTACGAAGCGGTGTCGGCTTGAATGATGGGATGGACTCCCCCGTCTTTTTGCGCAACAGTGGCGCACTGGTCGTCATGGGCATGGGGATCAGGTCTTTCAACGTAAGGAGTCCGACATGAATGCTACTACCGTTGCCGTCGATCTTGCAAAGTCCGTCTTTCAACTTGCTGTGGCTGATGAACACTGGAAGATTATTGAAACCCAGCGCCTGACGCGCACCCAGTTCGAGCGTTGGTTTCTCAACCGGGAAGTAAACCTGGTCATCATGGAAGGCTGCGGCTCAGCCCACCACTGGGCGCGCTGGCTCAATGGCCTGGGTATCGAGGTTCGCCTGCTGCCCGCCCAGTACATCCGCGCCTACGTCAAGCGCAACAAGACCGACGCGGTCGATGCTGCCGCACTTCTGGAAGCGGCGCGCGCGTCTGACATGCGTCCCGTGCGGGTGAAGTCCGTCGAACAACAAGCGCTGCAAGGTATGCACCGCATACGTTCCTTGTGGATGGGCACACGCACTTCCCGCATCAATGCATTGCGTAGCTTCTGCCGTGAGTTTGGCATTGCCATCCCTGTGGGTGCACGCACGGGCGTGGAAGCAATCAGCCGCGTGCTGGCTGACCCCAATACGGCAGTGCCGGATTTGATTCGTGGCACAGCCAAACTGCTGATTGAAGAAATTCGACTGCTCGAAGCCCGCATTGCGCAGCTGGAGCGTGAACTGGCTGCCATTGCCAAGCTCAGTCCGGCTTGCACGACGTTGCTGTCGATTCCGGGTATCGGGCTGCTCACGGCCACTGCCTTGGTGGCAGCGACTTCTGGCGATGTGAGCCATTTCAAGGATGCGCGGCATTTTTCCAGCTGGTTTGGTCTGACGCCCAAGGAGTACAGCTCGGGCAGTAGCCGCCATCTGGGGCGTATCTCCAAGAAGGGGGATCGCTACTTGCGCATGTTGCTGACCCACGGGGCCAGGAGCGTGCTGCGTGCGTCCAAGGTGGCGCAGGACGCCGGGCGCGAGGTGTGTGGCGTGCGCCGCTGGGCATTGGATGTGCAGAGTCGAAGCAACCACAACAAGGCGGCTTGTGCACTGGCCAATAAGTTGGCACGGATTTGTTATGCCACGCTGCGGGACAAGGAGCCGTTTGGCGAGAGTGCCAGGCTGAACAAGAAGATCAATAGGGAGAGCTTTGTGATGCCAGCGTAGACCGAAAATATCCAAAACAGCCGTCACCAAGAAGAAACTGAACACCCATCACGCGTTGCGACGAGATTGATCGACCATCATGGCCAACCGGGTTCACCCCACACCGATAGACGCCGATAACTCTTCCGGCTCATTTGCAGCCGTTTGTAACGATTGGCGCATCGGTGACGCAGATTCCATGTCGGCACGGACCAAAGCAGAGTCCACACCAGATGCCGGATATACGACTGCAGGCGCTTCCCAGACAGCCAAACTATCGATTAGTTTCTTGAACTTGTGGGGGAGTCCATATACGAATAGTTAGACGCGGCTCCTGAGCGACCAAAGCCACGGCGCAAGTGCGAAGAACACTAGGTTCAAAAAGTAAACAGCTCCTGACA
Source organism: Candidatus Aalborgicola defluviihabitans (assembly GCA_016705575.1). Classification (GTDB taxonomy): domain Bacteria; phylum Pseudomonadota; class Gammaproteobacteria; order Burkholderiales; family Burkholderiaceae_C; genus Allorhodoferax; species Allorhodoferax defluviihabitans. Next base: position 279,733 of record JADIXX010000006.1, read on the forward strand.
CAGGATCCTTGGCTAAGACGTAGCTGGCTGGGGAAAGGTCAGACGTAGCAACCGCAACGCCGAGCTCAGCCACGATCATGAGCAAGAACGCATTGCCACCGATTGCCAGGAGGTGCGTGCTTGAAAGGTGAGGATTGCGCTGTTGAATCCAACGAGAGCTAAGCCCAATCACCAGAAGCATGACGGGCATCTCCATGAGCTCGGCCGTCCTGACGCCGTAGTGAGGCACGAGAAACGGTATGCGAATGAACGCCAGTGCGAAGCCTGCGGCGAAGACGATGCTGAAGTAGGTGATTGCTTGTGAAAGATCGCGCATGGCTTCCTCCGCGTCTAACAATCAGCGTTTATCCGCCGCGCCACAAAGCTGGCACAAAGCGAGGACGTCATTCGCGGCAGATAAACCATGTTGGACTGAACCGCCTGCGAGACGGTGGCGTGTGTTCTGGGCAATAGGGGGTTTGAACCAATCCCCGCTTGTGTCAATAGATTATGACCCAGCCCAGTGTCGTTGCGCCGTGCGCGGATTGCCTACATTGCGGGGCTGGGCACTGCTCTTTCGCTGGATCGCTCGGGTATTGTTCTGCACGCAGTTGCCAGCCAGCGTGCGGCGCAACACTGCCTCAGACACCACTGGACGTGGTGCGAATTTCTTGATCCCTTGGCATCACCTGGTGCACCTCACGGTGGCCCCTGGGTTGCCCCGCCACACTGCTACCCGGTGTCGGCAACTGTGTGTACCCTGGCAGCGTTGCCACCACCTTGAGTGTGCCCGCCTTGCAGCACGGACACTGCATAGTCTCAATCCTGGCCACCCTCGCCATGAACGCCTGTGCCGACTCTTGGGCCAGCGGGTTGGTGCTGGGCATCTGTAGTGCCAGCCTTGCGAGCTTGAGCTTGTCCGTCTTGCATGCACTGGCCAGAACTCCGTAGTGGCGAATCCGCTTGATACCGGTGGGCAAGACGTGCAACAAGTAGCGCCGTATGAATTCACAGCCGGGTAAATGTTCTGTGCGCTTACCCCCTTGGTCATCCGCTCTGACGGTAAATACCACTTCACTGTGCGTGAGCGCCTTGATGCGCTCGTTGCCAATGGCCGTGCGGTGTGTGTAGCGGCTGAGGTACTCCAGCGTTTGTGCTGGACCACCCAACGGCGTCTTGGCATACACCACCCAGTCGTGGCGGTATAGATCTCTTTGGCGTTGTGCCCAGGCCATGGCACCGCCCTGCGGATCATTGGCGATGTCTGTACTTTGATGGCCCGGCCCAAGGCTGCCAGAAACTTGCCCCGAAACACCTTGGACAGGGCCTGCACCGGGAACAGAAAGTCGGGCTTTCGGATCGGCGTGTGCCAGCGGCCTTGACCCTGATCATCTTGCACCAGCACACCGCAGGCCATCACCGCATGCACATGGATGTGCAACCGCAAGTCCTGGGTCCAGGTGTGCAGTACCAGGCTGAAGGCCGGGGTGCCACCACCAACCCCCATCCAACGCGCATTGGCCGCGAACTCAGACAGTGTTTGGGCGGTGCTGGCAAACAGGGTGTCGATGACCCAGCGCGGGTGGTACTGGTACAGGGCATTGAGGCTGTGCGGCAGCGTGAACACCAAGTGGGCATAGGGCACATTCAACACATCCGCTAGACGCCCCTGCAGCCAGGCGTCCTTGGCACGCGATCCGCACTGCGGGCAGTGTCGATTGCGGCAGGAGTGGTATTGCCAGTGGCTGTGGCCACAAGTCTCACAGGCCAGCTGCTGGCCCCCCAGTGCCGCCGTCCTGCACGCGACGATGCCGCGCCAGGCCTTGGCCTGGGGTGTGGACAGGGTGTGCTTTACCAGATGTGCCGCACCATGCTGGCGCAGCACATCGGCCAGGGTGGCCACGCGCTCAGCCTTGCCGTGATCGTTTCAGGTCTTGGGCAGGCCCGCCAGCAGGTCCAATGGGTCCACGTCTTTGGGTGGTTTGAACTGCGGGCTGATGAGGTGCAGATAACGGCTGGTGGTGCTGATGTGGCCGTGGCCCAAGAGGCGGCTGATGGTGTACAGGTCCACGCCACCTTCGAGCAAGTGGGTGGCAAAGCAGTGGCGCAGGGTATGGGTGCCACCATGCTTGACGATGCCGGCGCAGTGTCGGGCCGCTTGGTAGGCGCGTTGCACGGCTTCGATGTTGACGCACGTCGTGCCATTGGCGTTGGCAAACAGCCAGCGACCTGGGTTGCGCTGCGGAGCATAGGTTTGGCTGTATTGGCGCAGCAACGCCAACAGGCTTGGACTGAGGATGCTGTAGCGGTCGGCACCGCCTTTGCCGGCCGTAACCCGCACGCACATGCGATCTGGCGCGCTGTCGATGTCATCCACGCGCAGTGCGCAGGCTTCGGAGATACGCAGACCGGCCGCATAGATGGTTTGCAACACGGTTCGGTAAACCGGATGCGAGCAGCAGGCAAACAGGTGCGTGACCTCTTGGCGCGCGAGCAACTCGGGCTGCTTCTGTGGCACACGGGCCATGGGCGGGCGCAGGTGGACGATGTCGCTGGCGCGCCCCAGCACGGTCTCAAACAGGAAGCGGCTGGCGCTGGCAGCGTGGTTGACGCTGCTGTAGGAGAGCTTGCGGTCCTTGACCAGGTGCAGCAGGTAGGCCTCGATCTCAGGCGGGCTCAACAAGTCGGGACTGCGGTGGTAGTGGCGTGCCATTCGGGCGACGGCATCGGTGTAGCACTCCTTGGTCCGTTCAGCCAGGCCGCGCACGGTCATGGCGTCGAGCATGCGTTGACGTAAGGGTGTCATGCGGTTTCTCCTCAAAGCCGGGGAACATTCCCCAACTCCAAGGCTTTACCTCAAGGCCCGTCTATGCAAGTAGCCCCGAAACACAAATGCAGTGGCGGCGCACCGTGCACTAGCCACCGCGTAGCGGTTTAGTTCAACTTAATATAGCCGAGCGCCTATCTTGACATTCCCAAGCTAGACGACGAAATAAACTGGCGGGCTGGTTTTGACGGTACCACGGGCAACCGGCTAACCAGCATGAACGATCAATTCTTGGCAACATTGCTGGGTACTTTTGCATGACAACCATTGTATGAACCTGTCGCATATCCTGGCCAATCAAAGCCAATGCCTGCTATGAAAGAGCTGCATGGGGTCGACTCCGTGCCGGCTCCTGCCCTGAATTACACATTGCTGACCAGGCCATTTCTGCTCTGCCACACATCGAAGCAACTGACATATCACAGCCAAGGCAAGACACCGAATCTCATCGCCCCTGCGCCAACGCCCACAGCACATGCTCCCGCACCAACCCACTGGGATGCTCCACATGCTGCTGCAAAAACGGCCCCACATCGGCCCCCGCACGCAATGCATTTCCCAGTGCCACCGCAATGTTGCGCTGCCAGCGCTCGTGACCGATACGCCGAATAGGACTGCCTTCGGTGCGCTGCAAAAACTCAGCCTCGGTCCACTCAAACAGCGCTACCAACTGCTGGCCACTCAAACCCTCGCGCGGATCAAAGTCGGGCAAGGGGCTGCGCTGGGCAAACTTGTTCCAGGGGCAGACCAATTGGCAATCGTCACAGCCGTAGATGCGGTTGCCTATCGGCGCACGCAGCTCCAACGGAATGGCGCCGGCGTGTTCAATGGTCAGGTAAGAAATGCAACGCCGTGCATCCAGCCGATGCGGCGCCACAATGGCCTGCGTGGGGCACACCTCAATGCACGCATTGCAGGTGCCACAGTGCTCTTGCACCGGTTCGCTTACCGGCAAGGGCACATCCACATAAATTTCGCCCAAAAAGAACAGCGAACCGGCGTCGCGGTTGAGCAGCAGCGTGTGCTTGCCGCGCCAGCCCTGCCCGCTGCGTGCGGCCAGTTCGGCTTCCAGCACGGGTGCGGAATCGGTGAACACGCGGTGGCCAAACGGGCCTATGGCCTGTGCAATGCGGTCGCTCAATTTTTGCAGGCGGCTGCGCAAAACCTTGTGGTAGTCGCGCCCCCGTGCGTAGACCGAGACAATACCTTCGGTGGGGTGGTCCAGGCGCACCCACTCCACCGTCTGCCAGCCATCGGGCGTGTCACGCGGCAGGTAATTCATGCGGACCGTGATCACGCTCAGGGTGCCGGGCACCAGCTCGGCCGGGCGTGCGCGCTTGAGTCCATGGTTGGCCATATAGGCCATGTCGCCATGGAAGCCCTGCTCCAGCCAGGCCAGCAATCCGGCCTCTGCTGACGATAAATCCACACTGGCCACGCCAATTTGGGAGAATCCAAGTTCCAGGGCCCAGGCCTGTACTTGAGAAACCCATTGGTTGCCATCGATTTGAGTGCTGTTGATTGTCACGACCCTATTGTAAAAACCTTGCGCTGGCGCGACGAGGCGGCTACTCACGCATACGCCGTGGCGCTGGCGGCACAGCCTGCGTTGGCCAATGCCTTCATTGCCCTGCACGGCGACCTGGGCGCGGGCAAGACCACGCTGGTGCGCCATCTGTTGCAGGCATTGGGCGTGCAAGGTCGCATCAAAAGCCCTACCTATGCAGTAGTGGAGCCGTATGAACTGCCGGCGCTGAATGTGTGGCATTTTGACTTTTACCGCTTTGCCGACCCGCGCGAGTGGGAAGACGCGGGTTTTCGTGACATCTTTGCCAGCCCCGGACTCAAGTTGGCAGAGTGGCCCGAAAAAGCTGCTACCTTTCTGCCCATGGCCGACATTGACTTGACACTGCACACCCTGGGCGAAGCAGCCCGCCAAGTCACCCTGCGCGCGAATACACCCACTGGCGCGGTACTGCTGCAAGCCATCAATCAGCAGGAACACTAGCCTTGAAACGCCGCACCCTTTTGCAAACCGGCAGCGTGGTCCTGACGCTGGGACTGGCGGAGCTGGCCCGGGGCGCAACCATTCTTACGGTGCGTATCTGGCCGGCACCCGAATACACCCGCATCACGATTGAATCGGACGGCGCGCTGGTCGCCAAACCCATCTTTGTGCCCAGTCCGCCGCGCTTGGCTGTGGACCTGGAGGGCATCACCCTTAATCCAGCGCTCAAAGAGCTGGTGGCCAAGTTGCGGGCCGACGACCCCAACATTGCCGGCATCCGGGTCGGCCAATTCTCGCCCACGGTGGTGCGGCTGGTGGTGGACCTGAAGCTGCCCATCCGGCCCCAGGTGTTTTCACTCGCGCCAGTGGCTGCCTACCAGAACCGGTTGGTGATGGACCTGTATCCGGTGAACGAAATCGACCCTCTGGAAGCGCTGATTGCGGAGCGCTTTCCGGGCAGCCCGGCAACTCCGACTCCTGCGCCGCAAGCTGCCAGTGGGCCCCAGCCCACTACGGCAAGCGCTGATCCGCTGGGCGAACTGATCGTTCAGCACAGTCAAAAATCGGCCTCGGTTGCGGTTGCATCCAACTCCATTAACGCTACGAAATCAGGAGCGCCTTACGTAGATCCGACGAGGGCTAGTGGCCAGAATGGCACTAAGCTTTCTGGCAAAACCGATGTACCGCCACCTGCCGCAACCGACCGCCTGATCATCATCGCCCTGGACCCTGGCCATGGCGGTGAAGACCCCGGTGCGGTTGGCCCGGGTGGCACGCGCGAGAAGGACGTGGTGTTGCGCCTGGCCCATCTGATGCGCGAGCGCATCAATGCCACCAGCGTTAACGGCAACACCATGCGTGCCTACCTGACACGCGACGCCGATTTTTTTGTGCCACTGCAGGTGCGGGTACAAAAGGCGCGCCGGGTTCAGGCCGACTTGTTTGTGAGCCTGCACGCCGACGCTTTTTTTACCCCCGACCCGCAAGGCGCCAGCGTGTTTGCGTTGAGCCAGGGCGGAGCATCGAGTAGCGCAGCGCGCTGGATGGCCGCCAAGGAGAACAAGGCCGACCTCATTGGCGGGCTCAACGTCCAGACCAAAGACGCCACCGTGCAACGCGCCCTGTTGGACATGAGCACCACCGCCCAGATTAACGACAGCCTCAAGCTCGGCGGCTCCCTGCTGGGCGAAATCGGCCGCGTCGGCAAGCTGCACAAGGCCAAAGTGGAACAGGCCGCCTTTGCGGTGCTCAAGGCCCCCGATATTCCCAGCGTGCTGGTTGAGGCCGCCTTTATCAGCAACCCACGGGAAGAGGCCAAACTCAATAGTGCAGAGTTTTTGAACCAGCTGGCCGATGCGCTGATGCGCGGGATTGAGCGCTACTTCTCCAAAAACCCGCCGCTGGCGCGCAACCGGATCAGGAGTTAGTCCCTGCGCCGCGTGAACGACTACGCCAGGCGCCCCACAGAATGACCAGTCCAGGGACCAGGATCATGGCCCAGATGATTTTGTCCAGATGCAGCTTGACCCAGGGGAAGTTGCCGAAAAAGTACCCAACCGTGATGATCCCACCCACCCACAACGTGCCGCCCAACAGGTCGTACAAGGCAAAGCGCGTTCGCGTCATCTGGGCCACACCGGCCACAAAGGGCGCAAACGTGCGCAAGAACGGCATAAAACGCGCCGCCACAATCGTGATGCCACCGTAGCGCTCATAGAACGCATGGGCCTGGTCAAAGGCGTTCTTGTTGAAGAAGCGAGAGTTGTCCCACTGGAACACACGCGGCCCGATACGCCGGCCAATGGCGTAGTTGGACTGGTTGCCCAAAATGGCGGCTGCCAGCAAAAGCCCCACCGACAGGGGATAGCTCATCAACCCCACGCCACACATAGCGCCCACCACAAAAAGCAGGGAATCACCCGGCAGGAATGGCATGACCACGACGCCGGTTTCCACAAAAATCACCAAAAACAGCAGGCCGTAAACCCAAAGGCCGTAGGTCTGCACAAAGGCTTCCAGGTATTTGTCTACGTGCAGGACAAAATCAATCAGAAAGGTGACAAATTCCATGGGTAGAACTACAGCGCCCATGCGTGGCGCCGGTTAAGGGGTATCAATTAAAACAACAATGCAAAAAGGCCTCCAAGTACTTCTACTTGAAGGCCTTTTGCACCGGAAAGGGTGGTGTGCGGACCTGGGTTCAAATCCACGCTTCCAATAGTGGCGGCAAGTTTAAGTTATTTGCCCCAGCATTTAGGAACTTGTCTTTTTCAGATCGCCGCTTTCCCCATTGAGTGCCCCGTGGGTTGCTTGTGCCGGAGAAAGTGATGCGCCAGCCAAAAGGGCTTCAAGCCGCTCGATGCGATGGCGGTTGGGCGTTGTGATCGCATAAAAATTTTCCTGCATTTCCGTCAATTGGCCCACCTTCAATAGGCTGCCTGAACGCAACTCGTCCTGTACCACCACCTCGGGCAGAACAGTGAGCCAACCACTGTCCCGCGCGATCAGACGCAGCATGGCCATGTCATCTACTTCAGCGCGCAGTCGCGGCTTCACACTGGCCGTAATGCACAAAGCATCGAACTGGGCTCGCAGTGCATGCCGTGGCCCTGGCAAAGCGATCTCGACACCGTCCAGATCTTCTGGAATACGCAGTGTGCGACCCTTCCATGCGCCTGCAGGGCCAACCAATGCGATTGCCTGGCTACCCAAAAAGCGGCAATGCAAGGGGCGACTCGATTCAGCCGGTACGGTTTCGTTGGCCAGCACCACGTCGAGTTGGTGCTGCAGCAGCCGTTCCAGCAGCCCCTCCAACAAGCCTGACTCCAGGGTCAAAACAACGGATTGATCCACCAACAGAGGCCGAATCCAGTTTTCCTGATAGTTCCTGGACAAGGTGGAAACGCTGCCAACCCGCAATCGGATCATTCCCTCGCTGCGGCCTTGTAGCCTCCCCAGCATTTCCTGTCCCAAACCAAAAATGTCTTCCGCATACGAAAACGCCAGTCTGCCTGTAGCGGTGAGTACAAGGCGTTTACCTTCGCGTTCAAACAGTGGCTCGCCCAGTCGCTCTTCAAGCTGCTTGATCTGAGCGGACAGCGCAGACTGCGACGTGTGAACCTCCTGCGCGGCACGGGTAAGGTGCCCGATCTTGGCGACACGCCAAAAGTAAAACAGGTGGTGAAAGTTCAGCTGTTCGAGATTTATCATTCTGTTAAAACTATTAAATCGATCTAATCAATGTATTTTACAGAATGATCTGAGCCAAGCACCATTGCACCCATTCATTTAGGGAGTGCGCGGTATGGATCGATTGGGCTTATTTCTTTCACTTTGCGCGCTAGCACCAGCTGCCCTAATGGCAACAGCCGTGCTCGCGGCCAAGGTTGAGCAAACACGCGAGCCCGAGCTTTGGAAGCGGTTTGGCTGGCTGTCGGCAGCTGCGTTGCTGTGTGCGCTGGCTTCACTACTTTGGCAGTTGGCATCGAACACGTCAGCACCAGATGCAGTTTTATTGGGCACTTGGCTTGCGGTACTGGTGCAACTCTTGGGCACCACCATCGGCGCTTTCTCATCGCGCTATTTACAGGGTGAGCCCGGTCAATCCCGCTATATCTCTGCGCTGGCGGGGGTACTGGCTGCTGTGCACCTGCTCCTTTTGGCTAACCACTGGTTGGTCTTGATTGCCGCTTGGGCCTTGGTTGGCGCGGCTCTGCGGCCATTGCTCTGCTTCTACCCAGATCGCCCATTTGCGTTGCTGGCCGCACACAAGAAGCGTGTTGCTGATCGTTTGGCAAACATCTTGCTCCTGATGGCTGCCGCATTGGCGTGGCATGAAGTCGGTAGCGGCTCGCTTTCTGTTCTTTGGCAACACCTGGAACGTCATGGCGCTTCCGTGGCGTTGCAGCTGAGTGCCGTGTGCGTGGTCTTTGCGGTAATTTTGCGCACCGCTCTGCTGCCAGTGCATGGCTGGCTGATCCAGGTGATGGAGGCACCCACGCCGGTATCCGCGCTGCTGCATGCCGGTGTGGTCAACCTCGGTGGTTATGTGCTCATCCGGTTCGCCCCACTTCTGGAAGCTGCAACCCTGTCACGCTGGATACTCATTGCATTCGGACTGGGCACCGCCATGTTTGCAGGCTTGGTGATGCTCACCCGCATCAGCATCAAGGTTCGCCTGGCATGGTCCACCGTGGCACAAATGGGCTTCATGCTGCTTGAATGCGGCCTGGGCCTCTACACCTTGGCCGCGCTGCATCTGATCGGACATTCGCTCTACAAGGCGCACGCTTTCCTTGCAGCATCTTCGGCCGTACAAATCAGCAAGCTGCAAAGAATGCGCACCACCGCAGTACCTTCCACGTTCAGCCTGATTGCCGCCCCGTTGGCAGCACTGCTGGTCTTGGTACTGGTTCAAGTCCTTACCACGGCAGCGGTCTGGCCTTGGTGGTGGAGTGGTGTACTGGCTTTGGCCTGGGCGCCCTTGCTCTGGATTCCGGCGTTGCGCCATGCCGAGGGTAACGCGGGATGGTCGCACACGCTCGCTGGATTGAGCATCGTTGCAGCCCTAACGGGGGCCACAGTGGTGGCGCACACACTGCCGCTGGGGTTACGCGACAGCCCAAATCAACCTGCCGGCCTTTTTGCCTTGCTGGGCATGGCCACCCTATACCTGTGCCTGATTACTTTGCAAATGCGACCGTATGCCTTAACCGGTTTGCGCCGCTGGAGTTATGCAGGCTTTTATATCGATGAGCTTGTCACCCGTCTGGCATTGGCACTCTGGCCAACACGCTGGACGGTTACTTCCGGCCCCCAAAGGAAAACCCCATGAATACCAGCTTAGAAACGCTAACGTGCTTTGAATTTCCCAACGCCGAGACGGCTGTGGTCAAAGAACCGCTGCTCGAAGAAATTGAAGCCGCCTGCGAGCAAGCCTGTCAGTCGATCGCCCCTGCGTGGCCACTGGATCGCGCGATAGCGGTAAATCCACATTGGTGTCGGATTGGTCGCCCAGTGCGCGAGGTAGCAGCCCGCATGGCCGTTCTGGGTGATATTCGTGTTTTCCCCTCCCGAAGCTATGTGCAGCAAGCCTGGCGCGAAGGACGTATCAAACCGCAGGACTTGCACTACGCATTGAGCGTACTGCCCGCTGCTCAGGCGCAAGCGCTGAGCGCAGCGCAATGCATCGACGCGTTATCGACCACAGCGAACGTTTCGCGCCTGCCGCTTCTGATTGATGTACTGGATAACGATCTTGCTCGGCACACCCGGCTCTCGTGGCGGCAGGCAATCACCCATCAGGTCAGTCAAACCTGCGCGTCGTACTTCGATGAAAACCAGGCCGATTGGCAGCCGGCACGGGGTGCGGGCTTGTATGCGTTCTGGCGTGACACCTTGACGCACGACCATGGCATCGGCGTACTGATGGGCGTGCCAGATCTGGGCAAGTGGCTCAATGCATTGCCAGCTACCCGGCAAGATGCCGAGCGCTGGGCGTTGCAGCGCTTGGGACTACCCGAACCAGCGTGGGCAGATTATTTGGAAGCCGTACTGCTGACAGTGAATGGTTGGGCATCCTGGTGTGCCTACCTAGGCTGGCAAGCAGGGCAAGAAGGGCGTACCGACCCGCACTTGCGCGACTTGTTGGCTATTCGCCTTGCCTGGGGCGCAATTTTGCTGGAATGCAAGGATGAATCAGTCACCCGAACAGCATTCAACGCCTTGCAGGCGCATTGGCGTCACGCGGCTGAGCGACTGACGCAAGTGCAAGAGATGCTGGTCGTTGATGAGGTCTGGCAAGTCGCGCTCGAAGCAGGCTATCAGCGCCAATTGGCAGGTAAGCTCACAATCGCACCCGGTGCCGGGTCGGTTGTCAGCGCAGCGCAGGCTGTCGAAGTACAGGCGGCCTTTTGCATTGATGTGCGCAGTGAGCCATTGCGCCGCGCACTCGAAGCGGTTTGGCCGGCCATTCAGACCATCGGCTTTGCCGGATTCTTCGGTCTACCGGTGGCTTACACACCGCTGGCCACTACAGCTCGGCGCCCTCAATTGCCAGGTCTGCTGGCACCAACGATTGAGGTAACAGACAACATACGTATCGCTGGCACCGATAGTGGTACCAATCAAACCGAGTTGAACAATGCTGCCCGTCATGCCCGGCAGCGGCGATTTGCCTGGACAGAGCAATGGCGTTCTGCCAGTCGGTGGCCCACTTCAGCCTTCTCCTTTGTCGAAGCCGCTGGTGTGGGATATGTCAGCAAGCTTGCCCACTGGTTAAAACCCACAACGCGTGCGCGCATGTCCGATGATTTGGCTGGCCTGCCGCCTCGCTACCGGCCAATGTGTCGTCCGGGCCTGACTGGAATGGATATCGATGCAAAAGTTGCTTTGGCCGTACGCGTACTACACGCCATGGGTCTGGATAGGCAGCTTGCGCCACTGGTATTGCTGGTGGGGCATGGCAGTCAGAGCAACAACAATGCGCAGGCCGCTGCACTCGATTGCGGTGCCTGCTGTGGCCAAACCGGCGAAGTCAACGCGCGCGCGCTGGCGCAATTGCTCAATGAACCCGCCGTGCGCCACGGTTTACTGTCCAGTGGCGTCAACATTCCAGCCAAAACGGCGTTCGTCGCTGCCTTGCACAACACCACAACGGATGAAATCGAAGGATTTGATCTTGATCTGTTGACCCCTGATGCACGCGTGCGTTGGGAGCAGGTGGAAACGGCCTTTACCCGTGCCGGCGATCAGGTTCGCCGCGAGCGTGCTCCCAGCTTGGGACTTAACCCACGCGCAGTACAGGATGACCTGCTTACCCAGTTGCGTCGCCGCGCGAACGATGGTGCGCAGACCCGACCTGAGTGGGGGCTGGCAGGCAATGCCGCCTTCATCATCGCGCCCCGACACCGCAGCCACGGCGTGGTGCTGGACGGGCGCAGTTTTCTACATGACTACGACGCCGATCAGGACGTTGATGGCAGCGTGCTCGAATTGCTGATGACCGCACCGATGCTGGTCACGCACTGGATCAATTGGCAATACCACGCGTCAAGCTGTGACCCGGTGCATCTGGGCAGCGGCAACAAGGTTTTGCATAACGTAGTGGGTGGCCACATCGGCGTATTCGAAGGCAATGGGGGCGACCTGCGCATCGGTTTGTCCAAACAGTCCTTGCATGATGGCGAACGTTGGGTGCATGAACCGCTGCGTTTGACCGTGATCATCGACGCACCCAGCCAGGCGATTGAGCGCGTTATTCAACAACACGCAGTGGTGCGTCAACTAATCGACAACGGCTGGATGCACCTGTGGCGATTTGATGCAGCACGGTTGACGCGCTACGACAATGGCCGCTGGGAACCGGTGGGAATGGAGTAGTGGCAATGGGCCGGGTGGCGGTTGGTCACGCCAACATTGACTCGCACACGTTTAGTTGCCAGACCGCATCAATCGCAAGCCGTTAAATACAACAATCAAACTTGCGCCCATGTCGGCAAAAACAGCCATCCACATGCTGGCCTCGCCAAAAATGGCCATCCCGAGAAACGCAGCCTTGACCGCCAGCGCTATCACGATGTTTTGCGTCAAAACCGAGTGGGTCTTGCGCGAAAGACGGATAGTTTCAGGGATGCGGCGCAAATCATCGTTCATGATGACAATGTCTGCGGCTTCCATCGCGATGTCTGTACCGGCTCCACCCATCGCGAAACCAATATCAGCACGCGCCAGCGCAGGAGCGTCATTGATACCGTCGCCCACCATGGCGACGCAGCCATGGCTTGTTCGCAACGCTTCTATGGCGGCAAACTTGTCATCGGGCAACATATCTCCGCGCGCATCGGCGATGCCTGCCTGGGTTCCAATGGCTTTTGCGGTGGCTGCGTTGTCGCCCGTTAGCATGGAGACTGAAACGCCCAGTGCATTCAGATCGGCGACGGCTTCGCGAGAGGAATCCTTGATAGTGTCGGCCACCGCAAACAGGGCAATGACCTTCTCGGGGCTGGCAAGCATGGTGATAGTCCGGCCTTCATGCTCGTACACAGCCAGTCGCGCTTCGATCTCCGGGCTACAGATACCCATCTCTTCAATGAGCCGATGGTTGCCCAGGACGAGTGCGGTGCCATGGGCCTGCGCCTGGATGCCGCGGCCCGGCAATGCGGTGAAACTATCCAGATCACCATCGCACTGGTAACCATCGAGCCCGAGAGCAATGGCTTGCGATACGGGATGATCCGAATGCGCAGCCATATCGGCGGCCCAATGGAAAACTTGCTGTTCAGGATGCGCAGTGTCCAGTATCTCAGTGGCTACGAGCTTGGGTTTACCTGACGTAATGGTGCCGGTCTTGTCCAACGCGATCGCTTTGATTTTGCGTGCATTCTCCAAGTGGACCCCACCTTTTATGAGGATGCCCCTGCGCGCAGCGGTGGCCAGCCCACTCACCACGGTAACCGGAGTCGAAATCACCAAGGCACAGGGACAAGCAATCACCAACAGGACAAGGGCCCTATAGATAGCCTGAACAAACGTCCAATCCAGCAGCCACGGGCCTAGCGCCGCCACCGCCAATGCGAGAACGAAAACCGCAGGGGTGTAGATGGCGGCAAACGCATCAACGAATTGCTGGGTCGGAGCGCGTGAACCTTGCGCTTGCTCCACGGCATGGATGATTCGCGCAAGCATCGTGTCGCCCGCAATCGCCGTCACTTCGGCCTCGAAGCTGGACGTACGATTGATGGTCCCCGCAAAAACGGGGTCACCTATGCTCTTGTCCACCGGAATGCTTTCACCGGTTACCGATGATTGATCCACGGCCGTTTCACCCACGACGATTACGGCATCCAGCGGAACACGCTCACCAGGCTTGACGCGAACGATTGCACCCATGGCGATATTTTTGACATGCGTTCTGGCCCATGTGCCGTCCGCGTTGCGCGTCTGGGCCTCTTCGGGTGTGAGATCGAGCAAACCCTTTATGGCGTTTCGGGCTTTATCGACGGAACGTGCTTCGATCAACTCCGCGATGGCATAGAGGGCCATGACCATGGCGGCCTCTGGCCACTGACCGATGAGAAATGCCCCTGTTACAGCAACCGTCATCAAAGCATTGATGTTGAGGCGGGCATTACGCAACGCAGCGATGCCTTTTACATAGGTAGAGAGGCCAGACAAGGCAATCGCCATTGCCGCCACAGCCATACCCGCAAGGCTTGTGGTCAAAGTTGCTGGAGCAAAGAATGCGATCGATTCTGCTGAGAACGCAAGCACCAACGCCAAGGCGTAACGCAGTGCGCCTTGCGGCATCCAAGCCGATTCGCTGTGAAAATGAGTATTGGCATGTTCGTGGTGACCATGGCCATGGTCGTCTTGGAGCCCTGCGCCTTCGTTAGTCAAAGGTGTTGGCTTAAATCCCGCCTTGCGAATAGCTGCCAATGCTTCGGGCAGGGACTCGCTGGGCGCATCGATAGCAATCGTGCGCGCGCCAAGTTGGAAACTCAGGCTGCGCAGTCCAGGAAGCTTGGCAAGGGCATGTCGAATTTCCGCTTCCTCTGCGGCGCAGTCCATCGTCGGAATGCGAAAGAGCGCAACGCCAGACTTCGCCGGCTCCGTTGGAGTTTGCTCGACTGGTTGAATGTGCGCATGATTGTGACCACAGCAAAGGTTGGAGTCTTTTGTTGGTGGGGTGTTGTCGGATTCCATGAATAGGCCTCAAATTTGTTTCGCAATGCGTTACAGTGATTAAAAACCCTATAGTTGCTACAGAGTCAAGCCTTTTTGTGGGCATGCTGTCGCGTATACAAATCGAGATCACAAGGAGATTTCATGAAGATTGGCGAATTGGCAGCAAAGGCGAACACGCAGATAGAAACCATTCGGTATTACGAACGACAAGGTTTGCTTCCCGAGCCTGCGCGCAGCGAATCCAACTACCGGGTGTATGGCGATACCCATGCCGAGCGGCTGTCCTTCATCCGCCATTGTCGGGGGCTGGATATGACACTCGATGAAATTCGGGTGCTTTTGAAGTTCAAGGACGCGCCGACCGAGAACTGCGGCGAGGTCAACGAGTTGCTCGATGCGCACATTGGCCATGTGGCCGAGCGCATCAATGAATTGCGCTCACTGGAAACACAGCTCAAAGGTCTGCGCTTGGCTTGCAAGCGAGCACAGGACGCCGAGCATTGTGGAATCCTCAACGAACTGACTGAAGTCTCACGCCATGCGACGCCGTCACGAAGCCGCGCAGGGCATGTGCATGGAGCGCATAACTGACTCCAAATGCCCAGACTCCTTAATGCTCACTACCGCGTAAGTCATTGATTTTTCAAAGAAAAAGGCCGCTAAGTGGTTATCCTTAGCGGCCTTTAAACAGGGGTATGGTGGAGCTGGGGGGATTTGAACCCCCGTCCGCAAGCCTTTTTCGAGCAGTTCTACATGTGTAGCCGTCTGATTTGGATCTCGCTCCTTGCATCGCGCAGTGGCACGCTATGCAAGACGCCAGCAACCTATTTTCTTGATCCACCCTAAGTTACCCAAGGCAGACCCAGCCGAATGAAATTACCCCACAGCCTGGACGGACTGACCTTGCGATCTGACCACCCTTGCCCAGCCTATCGGCTTGCTGTTGTGAGGCTCACGCGCAATTAAGCGGCGAGTGCGAAACGTTCGTCGTTTGCAGTTAGTTTTTTTCTGCTGTTTTACGAGGTGACAGAACCTCGACATGCCCTGCGCCGCGTCCGAACCCACGTCGAAACCAGTGCAGCCCCAGAACCTCTATTTTAGGCGTTTGCCAGCAATTGCAATAGGGCCAACGGAGAATTTATCTCAGCATGGGCTCCCCAGGCGCGGACTTCGGTCTTGTTACCAAGATATCCGTAGGTTGCCGCCACGGTTTGCATGCCAGCCGCCAGTCCCGCCACCACGTCCCGCTCATCATCACCCACGTACAGGCATTGGCTGGCAGCAACCCCCAGGCGGCTCGCCGCTTCCAGCAGTGGCGCTGGGTGCGGTTTGGGGTGCGGAGTCGTATCGCCGCTCACGATTGCCCGTGCGCTGGCAAACAGGGGCATGGCGGTCGTCAGGGGGTCGGTAAAGCGGGAGGACTTATTGGTAACGACACCCCACAACAATTGGCGCTGGTTTAGCTCGGCGATTAACTCAGGAACACCATTGAAAACCGAGGTGCGCTGGGTCATGCAACGGGAGTAATTAACAAAAAACTCCTCCCGCATCAACTCATAACCGGGATCATCCACACGCATATCGAAAGCCACGCCCAGCATGCCCCGCGCACCGGCGCCGGCCATTGGGCGGTACAGATCCAGAGGAAGCGACGGTAAACCACGGTTCAGACGCATTTGGTCAGCCGCCGCACCCAAGTCAGGCGCACTATCAATCAACGTACCGTCCAGGTCAAACAGGACGGCGGCAATGCCCTCGAAAATCACACCCGACATATCTATATAGGCTTTCGCGTGGCAAACAGGTAGTTAACACCCGTGTCAGCACTCATGGAATAGCGCTTGGTCAGCGGGTTGTATTCCATGCCGCTGGTCTGCTGCACATCCAGTTCCGCTTGGCGGCAATAGCTGGCCAGTTCGCTGGGACGGATCATCTTGGCGTACTCGTGGGTGCCGCGCGGCAACAGGTTCAGGATGTATTCCGCGCCCAATATCGCAAACAAAAAGGACTTGGGGTTACGGTTCAGGGTCGAAAAGAAAACCCAACCGCCTGGTTTGACAAGGTCTGAACACGCCCGCACAACGGAAGCGGGGTCGGGCACATGCTCCAGCATTTCCATGCAGGTGACCACGTCAAAGCTGCCTGGCGCCTCCGCAGCCAGGGCTTCCGCACTGATTTCGCGATAGGCAATGCGCGGGGTCTCGGCTTCGAGGGCGTGCAACTGGGCTACTTTGAGCGCCTTGGTGGAGAGATCAATCCCAGTCACGTCGGCCCCCTTGCGCGCCATTGAATCCGCCAAGATACCGCCGCCGCAACCTACATCCAACGCACGCAAGCCGGCAATGGGACAAAGGGATTGGATCCAATCCAGCCGCAGCGGGTTGATCATGTGCAGCGGACGAAACTCGCTGTCCATATCCCACCAGCGATGGGCCAATTCGGAAAATTTGGCCAGTTCGGCCGGATCTGCATTCAAAATAGTGCTCATGCTGCAATTATCGCGGCTTTCGACGGGCAACAAAAAACCCGCCGAAGCGGGTTTTTTGGGAGATTGGCTAAACCAGTCGAATTAGTTGGAAGAGCGGGTACCCACTACTTCGATTTCAACGCGACGGTTCTTGGCGCGACCTTCCTTGGTCTTGTTGTCAGCAACAGGCTGCTTCTCGCCCTTGCCTTCGGTGTACACGCGGCTCTTTTCGATGCCCTTTGACTCCAAATAGGCCTTGACAGCTTCCGAACGCCTTACCGACAGCTTCTGGTTGTATGCATCGGTACCGATGGAGTCAGTATGACCCACGGCAATGATCACTTCCAGGTTGATGCCCTTGACCTTGCCGACCAGGTCGTCGAGCTTGGCCTTGCCTTCGGGCTTCAAAACAGCCTTGTCGAAGTCAAAGAATGCGTCAGCAGCATAAGTTACCTTCTGGGCGACTGCGGGAGCTGGCTTTGGTGCAACTACGGGAGCGGGAGCCGGTGCTGGCGCCACTACGGGAGCGGGAGCCGGTTCCGGTGGAACAATTGCGCCATCGCAGCCGGGAGCGGCGGTAGCAGGTGTCCAGCTGGAATCGCGCCAGCATTGGCCCACGGAATTCTTCCAGACGTCACCAGCGGTGCTTCTCCAGTTGTGGATTTCTTGAGCACCGGCAACCGTTGCAAGCGCTGCAGCAGCGAGGGCGATTGCTACTCGATTCAATTGTTTCATGATTTTCCTTTTGCGTAACAAACTGCAGCTTCGCTGCGAATAATTTGAGGACGCCACATATTGCGACGTTCACACCATTGTGCCATAGCCAAATGCCGTTTTCTTGCGCCAATTGGCTTGAAACCCAATGTGGGTCCGACTAAAGCGCCGACTGTTGCCAACATGCGACAGCTGCAGGGTCGTAGAATCCCCGGTTGTCCCTGACACCGCCTAGGCATTCATTCCATGACCCAGTTCGCCAAAGAAACCCTGCCCATCAGTCTTGAAGAGGAAATGCGCCGGAGCTACCTTGATTACGCCATGAGCGTGATTGTGGGGCGCGCCCTTCCCGATGCGCGCGACGGTTTGAAGCCTGTGCATCGGCGTGTGCTGTTTGCGATGCACGAGTTGAACAACGACTGGAACCGGGCCTACAAGAAGTCTGCCCGTATCGTCGGTGACGTCATTGGTAAATACCACCCCCACGGCGACAGCGCGGTATATGAAACCATTGTGCGCATGGCACAGGACTTCTCCCTTCGCCATATGTTGGTGGACGGACAAGGCAACTTCGGCTCGGTCGACGGTGACAACGCAGCGGCCATGCGGTATACAGAAATCCGCATGTCCAAAATCGCCCACGAGTTGCTGGCCGATCTGGACAAAGAAACAGTGGATTTCGGTCCCAACTACGATGGCAGTGAGCAAGAACCGTTGGTCATGCCCGCCCGGTTTCCCAATTTATTGGTTAATGGATCGTCCGGTATCGCCGTGGGCATGGCTACCAACATTCCTCCACACAACCTGAACGAAGTGGTTGATGGTTGCCTGCATTTGCTGCGCAACCCCGAGGCCAGTGTGGACGAATTGATGGAAATTATCCCGGCACCGGATTTCCCCACTGCGGGCATTATTTATGGCATCAGTGGTGTGAAAGACGGCTACCGCACCGGCCGTGGCCGCGTTGTCATGCGGGCCAAGTGCCACTTTGAAGACATTGACAAAGGTCAACGTCAGGCCATCATCGTTGATGAGCTGCCTTATCAGTGCAACAAGAAAACGCTGCAAGAGCGCATGGCAGAGCTGGTGCACGAGAAGAAGATAGAAGGCATCAGCCATATTCAGGACGAGTCCGACAAGTCCGGCATGCGCCTGGTGATCGAGCTCAAGCGCGGCGAAGTGCCCGAGGTGGTGCTCAACAACCTGTACAAGCAAACCCAGTTGCAAGACACGTTTGGCATGAACATGGTGGCATTGGTCAACGGCCAGCCCAAGTTGTGCAACCTGAAGGACCTGATCGAGGTGTTTCTGGAGCACCGCCGCGAGGTTGTCACCCGTCGCACGATCTACAACCTGCGCAAAGCCCGCGAGCGCGGTCATGTGCTCGAAGGCCTGGCGGTGGCGCTGGCCAATATTGACGAATTCATAGCCTTGATCCGCAACGCGCCTACGCCGCCCGTTGCCAAGGCCGAGTTGATGAGCCGTCCGTGGGACAGCAAGTTGGTGCGCGAAATGCTCACCCGAACCCGCACAGACGGTGGCGTTATCAATGCAGACGACTACCGGCCAGATGGCCTGGAAAAAGAATTGGGCATGGGCGCGGATGGCTTGTACCGCCTGTCCGAAACCCAGGCCCAGGAAATTCTCCAAATGCGCCTGCAGCGCCTGACCGGGCTGGAGCAGGACAAGATCGTGGCCGAATACAAAGAGGTGATGGGCGAGATCGAAGACTTTTTGGACATTCTGTCCAAACCCGAGCGCGTATCCACCATCATCAGCGAAGAGCTTACCGCCGTTAAAACTGAATTTGGCCAGACCAAGGTGGGCGCACGCCGAAGCCTGATTGAGTATTCATCGCATGACCTCAGCACCGAAGACCTGATTACCCCCACCGACATGGTGGTTACCATGAGCCACACCGGCTATATCAAAAGCCAGCCCTTGGGTGAATACCGTGCACAAAAGCGCGGCGGTCGTGGCAAACAGGCCACGGCCACCAAAGAAGACGACTGGGTGGACCAGTTGTTTGTGGCCAACACGCACGACTACATTTTGTGTTTCTCCAACCGTGGACGCCTCTACTGGCTCAAGGTTTGGGAAGTACCCCAAGGCTCGCGCGGCTCGCGCGGTCGCCCCATCGTCAATATGTTCCCGCTGCAAGAAGGCGAAAAAATCAACGTTGTGTTGCCACTAACCGGCGAAGCGCGCAGTTTCCCGGCCGACCAATATGTATTTATGGCCACCAGCATGGGCACGGTCAAAAAGACGGCTTTGGACGATTTCAACAATCCGCGCAAGGGCGGCATCATTGCAGTCAATCTGGACGATGGCGACTTCTTGGTGGGCGCCGCATTGACCGATGGCAAACACGACGTGATGCTGTTTAGCGACGGCGGTAAGGCGGTTCGTTTTGACGAAGACGACGTCCGTCCGCTGGGGCGCACCGCACGTGGCGTGCGCGGCATGATGCTGGACGATGGGCAAAGCGTCATCGCTATGCTGGTCGCACAAGACGAACAACAAAGTGTGCTCACAGCGACCGAAAACGGTTACGGCAAACGCACCAGCATCACCGAGTACACGCGCCACGGTCGTGGTACCAAGGGCATGATCGCCATCCAGCAAAGCGAGCGCAATGGCAAGGTGGTTGCCGCCACGTTGGTGCATGTGGACGACGAGATCATGCTGATCACCGACAAGGGCGTTTTGGTGCGCACCCGGGTCTCGGAAATCCGCGAATTGGGCCGTGCTACACAAGGCGTGACCCTGATCGGCTTGGACGAAGGCTCCAAGCTCAGCGGCCTGCAGCGCATTGTGGAAAACGATGCGAACGCAGCAGGCGAAGACAACGCGGACGACAACACATCGGATACAGAGGCTTCTTAAACCCATGGCAAGAACTCTCCCCGAAATTCGCACCCGGATTGATTCGGTTGATCAGGAACTGCTGCACCTGCTCAACCAGCGGGCGGCCCTGGCCAATGAGGTGGGTGAAATCAAACGCATCGAAGGCTCCGCAGTCTTTCGCCCGGATCGCGAGGCTCAGGTCATCAGCCACTTGCAGCAGACCAATGCCGGCCCGCTGAAAGGCGGCAGCGTGGCCAAGATCTGGCGCGAAGTCATGTCGGCTTGTCGCGCCCTGGAGGCGCCGCAGCGCGTGGCCTATCTCGGGCCCGCAGGCACCTTCAGCGAAGAAGCCTCGTTGCGCTTCTTTGGATCCAGCATCCAGCACATTCCTTGCGGCAATTTCGATGAGGTTTTTCACTCCACCACGTCGGGTGCGGCCGAATTTGGCGTCATTCCGGTAGAGAACAACACCGAGGGCGTGGTAACCCGCTCTTTGGACCTGTTGCTGCACTCGCCCCTGCACATCATTGGCGAAATCAGTCTGCTGGTACGCCACCATTTGTTGCGCACGACCGCTTCCCTGGAGGGTATTGACGTGGTGCTGGCCCATCCGCAGGCATTGGCCCAGTGCCAGCAATGGCTTAACACCCATCTGCCCAATGCTGAGCGGCGTGCCGTGTCCAGCAACGCCGAGGGCGCTCGCCTGGCGGCCGACCACCCCAACTGGGCCGGTATCGCCAGCGAACGCGCAGGCTCCGAATTCGGCCTGCACATCGTATCGCATGCCATCCAGGACGACGCCTACAACCGCACCCGCTTTGTCGTGGTGTGCCTGCCAAGCACCATGCCTGCACCCGAGGCCACTGGCCGGGATTGCGTAAGCCTGGTGCTATCCGTACCCAACAAGCCAGGCGCCGTGCACGACATGCTGGTTCCACTGAAGGAACATGGCGTGTCCATGACCCGCTTTGAATCCCGCCCGGCGCGCTCTGGTCAATGGGAGTACTTTTTCTACATCGACCTGCAAGGCCACCCTTCGCAACCGCACATTGCGGCCGCCCTGAAAGACCTGCAGAACCTGTGTGCCTTTTACAAGGTGCTGGGTAGCTACCCGCTGGCCGATTGATGGCATCCACAGGAACACCCATGTTTGAACAGCTCGGATTGATTGGATGCGGCTTGATGGGCGGCTCGTTTGCTCTGGCCCTGAAGCGGGCCGGGCTGGTCAAGCGCGTCGTCGGTTACAGCAAATCCCCCAGCACCACGGAACGCGCGCGCCTGATGGGGGTTATCGACGTCGAGGCGCCGTCGGCCCTGCTGGCCGTCTCGGGTGCCGATATTGTGCTGATTGCCGTTCCAGTTGCCGCCACCGAGGCAACCTTCAAGGCCATCAAACACCTTGTCACCGACAAAATGCTGCTCATGGACGTGGGCTCCACCAAGCGCGAAGTGATTGACGCTGGCAGACGCGCCCTGCGCGAGCACATTGGCTCGTTCGTACCGGCCCACCCCATCACCGGCAAGGAAGTCTCTGGCGTCGAAAACGCCGACCCCGATCTGTACGCCGGGCGTCAGGTCATCCTCACGCCGATTGAACGCACGCTGACCGCACAACTGCAAAAGGCGGTGGACGTGTGGACCGCCCTGGGTTGCCGGGTGCTGAAGATGGCGCCCGAACAGCATGACGCCGCATTTGCGGCGGTTAGCCACCTGCCGCACCTGATTGCATTTGCCATGATGAATGCCATTTCCGGTCAACCTCAAGGGAACGATTTCCTGTCGCTGGCTGGTCCAGGCTTTCGGGATTTCACCCGCATTGCAGCCAGTGACCCCAAGATTTGGCGCGACATTCTGGTCTCCAACCGCGAAGAGTTACTGGCTCAGTCCAAGATTTTTCAACGCAATCTGCATGCCCTGGAGTTGATGATTTCCAGCGGAAACACCGAGGCACTTGAAGGCCTGCTGGAACAAGCCAGCAACACCCGAAGCTCCTGGAGCATGACTTCCCGCCACAACCCCTGATGTACGCAACCGAATTTCTGGACCTTCCCCCACTGGGTCACGCCGCCGGCACCGTCACCCTTCCAGGCTCCAAGAGCATCTCTAACCGGGTTTTACTACTGGCCGCGTTGTGCCAAGGCACCACCACCATCCATGACCTATTGGATTCCGACGACACCCGCGTCATGCTGGTCGCCCTGCGCCAATTGGGCTGCGGCATTCGCCAGGACGGCGCGCAGGTGCAAGTGGATGGACTGAACGGTCAACTCAGCGCCAAGGTAGCCAAGCTGTTCCTGGGTAACGCCGGCACCGCCATGCGCCCACTGACCGCAGCTCTGGCGGTGTTGGGTGGCGACTTTGAGTTGAGTGGCATCCCGCGCATGCACGAGCGCCCCATCGGAGACCTGGTGGACGCGTTGCGCCAACTGGGCTGCCATATCGACTACTTGGGGCAAGACGGCTACCCACCACTGCGCATTGGAAAGTCTTCGCTGCAACTCGACACTCCGATCCAGGTCCGTGGTGATGTGTCCAGCCAGTTCCTGACCGCGCTGCTCATGGCCTTGCCTCTGGTGGCCCGTAAAGACATCGTCATTGACGTCGTAGGCGAGCTAATTTCCCGCCCCTACATCGAAATCACCCTGAACCTGCTCGCACGCTTTGGCGTGCACATACAACGCGACGGATGGCAGCGCTTCACCATTCCCGCCGGTTGCAAGTTGCAATCGCCGGGCGACATCCATGTCGAAGTCGACGCCTCATCTGCTAGCTATTTTATAGCGCTTGGTGCAATTGCGACGAGGGCTAGCGGCCAGAATTCCATAAGGATTTTGGGTGTAGGGGCTGATTCCATCCAGGGTGACATCCGCTTCATGGAGGCCGCCCAGATGATGGGCGCCTCAATTGAGAGCGGCCCCAACTGGTTGCAGGTGTCACGTGGGGTCTGGCCACTCAAGGCGATCGACCTGGACTGCAACCACATTCCCGATGCCGCCATGACGCTGGCTGTGATGGCCCTGTATGCCGACGGCACCACCACCTTGCGCAACATCGCCAGTTGGCGTGTCAAAGAGACCGACCGCATAGCAGCCATGGCCACCGAGCTAAGCAAACTGGGTGCCACCGTGGTGGAAGGCGCCGACTTCATCCAGATCACTCCGCCCGCTGGCGTGCACGACTGGAAGGCCGGCACGATCCATACCTACGACGACCACCGCATCGCCATGTGCTTCTCGCTGGCAGCTTTCAACCCGGCCGGTATTCCGGTGCGAATTAAGGACCCGAAATGCGTGGCCAAAACTTTTCCTGACTACTTCGAAGCGCTGTTCTCGGTCTGCCAGAGCCCGGAAGCGTCCATTCCGGTCATTTGTGTTGATGGTCCCACGGCATCTGGCAAGGGCACGCTGGCCGCAGTGCTGGCCCAAAAGTTGGGTTACCACTTTCTGGACTCCGGCTCGCTGTACCGCATCACCGCCTTGGCGGCCCTGCGTGCTGGATTGACGGTGGATGCCGCCAGTGAAGCCGCCATTGCCCAGCTGGTCGCAGGCCTGCACATCCGCTTCATGGATGGCCGGGTACTGTTGGACGGCGATGACGTCAGCGACACGATCCGCACCGAAGAAGCGGGCATGAACGCCTCCACGGTGTCAGCGCTTCCCCAAGTGCGCACCGCCCTGATTGACCTGCAACACAGTTTTCGGCAATTGCCGGGCTTGGTAGCCGATGGGCGCGACATGGGCACAGTGATCTTTCCCGACGCCCCGCTCAAGGTTTTCCTCACCGCTAGCGCTGAGCGCAGAGCCGAGCGGCGCTATAAGCAGTTGATTTCTAAGGGGATTTCAATTACACTCCCATCTCTTCGCGCGGACCTGGAGGCACGTGACGCTCGGGATTCATTCCGAACCGTTGCACCCTTGAAGCCCGCAGAAGACGCCCAGTTGCTGGACAACTCTGATTTGTCGGTTGAAGAATCGGTAAATTTGGTGTTGGACTGGTGGCAAAGCAAGCAGCCTTTTTAAACCGTCGTTTGGAAAGGCTGATGGCAGGTAGACAAAAGCGCCCGCTTTTGTCAGGTCCACATTACCCCTCTCGCGCAGCAGCGCACTGGTGGTGTGGTTCAACAACTTAACCCCGCAGCTTCGGTTGCAAAAAAAATGTCAGAATCTTTCGCAGACCTATTTGAAGAGTCACAAAAACGCTCGGAAACCCGTATTGGTGAAGTCGTTACCGCTGAAGTCGTTCGTATCGAACACAACTTCGTCGTTGTGAACGCCGGCCTGAAATCCGAAGCGTATGTTCCATTGTCCGAATTCAAGAGCGACAAGGGTGAACTCGAAGTTCAAGTAGGTGAGTTTGTTTCCGTCGCCATCGTGGCCATGGAAAACGGTTACGGTGACACCATCGTCAGCCGTGACACCGCCAAGCGTCTGGCTTCGTGGATGTCTCTGGAAAAATCTCTCGAATCCGGCGAGTTTGTCACTGGTACCACCAGCGGCAAGGTCAAGGGTGGCCTGACCGTTTTGGTCAACGGCATCCGCGCATTCCTGCCAGGTTCGCTCGTCGACACACGTCCTACCAAGGATCTGTCCCCGTACGAAAACAAGACCATGGAATTCAAGGTCATCAAGCTGGACCGCAAGCGCAACAACGTTGTGTTGTCACGCCGTGCTGTGGTCGAAGCCTCCATGGGCGAAGAGCGCGCCAAGCTGATGCAGACCCTCAAAGAAGGTTCTGTGGTCCAAGGCGTGGTCAAGAACATCACCGAATACGGTGCGTTCGTGGACCTGGGCGGTATCGACGGCCTGCTGCACATCACCGACATGGCATGGCGTCGCGTGCGTCACCCATCCGAAGTGGTGACTGCTGGTCAAGAAATCACAGCCAAGATCCTGAAGTTCGACACCGAAAAGAACCGTGTCTCGCTGGGTCTGAAGCAAATGGGTGACGATCCATGGATGGGCGTGAACCGCCGCTACCCACAGTCGACCCGCATGTTCGGCAAGATCACCAACATCGCCGACTACGGCGCATTTGTGGAACTCGAGCCAGGCATCGAAGGTTTGGTCCACGTGTCCGAAATGGACTGGACCAACAAGAACGTTGCGCCTTCGAAGATCGTTGCCCTGGGCGACGAAGTCGAAGTCATGGTTCTGGAAATCGACGAAGACAAGCGTCGTATCTCCCTGGGCATGAAGCAGTGCAAGGCCAACCCATGGCAAGAGTTCGCTCAGAACACCAAGCGCGGCGACCGCGTGAAGGGCCCGATCAAATCCATCACCGACTTCGGCGTGTTCGTCGGTCTGGCTGCTGGTATCGACGGTCTGGTGCATTTGTCTGACCTGTCCTGGAACGAAACCGGCGAAGCTGCCGTGCGCGAATTCAAGAAGGGTCAAGAAGTTGAGGCTTTGGTCTTGGCTGTGGACGTGGACCGCGAGCGCATCTCCCTGGGTATCAAGCAGTTGGATTCCGATCCTTTCACCACCTTCGTGTCGATCAACGACAAGGGCCAGGTTGTGACCGGTAAGGTCAAGACTGTGGATGCCAAGGGCGCTGAAATCGACCTGGGTGAAGACATCATCGGTTACCTGCGCGCTTCCGAAATCAGCCGTGACCGTGTTGAAGACGCACGTAACGTTCTGAAAGAAGGCGACGAAGTAACGGCTGTGGTGGTGAACGTGGATCGCAAGACCCGCAACATCCAGTTGTCCATCAAGGCCAAGGACATGGCTGACCAAGGCGAAGCCATGGCTGCGCTGAGCCAAGCTTCTGCCCGCGAAAACGCCGGTACCACCAGCCTGGGCGCTCTGCTGCGCGCCAAGCTGGATAACAACAACTAATCACTAGCTGTTGTACCGAATGAACGGCCGGCTGCCCCACGCATGTGTTGGGGCTCCGGTCGTTTTTTCATGGATAGACCCATTCGACGACTCCCATGACACGCTCTGACCTTGTTGAAGAACTCGCCAACCGGTTTGGCCAGCTCACCCATCGCGATGCCGAATTTGCCGTCAAGGCCATTTTGGACGCTATGAACGACGCATTGGTGGCAGGGCACCGTATCGAAATTCGTGGTTTTGGCAGTTTTTCCATCAACCACCGCCCACCCCGCATGGGTCGCAACCCCCGCAGCGGTGAAAGCGTGGCCATTCCCGAAAAGCGGGTACCCCATTTCAAACCTGGCAAAGCCCTGCGGGAGTCCGTGGACCAACGTACCGCCGAACTGGAGTTGCAAAGCAAGCGCTAAGGCGCGCGGTGGCCATTAGAATCCATAGCCACCGGGGGGATTGATGAAACAACTTGCATGGTTCTTTAAGTGGATGCTTAAAGCAGCCATTTTTTTTACCCTTTTTGCATTCGCGCTAAACAACCAGCACGATGCCACCGTGCGCTTTTTCTTTGGCCAGCAGTGGACCGGCCCGCTGGTTCTGGTGGTCTTGAGTGCATTTGCCCTGGGCCTGGTCATTGGCGTGCTGGGCATGGTGCCACGCTGGTGGAGCCACCGCCGTTCTGCTGCACTGGCCCGCCGCACAACAACCGAAGTCACCGTCAGCGCCGAAAAGCCATCTACCATGCCACCGCCTTCACAGCCACCATATGGAATTTGACCTCAGCCTGATACTGCTGGCACTGCCGATTGTTTTTGTCCTGGGCTGGATGGCTTCGCGATTCGATGTGCGCCAGTTGCGCATGGAGAACCGCCAAGCGCCCAAAGCCTACTTCAAGGGCCTGAACTTTCTGCTCAACGAGCAGCAAGACCAGGCCATTGACGCTTTCATCGAAGCCGTGCAAAGTGACCCCGACACTACCGAACTGCACTTCGCCCTAGGCAACCTGTTCCGTCGCCGTGGCGAATACGAGCGCGCAGTGCGTGTGCACCAGCACCTGCTGTCGCGGGCCGACTTGAGCCAGGATGACCGCTACCGGGCCCGACACGCACTGGCACAGGATTACCTCAAGGCTGGTCTGCTTGACCGCGCCGAAGAAGCCCTGCTCAAACTCGAAGGCACACGCTTTGAAGGCTCGGCCCGTCTGGCCCTGCTGGCCAATTACGAACGCTCGCGCGACTGGGAACATGCGGCCCAGATTGCCCACAAGCTCGAATCTGGCGGCCAAGGCAGCTTCAAGGGACGTCTGTCCCACTACCTGTGTGAGCAAGCGGCCAGTTGCATGGCCTCTGACGACCTGCCCCAGGCCCAGGTCTACCTCACGCAGGCCATGCATATTGCTTCTGATGCCCCACGCCCACGCATCGATCTGGCGCGCTTGCAAATCCGCCAAGGTCGGCCGGCACAGGCCTATGAAACGTTGACCCAGGCCTTGGTAACGGCTCCGGCCGCCATCGCATTGCTGGCCCCACTCTTGGTTGAGTCCTCCTTGGCTTGTGACCAGGGCCCGGGTGCGCTGGAGCGGTTGAAGGCGGTCTATGAAGAAACTCCATCACTGGATGTGCTCGATGCCATCGTGGCACTGGAAGCAGCCAGTGGAGCGCCCAGTGCGACCGCCCGCGAGTGGTACGCACATCATCTGGAGAGCGAACCTTCACTGGTAGCCGCCGCCAAGTGGATCGCCGGCGAAAAGCTGGAACACGAGCAATTTCATCCCCAAGTGCAACGCGCACTGGACCAAGCGGTCAAACCCCTGACCCGCTATCGCTGCGCGGCCTGCGGCTTCGAGGCCAAACAGCACTTCTGGCAATGCCCCGGTTGCCAGACATGGGACAGTTATCCCGCGCGCAGAGTAGAAGAACTATGATAATTTCCAAAGAACAAATGGCCCGCGCGCGGGTGCTGGTGGTTGGCGACGTCATGCTGGACCGCTACTGGTACGGTGCAGTGGACCGCATTTCGCCCGAGGCACCCGTCCCTGTTGTGCGCATTACCCGTGAGGAAGAGCGCAATGGTGGAGCTGCCAACGTGGCGTACAACGTGGTTACCTTGGGTGCGCAGGCCTCATTGTTAACTGTAGTGGGTGACGATGAAGCCAGCCACAAGCTCGAAGCCCTGGTGGCTCAAACCGGCATTCAGCCTCACTTCGGGCGCGACGCAGACCTCAAGACCACGGTGAAGTTGCGCATCATTGGGCGCCAACAGCAGCTGCTGCGGCTGGACTTTGAAAACACCCCCAAGAGTGAATTGCTGGCCTCGCAAACCGCTGCGTTCGAGAACTTGTTGCCTCTGCACGGCGCAGTGCTTTTTTCCGACTACGGCAAAGGCGGCCTGGGGCATATCACCGACATGATTGCGCGCGCCCGTGGCATTGGCAAACCGATTCTGGTGGACCCCAAGGGGGACGATTACGCCCGTTACCAGAACGCAACCGTTATCACACCCAACCGCGCTGAACTCCTGCAAGTCATCGGTGCCTGGAATGACGAGGCCACCCTGCGCAACAAGGTCCACAACTTGCGCACGCAACTTCAGCTGGACGCTGTGCTGCTAACCCGCAGCGAAGAAGGCATGACACTGTTCGATGCTGAAGGTGAACTGCACGTCAGCGCACAAGCGCGCGAAGTGTTTGATGTCACGGGCGCTGGCGACACCGTGATCGCCACCCTGACCGCCTTGGTTGCAGCGGGTATCAGTCTGCGCGACGCCGTGCCGATAGCCAACCAGGCTGCCAGCATTGTGGTGGGCAAGTTTGGTACTGCCACCGTCAGCTACGATGAACTATTTGCATCGCGCTAGAAAGGTAAGAGGATCACCATGACCCGCATCGTAGTCACCGGCGCCGCCGGCTTCATTGGCAGCAATATCATCAAAGGCCTCAATGCACGCGGCATTGACGACATCATTGCCGTGGACGACCTCAAACAAGGCGACAAATTCCGCAACCTCGCTGCCCTTCAAATTTCCGATTATGTGGACGTCGACACCTTCTACGACGCCTTCTCCAACGGATCGTTCGGCCAGGTCGAAGCCATCTTCCATGAAGGCGCGTGCAGCGACACCATGGAGCAGGACGGCCATTACATGATGGATAACAACTACACGTTGTCGTGCCAGTTGTTCCACGCCTGCCAGAAGCGCGGTGCGCGCTTGCTGTACGCCTCGTCGGCCGCAACTTACGGCGGCTCCAGCACCTTCCGCGAAGACCCTGCCTTTGAATTGCCGCTCAACGTTTATGGCTACTCCAAGCTGCTATTCGACCAGCGTATGCGCCGCGAGTGCGGTCACGACTTTCACCGCACCAAGGCCGGCAAAACCAGCCAGGTAGTGGGTTTTCGCTACTTCAACGTCTATGGACCGCATGAACAGCACAAGGGTCGCATGGCCAGTGTGGCGTTTCACCAGTTCAACCAGTTCCATGCCGAGGGCAAGGTCAAATTGTTTGGCGAATATGGCGGCTACCCCGCTGGCGGACAAATGCGCGACTTCGTTTACATAGACGACGTGGTGGCCGTCAACCTGTGGTTCTTTGACCACCCGACCGAATCCGGCATCTACAACCTGGGAACTGGCCAGGCGCAGCCTTTCAATGACGTGGCCATCACGGTGGTCAATACGCTGCGCGAGCAACGCGGCGAAAGCAGCCTCACGCTGGCGCAGGCGGCAGCCGGTGGCTTTCTTGAGTACATCGCCTTTCCGGACGCCCTGCGCGGCAAGTACCAAAGCTATACTCAGGCAGACCTCAGCGGCTTGCGCAGCACCGGTTGCGACCATGTGTTTGCCACCGTTCAACAAGGTGTGCGCAGCTATGTGCAGGCCCTGTCGACGCTGCGCTAAGTGCAACAGCAAAGGGTTTATCCGTTACAAGCCAGACGTAATTGCAGTCAACCGCGGCATACCAAACGGCGTTATGAAGGAGCATCAGTTTCTGGTGCATCATTTTTTCACTCAAGAAGGACAGTACATGTTGAAAAAAATTCTGGTGATTATCGCCATGCTCTATGCTGCGGTCGCTTTCGCAGCCGTTGAAGTCAACAAGGCCACTTCAGCCGAGCTTGACGGTATCAAGGGCATTGGCCCAGCAATCTCCGCCAAGATCATTGAAGAGCGCAAGAAGGGCAACTTCAAGGACTGGTATGACTTCATTGAGCGCGTCAAGGGCGTGGGCGACGTCAATGCTGCCAACTTTGCCAATGCAGGCCTGACCGTGAACGGCGCAGCTTTCAAAAGCGCATCTGCAGCAGCGACCGCCAAGCCCGCTGTTGCTGCACCGACTCCTGCCGCCAAGGAAGAGAAGAAAGACCCCAAGGCAGAAGCCAAAATGAAGACTGACGACGCCAAGAAGGCCAAGGCTGAAGAAAAGGCCAAGAAGGCAGAAGAAGCCAAGGCCAAGAAAGAAGCGGCCAAGCAGGCCAAAGAAGACGCTAAGAAGGCCAAGGCCGACGCTGCCAAAGGCGCCGCCAGCGCTCCCAAGAAGTAGGCGCTTCGCGTTCCACTTCACACAACCCGCTTCGGCGGGTTTTTTTGTGTCCGTTTACCAAAAGTTTGCAATTCATGCCTTGACAACAATTGCCTAGGCAAATAATATTTGCCGTCATGAATTGCGCCCCCTCTCCTGAAGGCACCCCGGCCCCACCCGCGGCAGTCGCCTTCTATTGCGCCAAAGACTACCGGCCAGAAGAAAGCGCCGGCTACCTGATGCGCCAGATCCTTACCATGGTGAGCCAGGAGGTGGAGCGCCAACTGGCCCATACCGGCTTGACCAATGCACAGTGGGTTCCGTTGTTCAAGCTCTATACGGGCCAGGCGTCCACCCCAGCCGAGCTGGCGCGTGAATGCCAACTCGATGCGGGTGCCATGACACGCACGCTGGACCGCATGGAGGCGAAAGGCCTGTGCCTGCGCGAGCGCTCGGTCACCGACCGCCGTGTGGTCACCATCACGCTAACGGCCGCCGGGCACCAAGCCGCCAAGGTCATCCCGGAAGCTTTGAGCAGGGTACAAAACGCCCACTTGGCGGGTTTCTCGGAAGAAGAATTCGTACTGTTAAAGAACTTGCTGCGGCGCATCCTGACCAACGCCCGCGCCATCCACCCTGCCCAACTCCAAAACACCAATGCCCAACCCACCAAAGGCCCCAATGCCGCCTGAAATCTCCTATCCATCCACCTCCCGCTGGCCAGCCTGGGCTTTGCAGGCAGTGGTCTTGGCCAGCCTGGGCGCTTGCGCCAATTACGCCGGCATCACCCCCCAAGCCCAGTCGCTCAATGCCGACGCACTGGGCCTGAAAGCTGACGCAACCGCACAACCAGATGTAGCGCCCACCATTGATCCCCAGTGGTGGCATGCATTTGGTGATGCCCAGCTCAACCAGTTGGTCGAGCAGGCCCTGGCCAACAACCCCAACCTGGGCGTAGCCCAAGCCCGCCTGGCACGGGTACAAGCCGCCAGCGATGCAGTTCATGGTGCCGATCTGCCGCAGGTAGCTGCCAGCACCGACCTGACCCGCCAGCGCTTTAGCGCCAACAGCATCTACCCGCCGCCACTGGGTGGCGCCATTCTCAACACCGGTGACCTGCGTGCCAGCGCCAGTTGGGAGCTGGACTTCTTCGGCAAAAACCGCGCGGCGCTGGACGCATCCCTGGGCCAGGTGCGCGCAGCACAGGCCGATGCAGAGGCCGCCCGCATGTTGTTGGCCAGTTCCGTCGCGCGCAGCTACTTTGGTTTGGTTCGCATCCAGGCCCAGTTGGATGTAGCCGAACGCACCTTGGCGCAGCGCACTCAGTCCAGGCTACTGGTGCAAGACCGCGTGAACGCCGGTCTGGACACCCAACTCGAACTGCAGCAAAGCGACAGCGCCCTGCCCGACGCCCGCCTGCAAATTGAAGCACTCAAAGAACAGCAGGCCCTGGCCCGCAATGCCCTGGCGGCCCTGACTGCACAGCCAAATAGGCCTCTAGCCCTCGTGCTACCTACGCAAGCAACTATAAAAACAGTAGCAACGGCAACATCGATGCCACTCGACCTGCTGGGTCGCCGCGCCGATATTGCCGCCGCACGCTACCGCGTGGAAGCTGCCACTGCCGACGTGGGCAGTGCCAAAGCCTTGTTCTACCCCAACATCAACCTGGTCGGATTTATTGGCTACTCCAGCATCGGTTTTGACAAGCTGCTGCAGTCCGGCAGCGACCAGTGGGGCGTGGGCCCGGCCATCCGCCTGCCGCTGTTTGACGGGGGTCGTCTGCGTGCCAACCTGCGCGGCAAAACCGCCGATCTGGATGCCGCTGTTGAGTCCTACAACCACTTAGTGATAGAGGCCGTGCATGACGTAGCCGACCAGCTGGCCTCTGGCCAGGCCATCACCCGCCAGCAAGCCGAACAGGCCGCAGCCCAGTCCTTTGCCGAGACGGCATACTCCATCGCCCGCCAGCGTTACCAAGCCGGCCTGGGCAACCACCTGCAGGTCTTGAGTGCCGAAACCGCCGTGCTGGCTCAACGCCGCCTCGCTATCGACTTGGCAGCCCGCGCTCTGGATACCCAGGTTCAGCTCATTCGCGCATTGGGCGGCGGTTATGCCGCACAAGCCATAGCAACCGCCAGCCTCTCTACTTCAAACCCCTCGTCGTCTGTCACACCATGAACGCACCCACCAACACCTCCGCCGCCATTCAGCCCACGCCTTCCAACGGCGCTCGCCGCAAGGCCCTTACCGGGGTCAGCATCGCCGTGCTGATCGGTCTGACCTGGGGTGGCTACGAGTGGTATATCGGCCGCCATGAAGAGAGCACCGACAACGCCTACGTACAAGGCAACGTGATACAGATAACCCCCCAAATCGGCGGCACGGTCACGGCCATCCTGGCCGATGACACCGACTTCGTCAAGGCCGGATCACCCCTGGTGCAACTCGATCCCGCTGACGCCAAAGTGGCCTTGGATCAAGCCGAAGCCAACCTGGGTCAAGCCGTGCGCCAGGTGCGCACCCTGTACGCCAACAATGGCATGTTGAGCGCCCAGATTGGTGTGCGCGAATCGGACATCGCCAAGGCCCAGACCGAAATTGGCCGTGCCACCGACGACTTGAACCGCCGCCAATCCCTGGTGGGCAACGGTGCGGTGTCCAAAGAAGAATTGAACCATGCACAGTCGCAACTGGCCAACGCCCAAAACGCTTTGGCTTCGGCCCAGGCTGGCGTGGTCACTGCGCGTGCGCAACTCACCAGCAACCAGGCCTTGACCGAAGGCACCCGCATTGAATCCCACCCCAGCGTGATGGCTGCAGCCGCCAAGGTGCGCGAGGCCTACCTCGCCCTGCACCGTGCCGCCCTTCCCGCCCCGGTGGACGGCTACGTGGCCAAGCGCACCGTGCAACTGGGCCAGCGCGTGGCTGCTGGTACGCCGCTGATGTCCATCATTCCCCTGAACCAATTGTGGGTGGATGCCAACTTCAAGGAAATCCAGTTGCGCAACATCCGCATTGGCCAGCCAGTGACGCTGACCGCTGACGTGTATGGCAACAAGGTTGAGTACAAAGGCACGGTCGCTGGCATGGGCGCTGGCACCGGTGCTGCATTTGCCCTGCTGCCGGCGCAAAACGCCACTGGAAACTGGATCAAGGTGGTGCAGCGCGTACCCGTGCGCGTAGCGCTGGACCCGCAACAGGTTGCAGCCAATCCACTGCGCGTGGGTCTGTCGATGGAAGCCCTGGTAGACGTCACCGACCAAAGCGGCAAAACCCTGGCCGATGCCCCCCGCAGTACACCCAGCGCCCAGACCCAGGTCTATGCCGCTCTGGATGACCAGGCCGGTGCCGAGGTCAACCGGGTGATTGCTGCCAACGCTGGTGCAGCCATTAAAAGCGCCCACTAACGCCAACACACGCCTGCCATGAGCACTGATCCTTATACGCCCCCAGCACCGCTGCAGGGCTCGGCCCGCATGTGGGGCACGATTGCCCTGTCGGCTGCCACATTCATGAACGTGCTGGACTCGTCCATTGCCAACGTGTCCTTGCCCGCTATTGCCGGTGACCTGGGCGTCAGCCCCAACCAGGGTACCTGGGTCATCACCAGCTTTGGCGTGGCCAATGCCATCGCGCTGCCACTCACCGGCTGGCTGTCGCAACGTTTTGGGCAAGTGCGCCTGTTCTGCGTCAGCGTGCTGCTGTTTGTGATCAGTTCATGGTTGTGCGGCCTGGCACCCAACATGACCACGCTGATTGCGATGCGCACCATGCAGGGCTTTGTGGCCGGACCCATGATGCCGTTGGCCCAGGCGCTGCTGCTCTCTAGCTACCCGCCGGCCATGGCCGGCATGGCCATGGCGTTGTGGGCCATGACCACGCTGGTGGCGCCGGTGATAGGTCCGCTTTTGGGCGGCTGGATCACCGACCATATGCACTGGGGCTGGATTTTTTTCATCAACATCCCGGTCGGCATCGTGGCCGCCTTTATCACCTGGTCCATCTTCCACAAACGCGAAACGCCCACCCAGCAGCTGCCCATCGACAAGGTGGGGCTGGCACTCTTGGTGATTGCCGTGGGGTCGCTGCAAATCATGCTGGACAAGGGCAAGGAACTGGACTGGTTTCACTCGCCACAGGTGATGGCGCTGGGCATCACGGCACTGATTGGTTTTGCCTTCTTCATTGCCTGGGAACTAACCGACGACCACCCGGTGGTCGAGCTGCGCCTGCTCAAATTACGCAACTTCTGGACCGGCACCCTCGCCATGGCTGTGGCTTACAGTTTGTTCTTGGGCAACCTGGTGCTGTTGCCGCTGTGGCTGCAGCAGTTTATGGGCTACACCTCGACCCAGGCCGGCATGTTGATGGCGCCGGTGGGCCTGTTTGCCATCATTCTTTCGCCAATAATTGGCAAGAACATAGCTAAGTTTGACCCACGCGCCCTCACCACTATCGCCTTCGCCGTATTCGGGTTGGTGCTGTACATGCGCTCCAACTTCAACACCCAGGCCGACTTTGACACCATCATGATCCCCACCATCGTGCAGGGCATAGCCATGGCGTTCCTTTTTATTCCACTGATCTCTATCACGCTGGGTGGCCTGCCACAAGAAAAGATTGCGTCGGCCTCTGGCTTGTCGAGCTTTGCGCGTATGGTGGGTGGCTCGTTTGGCACCTCCATTGCCATTACGGTCTGGCAAGACCGAGCGGCCCTGCACCATGCCCATTTGTCGGAGTTGATTAACCAAGGCAGCCAGACCGCCACCAGTGCCATTGCCGGGCTGAGTGCTGCCGGCTTGGGCCCTGAAGGCGCGCTGGCCCAGATCAACCGCATGGTGGACCAACAGGCCTATATGCTGGCCGCCAATGATGTGTTCTATGCGTCATCGCTGATCTTCCTGTGTCTGATTCCACTGGTGTGGCTGGCCCGCCCCGCGCGCAGCGTGCCGGGCAAAGGGCCAGGCGGCGCAGCCAACGCAGCGGCAGCGGCGCATTGATATGGGTTCTGCATTACGTCACTATCGATTTAATAGCGACTAACGTAATTCCGACGAGGGCTATAGGCTAATTTCTGATACAAAAAAGTCCAGCGCGATCAGGTTCGTTAAGGCTGGTGCCACCACCGCGCCACTCAGTGGTGAAAGCGCTTGGTGAGCGCCCATAATTCAATATTCAAATTTGGATTCAATGGACCGTTTTCATCACAGCCACAACGCAGCGGCTTCGTCTCAACTGACACGGCGCCGGAGTACCACGTTCAATTCAGTCCTGTTCATTCTGATTGCGCTAGTACTCGGTGTTGTCTTCGCGTACTTTGGCAGTGAAGTTGCGGAAGGAGATAGTCAGGCTTTTGACTTGCTGGTGGTTCAGTACGCAAAGGAGCTGCGCACCAATCATCTTTGGCTGGCAGAGGTCTTGCGCGACCTCAGCGGCGTGGGAAGTACGGTAGTGCTCACACTACTGACACTGGGTTGCGTGGGATATCAGGCATTTTTTAGGTCTCGGGTGACCGCAGCATTGGTCGCTACGTCAGTCATCACAGGTACCCTGCTGGTCAGTCTTTTTAAGGCACTCTTTGGCCGTGCGCGTCCCGATCCGTCCTATGCCGAATTCGTCGTATCGGGAATGAGCTTCCCGAGTGGGCATTCGACAATGTCTGCCTTGGTCTTCTTGACGATCGGGGTTGTCATTGCCAACACCCGGGGCCAACTTGGTGAGAAGATCTACATCTTGGCAGCAGCGGGCTTTCTGAGTACCTTGGTAGGACTGAGCCGGGTTGGCTTGGGTGTGCACTGGGCCACTGACGTCATCGCAGGCTGGTCATTTGGTGGTGCATGGGCAATCCTTTGGCTGGTCATAGCCCATTGGTTGTTGGACCGGGCCAAACGACAGTAAGCTGCAGATAGATTAAGTTCAGCTTGGCATTCACGAAAACAAGGGCCTGACCATGGCAACTTCTTCCAGTTGGTTTTATTGGGCGGTTCTCTCGGCTGTGTTTGCCGCTTTGACAGCCATCTTCGCCAAGATTGGGATTCAGGGAGTCGATTCCGACCTGGCCACCTTGATCCGGACTGCGATCATCATTGTGGTGCTGTCGCTATTTGTGGTGTACGCGGGGAAATGGTCCAACCCCTTCGAGCTTTCCGGCAAAACATGGCTTTTTCTGACCCTGTCCGGCCTTGCAACAGGCGCTTCATGGGTGTGCTATTTCCGTGCGCTCAAGATCGGGGAAGCGTCCAAAGTGGCACCTGTGGACAAGCTCAGTCTGGTGCTGGTGACGATCTTTGCCTTCGCCTTCCTGGGGGAGCGTCCTTCTCTGCAAGAGTGGACAGGTATCGCGATGGTGGCAGGGGGTGTTCTGCTGCTGGCGATCAAACGTTGACGTGGCACTTGTCGGGACGGCCCCCAAACCCGGAAGCTGCAACGGGCTAAGGCCCTGAGCCATCCTCTACGACGGTAATTTCACCGGCTCAGTATCAGCTAAGTCTGTCGTCCTAGTCTCACCAATACGCAAATTCCTGCGTTTATTGGAGAACTCTATGACTCGCTACAGCAAATTTTCCCTTTTAGCCATTGCCCGCTGCCATTGGTGCAGCAGGCACCATTGCCTATGCCGCCAACGGCGGTGTGGAAAACGACGCCATAGCTATTAACAAGGCGAAGATTTCGTTAGTACAGGCCGTCACCGTGGCTGAGCAACACGCCAATGGCAAAGCGTCACAGGCCGAGTTTGAAAACTCAAAACAGGGGTGGGTTTACGACGTGGAAGTCGTCAGCGGAGCCAAAGTCTTCGACGTCAGGGTTGATGCCGACAAGGGCACGGTCATTTCGTCCACCGAGGACAAGGCCGATCGTGATGACGACCACGACGAACAAGACTAAGCACGCACCAGGCCATGAACACACTCAAAATACCCGAATCAACCCACTGGTTGAATAAAGTACCTTCGGTCACCCTCGCGTTTTGGGTCATCAAGATCATGTGCACCACGGTGGGCGAGACGGGTGCTGATTACCTGGCAGTCGATGCAGGACTGGGCCAAAATGTCACCCGTGCGGTCATGGCCGCACTGCTGGTAACTGCCCTGTTCGTCCAGTTGCGCACACAACGCTACACGCCCTGGATTTATTGGCTCACGGTGGTGCTGGTGAGCATTGTAGGCACGCAAATTACTGACTTATTCACCGATGGCCTGGGCGTCAGCCTCTACCTCAGCACCTCGGTGTTCGCCGTGGCGCTGGCCGCCATCTTCGCTGTCTGGTATGGGGTGGAGCGCTCGCTGTCCATCCACGAGATCTTCACGTGCAGACGAGAGTTGTTTTACTGGTTGGCCATTTTGTGCACGTTCGCACTGGGCACGGCAGCTGGCGATCTGGCCACTGAAGCGCTGCACCTTGGCTTCACCTGGGGCCTCGTGGCTTTCAGCACCTTGATTGCTGCCACCTACACAGCCTGGCGCCTGGGCGCAAACGCCGTGCTGACTTTCTGGATTGGCTACATCCTGACGCGCCCCTTAGGCGCCTCGCTGGGCGACTTACTGACACAGGCCAAAACCTACGGCGGTCTGGGCATGGGTGCCATGTGGACCAGCGCCTTGTTCTTGACGGTGATCGTGCTGCTGGTGGCGGTTGCGCAGTTCAACGTGGGCAACACCAAAAACGTTCAAGCCGTCGAATAACCCACCATCACCTTCAAATTCGCATCCGCGCAAAAATTAACCGGTTACCACGAATCAAAATGAACGACTCAACTCAAAAAACCTTAAGCAAGGTGCCCGAAGTCACCTTGATTTTCTGGATCATTAAAATCGCAGCCACCACGCTGGGCGAGACTGGGGGCGACGCGGTCTCGATGTCAATGAACCTGGGGTACCTTGTCGGCACCGCCATTTTTGCCGCTGTGTTTCTAGTGGCGGTCATGGCACAAATCAAAGCCGAAACGTTCAAACCCCTACTTTATTGGGCCACGATTGTTGCCACCACCACCGTCGGCACTACGCTGGCGGATTTCGTGGATCGCTCCCTCGGCATCGGGTACGCTGGCGGCTCAAGCTTGCTGTTGGCTCTGCTGTTGGGCTCACTGTTCGTCTGGCATCGCACGCTCGGCACGGTATCGGTCAGAAGCGTCAGTTCACCCAAAGCCGAAATGTTCTACTGGGTCACGATCATGTTCTCCCAGACCTTGGGTACTGCGCTGGGGGATTGGACAGCCGGCACGGCTGGACTCGGTTACACCGGTGGGGCGATGGTGTTCGGTGCGCTGTTGGCAGTGGTGGCGGCGGCTTATTTCTGGACAAATATGTCGCGCACCATTCTGTTCTGGGCTGCGTTTATTCTGACCCGGCCGTTGGGTGCTGTGGTGGGCGATTTTCTGGACAAGCCGCTCAACGCAGGTGGACTGGCCTTGAGTCGCTATTGGGCATCAGCCGCGCTTTTGGCGTTCATGCTGAGCAGCATCTTGCTGTTCAAACAACGCGCGGCCAAAGCAGTACATTGAACCTGCACAACGGATAAATGGGCGGCAGAGCCATCCATCGTCAACGAAAGACAATCCAAGGATGAATATCGCAGAG
This sequence comes from Candidatus Aalborgicola defluviihabitans, assembly GCA_016705575.1. Lineage (GTDB taxonomy): Bacteria > Pseudomonadota > Gammaproteobacteria > Burkholderiales > Burkholderiaceae_C > Allorhodoferax > Allorhodoferax defluviihabitans. Next base: position 319,182 of record JADIXX010000006.1, read on the forward strand.
TGGGTGCAATCCTACGGCTACGTCGCCGTGGCGGTGGGCACCTTTTTGGAAGGGGAATCCGTTTTGCTCATCGCGGGAGCGGCGGCCGCTCGCGGCCATTTGGCCATGCCGGCGGTGATTGCAGTGGCCGCACTCGCCAGCTTTCTGGGCGACCAAATGTACTTTTTGATCGGGCGCCGGTATGGCACAACGCTGCTGGCGCGATACCCGTCGCTGCAGCCACGTGCTGACCGCGTCAATGGCTTGCTGAAGCGCCACCACTTACCGCTGATTTTGTCCATCCGATTCTTGTATGGACTGCGCATCGCCGGGCCTATTGCCATTGGTATGAGCAGCGTTTCATGGCCTCGGTTTTTTCTACTCAATGGGCTGGGAGCGCTACTTTGGGCGACGCTCATTGCCAGTGTCGGTTACGGGGCCGGTCACGCGCTGATCCATTTGCTCAAGGCCGTGGATGCAGATGAACTGTGGGGCTTGTCGATTCTTCTGATTCTGGGTCTGGTGTGGTGGCTGGTGGAGCGGCGCCGTGGGGCAAAAAACAAAACTTGAACGGGATACGTAATGCGTGTATTGCTGGTCGAAGACGACACCATGATTGGCGAGGCGATTCAGGGGGCATTGAAAGATGCCAGCTACGCCACCGACTGGGTGAAGAACGGCCAAACAGCCCTGACCACCCTAGCGTGCCAACACTATGACGTGGTACTGCTCGACCTGGGCCTGCCCGGCAAAGATGGGCTAGAGGTGCTGGCCAGTATCCGCGCCAAAGACAACCCGGTGCCGCTGCTCATCATCACCGCCCGCGATGGCCTGGATGACCGGCTGCGCGGCCTAGATGGCGGGGCCGATGACTACCTGCTCAAACCGTTTGAAATGGCCGAACTGCTGGCCCGCATGCGCGCCGTGCTGCGGCGCAAAGGTGGCCATGCGGTACCGGTACTGAGCAATGGTGTCCTGTCTCTCGACCCGGCCACGCACGAGGTCGTGGCCCACGGCGCTGCACCGTTGCAACTCTCCAACCGGGAATTCGCGCTTTTGCAAGCCTTGCTGGTGCGCCCGGGGGCGATTCTGTCGCGCAGCGATCTGGAAGACCGCATCTATGGCTGGGGAGAAGAAGTTGAAAGCAACGCGGTCGAGTTTTTGATCCACGCGCTGCGGCGCAAACTGGGCAGCGACGCCATCAAAAATGTCAGGGGGGTGGGATGGATGGTTTCAAAAAGCGCCTGAACGCATCGATTCAGCTCAAGCTGTCGCTCACCCTGTCGCTGGTGATTCTGGTGGTGGCGGTGGTAGCGGGCATTTTCTCGTTCATGGCGGCATTCGACGAAGCACACGAGTTGCAAGACGACACGCTGCGCCAGGTGGCGGCCCTGTTTAACCGGCAGCACCTGCCAACCGTTCGCGCGGGGGACAACAAAAAGGCCCAAGACGGCGATGAAGAATCCCGTATCGTCGTTCAGCGTCTGGCCGACGGCGCGAAAGCGACGGGGCAACTCGATACGGGCGCACTGTTGCCCATCCCGGCCACGCTCGCCGACGGCATGCACACGCTAGACCTTGCGGGGGAACCGTTTCATGTGTTGGTGAAAACCACCGCTTTGGGTGAACGTATCGCCGTGGCACAAGAAACGGGAGTGCGTGATGAAATTGCACGCGACAGTGCATTACGAACCTTGATGCCGTTTTTGATACTGGTGCCTATCCTGCTGCTGATCGTGGCGAATCTGGTTCGCAAGATGTTCCGGCCCATTGCGACCCTTTCCACAGAAATCGATCAGCGATCAGAACAAGCGCTGCACCCGGTAGCAGAAGAGCACCTTCCCATCGAAGTACGGCCGTTTGTGGTGGCGATCAATCGCTTGCTCACCCGTGTTGACCAGTCTATGGAATCTCAGCGTCGCTTTGTGGCCGATGCGGCACATGAGCTGCGTTCCCCTTTGACGGCCATGTCCTTGCAAGCAGAGCGGCTGGCCGAAGCAGAAATGCCAGCACAGGCCCGCGAACGGCTTGTCACCCTACAACGGGGTATTGAACGCGGTCGCAACCTGCTGGACCAACTTCTGACCCTGGCCAAAGCCCAGGCAACTACTGTGGTGCCCGAAACTCAAATTTCGGTGCAAGGCGTCTTTCGCCGCGTGCTGGAAGACCTGTTGCCACTGGCCGAAGCCAAACACATCGACATTGGCGTGGAAGGCACGCACGATGCACAGGTATTCATGAGCGAGTTGGATTTAATAGCAATCGTCAAGAATCTGGTCGACAACGCCATTCGCTACACACCTGAAGGCGGCAAGGTCGATCTGTCGGTGACTGTCCACGCAGGCCGCGCCACACTGCAGATCAAGGATTCTGGCCCCGGTATTGCAGTGGACGAACGTCTGCGTGTGTTTGACCCTTTTTATCGCACACTGGGTAACGATCAGGTGGGCTCAGGGCTGGGGCTTGCCATTGTAAAAACCATTGCCGATCGGATTGGCGCGGAGCTCAATCTAGGCTTTTCAAATGAAGTGACAGGTTCCGGCTTACGTATTTGCGTACTGATTCCATTGAAATACTCCGGCGAGCGATCAACCCTTAGGACAGAATAGAGAATAGAAAGTGGAGAAGCCGACATCACCAGGTTCAGTTTGTGAGCGGCTGTATGGGGAAAATGACTACTTTGTAATGCACTTTAGCTACCGGCGCATGCAGTACATGGTCGAAGCGAGTGTGCACGACGCCCTGCGCGAACACCGTCGCAACTCATTTTTTTAAACGACCAACTTGATGTGACACCAATAGCCCATCGAGCCGATAGATTCTTTAGTTCGCGACGGTAGCTTGTCCACGGATTTCTCCGCCCTTATTGGCTGCGGTGTGCAGGTTGACGTACCACTTGCCTGCCAACAAGTCAGCAGCTTGTGCAGCCGTCAAGGTTGCTGAGCCTTTGATCGGACTGTCCATACTGCCGCTGAATCCCTGCACTACACCGGCATTGGTCCCCGCCATTGCAGGGCCATGAAAGTGTCCGGCGGTCACCGGCCCGGTCATTCCGCTATAGCTGACGGTCCAGGTCAATACGCTGGTGTCCTTGTTGAAGCTGGCATCCAGCATGCCTGTGCCAGCACTGCTATTGGCCGGCACTTCATTGGCACTGGAGAGCTTGGCCGAAATGGCTGTCGTGTTGCCCATCATGGCGCTGCCACAAGCTGTCAATCCCAGAGTGGCTGCGATTACGCTTGAGATCAAGAGTGTGCGAAGTTGAATCATGAAGTCTCCTTATCGGTTGTGAACTAAATAGTTCATAATTAGAATATTAAGTCACAACAAGAACCCATGCGGCCAGAAGGGGGGCTTCGCGACGTTGTTAACGGTAAACCCTCGCGCGGCTGGTGCCTGGGTAGCCATTTGCCATGATGTGCACCAGCGCACATTGCGGAGCCGCGCAGGCCCCTACACTGGGGGAAGCGCATGTTGAATCACGTTCAAGCGCCCAAAATAATGAAGTACACACTTGCAGCCATCGCCCTTGCTTTGAGCGTAACCTTTTCGCATGCCGCCGACGTGGCCACGCCATCGCCACCCGTTTTGACACCGATTTCCAGCCTGGATGTCGCCAGGTATATGGGCAATTGGTATGAGCTCGCCAAGTTTCCAAACCGATTCCAGAAACAGTGCGTTTCAGATACAAGGGCGCAATACAACGCTCAACCAGATGGCACAGTGCAGGTGATCAACCGCTGCCGACAAGCCAACGGGGAAATGACGCAAGCCGTTGGGGTTGCTCGCCAGATTGGTGAAAAGAATTCGCCCAAACTGCAGGTCCGTTTCGCGCCGGCCTGGCTGTCATTCATCCCTGCGGTGTGGGGTGACTACTGGGTCATCGACATTGACCCGGCGTATCAGTTGGTCGCTGTCAGTGAACCCAAGCGAAAGTATTTGTGGATTCTGTCCAGGGTTTCAAAGGCAGACCCTGCGGCCTATGAGGCATTATTGGGCCGGTTGACCCGCATGGGGTTCGACCTTAATCGACTTGAGGTGAGCAAGCAGGGGGATTGATATTGCTTCGGGGGTTTTCACCAAACCCACCGCCCCCCGGCGTGTGGATTTCGAACACATCGCCCGCAGCCATCTCGGCTTGGCCAATGTGCCCCAAGTCTTCCACCGTGCCATCCCCGCGCACCACGCGGTTGATGCCCACCTGCCCCGCCCCGCCACCGGCCATGCCGAAGGCGCCGTGGACGCGGCCATTGGACAAAATGCTGGCAGTCATGGGCTCCAGAAAGCGCACGCGGCGCACACCGCCGTCGCCACCGTGCCATCGACCCTTGCCGCCCGATCCTTCACGGATCTCGTAGCTCTCCAAGCGCACCGGGAAGCGGAATTCAAAAATCTCGGGGTCCGTCAAGCGCGAGTTGGTCATATGGGTCTGCACCACGCTGGTGCCGTTGAAGCCGCCAATGGTTTCACCGCCAATATTCGTCAACGCACCTGCACCTGAGCCACCCGAAATGGTCTCGTAATACTGGTACTTTGCATTGCCAAACGTGAAGTTGTTCATGGTGCACTGGCTGGCCGCCATCACACCCAAAGCGCCGTAGAGCGCATTGGTGATGCAACTGGACGTTTCCACATTGCCCGCTACTACCGAGGCCGGGGGGTTGGGGTTCAGCATGGAGCCTGGCGGGATGATGACCTGCAGCGGCTTCAAGCAACCGGCGTTGAGCGGAATGTCGTCGTCCACCAACGTGCGGAACACATACAGCACCGCCGCCATGCACACCGCCGTCGGTGCGTTGAAGTTGTTGATCTGCTGGGGTGAGGTGCCGGTGAAGTCGATCACCGCGCTGCGCTCTTGCGCGTTGACACGGATCGCCACCTGGATCTGCGCGCCATTGTCTAGCGGCAACGTAAACGCGCCGTCTTTCAGTCGGGTGATCACGCGGCGCACCGACTCCTCGGCGTTGTCCTGCACATGTCGCATATAGGCTTGCACAACATCCAGGCCAAAATGCTCCACCATCTTGCGCAACTCTTGAACCCCCTTTTCATTCGACGCAATCTGTGCATTCAGGTCGGCCATGTTTTGCTGCGTATTGCGCGACGGGAATTCGCCGCTGCTGAGCAAGGCCACCATCTCCGCCTCGCGCAGCACGCCACGGTCTACCAGCTTGAAGTTGTTGATCTGCACGCCCTCTTCTTCAATGCGCGTGGAGAACGGCGGCATGGAGCCCGGCGTGGTGCCACCCACGTCAGCATGGTGGCCTCTGGAACCCACGTAGAACATGGCCCCCACGCTTGTCGCTTCGCGTACTGCGCTGCCCCCCGAGGGGGCGCTCGCGCCTTGGGGCGGCCCGGCGGCGCTCAGTGTCTTTCCGTCCAGGTACACCGGCGTGATGACGGTGATGTCGGGCAAGTGCGTGCCACCGTGGTAGGGGTCGTTCAACACATAGACGTCGCCGGGTTGCATGGTGTTGGCGTTCTCGCGCACCACGGTCATGATGCTTTCGCCCATAGAGCCCAGGTGCACCGGAATATGCGGCGCGTTGGCGATCAGGTTGCCAGTCGCGTCGAACAGCGCGCAGCTAAAGTCCAGCCGCTCTTTGATGTTGACCGAGTAGGCCGTGTTCTGCAATTGCAGGCCCATTTGCTCGGCGATGTTCATGAACAGGTTGTTGAACACCTCCAGCAGCACCGGGTCCACCGTCGTGCCTACTGCATATTTGATAGCACGCTTTTCAATACGGACGAGGGCTAGATGGTCAAATTCTGTAAGCGTTGCCTGCCAGCCGGGCTCTACCACGGTGGTCGCGTTCTTCTCGGCGATGATGGCCGGGCCAGGAATGACATCACCCGGGCGCAGATCTTCGCGCACCACCAGAGCGGCTTGCACCCACTGTCCGCCCGAGTACATGCGCACCCTCTCGCGCACGGCTCCACTGGCCTGCAGGTCGCGTGGCGGATGCATGGCGTGGCGTGGCTCTTCGGGGGCGTCTCCTGCAATGACGGCTTCCACCGACACGGCTTCCACAATCAGGCCCTTGCCCTCCATAAGGAACGCAAAACGCTGGCGGTAGGCAGCCTCAAAGGCAGCCACGATCAACGCGACCGTAGTCTCTGCATTGGCGGCCTGCGGATACGACACCACCAACGCAGAATCACTGCCCTCATAGCGGACGTGTACACGCCGGTGGGTGGTGATGGCACCTTGGTTGACCTGTTGACCCCGCAATTCACCTTCGGCTTGTGCCGCTAGCGCATCCAGGCGGGCCGCAATATCGGGCAGCGCTTCCACCTGCAGCTTCACCTCCACCGCCTGCTCCCGGATCACGGTCTGGTCGGCCAACCCCATGCCGTAGGCGCTGAGCACACCGGCCAGTGGGTGCACAAAAACACGGGTCATGCCCAGCGCGTCCGCCACCAGGCAGGCGTGCTGCCCACCGGCACCGCCAAAGCACTGCAGCGTATAGCCGGTCACGTCGTAGCCGCGTGCCACCGAAATCTTCTTGATGGCGTTGGCCATTTGCTGCACGGCGATGTTGATAAAACCCTCTGCCACTTCTTCAGCAGGGCGTAGGGTTTTTTCGGCTAACACACCAAATTGGGCTTGCACCGCCTCCAGGCTCAGGGCTTCATTGGCGTGGGGGCCAAACACCTTGGGAAAATAGCGTGGCTGAATCTTCCCCAACATCACGTTCGCATCGGTCACCGCCAGCGCGCCGCCGCGGCGGTAGCTGGCCGGGCCGGGATTGGCACCCGCACTCTCTGGCCCAACGCGAAAGCGCGAACCATCGAAGGCCAGCAAAGAGCCACCACCGGCCGCCACGGTGTGGATGCTCATCATGGGTGCACGCATCCGAACACCGGCCACCTGGGTCTCGAACTCGCGCTCGAACTCACCGGCGTAGTGGGACACGTCGGTAGATGTGCCCCCCATGTCGAAGCCAATCGTCTTCTCGATCCCAGCGATAGCCGCTGTGCGCGCCATGCCCACAATGCCACCGGCCGGTCCGCTCAAAATAGCGTCCTTGCCCTGGAAGGCATGCGCATCGGTCAAACCACCGGACGACTGCATGAAGAACAGTTTGACACCTGGCATTTCCCCGGCCACCTGCTCCACATAGCGGCGCAGAATGGGCGACAGGTAGGCGTCGACCACGGTGGTGTCGCCCCGGCTGACGAACTTCATCATCGGGCTGGTTTCATGCGAGGTGCTGATCTGCGTGAAGCCAATCTCCTGCGCAATACGCTTGGCCGCCAGCTCATGTGCGGTGTAGCGGTAGCCGTGCATGAACACAATCGCAATGCTGCGTAGCCCTCGTCCGTATTGCGTGAGTAGCTCTTCTTTTAATAGCACCTCGTTCAAGGGCTGGATCACATCGCCGTGCGCACCCATGCGCTCGTGGGCCTCCACCACAGCGCTGTACAGCAGCTCAGGCAACTGGATGTTACGGTCAAAAATGCGCGGACGGTTTTGGTAGGCAATGCGCAGCGCATCGCGAAAGCCGCGCGTGGTAACCAACAGTGTGGGCTCGCCCTGGCGCTCCAACAGCGCGTTGGTGGCTACCGTGGTGCCCATCTTCACGCAGGCCACCAAGTCAGGGGTTACCGGTTCATGCTGCTTGAGGCCCAGCAAGTGGCGTATGCCCGCAACCGCTGCATCGCGATACTGTTCAGGGTTCTCACTGAGCAGCTTGTGCGTCACCAATGTGCCGTCCGGGCGCTTCCCCACCACGTCGGTGAAGGTACCGCCGCGGTCGATCCAGAATTGCCATCGGGAAGTCGTTGATGGGTTCATAGCGATGCAGCCGAACGCGCGGCTTGGTCGTAGATACCAGAGAGCAGGCGCAACAGGCGCGCGAGTTCGCCAATGTCGCGGTTCAGGCCGTCGTCGGCGTTCAGGGCGTCTATCAAGCAAGACTCGCGGATCTCGCGGTAGCGCACCACAAAGCCGCGCCCCGTCTCGGTGGAGGAATAGGTTACGTCCTTGCCATTCTTGCTTGATTCCACCACACCCAGGTTTTGCAGCTTTTTCAGCGCGTAGTTGATGAGGTGGGTGTCTTCCACATTCATGATGAAGCAAATGTCGGCCAGGCGCTTATTGCGGGCACGGTGCGTCACATGGTGCAGCACCAACACGTCCAGCGGCGTTAAATCCTTGAGCCCCGCCGCACTCATGCAGTGCGTGATCCAGCGATGAAAGGCATTGCCCGCCACGATAAGTCCAAACTCGAACTCGCTCATCTCCGAACTGCGCGGCGACACCAGGTGTGCGGACGACACGATGGGAGCCTGCGACGTAGACTTAGCCGCAGGGGCTGTCGTCACAGAAGAAGCCGGTTTCTTGGCCATGGGGTACTCCGGGTTGGCATCAATGTTGCGTGGTCGGATTGTAGGCAGTTCAACGACAATTCATCAACAATTTGTTGACGTTTAGGGAAAACACCGAGATGCTACGCCCGATTGCGAACTACATTCAGCCATCTGCCCTGTCCACTTTTACTTACGGAGTAACCATGAAACGTCGCCTGTTTGTCATGACTGCCACTGCCACCGCACTTACACTCGGTATGGCTAGCACTGCCTTTGCCCAAACCAAGTGGGACTTGGCCGCCGCCTACCCCGCTACCAACTTCCACACCGAAAACCTGCAGCAGTTTGCCAATGATGTGGACAAGGCCAGCGGTGGCAAACTCAAGATCACCGTGCACGCCAATGCAGCGTTGTTCAAGGCACCCGAGATCAAACGCGCCGTACAGGGCGGGCAAGCCCAGGCGGGTGAAATTTTGTTGGTGAATTTCCAGAACGAGTGGCAAATTTTTGGCGTGGATGGCCTACCTTTTTTGGCCGACAGCTATGACGAGTCCACCAAGTTGTACAAAGCCCAGAAGCCTGCGCTGGAGAAAAAGCTGGCGGAGCAGGGCATGAATCTGCTCTACGCCGTAGCGTGGCCGCCCCAAGGTATTTACAGCAAGAAGCCGCTTAATTCAGCGGCCGACCTGAAAGGCATCAAATGGCGCGCCTACAGCCCGGCCACCAGCCGCATCGCTGAACTGGTGGGCGCGCAGCCCGTCACGGTGCAGGCAGCAGAGCTCTCGCAAGCCTTTGCCACCGGCGTGGTGGAGGCCACCATGACATCTGGCGCTTCGGGCGTAGACAGCAAGCTGTACGAAAACCTGAAGTACTACTACGACATGCAAGCCTGGCTGCCCAAGAACGCGGTCATCGTCAACAAGGCCGCGTTCGACGCGCTGGACAAGCCCACGCAAGCCGTGGTGTTGAAAGCCGCAGCCGATGCTGAAGCCCGTGGCCTGACTGCCAGCAAGCGTGTCAATGTCGAATCAATGGACAAACTCAAAGCCAACGGCATGAACATCGTGGTGCCATCGGCCGCGCTCAAAGCCGACATGAAGAAGGTCGGCGACACCATGGTCAAGGAATGGCTGGAAAAATCCGGTGCTGAGGGCAAAGCGGTTCTCGACGCCTACAACAAGCCTTAATCACGTGCCAGGATTATTGGTGCGCAAGGTAATGAACGCACTGTATGACGGCGCTGCCGCGCTGGCGGCGCTGTGCTTATTCGGTTTGCTCATCATGGTGCTGCTGTCCATTGGTGGGCGGCAGTTCCACTTTTATGTGCCGGGCACCGATGCGTATGCGGGCTACCTGATGGCGGCCAGCGGTTTTTTGGCATTGGCACATACGCTCAAGCGCGGGGAACACATCCGCGTGACGTTGGTGCTGGCAGCGTTGTCTGGGCGCTGGAAGAAGGCGCTGGAGGTGTGGGCCTTGGCGTTTGCCACCGTGCTGTCCTCGCTGTTCGCGTTCTACTGCTGCCGCCTGTCGTGGCAGTCGCGCAACTTCAACGATATCTCTACCGGCAGCGATGCCACGCCGCTGTGGATTCCGCAAATCGCCATGGGGGTGGGTGCGGTTATTTTGGCCATCGCCTTCATCGACGAGCTGATTTTGGAGCTGCGGGGCCAACGCACCGTGCCGACCAGCGAGGAGCCTTTACGCAATGAGTGATTTCGCCATGACCGCCGCCTTGCTGGTGTCGTTGCTCCTGATATTGGGCAGCGGCGTCTGGGTGGGCCTCACGCTGACCGGAGTGGCCTGGATGGCGGTTACGCTTTTCTCGTCCAGGCCTGCAGGTGATGCGATGGCCGTCACCGTGTGGGGCTCGTCCAGCAGTTGGACGCTGACCGCCCTGCCCCTGTTTGTCTGGATGGGCGAGATTTTGTTTCGCACCCGCCTGAGCCAAGACATGTTCAAGGGCCTGGCACCGTGGGTGCAAGGCTTGCCGGGCCGCCTGCTGCATACCAACGTGATTGGTTGCACGATCTTTGCCGCCGTGTCGGGGTCCAGCGCCGCCACCTGCGCCACCATCGGCAAAATGACATTGCCCGAGCTAACGCGCCGCGGTTACCCTGAGCACATGGTGGTCGGCACGCTGGCTGGCGCCGCCACCTTGGGCCTGTTGATACCGCCGTCCATCATCATGATCGTCTACGGTGTGGCCGCCGAGGTGTCCATCTCCAAACTGTTCATCGCCGGTGTGCTGCCGGGCCTGTTGCTGGCCAGCCTGTTCTCGGGCTACATCATGTTTTGGGCACTGCGCCACCCGGACCAAGTGCCCGCTGCCGATGGCGCAACCACATTTCGGCAAAAGCTCGCCGCATCGCGCAGTTTGATACCCGTCGTGCTGTTGATCACCGCTGTGCTGGGCTCGATCTATACCGGCATCGCCACGGCCACTGAGGCCGCTGCGGTGGGTGTGGTGGGCTCGTTGATTCTGTCCACGCTGCAGGGCTCAATGAACTGGGCCGCGTTCAAAGGCGCCATCATGGGCGCCACCCGGCTGTACTGCATGATCGCACTCATACTGGCGGGGGCCGCGTTTTTGACGCTGGCCATGGGCTACATTGGCCTGCCACGCCACCTGGCAGAATGGATTGGCACGCTGGGCCTATCCAAGGCGCAATTGATCGTGGCCTTGTCTGTCTTTTTCGCTATCCTGGGCTGCTTTCTGGACGGCATCTCCATCGTGGTGCTGACCATGGGCGTGCTGATGCCCACCGTGCAAGCCGCCGGCATCGATCCTTTGTGGTTTGGTATTTTTGTGGTGCTGGTGGTCGAGATGGCCCAGATCACGCCACCGGTCGGCTTCAACCTGTTCGTGTTGCAGGGCATGACCGGGCGCCAACTCACCTGGATTGCCAAGGTCACCATGCCCATGTTTTTTCTGATGTGCATGGCAGTGGCGCTGATCTATGTCTTTCCAGGCATCGTGACGTGGCTACCAGAAAAAATGGCAAACTAGGCCCATGTGGCCTGTTATTGCAATTTGTATGGGCGCCAGCGCGGGAGCACTGGCACGGTGGGGTCTGGGCCTGTGGCTCAGCCCAAGTGGTGTGATTCCGTGGGGCACGCTGGCGGCCAACCTGATTGGCGGATACCTCATCGGCATTTGCGTGGCCGTGTTTCAGGCACTGCCCCAAATTGATCCCGTCTGGCGCTTGGCGCTAATTACCGGTTTTCTGGGCGGCTTGACCACGTTTTCCAGCTTCAGTGCCGAGGTAGTCAACTTGTTGATGCATGAGCGCTATGCACTGGCTCTTGGCACGGCGTGCTTGCACATCGCAGGTTCCCTGCTCTTGACGGTTGCGGGAATCTGGAGCGCGCGGCATTGGTTGCCAGCGCTCTGAGTGCAGCGCCACCATGCCTCTCTTAAAACGCCTGCTCTCCACTCTGTTCAACTTCACCCTGGGCCCGGTGTTGGCCCTGGTGCTGATCTTTGAAGAATGGGGCTGGGAGCCGTTGCAGCGACTGATGGCCCACCTGGCGCGCCTACCGCTGTGGGGACGCATGGAGCGCTTCGTTAGCGGTCTGCCACCCTATGGTGCGCTGGTGGCGTTTTTTGTGCCGGCGCTCATGCTGCTGCCAGTCAAGCTGGTGGCGCTGTACTGGATCAGTCGCGGTCACACCTTCCTGGGCCTGACCCTGGTGCTGGCCGCCAAAGTGGCAGGCACGGCCATAGTGGCCCGCCTGTTCTCGCTGACCCAACCTGCTCTGATGCGGCTGGCTTGGTTTGCGCGGCTGTATGGTCACTGGAAGCCATGGAAAGACGCTCTGATCGCCCGGGTGAAAGATTCGCCCATTTGGCGCAGCACCGCAGCCAACGTGCATGCCATTCGCCAGTGGATTGGTATCTAGCGCTTAGACTGCGCACGGCTGGTCAATAACAACGAGGAACACATTCATGCTCACAGCGCTCATCGTCATCTTTGTGCTGGCTTATCTGGCCATTGCGCTGGAACACCCACTGAAAGTCAACAAGTCGGCCACAGCGTTGCTGGGCGCGGGGCTGCTGTGGACGGTGTACGCCCTGTCGGGCACCGACCCGCAGATCGTGAGCACGCAACTGGGCGATTCGCTGATGGGAACCGCACAAATCGTGTTCTTCTTGATGGGTGCCATGACCATTGTGGAAGTGGTGGATGCGCACAATGGTTTTGAGGTGATTACCTCGCGCATTAAAACCACCAAGTTGTCAACGCTGATGTGGATGGTGGGCTTTGTATCTTTCTTTCTCAGTGCGATTCTGGACAACCTGACCACCACCATCGTCATGGTGTCGCTGATGAAAAAATTGCTGGACCAACGCGAAGACCGCCTGTTTTTTGCCGGCATCATCGTCATCGCTGCCAACGCGGGCGGTGCCTGGACACCCATTGGCGACGTGACCACCACCATGCTGTGGATCGGTGGGCAAATCACTGCCATTGAAATCATGAAAGGCCTGCTCGTTCCTTCCCTGATCAACCTGCTGGTGCCACTGGGCGTGACAGCCATGTTGTTGGGATCGCGTCCAGTCATTTCACCACAGCGTGATCCGGACGAAACACCTTTTGAAACCAGTGCTTTTGAACGCAACCTCATGTTTTCGATGGGACTCGGGGTATTGGTGTCTGTTCCTGTTTTCAAAACCGTAACGCACCTGCCGCCTTTTATGGGTATTTTGTTTGGATTGGGGTTGGTCTGGCTGGTGGGTGACCTGGTGCATCGCCAGGAAGAAGACTTGCGCAAGCAACGGCTCACGCTGGCACGTGCGCTGACTCGTATCGACATGAGCGCTGTTGTATTCTTCATCGGAATCCTGCTGTCGGTGGCGGTACTGGAACACACGCATGTTCTTTCGGGTATCGCGCATTGGCTGGATAAAACCGTGGGCCGTCTGGACGTGATCGTGATGATCATCGGGCTGGTCAGTGCCGTGGTGGACAACGTGCCGCTGGTAGCTGCCTCCATGGGTATGTACAACCTGCAACAGCACCCAACGGACAGCTTCCTGTGGGAGTTCATGGCCTACTGCGCAGGCACTGGTGGTTCCATTCTCATCATCGGTTCCGCCGCTGGTGTGGCGGCCATGGGCTTGGAGAAGATCGACTTCCTTTGGTACATGCGTCGCATCAGTGGCCTGGCGCTACTGGGCTATGTGGCCGGTGCTCTGTACTACATCGCCGAAAATCACTTCCTTCACTGAATGCGCGCGGGTTTACCCGCAGTTCAAAACACATCTTCCGTCAGCTTTCCTAAAGCCATCAGCGGCAATACGCTTTAGACTTTGCCCACCATCTGGCGAGCAATTTGGGCCAGTAACAACTTCATCCATTGCGGAGACACAATGAACGCCTTACTCAAGTTTTCAAAAGCAGTCGATGGGCTTAACAGCTTCATCGGCAGGTACGTTATCTGGTTGATCCTCGCTTCCACTGTCATCAGTGCCGTGAACGCCATCGTCCGCAAGGTTTTCAGTGTGGGCTCCAACGCCTTTCTGGAAGTGCAATGGTATTTGTTTGCCGCCTCATTCCTCATCGCTTCGGCCTACACCCTGCTCAATGGCGAGCACGTCAAGATCGACGTGGTGTACAGCCACTTCTCCAAGCGCACGCAAATGTGGGTCGATGTATTTGGATTTGCGGCGTTCCTGACCCCCGTATGTGTCGCAATGCTGTGGTTTGGCGTGCCTTTCTTCCTCAATGGCTACCGATCCGGTGAAATTTCCACCAACGCCGGTGGCCTGATCCGCTGGCCGGTGTATGCGCTGATCCCCATCGGCTTCTCGCTGTTGCTGCTGCAAGGCTGGTCGGAGCTGATCAAGCGCCTGGCTTTCCTGCAAGGACTAATCGAAGACCCCACAGCCAAAAAAGTCGCCAAAACTCCTGAAGAAGAGCTGGCCGAGGCGATTCGCCTGCTGGCTGAATCCAAGAACAAAGCTGCCTGATCGGGGAAACATCCATGCAACTCATCATCAACAATCTGGCCCCGATCATGTTCCTGGGGCTGATCTTCTTCCTGCTATTGGGTTTCCCAGTGGCTTTCAGTCTGGGCGCTTGCGGCCTGTTCTTTGGTTTTGTCGGCGTTGAACTGGGTGTACTGCCTGAGGCCCTGCTCCAGGCCCTGCCCCTGCGCCTGTACGGCATCATGCAGAACGACACGCTGCTGGCCATTCCCTTCTTCACGCTGATGGGGCTCATATTGGAGCGCAGCGGCATGGCCGAAGACCTGCTGGAAACTATTGGCCAATTGTTCGGCCCGGTGCGCGGTGGTCTGGCCTTTGCGGTGATCTTTGTGGGCGCCTTGTTGGCAGCCACCACCGGGGTGGTAGCTGCCTCGGTCATTTCCATGGGCCTGATCTCACTGCCCATTATGTTGCGCTATGGCTATGACCGGCGCATCGCATCCGGCGTCATTACCGCCTCTGGTACTTTGGCCCAAATCATTCCACCATCTCTGGTACTGATCATTCTGGCTGACCAATTGGGACGCAGCGTGGGTGACATGTACAAGGGTGCCTTCATTCCCGGTTTCATGCTGACAGCCATGTATGTGGGTTGGGTCATTTTTATTGCGATTTTTAAGCCAGCTATGGTGCCGGCCCTGCCCCTGGAAGCACGCACTATCCGTGAAGACAACGGCAAGAGCGGCCTGCTGTCGCTGCTAATTCTGACCATTGTGGCGACCGGCGTGGCCGTCTACTTTGGCGAGCACTATGCGAATGTTTACAGCTGGTTCAAGGGCGAGACGGTCGACAGCGTTGCCAAGGATGAGACCATTGTCGTGTCCATGTGTGCCGGTGTCATGTTGGCCTTTGTGATGGCCCTTTTGAACAAGATCACCCGTCTTGGCCTGCTCTCACGCATGGCTGAACGTGTGACCTTCGTGCTGATCCCGCCCCTTCTGCTGATCTTCCTGGTGCTGGGCACCATCTTCTTAGGTATTGCTACACCCACCGAAGGCGGCGCCATGGGTGCCATGGGTGCTCTCATCATGGCCTGGGCACGCGGTCGCCTGAGTATTACGCTGCTCAAACAGGCCCTCACATCCACCACCAAACTGGCCAGCTTTGTGGTTTTCATTCTGGTGGGATCCACCATTTTCAGCCTGGTGTTCCAGGGTGTGGACGGTCAGAAATGGGTGGAACACCTCCTCACCGGCCTGCCCGGTGGCCAGGTTGGTTTCCTGATTGTGGTCAACCTGCTGATTTTCTTCCTAGCCTTTTTCCTGGACTTCTTTGAGCTGTCATTTATCGTGGTGCCGCTGCTGGCCCCCGTGGCGGAAAAGTTGGGCATTGACCTGATCTGGTTTGGCATCCTGTTGGGCGTGAACATGCAGACCTCATTCATGCACCCACCCTTTGGCTTCGCCTTGTTCTATTTGCGTAGCGTGGCACCGAACAAGGAATACAACGATCGGGTGACCCAAAAGCCCATTGCTCCGGTAACCACCATGCAAATTTACTGGGGTGCAGTGCCCTTCGTGGTTATCCAGATCATCATGGTGAGCCTGATCATCTTCTTCCCGGGTATTGTCTCCAGTGGTCTGGACAAGGAAGTTAAAGTCGATCTGAACCAGGTTCAGTTGCAGATGGAAGCAGCCACCCGAACCGAGGAGCCCGTCGATCTGCCTGCAGCCGATGCCTCAGCCCCTGGGGCCGAGAGCAAGACTGGAGAGGAAGACCCCATGAAGGCCATGCAGGACTCCATGAATGGCGATACCAAGAAGTAATCAGCGGCCATAAATCCCTGAATAGAAAACGCCCCGCAATGCGGGGCGTTTTAATTTATGCAAATAGTGCGAGTGTGTCAAATCTCGGCCAACGGTGTTTCTTCCGCTGCTTCATCGGCTTGCAGCAAGGCTATCAATTCGCCAAGATCACAGTCCAATCGCTTAAGGGTCTTTTCATGCAAGTTACCCAAGGCGACGGGCAGCACCCCTTCAAAGGGCCCCCCCGCCTTGGTCAACAGTTTGCGCCCGGCCGGCAGGATGCGAAGTTCGACACTGCGGCGGTCTTCTGCCGACTTCTCCATGGTGATCAATTCCTTGAGCACCAGCGTTTTGATCAAATTGCTGGCTGTAGATTGGTGAATGTCCATATTGGCAGCGATTCCGCCCATGCCAATACCAGGGTTGCTGCGAATCAAACTCAACGCCCAGACCTGGGCTCCCCCCAGGCCAACCCGCTTTTCAATTTGCCGAAAATGCGTTCGTACGGCATTGAAGACCACCCGAAACCGCCGCAAAACCTTGGCTGGAGTGACGGGGTCGGGCTTGCCTGCTTTTTCTGAAGTCATGAATAATAAGTTGCTATAGGACCCACCATGATAGGCCGTCTGGTAACACCATCGAACCTAGTCAATAGTATTGAATGCACATTTTACATTTGTTGCAATGTAAAATGACATCCTGTTTTAAAACCTATTTGGCTGACCACGAAAGTTAAGCATGCGACAACACCCCCACGTCATGTCGGCAGTCAGGAAAGAGTTTTACAACTGGCATCTTTGGAGTGGTCGCGTCCTGGTCATCGCTTTTGCAGCGATTGCTGGCATGACGGTTGTAGGATTCACATGGCTAACGGAACACGCACTGGCCCGATTTTCTTTGGTTGAAAAGCTCTATTGGTGGATGCCATTGTTGTGGACACCCCTATCGACCGCCTGCATCGTATGGCTGACGCTGCGCTTCGCACCGGGAGCCTCGGGCTCGGGCATTCCGCAAGTCATGGCGGCACTGGAACCCGTTGTCGATGAAAAATCAAGGTCCATTTTTGTTTCGCTCAAACTATCGATTATCAAAATTGCACTATCGGCGTGGGGGCTGCTCGCCGGACTTTCACTGGGGCGCGAGGGGCCTTCGGTGCAAATTGCTGCTGGGGTCTTGCACCACAGCCGACGGTGGATTCCAAAACGTGCACATATATCCGAGCACAGCTTGCTGATCGCTGGCGGTGCGGCCGGAATCGCAGCCGCTTTCAATACGCCCCTGGGCGGCGTCATGTTTGCGATTGAGGAATTGGCCAGAAAGCCGGAACAGCGCAACAACAGTCTCATTCTGGTGGCGATCGTCCTGGCAGGTATGGTGTCCGTGTCCTTCAATGGGAATTCCAGCTATTTTGGCGTTATTCGCATTGGCCAACTTTCAACGGCGTTGTTGTTCCCAGCCGCCATGGTTGTCATCAGCTGCGGCATTGCGGGCGGGCTGTTCTCCCGGCTAATGATGGTCTCTCTGGCAGGGCGGTCGCAAGACTGGTTCAGCCAGCTGCGGCGCAGCTCGCCCGTCGCATTTGCCGCTGCATGCGGCTTGGGCATTGCGATACTGGGCATCACCAGCCATGGAGAGAGCTATGGCAGCGGATACGCCCATACACGCAATATGCTGGAAAGTAACGGAGAATCTATCTCGTTATTCGTATTGTTCAAGTTTATTGCAACCTGGCTGACAACCTGGTCTGGCGTGCCAGGCGGTATTTTTGCGCCAGCACTGACCATTGGTGGGGCCCTGGGAAATGACGTGGCCCAATTGACCGGTTACCCGTATACCGCCGCACTCATCGCAATGGGAATGGCCGGATTCTTGGCGGCCGTTACGCAGGCACCTATGACGGCTTTCATCATTGTCATGGAAATGGTGGACGGGCATGCTCTGGTTTTGAGCCTGATGACCAGCGCCATGGTGTCCAGTGCCATCGCCCGACTCATCAGTACACCGTTGTACCCATCGCTGGCCGATCTGCAACTACTGCGCCTGCCGCAACCCACTTCCACAGACACAAAAAAAGGAGCCCCGCAGGGCTCCAAATCACTCCATCACTCTAACTCAACGTAAACGAAAAATCGAACTACTTGCTGGGATAGACCAAGTCCGCACGACGGTTTTGCGCAAATGCCGCCTCGGTTTGCCCCATCGCCACGGGCTTTTCTTTGCCCCAGCTAACAGCCTCCATCTGCGAATCCTTCACGCCATAAACCTTCAATGCGCGAACCACAGTCTCAGCCCGTTTCTGACCCAATGCCAGGTTGTATTCCGCGCTACCACGCTGGTCGGTATTTCCTTCCACACGTATATTTATTTTTGGGTTGGTCTCCAAATACTTTCCGTGCATCTCCAGCATCTGGTTGTATTCTGGCTTGATTGCAAATACGTCGTAGTCGAAAAATACGCTGCGATTTTTTGACATTGCACTTGTGGGGTCCAAATACGGCGGTATTACTACTGGCTCAACCCTTGAGGCCGCTGGCGGCATGGGCGTAGAAGCCGAAGCCTGTGCAACAGCAGGTTGTTGATTCTCGATCGCAACTTTGGGGGCACTGGAGCAAGCAGCAAGCAAACTTGCGCCCAGCATCAGCGTCAACAGATTTTTAACGTGCATCATTTTGATGATTCTTCTCGGTATGAAAAGTGGGAGATGGGCAAATTATACATTTGCTACAATTTATTTCAAACTACATTTGTTCGATTAGTTAAATCTTGAAGAAGCCAATTCTCGGATGGGTTCTCGGCGCATGCATCTGCGCGAACGCCTGGCCGTCTGAAGCACCATTCATCAGCACAGGCGATGAAATCTCCTATCTGGGCTTGCGCGAGGCCGACTTTGTACCCCTCGTCGCCAATATCAAGCGCATTTCTCGTCCACTCAAGGGACCCCGAGGAGAGTTGGGCAAGTGGACCAAACCGGGGGAACCGTATCTAGGTCAGCCTTTTGTGAACACCTACTTTGTGGAAAGCGGCAAGGTGTCGCGGATTGAAAAATCTTGGGCCAGCAGTTCGGCAGAATGCGGCTCCGGACAATGGTTCGAAACCGCCATTCAACAAATCAACCAGATGCATGGTGAAGGTCAGCAGTTTTACGCTGATATCGATAGCCGGTTGAGCCCGCGGTCCGCAATGTGGGTTATCCAGGAAGCCCAGGTGTCCTTGTTTGGAGATATGACACCGGGCAAATGCTCCATGCGTTTGGTGTTCAAACCCAATGTCACCAATGATGGATCCGAACTCTGAGTTGGCCGCGTGGCGCACATCCACCCCAAACTAGACTTTTGCTTTGCCCTGTTTCGCCGCTGAAGTGGGCTGCGGTTCTATTCGAAAATTAAGAACCACCGCATCGGACTTCGACCGTGCCTTGAACCAGTTTTCAATCCGGGTCTTGTCTGCTGAAGGTATTGACTTGGTCGATCGGACAGTTAGTTGAACCAACTTCGTCTTTGTGCCGTCCGGATGAAGTTCGACACCATCACTCAGAAAAATGGAAGCAATATTGGGATACTGTGCCCGTAGTTCCAAATCAATATCGGCCGCTTTTTCGTAAATGGCGTTACGCTCTGCAAGCTCCTGCTCCAGTTTCTTGACTTGTTCTTCTTTTTGTCTGAGTGCCTCCTGGCCATTGGAGTACAAATCGCTCAACAAGCTGGACTTCAACGCAGTGACATCCACCCGATTGTCTCCAGTCTGGTGCACCACAATTTTGGCACCTGCCAGATTGGCAACTGCCAATCGTCCTTCGATACTTTGGAGCATCGATTTACTCAGGGGTAGGCCAATCAATGCCACCTCGATGGTTCGGGTGATGGGATCAATCTTCGTGTAGGCAACTTGGGTACCTTCCAACGTGAACTCCCGACCAATGAACGCCTTCACATTGGATTTGAATACTTCGTCTTTTACCAAATTGAACGCCAAATAGGTACTGGGTATCGCCGTACCCAACGCGATGAGTAGCAAGTAGAACTTAACTTGCCTTTGTACCTTTGCATTGGCAAATCCGTGTCGCTTGAGCTTCAATACGCGAATGCCAATGACAGTTGCAAGTCCAATGAAAACGCAATTGATCGTGTACAAATACAACGCACCCACGACAAAACTCCATTGACCCGTGGCAATTCCAAACCCCGCTGTACAAACAGGAGGCATCAGGGCCGTAGCAATGGCCACACCCGGAATTACATTGGACTTTTCCTGGCGCGTCATACCAATGATGCCAGCCAGACCACCGAACAATGCAATGAGAACGTCCCATACCGTGGGTGTGGTGCGGGCGAGCAGTTCCGATTGCGCCTCATGCAACGGTGACACGAAAAAATACAGCGCCGAAACCACCAAGCTGATCAGCGTTGCAATCGCCAGATTGGTGAGTGCACGCTTTACCAAATCAAAATCGTAAACCGCAACGCCCAGACCAGCGCCCATGATGGGCCCCATCAACGGCGAGATCAGCATGGCACCAATGATGACCGCCGTGGAATTGACGTTAAGCCCTACCGATGCCACAAATATGGCAAAGATCAGAATCCACGGTGTCGCACCGGACAGGTCAACACCATCGCGAATGCGGCGTTCAATTTCTTCATCCGCCGCCTTGTCGTCAAACAGGCTGAACCGATGGGCCAGTGAATGCCTAAACCGCGCCAATGCGGGTTCCATAGCAGCTTCATGATGACGTTCATTGCTCACACTCACTCCTTGATCCCATTTTCTGTCCTGATGGATTTTTCAATAACACGGCCAATTGTCAGCCCTTGGCCCAACATGGAAAAAATCACCACGCCATAGGTCAACGCCAGAACCACGCTGCGGGAAGGGCCTGCCGGCAAGGACAACGCCAAGGCCACTGATATACCACCACGCAGCCCGCCCCATGTCAGCACCTTCCAGGCACCTCTGGGCAGGCGCATCCTGCGCTCTGCCAGGCAAATGGGCAGCCCTACCGTCAGCCACCGTGCGACTGTCGTAATGACGATCACAGCCACACTCATCCCGAACAGCGTCCATGACAGAGTCAACAATATAATTTCCAGGCCCAACAGGACAAAAAGCACAGCATTCAATATCTCGTCCACCAGCTCCCAAAACAAGTCCACATGGTGACGCGTTGTATCGGACATGGCCGTGTCGCGCCCATGGTTGCCAATCAACAGCCCCGTGACGACCATCGCCAACGGACCGGAGACGTGCAATTTTTTCGCCAGCAAGTAGCCGCCCAGTACACCTGCCAAGGTCAGCATCACTTCAACGTTGTAGTTATCAATGCTGCGCAGCATGAAATACAGCACAGCACCCAATACCATCCCGAGTGCCAGGCCGCCGCCGACCTCGTGCAATACAAGCCAGGAGATGTCACCTGCCTGCGGAATAGCTCCCTTGATTGCAATGCCCAGCAAGAGCGAAAAGAGAACCACGCTGACACCGTCGTTAAACAGTGATTCTCCAGCAATCACTACATTCAAACTGTCTGGCGCTTTGTATTGTTTCAGGACACCCTGCACAGCCACTGGATCGGTGGGTGAAATCAATGCACCAAAAACCATGCAGTACCAAAACGATGTGCTCAGACCTGCGGCATGCAGCATGTAGTAGGTGCAAACGCCAACAATCAGCGTTGAGAGCATCGTGCCAATCACCGCCAGACCCAAAATGGGCCATTTGTAACTGCGAAGCTGGCTGATATCGACATGCAACGCCCCCGCAAACAGCAACAGCGACAGCATGCCGTCCATGACCACGATTGAAAAATCAATACCGCGCAAAAATGCCATGGCCGGAACCGAGATTTCACCCAATCCCAAATGGTGCATACCCACAATGCACAGGGAAATGAGCATGGCAATGGACATCACGCCAATGGTTCCAGGCAAACCCACCCAACGGTGGTTGATATACGCCAAAACCGCAGTAATGCAAAGGCAGATAACGGCCACTTCAAACATGAAGAATCCTATTTATTGTGTAGCAGACGTGCGCCAATTTTCGGGCTTCAACCAACGCATGAAGGCGCCCCATAAACCTGCTTGAAGCAGGCCCATGCAATTACCCCATAATTGCTGTATCCGACCCCATTGCACCGCACCAATTTGCGCTGGCAATCGGGTTTCTTGGCAGGCCCGCCATCATAGACGTGGACTGTCTGCACGCGTCTTGCACGCCTTCAACTAGCATGAGGTACGCAAAATGCCATTTGAAAACCCACCGATGCTCATTGGCGTGTCGGCCCGCATCTACTACCCCAACGGCCCAATCCTCGACCTCGGCGGGGTGTGGACAAAAACACTGCATTACCTGGAGCAATCCGTGGCATTGTGGTTGATGCGAGCGGGCGCACTTCCGGTCATGATTCCGGCCTTTGAGTCCGATAGTCTGGTTCGCAGAGAACACCTCAATTTGAGGCACTATGTGGACGCGCTTGATGGTCTGGTGCTTCAGGGCGGAAACGATGTCGCACCGCAATCCTATGGAGAAACGCCTATACAGCCCCAATGGCATGGCGACCCTGTGCGGGATCGCTATGAAATTGAGCTGATCCACGCCTTCGTCGAATCAGGCAAGCCTGTGTTTGGAATATGCCGCGGATTGCAGGTGCTCAATGTCGCATTTGGGGGTACCTTGTGGCAAGATTTGCCGACACAGTGTCCGGGTCCTGTAAACCACTTCAGTGATGGCCAATATGAGAAGAATATCCATGCGCTCTCAATCACGCCGGGTGGCTGGCTACATGGACTGTACCCCGGCCAAACAGAATTTACCGTCAACAGCATTCACCATCAGGGAATCAAGGTTCTAGCCCCCAGCTTTCAAACGGAAGCGATATGCCCCAATGATGGAAGAATCGAGGTCATCCGCCGGCCGAACGGCAGCTTTGTTGCTGGTGTGCAATGGCACCCGGAATTTGACTCGCCGGACATTGCGTCGAATTTCAATGACCGGCCGATACTGGACTGCTTTCTCAGCGAGGCACGAGCGAGGCGTTCGAATAGAAGTTCCGTCGTTTAGCGATTGACACCAGCGCTTGCCTTTGCCTTTGTGCAGGCAATTACCAATCCGTCCATCAAGAGGAGATCATCATGGAATTCGCAAAATCAGACGCACTGACCTTCGGTCTTGAACTGGAGTTTCAAATCATCAACCAAGCCACGGGGCTGCTGTCCCCTTCCAGTCTGGAAATTTGGAAGAACCTGGCCGACCATGAAGACATCGCGCGCTTCTCTCTGGAGGCAACCCTGTCCACCATGGAGATCAATTCTTCCATCCACACATCCGCTGACGCGATGTATGAGGAAATTGAGACTTTGGCCGTGCACATTCGCGAAATCGCTCAAACCATGGGACTGGATATTCGGGGCGGCGGAACCCAAATGGCGCAGTTTTGGAATGACCGGATCATGGCACCCACCGATCGCGCACAGGAGCTCGAAAGCAAGTTTGGATTTCTGCCCAAACGCTTTTCAACCTACGGAATGCACGTACATATTGGCATGCCCTCTGGTGACGACGCCATTCGCATCGGGAATGTGTTGCAGGCCATGTCGCCATTGTTCATCGCAATGGCTGCTGCGTCGCCTTTCCTGCAGCTTGCCGATACGGGTTTCGCTGCTGCACGCCCACTCGAAACTTTGATGTATCCCCATGGGGGGCCTATGCCCGAGTTGCGCGACTGGGCGCACTTTGAGGAAGTCTGCGACGAGGTGTTTGCGACGGACCTGGCCAATTCACTGAAGGACATTTATTGGGATGTCCGGCCCAAGCCGGAATTCGGAACCGTCGAGGTCCGGGTATTCGACACACCGCTTTCCATTAAAAAGGCCGTCGCGATGGCGGCGTTCACCCGCGCCTGTGCCTCTATGGCGTTGGATGGCCATTGGCGCCTTTCCCCAAAGCCGCCGCCGGCAACCGCACAGCGCGTGAGCCGCTTCCTCGCCTGCAAAAATGGCATGGACGGGACTTTGTACAACCCATTCGCGGCGGAGTGGATGCCAGCGCGTATATGGATGGCACAAATTTTTGAAGCGGCGAAGCATCAACCTACCTATGCCGCCGATGCATCGCATTTGGAGTATTTGGAAACCCAAATGTGCCAAAAGCAGGATCATGAAGTCATGCGTGCTGCCTGGGCTGAAATTCAAGCCCAAAAACCGAATCTTGAAGACATGAAATGGTGCCTGTCGCGTTACTCTCACGCAGTCTGCCAGTTGCTCACGTAATTGGATTGCAACGGCACGCGAGGTACTGGGTCGACCACGTATTAACCGATATAGGATGCTTGATTCCGAATTGGAGCTCCGCCCAAGTTGGCGGCGAAGATTTGAGGTTACCTTGCCCGATCAAGCCGAAATCGTACTTGAACGGCTGCGCTAGTGGGCAGTATCGACGCCCATTTCCAAAGGCAGCATCTCGGTAACCCAACCTGTTTCCGTCGGGATCGCAATACCTGCAGTGGACGAATCACCTCTGGCGTCGGATCCCCAGGCACAAAAAAACCCCGCAGCGCGGGGTTTTCTGTTGGTAAAGCGCGGAACTGATTTACAGTTTTTGCGACTGCATAAACTGGTCGAATCGCATTTCAGTAAAACGAAACCACAGGTTTTCATCGCGAAGGAAGACAGCGTAGTCGTCGTAGACCTTTTTGAAGTTGGGGTTCTTGGCGCTAACTTCTTTGTACAAAGCCATCGATTCCTTGAAGGCCAGGTCCATCACGTCCTTGGGGAAAGGCAAAACCTTGGTGTTGGCACCCACCAGCTGCTTGAGCGCCATAGGGTTCTTGACATCGTACTTGGCCTGCATGGATGTGTGGGCAAACGCTGCCGCGCATTCGACGATGACCTTGTTCTCGGCAGACAGGGAGTTGAAGGCCTTGTCGTTGATGAAGAAGTCCAGCTGTGGACCGCCTTCCCACCAACCCGGGTAGTAGTAGAAGGGTGCAACCTTGTTGAAGCCCAGCTTCTGGTCGTCGTAGGGGCCAACCCACTCAGCGGCGTCAATGGTTCCCTTTTCCAGCGCCTGGTAGATTTCACCGCCAGGGATATTTTGCGGCACACCACCCATGCGCTCAAATACCCGGCCAGCAAATCCGCCAACGCGGAACTTCATGCCCTTGATGTCCTTGACCGACTTAATCTCTTTGCGATACCAGCCACCCATCTGGGCGCCAGTGTTGCCGCCGGGGAAATTGATAATGTTGTACTTGGCATAGAACTCGCGCATCAGCTTCAATCCGTTGCCCTCGTACATCCACGCGGTCATCTGGCGGCTGTTCAGGCCAAAGGGGACTGCGCAGCCCAGTGCAAAAGTTTCATCCTTGCCATGGAAGTAGTAGGGCGCGGTGTGAGCCATTTCGACCGTACCATTTTGCACGCCGTCCACCACACCAAAAGGCGGCATCAGCTCACCGCCAGCGTGGGTGGTGATGGTGAACTTGCCGCCCGACATTTCGCCGACCTTCTTGGCGAAATCATCGGCTGCACCAAAAATGGTGTCCAGTGATTTGGGGAAACTGGAAGCCAGGCGCCAGCGAATGGCGGTCTGCGCGTGCACTGCCGGTGCTGCACCTGCGGCCAGGACGCCGGCAATGCCGGCGTTTTTAATGATTGATCGACGATCCATTCTTGGTACTCCAAAAGGGGGTTAAGACAATCTCACTGCACAGTGCGTTCCGCCCAGCAAGGACTGCTACGAGTCACCAAAGATTGTAGGAACCGTGGTGCGCCCAACCGTGGGGGTTTTCCCTTGAAACGGGCCAAAAAAAATGCCCTTCAGGATTCTGCAAGCTTGGCAGTGTGCCCTCAAGCCGCGCGCGCCACCGGCGCCAGCAAGGGTGCAAAACGGCGGGCGATAGAGGCCTGGATACCGGCCGCATCCAGCCCCTGCATGGTCAGCAAGCGGGACGGATCACCGTGTTCGATGAAGGCATCATCCAGCCCCAATTGCAGTACCGGCACTTCCAGCGTCGCGGCCTGCAAAGCTTCCAGCACTGCGCTACCGGCGCCACCCATGCGACACCCTTCCTCCACGGTGACCAGCGCCTGGTGGCTGCGCGCAATTTGCAGCAGTAAATCCGTGTCCAGCGGTTTGGCCCAGCGCATGTTGACCACGGTGGCACCCAGGGCCTGTGCGGCTTCCAGCGCCGGGTACAGCAGCGTACCAAAGGCCAGAATGGCAATTCCTTTGCCCTGGCGACGGATCTCACCCTTGCCAAAGGGCAATGCGTCCAGTCCGTCCTGCATCGCCACACCGGCACCCGCGCCGCGCGGGTAGCGCACGGCTACCGGATGGTTTTGCGCAAAGGCGGTGCTGAGCAATTGGCGGCATTCGTTCTCATCGGCCGGGCACGCCACGCTGATGTTGGGAATACAGCGCAGGTACGCAATGTCATACGCGCCAGCATGGGTTGCGCCATCGGCGCCGACCAGACCCGCGCGGTCCAATGCAAACACCACGGGCAGGTTCTGGATGGCCACGTCGTGAATCAACTGGTCATAGCCACGCTGCAAGAAGGTGGAATAAATAGCCAAGACTGGCTTCAATCCCTCGGTCGCCAAACCTGCGGCAAAAGTCACTGCATGCTGTTCCGGCAATACCCACATCGAAATACCGATTGGGGAAACGCTGCTCGAACTCAACCATGCCTGAACCTTCGCGCATGGCGGGCGTGATGCCCACCAGTCGTTCATCGGCCGCGGCCATGTCCCACAACCAGTGACCAAACACCTGGGTGAAGCTTTGTTTGGGTGGTGTGACCGGTTTGACCAGGCCCACCGCAGGATCAAACTTGCCCGGGCCGTGGTAGGCCACGGGATCGGCCTCGGCCAGCTTGTAGCCCTGGCCTTTTTTGGTGACGACGTGCAGAAATTGCGGACCCTTGAGCAGCCGGATATTCTCCAGCGTCGGAATGAGCGAGTCCAGATCGTGCCCGTCGATAGGGCCGATGTAATTGAAGCCAAATTTCTCAAACAGCGTGGCCGGCACCACCATGCCTTTGGCGTGTTCTTCCAGTCGCTTGGCCAGTTCAAACAGCGGTGGCGCGGCTTTGAGCACATTTTTACCCACGTTTTTGGCGGCAGCATAAAAACGGCCACTCAGCAATTGCGCCAGGTAACGGTTGAGCGCGCCCACCGGTGGGCTGATGCTCATGTCGTTGTCGTTAAGGATAACCAGCAGGTTGCAGTCGGACACTCCGGCATTGTTCAACGCCTCAAACGCCATGCCTGCGGTCATGGCGCCATCGCCAATCACCGCCACCGAATGGCGCTCTACACCCTGGATCTTGGCCGCCATGGCCATACCCAATGCGGCAGAAATAGAGGTGCTGGAGTGCGCCGTGCCAAAGGTGTCGTAGGCGCTTTCGCCGCGCTGCGGAAAGCCTGAGAGCCCCCCCAACTGGCGCAACGTTTCCATGCGGTCGCGCCGTCCGGTCAGGATTTTGTGCGGATAGGTCTGGTGGCCCACATCCCACACCACACGGTCGTGTGGCGTGCTGTAAACGTAGTGCAAGGCAACGGTCAGTTCCACCGTGCCCAGGTTGGAGCTGAGATGCCCCCCGGTCTTGGCGACGCTTTCCAGCAGGAAGCCACGCAGCTCATCGGTGAGTTCACGCAGTTGTTCGCGTGGCACCAGACGCAGGTCCGCTGGATCGTTGATGGCGTGCAGCAAGGGGTACTTCAGGTTCAGCATATGCTATTATTTTGGTAGCGTATTACGCATAGTATTCGAGGGCTAGCGGCCAATTTGATTCGTAGTTTTTAGTCAGCTGACCCGATTGACCACCATGTCGGCCAGCGCACGCAGTGCCTGCGTATGCACCATGCCGCTACCATCCAGCGCCCCCAGCGCCTGACGCAGCAGGTTCTGGGCATACGCCCGACTGGCCTGCAGGCCCATCAGCGACACGTAGGTGGGCTTGTTGTTCTCAGCGTCCTTGCCAGCGGTCTTGCCCAGGGTGGTGGAATCGGCGGTAACGTCCAGAATGTCATCCACCACCTGAAACGCCAGGCCGATAGCCGAGCCGTAGGATTGCAGTGCCTGCGCGACCTGAATACCCGGCTGCGCGCAGTGCGCGCCCATCATCACGCTGGCTTGCAGCAGGGCACCGGTCTTGAGCTGGTGCATTTCGCGCAATTGGGATTCCGTCAGGGGCCGCCCCACACTGGCCAGGTCGATGGCCTGGCCACCCGCCATGCCCGCGCTGCCAGCGGCACGCGCCAGCAAGGCACACAAACGAGCCTGGGTGGCGGGTGCCACCGTACCGTCTTGCGGGGTTAGCAGTTCAAACGCGAGGGCCTGCAGGGCGTCGCCCGCCAGCAAGGCGCTGGCTTCACCAAACTGCACATGCACCGTGGGTTTGCCCCGGCGCAGCACGTCGTTGTCCATGCAAGGCATGTCGTCATGGACCAAAGAGTAAGCATGAATCAGCTCCACCGCGCAGGCGGCACGCAAGGCGGCGTCGCGGTTGGCTTCGCCTGCATGTGCGCAAACCGCCTCATGGGCGGCCAGCACCAGCAAAGGGCGCAGACGCTTGCCACCATCCAGCACCGCATAGCGCATGGCTGCAACCAACTGGGCTGGCGCACCGTGGTCCAGCCCCATGGGCACTTCAGCCGTAACCCAGCGGTCCAGGGCCTGTTCGACCCGTGCCAGCCCCTGGCTGCTCCAGGCATCGAGACTCCAACCGTGCTCGGCAACGGGCGCGATATCGGCGAAAGTGGCGACGGCGTTCATTGGGGCTTCCAGACCTTGAGTGTGCCTTCATCGAGAACCTTGATTTGGTCTTCTACGGCCTGTAGCTTGTCGCGGCAGTGCTGTAAAAGTTGCGCACCACGCTGGTAACCCGCCAGCAACTGGTCCAGCGGCAAATCACCGGACTCCAGTTGTCCCACCAATTGATCCAGCTCAGTCATGGCGGCTTCATAGGTGTCGGGCAAGGCGCTTGCAGACGCGGGGTCGGCAGCGGAAACGGAGCGGGCACTGGCCTTGGGCATGAGGGTAGGACTGGATCGGTCAAAAAACTGTAATGCGCGATTTTAGGCGCTGCGCAGGGACTCTGTTCCCCCCGGGTACAATCAACCCTCCCGCCTCCGGCAACACTGCTACGCTGTGCCCGGCCTCTTTTTCACCGCGCCATGGTGCGCATCCCCCTGTGGGGAGTCTTTAGGTCAGGACAACATGTCTGATTTAAGTCTTCAACTGCAGCAGGCAAATTGCCAACTACCAGTTTCAAGCTACTTTGACGAGGCGCTGTACCAGCGCGAAATGCAAGACATTTTTCAGCGAGGACCACGCTACGTGGGTCACGCCCTGAGTGTGCCCAACGTGGGCGACTACTACGCCCTGCCGCAAGAGAAAGAGGGGCGCGTCCTGGTGCGAAACGGCAGCGGCATTGAACTGCTCTCCAACGTCTGTCGCCACCGCCAGGCCCTCATGCTGCAAGGACGCGGCAACCTGGGCAACAACGGCGCCGGCAACATCGTGTGTCCCATCCACCGTTGGACCTACAGCGCCAGCCCCACTGCCAGCATGCCCACCGGCACCCTGATTGGCGCGCCCCACTTTGCCCATGACCCTTGCCTGAACCTCAACAATTACAAGCTGCGCGAGTGGAACGGCCTGCTGTTTGAAGACAATGGCCGCGACATTGCCACCGACCTGGCCGGCATGGGCCCACGCAACGCACTGGGTTTTGACGGTTTTGTACTCGACCATGTGGAACTACACACCTGTAACTACAACTGGAAGACCTTTATCGAGGTCTACCTGGAGGACTACCACGTAGGCCCGTTCCACCCAGGTCTGGGCGGATTTGTCACCTGCGACGATTTGCGCTGGGAGTTCAAGGACAACTACTCGGTACAAACCGTGGGCGTAGCCAAAGGCCTGGCGGCCTCGCAAGCCGGTGGCGGCACCGAGGTCTACAAACGCTGGCACAAGGCGCTGCTGGACTACCGCGCCGGCAAAGCGCCCGACTTTGGCGCCATCTGGCTCACCTACTACCCGCACATCATGGTCGAAGCCTACCCGCACGTGCTGACGGTTTCCACCCTGCACCCCATCGGGCCGAACCAGACCATGAATATGGTGGAGTTTTACTACCCCGAAGAAATTGCCGCGTTTGAGCGCGAGTTCGTCGAAGCGCAACGCGCCGCCTACATGGAAACCTGCATTGAGGACGACGAAATCGGCGAGCGCATGGACGCCGGTCGCGCGGCCCTGCTGGCGCGTGGCGACAACGAAGTCGGCCCCTACCAAAGCCCCATGGAAGACGGCATGCAGCACTTCCACGCCTGGTACCGCCGACAACTGGGAATCTAGTGCAAGCACTGTGGATGGTTCTGGGTGCGTTCCTGTTTGCTTCCATGGCGGTCGGGGTCAAGTTCGCATCGGCCAGTTTTGGCACCATGGAACTGATTTTTTACCGTGGCATCGTCAGCGTCATCTTTATGGCGGTGGTTCTGCGGGCGCGCCGCACCCCGCTGCGAACCCCCGTACCCATGATGCACGTGTGGCGCAGCGCCATTGGCATCCTGTCGCTCAGCGCCTGGTTCTACGCCATTGCCCACCTGCCGGTGGCCACTGCCATGACGCTCAACTACATGAGTGGCGTCTGGGTGGCCGCCTTCATCGTGGGCGGCGCCCTGCTCTACGGCCAGGCCCAGCGCCAAGGACCACTGCTGGGCACGGTACTACTGGGCTTTGCCGGCGTGGTCATGACCCTGCGCCCCACTATCGACCACGACCAGCTCTTTGCCGGCGTTGTCGGCCTGCTCTCCGGCATGGGCGCAGCCCTCGCCTATTTGCAGGTCACGGCCCTGGGCAAGGTGGGTGAACCCGAGGTACGCACCGTGTTCTATTTTTCTCTTGGCACCGTGATCGTCGGTGCCGTGGGCGCCCTGTTTACCGGTCTGACACCCTGGTCGGACGTAAGTGCATTGGCTGCAGCCTGGGTCATTCCCATAGGGGTACTGGCGTCTCTGGGCCAGTGGTGCATGACCCGCGCGTACAGCCATGGCGCGACCATGGTAGTGGCCAGCATGCAATACAGCGGCATCATCTTTGCAGCCATTTACAGTCTGGCACTATTTGGCGATCAGATTGCCCCCATTGGCTGGGCTGGCATCGCGGTCATCGTGACCAGCGGCATACTGGCCACTGCGCTACGCTCGCGTGCCATGCCCAACACGCCAGCGGAAGACCACTGAAGGACTCACACACCATGTACACCACCCTGATTTCGACCGAACAACTGCAGACACTGCTCACCAGCGGTCAACCCTGCCTGGTTTTTGACTGCAGCTTTGACCTGACCAACCCACAAACCGGCGAAGCCCAGTACACAGAGGCCCACGTCCCCGGCGCGCTGTACGCGCACCTGGACCGCCACCTGAGCGCGGCCAAAGACCCGGTCAGCGGCAAAGCCGCACCGGGCACCGCAGCCAGTGGTGGGCGCCACCCGCTGCCCACGCGCGAGGCCTTTGCCGCTTG
This sequence comes from Candidatus Aalborgicola defluviihabitans, assembly GCA_016705575.1. Taxonomy (GTDB): domain Bacteria; phylum Pseudomonadota; class Gammaproteobacteria; order Burkholderiales; family Burkholderiaceae_C; genus Allorhodoferax; species Allorhodoferax defluviihabitans. The sequence continues at coordinate 350,742 of JADIXX010000006.1, forward strand.
GCTGGGTTCGGTGGGCCTGACCAACGGCACACAGGTCGTGGTCTATGACCGCCAGGGCGCCAACTACTGCGGACGCCTGTGGTGGATGCTCAAGTGGGTCGGACATGACAATGTGGCGGTGCTGGATGGCGGCTGGCAAGCCTGGCAGGCGGCGGGTGGCGCGGTGCAGAGCGGCCCGTCAACCCAAATATCCATGACAAACTATGCGCTAGCCCTCGCATGTACTACGTTGGCCACTATCGAAACCGTAGCATCCAGCCTGAACCACAGCGTGGGCGACCAGGCCCAGACGCTGATTGACGCGCGGGCTGCACCGCGCTTTCGTGGCGAGGTGGAACCGCTTGACCCGGTGGCGGGCCATATTCCCGGCGCACTCAACCGTCCGTTTGCCCAGAATATTGGTGCGGACGGCCGCTTCAAGCCGGCGGAGCAGCTCAAGGCCGAATTTTTGGCGCTTCTGGGTGGGCGAGACCCTGCCAGCGTGGTGCACCACTGCGGCAGCGGCGTGAGCGCCGTGCCCAACATGCTGGCCATGGAAGTGGCCGGACTGGGCCGCACCGCCTTGTTTGCCGGAAGCTGGAGCGAATGGTGCAACACGCCCGACGCCCCCATCGCGCAGGGGTAGAGTGGCTGGGCGGTTAGCCCACGATCCTTTTGATTTCCCGCCCCGCACTGGACGTGCGCGAACAAGCGGATTTCTACCGCAAACTGGCGCCGTCCATGACAATACGCCCATGACTGGCCTTACCGCCCCAGCGCCCCAACCTGCCGCCCGCCGATGGAAGGACTTTCTGGTGCTGGCCCTGGTGCTGGTGGTTGGCAGCACGCTCAGTGTGTTGGCCGGTCAGTTGCTCCGGGAGACCGAACAACTGCGCTCGCGCGAACTGCGCACGGCGGCCACACAAACGGTGCTGAGCGCCTTTGACCTGGAAATGAGCCGCACCATCGAGGCGGTGCGCGGTGCCGGTCTGATGGTGGAGACGCAGCAAAACCTGTCGCGCGATGCGTTCAACCGCTACGCCCAGCACATGCTGGTTAACGTCAACAGCATCAATTTTCTGGAATGGCAGCCCGTTGTGCAGGCCAGTGAGTTGCGGCGCTTCGAGGCCCAGGCTCGCGCAGCTGGACAACCCCAGTATCGCGTGCTCCAGCCCAACGCGCAACGAACCGGATGGGAACCGGTGCACGACCGAAACGAATACCTGCCCGTGCTCTATGGATGGCCTGAACACTACGCCACCGCTGGCTACGACATGAGCTTCAGCCCCGAGCGCATGGCCTCCAAACACAGTGCTGCCATGACGGGACTGCCTGCGGCGTCTGGCGTACTCAACATCATGAAGAATGGCAAGGTAGCCTCGGGTGACATGGGCATCGCCATCTCTACTCCGGTGTACCGTGTCGACCGCAGCGTGAACGGCTATATGACCGCCGTGATCGACCTGCCAACCCTGTTCCAGCAAGCCACGCAGCGGGCCGACGGTGCCAAGCTCGACATGCTGGTTTACGACCTTCATTCAGCTGACAGCAAGCCCATCTACACCTGGCTGGGCGACGCCACCGACCTCACCGCTGCCATGGCCACCAGTCGCAGCCTGGGTCCGTTAGACCAGGCGACGACGGTGGACTTCGCGCGCCAGGCCTGGGAAATCGTGCTGCACCCCCGACCGTCCTTTGAAGCCGCGCCACTGTTGCGCCACTCTGCCGGCGTCACGGCTGCCGGCCTGGCAATGACCCTGCTGCTGTTGCTGGCCATTGCCCGCGTGCAGGGCAGCCGGCACTCCACGGAGCAGGCGCAGAGGCAGACCCAGTTGGCCAAGGAATCGCTGACTGCGCAGAGCCAGCGCCTGCACGACGTCATCGAGGCCGCCGACATGGGTACCTGGGAATTCAATTCCAAAACCAGCGAAATACAAGTCAATGATCGCTGGCTCGCCATTGGCGGCATGACCCGCGCGCAATGGCGCGCCATCCCCAACTACACCTGGCACCAGTTGTGCCACCCGGACGACATTCCCATCTTGAAAGATGCCATGCGGCGCCACATGCGGGGAGACGCACCTTCCGTCGAGACCGAATACCGCCACCGCCATGCGGATGGCCACTGGGTCTGGGTGGCCCTCAAAGGCAAGCTGGTCGCGCGGGCACTCAACGGAAAGCCCGAAGTGTTTGCCGGCACCATCACCGAGATCACCGAGCGCAAGGCGGCCCAGGCCCGTATTGAAGAGCTCAACGCCACGCTGGAACAGCGGGTGCAGAAACGCACCGCCCAGCTGCAGGACGCTATGGAAAATCTGCATCGTTCGCAGGACGAGTTGTCCCGTAGCGAAGCCCGCGCCACACTGGGCACCCTGGTGGCAGGCGTGTCCCATGAACTGAGCACACCCATGGGCAACAGCATGATGACGGCCAGCACCCTGACCGCACAGGCACAGGATTTCCAGAAGCTGCTGGCCAGCGGGGCGCTGCGCCGATCCGACCTGAACCACTTTGTCACCCAGGTGCACGAGGGTAATGAACTGATGCTACGCAACCTGGAACGTGCGGTAGACCTGCTCAAGAATTTTCGCCAGGTGGCCGCCGACCAGGCCAGCGAACAGCGGCGCGTGTTCAACCTGCGCCAGGTGGTGCAGGAGATCACCGACACGCTGGCTCCCAGCCTCAAGCACATGCCCCACCGCATGGTGCAAGACGTTGACGCCGATATCCGCATGGACAGCTACCCCGGCCCGCTGGGTCAGGTGGTGATCAACCTGATCAACAACGCCTACCTGCACGCCTTTGATGGGATGGCCCAAGGGGAATTCACCATCCACGCCCGCGCCGAAGCAGCCACAGTCACGCTCACCTTCCGGGACAATGGCAAAGGCATTGCGCCGGACATTTTGGAACGTATGTTCGAGCCCTTTTTTAGCACCAAAATTGGCAGGGGCGGCACGGGCTTGGGCATGTCTATCGTCGAGAACCTGGTTACCAAGACGTTGGGTGGTCAGCTAAAGCTGCACTCTGAGCTGGGCGTGGGCACCACCGTTGTGGTTACGCTGCCGCTGCTGGCGCCGCAGATTGAGACAACCGGCGCTTAGTGGCCGTGGCGGGCCAGACCACTAAGCAGCGTTACCAGCCCCATGCCCACACCCAGCCAGGTAACCTGTGCCACCGTCTGTGGAAATGTCAGGCGCTTTTGCAGTTGTGGAATCAGATCCGCCAGGGCCACGTAGACGAAGCTGCTGGAGGCCACCACCAGAAAGTACGGCAGGTAGCCGTGTAACTGGTCCACCAGCCAGTAACCCATCAGCCCACCCAACGCGGTAACCGCACCCGCCAGGGACACCTTGACCAGTGCCATGCGCCGGTTGTTGGCACCCGTACGCAACACCATCAGATCACCCATGTGGTGAGGCACTTCGTGCGCCAGAACGGCCAGCGCAGCGAGTGTGCCCAGACGCATATCGGCCATGAAGGCCGAGGCAATCAGAATGCCATCGCCAAAGCAGTGCACGCTGTCACCGGTAAGCACGGCCCAGCTACCGGGCTGGGGCGCAGCATGCTCATGGTGGTGCGCGGCGTCGTGGTGGTGGTGCTCGTGGCCATGGTGCCAAAGCTCTGCCTTGTCCAGCAGAAAGAAAAATACCAGGCCCAGCAATAGCACCAAAAACAAATCATGCGCGCTGACCTGGCTTTCAAACGCTTCTGGCAACAGGTGCATGAAGGCCGTGGCCATCAGGGCGCCGGCGGCCAGGCTGAGCATGTGCTGGGTGTAGCGCGCCAGCAAGCCAAAGCTCAGGGCAGCCGCCAGCCACACGGAGCCGATGCCAGCGACCAGAGTGCCAATAATAATTGCTACCAAAGTCATAGCGTGCTACGTATATTCCATGAGGGATAGGGCCAATACTAATTAGAAAACACACCAGCACAACCGCCCAAAACAAAAACCAGTGATTCCCACCTTCTTGAGATCGCCACCATTTTTGTCAGCCCACCTCATGCCATCATCGACGTCGCCACAGACCTGGGCTTCGGGCACAGCTGGGGCGGTAGTCCGGCATGGAAAGCGCCCCACTTTTCCCGAGGGTACACCACAACCTCGCCCCCGGAGGGCCTTACTGGCCCTTGGCGCCTGCCTCGGCCAGTGCGTCCTTCATCTGGTTGATGGTGGTCAGTGGAATGCCACCGTCCTGCCCGCCGTAAAGCCCCAATACTGGCGCCTTCAAACCGGCAGCCAGATCCAGCGGGTTCCGCAGGTCGTGGCCGGAAACGGGGTACCCAGCAAGCGGTGCCATACCAGGCCCGACCGGCCAGCTTTGACGTGCGCGACCTTGGCTCTGCAGTACAGCCAGGTGATGCGCCCACCCCGCAAAAGCCTGTTATGCCAACCTTCTTAATGTTCAGTGCAGTTCTTGCCAGCCCATTCTTGGCACCATCCAGATCGCCACGACCTGCGATCTGGCACCTAGGACACCAGCGGCAATCAAGTCGGCCATTTCACCGTATTGGCTGGCGTCACCTTGGCGCGCATACAACTCCGGGGCAATGGCCAAATAGCCAGCCTGCGCGAAGCGGCGGCAGGTACCGCCAGCCGCCTTCGCGCACGCCGAAAATTTCATGAACCACCAGCACCACCGGCAAATGGGTTTTGCCCGCCGGTGCAGCAAAGTAGGCGGGAACCTTGAAACCCTGAACTTCATAGAAAATCTCGCCGGTCTTGAGTCCGTCTGACGGTGTCTTGATGGCAGTCTGCGCCATGATGGGCAGAACTGGCCGTAACCACCACACCCTGTGCGGTCTTTTGGATCGCCGTGCGCTGTCATTAACAAGTCTTCGTTGACTTGCCGGGCATGGCACTGCTCGAACTGTTCTTCAAGATCGCCATTCTTGTACAATTGGGGCTTTTGGTTCAATGGAGGCGCCACCTGGGGCAGGATGGCGTTTGGGAACAAATAGCTCAGTGCGCTTTGTCCCAGTTCGGCCCCACGCCCACCTCGGCCAACAGCGGCACCTTGAGCTCGGCCACGCCGGCCATCAGGCGCGGGATCTCGACCGTGACCCAGTCCACCTCGGCCTCTGGCACTTCAAACACCAGTTCGTCGTGCACCTGCATGATCATCTTGGTGGCTTTGTGCTCAGCATCCAGCACCTGCTGCACCTTTACCATGCTGAGTTTGATCAGGTCAGCCGCCGTGCCCTGCATGGGCGCATTGATCGCGGCGCGCTCCAGGCCGGCCAGTTGCGCGCCTTTGGCGGATTTAATGCCGGCCAGTTGCAGGCGCCGGCCAAACACGGTTTCCACGTAACCCTGGCGTTTGGCGGTTTCGCGCGTGGCTTCCATGTATTGCTTGACGCCAGGGTAGCGTTCAAAGTAGCGCTGGATGTAGTTCTTGGCCGCCGTGTTGTCGATGCCCAAGTTGCGTGCCAGCCCATAGGCGCTCATGCCGTAAATGAGGCCAAAGTTGATAACCTTGGCGTAGCGGCGCTGCTCGCTGCTCACCTGGTCCAGCGCCACACCAAACACTTCGGCCGCCGTGGCGCGGTGCACGTCCAGCCCGCTGTGAAAGGCCTTGAGCAGAGCTTCGTCGCCACTGATATGCGCCATGATGCGCAGCTCGATCTGCGAGTAGTCGGCACTGGCAATCACGCTGCCCTGTGGTGCCACAAAGGCTTCGCGCACCCGGCGGCCTTCTGCGGTGCGGATGGGGATGTTTTGCAGGTTGGGGTCGTTGCTACTCAGACGCCCGGTTACCGCCACCGCTTGCGCGTAATGGGTATGCACGCGGCCCGTGCGCGGCAGCGCCAGTTGGGCCAGCTTGTCGGTGTAGGTGCCCTTGAGCTTGGCCAGGCTGCGGTGCTCCAGCAGCTTGGCGGGTAGCGGAAAGTCTTCAGCCAGTTTTTCCAACACCTCTTCGTCGGTGCTGCGTGCGCCGGTGGCGGTCTTTTTGACCACGGGCATGCCCAGTTTGTCAAAGAAAATTTCGCCCAGTTGCTTGGGGCTGGAAAGGTTAAATGGCTGGCCGGCAATTTCGTACGCCTCGGTTTCCAGTTGCAGAATGCGCTGGCCCAGCTCATGGCTTTGCTTGGCCAATGTTGGCGCATCGATCAGCACGCCATTGCGCTCGATGCGGTAGAGCGCCTCGCTGCTGGCGATTTCCAGCTCGTAAATGAATGTGAGCTTGGCGTTCAACTGGATTTGCGGCCACAGTACCTGGTGCACTTCCAGCGTCATGTCCGAGTCTTCGCAGGCGTATTCGGTGGCCTTGGCAATATCCACCTGGTCAAAACAAATCTGATTGACGCCTTTGCCGCACAGGTCTTCAAAGGTGATGCCGCTGCGCCCCAAAAAACGCTCGGCCAGGCTGGACAGGCCGTGCGGCATGTGGGCCTCCAACACGTAACTTTGCAGCATGGTGTCGTGCACATAACCCTGCACTTCAATGCCATGGTTGGCAAACACATGGCGGTCGTATTTGATGTGCTGGCCTAGTTTGCGTGCCTTGGGGTTCTCCAGCCAGGGTTTGAGTTTGGCCAGCACTGCGTCGCGTGGCAGTTGCTCGGGGGCATCGGGGTAGCGATGGGCCAGCGGGATGTAGCCCGCCACGCCCGGTTTGACGCTGAACGAGATACCCACGATTTCGGCGCGCATTTCGTCCAGCGAGGTGGTTTCGGTGTCCAGCGCAGTAAGTTTGGCGCCTTCGAGTTGGGCCAGCCAGGCGTCAAAGGACTCCCAGGTCAGAATGGCCTCACAAGCGAGGTTGCTGGTGCGGGAGCCCGGTGCATTGGTGGCCGCTTCGGGTTCGTCGAACAGACCGGGCGGCGACGTTTGCGCCTGTCCAGCTTGCGCTTGCCCAGCATCGCTTCCACCTAGTGCCTTCGCCAACCCTTTGAAGCCATATTTTTCATAAAACGTGGCCAGAGCCCTCGTATCTTGTGCATGAAGCACTATCGAATCCATAGCGGGCAAATCGGGTAACCAGTCTTTCAGATCACAGTCGGTCTTGATGGTCAGCAGGCTGCGGCCGGTGGGCAACCAATCCAGCGACTGGCGCAGGTTTTCACCCACCACACCCTTGATGTTGGCGGCGTTGTCCACCACGCCCTGGAGCGATCCGTATTCCTGCAGCCACTTCACCGCAGTTTTCGGGCCAACCTTGGGTACGCCGGGCACGTTGTCCACGGTGTCACCCACCAAGGTTTGATAGTCCAGCATCAGCCGCGCGGGCACGCCAAACTCGGCCTCCACGCCGGCCAGGTCGCGGCGTTTGCCGTTCATGGTGTCGATGATCGAGATGTGTTCGTTGACCAGCTGCGCCAGATCTTTGTCACCACTACTCACAATGACCTCAATGCCCTGCGCTGCTGCCGTGACCGCCAGCGTGCCAATCACGTCGTCGGCCTCCACACCGGGCAGGTCCAGAACGGTCCAGCCCAAGAGCCGAATCACCTCATGGATGGGTGCAATCTGGCTGCGCAAGTCATCGGGCATGGGGTCGCGGTTCGCCTTGTACTGCGGATAAATGGCATCGCGAAAGGTCGGGCCCTTGGCATCGAACACACAGGCGTAATAGTCGGCAGGGTGGTCCTTGCGCAGGCTATTCATCATGTTGATGATGATGCGGATCGCGCCGGTTTTTTGTACCGTGCCATCGGCCAGGGTGATGCTCATATCACCGCCACCCGCAAAAAAGGCGCGGTACAGGTAGCTGGAACCATCCACCAGCAGCAGGGTTTTCTTGTCAGTCATGGCGGCATTTTGCCTGTCCCGGCACGGCTGCGGTGGGCCCTACAATCGGCATTCACACTTTGCATATCCATCTCCCACCCGCACGGGCCCACTGTGGCTCACCGGGATTGTGACTTTCGGGCTAACGCACACATGGCGGTTTACACAGAAGTCTCGTTTGACGAGGCCAAGGAATTTCTTCACTACCTCCAACTGGGAACGCTTGAGTCCATGGCGGGCTGCTCGGGCGGCATTGAAAACACCAACTACTTCGTCACCACCGACCAGGCTGCCTATGTGCTGACCCTGTTCGAGCGCCTTTCGTTTGAACAGTTGCCGTTTTATTTGCGCCTGATGAAGCACCTGGCCCACCATGGTGTGCCCGTACCCGATCCGGCCACCAACCGCGACGGTGACGTGGTGCACATGCTCAATGGCAAGCCAACGGCTGTCGTCAACCGTCTGCGGGGAAAAAGCGAACTGGCACCCACGGCACCGCATTGCGCCCTGGTGGGCAACATGCTGGCGCGCATGCACCTGGCCGGACGCGACTTTGGCATGCAACAACCCAATTTGCGTGCGCTGGACTGGTGGAATGAAACCGTGCCGGTGGTTCTGCCCTTTGTGCCCGCCGACCAGGCCGCGCTGCTGCAAAGCGAACTGGCCTACCAGAACCATGTGGCCACACTGTCCGCCTGCGGCGCCCTGCCCCGTGGCCCCATCCACGGCGACCTGTTCCGCGACAACGTGATGTTTGAGACTACCGCTGACGCACTGGCTACGCCCAGCCTGAGCGGTTTTTTTGATTTTTACTTTGCGGGCGTCGACACCTGGCTTTTTGATATTGCCGTTAGTCTCAACGACTGGTGCATTGATCTGACCACCGGCTCCACCGACCTGGAACGCACCCGCGCCTTCATGGTCGCCTATGAAGCTGTGCGCCCACTGGAGGCACAGGAACGCACCCTGTTGCCAGCCATGGCACGGGCCGGTGCGCTGCGCTTCTGGCTGTCACGCCTGTGGGACCTGCATCTGCCCCGTGAAGCCAACCTGCTGCAGGCCCATGATCCAGATCACTTCCTGCGTGTGCTGCGCCAGCGTATCCTCCACCCTTTGACCATTTCCCAGATCACTGCATGAAACTTCAGATCGTCCCGGCCCGCAGGGGTATCCATTGGGTCAAGGCGGGAGTAAAAACCTTCTTTCGCCAGCCCTTGGCTTTATCGGGCCTGTTTTTTATGTTTTTGGCGCTGGTATCTGTGATCAGCATCGTTCCGGTGGTGGGCAATGTGCTGTCGCTGGCCCTGCTGCCGGCCGCGACCCTGGGCCTGATGGCCGCAACCCGTGAAGCCGACAATGGCAAATTCCCCATGCCCGTTCTGCTGATCAGTGCCTTTCGCGCTGGACGCCAGCAAATGCGCGCAATGTCAGTGCTGGGTGCGCTTTACGCCGCTGGCTTTGTGCTGATACTGGCATTTTCCGCCCTGATTGATGGTGGCAAATGCGCCCGCCTGTACCTGATGGGCGCTCCCATCACCAGCGAGATGCTGCAAGAAGGCGATTTCCAGTTGGCCATCCTGGTGGTGTCCGCGCTGTACTTGCCCCTGTCCCTTCTGTTCTGGCATGCACCAGCTCTGGTGCACTGGCATGGCATTGCGCCGGTCAAGAGCTTGTTCTTCAGCCTGGTCGCCTGCCTGCGCAACATACGGGCTTTTATGGTCTTTGGGCTGGCCTGGACTGGCATGTTTCTGATTTTTGGCATCATCATGGCAATGTTGGGGGCAATGATGGGCAGCACCGAGGCCGTAGCAGCGATGCTGTACCCTGCGGTCATGTTGGTGTTGGCCATGTTTTTCACCTCCATCTACTTCACGTTCCTCGACAGTTTTGAATTCCCTACAGGAGAAGACGCATGACACAGCATTCTTTGCAAGGCAGAACCGATAGTGAGCTTTTGTGGTTCCAGAGACGCAGTTTTCTACAAGCCGCGGCCGCGTGGACGGCGGCTGGGAGCTTGGGAGCCGCACACGCGCAGTCCCGTGGCAATATTGTGGAGTTGGTGGGCGACGCAACCGTCAACGGGGAACGCTTGATAGCCAATCAGTCGGTGCAAACAGGCGATGCCATCATGACCGGGCCAAAGTCCACCCTGATTTTTGTGATTGGAAATTCGGCATTTCACGTACGCCAGAACTCCAATATGGTGGTCGAGCGGGGCAGCACCCTGAGCGCCGTCAGCCTGCTGCGCCTGCTGACTGGCGCTGTCGTTAGCGTGTGGGGCAAGGGTAGCAGCCGCCAGATCGTCACCCCCACATTGACTGCGGGCATCCGCGGAACTGGTGTCTATACCGAGATATTTGGCGCCGATGCCAACCGGTCCTATTTCTGCAACTGTTATGGCACAGTGGAGCTGACCTCTGGAGCCGACCATGAGGTATCCGTATCGACCTACCACAAGGCTGTGTGGGCTGAAGGTGGCAACGACGGGGGGGCATCACTCACGCCGGCACGCGCCATCAACCACACTGACGAAGAACTGGAGTACTTGGCACGTCTGGTCAATCAGCGCACCGCATGGCAGATTGCCGGCAAAAAAGGTGACGAAGCGCATGGGCGTGAATACGGGGGCTGACCTGTCAACGTGTTGCCAAAGCCACAACAAATCCACCAAACAACATGAAAAATGCGGTAGAAGGTGTTGATTTGTCTTGTTTTTATGGTTCGGATCGATTGATAATGAAACACGTTAATGGCGCGACTAATCTGGCGCCTTTGTTTCACCCACTATGGATAAAGGGGGCTACCTTGATTCCCAAAACCTTGAAACTCTTGGCACTCGGAGCTGGAGCCGCTGTGTTGGCTGGTTGCGCTTCGTCACCGATTCCAGTTTCCGCTAACTTCCCCCTTACCGTGGAACCCAAGGTCCGATCCGCTGGCCATTGGGGCCAGGTGTCCAACGATGTTGCAAAACAGACCCTGGAGTCGCTGAGCAAGCTCGGTGTTTCTGGCAACCTGTATGTGGCCCTGCCCGCCAACCCAACAGCCTTTGACAGGGCGTTCAACAATTTCCTGATTACCGATCTGGTCAAGGCTGGTCGTGTAGTGCAACAGTCGCCCGATCAGGCGTTGGAAGTGAGCTACGAGACGCAAGTGGTGCGCCACAATAGCCCGCGCCCCAATTTCCTGCCAGGACGCTTCACCATGATCACGGCGGGCCTGTATGCCGCCTACGGTTTGGGCTTGAACCCCAACGTGGGTGACAAAATGGCCGGCGGTTTGGCGGCTGCAGTCGGTGCAGATTACATTGCCAGCGAAAGCTCCGGTGGGCCCAACCGCCACCGAACTGATCCTGACTACGACCATTGCCTCGGGCGGGCGCTACCTGGTGCGCAAGACCGATGTGTACTACGTTGAAGAAGCAGACACAACCTTGCTTCAATACAGGTATCCCCAAGTCATTAAGGTGGTTGGCCAATGAACTCCAAACTGATCCTCTCTGTGGTTGCTGCTGCGGCTCTGCTGGCCGGTTGCGGCGCTCCCTCCAATATACGCAATGACCCCACGTATGACGAAGCTGCAGCCAGCAAGTTTGTTGCGCTGAATAAAGAAGCCATCAATAAGCTGGTCGCCGAGTTTGACCGTGGCCCCTCGGGTGACATGCCGGTGTTGGTTGCCACCATTGTCAACGTGAACGACATGCGCCGCACAGCACCGCTGGGTCGCACGCTATCCGAGCAATACGCTTCCAACATGGCAGCGGCTGGCTTCAATGTCAAGGAAATGAAGCTGCGCGGCGACGTGTTCATCCGCGAAGAAACCGGCGAGTTGATGTTGTCGCGCGAAATCAAAGACATTGCCCGCAGCCACAACGCCAGCATGGTCCTGGTGGGAACCTATTCCCCAGCGGCTAATTTCACTTACGTCAGCCTGAAGTTTGTGCGCACCGCAGACAGCCGCATCATCCGTGGCTACGACTACGCCTTGCCGAACGACAAGGACGTAACCCGCATGCTGCAAGCCCAGTCGGGCCGCTGAACACAGCCACTCTCGTAACCGAATCAAGCCCGGCTTCGACCGGGCTTTTTTACGTCGTCATGGAATCGGCGTGAGCTTGGCCACACTCAACGCCAACCACTTGGTGCCATGGCGCGGGAAGTTGATCTGGGCCCGCGCATCGTCGCCCACCCCCTCCAGCGTCAACACCGTGCCCTCGCCAAACTTGGCGTGGAACACCAGCATGCCCAAACGCAGGCCATGCTTGGGCTCTTCCTTGCGAGAAACTGTCTGACCAAATGTACCTCCAGCCCTCGTCGAATCTACGTAAGACGCTCCTGTATTCGTAGCGTAGCTCGCACTACTCCAGCCACGTCCCAGGGGTTGTTGCTTGGGTGTGAGCCACTTGAGTGCGGCTTCCGGTAGCTCGTCAAAGAAGCGGCTCTTCATGTTGAAGCGGGTTTGCCCGTGCAACATGCGCGACTGCGAGTGGCTCAGGTACAGGCGTTTGCGTGCGCGGGTGATGGCCACGTACATCAGACGGCGTTCTTCTTCCAGGCCATCCCGGTCGTTCATGGAGTTTTCATGCGGGAACAGGCCTTCTTCCATTCCGGTGATGAAAACCACATCAAACTCCAAGCCTTTGCTGGAATGCACCGTCATCAACTGAATGGCGTCCTGCCCGACCTGGGCCATGTTGTCGCCCGCCTCCAGTGCTGCATGGGTCAGGAAGGCCACTAACGGCGACAGAGTCTCACCAGTGTCACCGATAGCATCGTCGGACAAGAATCCGTCAAGCGCATCACCATCCAAGCCTTGGCTGGCCGGGCTTTGGCCAGCCGTCGCCAACAGCATAGCGGCGGCATCACGCCCAAAGCCTTCCTGCATGACGAAGCTTTCAGCCGCGTTGACCAGTTCGTCCAGATTTTCCAGCCGATCCGCGCCTTCACGGTCGACCTTGTAGTGTTCAGCCAATCCGCTCTGGTCCAGCATTTGGGCAACGATGTCGCGCAGATTCATGCCGGCCGTTTGTTCACGCAGCACGTCGATTTTGGCCACAAAGCCAGCAATCGCAGCACCGGCCCGCCCGGTCAGGGCACTCACCGCGTCGTGCAGGGAGCAGCCGGTTGCGCGCGCAACATCCTGCAATTGCTCCAGGCTGCGCGCACCAATGCCGCGTGCTGGAAAGTTGACCACCCGCATGAAACTGGTGTCGTCATTGGGGTTCTCCAACAGGCGCAGGTATGCCAGTGCATGCTTGATTTCAGCGCGCTCGAAAAAGCGCAGGCCACCGTACACCCGGTATGGCATGCCCGCATTGAAGAGCGCGGTCTCAATCACCCGGCTTTGTGCGTTGCTGCGGTAGAGCACGGCAATTTCTTTGCGGGCGTAGCCGGCCTCAACTCCGCTGTCGCGCACCAGTTGCTTCATCTCGTCGACCATCCACTGCGCTTCGGCAAAGTCAGTGGGCGCCTCGTAAACGCGCACCGGCTCACCAGCACCCTGGTCAGTCCGAAGATTCTTGCCCAGACGGCTGCGGTTGTGGCTGATGAGCGCATTGGCGCTGTCCAAAATGTTGCTGTAGCTGCGGTAGTTTTGCTCCAGCTTGATCTGGTGCTGCACAGCAAACTCGCGCACAAAATCAGCCATGTTGCCCACCCGCGCTCCGCGAAAGGCGTAGATGCTTTGGTCGTCATCGCCCACGGCCAACACAGCACCGCCGGGGGTGTCCGGGCTTGCAAATCCTGCTTGTTGTGCGTCGCCCTGTCCGGCCAGCATCTTGATCCAGGCGTATTGCAGTTTGTTGGTGTCCTGAAACTCATCAATCAGAATGTGGCGAAAACGGCGCTGGTAATGCTCGCGAATGGGGTCGTTGTCGCGCAGCAGCTCGTAGCAGCGCAGCATCAGCTCACCAAAATCCACCACCCCTTCGCGCTGGCATTGCTCTTCGTAAAGCTGATAGATCTCCACCTTCCTGCGCATTTCCGGGTCGCGCGCATCCATCATCGCGGGCCGCATGCCATCCTCTTTGCAGCCACCAATGAATCGGGCGAGTTGTTTGGGCGCAAACCGTTCATCATCATCCGTGATGTTGTTTTGCTTGCACAGGCGCTTGATGGCACTGAGTTGGTCCTGTGTGTCCAGAATCTGGAAAGCCTGTGGCAAGTTGGCCAGCTTGAAATGCGAACGCAACAAGCGATTACACAGACCGTGGAACGTTCCGATCCACATGCCATGCACGTTCACCGGCAGCATGGCCGAGAGGCGCGCCATCATCTCTTTGGCAGCCTTGTTGGTAAACGTCACCGCCAGAATGCCGCCCGGCGATACATAGCCGTTTTGCAGCAACCAGGCAATGCGGGTGGTCAGCACCCGCGTCTTGCCCGAGCCCGCCCCAGCCAGGATGAGCGCATGTTCCGCCGGTAGCGTGACGGCGGCGCGTTGTTCCGGATTGAGGGAAGAAAGCAGCGGTGAAGAGTCTGTGGCTGGCATGGTTGACATTGAATACATCCCCAATTGTAGAAAGGCGCAGCACCTTGGGGTTGCAAGCTCACTGACTAGGTGTCTTCCCCAGTAGGCGGAAATTCGCCCAACGCAGCCAGTATGATCCCGCCCTTCACCTTCGTTTGTTATGAAGCTGCGCCGAATGACACCTCTGATCCACCGTTGCACATCTCTTTTGGTAGGTACCGCTTTGGCCCTGGCAGTGGGGTCAGCACTCTCAGTAACGCTGGATATCAGCGGGGTCAAGGTCGAAGACACACTGACCATTTACAACAACAAATTGGTGCTTAACGGAGCCGGTGTGGTGTTCAGCGGCAAGGCGCCACAGTACGTGGCCCATATCTACGCCAAGAGCAAGTTCAAATCGCTTGACACCCTGATTGCCTCTCCAGGACCCAAGCGTTTGGTACTCACAGCGATCAAGGAAGTTGACACCGCACCCATCGTCAAGATGTTCAACCGCAGTGTAGAAGCCACAGCCTCCAGGACCGACATGGCTAAACTGATCCCCGGTCTGGTCAACATTGGCAACATCTTCAAGGCCAATACGGTTCTCAAGTCCGGTGAGATCATGACCGTGGACTGGATACCCATCACCGGCATGGTGATTTATGTGGGTACCAAGATGCAGGGAAACCCGATGCGTGAACCTGAGTTTTTCCGGGCTGCCATGGCGGTCTGGATGGGCGATTCTCCTGCCGATGCGCAAGCCAGGGCTGCCTTGTTGGGCCAGATATAACCACTACGGCACCGTCGACGCACATTCTGTATACAATCGATTACCGGGCCCAAGCATTTGGGAGCCGGTTTTTTTTCGCCGGTCCCGTCCAAGCGCTCACAGAGACTGTATTTTCTAAATTCGTGATGGAAGGCTTGGACCATGGATATTTTTGACTACGACAACATCCTGCTATTACCCCGCAAGTGCCGGGTAGATAGCCGCTCAGAATGCGACGCCAGCGTGGAGCTGGGCGGACGCAGTTTTCGCATTCCGGTGGTGCCGGCCAACATGAAGACAGTGGTCAGTGAAGAGATCTGTGTCTGGTTGGCACAGAACGGCTATTTCTACGTGATGCACCGTTTTGACTTTGACAACGTGG
Organism: Candidatus Aalborgicola defluviihabitans; assembly: GCA_016705575.1. Lineage (GTDB taxonomy): Bacteria > Pseudomonadota > Gammaproteobacteria > Burkholderiales > Burkholderiaceae_C > Allorhodoferax > Allorhodoferax defluviihabitans. Next base: position 366,051 of record JADIXX010000006.1, read on the forward strand.
AGTTTGTCAAAAACATGAAGGCCAAGGGCCTGTTCGCGTCCATTTCACTGGGTGTCAAACCGCCAGATTACGCCACTGTGGATACCTTCGTGGCTTTGGGGTTGGTGCCCGAGTACATCACCATTGACATCGCCCATGGCCATGCGGACAGTGTGAAAAACATGATTGGCTATATCAAGGGAAAGTTACCCGACAGCTTCGTCATCGCCGGTAATGTGGCCACGCCTGAGGCGGTGATTGATCTGGAGAACTGGGGTGCCGACGCCACCAAGGTCGGCATCGGTCCCGGCAAGGTATGCATTACCAAACTCAAAACCGGCTTTGGCACCGGCGGCTGGCAGCTCAGTGCGGTCAAGTGGTGCGCGCGAGTGGCCACCAAACCCATCATTGCCGATGGCGGCATCCGCGAACATGGTGACATTGCCAAGAGCGTCCGTTTTGGTGCCACCATGGTGATGATTGGCTCCATGCTGGCCGGCCATGAAGAGAGTCCCGGCCAAACCGTGGAGGTGGACGGAAAACTATACAAAGAGTATTACGGTTCGGCCAGCGACTTCAACAAAGGCGAATACAAGCACGTAGAAGGTAAACGCATTCTGGAGCCTATCAAAGGCAAACTCTCCGAAACGATGGTGGAGATGGAGCAAGACATTCAAAGCTCGATCAGCTACTCGGGCGGCAAGAAGCTGATGGACATCCGCAAGGTGAACTACGTAACCCTCGGGGGGGACAACGCGGGAGAGCATTTATTGATGTAAACCGCCCTACCGCGCAGCATTGGTTTAATGCCGGTGCCGCGGTGTGGTGCTGAGGTTTTGCAGCAGTTCTGGAGTGATGTTTTCGGCCGACACCACCACGCCGCCACGAGTACTCGCGAACTGCTGGGCAGCTTGGCGCTGGGAAAATGCCGGCAAATTGCCAGACCGCATGGGGCCCAACGCGGATGAACCATACACGTAGGATGCGGCACCAGCGGCGATCCAGGTATCGGCATCCACCGCCGTGACATAGCTAGCCGTAATGTCTTGCGCACGGCGCCCCGGGGTAAAGCGACCCACATCTTGAAGGTACTGGTAGAGCGACAGTGGGGAGTCAAAAAATTGGGTATCGCCGTTGTCAAACACCACCTGTGCGGCCCAGCCTTTGGCACGCGCAGGGTACATGCCGCACACCGGGCAACGCGCATCGGTTGGCACTACACGCGGGGCATGCATCGCAACGCCAGACGCTGGGTTGTAGGGTGTGGGTGGGGCGACGATGCACACATCCTCAGGTGCTGCCCCAGAGTTAGTGCGCACGCTGTCGCCCATCAGCAAGCCGACTGCGGCCACAGAAAAAAATACCCAAGCCAACCGATCGCCCGAGGCCATTGCTACATCTTGGTGTCGTGCACCGCGCCGCCACTGAGATCGACCATGTCCAGCTTCACCTCTGAGAAACGCAGCACACGACCACCATTTTTGGTAGCGAAGGCCTTGGCATCTGCCTCTTGTGCGAAGCTGGCAATGGTGGGCCCCATGGAGCCTTTGAGCTTGCTGCCCAGTACATAAAAGCCGGTACGGGCGTCAAACCAATTGCCACGGGGGTCATCCCAGTTCGCCTTGCCCATATCTTGCACCAACACAGCGCGCAGGGCTTTCACCTGCTCGGGCTTGAGCAAGGTGTTGAACATCTCGACCGTGTCGCAATAGAAACTCGGCTTGTCTTCGCCCTTGAAATGAATCTGCGCCTTGGGGCCGGGGAAGTCGGACAGTAGCATACCGTCCAGTTCGCAGGTGGTGGCACGGTCAATCTCCACGGCAACCACCGCAGTTTCAGCCTTGTCACCACAAGCACTCAGCAAAGCGGCTGTACACAACGTTGCCAAAAGAAGGGATGGGCGGAAGGGCTTCATGTGCGAAATCTCCAGGTTGCAATGGCCAATGGCGCGGTGATCCAGGCCACCATGGCGCCACCCATCAGCCAAGGGTTGGCGAGGGCCGGTGGCACGATACTGGTCAGCCCATACAGGCTGCGCATTTGGTCCAGTGAAAAAACATTGAGGATACGGAATATGTCGGCAGGGTTTAGCAGCAATATGTAGGCCAGCATCTGCCCACCAAATTCACCACCGCTGGCGACCAACAGTCCCAGCAACAGCAAATCAAAGACCAGTACAAAGCCAAACCACAGTGCAATGGCCAAGCCTGATGCGCGGGTGCGCTCATGGGACACCACTGACAGCAGCAGCGCCAAACTCAAAAAAGCCAAGCCTAGCAACACCGAACTGAGCATGAAGCCGACGTAATGGTAGAGGCCAGCCATGCCGAACTGGCGAAACAGCAGCACCGCGTCCAGCGCAAAGCCCACCACGGTAGACAAGGTGAGCGCCGCCGCCAGCCCCAGGTATTTGCCCAACAACAACTCCAGTCGGGTAATGGGCAGGGATAGCAATAGATCGAGCGAGCCGCGCTCGCGCTCACCCACGATGGCATCAAAGCCCAGCAACAGCGCAATCAGCGGGATGAGGTAGATCACCAAACTGACCAAGCTGGCGATGGTGAACTCAATCGAGCGCAGGCCCACTTGGCCTTGTTGCGCGCCACCAAAATACGTGATCACCAACGAGAACACGGTAAACACCAGCGCCACGGCCAGCACCCAGCGGTTGCGCATGCGGTCGCGGAACTCTTTGCCGGTCAATGTGGCGATCTGTCGCCATTCAAGGTTCTGCATGCGTCTAACTCCTCAGTCCGAAAAACAAGTCCTCTAGCGAGGGCTCGTGGATGTGCAGATCGATCAGGCGTGCCCCCAAGGGTGAAAGCGCCGCCAGCACTGCCATCTTGACCGGACGCGGGCAGCGCACAACCACCTCGCCATCCACAACCTGAAGATCGACACCGGAAATGGCTTGCAAGTGGGCTTTCAACTCAGCCTGGGCTGAGGGCTCGACACGCAACGCAATGGACAGCGGTAAATCCAATTGCTCACGCAAGGCGTGCACGCTACCCACCGCTTGAATTTTCCCACTGGCCATGATGGCCAGCCGGTCGACTCGCTCTTGCAAGTCGGCCAGGATGTGCGAGGTGATGACGATCGTGACGCCCTGCTCGCGCAAGTCGCGCAAGTGGGCATAGAACTCACGGATGGCCATCGGGTCCAGACCGTTGCTCGGTTCATCCAGAAACAGCACATCGGGCTTTCCCAACAATGCCTGCGCAAAACCCAAACGCTGGCGCATTCCCTTGGAGAATTCATGCACTGCCCGCTTGCCAACATCTGCCAAACCAACCTGCTCCAGCAAAGCGGGGCAGCTAGCCTGATCCGCGCCTTTGAGCTTGGCAAAAAAACGCAGGGTCTCCAAAGCACTCAGGTTGTCATAGAGCACCAAGTTTTCTGGCAAGTAACCGATTTTTCGGCGTGTAACGCGAAAATCGCTGCCGCGCACAGACGTGCCGGCCACCTGAATCTCACCGGCCGTGGCGGCAATCAAGCCGAGCATCATCTTGAACAACGTGCTCTTGCCGGCGCCGTTGTGGCCAATCAAGCCAAACAACTCACCGCGCTGCACGGTCAGTTCCACACCATCGACCGCATGCACATTGCCATAGTGTTTGCTCACACCGTGCAACGCAACCGCTACAGTTGACGGGGCCGCCTTACTTGAATTTGTCACGCCAAGCGCTCCAATCTAGATGAAAAGGGTGCATTTGGGGGAAGGCATCGACCACGCTGGGTACACGCAAAACCGGGAACTGCCGCCCCACCAAGCGCAGGGCCTGAACCGCAGGGCTGCCCAGCAACAAAGCCATGCTGGGGTGGCGCCAGCTCAAGCGATCGACCATGTCATTGGCCTCGTAAGGAATATCGCCCACGCCATCACCATCACGGTCCCAGCCGAGGTAATTCCCCCAGTGGTTGCCATTTTTGGTCTGATCCGGCTTGGTGGCTCCCCATGCTTCGTCACGGGTTCCTACATAGCGTACCTGTTCGCGGTTGCCAATGAAGTCATTGCCTTGCACGATGTTGCGGGTGGAGCCTGCTGACAGATGCACGCCCACATGGTTATCGAGTATCAGATTGTGGCGCAGCGTTGTGTATTCCACGTCATAAATAAAAAAACCGCGAGTATTGTTGGCAACGATGTTGTTCTCAACCACCGAATCCTGCACCGAGCGCAGCATGATGCCGTGGTCAGAATTACCCCAGGCACGGTTGTTGCGCACCGTCTGCTCGCGCACCTCCATCAGTGCCAGGCCGCCCCGGTTGTAGTAGGTGTCGTTGTCTTCCCACACGTTGTAGTACGACGACATGTAATGCGATCCGTAGCGGCTGTGGTGCAGTTTGTTTCCCCGGAACACCGCGTGGTGCGACACATCCACATACAGCGCATCGCGCACGAAGCTGATGTTGTTGCCAATGATCTGTGCGCCCTGCGTGTTGTAGAGCTGGATGCCATTGCCTCGCCGCGCCGAGTCGAAGTCGCGCTTGCCAGTGATGGTGTTGCCTTCGATGCGCACATCCTTCACCTTCTCGATCCACAGACCGAAAAGGTTGTAGCTCAGGTCGCAGTGCTGCACCACGGCGCGGTCCGAGCCGGGATAGATATAAATGCCAGCGTTCTGATCCAGTAGGCTACCGCCCGAGTTACTGACGATCAAGCCGTCGATCGTGACATCGGGCGCGGTGACGCGAATGGTGTCACCCTGATCGCCGCCGTTGATCGTGGGGCGGTCGATGCCGCGTAGCGTGAGGGGTTTGTCAATCAGCAGGTTGGTGCGATACATGCCGCGCATCACCTCAATCACGTCACCCGCCGCCGCGGCCTGAACAGCCGCTGCAAGATCCTGGCCCGGCTGCACCCGGACGGTGGCCGCCCAAGACACGCATACCGCGCCCAGTCCTAGCAGCGCAGCGATGAAGGCGCGCACTAAGCCATGCGTCATTGAATCAGCCAGCCCAACGACTTGAGCACCAGGAACAACGCGGCGCCAATCAGCAGGTTCTTGAAACCGACGTAACTGATCATGTCCATGATGCCGGCCACGCGGTAGTGGTCGCGCCACCATGGGCCATCCTTGACGTAGCGCCGGCCTGAGAGTCGGATCAGCACTTCGTACACGCTCCAACCAAACCACCAGGCAATGACGGCACTGGAAGACAGATACCCGGTTGCCACCAGGAACCACGCGACGGTGGCAGCAATAGCCAGTGAGAAGCCCGCCATTTGCAAGGCGCGCTCCGACGCCCAGCCTTCGCTACTCCAAGGCCACAAGTGGTCACGTAGCTCCAGCCAGATCCATTGCAGCAGGCCCACGTTGCTCTTGTGCGCAGGCAGCGTCGGATCGGTGGGCATGCGGGGATCGGGGCCATTGACCGCTTTGGCACTGATTTGCTCGGTGAAGCTGGTGGCGGGGTAGATCGGAATGAAATAACCATTCGCACCAATGGCGGTGATCTCCAGGCCGTCCTTCTCGCGGCGCTTGCGCTCCTTGGCCAACGGCGGGCAGCCCTTGGTGTCGGTGTACAAAATCATGCAGTCTAGGCAGTGTAGGCACTCGCGGTGGTCGATGCGGCCATCGGCGTCGATTGACTGCGATCCGCAGCCGGTGGCGCAGGCCTTGCAGCTGTTGCAGTCCTGCTTGCGCTTCAGGCTGAACCAGCGGAAGGTGCTGGGCATGGCCAGCGATGCGCCCAATGGGCAGATGTATTTGCAGTACGGGCGTTCAATAAAAATCGACAGGCCCAGGATGGCGGCCACGAACAGGCCGTAGGGCCAGGCGCGGTTCATCACACCAACCAGAAAGGTGGTCTTGAAGGGCTCGACCTCGGAGAGCTTTTCGGCCAGGCCCATGGAAAACATGGACACGGCAAGCAGGAAGAAGAAGATGGAGTACTTGAGCCACTTCAGGCGGTCGTGCCACTTTTGTGGCAGCTTGGTCTGAAAGCGCCCCAAGCCAAAAAAACGGGCGATTTTGTAAATGGCCTCTTGCATCGAACCGAACGGGCACATCCAGCCGCAAAATAGCCCGCGTCCGAACAGGAACACCGTAACGATAATGAAAATCCAGAACAGGAAGATGAACGGATCAGACAGGAACAATGACCATGTCCACTGGAACAGCAAGGCATGGAACCAAGTCAACACCTGGGTGATGGAAGGCTGCGCCATCACGCCGAAGCCCACGAACACGATGGACAGACCCCAAGCGGTGTATTTGAAGACGTTGACCGGCCATTTGTTTTTGTGGGTGGACAGGCGGGTCAGCCGCTCTCGGTACGCATAGACCACTCCAACCGCTACCAACAGCACGATGAACAGACCAATTGCCAGCGCGCGCGACTTCCAGATGCGCACCCAGGGCGCGTCGGGTTCGACCACCTTAGGACGACCACCTTCGAGCATCGACGCGGGCAGCCAGTACTGGGTATCAAAACTGGTGAAGCTCTTGGTGCCGGTCGCACGGTCGACGCGGTTGCCCAGTAGGCTCAACTTCCAGGGGTAGGCGTCAGAGAACGCTTTCGATCGAATGATGAAGATGGCCGATTCGTTGTAGGTCGGTGCGCCCGTAGCTAGCACGCCGTACAGGTTCAAATAGTCGAGGTCGCGGAAGGTAAACGAGTCAGCGCCCTGCCTGACCTGCACCCGGTCGTAAAGGCCACCACGCACGAAGCCCGAGCCTTTGAATGACTCGCGCCCAGCAGTGCGGATGATGAAGATGGCGTGTTCACCCTCTTTCAGCTGGAGTTTGAGGTTTTCCAAACCGGTGGCGCCGAGCACGCTTTTGCCGATATCAGGTTGGCTCAGGTCTCCGAACCACAGCTCAATAAAGGGTTCAGTGTCACGCTCCTGTCCGAGCTGTTCCGGCATCACGCGCAGATGCTGAACAGCGCCGTGGCTCACCAGTTCGGCCCAGGTCAAGGGTTCGCCCGTGACCTTGTAATGCGCTGGTTCACGTACGGTAGGCGCCAGAATCCCGACCTGCTTCGCCACGGCAGATCCCGAGGCCATCATGACCTGGTTTTGTGCAATCACCGTGACGGTGGCGCCAGAGATGGCGTCGAGCCCGACCACGTTCTCGTCGGGCCGGGACTGCCCAATTTCAATTTTGTCTGCGACCGATTTGCCGAGGTACTGGTCGTTGAATTTCAGAAGTGCGGATTCGGGAATACCCAGCAGCAAAATCGGCTCGGAGTGTTTGAGGACTTTGACGCCGACGAAATGGCCGGTTTTGTCCATGCCAATCAGCGTGACGACCGGCTTGCCCGAGTAGGCGGGTGTGTCGGTGATGTCGGTCGAGAGCATCACATAGCCCAGCAGTTGGCGGCCTTCGCCCGCCTTGTCATAGGCTTCAACATAGGGCGGATTGCCCTTTCGCTCGGAAAAATACGTGGCGCCTGGGAACACATCTTTGCACGGCAGCAGCACGCACATGTCCTTGGCGGTCGCCAAGTCAGCGGGGAGTTCGGCTTCGTAAGTACCTTTGCCCGCCGCCTGTACTCCTGAAGACAGCGCCGTCAGCACAAAAATGAGCGCGACCCAAAGAATCGACAGAAGACGGAATTTTGGCGAAGGCATTGGGGGGTCCAGAGGAGAAAAAAGGGCAGCGCAGCCCGGAGACCGCGCCGCCCTGAGTGAGGGCTTTTTAGGCCTCAACCAACATGCGCGAGCGCATTTCAAGGTGCAACGCGTGGCAGAAGTTGGTGCAATAGGCCCAATACACGCCCGGCTTATCGGCAATAAAGGTCACTGACTTGGTTTCCTGCGGATTGACGATGAAGTTGATGTCGTACTTCGGAATCGCAAAACCGTGCGTCAAGTCTTCTACTTTGTCGAGGTTGGTGAGGATGATGGTTACCTCATCGCCGCGCTTGACGGTCCATTCGCGCAGGCCGAAGGTAGGCGCCTGGGACGTAAGGTACACGGTGACTTTCTTGCCCTTGCGCTCCACGCGGCAATCTTTCGCATCCTTAACGGCATTCGGGAAATCGTCAATGTTGTACACCTGGCGCGTGCGCACCAGGTTACGCGGGATGATGATGGAGTCGTGCGGCTCAGAGTACACGGCATGGTCGGCCACCAGCTTCATTTTGTCGCCGCTGATGTCAATCAACTGCGCCGTTTCAGGGTGCAGCGGTCCCACGGGCAGGAAGCGGTCCTTGGAGAACTTGTTGTCCGAGAGGAAGTATTTGCCATCGGCGTCTTTGGTTTCACCCATGGAGGTGAAGCCGTGACCAGGTTGGTACTGCACATCGAGCTTATCCAGAACAACCTTGGCGGTCTTGTCACCCTTATAGGACTTGATGGCGGCCTCCACATTCCACTTGACGATTTGACTGTCCAAGAACAACGTGGTGTAAGCATTGCCACGGCCGTCAAAGCCGGTGTGCAGAGGACCCAGGCCGATTTCAGGCTCGGCAACCACGGCTTCGCGGGCTTCCTTGAGTTCACCATCAAACCACTTGAGGACCAGTGCATGCTCGATCAGTGTGGCAGTGGGTGAGAGCTTGCCGGAACAGGCGTAGTACTTGCCATCCGGGCTGGCGTTCACGCCGTGCGGGTTCTTGGACACGGGCACGTAGCAGACCAGGGAGGTCTTGGGATCGGGGTTGGCGGCCTTGGTGCCATCGACCACCGGAACCTTGGAGCCGCCGTAGGTCTTGAATTTTCCAGCCTTCACAGCTTCTTCGATGCGCGCAATGTTGAAGAAAAGGCAGGCATCCATCTCCGCCGACATCATGTCTTCGTAGTGCACGCCGTTTTCGGTGTTGTACTGGTTTGTGCAAGCGAGCTTGCCGTCATAGGACGATGCGACCAGGTCGCAGTTACCGTCAATCAACACCTGCCAGCGCACTTCCATCGTCTCGGCGTCTACGCAGCTGAAGATGGAGCGGTAGGCCTTGGTGTCATCCATGTTCTTTCCATTGTTGTCCAACGGAATGGCAAATTCACCACCGCAAAACACGCGTGTGGTGTGGTTGATTGCGGCGTCCACCGGATCACGCTTGTCGGGGAAGGTGCCGTGAAAACCCTGCACCAGTGGCAGCTCGGTAATCTTGTCGGTTTCCATCGTGTCCATGCGGATACGCGCCAAGCGGCCATGGATCTTGTCGTTCACGAACATGTAACGACCGTCGTAGGTGCCATCTTTGTACGAAGGATGGATGTGGTGCGTGTCCCCCGTGTGGTACTTCAAGCTGCCATCGGGCTTGGTGCCCAGAATTTTTTTCGATTCGTTGGTGATGCCCCAACCCACCAAGCAATCCATGTTGAAGACTGGAATACGTTTGAACAAACGACCGGACGGCAAACCATAAATACGGCATTCACCCGAGTGGCCTCCGGAAGAGAAGGAGTAATAGTCGTCGAGCTGACCAGGCTTCACCTCGTACTTGCTGTAGTCAACACCATTGTCTGCACCGGCCACGCTTTTGGCGTCTGTTGCAGGCGCGGATGCCGCAGGAGCGGACTTGTCCGTACAGGCGACAACACCCGCCAAACCGGCAAACGCGGCGGTATTCATGAATTTGCGGCGCCCCAATCCACTGACTTTGGAAGCTTGATCTTTGCTCATCGGTAATCCTTCTATTGATTGGCCCGAGTAAGTGATTTTCTTGGGCTAAGTCGATGTTAGGGCGCTGACGAACCATCCGGGTTAACCCGATCAGCATACCTTGAGATACATCAAACGATTACTAGCCTTGAACAGGGTCTTAGCAACAAAACATTGAAATGCAATAATAAAATGCGTTGTTTTTCTACAATTCGCGTTTCTACAAAAGGATTCATTCATGAGCAAGAAATATTTGGGCTTACTGCTGATTTGCAGCGCCGCGCTGGTTGCCTGTGGAAAACCGGAAGCGCCTGCTGCGATTGCAACGCCCGCCGTTACGACTCCCGCTGTCGTGGCAACCGCTGCCGCTCCAGAAGCGGACAATGCCGTCGGCAAATCCGTATTCGGGAAGACGTGTGCCCTGTGCCATGCATCGGGTGCGGCCGGCGCACCCAAGCCAGGCAACAAGGACGAATGGGGTCCACGTATTGCACAGGGTAACGACACGCTGTACAAGCACGCGCTGGAAGGCTTTACTGGCGCCAAGGGTGCCATGCCCGCACGCGGTGGAAATGCATCGCTATCTGACGATGACGTCAAAGCCGCCGTGAATTACATGGTTGCACTGTCAAAATAAGTTACCCTCTATGGCGATTCAGACTCCAGATTCCGGGCGTCGTCGCCTGCTTGCCGCCATTCCGCTGGTGGTAACAGGCCTGCATTTGCGGTCTGCGTTGGCGGATCCCGCCGTGCAACAAGTGTCTCGAACGTTCATGGGCACACGAGTGGACATGACCGTACATAACACGAATGGCAATGATGGAAAAATTGCCATGTCCGCTGCATTCGCAGAAATGCAGCGTCTGAGCGATTTGATGAGCCGCTACCGAACCGGAAATGCCGTGCACGCATTGCATCTGGCCTCGGGGTTGCAGGCAATTACGCTTGAACCCGAAATGTTTAACGTGCTGCAAATGGCACAAGCGATAGCAACACGCAGCAACGGTGCGTTTGACATCACGGTGGGCGCCCTGACAGGTTGGGACTTTACGCAAAGCCAGCCGGTGCGCCCAAAGGCCGCCGACATCGCACAGGAACTGACGCTGGTGAACTACCGCGATGTGGTTCTCAACAGCAAAACGAGCTCTGCATATTTGCGCCATCGAGGCATGCGCATCGATTTGGGAGGTATCGCCAAGTTGCCCATTCTGCAAGCCGGTATGCAGGTACTCCAGCGCAATGGCATCCAAAACGCAATGATCAATGGTGGTGGCGATGTACTGGTGCATGGCCAATTGCAAGGTCGCGATTGGCGCGTGGGCCTGCGTGATCCCCGTGCACCAGAACACATCCTCGGTTCAATTGATTTGAGCGAAGGATTTGTAGCCGCTTCAGGTGATTACGAACGCTTCTTTCTCGAAATCGGCCACCGCTATCACCATATTCTGAACCCCAAAACAGGACAACCAACCACCGGGCCGCACGGTGTGGCACTGGTTTCGCGCAAGCTGGAAGACATCAATGGAATGGGTGCAGCCATCATGGTGGCTGGCGCTGCGGCAGGTCGGCGCTTGCTGCAGTTATCAACAGGTGTTGACACACTGATTGCAGAGTCTGGGCAGGGCCTGTGGATGTCGCCCGGAATGTCTCAGCGTCTGCACACCTGACACTTTTTGTCAGGGCCGAGCCCATGGAGAAATCATGAAAATTGCAGTATTGGGAATTGGCCTGATGGGTTACCCTATGGCGCGGCGCCTTTGTGAAGCCGGTCATCAGGTCCACGTATGGAGTCGCACCTTGCACAAAGCACAGCGCCTGGCCGGCGACGGTGCAGTAGTGCATGCCCGGGCCGACGACGCTGTGCGCGAAGCAGATTTGGTCATCACCATGCTGGGCGACGGTTCCGTGGTCGACCAAGTCCTGTTCGATCTTGGGGCAGCTAATGCAATGAAAGCCGGCAGCCTGCTGGTAGACATGTCATCCATCAAACCCGTTGAAGCCAAAGACCACGCCGCACGGCTGGGTGAACGGAACATTGGCTATCTGGACGCCCCGGTTTCGGGCGGCACAATTGGCGCAGAAGCCGGCACGCTGGCCATCATGGTCGGAGGCAAAGCCAGCAATTACGATGATGCACTGCCGGTGTTCAATACGTTTGGCCACTCCACGCATGTAGGTCCCGTGGGCGCCGGTCAACTGGCCAAGCTGGCCAACCAGATGATTGTGGGGGCCACCATTGGTGTCGTGGCCGAAGCCCTGCTGCTGTGCGAACGCGGTGGTGCTAACATGGCCAAGGTCCGGGAAGCCATTACCGGCGGCTTTGCCGACAGCCGGATTTTGCAGGTGCACGGGAAGCGCATGGTGGAACGCGACTTTGTCCCGCGTGGACGCATGTCCGTGCAACTCAAGGATTTGCGCAATGCACTGGCCACCGCCAACGAAATTGGATTTTCGGCTCCCATCACTGCCTTATTCGAACAACTCTATGCACAAGGAATAGAACACGGCCTGGAGGACCTGGATCAATCAGCTCTGTTTGTGGAACTGGCCAGCCGCAACGGCATGACCTAATAGGCCGGAGGCGCGACAGACAAAAAAATGGACCCGATGGGTCCATTTTCTATGGGTGAAGAACGTCTTCAATCAAACGTGCGTGCTGCGCGCTTCTTGGCGTCACGCGGCACAAAAACCTTGCCGGTGTTACCGGGTTTCACGCCCATGGGCTTGGAAAATGCTGGCTTGCGGGCGGCGAAATCACCACCGCGCGGTGCCGCATCGGGACGGCTGCCGGCAAATCGGTCATTAAAGCCACCCTTACGCTCGTAACTGAAGCCTTCGCGGGCAGCACCGCCGAAATCGCGGGACTGATTACCAAACTCACGTGGTGGGGCTTGGTTGGTGCGAGCACCGCCACCAAATCCACCTTCACGCGGGCCGTTGCCGAACTTGCGGTCACCGCCACCAAAGTTGCGGGGTGCGCGTTCTGCACCGTGGTTGCCACGGCCACCAAAGCTGGCACCAGTGCCTGGACGGGAATCAGGAAAGCGTTGCTGCGGCTCCAGACCGGGAATGGTCTCGGACTTGAAGTGTTGGCGGGTATGGGCTTCGATATCAAAAATACGGCGACGATCGCGCACTTCGGCAAACGTCACAGCCAGTCCATCGCGCCCTGCGCGGCCGGTGCGGCCAATGCGGTGGGTGTAGTCTTCAGCCTTCATCGGCAAACCAAAATTGAACACATGCGTAACAGTGGGCACGTCGATTCCGCGTGCGGCCACATCGGTTGCCACCAAAATTTGCACTTGGCCGTTGCGCAGTGCCATCAGGCGGCGGTTACGCAAGCCTTGGCTCAGGGCACCGTGCAGAGCAACGGCGTCAAAGCCATCTTGCTGAAGGTCGTTGGCCAAGCCGTCACACTCGATCTGGGTGCTGGCAAACACGATGGCCTGGTTGATGGTGGTGTCACGCAACCAATGGTCCAACAGCTTGCGCTTGTGGTGGGCGTTGTCGGCCCAGAACAGCACCTGCTTGATATTGGCGTGTTTTTCAGTCGGGCTGTCTATGGTAATGCGCTGGGGTTCGCGCATCACACGGGCAGCGAGCTGCTGGATGCGCGGCGCAAAGGTAGCGCTGAACATCATGGTCTGCTTGCGGGCAATGGTGAGCTGGTTGATTTCGGCCAGATCATCAGAGAAGCCCAGGTCGAGCATGCGATCAGCTTCGTCCACCACCAGAAATTGCACCTGGTCCAGCTTGATCTGCATGGAACGTTGCAGATCGAGCAAACGGCCAGGTGTGGCCACCACCAGATTGGCGTTTTGCAGCTTGGCAATTTGCAATTGGTAAGGCATGCCCCCCACGATATTGGCAATACGCAGACCACGGCAGTGTTGAACCAGATCGATCGCGTCGTTGGCTACTTGTTGGGCTAGTTCGCGGGTTGGGCAAACTATCAGGGCGCCAGGGGCCGGTGCCTTGAAATTGCGCACATTGGTGGGGTCCTTGCGCTTGGCGCGCTTGGGTGGTGCTTCGCCCTTGGCGGCGGCTTCTGCCACCAGGCGTTCAAACTCGGCACGCTCTGCGGCTTCGGATTCGGCTTGCTGTTTCAGCAACGTGTGCAGCATAGGCAGCAAAAAGGCCGCAGTCTTGCCGCTACCGGTCTGGCTGGACACCATCAGGTCGATGTATTTACCGGCCTGCTGGCCTGCGCTTTCACCTGGCAAGGCCAGGGGAATGGTCTTGACCTGAACCGGGGTGGGCTGGGTGTAACCCAGATCTTTCACGGCATGGACCAGTTCAGGGGCCAGGCCCATGGTCACGAAGCCATTGGGCGCCTCGGGAACCTCGGGTTCATCAGCAATGGGCGTTGCGGACAAATCTACAGCATCGTGGCCAGTGGGGGTGGTGGAAAGGGATTCGGCAGGCGCAAAGGCACCCGTCACTTCAAAAGCGTCAGTCATGGTTTTACTCACACGCGAGCACCGCAAGGAATGCGGCTACTCCGTCAATGGTTAAAAAACATCAACCATCAAACGGAACCGGCTCTGCCCCGTAAAGGGGTAATTCAGTGCTGGGGGCCAATATCGCCACTTGCTTGCAAGTGTGGCGGACCCGGTGAATGAAGGGAGATGTGCAAAAACGCGCTGCTGTTTGCAGCGCAGCCTTGGATTATGCCACAGATTCGGGTTTACACCTAATTAGCCCAGAGCCGGCCATGGTTACGTCAACTGGAAAAAGTGCTTTCGGTAATGTTCCAGCTCGTCAATAGACTCATGCACATCGGCAAGCGCTGTGTGGCGCTGCTGCTTCTTGAACGTGGAATACACCTCGGGGCGCCAACGCTTGGACAGCTCCTTGAGCGTACTCACATCCACGTTACGGTAGTGGAAGAAGGCTTCCAGCTTGGGCATGTACTTGGTCAAAAAACGCCGGTCCTGACCAATCGAATTGCCACACATTGGCGTGACTTTGGCAGGTACGTATTGTTTGAGAAAGGCAATCAACTGCTCCTGTGCCTCTTCTTCGGTGGTCGTAGACGCCTTGACTTTGTCAATAAGGCCGCTCTTGCCATGCGTGCCCTTGTTCCAGGCGTCCATCTGGTCGAGCAGGGCGTTTGACTGGTGAATCACCAGCACCGGACCTTCGGTGCGGCACTCCAGGTTGGGGCCAGTCACGATGACCGCGATTTCAATGATGCGCTCCACTTCCGGGTCCAGACCCGTCATTTCGCAATCAAGCCAGACCAGGTTTTTGTCAGATTTACTTAAAGGGGTGTTGATATCAGCCATGGAGTCAATTGTCACCGATCGCCTAAACTCCCACGCCATGACCGAACTCTTTGCCAGCAACACAGCCTCTCTGACCACCACCCTGATCTTCGCGGTGGCTCTATCGCTGAGTCTGTTGCTCAAATTCTGGCTTGCCAGCCGCCAGATTCGCCATGTGGCCCAGCACCGCACCGCAGTGCCGCCCGCCTTTGTAGAGAAAGTTTCGTTGACCGCGCACCAGAAGGCAGCCGACTACACGCTGACCAAGACGCGGTTTGGCATGCTGGAACTGGCGTGGGGCGCCGCACTGACACTGGTCTGGACGCTGCTGGGCGGCCTATCTGAATTGAACCAGTGGCTGCTGGGCTGGATGGGGCAAGGGCTGGCACAGCAGGTGACAATGCTGGGCGCCTTCGTTGTGATTGGCGGCGTGCTGGACCTGCCCTTTACGCTGTACCAGACTTTTGTGATTGAGGAACGCTTTGGTTTCAACAAGACCCGCTTTACCCTGTGGCTCCAGGATATGGCCAAGTCGTTGTTGCTATCGGTCGTGATCGGGCTGCCTTTTGTTACCTTGGTGCTGTGGATGATGGGCGCCACCGGTCCCTGGTGGTGGTTGTGGGTCTGGGGCGTGTGGATGGGTTTCAACCTGCTGGCGCTATTGATTTACCCGACCTGGATTGCACCCTTGTTCAACAAGTTTCAACCTTTGCAAGACCCGCAGGTGAAAGACCGCGTAACCCAATTGATGGCGCGTTGCGGCTTCACCTCGAAAGGCTTTTATGTGATGGATGGCAGCAAACGCAGTGCCCACGCCAACGCGTACTTCACCGGCTTTGGGGCCTCCAAGCGCGTGGTGTTTTACGACACGCTGCTGGCGCAGTTAAGCCCCGAAGAAGTAGATGCCGTGTTGGCGCACGAACTGGGGCATTTCAGCCACCGCCATGTAATCAAACGCATTGTCTCCATGTTTGCCTTGAGCCTGATCGGCTTCATGGCACTGGGCTGGGTCAGCCAACAAGCCTGGTTTTTTACCGGCTTGGGAGTGGTGCCCAACCTGAATGGTGGCAACGATGCATTGGCCCTGCTGCTCTTCATGATGGTGCTGCCGCTGGCGGGTACCTTCATCGGCCCCGTATTCGCCCAACTCTCACGCAAACACGAATTCGAGGCCGACGCTTATGCCGTCGCGCAAACCAGTGGATCAGCCTTGGCTGGCGCACTACTCAAGCTGTTTGAAGACAACGCCTCGACCCTGACGCCAGACCCGGTGTACGTGCAGTTTTACTATTCCCACCCGCCAGCCACGGAGCGGCTGGGCCGCATCCTGGGTACGGCACACTAAACCACCAGCTGCACATGGCAACACCCTCCCCCACCCTGGAACCGGGCCTGGTCATTGCCGGCCATGGTCGCCACGTCTGGGTGGAAACACCCGACGGACGCCGCCTGATCTGCCACCCCCGCGGCAAGAAGAGCCAGACGGTGGTGGGCGACCGCGTGCTGTGGCAGGCCAGTGAGGACGAAGGCACGATCGAAAAGGTCGAGCCGCGACGCAACCTGTTTTACCGCCAGGATGAAATTCGCACCAAGTCCTTTGCCGCCAACCTGGACCAGGTTCTAATCCTGATTGCGGCCGAGCCCGAATTTTCAGAAAGCCAGTTGTCCCGCGCCTTGATAGCCGCCGAAGCCGAGCACATTACGCCCATCATCGCGTTGAACAAAAGTGATTTGGTGGAGCCCTTTGGGCGGGCCTGGCAGCGCATGGCGGTGTACCGCGACATGGGTTACGCGATACTGCCCATGGCACTCAAGCCGCGCGGTGACACCACACCCAATACCGAGCACCATCTGGATACGGTAATGGCCGGCAAAACGACGCTGGTGCTGGGACCATCCGGCTCCGGCAAAAGCACCCTGATCAATCGTTTGATTCCCAATGCCCAGGTGCTGACCAATGCCATCTCCACCGCCCTGAACTCCGGCAAGCACACCACCACCAGCACTACGCTGTACTGGGTGGACGCTGCCAAGACCACAGCGGTGATTGATTCGCCGGGTTTTCAGGAGTTTGGACTGAACCACATTGAGCCCATGCACCTTGCCAGCCTGATGCCCGACATCAAGGCCCATGCCGCAGACTGCAAGTTCTACAACTGCAGCCATCTGCACGAACCGGGTTGTGGGGTGATTGCAGCCGTGCAGCCAACGTCTGAAGGATTTTCAGCCCCTAGCCCTCGTCAAATAAGCGCTAATCGCTATAAAATATATAGCAATTTATTTGCTGAACTGTCCCAGAAACGTTACTGAGCTGCGCTAGCCCAGCAGTCGGGCCAGTGTCAGTAAAGCCAGAAACACCATCCACATCACCACGGTGCGCCAGACCAGGCCCACCACGGCACGCAGGTGCACGGTCTGTGGAGTCAACCCAGGGCCAGGTTGATCTACAGGGCCGAGTTTGACGTTGACAGCGCCTGCCGTTGCGGCCAACACCACGCCATCGTTATCCCCCGGGAAATGGGCTTCCTGCTGGCGCCAGCTGTCCACAGCTTCCTCAAAGCTGCCTACAAAGGCAAAACCCAGCGCAGTGATACGGGCCGGCAGCCAGTCCATGGCATACCAGGCTTCGCGAGCGGCAGTCTGCACCGAGCTGCTGACCGGCACGCTGGATGCGCGTGAAGGCCGGTTGGTATAGCTGGCAAAGAACTCACCCATGCGGTACAACACGGCGCCGGCCGGGCCCAGCCCAAAGGCCGCCAGCAGGGAATACCAGGCAAACACGCCAAATACATGGTGGTGTGCATTCAATACGGAATGTTCGATGACGTGGCCGACAATCTCGCTGCGCGGCAGTGCGCTGGCGTCGATATGCATCCATTGGGCGAGTTTCTTGCGTGCCAGATCTTCGTCCCCTGCCAGGAGAGCGTCCCGAATATCGGTGAAATGGTGGCTGAATTGGCGAAAGCCCAGCGTAGAGTAGAGGATCACAATGCTCCACACCACGGCGACAATCCAGCCTGCGTACCATACCAACAACCAGTGCACGGCAAACGCCAGCGCGGCCGGCAGCACCACTGCAACCCACCAAGCCAACCAACCGTGTTGCGGCTTGCCAGCATCCAGATTGCGCAACACCCAGCGCACCCAGGAACGCACGCCTTGATGAACCGGATTACCCTGCCCAAGGGGCCGGGCCTGCTCCAGCAACAACGCAAATAGTATGGAGAGAAAACTCATGGAGCAATCATAGCGAGCGCACGCTGCGCAGAACACTTGGCGATTGACAGATACAAGGCTTGGTGGCTTCAGTCCAACAAAAACCGGTAGAGATTACGCAACATACCGGCGGTGGCACCCCAAATATAGTGTTCGGTCGTGCCGTCGGTGTAGGGCATGGAAAACCATTCCCGCTGCGCACCAGCCCACTCCATCAGGTGATGGCGGTGGTTGGCGGGGTCCATCAGAAAGGCAAGCGGCACTTCAAACACATCCGCCACCTCGTGGGGATTGGGTTTCATGGTGTAGTGAGGATTGACCAAACCGACAACTGGAGTGACCAGATAGGCACTACCCGTGGTGTAGATCGGCATGCTACCCAGAATATCCACGTCGCGGCGCACCAACCCAACCTCTTCCTGGGCTTCCCGCAGGGCGGTATCAATCGGGTTGGCATCTTCGGGGTCGGCCTTGCCGCCGGGAAAGGCAATCTGCCCGGAGTGGCTGGAAAGGTTCGTTGTGCGTTCGGTCAACAACACGGTCAGACCGTTTTCCCGCAGGACCAGCGGCACCAGCACCGAGGCAGCAACCGCAGTGCGACTGGAAAAACGGGGCTCACCTGCTAGCTCGGGCGTCCATACCCGCGATTGCGCGAACCGCTGTGCCAATGCCTGGGGGCGCATGGCCTGCTGCGACACCTTGGGCAGATGGGTATCAACCGCCATCACGGGGATGCTGCGCGGATCAAAGATGGGGAGGTTGGTCATAAAAAAACCGCCACAAGCTTGCGCCGGGCGGTTTGCTGGAAGACAAGGGCTTGAATTAAGCCGCAGTCTTCTTGGCTGGCAGCTTTTCCTTGATACGTGCCGACTTGCCGCTGCGGTCACGCAGGTAGTACAGCTTGGCACGGCGCACGTCACCACGGCGCTTGACTTCAATACCGGCGATCAGCGGGCTGTAGGTCTGGAACGTACGCTCCACGCCTTCACCGCTTGAGATCTTGCGAACGATAAAGCCGCTGTTGAGACCGCGATTGCGCTTGGCAATCACAACACCTTCATAGGCCTGAACGCGCTTGCGGGTGCCTTCAACCACGTTGACGCTCACGATTACAGTGTCGCCAGGAGCGAATTCGGGAATGGTTTTACCCAGACGAGCAATTTCTTCTTGCTCAAGGGTTTGGATCAGGTTCATGGTTTTCTCTCATTGATCGTGCATGCGCCAGCACCGGATGGTGCAAATTCAACAAAAACGTTGACTAGGCCGTACAGAGGATCGGTTAGCCCACAATTATAGCAACATCAAATGTTCTGCGCCAATACGGCCTCATCCTGCTCCGTCAAAAGCCCGGCAGTGCGGGCTTTTTCCAGTAGATCGGGCCGATATTGTGCGGTCAGCTTCAGACGCTGGTCACGCCGCCAGCGCTCGATGTGGGCATGGTTGCCAGACAACAAAACTTCCGGAACGCGCTGACCAGCCCATTCTTCCGGGCGGGTGTAGTGCGGGCAATCCAGAAGGCCATCCAGTGCGGGGTTGAAGCTGTCCATGGCGTGGCTGTCGGCGTCAGACAGAACCCCCGGTTGCAGACGCGCCACCGCGTCCAGCAAGGCCATGGCCGGCACCTCACCGCCAGACAGCACAAAGTCGCCCAAGCTGATCTGCTGGTTCACCTGGGTATCGATAAAACGCTGATCTATGCCTTCGTAACGGCCGCACAGCAAAATAGCGCCGGATCCAGCGGACCAGCGTTGTACCTGGGCGTGGTCCAGCCGTTGGCCGATGGGGGAAAACAGGACGACAGGCGCCGTGTCATGGCGTTGTGCGCGAATATGGACCAGTGTTTGCTCAAGGGGCTGCGCCATCATCACCATGCCCGGGCCACCGCCAAAGGGGCGGTCATCGACGCGGCGGTAATTGCCGCTGGCAAACTCACGCGGATTGGACAGGTGCACATCGACCTGGCCGGATTCAAAGGCGCGCCGCGTGATGCCAACCGACAAAAACGGAACGAACAACTCCGGGAACAGGGTGACGACGTCGAAGCGCATGCGTCGCTTACGCTCAATAGTCGAGTTGCCAATCCACGCGAATGCGCCGTGCCTTCAGGTCCACGTCATCCACGTAGGCGGAAACAAAAGGAATCATGCGTTCACACGTTTTGTCGTCTTGTTGGTACTCCATCACCAACACGGTTTGCGCGCCGGTGGACAACAACTCGCGCACCACGCCCAAGGCTTCATCCTGGCGATTGAGTACGTCCAGGCCAATCAGATCAACCCAGTAGTACTCATTCTCTGCGGCAGTGGGGAAGCTCGAGCGGGAAATAAAGATGCGCGAACCGCGCAAGGCCTCTGCGGCGGAACGCTCGTCCACGCCATTTACGCAAGCCACCACGGAATCCGAGTGCTGCTTGGCTTCTTTGACAGACAACTGCGCCACGCCGGAAAATGCGGCTACACCCCGCTCGGAGGGCATAAGAAACCAGCGTTTGGAAGAAAAAAGCGCCTCGGGATGGGCGCTGTAGGGCAGGACCTTGAACCAGCCCTTGATGCCCCAAGCGTCCGCAATGCGCCCGACCTCGATAGCGTCCGCTGGCAATTCAGCAGTTTCGAGTCCGGTTAGCATGCGCGTGGGGCGCCGATCTAGAAGTTGGGTTGCCCCAGCCCCAGACGGCACAATTGCGTTAAGCAGCCTTCTTGGCCGCTTGCTGGATTAGGCGTTCCACTGTGGAAGAAGCCTGGGCGCCAACACCCTTCCAGTAGGTCAGACGGTCTTGCGCAATGCGCAGGCCTTCTTCACTGGCGGTCGCGCTCGGGTTGTAAAAACCAATGCGCTCAATGAAGCGACCATCACGGCGTGTACGCTTGTCGGCTACGACAATATTGAAGAACGGGCGAGCTTTTGCACCGCCACGGGCGAGTCGAATGACGACCATGATTTATCCTTTGGGTGGCAGGAATTAATTCCAACCATTAAATTCGGAGTTGAGACACGCAACTGACCACCCGGCCAGTGACACTCTGAATAGCTCTCCATTATAACCTTTACACCAATCAATGATCAAGATTCGTCCCAGCCAGGATGCCGACCTGGCCGCTATCACGGCCATTTATGCCCACCACGTGCTCCACGGAACCGGCACTTTCGAGACGACACCCCCAAACGATCAGGACATGGCCGCGCGACGCGCCGACGTTCTATCCAAGGGCTTGCCCTACCTGGTGGTAGAGGACACCAGCGGCATCTTGGGGTTTGCCTACTGCAACTGGTTCAAACCACGTCCCGCCTACCGCTACTCTGCGGAAGACTCGATTTATCTGGCCCCCGCAGCCCATGGCAAGGGCTTGGGTCGCTTGCTACTCGAAGAACTGATGGCTCAGGCCGAGCGCGCAGGTGTGCGCAAACTCATCGCAGTCATTGGTGATTCCGCCAATCAGGGCTCCGTGGCCGTTCACAAGCGCTGCGGGTTCCAGCACGTAGGGGTTTTGGCCAACTGTGGCTGGAAGTTTGACCGCTGGCTGGACGTGGTGCTGATGGACCGCGTCCTTGGATCGGGCGGTACCGACGCACCGGAGCCTGTACAACCATGAAAAACAAGACACTTGCGGCCTGGTTGGCCTTTGTCGGTGGCCCATTTGGACTGCAACGTTTCTACCTCTATGGCAGCGCAGACCGCCTGGCCTGGATGTTGCCCGCACCCACCTTGATCGGCCTTTATGGGGTGTACCGCGCCCGCACGTTGGGGCTAGACGATCCATTGAGCTGGGTGCTAATTCCCTTTTTGGGCTTTACCCTGGCCGGATGCGCCATCAATGCCCTGGTGTATGGCTTGATGGCTGCCGAAAAATGGAATCTTCGATTCAACCCGGGCACTGCACCGGATGGAGTTGCCGGCCAGACCACCTGGTTCACGGTGGGCGCACTGGCCCTGTCGTTGTTGGTGGGTACCACCGTGTTGATGGCCAGCTTGGCTTTTAGTTTTCAGCACTATTTCGAATACCAAGCAGAAGCTGCGCGTGCCATTTCCCAGCCAGCCGACCCTAAAAGATCTGGAGACTGATCCAGTAAGCAATAGCTGCCACAAAGGCGCTGGCGGGTATGGTGAAAATCCACGCCCAAACGATATTGCCCGCGACGCCCCAACGCACTGCGCTGGCGCGCTGCGTAGAGCCGACGCCCACAATGGCGCCGGTGATGGTGTGGGTCGTGGACACCGGGATTCCAAGTGCCGTCGCCAAAAACAGGGTCATGGCACCGCCGGTTTCTGCACAGAAGCCACCCACAGGCTTGAGTTTGGTGATTTTTTGCCCCATGGTCTTGACGATGCGCCAGCCACCAAACATGGTGCCCAAACCAATGGCCGTGTAGCAGCAAATAATCACCCAACTTGGTGGGGCCGACTCGCCGGCGGCTGAGTACCCGGTAGCAATCAAGAGCATCCAGATAATGCCAATGGTTTTTTGTGCGTCATTGCCGCCATGACCCAAACTGTAGGCACCGGCCGATACCAACTGCAAACGGCGAAACCACTTGTCCACCTTGGATGGCCGAAAACGACGAAACGTCCAAGCCACCGCAACCATCATGGCTGAGCCGAGCACAAACCCCAGCACGGGAGAGACAAAAATAAATAGTACCGTTTTGAGAATGCCGGCAGATATCAGGGTTGAGGCACCCGATTTGGCAATCACCGCGCCCACAATGCCGCCGATCAGGGCATGGGATGAACTGCTGGGGATGCCGTAGTACCAGGTGATGACATTCCAGGTAATGGCACCAAGCAAAGCGCCAAACACCACGTGGGTATCCACCACACCGGGCTGCACGATCCCCTTGCCCACAGTGGCCGCCACGCTGAGATGGAAGATAAATAGTGCAATAACGTTAAAAAACGCAGCAAACAAGATGGCCTGCCCGGGCTTGAGAACACCTGTGGAGACCACAGTGGCGATCGAGTTGGCTGCATCATGAAAGCCATTCATGAAGTCGAACAACAGGGCCATGACCACCAACATGGCCACTACCCACAGGGTCGTTTGCACGTTTTCCATCGTCTATTGGCGCTGCGGGTTCAGGAGTTTTCGAGGATGATGCCTTCGATCACGTTGGCAACGTCTTCACATTTATCGGTGATGGTTTCCAGCAATTCGTAAATCGCCTTGAGTTTGAGCACCTCCCGTACATCCGGTTCCTCACGAAACAGTTTGCTCATGGCGGTACGCATGACGCGGTCAGCATCCGATTCCAGGCGGTCAATCTCTTCGCAGGTTTTCAGCGCCGCTTCTGCAGTTTGCGGGTCTGCAATATGGTCCAGCAATTTGACCGCGTCGCGCACGCGCTCGCAACATTTCACACTCAGGTCGGTCAGGCGGTTGATCTCTTCGGTCATGTGGCGCACGTCGTACAGCGCCATGGTTTCGGCCGAGTCCTGAATCAGGTCTGCCACATCGTCCATCGTATTGATCAGCGAATGGATTTGTTCGCGATCAATCGGTGTGATGAAGGTCATGTGAATGGCCTTGTTGCACTCGTGCGTCACGCGGTCAGCGGCGCGTTCGGCGTCATCGACTTCCTGGTTGTACTTTGCGCGCAAGTCCAAATCGTTGTAGTTGGCCACCAGCTTGGAAAAAGCGTACGCTGCCTCCACAATGCGGTCCGCATGCTGGTTGAACATTTCAAAAAAATTGCCTTCGCGAGGCAGTAACTTTCCAAACCACATGAGTTAATCCTCCAACCAAACGACAAGATTCTTGGGATTTTAAAAGACGGCGCAGTTTAACCGTACCGTCCTGCACAGGTGGGCTGCACGCACTCGGCGAAGGGAACAAAAAAGCCCCGTGGCATGACCCACGGGGCTGATTGGTTCAGAACCGAAGTGCCTGCGATCAGGCTTGGACGGTCGCTGCGGACTCGGTGTAGTCGCTGATCTTGTCAAAGTTCAGGTACTGGTACACGGTGTCACTGGCAGCCGTGAGCACACCCATATCCGCCAGGTACTCGGCCTTGGTGGGAATACGGCCCAGCTTGGAGCAGATGGCAGCCAATTCGGCCGAGCCCAAGTACACATTGCTGTTCTTGCCCAGACGATTGGGGAAGTTGCGGGTGGAGGTAGAGAACACCGTAGCGCCCTCTTTCACCTGCGCCTGGTTGCCCATACACAGGCTGCAGCCCGGCATTTCCATACGCGCACCGGCGCTGCCCAACACACCATAATGGCCTTCTTCAGACAATTGGCGGGCATCCATCTTGGTCGGAGGTGCCACCCACAGCTTCACTGGAATGTCACGCTTGTTTTCCAACAGCTTGGACGCTGCACGGAAGTGGCCGATGTTGGTCATACAGGAACCAATGAATACTTCGTCGATCTTGGCACCAGCGACTTCTGACAGGGTCTTCACGTCGTCCGGATCATTGGGGCAGGCGACGATAGGCTCGTGGATGTCAGCCAAGTCGATCTCAATCACGGCGGCGTAGTCGGCGTCGGCATCGCCCTTGAGCAAATCAGGCTTCTTCAGCCAGGCTTCCTGTGCCGCAATGCGGCGGGCCAGCGTGCGGGCATCGGAATAGCCATTGGCAATCATCCACTTCATCATGGTGATGTTGCTGTTGATGTATTCCTGAATGGGTTCCTTGTTCAGGTGCACCGTGCACCCGGCGGCAGAGCGTTCGGCGGATGCATCGGACAGCTCAAACGCCTGCTCAACCTTGAGATCTGGCAAGCCTTCTATCTCCAAGATACGACCAGAGAAAATGTTCTTCTTGCCCTTCTTCTCCACCGTCAGCAAACCTGCCTTAATGGCGTACAGCGGAATCGCGTTGACCAGGTCACGCAGGGTCACGCCATTTTGCATCTTGCCTTTGAAGCGCACCAACACTGACTCAGGCATATCCAAAGGCATGACACCCGTAGCGGCTGCAAAGGCCACCAAACCGGAGCCGGCAGGGAAGCTGATGCCAATGGGGAAACGGGTGTGGCTGTCACCTCCGGTACCGACCGTATCCGGCAACAGCAAACGGTTGAGCCAGCTATGGATCACGCCGTCACCAGGGCGCAACGAAATACCGCCCCGGTTGCTAATGAACTCAGGTAGTTCGTGGTGCATCTTCACGTCCACTGGCTTGGGGTAAGCGGCTGTGTGGCAGAAAGATTGCATCACCAAATCGGCGCTAAAGCCCAGGCAGGCCAGGTCTTTCAGCTCGTCGCGGGTCATCGGGCCGGTGGTATCTTGCGAACCGACCGAAGTCATCTTGGGCTCACAGTAGGTTCCCGGGCGCACGCCCTGGCCTTCGGGCAGACCGCAGGCACGTCCGACCATCTTCTGTGCCAGGCTGAAACCCTTCTTGGTGTCAACCGGGTTGGTCGGCAGGCGGAACAGCGTGGAGGGCTTGAGGCCCAGAGCTTCGCGCGCCTTGGCGGTCAATCCACGACCGATGATCAGTGGAATACGGCCGCCGGCGCGTACTTCGTCAAACAGCACTTCGCTCTTGACTTCGAAGGAAGCGATTTCTTTACCGTCCTTGAATGCTTTGCCTTCATAAGGACGCAGTTCCACCACATCACCCATCGCCATTTGACTCACGTCCAACTCGATCGGCAATGCACCCGAATCTTCCATGGTGTTGTAGAAAATGGGGGCAATTTTGCCGCCCAGACAGACACCACCAAAGCGCTTGTTGGGCACAAACGGAATGTCCTCTCCGGTGAACCACAACACCGAGTTGGTGGCAGATTTACGACTTGAGCCCGTGCCCACCACATCACCCACGTAGGCCACCAAATTACCCTTGGCGCGCAGATCTTCCAGGAACTTGACCGGGCCGCGTTTACCATCTTCTTCTGGCGTCACTCCGGGACGGGCATTTTTATGCATGGCCAAGGCATGCAAAGGAATGTCCGGACGGCTCCAGGCGTCGGGTGCGGGCGACAAGTCGTCCGTATTGATCTCTCCAGCGACCTTGAAAATGCTCACGGTGATGCTCTTGGGCACTTCGGGGCGGCTGGTGAACCACTCGGCATCGGCCCAGCTCTGGATCACGGCCTTGGCGAAAGCATTGCCTTTGTCGGCTTTTTCCTTCACGTCATGGAACTGGTCGAACATTAACAAGGTTTTCTTCAACCCTTCGGCCGCTTCTTTGGCCACTGCAGCGTCGTCCAGCAGATCGACCATCGGGCTGATGTTGTAGCCGCCCAGCATGGTGCCCAGCAATTCGGTGGCGCGGGCGCGGCTGATCAGGGCGCATTTCTCGGTGCCATGGGCCACGGCGGCCAGGTAGCTGGCCTTGACCTTTGCGGCATCGTCCACACCAGCAGGCACCCGGTGGGTGATCAAATCCACCAAAAACGCTTCTTCGCCAGCGGGTGGTGCCTTCAACAGCTCGATCACTTCACCCGTTTGTTTGGCCGACAGCGGCAGTGGCGGGATACCCAGTGCAGCGCGCTCGGCCACATGGTCACGGTAGGCTTTTAACATCGTATTTACTCCTTCTTATACAACACAAATCACTCTCTAGCCCTCGTCGCAAGGGCATGGCATGCTATCTATTTTGATTTTTTCTTGGTTTTAGCTTTCGCTATCAACTTGGGCGCTGGATCGGGGTTGGGCACCAACTCCTGCACCGCTCCGCCAGCGCCAATAGGCACCAGGGCGTCTTTGGGCGCATCCAACAAACCGGGCTGGGGATTGCGTTCCATGGCTTGGGCCACCAGCAATTGGTCAGGGTTCATGCACTCATCAGCCAAGCGCTTGCCCTCTTTCTGGTTCATTAGCATGGACTTGTTACCCAGCTGCAGCCAAACGGCGCCGCTAGCTTCTTCTTCGAGCCGGACAGCGCCGGTGCTGGTCACCACGGGCAATAAAACATAGTGCTTGCTGCCCATGTCCAGGAAGAAACGCCCTGGCGAACGCTCGTCATTCGTCATCGTCACTACCACTGCCAATTCGCAATTGATCTTGCCGACCAGTACGTTGCTGGCAATGGCCATTTGCTGGGGCGACAGGGCCGCCGGCGCCAGCAATTCGGGCTCCACAGGCTTGGCAGGTGCAGCAGCGGTTACTTTGACGGCTGCCTTGTTCGCTGGCTTGCCGGCCGCAAATGCTGGAACGGCCATGGCCACTGCCAACAGCAGCAAACCCGATATGGATTGTTTTTTCATGGAGATAAACCTCACTATTTTCTAATGGCCCCGGGACGGGAAATACATACGCACAGGCTCCGGTACGAAGCAACCGGTTTGGTTGGCCCGCTCCAGCAGGTGCCAAAAATATCGAAAACTGGCACGGTCGTGTAACTTGCCATTGACCGCGATGGGAGCCCATTCGGCAAGGCTGGCCTGCTCTACGATGCGCGCCGCCAATTCAACGTCTGCCGCTGATGGCGTAAAAGCCTGCAGAATGGGTCGTATCTGGGACGGATGGATGCTCCACATCCGGGTGTAGCCAAAGGATGCCGCCGCCGTGTGTGCCGAACGCTCAACGACGCCGGCGTCACGCAATTCTGTCACCACGCAGTGCGACGGCACTTTGCCCGCGGCATGGCAGGCGCTGGCGATGTCCAGTTTGGCCCGCACGACCAACGGGTGGTGGAACTGGTCCAGCGTTTCGCCATCCGCTTGATCGCGCACGCCCATGGCCGTGTGGGGAATCGCGCCCGCATGGGATGACACAAAATCCATTAATCCAAAGCTCAGGGACTGCACCCTTGGGTGGGCCGCAATCTCAAATGCGCGGTGCACAGCTGCCGGGGATTCGATCAACACATGCAAAGGCAGTTCGCTAGTGCGCTGACCAGGACGAACAGCGGCATCGATAGCAGCCACAGCCGTTTGTACATCGGCCAGCGTTTCGACCTTGGGAACCATGATGTAGCTCAAGGCCTGAGCGGCTCCGCCCACTACGATGTCGACGTCGGCACTAAAGGCCGGGTGGTCTACTGCATGCAGCCGGGCACCTACCCGTCGGCGCAAACCACTTGCTATTAATTGCGTAGCTGTGTGTGTACTATTGGCGAGGGCTGCGACCATATTTGCCTGGTCTTTTTCACCGCCAACAGGGGCTCCGTCTTCACAGTCCAGCGTCACGTCAAAAACACAGACGCCGAACTCTTGCGCCATGTCGGCCTGCAATTGCAGGCTTTTGACCATGCGCGCCTCGACGCCACTGTAATGGTCGCAGACGGGGAGCACGCCCGCCGAACCTTGGGCGCCCAGAAGAACGTTGCGGGGGTGTTGAGCCCCCAGGCTTGGGATTCCATGTACTGCGCTGCCCCCCGATGAGGATGTGCTTGCTCGGGGTGGCCCAGCGCTGTACACGGTCAATTGCCCCTATTTCAGCAGGTGAGCAACGCCGGCTTGCTCGTCTTGCAGCTCTTTCAGCGTGACATTGATGCGCTCTTGCGAGAACGCGTCCACGTCAAGGCCTTCTACCAGCTTGTATTCGCCACCCGAGCAGGTCACGGCAAAGCCGAACATCGTGTCTTTGGGAATACCGTACTGGCCATCCGAAGGAATGCCCATGGTGACCCACTTGCCATTGGTACCCAAGGCCCAATCGCGCATGTGGTCAATGGCAGCATTGGCAGCGGATGCGGCAGACGACACGCCACGGGCTGCGATGATGGCTGCGCCACGCTTACCGACGGTTGGCAAGAAGGTGTTGGCATTCCAGTCGGCGTCGTTGATCATGTCCTTCACGCTTTGACCGTTGACGGTAGCAAACCGGTAGTCAGCGTACATGGTGGGCGAGTGGTTGCCCCACACGGCCATCTTCTCGATGTCGGCCACTGCCTTGCCGGTCTTGTCGGCCAACTGGCTCAGCGCGCGGTTGTGGTCCAGACGCAGCATGGCGGTGAAGTTCTTGCGTGGCAGGTCAGGCGCACTCTTCATGGCAATGTAGGCGTTGGTGTTGGCAGGGTTGCCCACCACCAGCACGCGCACATTGCGGCTTGCTACAGCATTCAGAGCCTTGCCCTGCGCCGTGAAGATTTCAGCGTTGACAGCCAGCAACTCGGCACGTTCCATTCCAGGGCCGCGAGGGCGTGAACCGATCAGCAGCGCATAGTCCACATCCTTGAATGCGGTCATGGGATCGCTGTGTGCCTCAATGCCCACCAACAGGGGGAATGCGCAGTCTTGCAATTCCATGATCACGCCCTGCAGGGCTTGCTGGGCCTTTTCAACGGGCACTTCCAGCAGGCTCAACACCACAGGCTGGTCCTTGCCCAGCATCTCGCCGGAGGCGATGCGAAACAGAATGGCGTATCCAATTTGACCGGCTGCTCCAGTAACGGCAACGCGAACGGGCTTCTTGCTCATGGTGATAACTCCAGGAAGTGATAAAAAAACGGTGATGGTCCGGGGACCCGGGGGGAAGTTGAATCCGTCAGAATGGGACCGAGTTTACCCCTGATTTTGCGGTGAAGTCAATTTGTCTTATGTCTTATATAAGATATGATTGGCGTTCGAATTGAGACTGACTCGAAGCTGACTTTCAAACCTATTTTTCATGTCCGTAACGCCCACTTTTCACGATGACGACCCATCCGCTTCCGCTGCGGAAGGGAGTGGGGCCGTGATACTGCAATCAACGCCTGCCTTCAGCCCCCTGTACCAGCAGATTAAAGTGTTGATCCTGCAGAGCCTTCAAGCAGGTGAATGGAAGCCCAGCACCGCCATCCCCAGCGAGATCGAGCTGGCCGCGCGCTTCAAGGTCAGCCAGGGCACCGTGCGCAAAGCCATCGATGAGTTGGCTGCCGAAAACCTGCTGGTGCGCCGTCAGGGCAAAGGCACGTTCGTGGCCACACACGCTGAGCGCCATGTTCAGTACCGGTTTCTCAAGCTCATCCCCGATAACGGCGACCCCAGCGATGAAGGCCCGGCAGAGCGCCGCATCATCGACTGCAAACGCACCCGCGCATCGGTGGAAGTAGCAAGGGCTTTGGCCATGCACCCCGGTGATGCTGCGTTGCAGGTGCGCCGGGTCCTGTCGTTTGCCGCCGTTCCGACCATACTGGAAGATCTTTGGTTGCCCGCTGCCCCCTTCAAGGGCTTGACAGCCGAGCGCCTGCGAGACTACAACGGGCCCATGTACGCGCTGTTCGAGACCGAGTTTGACGTACGGATGGTGCGTGCAGAAGAAAAAATTCGCGCGGTTGTCCCCGACGCGGAGCAATGCGAATTGCTAGAAATCAGCCCACAAACTCCATTGTTGAGCGTTGAACGCATCGCCTACACCTACAACGATGTGCCGATGGAGCTGCGCCGTGGCCTGTACCTCACCAGTAATCACTATTATCGAAATGCATTAAATTGAAGGGGTTCTTGATGCAAGTCCAATGTCAGCCTGTTGCAGTGCAATAGAATTTTGCTTTTGCACCCGCAATAATTACAAACGGTTACCTACAGAAAGTCCGCCAATGTCTGAACTCAGCCCCCCCGTCCGCGCCAAGCGGCCTGAATTCCGCAACATCAACGCGTTCAACGACCTGCCGGGCTACCGCTGGCCATTGGCAGCCATCGTTTCCGGCATGCACCGCGCCAGCGGCCTGATCCTGTTTCTGCTGATGCCTTTCATCATCTGGATGTTTGATACCTCTGTGAGTTCTGAGTTTTCCTTTGCGCGCTTCACCTCGATATTTCACAACGGGTTTGGTTTTGTCCCCGGTATTTTGGTCAAGATCGTGGCTCTGGGCCTTATTTGGGCCTACCTGCACCACTTTTTTGCCGGTATGCGCCATATTCGCATGGATATGTTTCATACCGTAAGCAAAGTACAAGGCAAAACAACCGCGCAAATCGTCTTGGTGTTGAGCTTGGGCCTCACCCTTGTGCTGGGCGCCAAGTTGTTTGGCCTTTACTAAGCCCCGGCATTTCCCGTTTTCTCATCTTCACAGGAACTACCCATGTCTGTTAACTTTGGCACCAAACGCCTGGTCGTTGGCGCACATTACGGTCTGCGCGATTGGCTGGCACAACGCGTCACCGGTGTGCTGATGGCACTTTTCACCTTCGTTGTGTTGGCCCAGGTTCTCCTGACCAAAGGCCCACTGGGCTACGACCAATGGGCTGGAATTTTCTCCGCCCAGTGGATGAAAACTCTCACTTTCGCCGTCATCGTCGCCATGCTGTACCACGCATGGGTCGGTATGCGCGAAATCCTGATGGACTACGTCAAACCCACGTCCGTGCGCCTGACACTACAAGTTTTTTCTATCGTCTGGCTCGTGGGTTGCGCGGGCTGGGCCATTCAAGTCCTGTGGCGCCTGTAAGCCCAGAACTACCCGACACACACGATTGAACCCACCATGACCTATACCAAAGCCAATATCACCAAGCGCAAATTCGACGTCGTCATCGTCGGCGCCGGCGGCTCCGGCATGCGCGCCGCACTCGAACTCTCCAACGCCGGCCTCAACGTGGCCTCGCTGTCCAAAGTATTCCCCACCCGCTCGCACACTGTAGCAGCCCAAGGTGGCGTGAGCGCCTCGCTGGGCAATATGTCCGAGGACAACTGGCACTACCACTTCTACGACACCATCAAGGGCGGCGACTGGCTCAGCGACCAAGATGCGGTTGAGTTCATGTGCCGCGAAGCACCCAAGGTGGTGTACGAGCTGGAACACTTCGGCATGCCGTTTGACCGCAACCCGGACGGCACCATCTACCAGCGCCCGTTTGGTGGCCACACCGCCAATTACGGCGAAAAGCCTGTGCAACGTGCCTGCGCTGCTGCAGACCGCACCGGCCACGCCATGCTGCACACGCTGTACCAGCAAAACGTCAAAGCCAAGACCAACTTCTTCGTCGAATGGATGGCGCTGGACCTGATCCGCGACGCCGATGGCGACGTGGTCGGAGTAACTGCGCTGGAAATGGAAACCGGCGACCTGTACATCCTGGAAGCCAAGACCGTCCTACTGGCCACCGGCGGCGCAGGCCGCATCTTCGCCGCATCGACCAATGCCTACATCAACACCGGCGACGGCTTGGGTATGGCCGCTCGCGCAGGCATTCCGCTGCAAGACATGGAATTTTGGCAGTTCCACCCCACCGGCGTGGCCGGCGCTGGCGTGCTGCTGACCGAAGGCTGCCGTGGTGAAGGCGCCATTTTGCTCAACAGCAATGGCGAACGCTTCATGGAGCGCTATGCGCCCACCTTGAAAGACTTGGCTCCGCGTGATTTCGTGTCGCGCTCCATGGACCAGGAAATCAAGGAAGGCCGTGGCTGCGGTCCGAACAAAGACTATGTGCTGCTCAAGCTCGACCACCTGGGCGCCGACACCATCCACAAGCGCCTGCCCTCGGTGTTTGAAATTGGCGTCAACTTCGCCAACGTCGACATCACCCGCGAACCGATTCCCGTGGTGCCCACCATCCACTACCAGATGGGTGGCGTTCCCACCAATATCCACGGCCAGGTCGTCACCCAGTCCAACGGCGAGAACAACGCGGTGGTCAATGGTTTGTACGCCGTGGGCGAATGTGCCTGCGTGAGCGTGCACGGTGCCAACCGCCTGGGCACCAACTCCCTGTTGGACCTGCTGGTATTCGGCAAGGCCGCCGGCCGCCACATCATTGAATTCAACGACAAGCACAAAGAGCACAAGCCCCTGCCAGCCGATGCGGCTGACCGTACACTGGAGCGCCTGAATCAACTCGAACAGTCAACTGAAGGAACCTATTCGCAAGGATTGGCCGGTGACATCCGCTCGACCATGCAACAACACGCTGGGGTATTCCGCACCCAGGCCAGCATGGACGAAGGAGTAAAAAAAGTTGCCGAACTGCGCAAACGTTTGGCCGGTGTGACTTTGAAAGACAAATCCAAGGTCTTCAACACGGCTCGCATCGAGGCACTGGAAGTCGACAACCTGATCGAAGTAGCGCAGGCCACAATGGTCTCGGCAGCTGCCCGCACCGAGTGCCGTGGCGCTCACACGGTGGACGACTACGAGCACGATGCCGACCACCCCGATTTCCCACTTGGCCGCAACGACAAGGAATGGCTCAAGCACACCCTGTGGTACAGCAAAGGCAATCGCCTGGATTACAAGCCCGTCAACCTTAAGCCCCTGACGGTGGACAGCGTCCCCCCCAAGGTCCGGACATTCTGATACCTTGCAGGACAGATTTTTAGCTCTGTCCTCAACTGACTACGAGAGACCGAATATGACGAAACGTACTTTCTCCATCTACCGCTACGACCCTGATAAGGACGCCAAGCCCTACATGCAGACCATCGAGGTAGAACTCGACGGCCATGAGCGCATGCTGTTGGACGCCCTGATGAAGCTCAAGGAGCAAGACCCTGGTTTGTCCTACCGTCGCTCCTGCCGCGAAGGTGTTTGCGGCTCCGACGCCATGAACATCAATGGCAAGAACGGCCTGGCCTGCTTGACCAACATGAACACGCTGACTGGCACCATCGTTCTCAAACCCCTGCCCGGCCTGCCGGTCATTCGCGACCTGATCGTGGACATGACCCAGTTCTTCAAGCAATACAACTCGATCAAACCCTACCTGATCAACGACAGCCTGCCGCCCGAGAAAGAGCGCCTGCAGTCGCCCGAAGAGCGTGAAGAGCTCAACGGTCTGTACGAGTGCATTCTGTGCGCCAGCTGCTCCACAGCCTGCCCGAGCTTCTGGTGGAACCCCGACAAGTTCGTGGGTCCTGCCGGCCTGTTGCAAGCCTACCGCTTTCTGGCGGACAGCCGTGACGAAGCCACTGGTGCGCGTCTGGACAACCTAGAAGACCCCTACCGCCTGTTCCGCTGCCACAGCATCATGAACTGCGTCGATGTCTGCCCCAAGGGCTTGAACCCCACCAAAGCCATTGGCAAGATCAAGGAAATGATGGTTCACCGAACCATTTAGTGCGCACCATTCATGCAAGACGAAAACCAGCTGTTGGACGAGCGCGGATTGAGCAAGCTCCGATGGCGATGCCGCCGGGGATTGCTGGAAAACGATCTCTTCATAGAACGGTTTTTCGAGCGCTACGCCGAGACACTGACCGTGCGGCAAGCTGGCGCACTGGGTGTGCTGATGGACCTGAGTGATTACGATTTGCTGGATCTGCATCTGGCGCGCAAGACACTGGAGCAAGTGAACCCGGGCCTCGTCCGTGATGATGTGGCTGAAATAGTAAGTATGTTGAGAGAAATCCGTTGAAAGGTCGAAAATGAAGTTAGCTGACAACAAAGCCACCCTGTCATTCAGCAATGGCAGCCCTAGCGTAGAAATGCCGGTTTACCAAGGCAGCGTTGGCCCGGATGTCGTCGATATCCGCAAGTTATATGCCCAAACCGGCATGTTTACCTATGACCCGGGCTTCCTGTCCACAGCGGCCTGCCAGTCCGCCATCACCTACATCGATGGCGACAAGGGTGAGCTGCTGTACCGCGGATACCCCATTGAGCAATTGGCCACCAATTGCGACTTCATGGAAACCTGCCATTTGTTGCTGTATGGAAACCTGCCCAATGCAGCTGGCAAGGCTGAGTTCACCAAGCGAGTGTCCAATCACACCATGGTCAATGAGCAAATGCAGTTTTTCCTGCGTGGCTTCCGCCGGGATGCCCACCCCATGGCGATCATGACTGGCCTGGTCGGTGCCCTGTCGGCCTTCTACCATGACAGCACCGACATCAACAATCCCGAGCACCGCGACATTTCAGCGATACGCTTGATTGCAAAAATGCCGACTCTGGTGGCCATGGCCTACAAGTACAGCGTTGGTCAGCCGTTCATGTACCCAAAAAATCATTTGAGCTACGCCGGCAACTTCATGCACATGATGTTTGCGACACCCTGCGCAGAGTACGTGGTAAACCCCGTCATCGAACGTGCGTTGGACCGCATTTTTGTGCTCCACGCTGACCATGAGCAAAACGCGTCCACCTCAACCGTGCGCCTGTGCGGTAGCTCAGGCACCAACCCTTTTGCGGCCATTGCTGCTGGCGTTGCCTGCTTGTGGGGCCCTGCCCACGGTGGCGCCAACGAAGCCTGCCTGAACATGCTCGAAGACATCCAAAAAATGGGTGGCATTTCCAAGGTCGGCCAATTCATGGAGCAGGTCAAAGACAAGAACTCCGGTGTCAAGCTCATGGGTTTTGGTCACCGCGTTTACAAAAACTACGACCCCCGGGCCAAGCTCATGCAAGAAACCTGCAAGGAAGTACTGGCAGCCTTGGGCCTGGAAAACGACCCGTTGTTCAAGCTGGCCATGGCCTTGGAGAAGATTGCGCTGGAAGACGAATACTTTGTGTCACGCAAACTCTACCCCAACGTCGACTTCTACTCCGGCATCGTGCAACGCGCCATCGGCATTCCAGTAGGACTGTTCACCGCCGTGTTTGCTCTGGCACGCACCGTGGGCTGGATTGCACAACTGAACGAAATGATTGGTGACCCAGAGTACAAAATTGGCCGTCCACGCCAGTTGTTCACCGGATCAGTACGCCGTGACGTGCTGCCCATTGCAAAGCGCTAGGTCACACTAAACGCTTCAACGCCCGCCGAACGGCAACGTCGGCGGGTGTTTTGCTTACAGCGCCCAAATCCTCTGGCGCATAAAATTGAAGATTGGCAAGGAAATACCCCAATGGGACGCACACTCTACGACAAGCTCTGGGACGAACACGTCGTCCACACCGAAGAAGACGGCACGGCCGTGCTCTACATCGATCGGCACCTGGTGCATGAAGTCACCAGCCCTCAAGCTTTTGAGGGCCTACGCCAAGCTGGGCGCAAGGTCTGGCGCGTCAGCTCCATCGTGGCGACCGCCGACCACAACACGCCAACAACCGGCTGGGACCTTGGCTACGACGGCATCACCGACCCTACCAGCAAAGAACAAGTCACCACACTGGACAGCAATATCGCTGAGTTTGGCGCAGCTGCGTACTTCCCCTTTCTTTCCCAACGCCAGGGCATCGTGCATGTGATTGGGCCCGAGAATGGCGCCACGTTACCGGGAATGACAGTCGTCTGTGGTGACTCCCACACCTCTACCCACGGTGCCTTTGGCGCTTTAGCGCACGGCATTGGCACCAG
The DNA here is from genome assembly GCA_016705575.1 of Candidatus Aalborgicola defluviihabitans. Classification (GTDB taxonomy): domain Bacteria; phylum Pseudomonadota; class Gammaproteobacteria; order Burkholderiales; family Burkholderiaceae_C; genus Allorhodoferax; species Allorhodoferax defluviihabitans. The sequence continues at coordinate 402,116 of JADIXX010000006.1, forward strand.
TGAAGTTGAGCATGTCATGGCCACCCAGACTTTATTGGCAAAAAAGGCCAAGAACATGCTGGTCCGTGTTGATGGCACCACCGCACGCGGAGTGACCGCCAAAGATATCGTGCTGGCCATCATCGGCAAGATTGGCACTGCCGGCGGTACCGGCTACACCATCGAGTTTGGTGGCTCCGCCATCCGCGCGCTCAGCATGGAAGGCCGTATGACCGTCTGCAACATGGCCATTGAGGCGGGTGCCCGCGCCGGCTTGGTGGCGGTGGACGAGAAAACCATCGACTATGTCAAGGGCCGCCCCTTGGCACCCGGTCACGCAGCAGCCACTGCCACTGCCGCCGCTGTGGAATGGGATCAGGCCGTGACTTACTGGCGCACCCTGCATTCCGATGGTGATGCGCAGTTTGACACCGTTGTCGAACTGGACGCTTCCCAGATCGTGCCCCAAGTCACGTGGGGAACATCACCAGAAATGGTACTGGGCATTGATGGCTGCGTCCCCGATCCGGATAAGGAAAAAGACGCCAACAAGCGTAGCGCCATTGAGCGTGCACTGACCTACATGGGTCTGCAACCCGGCAAGCCCCTGAACGACCTGTTTGTGGACAAAGTGTTCATTGGATCCTGCACCAACAGCCGCATCGAAGACATGCGTGAAGCGGCTGCCATGGTGAAGACACTTGGCCAAAAGGTTGCGAAGAACATCAAACTGGCCTTGGTGGTCCCCGGCTCCGGGTTAGTCAAAGCGCAGGCCGAGGCCGAAGGCCTGCACGAAATCTTCAAGGCTGCCGGCTTTGAATGGCGCGAGCCTGGTTGCTCCATGTGTCTGGCCATGAACGCCGACCGCCTTGACCCCGGCGAGCGCTGCGCTTCCACCAGCAACCGCAATTTTGAAGGTCGCCAAGGTGCGGGCGGACGCACGCACCTGGTTAGCCCCGCCATGGCCGCAGCGGCTGCCATCCACGGGCACTTTGTCGACGTGCGCAAATTCAGTTAAACCTGCATTTCAAGGAAGTTACACCATGAAAAATCTGATTACTCTGTTGATTGTTTCCTCTGTTTTCCTGCTTAGCGCCTGCAACACGGTCAAAGGCGTGGGACAGGATATCCAAAAGGCCGGTGAAAAAATCGAAGGCGCTGCCAAAAAATGAAAGCGTTCACCACCCACCAAGGGCTGGTGGCACCCATGGACCGCGAGAACGTGGACACGGATGCCATCATCCCCAAGCAATTTCTCAAATCCATCCGGCGCACCGGATTTGGTCAGAACCTGTTTGACGCATGGCGGTATCTGGATGCCGGCTTTCCCGGCCAGGATCCCGCAAGCCGCAAGCCTAATCCCGATTTTGTGCTGAACCAGCCGCGCTACCAGGGTGCTTCCATTTTGCTGGCACGCAAGAACTTTGGCTGCGGCTCCTCGCGCGAGCATGCCCCCTGGGCGTTGGACCAATACGGCTTTCGCGCCATCATTGCGCCCAGCTACGCCGACATCTTCTTCAACAACAGCTTCAAGAATGGGCTGTTACCCATCGTGCTTAGCGAGTCTCAGGTAGATCAGCTGTTCAATGAAGCGCTGGCGTTTCCTGGCTACCAACTCACCATTGATCTGGAGCGCCAGGTCATCGTCAAACCCCAAGGCGAAGAGATCGCGTTTGATGTGCAGGCCTTTCGTAAATACTGCCTTCTCAACGGCTTTGACGACATTGGCCTAACCCTGCGCCATGCCGACAAGATCAAGGCTTTTGAAACCCAACGCCTTACACAAAAACCGTGGTTAGCCCGCGAAATGATTAACTAGGATGCTATGAAAATTGCAGTATTGCCGGGTGATGGCATCGGTACCGAAATTGTGGCCGAGGCCGTCAAAGTTCTGAACGTATTGGGCTTGCCCCTGGAAATGGAAACTGCCCTGGTGGGCGGCGCCGCGTACGAGGCCCATGGACACCCCCTGCCCGAATCCACGCTCAAGCTCGCCAAGGATGCCGACGCCATCCTGTTCGGGGCCGTGGGCGATTGGAAATATGACAAGTTGGACCGCCCCCTGCGTCCCGAGCAGGCCATTCTGGGCCTGCGCAAGAATCTGGGCCTGTTTGCCAACTTTCGCCCCGCCATCTGCTACGAACAACTGGTGGGTGCCTCCAGCCTCAAACCCGAACTGATCTCGGGGCTGGACATTTTGATCATTCGTGAGCTGACCGGCGACATCTACTTTGGACAACCGCGCGGCCGTCGCATTGCTAGCGATGGTCACTTCCCCGGTGTCGAAGAAGCGTTTGACACGATGCGCTACAGCAAACCCGAGATCGAGCGCATTGCCCACGTGGCGTTCCAGGCGGCGCGCAAGCGCAAAGCAATGGGCAAAGAAGGGCGCGTTACCAGCGTGGACAAGGCCAACGTGTTAGAAACTTTTCAGTTTTGGAAAGATGTAGTGACCGAAGTCGGCCAGCAGTACCCTGATGTAGCGTTGGACCACATGTACGTGGACAACGCGGCGATGCAACTGGTGAAAGAACCCAAACGTTTTGATGTGGTGGTTACCGGCAACATGTTTGGCGACATACTCTCCGACGAAGCCTCCATGCTCACTGGCTCGATCGGCATGTTGCCGTCGGCCAGCCTGAACGCCAACAACCAAGGACTGTACGAGCCCAGCCACGGTAGCGCACCCGACATCGCGGGAAAAGGTATTGCCAACCCGCTGGCCACCATCCTGAGTGCCGCCATGATGTTGCGCTTTAGCCTGAACCAGGAAGAGGCTGCGCAGCGCATTGAAGCCGCAGTGCAAAAGGTGCTGGCCCAAGGGCTGCGTACTGCCGATATTTACAGCGAAGGTACTACCCGCGCCAGCACCTGTGAGATGGGCGACGCGGTAGTCAAAGCGTTGTAATTTCCCTGTAATTGCCGCGTCATTCCAGCCATTACAATCACCACTATGCAAGCCTTCCACTCCACGCACGCTCTGGCCCACAAGGTCTGCGGTGCCTTGGGTGCGGGTTTTGTGCTGGTACCTACCCTGGCAACCAAAACGACGACCATTACTGGCTAAACAGCCTAGCTCGTTCGTGCCCCTTCCGGCCAGACGAGCCGGGCAGATGAAATTCACACATTTCGACAATCTGAAAGGGTATTCAAATGAAAGTTGGCAATCTGGTAGGCCTTGTGGGCTGGCGCGGTATGGTTGGCTCGGTTTTGATCGACCGCATGCAGACCGAAGGCGATTTTGCGCTGATTGAGCCGGTGTTCTTCTCAACATCGAACGCCGGTGGCAAGGCACCCGCACAAGCCAAAAACGAAACCACGCTGCAAGACGCGTTCAACATTGACGCTCTAAAGCGCTGCGACATCATCATCAGTGCACAGGGTGGCGACTACACCTCCGAAGTCTTTCCCAAGCTGCGTGCCGCTGGCTGGAATGGCCACTGGATTGATGCCGCCTCCACCCTGCGCATGGAAAAAGACGCCGTGATCATTCTGGACCCGGTCAACATGCCGGTCATTCAGAACGCCCTGTCCACTGGTGGCAAAAACTGGGTGGGTGGCAACTGCACCGTGAGTTGTATGTTGATGGGCGTGAGCGCGTTATACAAAGCGGGTCTGGTTGAATGGATGACCACCCAGACATACCAGGCTGCGAGCGGCGGTGGCGCGCAGCACATGCGTGAACTACTCACGCAATACGGCACACTTAACGCCGAAGTCAAAGCCCTGCTGGACGACCCCAAGAGTGCCATCCTGGAAATCGACCGCAAGGTGATCGCCAAGCAGCGCGCACTCACTTCTGCCGAAACCACCAACTTTGGCGTGCCACTGGGCGGCTCACTCATTCCTTGGATTGACAAAGATCTAGGTAATGGTCAGTCCAAGGAAGAATGGAAAGGCATGGCTGAAACCAACAAGATCATGGGCTTGGGCGAAGGCTTCAGCTCCGCTGCCATCCCTGTGGATGGCTTCTGCGTGCGCGTGGGCGCCATGCGTTGTCACAGCCAGGCACTTACCTTCAAGCTGAACAAGGACGTGCCTGTGGCCGATCTGGAAGCCATGATGGCGGCTGACAACGAGTGGGTCAAAGTCGTGCCCAACACCCGTGAAGCCACGATTCGCGACCTGACACCCGTGGCCGTCACTGGAACCATGACCATTCCCGTGGGGCGCGTTCGCAAACTGGCGATGGGTCCACAATATGTGGGTGCCTTCACCATTGGTGACCAATTGCTGTGGGGAGCAGCAGAGCCATTGCGTCGCATGCTACGAATATTGCTATCCGCGTAATTCATACAATTACAGGGAACTATCGATATGGATGAGTCCCATGTCGTTGTCGAATGGCAACAAAAACCATAGCAGACCCTGTCAAGCAGGGGAGCCACTCAAAGTTAAAAGCTTTCTTAGCTTGTCAGGCTAAGACATTGATGTTAAGGTACTTTTTACGTTTTTAGTGTCGGGCTTTTGGACCGCAATAAAGCATAGTCATTGCTGCTCGCGCGAGCTGCACCGGAGGCATACAAATTGATTGCAAAGTCACATCGTTGGCAAAAGACCGCTATTGCGGCTGCGGCCATTGCGCTACTAGGCCTGTCTACCACGGGAGCTTGGGCGTTGTCGCTAGGCCGCATCACGGTTCAGTCCGCGCTGGGAGAGCCTTTGCGTGCGGAAATTGATATTCCCGACATCAATGCCGAGGAAGCGTCCTCGCTGAACGCAAAAGTCGCCTCGCCGCAATCCTTCGCCAGTGCCGGGCTGGAATACAACCCGGCCATCGCCAATTTGCAGTCCAGCCTGCAACGACGCCCTGATGGCCGCGCGTACCTTCGACTCAGCAGCGACCGGCCCATTAACGACCCCTTTGTCGACATGATCATGGAGGTCAGCTGGTCGTCCGGACGCATTCTGCGGGACTACACCATGTTGTTTGACCCGCCGGTGCTGCGCAGACCCGCAACGCCAGCACCCACACTGGCCCAAATTACGACAGCGCCGTCGTCTGTTAGGGCGCCTGCACCTTCTGCCGCCGAAGCGCCAACACGCCCCACGGCAACACCTCGCCCCGCCGTAACCGCCACACCCGCCAAATCCCCGACAAGCAGTGCGTCTGCGGACGACGCCAAGCGTGTCGTTGTCAAACCAGGAGACACGGCCGGCAAGATTGCTGCCAATATGCGGCCAGCCGGCGTTTCATTGGACCAGATGCTGGTTGCGCTTCTGCGGGCCAACCCCGATGCATTCATCCACAACAACATCAACCGCGTCCGTTCCGGCGCGGTCATGGACGTCCCCACGGCAGATCAGGCACAAGCCGTTTCGGAGTCTGAGGCTACGCAAACCGTCATTGCCCAGAGCAAGGATTTCAATGCATTCCGCCGTAACCTGGCGAGCAATGCGCCAGTTGCAGATGTAGGCACCGCCAGTCGTAAAACCAGCGGCACCATTGACTCCAAGGTCGAAGACAAAAAGGCTGCCGCTGCCACTCCAGACAAGTTGACACTGTCCAAAGGGTCCGTTCAGGCCAAGGCCAACGCGGCCACGATAGCCAAGGAGCGTGGCGAGAAAGAAGCAGCGGGACGTGCTGCGGAAATTTCCAAGAACATCAGCGATTTGAAGAAACTGGGCACTACAGACGTTGCCGCTTCTGCGACCGCACCGACTCCAGTCGCGGCTGCGTCTCAGCCCAAAGCAGCCCCCAGTACTCCCGCACCTACCCTGCCGGTTGCAGTGGCAGCGCCTGAACCATCCATTGTTGCTGCCTCCGCACCCGCATCGTCCGCTGCTTCTGCAGCCGTGGTCGCGCCTGTCTCTGCCCCGGCTTCCACTGCGGTACCCGAACCAATCAAACCCACAGTGGTAGCGCCAGTGCCAGCACCGCAACCCGTGGAGCCAACCGGATTCGTTGACGAGTTGCTGGAAAATCCCATGCTGCCGTATGGCGCTGGTGCCCTGATTGCTTTGCTGGGTGGTTTTGCCTTCTGGCGCGCCCGTCAGAGCAAGAAGAGCCAGTCCCAAATGGACAGCTCCTTCCTGGAGAGCCGCCTGCAGCCGGACTCCTTCTTTGGCGCCAGTGGTGGCCAACGGGTGGATACCAACAACGACAGCGGCAACGCCACCGGCTCGTCCATGGTGTACTCCGCCAGCCAATTGGATGCGGCAGATGATGTTGACCCGGTTGCCGAAGCCGATGTGTACTTGGCCTACGGTCGCGACGTGCAAGCCGAAGAAATTCTGCAGGAAGCTGTGCGCACCAACCCAGGTCGCCTGGCAATCCACACCAAGCTGCTAGAGATATTCGCCAAGCGTCGTGATGCAAGGAGCTTTGAGGCAACCGCCACACAGGCCTACCAACTGACTGGCAATACTGCCCCAGAGTGGAACCGCATCTGTGAAATGGGGCTTGCCTTTGACCCGGCCAATCCACTGTATCAGCCGGGCGGAACGCCCAACTCGTCGATTGGCGACGTGGCAAACAGTGACAACGCGGCTTTTGGTTCCAGCACCATGCCTCAGTCGGCACATGCAGAAATGACCGACTCCGTATCTGGTGTTGACCTCGATCTGGACCTGGACTTCTCGCTGGACGAGGCCCCAAGCAGCGCCATCAGCTCGGTTACTCCAGACACTTTCACCCAGACGGCTGTAGAAACGGTCAAGATGAACGCCGTTGAGGCCCATGAACCACTGGACATGGACTTTGACGTTTCCGGCGCCGCCCCGCTGCACGAACCTACTCCAACACCCGTCTTTGAGGCATCAGCCGTCCCTGAACTGTCCATGGAAGGACTTAACCTTTCAGACGAAGGCCACACCCCACTGCCTGAATTCAATGCCACCACACCGATGCCGGTTGCGGCGGTGACGCCACCAGCCGCAGCGGCAAGCGATTCCGGAATGCTGGAGTTCGACTTGGGTTCATTGTCCCTGGATCTGGACGGCCCCGCTGCAGACGAGGCAACTACTGAAGCGCCTGACAGCACCAGCGAAGACCCCTTGGAAACCAAGTTGGCACTAGCCGATGAGTTTGTTTCCATCGGTGACGAAGATGGCGCCCGCGCGCTGATTGAAGAAGTGGTAGCGGAAGCCACGGGTGATATGCGCGCCAAAGCCCAACGGGCACTGGCCAACCTGAGCTGATTTCCACTCCCAGTGCATTTAGCGTGTGATGCAAGTTTGACCGCGCCGTGAGGGTTGCACTGGGCATCAGCTACAACGGACAGGCCTACCAGGGCTGGCAAAGCCAGACCTCGGGCCTGACCATCCAAGACAAGCTGGAAAAAGCGCTCGGCAAGTTCGCGGCCCAACGGGTGAGCACCCTGTGCGCTGGCCGAACCGACTCTGGTGTACACGGCATCATGCAGGTCGTGCATTTCGACACCGGGCTTGAGCGGGACATGCACTCCTGGGTTCGCGGGACCAACGCCAATCTGCCGCGTGATATCGCCGTGCAATGGGCCGTGTCAACACCCGATGCTTTCCATTGCCGCGCGTGTGCTACATCGCGTCGCTACGCCTATGTGCTGTACGAATCCCCCATCCGCCCCAGCGTGGACCATGGACGCGTAGGCTGGGCGTTCCGCAGTCTGGACGGGCACGCCATGCAGCAAGCGGCCGACCTGCTGCTGGGTGAACACGACTTTTCGTCTTTTCGGGCATCACAGTGCCAGGCTCTAACTCCGGTCAAACATCTGATGGAAATCAGCATGAGCAAACGGGGGGCTTACTGGCGCATCGAATTTGAAGCCAACGCCTTTTTGCACCACATGATTCGCAACATCATGGGTTGCCTCGTATTCATTGGCCAAGGCAAAAAGCCTGTCAGCTGGATGAGCGACGTACTGCTAGCACGCGACCGCCGTGTCGCCGCTCCCACCTTTTCTCCCGATGGGCTGTACTTTCTCGGCCCACGCTATGACCCGAAATGGGGCCTTCCTGACCGAAACGCTGCGTATGATGGCCTACCATGAGAACCCGAATCAAAATCTGCGGCCTGACCCGCGAGCAAGACGTGGATGCCGCCGTGGCAGCCGGAGCAGACGCGATTGGCTTTGTGCTGTACGCCAAAAGTCTGCGTGCGGTCAGCCTGGCGCGCGCTGCTGAACTGACCCGGCGTCTACCCCCCTTCGTCACCCCCGTGCTGCTGTTCGTCAACGAAACTGCTACAGAAGTGATAGCTGCATGTTCAATAATTAAGAGGGCTATCGTCCAATTTCATGGTGATGAAAGTCCGCAGGATTGCCTAGCGGCAACAGAAAACGGTGCCCGCCCTTACCTGCGCGCCGCCCGTATTCCGCTGGGTGATGGCGCGGCCGCCTTTGACCTCGTAAAATACGCCAACGATTACTCTCACGCCCAAGCCATCCTGCTCGACGCCCATGTCGACGGATTTGGCGGTGGCGGCAAGGCATTCAATTGGTCACTGCTTCCTCCAAACGTCAACGCTCACCTCGTCTTGAGTGGTGGACTCACACCTGCAAACGTGGGCGATGGAATCGCGCAACTTCGGCTGCGCGGTAAGACGCTGGCAGTTGATGTGAGTTCGGGTGTGGAAGCCACGGACTCCCAGGGCAAGCCCCAAAAGGGCATCAAAGACCCCGAAAAAATCGACCAGTTCATCGCGGCCGTCAGGGCCGCCGATGCACAATTTCACAGACCCGCGGACTAGACCCTTGCATGCTGTGCCGGGTCTGTCCCCTCCCAGGAAACGACCATGTACGAATACCACCAACCGGACCCGACCGGCCACTTCGGAAAATACGGCGGCAGCTTTGTCTCCGAGACGCTGACCCACGCCATCAACGAGCTGAAAGACGCCTACGCAAAGTACCAGAACGACCCCGAATTTCTACGGGAATTTGAATACGAGCTAGCCCACTTTGTCGGCCGCCCCTCCCCGGTCTACCACGCGGCCCGTACCAGCCGCGAAATGGGTGGTGCGCAAATCTTCTTGAAGCGCGAAGACCTCAACCACACGGGTGCCCACAAGATCAACAACGTGATCGGCCAGGCCATGCTGGCCAAGCGCATGGGCAAGCCGCGCATCATTGCCGAGACCGGCGCCGGCCAGCACGGTGTGGCCACCGCCACCATCTGCGCCCGCTACGGCCTGGAATGCGTGGTCTACATGGGCAGCGAAGATGTCAAGCGCCAAAGCCCCAATGTGTACCGCATGAAGCTGCTCGGTGCCACCGTGGTCCCGGTGGAAAGTGGCAGCAAGACACTGAAAGACGCCCTGAACGAGGCCATGCGCGACTGGTTGCCAATGTGGACAACACTTTCTACATCATCGGCACCGTGGCCGGGCCGCACCCCTACCCCATGATGGTGCGTGACTTCCAGAGCGTGATTGGCAATGAATGCCTGGTGCAGATGCCCGAGATGCTGGCCGCCGCTGGCTGCAAGACGGAGCAACCTGATGTGGTACTGGCCTGCGTAGGTGGCGGGTCAAACGCCATGGGCATCTTTTACCCTTACATTGAACACGAAAAAACCCGATTGATTGGCGTAGAAGCCGCAGGCGAAGGCTTGGACAGTGGCAAACACTCTGCCAGCATCCAGCGCGGCAGCCCTGGCGTCTTACATGGCAACCGCACCTATGTGCTGCAGGACGACAACGGCCAGGTGACCGAAACGCACAGCGTGAGCGCCGGGCTGGACTACCCCGGTGTTGGCCCAGAACATGCGTTTCTGGCAGACATCGGCCGCGCCGAATACGTGGGCATCACCGACGCCGAAGCGCTCGAAGCGTTTCACTATTTGTGCCGCACCGAAGGCATCATCCCTGCGCTGGAATCCAGCCACGCGGTTGCCTATGGCATGAAGCTGGCCAAAACCATGCGTACCGACCAAAGCATTCTGATCAACCTCTCGGGCCGTGGTGACAAAGACATTGGTACCGTAGCCGACTTGAGCCATGGCGAATTCTTCTGTCGTCCCAGTTGCACTGGGCAATCAGTCAAGGGAAATATACCTGTAGCCCTCGTTCAGTCTACGTTTACTGCTATTAAGGTAGTAGCATGAGCCGCATTGCCACCACCTTCGAACAGTTAAAAGTCCAGGGCCGCAAAGCGCTGATTCCTTTTGTAACCGCCGGCTACCCGTTTGCCGACGTCACCCCCGAACTGATGCACGCCATGGTGGCCGGCGGCGCCGATGTGATCGAGCTGGGCGTTCCCTTCTCCGACCCCAGCGCCGACGGCCCGGTCATCCAGAAGGCGGGCGACAAGGCCCTGGCTTTTGGCATCGGTCTGGTGCAGGTGTTGTCAATGGTGCGCGATTTCCGCAAAACCAACAGCACGACGCCCGTCGTGCTGATGGGCTACGCCAACCCGGTGGAGCGCTATGACCAAAAGCACACCGCATCCAGCGGAAAAGGCAGCGCCTTCGTGCAGGACGCTGCTGCTGCCGGCGTGGACGGCATACTCATCGTGGACTACCCACCCGAAGAGTGCGAAGCCTTTGCGCTAGAGCTACGCGCCCACGGCATGGACCTGATCTTTTTGCTGGCCCCCACCAGCACGGACGAACGCATGCAGCAAGTGGCGCGTGTTGCCAGTGGTTATGTGTACTACGTATCGCTCAAGGGCGTGACCGGGTCTGGCGCACTGGATGTGGGCGCGGTGGAAGCCATGCTGCCCCGCATCCGCCAGCACATCAGCACCCCCGTGGGCGTGGGCTTTGGCATCCGTGACGCAGCCACGGCCAAGGCTCTTTCCCGCGTGGCAGACGCCGTGGTGATCGGCAGCAAGATCATCCAACTACTGGAAGACCAGCCGCGCGACCAGGTGGCGGTGACTGCGCAAAAGTTTCTCAGCGAGATTCGGAGGGCGATGGACGCGGGGTGAGTAACGCGCGCAGCCGACCCGGCGGCACAGCGCGGGCGACCCTGCTGCGTGGGCCCTGCGGGCTGCCCTGTGGTGCTCAGGCCGATCGGGGTCTGGCTAAACTCGCCCTGCGGGCTCAGACAACGCCAGCCCTGATCCGATCGGCCTTGCGCGCCTCGGCCACGCAGAAGGGATCTCCCGCGCTGGGCCGCAGGGTCGGCGGGGTAGTTGGTTCGTTGAGGGGAATCCGGTACAGTGGGTGGACAGACGGGAGGGGTAAAAAATGGAAATGAGTGAGCTGCGATCACGACACAACGCGCGTACGCTGCGGGGTTTTTTGCTATTTTTATGTGAGTAGTCTTTGCAGCATTTACGAGGGCTGGGAGCTGATTTAATTTGCAGTTTGTCCAGCAAGAGGCTGGTATCCAAATTACGTTAAGGCTCACATGATTGAACTAGAACAACTCGAAGAAATGTTCGAAAGTATTGCCGAGGGTGCTAAGTGGGATATGGGTAAACCAATGTTGTGGGGCTACTTCTTCACTGACCGTAGCAAGGGAAAGCTTGAAGCGCTCATCCCAACATTAGAGCAAATTGGTTGCCGATTCGTCGACTTGTTCGTGCCCGAACTAGATGGCGGGGTAGAACCTTATTATTTTCTGCACATCGAGCGGGAGGAGGTGCACACGCCGTCATCGCTTTACGCGCAGAACGCGCACTTCTATGGTCTTGCTGATCAAAATTCCATCAACAGCTATGACGGGATGGATGTCGGGCCAATCCCGATCACAGAGGGTCTTGTTCAATGAACCTAAATACTTCTCGTGAAAGTCCGCACAACCTTACCATGTCAATGGACACGGACCCACATCAGAAAGACGCGGCTTCGCCGCAACCTGTTGCGGTCCGATCATTTTCACGTTGGGCGTCATAAACATGGCTACTTCGACTATTCTGCTGATTGCGGGAATTGCGGCCGCTGTCGTTTGGACAATTTTCTTTGGTGGGAAGTTACCTATTCCTTTTGGCTCTCGCTCCTGTCAAGGCAAAGATTGGCGGCGGTCGTTTCCAGATGCAACGAAGACAGAAATTCGACAGTTTCTTTCGGTCTTCACTGAGGCGTTCGCATTTAAGAACAGAGAGAAATTGAAATTCAATCCGAACGATCAACTACTCGATATCTCTCATGCACTTTATCCCCACAAGTGGCAAGCTGACGCTCTGGAATTCGAAACACTCGATGAAGACCTCAAGTCAAAGTATGGCGTTAGCTTCAACAAAGTCTGGCGTGATGGTCTGACACTTGGGCAGATATTTGAGCATGTACGACAGGTGTGCAAATGATGCCTAACAGGTTCGTCGATTGGACCCAAAGCGGCGAGGCGCGCTTATGCCATTCTTCACAACTGAGTGCGTCGTTGCGGTCCACTCACGGCGTTAGGCGCCCTAAAGAACATGGCTAGGCGCCCTCCCCCGGGTCGATGCGTTCACTGTCTTCTAGAAAGTGTCGAGCTGACCTGGGATCACGTATTTCCTCGGGCATGGTATCCAGATAACACGCCGGAAAATCTTGAAAAATGGAAGATACCTTCATGCCTAGCATGCAATCAGCTGCACTCGAAAAGCGAAGGCGATCTGCTCACCAAACTCGCACTTTCCATTGATCCAGACGATCCCCTGAGCAGTGGCATTGTTCAAAGAGCGCTCCGAGCCACGCGCGCAGCGGAAGGTCGGGACCCGCGGGACGCAGAACTTCGAGAAGCGCGACGAAAGGCAATTCTGGAGCGCGTCTTGGATGGCGATGAAATACCAAGGCAAGCGATCTATCCTGGATTTGGCCCGGTTGCGGAGCAGCCGGCCAACGAGCAGGTCGCAATTCCGGTCAGCGCGGCCGCAATTCATCGGCTTGCCGAGAAGGTCGTGCGGGGTTTGATTTACCTAAATGACAGTCGATTCGTTGAAGAGCCGTTCAAAATAGAACAGTTTGTATTGGACGACGAAGGTTCCAGGCCGATAAGGCAAGCGCTTGCGAAATTCGGGGAAACGTTTGAACGCGGCCCTGGTATACGAGTGACGCGCGCCGTCACGCCCGACGACAGGTTATCCGGACTTTATGAAGTCGAGATCTGGGGCCGCTTCAAGATGTATGTCTCTGTTATGGATTCGAGCCGAGAGAATGTCAACTAACCCCAGTTCGAGCGGACGCGATGTTAGTGCCACTGGCGCTGACAGGCGCCGCTCAACAAGTCGTTGACGCTGAAAACAAACCCAGATGCGTCACTTTCCGCGATCAACGTCAAGCAAACGATTCCCACCCACACACCCCGCCACGCGCACCCCAAAGCGCCCGAGGCTGCGCTTCGTGCCACCCTTGGGCGTTGCCGAGCAGCGCAGCGGCTGGCGGATTCAGAGCTCAGATGTTTGAGCCCGCAGGGCGAGTTTCTGAGCCTCCCGCCGGACGCGAGCAGCGCAGGGTAGTCGCGCCAGCGACCAGCGTCGTAGGGTGGCACGGAGCGCGGCCTCGGGCGCGGCCACGATAGCTCGCGGCAATGTCGGATAATCCGTTATTCTGATGAAAGCCCGCTTGGGCGATGCACTGGAGAGACGTACTTATGAGCTGGCTAGAAAAACTACTTCCCCCAAAAATTCAGCAAACCGACCCCGCTGACCGTCGCAGCATCCCCGAGGGACTGTGGATCAAGTGCCCCAGTTGCGAATCCGTGCTTTACAAGGCCGATCTGGAGCAAAACCAGAACGTGTGCCCCAACTGCAGCCACCACCACCGCATCGGTGCCCGCGCACGGCTCAACGTGTTTCTGGACAACGAAGGTCGCTTCGAAATTGGCCAGGAAGTGCTACCCGTGGACCCTCTCAAGTTCAAAGACAGCCGCAAGTACCCCGAGCGCCTGAAAGAAGCGCTAGAGAACACCGGCGAAACCGACGCACTGGTGGTGATGGGCGGCGCGGTGCAAGGCATCAGCCTGGTTGCGGCCTGCTTTGAGTTTGACTTCATGGGTGGCAGCATGGGTTCTGTGGTGGGCGAGCGCTTTGTGCGTGGCGTGGAGACCGCCATCGAGCAAAAGGTGCCGTTCCTGTGCTTTACCGCAACCGGCGGTGCCCGCATGCAAGAGGGTTTGCTCTCGCTCATGCAAATGGCCAAAACGAATGCGGCACTCACCCGGCTGGCCAAGAAGGCCCTGCCTTACATCAGCGTGCTGACCGACCCCACCATGGGTGGCGTGAGCGCCGGTTTTGCCTTTTTGGGCGATGTGGTCATTGCCGAGCCCAAAGCGCTGATTGGCTTTGCCGGCCCGCGCGTGATCGAGTCTACGGTGCGGGTGACCTTGCCAGAGGGCTTTCAGCGTTCAGAATTTCTGCAAACCAAAGGTGCTATCGATTTGATCTGCGACCGGCGCGAACTGCGCAAGACTGTGGCCAACACGCTGGCCATGTTGCAACGGCAACCGGCTGACGCAGTCATTTAATCGGTTGGGGACAGCGCTAAAGGTCTGTCCCGCAAGGTCTCACAAAGCCACCAACACCGCTGCCTGCACATTGCCCAGCACAATGCCGGCAATTTGCAGGAGCACCAGCAACACCAGTGGCGACAGGTCAATACCCCCGGTTAGCGGCACAACGCGCCGGATGGGTGCCAACAGCGGCATCACCAATCGCTCCAAAAAATCGGCCGCCATGGACTGGGTTTGCACCCACGACAGCACCGCGTAGATGATGACCAGCCCGGTCAAGCCCAAAATGGACATGCGCACCAGGCCAAATGCAGCCAGAACCACCAGTGTCAGCAGGCTGCCGCCCATGCCGGCGATCGCCCACAAAATCACAAACTGCAGCAGTTGAATCAGGAATGCTGCCACCAAGCTGGCCGTGTCCACACGTCCGGCGGCTGGCAGCACCCGGCGCAAGGGCAATACCAGCCAGTCGGTCAGCGCAAATATAAATTTGGCCAGGGGATTGCCCGAGCGCGCGGACATGGGAATGCGCTGGTACTGCATATACAGCCGCAACAAACAGGTACCAGCAATCAGGCCAGCGGCCACTTCCAGTAAAAGCGAGATGATTTGGTAGAGCATGGTGTCCAATCCAGTGAGCGCCAGCATCATAGCCGCAGCGCTGTGGCGACTAGAATCTAGGGCTCTGGCCGCCTTTTTTTGGCCCTCCCCAAACCGCAAGCAGACACCACCCCGCGCACTTCCATGACTGACCACACAGCACCCGCCCCCCAGGACGAAAATCAACTCATTCTGGAACGCCGCGAAAAACTCAAGGCCATTCGCCAGCAGCAGGCAGACGGCAAGGGCGTGGCATTTCCCAACGACTACAAGCCCAGCCACAAGGCCGAGGCCCTGTTTGCCGAATTTGAGACCAAGACCACCGAAGAGCTGGAGGCCCTGGGCGCCACTGCCAAGGTGGCCGGCCGCATGATGCTCAAGCGCGTCATGGGCAAGGCCAGTTTTTGCACGCTGCAAGACGCATCGTTTGGCACGACCGGCGGGCGCATCCAGATTTATGTCAAGGGCGAGGACGTGGGAGCCGACCTGTACGCCGCATTCAAGCACTGGGACCTGGGCGACATCGTGGCCGCCGAAGGCCGGGTGTTCAAGACCAAGACCGGTGAGTTGTCTATCCACGCCACCAGCGTGCGGCTGTTGACCAAGAGCCTGCGCCCCATGCCGGACAAATTTCACGGTATGGCCGACCAAGAGACCAAATACCGCCAACGCTATGTCGATCTGATGACCGATGTGGAAGCCCGCAAGCGCTTTGTGGCGCGCAGCAAGGCCGTCAGCGCGCTGCGCGACTTTATGGTGGCGCACGACTTTTTGGAAGTCGAAACGCCCATGCTGCACCCCATTCCCGGCGGTGCCAATGCCAAGCCTTTCAAGACGCACCATAACGCGCTCGACCAAGAGATGTTCTTGCGCATTGCACCAGAGCTGTACCTCAAGCGCCTGATCGTCGGCGGCTTTGACCGGGTGTTCGAAATCAACCGCAGCTTCCGCAACGAAGGCATCTCGGTGCGCCACAACCCAGAGTTCTCCATGATGGAGTTCTACGCGGCGTATTGGAACTACCAAGACCTGATGGACTACACCGAAGCCCTGATCCGCGACGCCGCCCAACGCGCCACAGGCTCGCTGCAACTCACCTACGCTGGCAAGCCGGTAGACCTGAGCCAGCCATTTGAGCGTCTGACCATTGTGGAAGCCATCCGCAAATACACCGACGCGGGCGACAACGTGCTAGATGCCGTGTGGCTGACCAACGCCGTCAAGAAGCTGGGCCTGACCGAAGCCAAGAACCGACTCGAAGGCCGCACGCTGGCCAGCCTGCAAGTGCTGTACTTTGAAGAAACGGTGGAAGAAAAGCTGTGGCAGCCCACCTTCATCATGGAGCACCCCACCGAGATCTCACCACTGGCCCGCGCCAACGACGACCGACCCGAAGTGACCGAGCGCTTTGAGCTCTACATCACCGGCCGCGAATTCGGCAATGGCTTTAGCGAGTTGAACGACGCCGAAGACCAGGCCGCTCGCTTCCAGGCCCAGGTCAACGCCAAAGACAGCGGCGACGACGAGGCCATGCACTACGACGCCGACTTTGTGCGCGCACTCGAATACGGCATGCCCCCCACAGGAGGGTGCGGCGTGGGTATTGACCGTCTGATGATGCTGTTGACCGACAGCGCCAGCATCCGCGATGTGATTCTGTTTCCCGGCGCTGCGCCGAGAGGCTTAAGAGAAATCGGGCTCTAGCCCTCGTAAATACTACATAGACGGCTATGAAACCAATAGCATCATCTATTGAGAAGTTTCTACGCGGCTACCCGCCGGAGACGCTGACGCAGGTGCAGCAGATGCTGGACGAAGGCCGCATGGGACCTTGGCTACTGCAAAAGTACCCCGCCGCGCACGGCGTGCGCACCGACCGTGCGCTTTACGAGTACGTTCAGGCGCTCAAGACCGAACACTTGCGCGGAGCCGATGCGGTGAACAAGGTGGCTTTCGACAGCAAGCTGCAAATCGTCCAGCACGCGCTGGGCACCCACGCCACGGTGTCGCGCGTGCAGGGCAGCAAGCTCAAGGCCAAACGCGAGATCCGCATTGCCTCGCTGTTCAAAGACTGCCCGCCCGAATTCTTGAAAATGATTGTGGTGCACGAACTGGCCCACCTGCGCGAGCGCAACCACGACAAGGCCTTTTACAACCTCTGCACCTACATGGAGCCGGCTTACCACCAGTTGGAATTTGAGGTGCGCCTGTATTTGACACACCTGGATACGGTGGGCACCCGCTGCTGGGCAGCTGTCGACTGCACCGCATAGCACCTGCCGAAAAAACTTCAGGACTGCACTCGGTGACGATGTCATGGTTGAGCAGGTTCATGCGGATGTCCATTGTGTTTTGCGGTGCATGCAGGGTGCACACCAAGGAGGTGTACCACACGCGCGCAAAGTGCCCCGTGTGCCAAGGTGTATTACACCGATGGCACTCGGGGACACTGCTAACGCATTACCACTTCATATCGCCCTTGTTGACCTTGGCGCCAATGTCCAACGCCATGGCCATGCCTGCGTCGGGGTACGCCTTTTGCAGGCTGGCGATTAGCTCAGTGCTGGTTTTGGTAGCGGCGGCGGCCTTCTCAAAGGCCTGCAAATACGTCTTGGTGTAGGCGATAGCGCTGGCATCCACCTTGGTGCCCGCATTCATGTGGCCGGGCACCACCACGACCGGGTTTAACGCTGCCATCTCGTCCAATTGCGCTACCCAGGCACCCCGCTCGGCCACCGTTTGTGTGTCTGCCGTCCACACGTGCAGGTTGCCGAACACGGCGATATTGCCGACGATGGCCTGGATCGACGGAATCCACGCATAAGGACGGTGGGCCAGCACACCTGTGGTGCCGCGGATCTCGATTTTTTCACCATCTACAGTCAATGTGTTGCTGGTCAGCGCCGTGGGCAACACCGGCGTCTTGGGCGCATTGGCACCCATCTTGGGGCTCCAGAAGGCGACTTTGCCAGCCAATTTCGCACTCAGTTTCTCCAGCACGGCGGGCGTGGTCACTACGTTGGCGTGCGGAAAAATCTCCTTCAGCACTTCGGCGCCAAAGTAGTAGTCAGGGTCGGCCTGGCTGACGTAGATGGTGGTCAGCTGCTTGCCGCTGTCCAGCACATTGGCAGCAATGCGCAGCGCGTCGGCACGGGTGAAGCCGGCGTCGATCACTACGGCCTCTTTCTCTCCGTAGACCAGTGTGGAGTTGACATTGAAGCTATTGCCATCGGCGTTGTAGACCTTCAATTGCAAGGGCTGACCCGCTTGTGCTTGGGTGAAGGCGATAGCCAAGGTTGCGGCGATGACGGTGGTGCGGAACATGGTTTGAACTCCAGAAAAAGGCTGTGGTTGGTATGCAAGAGTCTGCAGTTTAGTTTCGAAAAACGTACAAATAAACGGCATAGAATGCGCATAACTGTTTCAATAATCGATCAAATATGGACCCATCTACATGGACCGTTTAACCGCCATGCAAGTTTTTGCCGAGGTTGCCACCAGCGGCAGCTTCAGCGCCACGGCCGATAAGCTCGATATGTCGCGTGCCATGGTGACGCGCTACGTGGCCGAGCTGGAGCAGTGGCTGGGCGCACGCCTGCTACAGCGCACCACGCGCAGCGTCACGCTCACCGACGCGGGCGAAACCTGTCTGCGGCGCAGCCAGCAAATGCTGGCGCTGATGGAAAACGTGGAAGAAGAAACCACCACCACGGGCGGCGAACTGCGCGGGCAATTGCGGTTGACCTGTGCCATGTCGTTTGGCTATGCGCAACTGGCCGCTGTGCTGGCCGACTTTTTGGCGCTGCACCCGCAGCTCAAGATCGACCTGAATGTGAGCGAAGGCGCGCTGAATCTGGTGGACGCCCGCATCGACCTGGCGATCCGCATCAGCGCAGAGCCAGACCCCATGTTGATAGCCCGACCGCTGGCGCGTTGCGATTCGCTGCTAGTCGCTTCCCCCGCGTATCTGGATAGCCATGGAACGCCACAAGCGCCGCAAGACCTGAAACAACACCGCTGTCTGAGTCATGCCAATTTTGGCAAAAGCGTATGGCATTTGGGCCGCGGTGCGGAGTCCACGCAGGTCAGCGTAGTCAGCCGCTTCAGTGCAAATGACGCAACCGCACTGTTAAAAGCCGCAATGGCTGGCGGCGGCATTGCCATGTTGCCCACTTACTTGGTGAACCCGGTTGTAGCGACCGGCGAACTAAGCGCGGTATTGCCCGATTGGCAGGCGCCAGTGGTAACGATTTATGCGCTGTACCCGTCTCGCAGAAACCTGTCGCCGGCAGTGCGTGCGTTGTTGGACTATTTGGTGCAGCGGTTTGAAACGCTGCCGTGGTGAATCGCAATTGGTGCCTGTTTAGGCTAACCACCGCGCAATGGCTTCAGCAGTTCCGACAAACCGTTGTGGTCAATTTCATGCATCAAGGCCAGCAACCGCCCAATCTCGCCCTTGGGAAAGCCCGTGCGGGAAAACCAGTTGAGGTAATCGCCCGGCAGGTCGGCAATCAAACGGCCCTGGTATTTGCCAAAAGGCATGGCACGGGTCACCAACAGAGAAAGGTCTTCAGCTTGCATGCAGGTAGCATAACGTAATTTTGCTATTATTTTGATAGCTACTCACGCACATCTTACGAGGGCTATGTGCCACAATGGCATGCAACAAATGCCCCACCAAAGGATTCCCCATGTCCCGTCCCCATGTTTGGGCCACCAAGGTTGCCGCGTTGATCCAAGGTGGCAATACGCAGGCCGCTTTGTCACAAATCAAAGTCGCACCTTCCGTCACCGATGTCGAGCAATTGCGCACGCTGCTGACACAAGCCAAGCTCTTGGCGCGCAACCCCGTGCTGGACTCCGCCACCCAAGACCAAATTTCTGCGCTCAAGGGCTCACGCCTGCACCGCTCGCCATGAGCAGCTGCGTACCACGTCTGCTGCTCTGCTGGGCCTGCGCATGGGGCCTGATGGCCTGCGCCCAGACTGTGTACCTACCGCCCCCGGGAGACGCGCTGCCACCGCCCAATTTGCTCGCAGACAACACCCCTGCGGGCAAGAGCGCGCCTTTGCGCATCGTCCTGCATTTCAACCGCCCGGTATCTGGCACCGATGCCGCCTGGCTCAAGGCGCTGCAGACCCAAGCGCAGGTTCCCGTCCAATACATCTCTGCCGTGGCACCAGACACCCATGTCTACGCACTGCTATGGCCAGCCGATCAGGATACAGTGTCGCTGCTCAAGCGCCTGGCCGAACTGCCTGGCGTGGCCCAAGCCGAACTCGATACCCGCAACACGCGCCACTGATGGCAGGGAGCCTTTGCCCATGACCAAAGTCCGATTCCTGCTCACCCTGGCATGCGCCCTGGCCACCGTCACCGCCCCGTTGACTGTGTTGGCGCAGGATGCGCAGCGCTACAGCCGCATCATCATCAAGTTTCGCGACGATGGCGCCGGCAAAGGCAGAACCCAAAGCGTTGCCGATGCTGAGTCGCGTGTGCGTGCACTGAACCGCGGCACACTGAGTTACCTCAAGTCCGTATCCCCGTTGACGCATGTGGCCAGAACCGCCCAGCCGCTGCGTCATGCGGAATTGCAAGCCCTAGCACAAGCCGTAGCAACGGACCCCCGGGTGGAATACGCCGAGGTGGATGAACGGATCTACCCGCACTTCACACCCAATGACCCGCTTTACGCCAGCCAGCAATGGAACCTGAAATCCCCGGTAACCGACATTGGCGGCATTAACCTGCCCAACGCGTGGGGCCGCTCCGTGGGCGGTGTGCAGGTCAACGGCCGCGGTGTGACCGTAGCGGTGCTGGACACCGGCTACCGGCCCCACGCCGATTTGGTGGCCAACATCCTGCCGGGTTATGACTTCATCAGCGCCGACGGTTATAACGACTACACCACGGCCAATGACGGTGATGGGCGTGACGCCGATGCGCTGGACCCTGGGGACGGAAACTCACAAGCCAGCCTGTGCGACGTAGGCCCATCCTCCTGGCACGGCCTGCATGTGGCGGGCATCATTGCTGCCACCGGCAACAACAATGTGGGCATTAGCGGCATTGCATTTGGCGCCAGGATTCTGCCTCTGCGGGTGTTGGGCGTGTGTGGTGGCTATTCGTCGGATTCGGCAGCCGCCATCCAATGGGCCGTTGGCTTGCCGGTACCCGGCGTGCCAGCCAACCCTTACCCAGCCAAGGTGATCAACATGAGTTTTGGGCGCGACGGAGCCTGTTCTGCCACGTACCAGAGCGCCATTACCGCTGCCCGTAATACGGGCGCCGTGGTGGTGATTTCCACCGGCAATGATTCCTCCCGCACCACCATCACGCAGCCAGCCAACTGCGCAGGAGTCATCGCCGTGACAGCCCACACGGCCAGTGGTGCCAATACGGACTACGCTAATGTGGGCCCGGGTACCACCATCAGCGCACCTGGTAATACCATCATGTCCACCGGCAACACCGGCTCTGCAGCACCGCAAAGCGATAGCTATGACGCCCACTCCGGCACCAGTTTTTCTGCACCGCAGGTAGCCGGCGTGGTGGCATTGTTGGCGCAGATCAAGCCCGGTATTTCCCCAGCCGAGGTGCAAACCCATCTGGTCAATTCGGCACGCCCCCACCCCAGCGGGACCTACTGCGCAGGCCGCACCGACTGCGGTGCCGGCTTGCTGGATGCTTTTCGCGCGGTGACTTCACTGCTGCAGGCCCAGGGCATTAGCAACGCCGCACCGGTCTTCAACGCCTTGCCAACCCAGTACGTGCTGCCCAATGGCAACCTGCAGTTCACTACCATGGCGATGGATGCCGAAGGGGATGCCGTCAGCTACAGTGCCAGCGGTCTGCCGACGGGCGCCAGCTTCAACGCCGCGACGGGTGTTTTCACCTGGAACAAAGCACAGCCATTGGGGGACTACAACGTCGTGATCGAACCGACCGACGGCGCCACAGCCGGTGCCAGCGTCACGGTGAAGATTTCGGTCACCAATACGATCCCGGTGGTAGTGCCTCCCATCACGCCACCACCGCCACCGCCCGTGGCCACGGGCGGTGGCGGTGGTGGAGCTATGGGTGGGTTGGATGCCGTGGCCGGCCTGCTCCTGCTGCTGGCTGGCGCCCTAGCGCGCAGGCCGCGGCCTGCGTACCGCGTGCAGGGCCAAGACAGCCAGTAGGCCACCCAGTGCTCCGGCCTCATGGGCGGGGGTATACGTGGCAAAGCCCAGCCAACCTGGCGCATCACCCAAACCATGCTGCCACAGCAGCTTGAGGGCCAGACCGCCCAACAACGACCAGCCCAGATAGCGCAGGCGCCCGCCCTTGGCACCGGGGCGCATCCAACACCAGCGCCAAGGCCGCACCAGCCAAGAGTCCATGCAGCGCCCCGGAGGCACCGGCATACCAGGCACAACCTGCGTCCAAGGCCAGCACCACGGCCACGCCCACATAGCCACCCAACAGGGCCACGGCCAGTACCCGCTTGGCAACCCATCCGTTGAAGGTGATGAGCAGCACACCCAGCCCCACCAGGTTGACCGCTGCATGCAGCCAGCTCACATGCACCCACTGCGCCGTCAGCAGTTGCCACCAGGCGCCTGCCAAAAATTCGGCACGTACGAACATTTCAAGCGATCCAATCCAGTGCCTGCATGTAGGCGCTGTGCACCATCAGCGCATCCCACTCCAGCGCGGGGGTGTTGGGCAGCAGCGCGCGGCGGCGTACTTCGCTGGCTTCACTGGCCTGCCACTGGCCTTTGAGCTGGGCCTCGGTCAGGCCAGAAATGAGTTCATCAATGGCCCGGCCACCGCCTTCGCTGCTGGGCAGGGATTGGTTGCACAGCAACACCATGTCGCAGCCTGCCGTCAGTGCGGCCACCGCGGCCTGGGTGTAGCTCACCGCCTGGCCGTCAATCAGACGGGCACCGGCCATGGAGAGGTCATCGCTGAAGATAGCGCCGCCAAAACCCAGTTGACCGCGCAGGATGTCGTTCAGCCAGGTGTTGGAAAAACCTGCTGGCCGCGCATCCACCTTGGGGTAGATCACATGGGCCGGCATGACGCTGCTGGTCACGGTGTTGAGCCAACGGTAGGGAGCAGCATCATCGGCCAGGATGGTCTTGAGGCTGCGCTTGTCCACGGGAATGTCGGTATGCGAGTCGGCCTTGACAAAACCGTGGCCCGGAAAATGCTTGCCACAATTGGACATGCCACTGTTGAGCAGGCCGTGCATCAGGCTCTTGGCCAGCAAGCTGACCACACGCGGGTCACGGGCAAAAGCGCGGTCACCAATGACGCTGCTTTCGCCATAGTCCAGGTCCAGCACCGGGGTAAAGCTCAGGTCCACACCGCAGGCCCGCAACTCGGAGCCCAGCACGTAGCCACATGCGGTGGCGGCGTTGGTGGCGTCCAGCGGGCCGGCTTTCTTGTTGGAGGTGGTGGCACTGGGCGTAGCCAACCACATCTCGCCCAGGACGCGCATGGGCGGCAGGTGGGTAAAACCGTCGGTCTTGAAACGCTGCACGCGCCCGCCTTCGTGGTCCACACAAATCAACAGGTCGCTGCGAACCTTTTTGATATCACGGCACAGGGCCGTGAGCTGCACGCGGTCTTGCCAGTTGCGGGCAAACAGGATCAATCCGCCCACCAGCGGGTGCCTGAGGCGCTTGCGATCCACTTTGCTCAGGGTCAGGCCAGCGATGTCGATGATGAGGGGGGCGTGAAAAGTCATGGGCGGGTGTCCGGTAGAAACTGGGTTTGCTATGCATTCAATAGCTGCTTGTGTATATTGTACGAGGGCTAGAGGTCAATATGGCATACAGATTTTCCGCGCGACACCACTTGGTGCAAACTACGCAGACCGGCGTAAACGCTATGTCCCACCCTATGCACTGAACCCATGAGCGACTTCCCCACCCTGCAAACCCAGCGTTTGCAGCTGCGCGAGATCACAGCCGCCGATGCACCCGCTTTGCTGGCCATCCATGGCGATGCGCAGGCCATGCGCTGGTTTGGCAACGAGCCCCTTACGGAACTGCAACAAGCCGAAAAACTGGTCGATGTGTTTGCTGCGTGGCGCAAGTTGCCCAACCCTGGCGTGCGCTGGGGTATCGCGTTGCACGACAGCGATGCACTGATTGGCAGCTGCGGCCTCTTCAAGTGGAACCGGGGCTGGCGCTGCTGCACGCTGGGCTATGAGCTGGCGCAACACGCCTGGGGGCAGGGCTATATGCATGAAGCGCTGACGGCCGCGCTGGACTGGGGCTTTGAGCACATGGCGCTGAACCGCATCGAAGCCCAGGTGCACCCGGACAACGCCGCGTCGCTCAAGAGCGTAGAAAAGCTGGGGTTTGTGTTGGAGGGCCGCATACGCCAGGCCGGATTCTGGCTGGGGCAGTACCATGACCTGCTGCAATACGGTCTGCTGCGCAGTGACTACCCAAGGCCCACACCATGATGAACCTGCAAACCCTTCTGGGCACCGAACTGCCCATCATCCAGGCACCCATGGCCGGCGTGCAGGGCAGCGCACTGGCTGTTGCCGTTTCCAACGCGGGGGGTCTGGGCTCCCTGCCCTGTGCCATGCTGGGGGCTGATGCGATGCGCGAGGAACTGACCACCATCCGGGCACAGACCACGCGGCCCTACAACGTCAACTTTTTTTGCCACACACCGCCTGTGCCCGACGATGCACGGGAAGCCGCCTGGCGCGCTGCACTCGCGCCCTACTACGCAGAACTGGGCATTGATGCCGCCAGCATCGCCACTGCGCCTGCGCGACAGCCCTTTAGCGCCGAGACGGCCAATCTGCTGACCGAATTCACGCCGCCGGTGGTGAGCTTCCACTTTGGTTTACCGTCGGCCGACCTGTTGGCCCGGGTGAAAGCCTGGGGCGCCAAGGTGTTGTCGTCTGCCACGACGGTCGAGGAAGGCCTGTGGTTGCAGTCTCATGGTGTGGACGCAGTGATTGCCCAGGGCTGTGAGGCAGGTGGACACCGCGCCATGTTCCTGTCCAACGACATCACCACCCAAGTGGGCACTCTGTCCTTGGTCGCGCAACTGGTCAAAATGCTGCGGGTCCCGGTGATTGCGGCCGGCGGCATTGCCGATGCCCGGGGCGTAGCCGCCGCGCTGGCACTGGGCGCAGTCGGCGCACAGGTCGGCACCACTTACCTGCTGTGCCCCGAGGCCAACACCACCCCCTTGCACCGTGCTGCCCTGCAAAGCGATGGAGCCCGCCACACGGCAATAACCAACCTCTTCACCGGACGACCGGCACGCAGCATCATGAACCGCGTTATGCGCGAGTGCGGGCCCATCAGCCCGCTGGCGCCGACCTTTCCGCTGGCCGTCAGCGCCGTGGTGCCCTTGCGTGCCCGCGCCGAGGCGATGGGCAGCACAGATTTTTCGCCCCTATGGGCCGGACAGG
The DNA here is from genome assembly GCA_016705575.1 of Candidatus Aalborgicola defluviihabitans. Classification (GTDB taxonomy): domain Bacteria; phylum Pseudomonadota; class Gammaproteobacteria; order Burkholderiales; family Burkholderiaceae_C; genus Allorhodoferax; species Allorhodoferax defluviihabitans. Next base: position 427,423 of record JADIXX010000006.1, read on the forward strand.
ACACCAGTGGCTGCCGCGCCATGCCAGCGGCCGAGTTGACGCGCATGCTGGCGGGTAGTGGCGCGCACGGATAACAAGTTTGCTACGACAAACATAGCGTCTTACGTAGAATTGACGAGGGCTAGCGACTAATTTCTTCTAAAGAAGTCGGAGCAGCCTCGACCACACAGAAGCTTGCCGCGTAGTCGGTCTCGTCGGTCACGCTGATGTGGGCGCTCAGGTGACGCGCATCAAACCAGTCTTTGAGGGCACCCTGCAGCACGATGGTGGGTTTGCCGCTGGGAGCATTGCGCACTTCGCACAATTTCCAGGTCATGGGCATGCGCATACCCAGTCCAATGGCTTTACTGAAAGCCTCTTTGGCGGAGAAACGCGTGGCCAGGTAGCGCACGCCACGTTCGGGCCAGCGAGCACTGCGCGCTTTCCAGGTGGCGAATTCACCCTCGCTCAAAATCTTGTCGGCAAAGCGGTCGCCATGGCGCGCCAGGCTCTCCCGGATGCGGCGCACGTCGCAGATATCGGTGCCAATGCCGTAAATCACTGCAAACAGTCCAGATAAGCCTGCACCGTGGTGGCATAGCCCAGTTCCAGCGCGTCCGCAATCAAGGCGTGGCCGATGGACACCTCAGACAGACCCGGTACCGCCTGGGCAAAGGCCGCCAGGTTATCGCGATTAAGGTCGTGGCCAGCATTCACGCCCAAGCCTGCATCCAATGCAGCCTGCGCAGCCAGGGCAAAGCGTTGCAACTGTGCCCCCTGCTCGGGCGTGCCCCAGGCGGCAGCGTAGGGCTCGGTATAAAGCTCGATGCGGTCTGCGCCTACGGCTTTGGCAGCATGCATAGCCGCAGGTTCAGCGTCCATGAACAGGCTCACCCGCAGGTTCAGGGCGTGGGCTTCTTCAATCAAAGGCTTGAGGCCTTCTGCATCCTGCGGAAATGTCCAGCCATGGTCACTGGTGAACTGCCCTTGGGAATCGGGCACAAAAGTAACCTGGTGCACCGGCAAGCCACGTTGGCGCAGATCGCGCACACAGCCGATCAGATTGTGAAAGGGGTTGCCTTCAACATTGAATTCGCGGTCTGGCCATTCCTGCAGCAGTTGGGCCAGGTCGCGCACGTCGTCAGCGCGGATGTGGCGCGCGTCGGGGCGCGGGTGCACCGTGATGCCTGCCGCACCGGCCTGCAGGCACAGCGTGGCCGCACGCGTGACGCTGGGAATGCCCAAGTGGCGCGTGTTGCGCACCAGGGCGACCTTGTTGAGGTTGACGGAGAGTGCAGTACGGTGTGGTGTGGGGGCCATAGCTAGAGTCCCTGAATGTCGATCATCATCTGGCGGGTGCGCAGAGTCTGGACACCGCAATGGTAGTGCAGCAACGTGCGCAGCATGGGTTTGAGTTCGCTGGTCACGGCGGCGCAGGTGCGCAGAGTGGTGGTGAAGGGCGCGGCATCGTCCAGTGCCTGCTGCAAATGATTCCATTGCGCGCCCGACAGGCTGGCGCGGTCATCTCCGTGCGCCAGACGCAGCCCACCTTCGGGTACCAGACAATAGCGGGCATCGTCATCCAACCCGCCCAAGGTCATGGTCTGCACATCAAGCTGAGGCAACAAGCCGATCTCGCGCAGCAATAACAACTCATAGGTGCGCAAAGCCGCCTGCAACACCTCGCCATGCTCACTGGCCAGTACGCGCACCACGTTGGCATAGACGTCAAACAGGCGCGGATGGGGATCGTCGCGCGCCAAAAGCGTCAGTAGTAGTTCGTTCAAGTAGTAGCCGGAGAGCAGCGCGTCACCCGTGGGCATGACGTGACCGCCCTGCCACTCAGCACTTTTGAGGGTGCGAATCTCCGCATCCCCACCAAAGGCCACGTGCAGCATTTGCAGCGGTAGCAGGACCGGGCGAAAACTGGAACTGGGACGCTTGGCCCCCTTGGCCACCAGCGCAATGCGGCCGTGTGAGCGCGTGAACACCTCCAGAATCAGGCTGGACTCGCTCCAGTCGTAGCGGTGCAGCACATAGGCCGGTTCATCTGAAATGCGCTTTGTGGCCACTGCTCAGCGAGATGTTTCGCCGCCGGGCCGCCCCAAGGCGAAACGCGCCCCCATGGGGGGCAGCGCAGTACACGCAGTGACAAGCGTGGGGGCTCTATTCATAGCCAAAGCTACGGACGCGCGCTGCGTCGTCGGCCCAGCCGGAGCGCACTTTGACCCACAGCTCCAGAAACACCTTGGCATTGGCCAGTTTCTCCAACTCGACCCGAGTTTCCATGCCGATGCGTTTGATGCGCTCGCCCTTGTCGCCGATCACCATGGCCTTGTGCGTGTCGCGCTCCACCACGATGGTGGCGGCAATGCGCAGCAGGCGCTTCTGGCCCTTTTTCTGCGGTGGCTCTTCGGCAAAACTGTCGATGACCACGGTAGAGGTATACGGCAACTCGTCACCGGTCAGACGAAACAGTTTTTCGCGCACCAGCTCGCTGGCCAAGAATTTTTCGCTGCGGTCGGTGAGTTCGTCTTCTGCATACCACCAGGCTTGCTCGGGTAGGTACTTTTCGCAAATACCGAGCAAACGCTCCACATCTTTGGCATTCGTGGCCGACATGGGCACGAACTCGGAAAAGTTGTGCTTTTCCTGCATGGTTTGCAGCCAGGGAGCAATGTCACCCCGGCGGTGGATGTTGTCGAACTTGTTGGCAATCAGGAGCGTAGGAATATCCTTGCCCAGCAGGGACAGCACGCGCGCGTCGGCCGGCGTGAAACTCCCCGCCTCCACCACAAACAAAATAAGGTCCACATCCGCCACAGCACCTTGCACCGTCTTGTTGAGCGATTTGTTGAGCGCGTTGGCATGCAGCGTTTGGAAACCCGGTGTGTCCACAAACACATATTGGGTGCCCCCGCGCGTGTGCATGCCCGTGATGCGGTGGCGCGTGGTCTGCGCCTTGCGCGAGGTGATCGACACCTTCTGCCCGACCAGCGCGTTGAGCAGCGTCGATTTACCCACGTTGGGTTTACCCACAATGGCCACCAGACCGCACCGCTGTCCATCCGCCTGCGCACCGGGTTGGGCCATTTTGGGCGTGCTTTTGAGCAGACCTTCGAGCATGCTGTCCAGATCGGGTTGTTGATCAATTTCAGTGCTAGCCCTCGGGGAATCTGCGTGAGGTGCTACTTTTTTTGTATTTTTTTTAGATGTCATTTGATATTTTTCGCCTTGATGGTTTGCAGCATCGCAGCGGCTGCGGCCTGTTCGCCGGAACGGCGCGAACCGCCAATACCACGCTCCGACAAGCGCAACGCGTCAATTTCACACTCCACATCGAAGCTTTGTTTGTGGGCTGCCCCAATGGTGCCCACCACCTTGTACGCCGGCAATCTCATTTTGCGCCCCTGCAGCCACTCTTGCAATTCGGTCTTGGCGTCTTTGCCAATGGCATCCATGTGGGGCGTAATCTCCACATCCTTGAACAGGCGCTGCACCAGGGCTTGTGCGGCCACAAAGCCGGCGTCCAGGTAGACCGCGCCAATGATGGCTTCCAGGGTGTCAGCCAGGATAGAGGGGCGGTTTTGCCCACCAGAGCGCACCTCACCCTCGCCTAGACGAATGACCTCGGGCAAGCCCAGGCCCACGGCCAGTTGGTGCAGGGTGTCTTGCTTGACCAGATTGGCACGCACGCGCGATAAATCGCCCTCAGGCAGGGAGCCCAGCCGTGCGAACAACAAATCCGAAACCGCCAAATTGAGTACTGAATCGCCGAGAAACTCCAGGCGTTCGTAGTGGTCACTGGAAAAACTGCGATGGGTTAGCGCCTGCGTCAGCAACGCACCATTGGAAAATGCATGCTGCAGGCGTTCCTGCAACTCCACCAATCCAGCTGCCACGCTATTTGGAGCGACCGGCGTATTTCATCGTCAGCCAGGCCGGACCGGCAAGGTGGATTTCGCGCTGGTAGGCAAAACTGACAACAACCTTGTCACCTTCTTTGGTGATGACGAGGTCTTTTCCGGAAATCGAACTGATGGCATCGACCTCAGTGGCTTTGTCGAAAATCATCCTGACTTCAGGCACTGTGTTGCCATTCTGCGCCGCCTTGTCGGCTGCTTTAATAATCGTTTGATATTCCAGAAAAGTTGGAAATACCTGTGCCGCGATGATTCCGGTAATAGCAACTACCACCCCGACAAAGACCAAACCAAAGAAAGTAACGCCACGTTGCCTGGATTTGCGCTGAACTGCCATATATATCTACCCCTTTTTAGTCAAAAGATCCGATACGCTTGAGACTTCCAAAATTCATCCAGACAAAGAAGGCTTTGCCAACAATATTTTTCTCTGGTACGAAACCCCAATAACGCGAATCCAGTGAATTATCGCGGTTGTCGCCCATCATGAAATAGTGGCCCGCTGGAACCTTGCAGGTTACACCCTCCACAGAATAGGTACAACCGTCTCGACCCACAAAATTGTCGGCTCCCGGAATAAAAGCAGGTCGTTCATCGTCATTGAGCAGTTTGTGCTTCTTGCCACCCAGCGTCTCTTCAAACTGCTTGAAGTAACGCATGGCGTCTTCGTCAAAAAACTCGGGTACGCTGGTGGTGACGACAGGCTCGCCATTGATGGTCAGCCGCTTGTTGAGGTAGGCCACGGTATCACCGGGTAGGCCGACAACGCGCTTGATGTAATCAAGGCTTGGCTTAGGCGGGAATCGAAAGACCATCACATCCCCGCGCTGGGGCGGTGTGCCTTCGGTGACTTTGGCATTGAGCACCGGCAGACGCAATCCGTAGGTGAATTTATTCACCAGAATCAAATCTCCTACCAACAGGGTAGGAATCATGGAGCCCGACGGAATCTTGAATGGTTCCACCACAAAAGAGCGCAGGAAAAACACAGAGATGATGACCGGGAACAGTCCGGCGGTCCAGTCCAGCCACCAGGGTTGCATCAGCAAACGGACTTTTGCATCAGTAATATCGCCATCCACTTGTTTAATACCCATTTTGTCCAGGTCTTCACGGCGCTTGGCGTCCGCTGTTTCCAGCGTCGCCACCGCCTGATGGCGTTGGGGCAGAAAGTAGAAGCGCTCGGCCACCCAATAAATGCCCGTTACCACCGTAGCCAAAAACAGCAGCAAGGCAAAGTTGCCCTCCACCATCCCAAAGTACCAGGACGCGGCATACAGGCCAAAAGCCGCCAGAATGGCCGAGGTAATTGCCTGCATCAATCTTCCACCTGCAAAATAGCGAGGAATGCCTCTTGTGGAACTTCCACTGAACCGATTTGTTTCATGCGTTTCTTGCCTGCTTTTTGTTTTTCGAGGAGTTTGCGTTTGCGCGAAATGTCGCCGCCGTAGCACTTGGCGAGCACGTTTTTTCGCAGTGCCTTGATTGTCTCACGTGCAATGATATTGGTCCCGATGGCGGCCTGGATGGCAACGTCGTACATCTGGCGCGAAATAATTTCGCGCATCTTGGCCACAACGGCGCGGCCACGGTACTGACTCTGGGTACGGTGCAGCATGATGGACAGTGCGTCCACCTTCTCGGTATTCAACAAAATATCAACTTTGACGACGTCGGCTGCGCGGTATTCCTTGAAGTCGTAATCCATCGACGCATAACCACGACTCACGCTCTTGAGCTTGTCAAAGAAGTCCAGCACGATTTCGGCCAGTGGCATCTCATAGGTCAGAACAACCTGGCGGCCCTTGTAGGCCATATTCAGTTGCACGCCACGCTTTTGGTTGGCCAAGGTCATGACCACGCCCACATATTCCTGCGGCATGTACAAGTGCATGGTCACGATGGGCTCGCGGATTTCGGCGGTCTTGCCGACATCGGGCATCTTGGAGGGGTTCTCCACCATGATGACTTCACCGTCGTTTTTCATCACTTGGTAGACCACGCTGGGCGCAGTGGTGATCAGGTCCTGATCGAACTCGCGCTCCAGGCGCTCCTGCACGATTTCCATGTGCAGCAGGCCAAGAAAGCCACATCGAAAGCCAAATCCCAGCGCTTGCGAAACTTCGGGTTCATAGTGAAGGGAGGCATCGTTGAGTTTGAGCTTTTCCAGCGCGTCACGCAGCGAGTCGTACTCGCTGGCTTCGGTCGGGTACAGTCCGGCAAATACTTGGGGCTGGATTTCTTTGAAACCGGGCAATGCCTCGGTCGCCGTAAAGGCCGCGCCACCTGTGCCGGGCTTGATCAGGGTAACCGTGTCGCCCACCTTGGCCGCCTGCAACTCCTTAATGCCGGCAATGATGTAACCCACCTCGCCCGCTTCCAGCGACTGGCGTGGCTGATTGGCGGGTGTGAACACACCCAGGCTGTCCGCGTTATAGGTAGCGCCAGAGGCCATCATCTTGATGCGCTCACCTTTACCCAGGCGGCCATCGACTACGCGCACCAGCATCACTACACCAACATAGCTGTCAAACCAGCTGTCGATGATCATGGCGCGCAACGGTCCGTCCGGGTTGCCTTTGGGTGCGGGAATCTTGGCAACAACGGCTTCCAGAATGTCGTCGATGCCCAGCCCGGTCTTGGCGGAGCACTGAATGGCATCGGTGGCGTCAATGCCAATCACATCTTCAATTTCACTGCGCGCGTTGTCGGGGTCCGCATTGGGCAAGTCAATCTTGTTAAGTACCGGCAGTACTTCGACGCCCAGGTCCAGCGCGGTATAGCAGTTGGCAACCGTCTGCGCCTCGACACCTTGCGATGCATCAACCACCAGCAGTGCACCCTCGCATGCGGAGAGCGATCGACTCACTTCATACGAGAAGTCCACGTGTCCCGGTGTGTCGATAAGGTTGAGGTTGTAAACCTGCCCATCTTTAGCCTTGTATTGCAGTGCTGCGGTCTGCGCTTTGATGGTTATCCCACGCTCTTTCTCGATGTCCATCGAGTCCAAAACCTGTGCCTCCATCTCACGCGCTTCAAGCCCACCGCAACGCTGAATCAACCGATCCGCGAGTGTGGATTTACCGTGATCAATGTGCGCAATGATCGAAAAATTTCTGATGTGATTCATCAACGAAAACGTTTAAGTGGTTGAATTAAAAAGAGACGGACAAGAAAAAAGGGCGCGTCGGATATTGACGCGCCCTGAACCAACAATCATTGGCAACTGCGATAGCTGGAACTTCATTGTAGGCAAAACGGTTCAAAAACAAAGCGAGAAAAATTGCACTCTGGCGTCGTTGCAACTCAGCAACAGTTATTTTATACACAGGTTATCAACATAATGTGGGATAAGCGTCTGCACAACTTGTGGGTGATCTGTGGATCAGCTGTGGGGGACTTGCGGTCATCCCATATGATGGATTTTTCTCAACCCATATGCCCATATTGGGCATTGCAGAACCCGTATTCTAACCAAATTTCCAAAAACGCCGGAAAGTTAGCGTGCGCCCACATTTTGATTCATCACGCCGTCCATAAATAAAATCTATGGACACAGAGCTTCAGACTCCCCAAAACCCGCTGGGTTTCAGGGTTGTCTTAGGAAAATACCGGTTCAGCGTGCGGGTTTGATGATGACGTATTGGGCCAGCTCGCCCCGGTGAATCAACACGAGTAGGGCCTTGGTTTTATCGTACTTTGACAGTGCAGACTCAAGCTCTTTGACGGACGCCACTTCGGTGTTGGCAAGCGCAACAATGATGTCACCTTCACGCAAACCGGCACGGGCTGCGGCATCCACAGCGCTCTCCACCCGTACGCCGCCCTTAATTTTAAGTTCCTTCTTTTGCGCATCGGTCAGGTCACTCACTGTGAGTCCTACTGTATGTCCGGCTGTGGATGGCTTGGATTTGTTCTCTTGCGTCGAGGTCTTGACCGCGGGCTTGTCCGATTCAATTTCGGCGATTGTTATGGTCAGGTCTTTGCTGGCGCCACGGCGGAAGACGGTCACCACGCTTTTGTTACCCGGCTTGGTACCGCCCACCATGCGAGGCAAATCGCTGGACTTGTCTATCGCCTTGCCATCAAAACGGGTGATGATGTCTCCGCCCTCGATACCGGCCTTCTCGGCGGGAGATCCGGCCTCTACTGCGCGCACCAAAGCGCCCGAAGGTTTACCCAGACCGATGGATTCCGCCAGGTCCTTGCTAACAGGTTCAATCGTTACACCAATACGTCCCCGCGATACACGACCAGAACTGCGCAATTGATCACTCACCCTAACCGCCTCGTCCATGGGAATTGCGAAGGAGATACCCATGAAGCCGCCCGAACGGGAGTAGATCTGGCTGTTGATGCCCACGACCTCGCCACGCATGTTGATGAGCGGGCCACCCGAATTGCCGGGATTGATTGCCACATCGGTCTGAATGAACGGGAGGTAGTCACCCGTGTCACGTTGCTTGGCGCTCACGATACCGGCCGTAACCGAGTTTTCCAAGCCAAAGGGAGAGCCGATGGCCATGACCCATTCACCCACGCGCAGCTTGCCCACATCGCCTACCTTGACGGCAGGCAGCCCGGTGGCTTCGATTTTGACTACGGCCACATCGCTGCGCTTGTCGGTGCCGATGATCTTGGCCTTGAACTCGCGCTTGTCGGTCAGGGTCACCAGTACTTCATCGGCACCATCCACCACATGGGCATTGGTCATGATGAAGCCATCGCTGGTGAGGACAAAACCGGAGCCCACACCACGCGGATGCTCTTCTTCCTGTTGCGGCTGAGGCCGATTCTGGCGAGGCGCCTGACGTGGCACGTTGGGCATGGGAATGCCAAAGCGCTTGAAAAACTCCTGCATATCTTCATCACCCGGCATGCCCTGCATGGATCGCGGGGTGGCTTTTTCCATGGTGCGGATATTGACTACCGAGGGACCCACCTGGTCAACCAGGTCGGTAAAGTCTGGTAGACCCCGCGTTGCGGAGGTCTGCGCATGGACCATCTGCAATGGCGACACCGCAACGAATGCAGTGGCGGCCATAGCGACGGCTACAAATAGATTGCGTACAGGCTTGATCATGAGAGCTGACATATTCCTTCTTCCATTGAGACAATTGGTACCGTCATTGAGTCCGTTTTTCGGACAGCGTTCCAAATAGGGACTTATTTTTTGCGTTCAAGGGCCAGAATAAAGGCCTGCAGGGTGCCCGGTGGTACTTCACCAACCGCGGTGGCCCACCATTCGTTGATGTGGCGCGTCAACGTATGGGTTGCGCCGCCCATATCGGTCACGCCTTCGCGCTGATGGCGTCGCGGATCAAACGCTTCGACAAACAAGGAAACCGTCGCCACACCATCTGAGAAAATCCATTGCATGGTGCTGGTGGTACTGCCAGCAGCACTATTGGGCACTGCAATGGGGCGCTGGTAACAGCCCATGGGCTTGAACCCAGCCACTTGTCTGAGCAAAGTCCACCCTTGCGCATCTGCACTGGTCTTTTGCAAGTCGGGCCTCAGCACCCGGTAGCCATCGGTATTGCCCATGCGGGACAGTTTGCCCACATTCACGGCGGCATCCAGCTGCAAATCGGAAAACGCGGCCTGTTCCAGGACCTTGCCATCCAAATCCAGGGTTTGCAGTTGGATGATGAGCCCGGTTCGCTTCTCGCTCCACACGCGGTATCCATAGCGCCACCGATCTACTGGCACGAGTTGGGCCACTTCGGCATCAAACCCCGCAATGCGCTCGCTACCCAGAATCTTCAGCTGGTAGTATTCGCCAATCGAGGAGTCACTGGATTGCAGCAAACTGGGAAACAACCCCAGGGACTCGCGCACCTCAGCCACCGCGATCCTGGACAACGGAAAAAATGTCACGACTTGATCGTTGCGCCGAAAAATGGCGCGTGGCGTACCACTCAGGGTTTCCACCCGTTCGAGTTGTTGCGCTCCATCGCACACATGCCAGATACGGGCGCTGGCCATCCCACCACTTGAGGACACCACAAAGGTACCGGTATAGACGCTCTGGCGCGCTGCGTGGTGAACCCGCATTAACCAGGCCTGCAAAGGGGTCTCAGTTCCCGTGACCGGCGTCACCTCACCGGCCTGCGCAGCACACAGGCTGCACACCAACACCAACAAAACGCATCGAACCCATCGCTGCATCACCGGGCGGTCCCGTCATAAGTGGCATTGCGCAGGAATCCAGCCGGCACCTGCAACGCGGAGTGCCCACCCAACTGCCGGTGTGCTGCCATTAGTTCGTCCAGACGCGGATCGCGCAGCATGGTCCCCGCAGTACTGTCTGCGGTAACCACCGGCAAATCCTGAGGCTCACTGCGAACAGCCGCCATTTGCGCATCTGCACGTTGACCCGTTTGTGTCCATAACTCCAGGCCAACAACCCCAACCAGCGCCATGCACGCTGCGGTTGCCAGCATTTTCCAACGAAACACGGAGGCATTGGCTGCTGGCCGAACCTCATCGATACCGCGCACAGGCCCAATCACCACGTCCTCAACCAAAGGTTCAATCTGTTGCCGCTGGGGCCGTTGCGGCTCTTGGGCCAAACGAAGCTCAAGCTTGGCCAAAAAAATAAGATCGCTTCGACTGGGCACTAATTCGGAACTGCGCAGCACATCTCCAACAACCTGGTAGGTGTGCCAAGTCTGAATGGCCTGTGGATCCGTCAGCAAAGCTGTGAGCGCCTGCTCGCAGGCATCGCCCTGCAGATCACCATCTGCCAAGGCGGAAATGTTTTCCCAGGTGCCTATGATGGGTTTTATTTCATTCATATCGATATCTCACCAACGTTTTCCGGTCTGCTTGTCCAACAACGGTTTTACTTTTTCTGAAATAGCCTCACGTGCCCGGAAAATGCGCGAGCGCACGGTTCCAACTGGGCAATCCATGGCAGTAGCGATTTCGTCGTAGCTCAATCCCTCGATTTCCCTCAGCGTAATGGCCTGTTTCAGGTCCGCTGGCAGAGCATCCATCGCGGCATTGACGACCGCCACGATCTCCTTGGCTGCCAAGATGGATTCCGGCCCTTCATCGGTGGTTTGTTCGTTTTTCCGCCAGGAAGTTTCATCGTCGTCCACATTCGCCAAAAAACTCTCGGAAACAGTGGGGTCGTGCTTGAGTTCCAGCAAAAATTTCTTGGCGGTATTGACGGCAATCCGGTACAACCAGGTGTAGAACTGCGCATCCCCCCGAAATTGGTGCAGCGCGCGGTAGGCTCGTATAAATGTTTCCTGGGAAATGTCTTCGACCAGGTCAACATCGCGCACCATGCGGCCAATCAGGCGCTGGATGCGCCGTTGGTATTTCAGCACCAGCAGCCCGTAAGCGCGCTGGTCTCCAGCGACTGTGCGCTGTACCAGCACCAAATCGGTGTCCAGGGCAGAGGTTGGTAATTCCTGGCTCACGCGGAAACTCCTGTGTCGTGGAGCGTATCAACCGCGTCAACGCCTCGCTCTTGCCACCCGCAAACAATCGCCCTGCGCAGTGGTAGCCATTGCGTGGGCGTGTCAGGGCGTGGTTGTAGCCACAGCCAGATCGATCGTTGTCCATCTCTACGCAACACCACCACCATGACGTGTTGAAAATCCAACCGTAAGGACAGGTGGCATTCTTGCGCATCTATGAAGCCCGACCAGAGCCAGCGGTTCCCGTCCCAGCGCAACCGACCAACGGGTGAGCGCCACCAGACATACAAAGCGGCGGTGCTAGACGCAAGGGTCAAACCAAGAACGACAAAGGAGCGCCAGTCCAGCGTGGATTGATTCCAGACAATACCCAGCGATACGGCTAGGGCCAACACACTGCTCGCCACGATACAACCCAGATGCCAGCGAGACCGGCCTACCGAAAAACTGACCGCAGGAGCCCGGTGCATGTCGTGTGACCGGAATCCCGCTGCGTTCAGACGCGCTTGAACACCAGGGAACCGTTGGTTCCACCAAAGCCAAAGTTATTCTTGACCGCTACATCAATGCGCATGTCGCGGGCTACATTGGCGCAGTAGTCCAGGTCGCACTCTGGATCCTGGTTGAAGATATTAATGGTCGGAGGACTCTTTTGGTGGTGCAACGCCAGAACGGTAAAGACCGATTCGATACCACCGGCACCACCAAGCAAATGCCCGGTCATGGACTTTGTAGAATTCACGACGATCTTCTTGGCATGGTCCCCCAACGCCGCCTTGATGGCGTTGCTCTCGTTCAGGTCACCCAAGGGGGTGGATGTACCGTGGGCATTGAGGTAGTCAACTTCATCGGTGTTGACACCTGCATTGCGTAACGCGCTCAGCATGGCGCGGCGGGGGCCGTCCATGTTTGGGGCTGTCATATGCCCTGCATCCGCACTCATGCCAAAGCCTGCCAGTTCGGCATAAATCTTGGCGCCCCGCGCAACGGCATGTTCGTATTCTTCGAGCACCACAACTCCTGCGCCTTCGCCCAGCACAAAGCCGTCGCGGTCTTTGTCCCAGGGGCGAGAAGCAGTGGTTGGGTCGTCATTGCGCGTGCTCAACGCCCGCATGGCGGCAAAACCGCCAATGCCCAGGGGTGAAACAGTAGCCTCGGAACCACCGGCGACCATAACGTCAGCATCGCCGTATTCAATCATGCGCCCAGCCTCACCAATGCAATGCAGACCGGTGGTACATGCAGTCACGATGGCAATATTGGGTCCTTTGAAGCCGAAGCGCATGGACACATGACCAGCCGTCATGTTGATGATGGTGGCCGGCACAAAAAACGGGGAAATGCGTCGCGCACCGCGGTTCGTGAATTCGGTGTGCATGTTCTCAATCAGGGGCAGGCCACCAATACCAGAGCCAATCACGCAACCAATGCGGGTAGCTTCTTCATCGCCCAAGGCGTCGCCTGTGGGCAAACCGGAATCGGCCACGGCCTGCGCGGCCGCTGCAATACCATAATGAATGAAGGTATCCATGGTGCGTGCCTCTTTGGCACTCATATAGGTATCGAGATTGAAATTGCGAACTTCTCCGGCAATCTGGCAGGAAAAAGTCGATGCATCAAATCGACTGATCGTTCCTATGCCAGACTTGCCGGCGATGATGTTGGCCCATGCCTCGTCCACCGTGTTTCCAACGGGACTGACACAACCCAAACCAGTGACAACAACGCGACGACGAGACATAGCAATCAGTTTTCAACTTTGGTCAAAAAAAGCCGTTCAAAACGGCCATGGTTCAGACCGGCAGACCATGGGCTGTAAAGCCCGGTCTGCGACGGTCCGATCAACAACCGCGAGCGCGGCGCAGCTTTGGCCTAATCAGGCCTTCTTGTGGGTGCTGGCGTAATCAACCGCGTTTTGCACCGTGGTGATTTTTTCCGCGTCTTCATCAGGAATCTCGATCCCAAACTCGTCTTCCAGCGCCATCACCAATTCAACGGTGTCCAGAGAATCAGCGCCCAGATCGGCCACAAAGGCTTTTTCGTTGGTTACTTGAGACTCTTCCACACCGAGCTGCTCGGCAATAATTTTTTTGACGCGGACTTCGATATCACTCATGGCTTCCCTCTAAGGGTTGTAAAAGAATCCGTAATTTTACCCGGGCTTAGAGCTACAACTCTAACCGGGTCGCCGAACGGACACATCGGCTGAACTTGCAATTCTTACATGTACATGCCACCGTTGACATGCAGCTCCTGCCCGGTGACATAGCTGGCAGCGGGAGATGCCAAGTATGCAACAGCATGCGCGATGTCGCCAGGTTTGCCCAAATGGCCCAACGGAATCTGACCCAGCAATGCTTTCTGCTGGTCTTCGCCCAGGCTGGCGGTCATATCAGTTTCGATAAATCCGGGGGCAATACAGTTGACCGTGATGTTGCGCGAACCCAGCTCACGTGCCAGCGCACGGGTCATGCCTGCCACGCCGGCCTTGGCGGCGGCGTAATTGGCCTGTCCGGGGTTGCCCGAGGCGCCAACCACCGAAGTAATGTTGATGATCCGGCCGTAGCGTTGCTTCATCATGGTGCGCATCACAGCACGGCTCATGCGGAAAACACCCTTGAGGTTGGCCTCCATCACGGCATCCCATTCCTCATCCTTCATCCGCATGGCCAGGTTGTCGCGGGTGATGCCGGCGTTGTTGACCAGCACCTGCAAGCCTCCGTACTCTTTGGCGATGGCATCGACCAGGGCTTCACCGGCTGCTGCCTGTGTAACGTCCAGTGTGCGCCCGCTACAGTCGGGATAGACCGCCAAAGCCTCGGTTATCTTGGCAGCACCCGCATCCGTGGTGGCTGTGCCAATCACTTTCAGGCCCTTGCGCGCCAACTCCAAGGCTATGGCGGCGCCAATGCCACGGGATGCACCCGTCACCAGGGCCACCTGGCCTTCAAATTTCACTTCGCTCATACCAATACACCTTTAACGTCTTGCAGTGTGGCCGGATCAAACAGGGCCAGGCCGGTCAGTTCCGGGTCAATGCGCTTGACCATACCAGCCAACACCTTGCCAGGACCACACTCCACCAGTGTATGGAGCCCACGCGCCTTGATTGCTTGCACGCACTCCACCCAGCGCACAGGACCAAATGCCTGGCGGTACAAGGCATCACGAATGCGACCGGGGTTGGTCTCCACCGCCACGTCTATATTGTTGATTAGAGGAATTTGCGGTGTGGCTAAGTCGATGCTGGCCAAACGCTCCTTGAGCTTCTCAGCAGCCGGTTGCATCAGGCGCGAATGGAACGGGGCGGACACTGGTAGTGGCAAGGCACGCTTGGCACCATTGGCCTTGAGCAACTCACAAGCCTTGTCCACGGCGGCCTTGCTACCAGCAATCACGGTTTGCGCCGGGTCATTGAAATTGACGGCTTCCACAATTTCAATGGAACCGGCACCAAACGATTGGGTTACTTCCAGGCAACCGGCCGCCACCTTGGCGGCGTCCATCCCCAAAATGGCGGCCATGGCCCCCACGCCGACCGGCACCGCTTCCTGCATAGCCTGGGCCCGCAACCGAACCAGTGGTGCGGCTTGCGCCAGCGTCAGCGAACCAGCGGCCACCAGTGCGGTGTACTCGCCCAGGGAATGGCCGGCCACTGCCGCAGGCGCCTGGCCCACTTCAGCCATCCAGACCCGGTAGGCTGCGACGCCCGCCACCAGCATGACGGGCTGGGTGTTGGTCGTCAGCGCCAGGGCTTCCTTGGGGCCTTCGTGAATCAGCTTGGCAACATCTTCGCCCAGCGCATCCGACGCCTCCTGCACGGTTTGCGCCACGACGGCATGGCCACCCCAAGCGTCCAGCATACCAACCGATTGCGAGCCCTGACCGGGAAATACAAAAGCAAACTGTTTCATAAATGACTTCTTATCAAATGAGTCGCTAGCCCTCGTCGATGCTACGTATGCAGCTACAACTTCAGGAGCACAGCACCCCAGGTAAAACCACCACCTACGCCTTCGAGTAGCAAGGTTTCACCCTTTTTGACCTGGCCACTGCGCACCGCACTGTCCAATGCGAGGGGAATCGACGCCGCCGAGGTATTGCCGTGCTCTCCCACGGTGACGACCACCTTGTCCATGGACAGCTTGAGCTTGCGTGCCGTGCTTTGCATGATGCGGATATTGGCTTGGTGGGGCACCAGCCAGTCAATATCGGCGTCAGTCAGGTTGGCCTTGTCCAACGTGGCACGGGCTGCACTTTCCAGCAGACCCACGGCCAGCTTGAATACCGCCTGGCCATCCATCTTGAGCAGGGGGTCTCCCAGAATGGCGCCGCCGGATACATGACCAGGTACGCACAAAATGCCAACGTGTTTACCGTCGGCGTGCAAATCGCTCGCCAGAATGCCGGGTTTGTCCGACGCTTCCAGGACAACGGCGCCGGCACCGTCGCCAAACAGCACGCAGGTGGTACGGTCCTTGAAATCCAGAATTCGTGAAAAAATCTCAGCACCCACCACCAGCGCGCATTGGGCAGCACCAGTCTGGATCAAGGCATCAGCTACCGTCAGCGCATAAATAAAACCGCTGCAAACAGCCTGCACGTCGAACGCTGCGCCACCATTGGCTCCCAATTTGTTCTGGAGGATGCAGGCGGTGGACGGAAACACCATATCTGGCGTGGAAGTGGCCACGATGATGAGGTCCACATCCTTGGCACTACGCCCGGCCGCTTGGAGCGCGTTCTTGGCCGCTTCTAGCGCCAGATCACTACTGAACTGGCCGTCAATCGCGAAATGCCGGGCATGAATACCGGTACGCGCCACGATCCATTCGTCAGAGGTTTCAACACCCTGGGCAGCCAGCTCCGCGACCAAATCCGCATTGGTCAGTCTGCGTGGTGGCAAGTAGCTGCCGGTACCTGTAATTCGTGAATATCGTTTCATTGTGGGTTTGTTGTCACCCGTTCAGGCTATTGCACACTTGCGGCACATTTGCAGCATTGGCCAGCAGCGGGGCTGCGTGGGCAATACGAGCCTGGACACGGTCAGCTAAGTTGTTTCGGGCTGCATCATACGCCCGGTTTAGTGCGTAGCCAAAACCCAGCTCGTCGGCCGATCCATGGCTCTTGAACACCAAGCCTCGCAATCCCAGCAGGGCCGCGCCGTTGTACCGACGGTGATCCACACGCCTCTTCAACGCATTTAGAACGGAGTAAGCAGCAATAGCCGCCATTTTGGTGAAGATATTGCGAACAAACTCGGCTTTCAGGAAGCCTAAGATCATCGCAGCCAAGCCTTCGCTGGTTTTCAAAGCAACATTGCCAACGAAACCATCGCACACCACCAGGTCCACCGTTCCCTTGAAAATATCGTTGCCTTCGACATTTCCAAAAAAATTCAGATCACCAGAATTGGCAGCAGAACGCAGCAGATCGCCTGCTTTTTTGATGGTTTCGTTGCCTTTTATGACTTCTTCACCAATATTGAGCAAACCAACCGAAGGGGATTCGATATCACTTAGAACCGACACCAAGGCCGACCCCATGACCGCAAACTGCAATAAATGCTCGGCCGTGCAATCCACATTGGCGCCCAGATCCAGCACGGTGGTGGCGCCACCCGTGGCATTGGGGATCTGACCTGCAATGGCGGGACGTTCAATGCCATCCAGAGTTTTCAACAGGTAACGGGAAATGGCCATCAATGCGCCCGTGTTCCCGGCTGACACCGCTGCCTGGGCATTGCCATCTTTGACCTGTTGAATGGCAATGCGCATGGACGAATCCTTCTTGCGGCGCAAGGCAACCTCCAGTGGATCTTCCATGGTCACCACCTCGCTGGCCGTCGTAATCCGGGCGCGGGGATGGGAAAACCCAACTAACGCTTCGGGCAGGCCAACCAATATCAAGGAGGCCTCGGGGTGCTGGTCCAGAAATTTCTTGCAGGCAGGCAGTGTGACCTGGGGGCCATGATCGCCTCCCATGCAGTCAACGGCAATTGTGATCATGGGACAGGCACCCAAAAAGAGAAGGTTATCAGACAACGGCGCAGGGCCAAAAACAACAAAAGCCCGGAGCTACAGGTCCTGTAGCGACGGGCTTTGCGGGTAAAACCGTTTTCAGGCTTCGGACTTGGTCTTGAGCACCTTGCGGCCACGGTAGAAACCGGTGGGGCTAATGTGGTGACGCAGGTGGGTTTCGCCGGTGGTGGATTCCACGGCAATGCCAGGCACA
Organism: Candidatus Aalborgicola defluviihabitans; assembly: GCA_016705575.1. Taxonomy (GTDB): domain Bacteria; phylum Pseudomonadota; class Gammaproteobacteria; order Burkholderiales; family Burkholderiaceae_C; genus Allorhodoferax; species Allorhodoferax defluviihabitans. The sequence goes on from JADIXX010000006.1 coordinate 444,992, forward strand.
ACCAAGGCATTGTGCGAGCGGTGCATACCGCGCTTGGAAGGAGACTTTTTGTTTTGTTGAACGGCCATGATCGGCTCCTGAGCAATGGTGCTGCACAGGCTGCAACACGTTAAGGTTGGTAAAAACGCGCCATATTCCACACGCGAAGCCTTTGATTATAGCCCAAAGCGGCTGCGTCGGTCTAGGGCTTGTTCCTCAGCTGCTGCAATACCGCAAACGGATTGGGCTTTTTATCCTCAGGCTCAACAAAATCAGCATCAACGGCCTGCAGCTTGACAGGCTGCGGGCAAACATCGTGCTTGGGAACCACCGGCAAAGCCATTAACAACTCGTCCTCCAACAATTCCAACAAATCGAAATCGCGGGTCAGCACCAGCACGTCTTCGTCCGCCTCCTCATCTTCCGCCTCGGCCTGTTCTTCAGTGGCGACAAAGCGGAATTCCCGCGCCACCCGCACCGGCACATTCACCGGCCCCAGGCAGCGCTGACAAATTTGCGGCAACGCTACTTCAGCCTCCAGTACCAGCCAGACCTGCTCGGCCTGGCCGCCATCGGATCGCAACTCGCCTAGGGCAGTGAATCGAACCGGCCCCGGTGCAGCGCCCTGGGCCTCTTCCTGAAGACGCTTGAATTTGACCAAATCTTCACTGCCCGATAGACGGCCCCGGTCGTGGGCAAACACTTGGAGGTTCAGGTGGTGGGCGTCGTAGTCGTGCTTCATGCGCGCAGTGTAAGAGAATCAGGCCATGCCAGACACTTCCAACCGAAAACTCATTCTCGGCTCTACGTCCGTCTACCGACGTGAATTGCTGGGACGACTAAACATCCCTTTTACCGTCGAGTCCCCGGACGTGGACGAAACACCATTGCCCGGGGAGGCCCCGGCCGCCTTAGCGTGCCGCTTGGCGTTGGCAAAAGCGCAGGCGGTGGCCGAGCGCTTTCCCGACTGCGTGGTGATTGGCTCGGACCAGGTTGCAGACCTGGACGGCCAGGCACTGGGCAAACCTGGCACGCACGAACGTGCCGTTGCCCAGTTGCGCCAGATGCGCGGCAAGACCGTAGTGTTTCAAACCGCGGTGGCAGTGGTGTGCAAAAACGGCAGTTTTTGCCAGCAAGCCCTGGCACCGGTGCGGGTTACTTTTCGTGCGCTGGATGACGCGGAAATCGAAACCTATCTGCGCCTGGAGCAGCCCTACGACTGTGCTGGCAGCGCCAAAAGCGAAGGCCTGGGCATTATCTTGCTGCAATCAATTGAAAACGACGACCCTACCGCGCTAGTCGGTCTGCCCCTGATTCGCACCAGCCAGATGCTGCGCGCAGCGGGCATTCAATTGCTGGGCTCCACATGAACATGCCAGAAAATATGACCAAGAAGCCCGGCACCCTGTACCTGGTACCCGCACCATTGGACTTTGGCTGCGACAGCCAGGCACCTTTGGAGCGCGTCATGCCGCAAGCCACGCTGGAAGTGGCCGCCAGTTTGTCTCACTGGGTCTGCGAAAACGCCAAATCCACCCGCGCCTACCTCAAACGCATCCATGCAACGCACCCGCTGTGCGTGCCGCTGCAGGCTATGCAGCTGCAGGAGCTGCCACATGCGGTTCACAAAAAAGGGGATCACCAGGGGCAGTTTGACGCCCGGCCTCTTCTGCAGGCAGCCCTGCAAGGTGAACACATCGGCTTGGTGAGCGAGGCCGGCATGCCAGCCATTGCCGATCCTGGTTCATCTGTGGTTCGCGCGGCGCATGACTTGGGTTTACCGGTGGTGCCGTTGGTGGGACCGATCTCGCTGTTATTGGCCCTGGCGGCCAGTGGGCTCAATGGCCAGAATTTTGCCTTTGTGGGTTACCTGCCCAGCACACCGGCCGAGCGCAACCAGCGCATCCGCGAGCTGGAATCCTTGGCCCTGAAGACGGGGCAAACACAACTCTTCATTGAAACGCCCTACCGCAATACGGCCCTGCTGGATGCCCTGATGCAGACACTACAGCACAACACCCGACTGGCGACGGCCAGTGGATTGACTCTGGATACCGCCACCTGCCACAGCGACATGGCCAAAAACTGGAAACAGTGTGGCTGGACGCTCGCCAACTCCACGCCGGCGGTGTTTGCCATCGGTCGCTAACGCCCATCCCGCGTCTCTTCAGCGCAGCGTGGGCAAGATGCGCAAGGCGCGCACACCGCCCTCACCAATGGACGCGCCAAAGCGTTTGGCCAGACGCTCGGCCAGGTTGTCTTTGCGGGTGTAATCCACCAAATCTTCGGCTTTGACCACTTCACGCGCCACATAGTCCAGATTGCCCAGTTGATCGGCCAGCCCCCGGTCGATAGCCTGCTGACCGGTCCAGAACAAACCACTGAAGGTCTCGGGTGTTTCCTTTAGGCGATCGCCCCGGCCCTTCTTCACCACATCGATGAACTGTTGGTGAATCTGGTCCAGCATGGCCTGCGCGAATACACGCTGCTTCTCGGTTTGCGGACTGAAGGGGTCCATGAAACCCTTGTTTTCGCCTGCCGTCATCAGCCGGCGCTCGACCCCGAGCTTGTCCATCAGGCCGGTGAAGCCAAAGCCGTCCATCAGCACGCCAATGCTACCCACCACACTGGCCTTGTCGACAAAAATCTTGTCGGCTCCCACAGCAATGTAATAGGCTGCCGAGGCGCAGGTCTCCTCCACCACGGCGTAAACCGGCTTGTTGTAAAGGGCCTTGAGGCGGTAAATTTCGTCGTTGATGATGCCGGCCTGCACCGGGCTGCCACCAGGGGAATTGATCAGCAACACCACGGCCTTGGCGCCCTTGTCCTCGAAGGCGCCGCGCATGGCCGACACGATCAGCTCGGCGCTGGCACCCGAACCGGAGGCAATTTCACCCTCGATCTTGACCAGCGCGGTATGCGGGGCAGACGTATCGGCCGTGCTCGCGCCGCGGTCCCAGCCCATCCACACCAGGCCAACCAGGAAAAGCAGCCAACCCAGGCGAATACCGTTGCGCCAGCGCCGCGCCTGGCGCTGCTCGGTGATGGCGGCCATTGTCAGCTTTTCCAGCATGGCGCGCTCCCAGCCTGGTGGTTGGGCAGTAGATGCTTCATTTTTGATAGCGCTCTGCGTAGATCCTGAGAGGGCTTGCGGCGAATTAGTTTCAAAGCCTTGGTTGCCGGGAAAAATCGGATCGGTCATATCAGAACTCTATGGGTTGCAGGTTTGCGCCAGTATGCCAGTGCACGACGCTGTCTTCTTCACTCATGGCAATTTTGATCAGGCCGCCACGGCACGGGCCACCGCGGCATTCGCCAGTCTGGGGTCGGTAAATTGCGCCATGGGTGGCACACATCAGGTACTGGCCCGTGCTGTCAAAGAATCGGTTGGCCTGGTAGTCCATTTCCATGGGCACGTGGGCACATTGGTTGAGGTAGCCGTAAACCGTACCGCCAAAGCGAATGGCAAAGCCACGCATGGTGCGCCCACAATACACCACGTCAAAAGGCACAGCTTCGCCACTGTCCACCAGATCAGCGGAATTGCACAACGGGATGGCTGTCGTCTCGATCGGGTTCATGCTGGTGTTGCCTCAATGGATATTTCGCTGGCTATTACGCTCTCAGGCGTTGGTGGCAAACCAGGCGTGCAACTCAGCCACCGAGCAAGCCACAAAGCGGGGGCCCAGCGCGGTAAAAGTCTGGGGTTCGTGTGCGCCGTAACTCACAGCCACACTGTGGCAGCCGGCGTTGAGCGCCATCTGCAGGTCGTGCGTGGTGTCTCCCACCATGAGCACGCGCTCGGGTGGCACGCCGAACTCCTGCATCAGCTCGTGCAGCATCAAGGGATCTGGCTTGCCTGCGGTTTCATCCGCCGTGCGCGAACCATCGAACAGGCCCTGCAACTCTACAGTGCGCAAGGCTTCGTTCAACCCTCGCCGGCTCTTGCCTGTCGCAACCGCCAGCAAATAATTGCGCGCCTTCAAATTTGCCAGCAGGGGCAACACGCCTCCGAACAGGCTGATGTCGTTCTGGTGTGCGGAATAATGGTATTTGTAGCGCATACCCAACTCGGGGTACTTCTCAGGGGGTACGTCAGGCGCGGCATGGGCCAGGGCCTGCATCAACCCCAGGCCAATCACGTAGGCAGCGGCCTTGTCCGTGGGCATCCGCCCGCCGACGTCCACCACTGCCAGCTGGATACATCGGGTGATGATGGCGGTGGAATCGAACAGGGTTCCATCCCAGTCGAAGGCAATCAAGTCGTATTGCCGCGAAGGCGTGGCCGGACGGGAAGCGGGCATTTTTAACAATAGAAGTTCTACAAAGTCTCAAAGCCTCAGACTGCTTGCGGCAGCACCTGAGTCAAAAAATGTGTCAGCTCGACGGGCAGTTCCGCCTTTAACTCCAGCATGTTCCGGTTACTGGGTGCTTGCATTGCAACCGCCATGCGTGCAAAAACATGCGTTTGAGCGTAAAGGGTGTACCAACACGGGCCAAGGCCTTGTTGCACTCAAAGTCACCATATTTATCGTCCCCGGCAATAGGCATTCCTTCACTTGCCAGGTGGACACGAATTTGGTGGGTGCGCCCGGTTTTGATGGTAACTTCCAGCAACGAGTAACCTCGCCCGCCGTTGGGGGAAGCTGACGCCTCGGTGGCCGCCGGCCCACTTTGGGCCCTCATTTTGACCAGGGTCAGGGACGGCATACCATCGGGATCGTCCTTGGTTACCACCTTGACCCGGCGCTCGCCGTCAGGCAACAGGTATTTGTGCAACGGCTTGTCCAGCACCTTCTTGTTGGCCGGCCACTGGCCCAATACCAGCGCCAAGTAGGTCTTGCCGGTTTCGCGTTCGCGGAACTGGTCTTGCAGGTTTTTCAAGGCACTGCGCTTCTTGGCCACCAGCAAAATACCACTGGTTTCGCGGTCCAATCGGTGCACCAGTTCCAGAAATTTGGCTGCCGGGCGTGCCATGCGCAACTGCTCGATCACGCCAAAGCTCACGCCCGATCCACCATGTACCGCCACACCGGCCGGCTTGTTGATGGCCAGCAAACTGTCGTCTTCAAACAGAATTGCGAATTCCCGTGCCGGCGCATGGCTGGCTACCTGCTCGGCCATGGCCTGAGCCTTTTCAGTGGCCCGTTCGGACACCCGCACCGGCGGCAGGCGCACCACATCACCACCATTCAGGCGCGTTTCGGCTGAGGCACGCCCCTTGTTAACCCGTATCTCGCCGCTGCGAATGATGCGGTAGATATGGGTCTTGGGCACACCCTTGAGGTGGCGCATCAGAAAATTGTCAAGCCGCTGGCCAGCCGCATCGTCGTCGATAGTCAGTGATTTGACCTGAGGCAACGGAGCATGGGGATTGCCCCCTATAATGTGTTTCACTAGCGATGCGCTGTAAGTGGTTGATTTGTCTGGAGTTTAGTCCACAGTCCCAAGCAGACGCGCTGGAAGGTCGATGCCGCCGGGTTTTCCAGCTGACAAATCACACGCCAAATGCCTGTGATGGTCGTTGGACAATCCGGTAAAGACTACGAATTGAAACACTGATACGGAATACCCACAGCCCGCAGGCCCAACGCCCGCGAGCGGAATGAAACGAGATGTTTGTGCTGTTGTGCCTGATGAACCTTTGCCTGCGGGGCGTTTTCGCCCCGTTGTTTGGCATGATTCGGCCGTTAGCCCCCGTCAAACGGGCGAAGTTTGCTCTGCAATGTATAGCAATTTCGCAAACCCATCCCCTCGTCCCCATCCACGCGCCTACGCTTCGACGCATCATTTGAGTCGAAGTTCTCCGGCAATTCCACCGCGTTTCTAGTCGTCAGTTCAGGTATCAACGCCCGCTTTGGGCATGTACTACTGATGAAGGATGCAATCCATGAAACGGATGCTGATCAACGCCACGCAGGCTGAAGAACGCCGCCTGGCCATTGTCGACGGACAAAAACTCCTCGACTACGAAATCGAAATTGAAGGGCGCGAACAGCGCAAGGGCAACATCTACAAGGCCGTCGTTACCCGCGTGGAGCCGTCGCTGGAAGCCTGCTTCGTCGACTACGGTGAAGATCGTCACGGTTTCCTGCCGTTCAAGGAAATTTCCCGGATGTACTTCAAGGAGGGCGTTTCGGCTTCCCAAGCACGCATCCAGGATGCCATCCGCGAAGGCCAGGAACTGCTGGTCCAGGTCGAAAAAGAAGAACGTGGCAACAAGGGCGCAGCGCTGACCACCTTTGTGTCGCTGGCCGGCCGCTATGTGGTCTTGATGCCCAACAACCCACGGGGTGGTGGTGTGTCGCGCCGAATCGAAGGTGAAGACCGCGCCGAACTCAAAGAAAACATGGACCAGTTGGAATACCCCAACGGCATGTCCATCATTGCACGCACGGCCGGCATCGGCCGTAGCGCCCCAGAACTGCAGTGGGATCTGAACTACCTCTTGAAGCTCTGGTCCGCCATTGACGGCGCAGCCAAGGGCGGCAAGGGCGCCTACCTGATTTACCAAGAGTCTTCTCTGGTGATCCGCGCCATCCGTGACTACTTCAACCACGACATCGGCGACATCCTGATCGATACCGACGACGTGTACGAACAGGCCCAACAGTTCATGGCCCACGTCATGCCCGAGCACGCTGCCCGCGTGAAGCGCTACCGTGACGACGCCCCGCTGTTCAGCCGCTTCCAGATCGAACACCAGATCGAATCCGCCTACGCACGTACCGTGCAACTGCCTTCGGGCGGCGCCATCGTGATTGACCACACCGAAGCATTGGTATCGGTAGATGTGAACTCGGCCCGCGCCATCAAGGGCGGCGATATCGAGGAAACCGCCACCCGCACCAACCTGGAAGCAGCCGATGAAGTGGCACGTCAGATGCGCCTGCGCGATTTAGGTGGTCTGATCGTCATCGACTTTATTGACATGGAAGAGTCACGCAACCGCCGCGAAGTAGAAAGCCGCCTGCGCGACGCACTGCGCCAAGACCGCGCCCGCGTGCAGTTCGGCACCATCAGCAAATTCGGCCTGATGGAAATGAGCCGCCAGCGCCTGCGCCCTGCTCTCTCCGAAGGTGCATCCATCCCCTGCCCGCGCTGCGGTGGCGCTGGCCACATCCGTGACACGGAAAGCTCTGCGCTTCAAATCCTGCGAATCATCCAGGAAGAGTCCCTGAAAGACAGCACAGCATCTGTGATGTGCCAGGTTCCGGTCGATGTGGCTTCATTCCTGCTGAACGAGAAGCGATCGGAAGTCGCCAAAATTGAGCTCAAACAACGCATCAACGTGCTGCTGGTGCCCAACAAGACGCTGGAAACACCCAACTACAAGCTGGAACGCCTGAAACACGACGATCCACGTCTGGACAACATCGAAGCCAGCTACAAGTTGGCCGACGAGATTGAAGACCCCACCAGCGTGACCCGCCGCTCGCAGGAACCCACCAACAAGCAAACGCCCATCATCAAGGGCGTATTGCCAGACGCACCTGCACCGATTGCCGCACCACGTCCAACCCCTGTTGCTACCCAACAGTCGGGCCACGGCAAACATGGCGCAGCGCCAAGTCACCACGCCAAACCTGCGGTACCGGCTGAAACGGGTTTCTTCGCCTGGCTCAAGCGCCTGTTTGGCGCCGAGGCGCCCGCAGCGGTTCACACTGTGGCAACGCCCACCGCCAAGCCAACCGAAGGCCGCGATGGGCGCTCTAACCGTGATGCCAACCGTAAACCCGGCGAAGGTCGTGGCGAGGGTCGCAACGAACCCCGTGGCGAAGGTCGGGGCCCACGCGGTGAAGGCCGTAACGAGGGACGGAGCCGCGGTGGCCGCAATGGTCGTGGCGGTGAGCGCCAGGGCGGAGCCCAACGCGAGCGCCTGGACTCAGAAGGCAAACCGATGAACGCGGACTTCAGCCTGCAGGCAGGCGGCTCGAATGGCGAAACCAATCGTCAGGAGCAACGCCCGGAACGGGCTCCCCGCAATGAGCGTGGTGATCGTACTGAGCGCGGCGAACGGGGCAACCGAAATGCTGGCCGTGGCGGCGAACGCAACGAAGGCGGTGAACGCGGCGAGCCGCGTGCCGAAGGCCGCACCGATACCGCAACCGGTAGCGAAGACACCTCTGACAATCGCAATAACGGCAACAATCCGGCACGCGAACCGCGCGAAGGTCGCGGTGAAGGCCGCAGTCGCGGAGGTCGTGGCGAAGGCCGCAATGGACGTGGCCCGCGCCCCGAAGGTGAAAACCGGGAAGTCAACAGTGATGGCCGACAGCCCCAGTTGGGTTTTGCCGATACTGAACCGACAGCCAATGGCGCACCTGAAGACCAACCAGTGGTTATGGACGGAAACGACCAAGCACCCGTTACTGTAGGTACTGAGAACGGGGAGCCACGTGAAAAGCGTCAACGTGACCGTTATGGCCGCGAGCGCGGTCCACGCAGTGATCGTAGCGATCGCGAGGAACGCCCGGATCTGCGCATTCCTGCCGAAGGCGTACTGGTATCAAACGCCGTGGAACGTGCCGAGTCGACGCCTGTCGCCCAGTTGAACGTCGCCCCCGCAACGCCAATGGCACCGGCCGTGACAGCCACAGTGTCAGTTGTTGCACCTGCTGCGGCTGCACCGGCAGCCGGCAACATGCCCAAGGTCACGCCATACTCGCTGCCCACCGATACTCTGCTGGGTGTGGCGCAGGAGTCCGGCCTGCAATGGGTTAATTCGGATACGGCCAAAGTGCAAGCCGCGCAAGCTGCCATCGCGGCCGAGCCCAAGCCCATCCATGTGCCTCGCGAGCGTCCGGCCGCCGTGTCGCTGGACACAGGACCGCTGGTGTTGGTGGAAACCAAGCGCGATCTGCGTAATATGACCTTGCCTTTTGAGCAGCCTCCCGCGGCTTAAAGGCACTAGCAGCCATTCATGTGGCGGCTATCAATCCAAAGGGGCCTGCGGGCCCCTTTTCCATGGGTGGCACGGGCGGATCAGAACAAATCGACGGCACCCACCTGGATGGTGTCGCCAAACAACCTACAACGCACCAGATCGTCATGGCTGTAAACCTAGTTACGGTCCTTGTTTCGAGGTCACTTTAGTCCAGCGACTTGTACGTGTTGCGAAAAAATCCCCCTGCGCGCAACCACTTGCAAATGCCTTCCAGTTAAAAGTGCACCAGAATGGATTTCAATCACGCTTTCGTCTTGATCGGCTGTGCCCCCATACAAGCGGAGGTACTGATGCGGAGGCCTTCTTGCAAACGGCGCAGGCGATTGCGTTTATCGTGCAGCTTGATGATATGTTCGGTGAATTTCGCCATGGCAACTTAATGGCCCCGAATACGGGTCAAGTCACTTTTTTGCGGCTTCACGGTAAGCCTCTGCGGCAGCTTGTGCATCCTGTCGTTGTTCGGCCAACTGCGCCAACGCGAGCCAAGTGTCGCGTCGCAATTCAGACTCTTGCAAAATAGCCAGCGACTGCTTGAGCAATTGCTGAGCCTTGCCCCACAGACGCAGACGCATGCAAACCACGCCGGCCAAGTACTGCAGCGCCGCATTGCGCGGGTTGCTCAGTTGTGCGGTTTCGATCCGGGTCAGCCAGGACGTATCCAACTCACCCCCGGTGGCGGCAAATCCACGCTCCAGCACCCGCGCCAAGCGCACGCGCTGTGACAGCGATAGATTGTCATAATTTTGTACCATGCTGTCCCACACCGGCAATACCCATTGGCGCGACAGCGCTACATCACCACCGTGGGCAAGGAGTCGCTCGCTCGCCTCGAACGCGACCTCTGGGATGCGCTGCTCAGCGGTGTCCAATGCGTCCCAGGCACGTTGAATCTGCACGCCGTCGTGTGAATCGCGAATCAGCTCAATGGCAAGTCCTCGGGTAATGCTCTTGCCCGCAGCCTCGGAAAAAGCCCTGTGCTTGGTCAGCAAGCGTGCCGTCTCCAACGCACTCTGTAACTGCCCGGCCAAACGCGCCGCACGAAAGCGCATGCGCAAAGCCACGGTGCGGCGTGCCGCACCGTGGGGTAACTGATCCAGCCACTGCAGGGCGCCAGGGGCATCCTGATCGTCCAGCGCCCAACGTGCACCCCGCAACTGCACGCCTTCACGGGCTTCCTGCGCATCGCGGCTGGAGGACTCTTGCAAGGCTTTTTGAAAATGCTCGTCGCGCACACTGCGGTCCTGCAAGGCATGCGCGCTTTCGGCCGCCAGCAAATGCGACAACGTGCGCAGGCGCGCGCCGTTGCCCAGTCGCTCACCCCGACGTTTCACCGATTCCTCCAGTGACAACACCAGCTCAGCTGACTTGCGCGCACGAATAAAGCGCCCCGACACCAGATGCGATAACGACTCCAGCAATGCCATATGTAACGCACGTTCACTCTGCAACAAACGCCATTGGCGAGCTTGATGGGGAATGCTCATCAAGGCCGCCAGAGCCCGCATAGCCAAGTGCAGCACCACAAAGCTGCCAGTCAACAAGAGCAGGAACAGGTTGAGCGACAGGTCAACCCGGTGCGGTGGCCAGAACAGCGTCACGCTGGCGTGGTTGTTACCCGCAAACAGCGCGCTTGCCACCGCAATCGCAAACAAGGCCATCAGCCACAATGCAACGCGCATGGTCAGCGTCCCGCTGCTGCTGTGGCCAAAGCCGCCAAGGTGTCGTCTACCCTGGGCAGCTCCAGTGCCTTCAACTGGCCACGCAACTGCTGCAGCATGGCACTAGCCGCCTGGGTTTTTCGGGAAGAAGCATCAAAATACCGCCCCAAAGACACCGATGCGGCACCCAGATCAGAGCGTACGGAGTCAATCTGGCGCGACAGCAAGCCCAGTCGCGCGTTGAGCAATTTGAGCTTGAGGTTTTCGCGCAGGAAGAACGACTGCTCGGGCGACAGCAGCGCAGCATCCGGATCTTCAATACGGCTCACGCGCACCAGACTACGCAATTCGGTACCCACGAGTTGCGCCATGCGCACCCACCAGTTGGTAACGGTTTCCTCAGACTTGCGTTTGAGCGTGTCGCTGCCGCCGCTGCGCGCGAGCGGCACTGCATTGGCAATCGGCAACTCATCGGCCAGCGACACCAACTCGTCAAGCTTGACCAGCAGTGATGGCGTGTCAGCCATGGCGGTGGACTTGATACGTGCCATGTCACGGCCAATGGCCCGCTGCACTGGTGTAAGGCGCGGTTGTGCCGCGCGGTTGATCCGCAATTCTGCCGTCTTGAGAGCCGCCAACAGGGGCTCCACGCTACCGGTCAATTGGGACTGCTGCTGTGCCAATCGCACGGCGGATTCGATGTCCACCAACAGGTTTTCGTCCCGCGAGTGGGACAGGCTTTGCATCAGTTCTTCAAGTTGCGTACGCTGTAAGGAGACTTCACTGACCCGGGCTTCTGTCACGGCCTGTTTGGCCGCAGTTTCCATCGCCAACTCCTGTGCCCGGCGTGCGGTGACTCGCGCCTCGGTGGCCTGGGCGCCGGCATCCGCGCTCTGCCGCGCCAACTGTTCCTGGATTCCACTGAGTTTTTGCCACAAAAGACCGCAGCCGACCAGCGCCACCACCGCCAAGACGGCGGCTGCGAGCGGCAGACGCGGCACTTGTGGAGCGTGCGGTGTCTCTGGTGCCACGATCACACTGGGCTCAGGTTTCATTGCTGCGATTCTATCGACGCCATCAGTGCCGCCAGGGTTGGGCGTGACTCACACACCACACCAAACCCGGCTGCGCGGGCCGCTTGCGCAATGCGACCATGGGTGACCACCGCCTTGGCCAGGGCCCAGGACTGACCAGGGCAGGACGCTGCCAGATTGGAAATAGCCTCGGAACTGCTGAACAGCCAGACCGAGCCATCGGCCGCAGCTGCCTGCGCCAGCTGACGCTCAGGTTCGCCCAAGTCGGGCTGCCGGCGCTGGTAGGAAACTACAAACTCCACTTCACCACCGGCGCGACGCACCTGCTCGGCAAACCAGTCACGCCCAGCACCATCGGCGGCAACGCCACTGGTAGCCTCGGCCTTGCCGGCACCCCGCACAATCAGCAACCGAAATCCCGGCACCACTCGGTGGCCCACCACAGCCCACAAGGCTTCCGAATCAAACTGATCCGCATCGCGGTCAGGCATGTCAATGTGGTCCGGTTCAACACCGTTCCGTTTCAGTGCCGAAAAGCTGCCTGGTCCGATGACAAATACTCTAATTTTGATAGCGCCTTGTGCATCCAGCACGGGGGCTACAGCCGGTTTATATGCAAAAAAATGGTCTACGGCATTACCGCTAACAAACATCACTGCATCAAAACTGTCCAGTCGCTGCCACGCCGCCTGCACAGCCTCGGGGCGGGGCGCAGGCAGCACGCCGATCAACGGGAGTGCGACTGCATCAAAGCCAGCCTCTACCAGGGCATCCACCCATTTCCGGGCCTCTTGTTTGGGACGGGTGACGAGAACACGCATGGATCAGTCCTTTGTACCAGTCTGCTGACCGACCTTGATCTGCAGTTGCTGCGCCACCTGCTCACCCAGCAGGGTGGCTGCAGCGCAATCGGCGACCGGTCCCTGGGCGTGTGCATGCGCCAAGGGTTGCATACCTTCAGGATCGCCCCAGGTGGCGCGGATGCTGAGCACATCCCCCGCCAGCGTGGCATAAGCCGCCAACGGCATGGAGCAACTACCACCCATCACGCGACTGACTGCCCGTTCAGCCGACACCGCCAGCAAGGTGGGCGTATGCACAAGGGATTGCAGCGCCTGGATGACGTCGGCGCGGCTGGAGCGCACTTCAATGCCCAGCGCGCCTTGCCCGGCGGCGGGCAGCATCTGTTCGGGATCAAACACTGCACGAATGCGCGCGCCCAGCCCCAACCGCTTCAAACCAGCAGCCGCCAGCACAATGCCGTCGTAATGACCGTCGTCGAGCTTCTTCAACCGGGTGTCGAGGTTGCCACGCAGAGGCTCGACCTTCAAATCGGGGCGCAGTGCGCGCAGTAGCGCGACGCGACGCAAACTGGAAGTGCCCACCACCGCGCCTTGGGGCAGCGCATCGACACTGGCGAAGCGGCTGGAGACCCAGGCGTCGCGCGGGTCTTCACGCTCCATGACGCAGGCCAGGCTGAAACCTTCTGGCAACTCCATGGGCACGTCTTTCAACGAGTGCACCGCCAGATCGGCCTGGCCGAGTTCCAGCGCCACTTCCAGTTCCTTCACAAACAGACCCTTGCCACCCACCTTGCTGAGTGAGCGGTCCAGTATCTGGTCTCCCTTGGTGGTCATACCCAGCAAATGGACGGTGTGGCCTTGTTGTTGAAGCAGTGCCTTGACATGCTCGGCCTGCCACATGGCCAGGCGACTTTCGCGCGTGGCGATGGTAAAAGTGTGTGCAACCATGGGTTGTGCGTCGTAACCTGTTTGTAATCAATCGCGAATGGTCAATGCTAGCATGGGCATCATGAAAAATGCATCCGCTCCCAGTACCGCCAAACGCAGCAAGGACAACGAACGCCCACTGGTGGAAGACATCCGCCTGCTGGGCCGGATTCTGGGTGATGAGATCCGCGACCAGGACGGTGTCGCTGCTTTTGATCTGATCGAAAAGATCCGCACCCTGTCGGTGGCGTTTCGTCGCGATGCCGACCAAGAGGCGGACAAGGCGCTCAAAAAATTGCTCAAGGGGCTGTCGGGCGACCAGACGGTCAGCGTCATCCGTGCTTTCACCTATTTTTCGCACCTGGCCAACCTGGCCGAAGACCGCCACCATATCCGTCGCCGCGCCCTGCACGAGCGCGCTGGCGACACGCAGGAAGGCAGCATTGAGGTAGCGATGTCGCGCCTGCGTTGGGCCGGCATTGCGACCAAGGCCATTGCGGCTACTCTGGCGCAGAGCTATGTCTCGCCCGTGCTGACTGCCCACCCCACCGAAGTGCAACGCAAGAGCATTCTGGATGCCGAGCGCGACATCGCCCAGTTGCTGACCGCTCGCGACGAGATCAGGATGCGCGCCGCTTACTTTGACAACAAAAAGGATGCGTTTACCGCCCGCGAACTGGCCGCCAACGAAGCCCAGATGCGTGCCCGCGTAACCCAGTTGTGGCAAACCCGCCTGCTGCGCCTCAACAAGCTTACCGTAGTCGACGAGATCGAGAACGCACTGAGCTATTACGAATCCACTTTCCTGCGGGAGATTCCCAAGCTCTACGCCAACCTGGAGCAACTGCTAAGCAACCAGCCGGTGTACAGTTTTTTGCGCATGGGCCAGTGGATTGGTGGCGACCGCGATGGCAACCCCAACGTCAGCGCCCAGACCCTGGAATATGCGCTGCGCCGCCAAGCCGAAGTGGCGCTGCGCCACTACCTGACCGAGGTGCATTTTTTGGGTGGCGAACTGTCGGTTTCGGCTCTGCTGACCGAATGCACGCCCGAGATGCAAGCCCTGGCCGAAAGCTCGCCAGACCGCAACGTGCACCGCATGGACGAGCCCTACCGACGGGCCCTGACCGGTGTTTACGCGCGCCTGGCCGCCACCCTGCTTGAGCTAACTGGAACCGAGGCCGCCCGCCACGCCGTAGCCCCACAAAATCCCTACCGCACTGCTCAGGAATTTTCTGCCGAATTGCGCACCATTGAGGCCTCACTACAAACCAACCACGGCGCGGTACTGGTGACTCAGCGGCTGCGCCCGCTGATCCGCGCAGTGGAAGTATTTGGCTTTCATTTGGCCACGGTGGACCTGCGCCAAAGCTCGGACAAACATGAGGAAGTGGTGGCCGAACTACTGGCCACTGCGCGCATCGAGGCCAACTACAGCGCCCTGGACGAAGCCGCCAAGCGCACCCTGTTGCTGGGCCTGCTGAACGATGCCCGTTCCCTGCAGGTCCATGGCGCGGCCTATTCAGCCCACACGCAGAGCGAAATCGCCATTTTTGCCATGGCCAAGGTCATGCGCGAGCGCTTTGGGTATGAGGCGATTCGCCACTACATCATCAGCCACACTGAGACAGTGAGCGACCTGCTGGAAGTGCTGCTGCTGCAAAAGGAAGTGGGTCTGATGCGCGGCGTGCTCAGCGACAAAGCCCGGCAACCCGCCGCCGGGCCGTCCCGTGTCGTTCAGGCTCTGTCGAGCCCGAACGAGGGCGGGTTCGCCCCCCCGGGGGGCAGCGACCCGCGCAGCGGTGGAGCGTGGGGGCCAGTTTGCGACCTGATCGTAGTGCCGCTGTTTGAAACCATTGAAGACCTGCGCAATGCCGCGCCCATCATGCGCGATTTCTATGCTTTGCCCGGCTTGGCTGCACTGGTGCAGCACAGCGGTGGCGAGCAGGACATCATGCTGGGCTACTCCGACAGCAACAAGGACGGCGGCATCTTCACCAGCAACTGGGAGTTGTACCGTGCCGAAATTGCGCTGGTGGAGCTGTTCGATGAACTGGCCCGTTCACACAAGATCCGGTTGCGCTTGTTCCATGGTCGTGGCGGCACGGTGGGACGCGGCGGCGGCCCCAGTTACGAGGCCATCCTGGCCCAACCCCCCGGCACGGTGCGCGGCCAAATCCGCCTGACCGAACAGGGTGAGGTGATTGGCTCCAAATATGCCAACCCGGAAATTGGCCGCCGCAACCTGGAAACCCTGGTGGCGGCCACCCTGGAGGCAACTCTGCTGCAACCTACCAAGTCCGCCACCGAAGCATTTTTGGAGGCGGCCGCCGAACTCTCCAGCAGCAGCATGGCCGCCTACCGCGCCCTAGTGTACGAGACCCCTGGCTTCACCGAATACTTCTTCAGTTCCACCCCGATTCGCGAAATTGCCGAACTCAACATTGGTTCTCGCCCCGCTTCACGCACGGCCAGCCATCGCATCGAAGACCTGCGCGCCATTCCCTGGGGGTTTAGCTGGGGGCAGTGCCGCTTGACTCTGCCCGGCTGGTATGGTTTTGGTTCGGCGGTACAGGCCTTTACCAAAGTTGGCACGGCGCAGCAGCAGAAGGAGCGCATCGCTCTGCTACAAAAGATGTACCGCCAATGGCCGTTCTTCAAGACCCTGCTGTCCAACATGGACATGGTCATGGCCAAGAGCGATCTGGCCCTAGCCTCGCGCTATTCCGAACTGGTGGCCGACACCCGTTTGCGCAAGAAGGTCTTCACCACCATCGAAGCCGAATGGCATGCTACCGCGCAGGCACTGGCCACCATCACCGGTGAGAAAAACCGCCTTGCCAACAACGCGGCCCTGCAACGCTCTATCCGCCACCGCTTCCCCTATATCGACCCATTGCACCACTTGCAGGTGGAACTGATTCGGCGCTACCGCTCAGGCCACGCCGACGAGCGCGAACAGCACGGCATCCACATCTCTATCAACGGCATTGCAGCGGGGTTGCGCAATACGGGTTGATGAAAATACGGCCTCTAGCACTCGTCGGATATACGTAATACGCTATTATTTTTATAGTGTCTTGAGTTTTTCACGCTTTGGCCCCCAGGACTGAAGGAACGGCTATCCGTTCTTTGGCCTACGCATCAAGCCAGGTATTCGCATTGCCAGGCGGCGCAACCGCCCTGCACAGGTGGCAGGCCCTGAAGTAAACCGGGGGCCAGACCGCTATTCACCGCCAATCACGAATGTGACTTGCATGTTGACGCGATAGGTGGTGATGCGACCGTCCTCGACAGTGATTTTTTGTTCCTTGATCCATGCGCCGCGCACGTTGGCGACGGTGTCGCATGCGCGAGCAATACCTTCTTTGATGGCATCGTCGAAACTGGTTTTACTCGTGGCGCTGACTTCAATAACTTTGGCGACGCTCATGGGGAGACTCCTTAATGGGGTGAATTGAACGGGTTGGGTGCTAGATGAGACATGCCATTCTGGCTCCGCGTTCCCGTTTGGAGTGTCCATTGTTGTCGTGACGCTGGAGTTGGTCTGTGCGCCACCATACCGAAGGCGACAAACATTTTCATCACCCTCGGGCATCCAAATTCAACCTGCCATGGCTTCCCACGGGTGAACCCCAGGTTAGGCGCCAACGGGGCCGCTGACCTTGATCACTTGCTCCAGCTACCGCGCAACCAACTCCCGCACCGCAGCCAACTGCCGCCGTGAAACCGCCAGCAACTCATCCACGCCGTTCAGGCGTACAGCCCAACCTTCGCCCTCTACTGCATCGAAGTGTTTTTCCAGCGTGCGCACGGCACGCCGGGCGATAAGGGCATTGCGGTGGATGCGGACAAAGTCATGGCGGTATTTTTCTTCCAGCTCGCCCAGCGATCCGTCCAGGATATAACTGCGGCTGGGAGTGCGCACCGTGATGTATTTCAACTCGGCCTTGAAATACAGCACTTGCTGCAATGGCACCCGTTCGGTACGACCACGCTCCTGGATGATGAGCACGTCCTCTTGAGCGGAATGAGCCTCCAGCCCTCGTCGAAATTGGACTATACGCTCCACTTTTTGTAGCGCTGCCTGCAAGCGCTCCAGCCGCACAGGCTTGGTCAGGTAGTCCACCGCCTCCAGTTCAAACGCTTCTACAGCGTGCTCGGCATGCGCCGTGACAAAGATCAGCGCGGGCGGTTGCACCAGGGCCTGAAGTGAGCGCGCCAACGTCAAGCCATCGGCGCCAGGCATGTGAATGTCGATGAACGCCACGTCCACTGCGTGGTGCTGCATCTGGGCCATGGCTTGCACCGCATTAGCAGCCTCACCCACCCATTGCACAGCGGGTGCAGCGCAGTCACCCAGCAGGGTGCGCATGCGGGCACGGGCCAGCGCCTCGTCATCGATTACCAGGGCCTTGAGGACTCCGGCAGCTGCGGTGTTCGCCGTCACAGCGGCACCTCGATGCGTACCTGGTACACACCATCTTTGAGGCCAGCGCGAAACTGACTCTGCACATCGTGCAGCAGCGCCAGGCGTTCGCGCACATTGCGCAAGGCCAGCCCCTGGCCGTGCGCGCCCTGCCCGTTGGGCACGGTATTGGTTACCTTGATCAGCACAATGGACCCCCTGCGTTGGGTGGAGATACGCACATCGGCGCCGAGCGGACTGGGTTCCACGCCATGGCACACGGCATTTTCCACCAAAGGCTGCAGTAGCAAGGGAGGCAGTATGGCATCGTCTGCGGCAGGGTCCAGATCCCACTCCAGGCGCAGGCGGTCGCCAAAGCGCACCTGCTCAATGGCCAGATACGCTTTGGCCAATTCAATTTCCTGGGCCAGCCGCACGGGCTCGTCCGAATCCTTGAGCGCCTGGCGAAATAGATCACTCAAATCCTCCAGCAGGGCCTCAGCCTTGGCAGGCTCCGCCCGTACCAAGGCAATCGCGCTATTGAGGGTGTTGAATAGAAAGTGGGGGCGTATGCGTGACTGCAGCTCGGCCAGCCGGGCCGATGTGTGGGCTGGCATTTGCCCCTTGCTGCGCATGACCAGCGCCGCCACCAGCAACCCGGCCACCAACATACCACTGAACGCGCTGGCAACCCAGGGCAACGACACCAGAAGCCCCGACCAAGCCAGCATCCCGCAACCATACAGCCCCGACACGGCGCCCAATGCCACCGCTGCGGTGTATTGCAGTTCTGGTTTAAGGCGCGCCAGCAGACGTTTGGACAAACAGGTCAGTAGCAGCCATACCACGGTGGCTGGCAAGGCTCCACCGGTAACCAGAGCCAGGCGAATGACCCAATCCACCGCATCACGTGCACCAAACCCCACCGCCACACCGGCGCAGACCTCCACAAACAACACAGCGCGCAGCACTACCCCAATCTGGCAGGCATCAAACACCAGACGGGGCTCGGGCGGCGCGGTATCCACAGGGTGCGTGGCAGGCGCAGCTTCCAGCTCCTGGAACGCCGATAATATTTGGGTGTCTTTCATGAACCCGGATTTTGACTCCAAACCCTGCGCTGCACCCCATGTCACAAAACCAACTCGATAAAAAATCCCAGGCGTGGTCCGCGCTGTTTTCCGAACCCATGAGCGATTTGGTCAAACGCTACACCTCCAGCGTGTTTTTTGACAAGCGCATGTGGCAGGCCGACATCACCGGCAGCCTGGCCCACGCCGAGATGCTGGCAGCCCAAGGCATCATCAGTGCCGAAGACCACGCATCCATCCAGCGCGGCATGGCGCAGATCACCACCGACATTGAAAGCGGCAACTTCGAGTGGAAGCTGGACCTGGAAGACGTGCACCTCAACATCGAGGCCCGCCTGACCCAGTTGGTGGGCGACGCTGGCAAGCGCCTGCATACCGGCCGCAGCCGCAACGACCAGGTTGCCACCGATGTCCGCCTGTGGCTGCGCAGCGAGATTGATCTGATTGGCGAGCTGCTGATCGACTTGCAAAAATCTTTGCTGGATGTGGCCGAGAAGAATGTGGATGTCATCCTGCCCGGCTTTACCCACCTGCAAGTGGCACAGCCGGTGAGCTTTGGCCACCACATGCTGGCCTATGTGGAAATGTTCAGCCGTGATGCAGAACGCATGCTCGAAGTGCGCTGCCGCACCAACCGCCTGCCGCTGGGTGCTGCCGCCCTGGCCGGCACCAGCTACCCGCTGGACCGCGAACGCGTGGCCCGCACGCTGGGCATGGTCGATGCCGCTGGCAACCCACAGGTCTGCCAAAACAGCCTGGACGCGGTGAGTGACCGTGATTTCGCCATTGAATTCACCGCTGCGGCCACACTCACCATGGTGCACATCAGCCGCATGAGCGAAGAGCTGATTTTGTGGATGAGCCAAAACTTTGGCTTTATCAAAATAGCCGACCGTTTCACCACCGGCAGCTCCATCATGCCGCAGAAGAAAAACCCCGATGTGCCCGAGCTGGCGCGCGGCAAAACCGGCCGCGTGGTCGGCCACCTAATGGGCCTGATCACCCTGATGAAGGGCCAACCGCTGGCCTACAACAAAGACAACCAGGAAGACAAAGAGCCGCTGTTCGACACCGTGGACACTTTGAAGGACACCTTGCGCATCTTCAGCGAAATGGTCGGCGGCCAGGTGAATGTGGCTACCGGCCAGAAGGAAGGCGGCATCACCGTCAACCCGATTCCCATGGAACAAGCGGCGCTGCGCGGCTACGCCACCGCCACCGACCTGGCCGACTACCTGGTCAAGAAGGGCCTGCCTTTCCGTGATGCACACGAGATAGTGGCCCATGCCGTCAAAGCCGCCACAAGCCACCAGGTCGATTTGTCTGAATTGCCGCTGGCAGTGTTGCAAGAGTTCAGCCCCGGCATTGAAAAGGATGTGTACGAATGTTTGAGCCTGCGCGGCTCACTCAACGCCCGTAACACGTTGGGCGGTACGGCCCCGGTGCAGGTGAAGGCGCAGGTGGCGCGACATCGGGTGCGGTTGACTCCAACGTAACGTTTGTGCAAAGTTGCTGGCCTAGTCCGGCCATCGGGTATACGCTTGATACCATGCAAAATATGGGTATTGTCCAGTCCGTGCGTGGCAGCGTCGTCGATGCACGATTCGAATCCGATTTACCCTCCATCCGCAACATACTGCATGCCGATGATGGCCGCGTGGTCCTGGAGGTCGTAGCCCAGCGGGATGCGCACCATGTCCGTGCTATTGCACTAACCTCAACCCAGGGTCTTGCGCGCGGTGCAGCGGTCCAGGACAGCGGCGCACCTTTGAAGGTGCCAGTCGGCAAGACCATCCTGTCGCGCATGTTCGACGTATTTGGCAATGCCATTGACCGCTTGCCGGCACCCGACGCGGTTCAGTGGCGCTCAGTGCACCGGGCTCCGCCGGCGCTGGTGAGTCGCTCCACCAAATCCGAGATTTTCGAGACCGGCATCAAGGTTATCGACGTGCTCATGCCCCTGGAGCGGGGTGGCAAAGCCGGTCTGTTTGGCGGCGCGGGGGTCGGCAAGACGGTTTTGCTGACCGAGATGATTCACAACATGGTGGGGCATCAGGAGGGCGTCAGCATCTTCTGCGGCATTGGCGAGCGCTGCCGTGAAGGTCAAGAGTTGTACAGCGACATGAAGACCGCTGGAGTTTTGCCCAACATGGTGATGGTCTTTGGCCAGATGAATGAGCCCGCCGGGAGCCGCTTTCGCGTGGGCCACGCAGCATTGACCATGGCTGAGTATTTTCGGGATGATGAGCACCGCGATGTCTTGCTGCTGATCGACAACATCTTTCGATTCATTCAGGCCGGCTCCGAAGTGTCGGGGCTGATGGGGCAAATGCCATCGCGCCTAGGTTACCAGCCCACCATGGGAACCGAATTGGCGGGCCTGGAAGAGCGCATTGCCAACACCGACACTGGCGCCATCACCTCCATTCAAGCGGTCTATGTCCCGGCTGACGATTTCACCGATCCAGCGGCAGTGCACACCTTCTCGCACCTTTCGGCGTCGATTGTGCTGTCGCGCAAGCGGGCCAGTGAGGGTCTGTACCCAGCCATTGACCCGCTGCAATCGAACTCCAAAATGGCGACACCCGGCATTGTCGGCGAACGGCACTATGCGTTGGCGCAGGAGATTCGCGGCACACTGGCCCAATACGCGCAGCTAAAGGACATCATCGCCATGCTGGGGTTAGAGCAACTATCCTCCGGTGACCGCAACGTAGTTGCCCGCGCCCGTCGTCTGGAGCGCTTTCTCACCCAGCCGTTCTTCACCACCGAGCAGTTCACCGGCATGCCGGGCAAGCTCGTTAGCCTGAAAGATGCGCTGGACGGATGTGAGCGCATCCTGCGTGACGAGTTCAAAGACTACCCCGAGAGCGCGCTCTACATGATCGGCGCGGTTGATGAGGCCAAGGCCAAATTGCCGGCGTCAAAGGAGCAAGACCATGCAGTGCAATAGCATGCACCTCCAAATCCTTCTGCCTTCGCACATCTTCGCCGACAAAACCGGCGTCAAGCGCATCGTGGCGGAAACGCGAGAGGGATCGTTCGGCCTGCTGCCGAACCGCCTCGATTGTGTTGCCGCGATTACTGCCGGGATCCTGGTCTATGAGACACCGTCCGAAGGAGAGGTCTACGTCGCCCTGGATGAGGGGGTGTTGGTCAAGACCGGAGCGAATGTGTCTATCTCCGTACGCAGGGCCATGGGCGGCGCCAATCTCTCACAGTTGCGCCAGGCGGTTGAGCAGGAATTTAGTCAGCTCAATGCGCAAGAGAAAGACGTTCGTTCGGTCATGGCCAAGCTGGAAACTGGCTTTCTGCGCCAATTTGCGAGTTTCCAGCATGATTGATCGGGCCAATAAACCAGAAAAAACGTCGCTCGACATGGCCGGGCAAGTTGGTGCCAAGGCCGCTCGCAAGCTGCAGGCGCAGCGCAACCCGACACCAGGCGTCTGGTTTGGCCTGGGGCTGATGGGTGTGATCGGCTGGTCGGTGGTCGTACCCACCTTGTTGGGTGCTGCGCTGGGTCTGTGGCTGGACCGGCACTATCCCGGTGGGCACTCATGGACGCTGGCGCTGATGGCCGCCGGGCTGGTGCTGGGCTGTTTCAACGCGTGGGTTTGGGTTACCAAGGAAGATGCCGCCATGGGCTACGACCGGGAAAATCATGATGACCGGCCCTGACGCACTGTCCCTGTTGTTGGCATGGTTCGCTGGCAGCGCGCTGGGGGCGTTCTTCTTTGGCGGACTCTGGTGGACCGTGCGCAAGGGCCTTGCCGCCCCCAATCCGGCCTTGTGGATTTTGCCCAGCGCGTTACTGCGTACCGCAGTGACCCTGGCCGGCTTCTATTGGGCCACAGGCGCAGATTGGCAGCGTCTGCTGGCATGCCTTGTTGGCTTCGTGATGGCCCGCCAGATCACCATGCGCCTGACACGGGAGCCCTCCCATGCACCTTAGCCCCGACCAGATGATCTTTTGGCAACTCGGCTTCATCAAACTCAACGCCACCATTGCCTTTACCTGGGGCCTGATGCTGCTGCTGGTCGTAGGCTCCATGCTCATCACCCGCAAACTCTCCACTGAGCTGACCCGCTCGCGTTGGCAGAACCTGCTGGAAATCATTGTCACCGGCATCGAGTCGCAAATTGCAGAGGTCGGCATACACGAACCACGCAAAGCCATAGGCTTTTTGGGCACGCTCTTCCTGTTCGTCGCAAGTGCCAGCCTGTGCACCATCATTCCCGGCTACGAGCCGCCCACCGGATCACTGTCGACCACAGCGGCGCTGGCCCTGTGCGTGTTGGTGGCTGTACCGATGTTCGGCATTGCGGACCAGGGGCTGGGCGGTTACCTGGAGTCTTATTTGGAGCCCACTGTGCTTATGCTCCCGTTTAACATCATCAGTGAAATGTCGCGCACCCTGGCGCTGGCGGTGCGGCTGTTTGGCAACATGATGAGCGGGGCCATGATCATCGCCATCCTGCTCACCATCACGCCCTTTGTTTTTCCGATTGTCATGACGGTGCTGGGCCTACTGACCGGAATGGTGCAAGCCTACATCTTCAGCATATTGGCGGCCGTCTATATCGCGGCAGCCCAGCACGTTCGCAAGCCCGATCCGGAGCCACAGCAAACGGCCAAAACCTGAACAACCAAACCTTCAAAGGACTCTCTATGGACAGCATGACCATCATCGCAGTGGCATCCATCGTCATTGCCGGACTCACCACCGGCTTCGGCTGCATGGGGCCCGCGTTCGCCGAGGGGCGCGCGGTTGCGACCGCCCTCACCGCGCTGGCGCAGCAGCCTGACGCCTCTGCAACCATTACGCGCACCCTGTTCGTCGGTCTGGCGATGATCGAATCCACTGCGATCTACTGTTTTGTAGTCTCGATGATCCTGATTTTTGCCAATCCATTCTGGAACCACGCGGCCGCAGCGGTTGCCGCAGTTGCCGCAAAGTAGCCATGCTCATTGACTGGTTCACGGTCGGCGCGCAAACGCTGAACTTTCTCATCCTGGTATGGCTAATGAAGCGCTACCTCTACAAGCCGGTGCTCGATGCGATTGATGCGCGGGAAAAGCGCATCGCATCGGAACTGGCCGACGCCGCCCAAAAGCAGGCGCAAGCCGACAGTGAGCGCGATACCTTCAAGCAGAAAAATGCTGATTTTGACCAGCAACGCGAGGCCCTTGCGCGCAAGGCCAGCGCTGAAGTGGACGCCGAACGCAAACGTCTGCTCACTGACGCGCGCACGGCAGCCGACGCCGTGCAGGCCAAGCGGCATGAGGCCCTGGAGAGCGAACTGCAAACACTGCAAGAGGACATTGCCCGGCGCAGCCAGGAAGAAGTGTTTGCCATCGCGCGCAAGGTCCTGACCGATCTGGCCGGCACCACTCTCGAAGACCGCATAACCGAGGTGTTTGCCCAGCGCCTGGGTTCTATGGATGCACACGCCAAGAGCGAACTGTCCAAGGCCCTACAGGCATCGCCCGGCACGGTACGGGTGCGCAGTGCGTTCGAGTTGACGCCTGCCCAGCAGGCGGCATTGGGGCAAGCAATGGACGCTGCCATGGGGGCCAAGCTGCCCATCCGGTTCGAGACGACCCCCGATGTGATTGGCGGCATCGAGCTCAGCGCCAACGGCTGGAAAATTGCCTGGAATATTTCTGATTTTCTGGCGTCGCTGCAGCAAAAGGCTTCATGAACAGTCCCTCGTCCAATCTGCAAACCGTACTGGACCGCAGCTTCGCAGACCTGCGCCAGCGGCGCGAAGCATTCTCGGCGCAGCTGGCCCCGCGCGAGACTGGCACCATCACCCAGGTATCAACCGGCATCGCCATGGTCAGCGGTCTGCCTGGCGTGGGCTACGACGAACTGATTGCGTTTCCTGGCGGCGTGTTCGGCATTGCCTTCAACGTGGACGAACTCGAAGTGGGTGTGGTTTTGCTGGGCGAATACTGGCATCTGCGGGCGGGCGACGAAGTGCAACGCACCGGGCGAGTCATGGATGTGGGAGTGGGCGACGGTACGCTGGGCCGGGTAATGGACCCACTGGGGCGCCCACTGGACGGCCAGGGCCCCATCGTCACAAAACAACGTTTACCCATTGAGCGCCCCGCCGCCCCCATCATGGACCGCGCACCGGTGAGTGTGCCGCTGCAAACCGGGTTAAAGGTTGTTGACGCACTCATCCCGGTCGGCCGGGGCCAGCGGGAATTGATTCTGGGGGACCGCCAGACCGGCAAGACCACAATCGCGATCGACACCATCCTCAACCAGCAGGGCAAGGACGTGCTGTGTGTTTACTGTGCCATTGGCCAGCGCGCAGCGGCCGTGGCGAAAACGATTGCGATCCTGCAAGAAAAAGGGGCAATGGCGTACACAGTCGTCATGGTGACCGAAGGCAACGATCCGCCCGGACTGGCCTACATTGCGCCCTACGCCGCGACCAGCATGGCCGAGCACTATATGCACGCCGGGCGCGACGTTCTGATCGTTTACGACGATCTCACCCACCACGCACGCGCCTACCGCGAACTGTCCCTGCTGCTGCGCCGCCCGCCGGGGCGTGAGGCCTTTCCCGGTGATATTTTTTACATCCACTCGCGCTTGCTGGAGCGCTCCACGCACCTCAGCGAGGAACGGGGTGGTGGCTCGCTCACCGCCCTGCCCATCATCGAAACCGAGGCGCAGAACATGTCGGCCTATATACCGACCAACCTGATTTCCATCACCGACGGGCAGATCTACCTCTCGCCGTCGCTGTTCGAACTCGGCGCTCTGCCAGCGGTCGATGTAGGAAAGTCGGTCTCCCGTGTAGGTGGCAAGGCTCAGCGCGCGGCCTACCGGGCCGTATCGGGTGACCTCAAACTGGCGTATTCCCAGTTCGAAGAGTTGGAGACCTTTGCGCGCTTTGGCGCCCGTCTGGACGCAAACACCACCCAGAGCATCGAGCATGGCCGGCGCATCCGCGCGTGCCTGAAACAGGCCGAATCGTCGCCAGTCTCCGAGGTCGCGCAGATCGCCGTGTTGATGGCACTGACCGCAAAATTGTTTGATACCGTGCCGCTGGAGCGCATGACCGATGCCGAACGCGCAGTGCGTGAGGCCGCCGCACAGATACCCACAGACGTCTGTGGGCGCTTTGATACCGCCAAAAAGCTCAGCGACGAGGACCAAGCGCTGATTATCGGAATTGCCCGCACCGCGCTGGCCCCTTTTCAGCCTGAAGCCGCGACTGCACCGGACAGTGCGGTCGCAGCACCCGTGGAGAAACCATGAGCGGCACCATCGCGGAACTGCGTCGAAAAATCGACAGCGCCGGTGAACTGCAATCGGTGGTGCGCACCATGAAGGCGATGGCAGCCTCCAGCATTGGTCAGTACGAACGTGCTGTGCAGGCGTTGGAGGACTACTACCGCACGGTACAGCTGGCTTTGTCCGCTGGCTTTCGTCAAATGCCCACGCCACTGCAGGATTCGGGCGCACAGCGTGGCGACCGAGGCAAGATCGTCGCATTGGTATTCGGCTCCGATCAAGGCCTGGTGGGCCAATTCAACGAGACATTGGTCGAATTCACCGTCACAACGCTCAATGCCATGCCGGAAGACAAAACCATCTGGACCATTGGCGAGCGCATCCAGTCCCGCCTGGCCGAAACCCCACTGCCATTGGACCAGCGCTTTGCCCTGCCCATTTCCATCGATGCCATTACCGCGTTGGTCGGGCAAGTGCTACTTGCGTTGGAGGCCGCGCGTGAGGTGGGCGGTGTTGCGCAGGTTTTCCTGTTTCACAATGCTCCCACGGCCGGGTCGGTGTACACACCCACAGTGCAGCGTTTGCTGCCGCTGGATGAGGCTTGGCAACACGACCTTGTCGCGCTCCCGTGGCCTACCCGCAACTTGCCCGAGGTGTTGCAACTGGGCGAATCCGCGCTGTTGGCTTTCGTGCGCGAATACCTGTTTGTTTCGCTGTTTCGCACCTGCGCGCAGTCGCTGGCCAGCGAGAACGCCAGCAGGCTCGCGGCGATGCAACGCGCAGAGAAGAACATCGATGAACTGATGGACGACCTGAACCGGTCATTCCACCGGCTGCGCCAAAACGGTATCGACGAAGAATTATTCGACCTCATTTCCGGCTTCGAGGCACTTGCTCCAAACAAACCAACACCAAAGGAAATACCATGCGTTTGAAAATCAAAACCGACGAGTTTCGGGTCAAGCAAGGCGACCGGGTCAATCTTGCGAAATGGCCAACCGTTGCAAAGCCAATCTACAAAACCAAGGCCGCGTACCGTGATCTCCTTGACGCCCAGGTTGATGAGCTGAGCGCGCTCCAGGAAATTCTCTACGCCTCAGATCGCTATTCGGTGCTGCTGGTCTTTCAGGCCATGGATGCCGCAGGCAAAGACGGCGCCATCAAACACGTCATGTCGGGCATTAACCCGCAGGGATGCCAGGTGTTCAGCTTCAAACATCCCAGCGCTGAAGACCTTGACCATGATTTCCTGTGGCGCACCACCCAGTGCCTGCCGGAGCGGGGGCGTATTGGCATCTTCAACCGCTCCTACTATGAAGAGGTGCTGATCGTGCGGGTGCACCCCGAGATTCTGCAGGCAGAACGCTTGCCATTGGACGCGGTTGACACCAAGACTCTCTGGGAAGATCGGTACCGGTCCATCGTGGGTCTTGAAGACCACTTGCATCGCAACGGAACGCGGATCGTTAAATTCTTCCTGCACCTGTCAAAAGAAGAACAGCGCAAGCGGTTTTTGGACCGCATCGACGAACCCAAAAAGAACTGGAAGTTCAGTTCAGCCGACATAGAGGAGCGTAAATGCTGGAACGCCTATATGCAGGCCTACGAGTCCTGCTTGAGCGCGACCAGCACCAAAACGGCACCCTGGTATGTGGTTCCGGCGGACAACAAGGAAAACGCCAGACTCATCATTTCCGAGATTGTTCTGGATACCTTCAAGGCTCTGAACATGGACTACCCAGAAACCACGCCTGCGCGCGAACAAGAATTGAAGCTGATTCGTAAGCAGCTGAAGCAGGAAGCCGCGGGTTAGCCGTTTGCGTCAGCAAGCCGGGTCGCGCATCTCCGCCCGAATCGCGTCAATCGCCGCCAGTGTCTCGGGCGTGAGCGTGGTTCCATAGGCGTTGATGTCGTCTTCCAGTTGCGCCAGCGTGGTCACGCCGATGATGGTGCTGGCCACCTGCCACTTGGTGTAACAAAACGCCAGCGCCATTTGTGTGGGGGTCATGCCGTTGTCTCGCGCCAGCGCGTTGTAGCGTAGCGATGCTGCGACTGATTCCTTGCGGCCCCAGCGCTGCTTGCGCACCGACTCGTACTTGCCAATGCGCGCATCCTTGGGCGTAGCCGGCCCGTCGATGCCGCTCTCATCGTACTTGCCAGTCAACAGGCCGAAGGCCAGTGGCGAATAGGCCAACAGCGACACACCCAGGCGGTGCATGGTCTCGTCCAGACCGTTCTCCAGCGCGCGGCTGATCAAGCTGTAAACGTTCTGTACCGTGGCCACGCGCGGCAGGCCGTGCTGTTCGGCCAGGCGCACAAACTCATGCACGCCATAGGGCGTCTCGTTGGACAGGCCCACGGCACGCACCTTGCCGGCCTTGACCAGCTGGCCCAGGGCGGCCAGCTGGTCGTGGATGCTGGTCACTGGTTTGTCGTGGGCGGGGTTGTAGTACATGGCACCAAACATGGGCACTGCGCGGGTGGGCCAGTGGAGCTGGTAGAGGTCAATCACATCGGTTTTGAGGCGCTGCAGGCTGCCATCGCAGGCGGCGATGATGTCAGCGCCGGTCAGGTCACCCGTGCCACCACGAATCCACGGCATGCCGCGCGCAGGGCCAGCTACCTTGGTGGCAATCACCAGCTTCTGGCGCAAGCCGGGGCGCGCGGCCAGCCAGTTGCCCATGATTTTCTCGGTAGCGTTGAAGGTCTCGGCCCGCGGCGGCACGGCATACATCTCGGCCGTGTCCAGAAAATTGATACCGCGCTCGACAGCGCGGTCCATGATGGCGTGGGCAGTGGGTTCATCCACCTGTTCGCCAAAGGTCATGGTGCCCAGGCAGATGGGGGTGACGTGCAGGTCGCTTTGACCGAGTTGGACGGTTTTCATGGCCCGCAGTGTAGCCAGCCCGGCGCACCTTCACCGTAGCAGGGGCTTATTTCCTGCTGGCAGCCTCCTGGGCACGATCTTCCTCCTGCAGACGCAACACGCGGCGCTGCACTTTGCCGGTGG
Source organism: Candidatus Aalborgicola defluviihabitans (assembly GCA_016705575.1). Lineage (GTDB taxonomy): Bacteria > Pseudomonadota > Gammaproteobacteria > Burkholderiales > Burkholderiaceae_C > Allorhodoferax > Allorhodoferax defluviihabitans. The sequence continues at coordinate 474,105 of JADIXX010000006.1, forward strand.
TGGTCATGGGCAGGGCGTCCAGAAATTCGATCTCCTTGGGGTACTCGTAAGGTGCCAGACGGTCTTTCACATGCTCCTGCAGTTCCACCGAGAGCTTGGCATGTAATTCGGCTGTAGCCCTTGCATCCCCTGCACAGGCAGCTATGAAATCAGAAGCAATCACCACATAAGCCTTCACCAGTGCGCCGCGCTGGGCATCGGGCTTGGGCACCACGGCGGCGTTGACCACTGCAGGGTGCTTGACCAGGCAGTTCTCGATTTCGCCGGGGCCAATGCGGTAACCGGCGGACTTGAACATGTCGTCGCTGCGCCCCAGGTACCAAAGGTAGCCATCGGCATCGCGAATGGCCTGGTCGCCGGTGCGGCACCAGTCGCCGGTGTACTTGGCAAGGGTAGCGGCGTCGTTCTTCCAGTAGCCCAAAAAGACGATGGGGTCACTGTCACCATGCACGTCATAGCGGTTGAGCGCCACGTCGCCCGGCACACCCACTGGGCATTCGTTGCCATCATCGTCAATCACCCGCACCTGGTGGCCGGGGTAGGCCATGCCCATGCTGCCGGGCTTGGACGGATACAGCGTGTTGCAGTTGCCGACGATGTAATTGATCTCGGTCTGCCCAAACATCTCATTGGGTTTGACGCCCAACTGTTGTTCGCAATAGTCAAACACGGCGTCGCCCACCGCCTCGCCCGCACTCATGATGGCCTGTAACTGCAACGTAAACTGCTGGCGCACCGTGCGCCGTGGCGTGCCGGAAAAGGCCTTCATCATGGCTTTGAGCGCGGTGGGGAAGAGGAAAGTGTGGGTGACGCCGCAGTCGCCCATCAGTTCCAGCGCCGTCTGCGGGCTGAAACGCCCGTTGTATGCCACGATGGGGCGACCAAAGTACAGGGTAGGGAGCAGTGCATCCATCAGCCCGCCGGTCCAGGCCCAGTCTGCGGGTGACCAAAACACGGCCTGTGACCCCGAGGCGGTGTCATTGGGGTCGAAGCCAAACCAGTTCTGGCTGGCTACAAAGCCCGGCAGGTTACCAATAAGCGCGCGCTGCGCCAGCAAGGCACCTTTGGGATTACCCGTGGTACCGCTGGTGTAGATCAGGATGGCGGGCTCGTCCGCGCGGGTGTTGACGGCCAAGAAGGTGGTTGGAAACTGCGCCAGGGTGTCGTCCCACTCGCAATCAGCCTGGCTTTGCACGCCATCTGCGGTGCCCACGCCCACCACGGTGCGCAGGTGCACGCAGTGCTTGCGTGCCAGGTGCAGGTCATGCTGGGCCTGGCCATCGGCAATGGCGACTACGGCTTCGCTGTCTTGTAAGCGGTATTCCAGAGCGTCGGGACCAAATAGCAGTGACAAGGGCATGGCCACCGCACCCATTTGCAACACAGCCATATAGGCCACGGCCGTCTCAAAGCATTGCGGCATGACGATGGCCACGCGGTCGCCACGCTCTACGCCCAGGGCTTGCAGGGCGTTGGACAGGCGGTTGGCCTGCTCCTGCAATTGTGCATAAGTGAAGAAAGTGCCTTCAGCCCTCGTCGAATAAGCGTGGATAGCTATATTTTTGCTAGCATCCGGTTGCGCTGCCCAGCGTGTGCAACACACCTGGGCGATGTTGAAGTACTCAGGTACCGCCCAGGTAAAGGCCTGGTGCAGGTGGGTATAGGCTTCTGGCGCGCCACCCAACGCCATCGGGCTGCCTCGGGCCGACGCTGGGGAGATGTCGCTATCTTGACTGGCTTGCATGGGGGTGTCTTCGTATCATTGGAAGAATGTACCAAGTCAAACGCATTTCCCGTAGCGAGTTTGTCCCTATACGCAACCTCAAATACCATGTTCAGATATGGGGAAAACCCGCACCCGACAAGGTGCCGCTGGTCATGGTGCACGGCTGGATGGACGTAGCAGCCAGCTACCAGTTTGTGGTGGATGCGTTTGCGCAAGACCACTACATCATCGCCCCCGACTGGCGAGGCTACGGCCAAACCGAGTCCGGCCCGGTAGACAACTACTGGTTTCCCGACTACATGGCCGATCTGGATTTTCTGCTGGACCACTACGCCCCCGAGCAGGCTGTCAATCTGGTAGGGCACAGCCTGGGCGGCAACGTGGTCATGCTCTACGCCGGCGTGCGCCCCGAGCGCATTCGCCGTCTGGTCAACCTGGAGGGCTTTGGCATGCCTGCCACTACTCCGGAGATGGCCGCCAAACGCTACGCAACCTGGATGGACGAGCTCAAAAAGCAGCACCGTGGCGAGATGGCTCTCAAAGCCTACGACACCGTGGGCGGCGTGGCCCGGCGTTTGATGAAGACCAACCCACGCCTGACACAGGACAAGGCCGATTGGCTGGCGCGCCACTGGGCCCGCGAAAACCCGCATGGCCAGTGGGAAATCATGGGTCAACCGGCGCACAAAGTCATCAGCGCCCACCTCTACCAAGTGGAAGAAGTGCTGGCGCTGTACCGGCGCCTGACCATGCCGGTACTGGCGGTGGAAGCGTCCGACAACAGTCTGGACCTGTGGTGGAAAGGCAAGTTCACGCTGGAGCAGTATCACGAGCGCATTCAGAACGTGTCCCAGCTGGAGATTGGCCACATCCCTGACGCCGGCCACATGATGCACCACGACCAGCCCGAGCTGCTGGCGGCTTTGATAGAGCGGTTCATCGACTAAAACTGTCCAAGCCCAAACGGGAAGGCCAGATGCGGCGGCGGGAGAAAATACGCGGTTATTGCAAACAAACAGACCTCAGGACAGCACCATGGACATCGAACGCATCAACCTCATCGGCACCACTCTCGCGGATCTGAGCGCGCGCACGCAAGAGTTACGGGGGTATCTTTGACTACGATGCCAAAGCCGAACGCCTGCGCACCGTCAACGCCTCGCTAGAAGACCCCACGGTCTGGAACGACCCCAAGAAGGCCCAAGAGCTGGGCAAAGAAAAGAAACTGCTCGACGGCGTGGTCGTCACGCTGGACAGCCTGCAAAGCGAGCTGGCGGATAACGCCGAATTGTTCGAGATGAGCAAGGAAGACGGTGATGAAGCCGGTCTGATGACGATTGAGGATGAGACCGAAAAGCTCGCCTCCATCATCAAGGACCTCGAATTCCGCCGGATGTTCAACAACCCCGCCGACCCTCTGCCCTGCTTTCTGGACATCCAGGCCGGCGCCGGCGGCACCGAGGCCTGCGACTGGGCCAGCATGCTGCTGCGCCAATACCTGAAATATGCCGAGCGCAAGGGCTTCAAGACCACCATTGAAGACGAGACCGCAGGCGACACCGCCGGCATCAAGGGCGCCACCATCAAGATCGAGGGCGAATACGCCTTTGGGCTGTTGCGCACCGAGACTGGCGTGCACCGTCTGGTGCGCAAAAGTCCATTCGACTCGTCCGGTGGACGCCATACGTCGTTTGCGTCCGTGTTCGTCTACCCCGAGATTGATGATTCGATCGAGATCGACATCAATCCCAGCGACGTACGCACCGACACCTTCCGCGCCAGCGGTGCGGGTGGTCAGCACATCAACAAAACCGACTCGGCCGTGCGCCTGACGCACATCCCGACCGGCATCGTGGTGCAGTGCCAGGACGGGCGCAGCCAGCACAGCAACCGCGACGTGGCGTGGAAGCGTCTGCGCAGCCGTCTGTACGATTTTGAGCTGCGCAAGCAGCAGGAAGCCCAGCAAAAGCTGGAGGACACCAAGACCGATGTGGGCTGGGGCCACCAAATCCGCAGCTACGTGCTGGACAACAGCCGCATCAAAGACCTGCGCACCAATGTCGAAGTCTCTGCCACCCAAAAAGTACTGGATGGCGACCTGGATGTATTTATTGAAGCTTCACTGAAGCAAGGAGTTTGACGATGACCCGAGAAGGCCACGCCACCGTGATCAACCGCGCCGACTACAGCGCCCCCGCATTCTGGATCGATACCGTCGACCTGAGCTTTGATCTGGACCCGGTAAAAACCCGTGTTTTGAACCGCATGACCTTGCGCCGCAACCCCGACGTAGCGGCACAGTCTTTGAAACTCGACGGCGAAGAGTTAAACTTGGCACGCGTGCTGGTCAACGGCCAGGGCACCTCGTTCAAACTCGAAGGCAACAAGCTGGTGTTGGAAAACCTTCCCGAAGGTACCGAGCCGTTTCAGCTGGAAATCTTCACTACCTGCGCACCGGTCAAAAACACCTCTCTCTCCGGCCTGTACGTGAGCCAGGATTCGTTCTTTACCCAGTGCGAGGCCGAGGGCTTTCGGCGCATCACCTACTTTCTGGACCGCCCGGATGTCATGGCCATGTACACCGTGACCTTGCGGGCGGACAAAACCAAGTACCCCGTGCTGTTGTCCAACGGCAACCTGGTGGACAGCGGCACGCTGGATGACGGACGCCACTTTGCCAAGTGGGTCGATCCGCACAAAAAGCCTTCGTATTTATTTGCGCTGGTGGCAGGCCAGTTGGTGGCGCGCGAGCAGCGCATCACCAGCCGCGCCGGCCAAGACCACCTGTTGCAGGTGTTTGTACGCCAGGTGATCTGGACAAAACCGAACACGCCATGAACTCCTTGATGGCCAGCGTGGCCTGGGATGAAGCCCGCTTTGGTCTGCCACTGGACCTCGAACGCTTCATGATTGTGGCAACCAGTGACTTCAACATGGGCGCCATGGAGAACAAGGGCCTGAACATCTTCAACACCAAGTACGTGCTGGCCAACCAGGCCACCGCAACGGATGTGGACTACGCCAATATTGAAAGTGTGGTCGGCCACGAATACTTCCACAACTGGACTGGCAACCGCATCACCTGCCGCGACTGGTTCCAGCTGAGTCTGAAAGAAGGCCTGACCGTATTCCGTGACCAGGAATTCAGCCAGGACATGTGCGACGGCGTCTCGGCCCGCGCGGTGAAGCGCATTGAAGACGTGCGCGTGCTGCGCACCGTCCAGTTCCCAGAGGACGCCGGTCCCATGTCCCACCCGGTGCGGCCCGACAGCTACATCGAGATCAACAACTTCTATACCGTCACCATTTATGAAAAGGGTGCGGAAGTGGTGCGCATGATGCAAACATTGGTCGGGCGCGACGGGTTTGCCAAGGGCATGAAGCTCTACTTCGAGCGCTTTGACGGCCAAGCCGTCACCTGCGACGACTTTGCCCAAAGCATGGCCGACGCCAACCCCGAATCCAGCCTGTCGCAGTTATTGCCCCAATTCAAGCTCTGGTACAGCCAGGCCGGCACGCCGCACCTGGGTGCCAGTGGCTATTTTGATGCAGCCGCACAAACCTACACTTTGCAATTCAAGCAAACCTGCGCGCCCGCAGCCGGTCTGGCCGACAAGCAACCGTTTGTCATCCCCGTGCTTTTGGGTCTGGTGGGCTCTGGCAGCGGCGCCGCCCTACCTCTGACGGTGCAGGGCAGTGTCGACGCAGCAGCGGCCAACCACCTGTTTGTGATGACCGGCGATACTGCCGCGATCACTTTCACCGGCGTGCAAGAAGCGCCCGTGCCTTCCATCTTGCGTGGCTTCTCCGCGCCAGTGGTGCTGGACTTTGACTACAGTGACGCGCAACTGCTGACCCTGCTGGCCTCTGACCCCGATCCGTTCAACCGCTGGGAAGCCGGCCAGCGTCTGGCGCTGCGAAACGCTATTACTTCGATAGCTACTTACGTAGATTCGACGAGGGCTAGCGCCCTAAATAATGCCTATGTGCAAGCCATGCGCAGCGTCTTGCGTCACCCCACGCTGGATGCGGCCTTCAAGGAACTGGTGCTGACCCTGCCAAGCGAGACCTACATCGCCGAGCAACTGGATGGTGGACCCGCAGCGCATCCACGCGGTGCGCGAGGCCATGCGTTTGCAACTGGCGGTAGAGCTGCAGGCCGACTGGCAGTGGGCGTTCGAAACCCACCAAGACAACGGCGCCTACCGCCCTGACGCGACATCTGCCGGGCGCCGTGCACTGGTAGGCATGGCACTGGCCAACCTGTGCCTGGCGGCCACCCAGACGGGTGATGCCGTGTGGCCGGGCAAAGCGTTGCAGCGCTTCAAGGTGGCCACCAACATGACCGATCGCATCAGCGCCCTGCAAGCGCTGGTCACCAGCGGTCACGCCCTGGCGGCTCCGGCTTTGGCCAAGTTCCATGCGCTCTTCAAGAACGAAGAGCTGGTACTGGACAAATGGTTTGCCCTGCAAGCCGGCGCACCCGACCGCAATGGTCTGGTATTGCCTGCCGTGCGCCAGCTGATGGCCCACCCCGACTTCAACATCCGTAACCCCAACCGTGCCCGCAGCCTGATCTTCAGCTACTGCAGTGGCAACCCGGGCGGTTTCCACCGCCCCGATGCTGCCGGCTACGTTTACTGGAGCGAGCGCGTGTTGGAACTCGACAGCATCAACCCCCAGGTCGCCGCCCGTCTGGCCCGCGCCCTGGACCGTTGGAAACGCCTGGTCGAGCCGTACCGCAGCGCGGCCTGCGAAGCCCTCAAGCGGGTCGCCGCCAAGACCGACCTGAGCAACGACGTGCGCGAGGTGGTAGACCGCGCACTAGCAGATTAAAAAAAGAGCCCCCACGCATTTCACTACGTGTAATACGCTGCCCCTCAAAGGGGCCTGGGTCGCCTTGGGGCGGCCCGGCGGCAACCCAATCAAAGGAAAACTATGGCCCCCAAAATCTCCCTCACCCGCTACCTGGTCGAAGAACAGCGGATTGGCGGCTGCATCCCCGCACAACTGCGCCTGCTGCTGGAAGTAGTGGCGCGTGCCTGCAAAAGCATCAGCCTGGCCGTCAACAAGGGCGACCTGGGTGATGTGATGGGCACTGCCGACAGTGAGAACGTGCAGGGCGAAATTCAGAAAAGCTCGACATCATCGCCAACGAAGTATTAATCGAGGCCAACGAATGGGGCGGCCACCTTGCGGGCATGGCCAGCGAGGAAATGGAAGGCATTTACGTGGTGCCCAACCGTTATCCCCAGGGTGAATATCTGCTGATGTTTGACCCGCTGGACGGCTCCAGCAACATTGACGTCAACGTGAGCATCGGCACCATCTTCAGCGTGCTGCGCATGCCCGAAGATGATCGCGGTGTGGATGAAGGCGATTTCCTGCAGCCAGGCAACCAGCAGGTGGCCGCCGGCTACTGCGTCTATGGTCCACAAACCACGCTGGTGCTCACCGTGGGCGACGGCGTGGCCATGTTCACGCTGGACCGCGAGCAAGGCTCGTTTGTACTAACCCGGAAACACGTGAAAATTCCAGAAGACACCAAGGAATTTGCCATCAACATGAGCAACATGCGCCACTGGGATGCACCCATCAAGCGCTATGTGGACGAATGCCTGGCCGGCAAAGACGGCCCGCGTGGCAAAGATTTCAACATGCGCTGGATTGCCAGCATGGTGGCTGATGTGCACCGTATTCTGACCCGTGGTGGCGTGTTTCTGTACCCCTGGGACAAGCGCGAACCTGAAAAGCCCGGCAAGCTGCGCTTAATGTATGAAGCCAACCCCATGGGCTGGATCGTGGAGCAGGCCGGTGGTGCCGCCACCAATTGCCGCCAGCGCATCCTGGATATCCAGCCCGGCAAGTTGCACGAGCGCGTCAGCGTGGTGCTGGGCTCCAAAAACGAGGTAGACCGCATCACCCGCTATCACACCGAAAGCCAATAGTGACCGGGATATAATTTCGGCTTACCAGCCGGTGTAGCTCAGTCGGTAGAGCAGCCTCATTCGTAATGAACTTGCTGCCTATCAAAAATAGCTTTCAAATCAAAGCGTTAGCCAACCCCTTGGCGAACAATTCAGCTCATGGCACACTGTGGCACAGTGGCAATGACAATCCCAGAGTGTCGTCGTTTCGGTGCTGGTTAGTCCAGTTCCCTGGCGTCTCCGTGGGAGCAGTAGCTCTGTGGAGGGCTTATGGCAAGTATTCGTGAGCGCGTGACAAGGATGGCGTCAAGACCTTCCATGTCCAAATTCGTATCCGAGGCTTTCCGCCGCAGACCAAGACACCTTTACCAGAAAGACCATCGCCAAACAGTGGGCTGGAGCAAGTCGAACTGGAAATAAGGACTGGTCGCTACTTCGCCAACCTGCCATGGCTCAGGCGGCTGGCGCAAGACCTCATTCAGAGGTACCGCACTTCGATCCTCCCCTACAAAAAAGAGAAGCAGCGGAAAGACTCTGCCCGACATCTCGACTGGTGGGAAAATCGATTGGGCCGCTGTGGCGTTCTCTGGAACTGACATCGGATTTGATCGGGCGCTGCCGCGATGAGTTGCTTGTCTCCACCCGAACAGGAGCCATGCCCGCACCGGCAAGCGTTGTTAAACGCATGTCCGTTTTTTCTCACGTTTTGGCGGTAGCAGTGAAGGAGAAGCAGTGGCTGCCAGAATCACCAATGTCACGGGTCGCGAAGCCAAAGGTCAGAACAACCGCGTTCGATTTCTGAGTGAAGTTGAACTTGCCTCGCTGTTGATGGCGACAGCAGCATCGAAAGCCCTGAGCTTACACAATTGTTGCAGTGGCTACAGCGACGGGCATGCGATACGGTGAAATCATGAACCCTCATTGGTCCGACGTTTCGTTTCGCAGAGCGACAGTGCGGCCTTTGGTGTTAAGGGAAACCAAAATGGCACTCAACGCGGCGTTCCGATTTCTTTGCATTTGCGCTTGAGCAGGTGAAGAGTGGAGAACCGGCTATGACGGGCGACGAAATGCCAAATCCAGAATCATTACGCTTCCCAAGCTCAAAAGACACCAGCCGCTGCAACGTCAATTCGGACTGCTCAGGAGAACTGCGCTTCGCAAGACCAATTAACTGAATTGCTTCAATGACCTCCGCATACGGCGGCAGCTATTTGGCAATGTCTGGCGCTACGGCATGAGACATATCAGAGATTCTTGGGCACAAAGACCTCCAGATGGTCAAACGCTACGCGCACCTGGCAAAGAACACATCACTGGTGTATTGACCGAAATGAACGTGACGCATCTCCCCGCAGCCAAAGAAAATGACCCAGTAAATGACGATTCTAGATCAACTCAGACTTCCAGTGCACTCGGTCAAAGCCCATTGCCCTCAACGCACCAAGTACTTTTCGCGCGGACGATTGGGCGCTGGCAGTTTTTACGACTGAATGACGATTACAAAAGAGTTCTCGCGCAAAAGGGCCTTGAAAAAAACGTCCTACAGCACGCTGGATGCCCACCGAAAGCGAGGCGCTCACTCCATCTGAAGAGTATTGCCGGAAAGAATTGGTCTAAGCACGCCGAAAACGACCCGGAGCGAACAACGTTACCGAGCATAGGCGACGGAAATTCGTGGTTTTGATCAGAGCAGTTTTAAGATTGGCTGAAACAGGCCTTCGTTGAGAATAACTTAGCGTTACTGGATATTAAATTCGGAATGCCTTGGGCACGGTGAATTCTTCAAGTAAGCGTCAACATGCACATACCGGTTCAGCGCAGATTACGAAGCCATCCCGTTGGCTTTTTGGTGAACTGTTCCGTACCTCCCGACGCGCAGGTGAACCATTGCGCTTCTTTGTCAGGAGCACAGATTTCTGGACGACGAAAACCTTCGATGCGGGCGGAATCAGC
>JADIXX010000007.1 GCA_016705575.1 Candidatus Aalborgicola defluviihabitans
CGGCGTTAGGGGAAGCCCACCATGATAGTGAAAGATGCCTGGCGGCGATGGTTGTTGCCCGGTGGTGCGGAACTGGTTGGGCATCGGTATGTAAGGCCAAATCGGGCTACAGCCCGCGTGAAATGTGCGCAGGCAGCTATCAAATCAGGAGTATTTGCGCGCCCAGTGGTTGGCTCTGCCTGCGACGAAGCTGGATATAAAACCAGTATCATCAGGCACCCAGCCCACGCTGGCACTGCCCCATGCCCGCCACTGCACGCCCAACGCAAGCGCATTCTCACGCGGGTGGGCCAGCGGGTGCCAAACCCAAGCTCTACAACCCGCGCCACCCCGAACGCACGCTGCTCTACCAAACCATAGCCGAGCACTTTGAGACCTGGTTTGAGTTGGCCAGTGCAGGCCAGTTTGACGGCCAGGGCGACCACCACAGCCCCAGGCCCTATGTCCGCCAAGCCTTTCGCAAATATCTGGAGTGCGGCATCTTTGCGCATGGCTTTGCCAGGGCGTGGTGTGATGACTGCGGGCACGACTACTTTGTGGCCTATTCCTGCAAAGGCCGGGGTGTCTGCCCCTCGTGCAACACACGGCGCATGGTGGAGACGGCGGCGCACCTCTGCGACCACGTCTTCCCCCGTCTGCCGGTGCGCCAATGGGTGCTGTCGGTCCCCAAGCGGCTGCGCTACTTCATGCAGCGTGACGGGGCAGTGCTCAACATGGTGCTGCGCATCTTCCTGCGGGTCATCGCGCAAAGCCTGCAGACCCACAGCCCCGGTGCGGCAAATGTGGACAAGGCGGCCAAGCACATCGGCGCCGTGGCGTTTATCCACCGGTTCGGCTCCAGCCTGAACGCTCATGTGCACTTCCACGTCTGTGTGGTCGATGGGGTGTTTGAGGCGGTGGCGGTGGCGGGCCAAACCGCCCTCCAAGCCTCAACACCCGGCATCGTCTTCCACCCGGCCAGCGGTATCGACCAGACCGCTGTGGCCCAGGTACAGACCGATTTGCGCCGACGCATCCTGCGGGCCTTCGTCGGCCGGGGCCTGATCGAGAAGGCTGATGCCAAAGAGATGCTGGCCTACCAGCACAGCGGCTTCTCGGTGGACGCCGGTGTCTGCATTGAAGCAGACGACCGCGCCGCCCTGGAGCGGCTGCTGCGCTACTGCGCCCGTCCGCCCTTTGCCATGGAACGCCTTCGCAAAGAACGTCTGCCAAGCAGCGTAGCGAGCCCACCAGTGACAAGCGTGGCGCCAAGGTGGACGAACTGCACCTCACAGCGCTGGAGCTGATCGACCGCATTGCCGCCCTGGTGCCACCACCGCGCACCCACCGGCATCGCTACTTTGGTGTGCTGGCGCCGAACTCGCCGCTGCGCTCAGCGGTTACGGCCATGGCGGATGCCCAGCCAGATGCCACGGGCGATGACGCACACCGCCCGCGCCGCTGGGCAATGCAATTTCACCCACGCCCGAACCCGTACCGACCAAGCGCCCGGCCCACTACCTGTGGGCGGTGCTGATCGCCCGCATCTACGAGGTGTTCCCGTTGCTGTGCCCGCTATGTGGCGGGCAGATGCGCCTGATCGCCTTTGTCACCGAGGGCAGGCAGATCAGGCGGATTCTGGATCACATTGGGGTGGACTCGGAGCCCCCGCACATAGCCCCAGCGCGCGGACCACCGCTGTGGGATGACTGCGGTGATGCGCAGATGGATGACGAGTTGCAAATCGAACCGGACTGGGATCTGGCCGCACAACCCGCACCCGACTTTGAGGTCGATCAGCGCATCAATTGGTGAGCGGTCAAAGCGGCGATTTTGAATCGCTGCGGGATGTCTCTGCGCTCGGTACATGCCGCGCCCAGCACATCACGCTCCTGAACATCAAGCCCTGGTGGTGAATCTGCCAGGTGGGGCGGCAAATCGACTGCTTCACGCGGATCGCGGGCGCTTCCAAGGTGCGATACTTGGCCTCATGTGGTTGGAACTCTTATCCGTTAACACCCTTACGATCCCAAAACAGTACTTCCGTTAAAACTCGATCAATAATTTGGAAGCGCGCCGTAGCCTCATTGAAATCGTTCAACTGCTCGATGTCCTCAATGATTCTTTCCAAGCTTGTTTTGGCAGCTTCGTAGTTATTCATGATTAGTTGTATGGGTGAGTAGGACGCATCTTAACTATGGCCGGTGAGACACAGAAAGTTCAGTTTTCCATGCGTAGTCTTTCTCATTCAGCACGCTCCCTTTCTAACATATCAAATGTCCCCTTTTCGGCAATTAATCTAGGTGCACACATGACCGCTTTGGGTCGGTGGTTGTCTTCCAGTTAGGACCAGACAGCGCGCTCTGAATATCGTATGCACTAACTTCGATTAAACAGAGCGCTTCGTGGCGGATCTCATCATCGGTTTGGCAATGAACAGTCAAGCCAGCACCAGCGGAATATCCGCCCAGCGTGTGGTGTACCCCGGCGTCCTGCGTTCTTGTTTCATGGACCACTGTCTCCTGTCACCCGCAAGTCCAGCACTTGCCACGAGCACCGTTCCTCGACCAAAGCTCTGGATCAAATTGTTCAGCGCTCCCTTCAACTTTGTACGGTCTTCAGAACGGTCATCTTTCAGATCAAGCTCACCTTGCGGTTGGGTCAGCGTTCTCCTGCAAATTGGCCCCGCCTGGCATTTCACTCAGTTCAATCGCACGGCGAGCTGATCAACGACTTCAGACCACTCGCAGTCGCATTCGATGGCCTGCTTCAAGAATTGGGCCTGTGATGCATTCCAGTAGGGGGCGTGGTGCAGAACGATGCCGTGTGGCAATCTGTGATTCTCTACAAACTGATCAATGTCCTGCGCACCACTGGGCAATCCGAGTTGCAGAAACAGGTTTGCGATATCGTGAGAAATGGTTTCCATAGGGGCTTTCCATGAAGAAGTTCCAGGCTCATGCTGCCATCACAGTAAATGGCTTGTTGCTAGCGTGGTGATTGCAAAACAAATCTTGCGACAATATGCTGCTCGCACAACATCAGCGCGGGTTCAATAAAACAGGAAATCAACACCATGGCAACTGCAAAAAAACCAGCAGCAAAGGCTGCTGCAACTCCAACCGTCAAGACTGCCGCCAAGGCAGCAAAACCTGCGGTCAAAGCCGCTGCGAAGCCAGCAGCCAAAGCTGCTACTAAAAAGCTCCAGTCTCCAAGGCGGCCAAAGCCATCGCCAAGATCAGCGCAAGCATTGCCAAGCTGACTGAACGCAAAGACAAACTCGGCGCAGAGATCAAAGCCCTGCCCGACCAGCGCGCCGCGCTCAAAGCTGCTCCAGTAGCAGTTGCCGCTCCCGCTGCAAAGAAGGCTGCCAAGAAGTAATCACTTCTAGCGACTCAGTCGCGCATGCAAAAGAGGCCCTCATGGGCCTCTTTTTGTTTTGTTTTTGTGCTGCTTGCATACGCAACGATTTCAGAAACGCAAAAAACTAAAAGGGCGCCAGGTTACCCCAGCGCCCCCAAACCGACCAACAGTTTGAAACCGATTACTTGGTCACCGCTTCCGCAGCTGGCTTGGCAGCAGCCTTCTTCGCATGGGCGTGCTTGACCTTCTTGGCCACTGGCTTGGCCTCCGGTGTAGCAGTAGCCGGTGTGGCCACAGCGGTCACGGCAGCCGTTGTGACAGGTGCTGACTTGGAAGTGGTTGCAGGAGCCTGCGCAAAGGACGCAACAGCAACGCCGCTCAACAAGGTAGCAGCAATAAGGGTCTTGATATTCAACATGGTTAACTCTCACTCATCATTGACAGTCGCATAAGCTCCGACCATCTCGAGCGACCCGGCGTTGTCTGCCGGGCTTGTAACCACAACGCCAGGGTTTCTCCTGGCGTTGACTGCAATTACCTTTGTTTACAAGCCATGTTTCCTTGCGCGTTTGGAAGGACATGTCCTTGCAACACTGCGTTCAACTGGCAGATATACCGCATCCACCTGCTCTTCCACCATCAGGGTGCAGCTCTCCAGATCATGGACAACACGCGACTGAAAAGCCTTCTGCATCGAAGCCGTTGCAATGAGTTGGGCGGTGGCCTGGTCGCGCGCAGCGGCTATCCAGGATTGAAACGCGTTGTCAAACAGTGGGTTGGGCATCATGTAGAACACGGTGACTCCTTTGAGAGTTAACTGCTGCAAATCCGAAGGACTTGCCTATAAGAGTTATCGACTCAAACAGTGCTCATGCATGTCCCGATAAAACAGTCAAAAGAGGCCTTACTTAGCCCCTTGTCATTGGCGCTGAAGGTTTGAAAGTCCATTGACACAAAATTGGACATCCTCCTCTCTGGTACATGACGGTTCGTGTCTTATGAGTGGTCTATTCAGTGGCGTGCCTCATAGGCATGCAAGACCCTACTGACTGTGCTGCGACTGAGTCACTTCAATGGGTTGTGTGACAACTGCAGGGAGATAGATCTCGGAGAACTCACGAGGCATGCGCCTTGGTCGTCCGGATCCGATTTCAATGCAAACGAGATCCCAATGTCCGCGCAGCACTGTCAGTCCGTCACTGTTTCGAATCAACTGAAACCGGCGCTCCATCGTCAATTTGCCGTCACTGCCGGTAAGCCAGGTCGCCAAAGTGAGTGGCTCACTTATCTGCGTTGGGAGCAAGTAGTCATATTCACCGCGTCGTATGGCCATGGCACGGTCGAGTTGGTGGTAGTTGACCAAACTCAAACCCAGGGACTCCGAATGGGCCCAGCCAATCATTTCACACCACTGCACGTAAACCGCATTGTTGGTGTGATTCAGACCGTCGATGTCCTGTATGCCTGGAACGCAGGGCAGGATGAAAGGGTGTGGGTAGTCCCAATTGAGTAGATTGGTTTCGGCCATATTCGTATTGACTTGTTCTTGTTTGAGGTTACTACTTCGACCATAAGCAATCCGATGGGCGATACTTCAGGACATATCGTTGATTTGAATGTTTTTTTGCCGTGATGATGTCCTTGATTGGAGCCCACTATTACATGCTTGGACCCAGAGCTATTTACTCATTTGGTTCTGGTGCCTCTGGGACAGTTGCCCTTTCGGGTCGCTCGAAAGTCGTGCGCTGTAGAAACAGTCGCGCAGGAATGATATGAAAGTACTGGACCTTCAGTGCGCCAACAAGCATGTGTTTGAAGGATGGTTTTCATCTGAAGCCGATTTTCAGGACCAACAAGGAATGGGTCAGGTCGAGTGCCCGGTTTGCGGTAACGCCACTGTGGTCAAGATGATCAGCGCACCCAGATTGAACTTTGGCAGCGAGCGTGAAGCGGTTCAGCCCTCGCCAGAAGTTGCATCTTCTGTTGTGACAACCCAGTCATTGCAAGCGGCATGGACCGCAGTGGCTCAACTCGTTGTGGCCAATACCGATGATGTAGGCGATCAATTTGCCGAGGAAGCCCGAAAAATTCATTACGGCGAGGCCGAAGAACGTGGCATTCGTGGCAAGGCCTCCCGTGCCGAAACTGAGTCCTTGATTGAAGAAGGTATTGCCGTCATGCCGTTGGTATTGCCTGAATTTCTCAAAAGACCGTTGCAGTAAGTCACCATGTGACCGGCCATCGTCGGCACGACAAACTCTAGATCGTTGGCATGTTTGTTTCTTCCGCGTCAGCGGGTGAATCTCTTTTGGCCAAGACGTATTCGGAATGGGTCCCGGTAAGAAGTTGGAACATGGCGAAGATCGGTCCCGGCATATTGCGAGGGTCACTTGTGCTCTCCAGCGCCTGCCAGGTTCTGGACTGCAGCCCTCCCCTGCTCCCCGTCTGGACGGGGTAGCCCATCAGTGCGGCAGCATCCACCTGACTCAATCCAGTTTTGAAGCGTGCCGTCTTTAGCTCTTCGCCACTTGGGCTTGGCAATTCAATGCGCATGATCATTTCTCAACGTATGAAGGGGTCGCTCAACAGCGAGGCGTTGTTAAGAGTTTTGATGATCTCAGAAAAGTTCACGCTTCAATCCCCCATGATTGTTTGTCTCTCTTATTAATCTACGCAGCGACCCTGCGCTTCATCGCTCTGACCGCCTTTATCTTTCTGGCCAGTTCCTGCGTCGAATAAATGGACGTCGTATCAATGCTGGCATGCCCGGCCAACTCGCTGGCCACCTCAATCGGTACCCCATCCACCAACGCCTGACGCACGAAGGTGTGGCGCATCCAATGTGTACTGGCCTTCTCAAACCGTTTTTCGTCCAGTCCTGCCTGGGATGCCGATTTGGCCGCGTGTTTGAAGAATCGCTTGAGCACGGCATAGATGCCAGACGCCGACAAGGCTGACCCAGCTAACTCGGTTCTGGCGATCGTGACGAGTTCACCGCCCTCCCCTCGTTTCCACTGCGGTACCGACGCCCCTAGAGTTCGGATCAGCGGCAGGTTGTCTTTGTCAGTCGCGCCCTTGTCCTCTTCCAGAAACTCGCCGCCATGCAGCGCCAGGAGCTTGACCACATCCGGATTGAGCGGAACTTCGCGTGTCTTGTTGCGTTTTCCGGTGACGGTCAGGATCCAGGTTTCTGGCAAATCCGGTAGGGCTTCAATACGCAGGTCCTTGTGCCTGGCCTTGGCCAACTCATCCAGGCGAATGCCGGAAGTGACGAGAAGCTCGAGAATGCATTTCAGGCGCAGACGTTCCGGACCGACAGGTTGTGCATCCACACAGGTCAGTACGTGGGCCCACTCGGCTTCCGTGAATGAACGGCGGATGTCCATCTTGGAAGCCGGCAGGTCAAAGCCTTTCATCAGCGAACGCATCGGGTTGGCCACCAGGTAGCCTGCATCAACCAGTCCCCCAAAAAGGGTCTGCAGTATCACCAGGGCCTGCTTCTGTGAAGCCGCACTGGGTTGGCTACGGAAGGCTCTCCAACCCGGATCGGTGCGTTTGAGCGGAACACGCTGCATCCAGGTGGCTGGTACCGCCTGCAGGAATTCCCGGTACTTCTGACAATCGGGTGAGTTCACGCTGGACAGGGGTTTCTTGAGTACTTGTGCACACCACAGCAGAAAGCGCTCTGCCTCTTTGCGGTAACTGCGCTGGGTGGACGGCTTCTCGTTGTACCGGGACAGCCAGGCGCTCACCGCTTCCAGGTCATTCTTGGCACCCAGGGTATTGGCCATGTGGGATCTGAAATCCCCCTGCCCTCCTGCCAATGCCGGTGTGGCTTGCATATGTTGCATGGCACTGGCCATCAGCGTTCCGGCTCCAAACTGGCGCACCGCGAGCGAATCCTGTCCCACCGTTGGCAGCAAGGAACCTACGCGCAACTCGCGTTTGGACTTGGGTTCATGCACGCTGGCCGACACCAAAAGGTTCAAGCGGTCCTGCTCCAGGATCAGCCAGTGCACGACTTGCTTTGCGCGCTGGGCACCAAATCCCTTGATCGTGGAATACCAGCGGTGGCCATACACGTTGATGAAACGCACCAGGTCACCCAGAGTGATGATGCCCATATTGCGCAGGCATTTCACAACCGGTCGGGCAAACCAGGATTCCAGTCGGTCGGTGGCGGTGGGCAGAACTGAGAGCACGGTTTCCAGGTAGTTGAGTGCCCTCACCCGCTCAGCCACCGGGTCCTTGAATTCCGAGCCCGCCTCGATGGCGTCCACGTTGTCCAGACCGAACGCTGCCTTGTACTCGGCCAGCAACTCGGCCTCGCTCCAACCATCGGGGTCCATGCCTTCGGATGTGATCCACTCGTCCAGACTGGGAAGTGTTACTGCCTTGGGTGGTGCCGCATCGCTGCGTAGCAAGTCCAGCAAATGGGTGATTTTGGAATGCGATGCAAGGGTCGCATCGTGTTGACGACCGGCTTCGATGATGCGCTTCAGGAGTGCTTCCCGGCGGTTCTGTACGTAGCGCAGGTCGGTGGTGGATTCCGACCAGGCCAGGTAGCGATCAAAGGACTCGGCCAGGTCCAGGCCCAGAAGACTGGAGCGCACGAAAGCAAAGTGGTGGATGCCCAATGCGCGGGCGTCTTGGACGACCTGTGCTTTGGATCCTTTGGGGCGGCCGGCTTTGCGCCGCGTCAAAAGGGTGCCGTAAAACAGCGGTGCTCGCATTGCAGGGGACGCAGGGGTCATCGCTGGATCTTCTAAAAGTTTCAGGCCGAGCTTGGCACCATCGCCTTGAGGTCTTTCATGAGCAGGTAGAGATGCAAGGGGTCGGTGACACTGGGTTCGAACTCCCATTGGAGGTACCAGTTTCTGGCTGCTTCATCCTTCGCATGCACCAGCAAGGCTCGAATGCCGGCAATATCGGACGCTCTAGCCGTGCGAATCAAAGCGTCCTTGAGCAAGGCACGACCGAGACCCACGCCCTGGTGCCCGGTGTCAACTGCAAGCCGGGCCAAGAGCATGACTGGCACTGGGTGCTTGGGCATACCCTTGACAACACGGGGCGCTGCAACGCTGGGTTCCACGCTGCCAACGGCAAGACTGTAGAAACCTACGACGTCCTCGGCACAACATGCGACATAGGTTTGAGCGCTGTTGGCCTTTTGGTTGCCCAAGGCAAAACGCTGTAGGTAGATATTCAGGGCAGGCTGGCCACAATCAAAAGCGTCCAAGTGATCGGACGCCGCCAACTTGCGCACGGGCTCGTAAATTCTTGTGATCAACCCAGCAACCCCGGCTCGTTGAGCAGTTTCTTCAACTTGGGCTTGGCGCTCACCGGCTGATCCAATGCCGCCTGAAAGGCTTTCCATTGCTGTGGTGACAGTTCGAAACGAAGCCGATCGGCCAGCATCTGGTTGGCTGCCACAACAGCCGCATCCAGCATGAACTCGCTGACGTTCTTGTGGGCCGCGCGTGCCGCCTCCTGTAACAGCTGTTTCACAGGCAGGCTGGCCCGAACGTCGATGCGTTCGGATTTTGATGCAACGGCTGCAGTCATGGCTTCTCTTCTTTTGGATTGGATACTGTAGATCATATCGTCCGGACAACGTACTGACAAGCCTTTTAACAGGATGCACGCGTTGTCCGGCGCAGCCTTGTTGACCTGAGCCCTCGATCACGACCACACGCCTCGCGGTGAATGCAGGTCTTTGGCCCAATGGATCACATGTTTCCACAGGAGCTTAGGGTGCGTGCTGCTCGTGCTTGCCACCTCCTCGACTGCTGCCACGATCAGTGACAGGGGCGCCTCGTCGAGCAAGGTGGCAACGTGAGGCGTAATGCCCTTGGGCAGCGCGCCGTCCACCAAAGCTGCGGCCAGCACAGCCGGATCGAGCAGCGTTCTGTAACTCACACTGGCGCTCTGACTGACCGACTGCAATGCGTGTGCGTGACCCTTGCGCGTACCTGCATCCAGGTTCAGGCCCACCAGGTCCAAGAGTGCAATGAGCTTGGCCGCACCCAAGTCCACTAGCGACCCGGTTTCAAGCTGGTTGATGGTCGCGCGCGACAAGCCGCTCATCAAGGCAAGCCGGGCCTGGGAGAGCCCTAACGCCTGACGCCGTTCATGTACGAGCTGACCAATGTCTGCGAGGTTCATAAATCCTATTGGGCCACATCCACTCAGAATATGTCAAATATGTTCTACATTTTTGTGGGACGCGATTCCAAGCGTTATTCACCGGCAACCAACGGCTTCACTGGGCGATTCTGGGCAAAATGTCTGGCACGTTTGTCTACTAAAAAGTGTTCCCAACTGGGTTCACACAAGTCTTTGATTTTCTTGATTTTTCAGAAAAGCGGGCTATAAATTGTGAAAAGTTATTTTTCACAATAACGTTCCCAAGGTGGAGTTTTCCATAAAAACGGTCCTGGGTTGAACGAAATCAACCCAGACGGCGGTCCTTCAATGGAGGAACCCTGCCATGCCCAATGGCGTGCTGATCGGCAGAAACCTCAAAGGTGTTACCGACAGGGAGGACTTCTCTGTCGAAAACTGGCCCAGCCCAGACGTGGGCGCTCTGTCCACGGCGGACCTCGGCCAGTTTCTGAAACGCCAAGAGGCGGTGCGCCTCTATTTGCAAGGTGTGGCCAGCGCGACGATCTATTCGAGCACGGGCGTGCATCCGAGGTTCATCAACCGTGCGATTCGTGAGCGGTGTATGCACCCTCACCCCGACGGGCGTATTTACGGTTGGAGGGCACTGGTGCCCGGAATTCACATCGTCAAATACCGCCGAAAAACCAAGATTCGCGCTGATGCAAGTGGCCGGGGTGCGTCCGGCGCACTCTCCAACTTACTCTTGCAAGAGCCCGATTTCGCCGATCGGCTGGAAAAGCAAATCCTTAAATCCTGCGCCGATCTGAAGCTCGCGGAGATTCGCCGGCCGCGCCACGCACTATGGGCATGGTTTCTCAAGGAGTTGCGCAGTCTTGGGCTTGAAACCCGCAACGAGTGGCCGTTCACCATGAAAACCATGGGTTACCCGACTCTGTGCCGCTACGCTGACGCGGTGCTGAGCGCCAACCCCATCAAGGCGGCCCGGATTGTGGGTGGCCCCCAGTTGGAGAAAAAGATGGTCTCGGGCGCCGGTATCAACCGCCCGGTCCACAACCCGTTTGAGCGCGTCGAGATGGATGCCCACAAACTCGACGGCCGATTTGTCGTCATGATTCCCGCGCTCGATGGCGGCTGGCACCCACGCCTGATCCACCGGCTCTGGGTCATTGTGCTGCTCGATGTCGCGTCCCGCGCCGTGATTGGCTACCACCTCAGCCTGCGCGTGGAGGTCAACAAGGACGATGTCATCGCCGCCATCAAAAACGCGCTCGTCCGCTGGAGTCGCAAAATGGTGAGCTTTGGGGATCAGGCCTACTTCGAAGATGCTGCCCTGCCCAGCGGACACCACGAGCGTTATGTCGGCCTGTGCTGGAATGAGACCAGTGTGGATGGCGCTCTGGCTGAAACCTGCAAAACGGTCAAATCAAAGCTACAGGATGTGGTCGGGTCCACCTTGCTCGACCCCAGCGCGGGCTTTGCCCAACGCAGGAGCAAAGACGACCGGCCGTTTATCGAAACGTTTTTCAGGACCCTGGGTTCGCGCGGCTTGCACCGCATGTCCAACACCACGGGTGCCAAGGTGCAGGATAAAAGAGGACGCGATCCCGACAAGGTGGCCGTCATCAGCGAATTCCAGCTGGAATATGCCGCCGAACTGCTGGATGTCCTGATCGCCAATTACAACGCCACGCCCCACAGCAGTCTGGGGTATCGCTCACCGCTACAGATGCTGGACTTCTGCGCATCCATGGACAAGTTGCCCAAGCGGCATGCCGACCCCAACTCGGTTCAAGGCCTGTTGAGCGTTCGCAAGCTCTGTATCGTTCGCGGGGGCTACCAGCAAGGTCGCAGGCCCTATGTAAATTTCCTGGGTGCCAGCTATTCCAACGAAGAACTGGCCCAGCGGCATGACCTGGTAGGTAAGCAGATCTGGGTCATCAACCACCTGGAAGATGACGCACGCATTGCTCTGGCCACCACCAGGGATGGTCACCGTTTGGGAGTCTTGCGGGCCCACCCTCCCTGGCACCGTACGCCGCACAGCCTGGGTATCCGTAGTGCCATCAATTCCATGGTGCGCAACCGGCGTTTTGCTTTAGCCAATGGCGCTGATGCAATAACGGTGTTCATGGACTTCGTGGAATCCAACGCCAAGGGTAAGTTTCCTATCCACCCCAGCTATCTCGAACTGAAACGACTCCTGGTGGAGCACTCGCAGTTCCGCTCAAGCGACGCCGAGGTCGTGGCGGCCAAGTCCCGACTCAAGGAAACCGAAACGACCGCTGGCGGTGCGCCATCGGAGGTGTCGGACGACAGCGCTGCGGTTGCAACCAAGCCAGTCCAAACATCCCCAAGGACGCAAACACCGTCCAAAGTCTTGCCGCCGTTGCGTAAAGCGGCCAACTGAGGGAGTCGCGCCATGCGCAGCAAACTGCCAGCCCACATCGACCCGAAACATCCGGTGCTGATGCAGGAATACGCTGTTTTCACACCCCCGGTGCACGCCATGGCACAGACCATCGGCGACTGGATCGATCAGCGCCAACCCGGTGGCTACATCCATGGACCTTCCCGCTTTGGCAAGTCCCGCGGCGTCAAATGGCATCTTAAAAACGTCCTGGAAGACCGGTTCGGCAAGCGCATCCCCTTGCACATCTGGAGCCGCCCGCCCGACAGCCACCTCAACGAAAAAGAGTTTTGGGTGTCGTTGGGCCTGGCAGCTGGATTTCGTTATGCATCCACCCGGGCCACGCGCGGTGACCGCCGGCGCCTCTTGACCGAGTTTCTGATTGCCTCGGCCGTCAGCTGCGGGAGCAATTTTGTGACCCTGCTGATTGACGAAGCCCAGGCCATGACGTTTCGTGAATGGAACTGGCTGCTGGGTTTACAAAACGCGATGGACTGGGAGGGATATCGCCTGAGCGTCTTCTCTATTGCCTCCCACCAGATGGACTACACCTATGAGCTGCTGGGAAAGTCAGACCATGCCCATGTCGCGGCCCGCTTCCTGGTGTCGCACTGGCCGTTTCCGGGGATCCGCAGTGCAGACGAAGTGGAATTTGTGCTGAAGGGGTATGACGAGGCATCCGAGTGGCCACCGCACAGCGGCACATCGTACCTGGCGCATTTCATCCCGGATGCCTACGCCCGAGGTGCACGTCTGGCACCCAGCGCCGACGTCTTGTGGCGGGTGTTGGAGTCGCTGCTGCCTGCGAACTACCAGGGCGACGCCGAGTTTCCAATGCAGCACATCGCCTGGGCGGTCGAGGACATTCTGGTGAATGCGGCCCGCGGTGATCCCTGGGAAGCCGCCACGTCGCAGGCCAACTGGATCGATGCGCTGGCACAGACCCAATTCACCGACCACATGCGTCTGATCTCGGCCAGCGTTCATCGCAAGCGGCCTGCCAAGTCTCCATAAATCCCGCTTGTGCCAACGCCTACTCAATCGTTCGAACGGCTGGCTCGCCATAGCAGACGCTCACGCGTGATCTGGCATGCAGGCTCCACACCACCGTACTCTTCGCTGTGGATGACGGTTCAGCGTTTTTTGATTCTCAACCAGCCCACGCGCGCCGCCTTCATGCAGGACTTTGGAGTGCGCAGCCATGGCCGCACCACAACACAACTCGATGCCAACCAGGCTGGCGGCGTTCTCTGCCCTATCCGACTGGTGCGTTTTGCCAGGGTGTTGGGGGAACCGGTGGAATCGTTTCGCTACTGCCACACCAGCCAGTTCTCCACGGTGGTAGGGCGGTACTTTGGCGACTTTGCGGTCTGTCCGCAGTGTCTGGGCGAGGGGTTCCACTGCGTCCTGTTTTCCTTCAAGGCATTGCGTGAATGCCCGGTCCATCGCACCGAGTTCTGGCATCGAAATGGCGATAAAGCCATTCCCAGTCCCAAACTTTTTAACGAGCTTCTCAAACCCTGCGTCCGATACGGCCGGGAGCAGCAGGATCTGGAATATGCCACGGCACGTTTGCCCAAGGCAAATGCACAGCGGGACGGCGCGCTCGGTGAAATTGCGGACTGGCTAATGGATATTGGACTGCGATATTGGATCGGCACGCCAGGGGTCCGCACTGGTGCCGTACCCTTGCAAGACTTCGCCGAACGCATTGTCCACCTCAAAACTGCCATGGGCCTGGCTGGTGTTGAGCCCAGTTGGGTCGCTGCAAGTGACTATTTACGGCTCGATCCTGCAACTATGGAGATCGCCAAGTTCGGGACCATGAAAGTGTCAGCGAAGTGCGTCCATGACAAGGATGATAGAGGGACGAATCGCCAGAACATCGATCTGAACCTGTACTACAAGACGCTTTTATGCGACTTCAAGGCCATCCATCGGTACATCAAACGCCAGATCCCGGCAAAGGCACGGCGTTGGTTGGCTCGCCTTAGCGCCGCAGTTGAAGCAGCGGACATTGGCGCCCTCCTCCAGATGTGTGGGCCCGACGTGCGCACTGCCTGGGCGCTTGTCCTGTGGAGGCGCGCCGTGCGCGATCAAGGTTTCGAGTCGAAAGCCAGACTTGCTTGTAGGCCCTATTGGCTAGCCCTTGACCCAGCCATTCCAACCTGGGGCGACAAATCGGGGCCAAACCCATCTCTTGCGCCAGTCCCGGATTTCGCTCACATATGGCTTGTTCGCTGGATCAGCGCCGCAGGGCTTCTGAGGTTTTGGTGTTCGGTTCGCGATGTTGTGGCACACCAAAGCCACCATCGCCTTGCAGCCACGGGCATTCGGACCTCTACAACGAGATTGGAGCCGCACTGGGGTATTGGAGTCAGCGCAGACAACGTGCTGACTCTGTGTTTCTCCAATGGCGAGGCCGATGCATTGGTTCACGCAGGAACACTTTTATGAAAAACCTAGGAACGCTTTTATGCAAATGGACGAGGTACAAGTCAAAATACCTGTTTTAGACCTATTTATATCACGTCTTGATTATAAGGATAATCATGACGCTGATGTAAACAATTACTTACCCAAACACCACCAAAATCGCCAAAAGTCGTGCTGGTAAAGCTTGGCCCACATCAAGGCAATTTGATGTCATACGGGCGTCGGGTGCCCCCTGGCTTAACAAGTACTTTGACCCCACCCTCTGCATGAAGTTGACCGGTGAATCGCAATCGCTGAACGCGGATCAAGCCATACTCTCTAGCCAGACCTGCTGAAATGCTCAATTCATGTAAAATGCGTATCCATGCATATTCATTGGGGGCTAAGCAATGCAAACCATCAGTGCTACAGAACTCACCAGAAATACCCGCGAGATACTGGACCGCGTAGCCACACGGGGCGAGACCGTCACCATTGAACGCAATCACACCATGATCGCTCAAATCATGCCTCCACAGAAGACCATGACAGCCTCTCAAGCGTTGGCCGGCCTCGTGTTTCCAATTCTGACCCCGCAACAAGCAAGCTCCTGGCTTCACGAGAGTAAAGAGGGTTTCAGTGACGTGGTGCGTGACCCATGGGCATGATTTTTGATAGCTGTGTTTGGGTGGGTCTAGCGTCCAACCAATTGGACACCCGAGCGGTTGTTGAGGCGGCGGGTGACCTTCCTGTGTTCACGTCCGCCATTTCAATCGGCGAGTTAAGTTTCGGCGTACATTCATGCGCCGACGCGACCGTACGTTCAATACGTGCAGCGTACCTACGCCAAGTGGAAAGTCGTCCCGTTTTGGAAGTTTCCAAACACACGGCTGCAGCCTTCGGATTACTGGCGGCAGCCGTCAAGCAAAGCGGGCGTTCTCCGCGAGCGCGTTACAACGATCTTTGGATAGCAGCTCAAGCCATTGAGCATGGGTACATCCTGTTGACACTCAATACGGGGGACTTCGCTGACCTACCGGGTTTAAGGATCGCAACGCTCTCGCCGAAGTCTCAAGCATAAGACCACGCGCCAGAGGTCCAGGCGATTTGGTGGCATCCAGGGCATGGCGAGCGCCTGCCCGTTGTCGAGCCATTGCTCAAAGGTTTCATGGCCTCGCAGGACGCTTTGCCGCCCTGCCCTGCACCCAACTTGACCATCATCTCGACCTTGAACGTCGGTCACATTGCTCCGTTTGAATTGAAAAGGAGAGCTTCCATGAACATCACACTTTCAGTCGACGAACAGGTGGCACAGCGTGCCCGTGAAGCCGCCCAAAAGATGGGAAAGAGCCTCAATCAAGTCGTGCGTGACTACCTGGAACAACTCGCAGGCAGTGCGCTACGTGGCCAGCAATGGTCAGAGTTCGAAGTGCGGTGCACGGGATCCAAGGCCACGCTCGAGGGTTGGCAATTCAATCGCGACGAAGCGAACGAGCGCTAAGCATGGCCACTCGCAGCTTTATCGATACTCATGTCCTGGTGTATGCGGAGGCCAGCGATGCGCCCCTGAAACAATGGGCCGCGCTAACCCTGCTCAAGGGTCTTTACGAGGAAAGTCTTGGGGTACTGTCTCCCCAGGTCCTGCAGGAATACTGCAACGTAGCCCTCAAAAAGTTCAAGCTCCCCGCTCAGTACGTACGTACTCAACTTGACTTTTACGAGCAAATTGAAGTGGTTCAGATTACCCCGGTCATCATCCGAGCCGGCCTGGATCTCCACCAGACTCGCAGCGTCTCATTCTTTGATGCGATCGTGCTGGCCAGTGCACACGCCTCGGGCTGCAACGTGGTCTGGACTGAAGACATGAATGTGGGCGAGGTAGTCAATGGTGTGCGCATCGCAAATCCTTTTGCAGGTGATGTCGTTGGGTAGAACGATCGAATGATTCGTGGCTGCCCCTGGGTCAAGGGCATTCAGACATTTGACGCTGCTTGTTCCCTCTCTTGCGTTCCGAATGAACGCCGTTTATGCCCTCCCCCATCCCGACGCT
The DNA here is from genome assembly GCA_016705575.1 of Candidatus Aalborgicola defluviihabitans. Taxonomy (GTDB): domain Bacteria; phylum Pseudomonadota; class Gammaproteobacteria; order Burkholderiales; family Burkholderiaceae_C; genus Allorhodoferax; species Allorhodoferax defluviihabitans. The sequence goes on from JADIXX010000007.1 coordinate 16,341, forward strand.
TAGTCCCAGGATTCCTGCAACGAACCTGCGATGCCTATGAACCATGCTGGCCCGCTGCCAGGGTGAACTTCTGGATCAGTCAAAACTTGCGGCCACCCTGGGCATCAACGGTCAGACCGTTGGACGCTACAAGACCTGCTCTGCGACCTCATGCTGGTACGCCGTCTGCCAGGCTGGAGCAGCAACGTGGGCAAGCTTCTGAGCCGCCCGCCCAAAGTGTTTGTGCGCGACAGCGGACTTCACGCCCTGATGGGCCTAAAAAGTCTCGATGCGGTATTGAGCAACCCTGTAGCGGGTTCCAGTTGGGAAGGCCTTGTCGTTGAGCATCTCATCAATAAAAACCTACCGCACAAGCCAGCTTTTACCAGACCAGCAATGAAGCCGAGTTGACTTGGTCTTGGAGTTCGCGGCGGTCAGACCTGGGTAATCGAGATCAAACGATCCTCTGCCCCCCACAGTATCCAAGGGCTTTTGCACGGCCTCGGCCGACCCTGGCGCTGTGCACAATTTGTTGGTTGCTCCAGTCGAACAGCCTTATTCCATAAAGGACGGAGTAGAAGTCATGAGCCCACTTTCAGCAGCCCTTGTAATCTCCTCCCAGACTGAGATTCCATTTGTAGAACTGGGACAAATATTCGAGCGATCATTGGCTGGATTCCCGCACTTTGCCCTTGCATCAGGCGAACTGAAGAAGGGCAGTTCAATTGCATACACAGACAGACGGCACGAACTTGACTGTGCTCTACCGTGGAGCACTGACGAATCCATCGTGAAAAAGGGCAGATGAACCGCCCTTTTAGTGAACCCATCTAGCGCAAATCCCTACGCTATTTGTAGAGTGCTCTACGGTAGAGCACCCTCCTCTTTCAGCGCCTCCAGAATGGCCTTCTCAACTTTTAAAAGTGTCATCTTGTTCAAAATCGGCAGATCAATCGCAATCTTGTCACTCGAAACGGACACCCTAAAAGCAGCCTTACCCCCATGTTTAACGACATGAGAAACAGTCTTCGGCACAGTCTCACTTGATCCGATAAGACAATCATAAACATGACCTGCCGACAAGACGGTACCTGCCAATCGGCTTGCGATGATCTCACTCGCACGCGAAAGAACCCTATCCGGGTCAGTCCTAAAGGCGTCATTTAGCGGCGCGGACCACCGATACTGAATATCCAATGGCGAACCGAAAGCATCGACAACGGGCTTGGGTAGACGCGCAATGTTGATCGCAGTAGAAACGTTACTTGATTGGAGTCCCAAATCTTCAGCCAGCTTACGCTGGGAGCTAAACAACCCTTCATCCAATGCCCGTGCATACATCAATCCCTGCTCATACGGACGCAGATCCGCACGCTGACGATTCTCACGATCCATCTCCTTAAAGAGCTCTTTGTCATCAATGGACTCGATCGTGGCTAGAACCTCAAGTCCAAGATCCAGGCATGCGCGGTGACGACGATGACCGAAAACAATCTCATATTCCTGAGGTTCAGTACCAGGAATAGGGCGAACCTTAATGGCCTGAACATTGCCCCCAGCGGATTCCATCTCACTCTTCAATGCCGAGAACTCTGGCCCCTCAAAGCTCTTGTCATGGCGGTTGGCCCACTTGCTCGGCCTAATTGATTTGGGATCAAGCCTTTTGGATGGCAACACACCCTGCCACTCTGCATTAACTGCAACCAGGTCCGCTCGTACAGCATCCGCGGACTTCTCAGTTTCATGCAACTGCTTCTCCAACTCTGCAACTCTGCCGCCTTGACCAGCCATTGCCAGGCCAATCTGAACCGAGTTGATCTGGCGAAATGGTGCTTCTGTAGTTGAAGTGGGAGCAGGGGAGGGCGCAACAGCCTTGTTCATCATTTGAGTAGCTAGAGCAGCCTTTTCCCGAGGACTGAGCTTTGTGACCATCAAACTTCTCCTTTAGCAATCATGGCGTCTGTCTTACGGACAGCTTCGGCGTTGGCTTCCCACACACCCCAAACCTGCTTCTCCACATAGTCCACCAGTAGCTCATAGGCGTCATGTGCGCGTTTAAGGGTCTTGGCCTGGGCAGAACCAACATCCATGTCATAGACCGTTCCAAACTCAGCACTAGCACTGGCAGCAATACTAGTCTTGGGAATCTCCACTGGTAAAACCTTTGGACCGTAGGCACTGACGATCCAGTTGCGGATGTCATTCGAAATCAGGTCTGCCTTATCCACACGGCTGAGCAAAATGTCAACGAACGAATACTGCTTGGTCTCGCCACGGGCTTCGAACAAGGAACTGCACACACCCGTGAAAAGGCTCCAGAACTGCGCACTGCTCGCAAAATCCAAGGCATTTGGTGGAAGGGGCATCAACACACCATCCGCAGCGATCAACGCATTAATGGTGATGTAACTTAAGGATGGAGGGGTGTCAATGATGATGATGTCATAAACGTTGCGAGCCTCTTCAAGCCCTGAATCCAGCACACGCCAAAAAGCGAAGTCGGGATCATTGGCCTGCCGACTTGGCAATAGAAACTCAGCATTGAACAAGATTGGCGCCGCAGCTACCAAATCAATCCCATCCCAATACGTCTTCTGGATCGCCGGCATTATCGAATCAGCATCACCGGTGCATAAACCCAAGATCGTGCTTTCAGCCTCTACCTCGGTGTCTGGCAAAACACCAAACAAAGTGGTAAGAGATCCTTGTGGGTCAGTGTCGATCACCAGAACGCGGTGGCCCCGCAGGCTAAGTCCCTGCGCAAGCGCCGCTGCAGTAGTGGTCTTGCTTACACCGCCCTTGTAGTTCGCAACTGCCACCGTAGTTCCAGAAGCCAATTCAGGATCGCGTAAAGTGTCGCTACGGAATGTTTTCACCCAAATCCTGGCTTCTTCCAAAGTCCACTCACGGCGGCTAACATTCGCGCGTTCACCACCTGGCAACTCGCCCTTCTTGGCGTGATACATCACTTGGGCACGCTCCAACCCGCAAAGTTCACCCAGTTGCGTGGAGTTGAATAGGGGAGGGGACTTCCGCGCCTCTGGGGCCAGCATGGAGCTTCGAGCCTGCTTGATGACACTGCTTGCGTTCAGCGACAGGGTATTTAGAGCATCTATGTCAATTGTTGGGTAAATGGGCTTTTGTAAGGTTCGCATGGTTTTCTCCGAGTTACGGAATTTTAGCGTAACGATCAAAATAACGGAACTCTTACAAAATTCGTCGATCAATGTGAAACGGCAAAGATTCACAGAACACCGATGATCGAATCCACAAAATTGAGCAGCTGCCTAAGGATGTCCGAGTCCTGGCGACGGCTGTCTGGACATTTGGTTGAGTTCCTCTCAAAGTCCGTTTGTCTTTAAGAAGAGGTCTTTAGAAGAGTCTTCAATACAGTTCGTGATCTATTAAATGCGATTTAATCTTTTAAAAACAACAGCTTACAAAAAACGACGTCCAGCTTTGTACCGCTAAATGTCCAACTCTATACCGTAAACCGTCCAAGTCTGTACCGTTAGATGTCCAGCTTTGTACCGCTGGACCAATGGGTAGTTCCCCACAGTAAGAATTCACGAAATAGAGGTGTAGCAACCGGCTTTGTGGCGAAAACCCCCTGGAAATCACGAATGGAATGTCCAGAAATGGTCTCCTCAAACACAGGAAAACCAGTCACTGAGCGGCTCAGTGAGGGTGAATGTCCAACTCTGTACCGCTAATCACTGACGCTGCTTTCTACCAAAAACTGGATTTGTCCAAATATTGCTATACTTATCTGGACGAAAAGATCTCTCATGAACGACAACACAAAAGACCAACTAAAGATTAAGAAGCCAGTTCAATCTCTGGTGTTGATCCCAAAAAAGGGGAAACTCAGTGTTGTCGCGCGCAAGTTGTACAACGTGATTCTGCATTCGACCATAGCCCAAATTGCGGAATTCGAGCTTCAGGGCAAAGAAGTACCAGCCGATCACCTATTTGAAGGCCGCCTGATCGATCTGGTTATGCCTATTCAGGTAGGGCAATCGGACCTAAGGGCAAAGGCAAAGGAATATTTGCAGCAGATGTCTGAGATTCGCCTGGACTGGGAAGCACCGGATGCACATGGTCATGTCAAATGGACAAATCTGGGATTGCTGTCTGAGGCTCAACTGGAAAAAGAGAATCCCAAAGATCCCAAATCAGATGTCATTGTCCGATGGGCGTTCCCGCCAACTATCTTCAAGGAGTTACGCCACCCTGAGATGTATGCGCAAATCAGCATTTACCAGATTGCCAAACTTTCGACTTATGAGGCGGTGGCCTTGTATGAGATTTGCGCAAGGTACAGGACGAATGCAGCCGGGGTCACCAGCATCCAAGAGCCACTTTGGTGGATTAAGGCGCTGTCCAACAAAGTGCCCGAGATCGATCCCAAAACCGGTGAGCCTAAATGGCGTGAGTGGCGCAAGTTCAAGGACGAGAAGATCAAGAAAACGGTAGCAGAAATCAACGAGCAGACCGATTTGAGTATTGAGCTCATTGAAAAGAAGGAAGGAGTTCAGTTTGCAGTCAAACGCAAGGCATCTGAATTTTTGCCAGCTCCCAATAGGCTCAATCCCGAAATCGCTGAAGCGGCTTTGAAACTTGGACTTAAACTCACGGATATTGCTGCGCTGATCCGCAATGGTCAGTCAGAGCTTGGGCTAAAGGCGGCGTTCGCCAGGATGGCTAGGCAAGACCCGGGAAACATCACCAGAAAACTGGCCTACCTTAACAAGATTTTGGAAGAGGTCAATCCAATCATCGCTGATGGCCGAGCTCCAGATCAATACCAGCAATCCGTCCTGCCTCCTCTGACCACACCCCGCATTGAACCTTTAAAAGTTGTGCTGTCATACAAAGACGAGCGACGCGGGGAGATCAGAAACGAGTTCATACAACTGGAGAAGTCCGGACAGCAGGTTTTTGCCTACGAAGCACTGGCTGAACTCAAGGCCAGTAAGTTGGCCAATCCAGCCATGAGCCTCAAAGTTGAATCTGGTGCCTGGGAATCAGCACCCTTACTTTTTTCAAAAATGATTGAGCTATACGCACGAGCAACGTATGGCCACAATTGGGGAGTTGAACAGTCCCGAACGGAACTTGCCTGATCGGGCCGAGTCATGAACACCTCATTCGAAGCACCCCTGGATCACCTGCGCGTTCCACCGCACTCTATCGAGTCGGAATGCTCCTTGCTGGGCGCCCTGTTGCTGAACAATGATGCCCATGGACTGATAGTCAGCCTCATTAAGTCTCGCGACTTCTACAGGTATGAGCATCAGGAGATCTTCACGGCCATCGAGACGCTGATTGACACGGGCAAGCCGGCTGATGTCGTTACCGTGCATGAGCAGCTGAACAGCAACTGGGTGTCGAATGAAAGGGGTTGGCTTGAGTACCTGAACACGCTCGCACAGTACGTCCCCAGCGCAGCAAACATTACGCGGTACGCTGAGATCGTCAAGGATAAATCCATCCTGCGAAAGCTGATTGCAGTTGGCGACGAGATCGTGGGAGAGGCCTTTGCTAACAAGGGCATATCGTCCGCAAGCTTGTTGGAACACGCTGAAGAAAAGATACTACAGATTGGCTCCCAAGGTACGTTGCGTGCCGACGACAAGATGCTCAGCACGTTGATACCTCGCTTTAACCAGATGCTGATGGATCGTTCTGAGAACCCTGGGAAGCTCGTTGGCTTGTCTTCCGGTTTTATTGATTTGGACTCCATGACCAATGGCTTCAAGAAAGGCAATCTGATCGTACTGGCTGGACGCCCATCAATGGGCAAGACTTCTTTGGCCATGAATATGGCGGAGCATTGCGCAATCAAAGAACACTTGCCGGTGCTTGTGATCTCCTTGGAGATGACGGCTGACGAACTTACAACACGCTTGGTTGGTTCAGTTGGCCGAATCAACCAAACAAACCTGGCCACAGCAAATCTTGCGGATCTCGAGTGGGGCAGGGTGGCTGAAGCAATGGAAACGTTGCACCCTACACCAATTGAGATCCAGGACTCAAATGTGAGCACCATCGGTGAGATACGCGCAATGGCGCGCAGGGCCCTGCACCGTCACAAACGGCTTGGACTGGTGATCGTTGACTACCTGCAGTTGGTAAAGGGAAGCGGGGAGGGCACACAGGAAAATCGAGCGACTGAAGTGGGAAATGTCTCACGCGGGTTGAAGCTACTAGCCGGTGAGTTGGTTTGCCCGATCATTGCTCTGTCGCAGCTAAACCGCGCCGTTGAGGATCGTCCGGACAAGCGACCAAAGATGAGTGATATCCGTGAATCTGGTTCTATTGAACAAGATGCCGATGCAATTCTGTTCGTTTACCGCGATGAGGTTTACACCAAGGATGCCTGCCTCACTCCAGGAATTGCAGAAATCATTGTTGCCAAGCAACGCAATGGGCCAACGGGAACAGTACGCCTGGCATGGCAGCCTACCTACACTCGATTTGAGAGCTTGTGCCATTAACAAGGGATCAAAGATTATGCGAATTATCTTAGGGCTACCGTGCAATTCGTACTTCCGCGTAGATTCGTTCATTTTCCTGGTCCCTATGTAAACGGGGTACGTTGGGAATCCGAATCGCTTGACTAGCCTCGGACGCAATCTGGGGGATCTTTGAAAATTGCATTTCCGACCCGCGTTGCCACGGATTGCTGATTTATCCGATTGTTAAGATAGTGTCATGCGATTGCTGCACCTGTCCGACATTCACTTCCGCTCGCCCGATTGCGAGAACCCGGCTACCGACATCCACCAACCATACCGGACCCTGCTCGCCCAAGATGTTGTTGAGCTATGCAGGGCCGGTGGCACCGTTGATGCGATCTTGGTCGGAGGCGATATCGCCTTCAAAGGCGACCCGGCAGAGTACCGAGTGGCGCAGGCTTGGTTGCTCGACTTAGCCCGCCAGTGCGGTTGTCCGCTAGAAGGTATCTACGTCGTTCCAGGCAATCACGATGTTGACCGCTCGATCTGCGAAAAATCCCTCACCATTTCGCACGCGCAGGACGCCATCGCGAATGCCCAGATCGGGGATCGTGAGTCCCTGGTCAAGAAGCAGCTCGCGGATGAAGAAGTGGGACAGGCCTTATTCAAACCGCTGTCGGCTTACAATGACTTCGCAAAGTACTTTGACTGCAATATTTACCCGTCCCGCCCGTTCTGGACTGTTGATTTGCATTTAAAACTGACCCACCTGACCTAGGAATTTGCATCCAAATTTGACCCACGTGTACACACTGACCTGCTCGGTACGGAGCAGGAGATACAGGAGTGATCGACGTGGCTTTACTAAGTGTGATCAGGCGCTGGCGCCTGCGCGATGGGATGGCGATCCGGGAGATAGCCCGGCGCACTGGCTTATCTCGCAATACCGTTCGTAAATATCTGGATAGCGGGGTCATTGACCCCAAGTACCCAGAACGCAAGTCGCAGAGCATGCTGGATGACTTTGCCGAGAAGTTGTCCGGGTGGCTCAAGACAGAGAGTAAGAAGGGTCGCAAGCAAAAGCGCAGCTTGCGCCAGATTCATTCAGACCTGTGCGCTTTAGGCTTTACAGGCTCTTATGACCGTGTGGCGGCCTTTGCCAGGAACTGGAAGCAAGCCCAACATGAGGCGCAGCAAACCACCGGGCGTGGCACCTTCATACCGTTGACCTTTGCCCCGGGAGAAGCATTCCAGTTCGACTGGAGCGAGGACTGGGCCGTCATCAACGGAGAGCGCACCAAGCTGCAGATTGCTCAGTTCAAGTTTTGCTACAGCCGAGCATTCATATTGAGAGCCTATCCGCTGCAAACCCATGAGATGCTGTTTGATGCGCACAACCACGCCTTCCGTGTTCTGGGAGGTGTCCCTAAACGCGGCATCTACGACAACATGCGTACCGCCGTGGACAGGATCAAGAAGGGCAAGGCCAGGGACGTCAATCTGCGTTTCAACGTGCTGGTCAACCACTATGTTTTCGATGCAGAGTTTTGTAACCCGGCAGCTGGCTGGGAGAAGGGGCGCATTGAGAAGAATGTGCAGGACTCCCGCCACCGGCTTTGGCATAACGCGCCGGACTTCAAGACACTGGCTGATCTCAACGACTGGCTGGAGCGTCGCTGTGTCGAGCTGTGGTCAGAACTGACCAATCCCGACGACAGAGAACGCCGTATCGTGGAATTGTGGGAGCAAGAACTCTCCGTCCTGATGCCCGGGGTCCCCTCGTTTTCAGTGCAATAACTGGCGGTACGCAAAGCTAGCACTGGCGCGGGGGTGGTGTTGGTAGATCGTTGACTTCATTGGTTTTCCTGTTCACTTTCCAAACGGGTATCGTGGCCTCCCACTTTTGAGGTTCACGATGCAGGGTTGGCAGACGACGTTTTTGGGCTTGCACGAGCTGCCCCGCGATATCAGCGACTTCGAGATGAAGGCGTTTTTCAGCTTCGATGGTGCTGAGCGCGAGGCAATCAGCGCGCGCCGCGGTGACGCCCACAAGCTGGGCTTGGCGCTGCACATCGGTTTCCTGCGCATGAGTGGCCGCTTGCTTTATGCGTTTCGGGTGATTCCCGTCTTCCTATGGCGCCACTTGAGCGAGGAACTTGGCATTGCCACCCCTGATGTGGCTTCGCTGCGCACACTGTATGGCCGTGAAAAGACGCTGTTTGACCACCAGCAGCTGGCCTGCACGGTCCTGGGTTTTCGCTGGATGAGTGAGCACCAACGCCGCTCCCTGGTGCGTGAACTGCGGGACGAAGTGGCCCGTTGCGCCGACCGCGATCAACTGCTGGTGAGAGCCCGCCAATGGTTGTACAAAAACAAGCTGGTGATCGTGCACGAGCGAGCCATCCGGTCCTTGATTGCGAGCGCACTCACCCAGCTCGAGGCGGAAACAGGTGCCGCCATCGCCGCCAGCGTCGATGCAGCAACCCTTGATCGGTGGCGAACCACGGTGGCAGAACTGCGCCCAGATGGGCAAACCCAACAAAGCTGGCTGTGGGCAGCACCGGCCAAGCACTCAACCCGCCAAATCAGCGAGGTACTGGAACGCATCGACCTGTTGTACGCGCTGGACGTTCATAAACACCTCGCAGACATCCCCGATCTCATTTTGCGCCGCTACGCGCGCCGACTGGTCTCCAGGCCACCATCTGCCGGAGCCAAGATCAAGGAGCCAGCGCGCACCGTGGAGGTGGCCTGCTTTCTGCGGTACTGCCTGTTCACCACCACAGACCAATTGATTTTGATGGTGCAACGCCGGATTGCCGATCTGTGGCGTCAGGCTGCCGCCGAGGTCCCCGCCACCGTCAACTGGGCCGCAATGTACAAAACGCTGCTGGGTGAAGTGGAGGCCTTGAGCGCCAATGTTGCCGTGCCCGATGCCGAACTACGGGCAGGTCTTGAAGCATTGGTCACCGAAACCCAAAAACGTAAACCACCGAGCAGGGCCTCCCTGGTACGCGAAGGCTTGATAGATGGCATTCGGCCCGTACGGTCGCTGCTCGTCGCCATTGCAAAACTCCCGTGGCAGGCCACTGGCGAGCATCCGGCCATCGAATCCTTGGCCAAGCTGCAAGGGTTTTATCTCAAAAGTTCCAGAAAGCTGCCCGACGATGTTGTGGCCCCTACTCTGGGAAGGGTTTGGCAGGCTTCGATTTCCAGTCCAGACCGGGAGCGGGCCTTTCAGGCATTGGAGGTGGCGACCTTGTTTGCACTGCGTCGCGCAGTACGCAATGGCTCGGTCTGGATCGAACACAGTCTGAGCTTCAGGGGCCGTGCACGCTTGTTCTTCACGGACGAGCGCTGGAAAGACGAGTCCAAGAAGCACTATGCCCGTCTATCCTTGCCAGGCAAGGCGGCCACATTCTTGAAGCCATTACTGGAAAGAGTAACTGCCGGTGTCGAGGCGGTGGCCGAGGCGGCGCGCAGTGGTGCACTGCGCGTCGACGATGAGCTCCATCTCTCAGCTCTCCCCGCTGAAGACGAAGACCCGGAAGTGACCAAGCTACGGGCAGCTCTGGATCACCGTATTGGTGAGGTGCAGTTACCAGAAGTGATTCTGGCCGTTGACGCTCAGGTGCGATTTAGCTGGATCATGCTCGGGCGGGAGCCGCGCTCTACCGACGAGTTGCTGATGGTCTATGCCGGCATCATGGCGCACGGCACCAGTCTGACCGCGGTCGAGTGCGCGCGCATGATCCCGCAACTGTCTGCCACCAGCATCCGCCAGGCCATGCGCTGGGCGCGGGACGAACGTCGCCTGAGTCAGGCCTGCCAGGCGGTGTTGGAGTTCATGCAACGCCACCCGATTGCTGCCACTTGGGGTCGCTCGGATTTGGCGTCGTCTGACATGATGAGCATGGAGACCACCAAACGAGTTTGGCAGGCCCGACTCGATCCCCGGCGCAACACGCCTTCCATTGGAATTTACTCCCACGTGCGGGACCGTTGGGGGATCTTCCACGCCCAGCCGTTCGTGCTCAATGAGCGCCAGGCGGGCGTGGCCATCGAAGGCGTCATCCGCCAGGAGCGGCTGGAGACCAGTCAACTGGCTGTGGACACCCACGGCTACACCGACTTTGCGATGGCGCTGGCTCGGTTGTTGGGCTTTGATCTGTGCCCGCGGTTGAAAGAGCTCAAGCAGCGACACCTGTTCGTGCCTCGCGGTACCAAGGTGCCAGAAGAGATAAAGGCAGTGTGTGAGGCCAACATCGACATTGCCTTGATCGAAAAGCATTGGGATAGTCTGGTGCACTTGACAGCATCCGTGATGAGTGGCCACGCCAGTGCGGTGGCAGCACTGGCGCGATTTGGCTCGGCCGCCCAGGGTGATCCGATCTATGACGCTGGTGTGCAGTTGGGACGCTTGTTGCGTACGGCGTTTCTGGCGGACTACTTTGTCAAGGACCCCTTCCGCAATGAACTGCGCCGGGTGCTCAATCGTGGCGAGGCGGTTAATGCCCTCAAACGCGCCATCTATACCGGCCGCATCAGCCCGGCCCAGGCCAAGCGCGTGGATGAAATGCAGGCTGTGGCCGACGCGTTGAGTCTGATGGCCAACATCGTGATGGCCTGGAATACCTCACAAATGCAGGTAGTCCTGGATCGTTGGTCGAACCGCCGGCAGGTGATTCCGCCGGAACTGATCGGCAAAATTGCGCCCACCAGGCTGGAGAGCATCAACTTGCGGGGGGTGTTTCGTTTCCCGGTTGACCGGTATGCCGATCAAATTCTGCCGTCGCGGCCAATTGCACCGATTACTGGCACCAATGGATGAAACCGATCACGGTTTGACGCCACGAATCCCGGATTTGAAAGTGAACAGGAAAACCAATGAAATCAACGATCTACCCACACCACACCCGCGCCAGTGCTGGCTTTGCGTACCGCCAGTTATTGCACTGAAAACGAGGGGACCCCTTTGGCGGCGAAGGACTGAGCGGCACCGGCCCCAAGGCCGGCGGACCACACTATCTCTACCGGTTCTGTGCGGAGCAGACCATCACAGTGAATACCACGGCGGCAGGAGGGAATGCGGCACTGCTGGCCAGTGTGCATGGATAGCGGTTTTGACCAACCTGGGCGCGCTCATGTTCGACGCGTCTGGTTCAAGGCAATGCCGTCCTAGTCAAGACCAGGGCTTGTCCATTGCCCGTCTGCGCAGGTCAGATCAACTCGCCCAGCCCTTGGTGACGTGCCAGTTCGCCGCCCAGTCCGGCAAGGCAGCCGCTGGCATGGGCCTGGCAATGCCGAACCCTTGCACCTTGATACAGCCCATTGACAACAAAAGCGTCCCATGTGCTTTGGTTTCGACGCCCTCGGCAATGATGTCACGCCGAAAGGCGGCGGCCAAGCCAATGACACCCTTGATGATTGACAGATCGTCTGGGCTGTCAAGCATGTCGCGAACAAAGCTCTGATCTATCTTGATGACTTCAGCGGGCAAGCGCCGGAGGTACGTTAGCGACGAATAGCCCGTGCCAAAGTCGTCCAGTGCAAAGTGCACACCCAGGGCGCGGCATGCGTGCATGGCCTCCGAAACCTGTGCTATGTCCTCCAGGGCACTGGTTTCCAGGATTTCCAGCTCTAGGCTGGATGCATTTACATCCGGTTGGCAATCCAGGAGAGTCTTCAGTCGTTGGTCGAAATTGCCCTGTTGCAATTGATGCGCACTGATATTGACGCTCACCGGGAGATGCAATCCGATGGATTGCCAAGCCGACATCTGCGAAAGGGCGGTTGCGATTACCCATTCGCCGAGCTCGATGCTGATGGGGTGGTCTTCAATGACGGGCAGGAAGAGCCCAGGCGCCAACAGGCCGCGTTCCGGGTGTTGCCAGCGAATCAGTGCCTCTGCACCTGTCACTTCGCCGGTTTGCAGGTTGACCTTGGGCTGGAAATGCAGCACGAATTGCCGGTTCTCGAGGGCATGGCGGACGTGTGCCAGGCTTTCGCGCTGGCTTTGCACCGCGGCGTCCTGCTCCAGATCAAACAGGTGATAGCGGTTTTTGCCATTTTGTTTGGCCACGTACATGGCTTGGTCGGCATGTCGCAAGAGAAGGTCTGCGTCTGCGCCATCCTGCGGAAAAATAGTCACACCAATACTGGCTGAAATCCGCAACAGCAATTCACCCAACGCAACCGGATCGGCAGCTGCCTGCAGCAGTCGAGCCAGCACAGGCTCGCAATCATGTGCCTGTGGCAGACCTACCAGCACCGCAACGAATTCGTCGCCACCGATGCGAGCCAGCGTGTCCCCGTCGCGCAGGGCTGCGTTCATGCTGCGGGCCAGCGCCACCAGCAATTCGTCACCGACGGCGTGGCCATACTGATCGTTAACGGCCTTGAACCCATCCAGGTCAAGATACACCACGGCCAGGTATTGACCCCGTCGTTGCGTTTGCGCCATTCCCTGGTGCAAACGATCAGCAAGCAATACGCGATTCGGCAAATTTGTCAGCGCGTCAAAGTGGGCAATGTGCTCGAGTTGTTGCTCATGCTGCTTGATGGAACTGATGTCCGTGAACAACGAAACGTAGTGTTGGACTTTGCCGTCCACATCACGCACGGCACTGATAGAAAGCTGTTCAGCATAGACCTCTCCACTTTTGCGGCGATTCCATACTTCACCGGACCAGCGCCCCTGCTCTAGCAATTCCCTCCACATCGCTGCATAGTATTCTGGCGACTGGCGCCCTGATTGCAGAATGCGGGGATTCTTGCCTACGACTTCTTCACGTTCGTAGCCCGTGATGCGGATGAACGTGTCATTGACGTCAACGATATTGCCAGCGGCATCCGTGATGGATATTCCCTCATGCGCGTGGCTGAATACACTAGCCGCGAGCTGGAGTTTTCGCTCAGCCTCTTTGAAAGCCGTGACGTCCTGAAAACTCCAAACCCGGCCCATGACCTGTCCATCCAGCAACTGGGGAAGGGAGTGCCGTTGAAACACCCTGCCATCCTTGAAAACCAGCTGGTCGCGCACCTCCGCCGTAGGCGAAGCATAGGCCCGCGCATTTCCATCAAGGTACTCTGCGGGATTCTGAAGCTGATCCAGAAGCAAATTGCGCAATTGCGCCATGTCACCGCTGGTCAATACCGCCTCTGGCATCCGCAAGGCCACCGCCAGTAATGCGTTGTAGTGCTGAATGCGGCCATCATTGCCAATCACCAGAACCGCTTCCCCCGTAGCCTCCAGTGTTGCTTCCACCAGAGAAAGGGAACCAGCCAATTGCTGGTTGGCATCCTGGAGGCGCGTATTGGCCAGTGCAACTTCGGCACGTGCTGCCGCCATGCGAGAAAAACCGCGCCACGTGGCCCAACTGCCTCCCAGGATTAAAAACAACAAGACTGCAGTGCCGCCAAGGACGATGTTCCGCTGGGACTGCCATTGCGCCAGAGCGGATCGGAGTGGCATGCCAACCGACAGCAGCAGGCCCGCATACAACGTGGGGTGCACAGCCGTTACTGACGGCTCGGCCTGCAATCGTCCTGGCATATCCTGTGCCCCCGCGCCGCCTTTGAGGGATTCCAGCGCGGGGTGCAGCGTTTGTCCGATCAGAACATCCACCATCGGGTAACTCACCAGTAGTTGCCCCGACTCTTTTTCGAGCGTCACGGTCAGACGCTGGCTATCGTCTTCAGGGTTCAGCAATGCGGATAGCAGCGAGAGCTGCAGTTCGGCCACGACAGCGACCACCATGCCATCTGGCAGGCGTTGTGAGCGGGCCAGGTAGAGTACGCGCTCTGAATTGAGGGGATTCAAGGTGGGAGCGCTGACCATCAGTCCCGCATAAGGTTGTTGCAGCACGGCATCCAAAAATCCAGCCGGCATCGGCAGCCCCAGTCGTTGCGTGCTGGGTCGGGCGCCGATCAGCGCACTGCCGTCAGAAGCAATCACCGCAATGTCGCGCAGCATCAAATTTTGCTGCAAGGCGGCGCGAACAAGCCGCGACAGGTTTTTTTCAACTCCAAGCGTCTGCACACCCCTAGATGGAGGTGGTGTTTCTGTGCGCTCCTGTGTGATCCAGATACTCAGCTCGGCCAGCATCATGTCCACGCTTACCAAATTGCGGTTGATGTCGGCCTCGCTGTTTTGCGCGACACGGGTTACCAGTGTGCGAGCGCGCTCAAGCGCTTCTGCGTGGTCGCGATAGAGCAGCGTGGTCGCAAGTGCCATCACGATCAGGATCAACAACGTTGCCGCCGACAGGACGGCCCACCTCACGCGGCGCAGTGATCCCTGCATTGGAATCGCCCGGAGGGTGCAGATGGACTGTCCAGCACAACGCAGTCCATCCGGCAGCGCTAGGCGCTTTGAGCCAGCAATCCCGCGGGTTTCCGCCTTCTTATGGGTGCAGATCATGGCCTGGTCGCCTGTGTTTCAGCACGTATGCCCGTAACCGGAGCGAGAAGCCGATTCCAGACGGGAACACAGGTATTGCCACAACGCTGAACCCAGGCCGGCAAGACGCTGTCGCGAAAGGAAATACGAAGCTTGCTCTCGTCAACCGCATTGGTCTGAACTTCTTTCATGAGCCCGGTCTTGCCAGTCAGGCAGCTGCCGCGCCCGGTATTGCAAGCCACACCCTCATCGGTTTGGCGCTCGGAATCCGCCCAGATTGCGGCCTCCAGTTTTGGCAACTCCGTCTTGATCAGAGATTTCATATCCGGCGGAAGTGCCGTCCATGCACCCAGATTGGCACCAAAAACAGACAAGCCCCAAGTGGTCGCACTGGTGTGCAAATGGGACGCAACTTCCTGCAGGCCAATCGCGTTTCCGGACATGGCGCCGGTAATGGCACAGTCCACATTGCCGCTTCGCATGCCCGAGACGACCGCAGAAAACTCCGACTGTATGGGAACAGCTCCAAATGGGCGGATCAGATCTGCCTGCGACGGGTTGCTGATGCGTACACGGCGGCCCGCCAGGTCCGCCAGTCCGGTGAAAGAACGGCTACAGAAAGTGACCTGCGCTGGATACGCATAAATCGCCAGAACTTCGATGCCGTGGCGCTCACGCATCGTTTGCTCCAGGTGAGGCCGAAAAGCCGCGACCGAGCGTCTGAGGGCTGCCATGTTGGGGTTCATGCCCGCAAGATCCAGTGCCGCCAGCTCAGGGTCGGCCGACAAGATGCCGCCCATCAACATGGTTCCAAAAGGCACCACACCCAGTTGCATCAGGCGCAGCATTTCGTGGGTGCGGATCCCGGCTTTGTCAAACGGGACAATCTCCGTCGTGATTTGTCCGCGACTCAATGCAGGCAGCGTCTTTTGCCAAAACGGCTCTTCTTGGCGCGGAAATTGATTGGCTCCGGCCAAGCCACCGACGATGCGCAGGCGCAGCGGTGCGTTCTTGATGTCAGAGGGATGCGCGATCAATGGAAGCAGCGTGACTGCCAGCAATCCGGACTTCAGGAAAATCCGCCGGAGCTGATCGCCGCGAGCGACAGTCTGTCGGGGTAAATCGCCAAGGGTTGTCATCCTGAACCGTCTTGTTTCTGCAAAATTGAGAATCAGAGAAGCTTTTTTGCATCTTAACGCGGTTGGGCCACAACCAAATTCAGTTGGAACTCTGGCGTCGACCGTATGGCCGTCTTGGTGGCTCGGGCAACTGAGGTTGTGGTCGCTGGCACCGACCACGCGCAGTGTTTGCAAAGCACCCTGAGTTGCCCGGTGGTGGGCCTCTCGTTCGGCGCGGCGCACGGCGGCGGGACTGGGTGCGTTGCGCGACTTGAATTTGTCTTCATCCCCTGGCTTGGGTGCAACCGTGGGCAGCCACGGCGTGCGTTTGCCCGGCACTGCAATCTTCAGCGTCTGCGCGAGGTACTGGCCGGTGAGGGACTGGGTGTTGGACTGGATGGCGTCAAAGTTGCCCTGGGCGATGACGCGACCGCCGTGCACGCCCGCACCCAGCCCCATGTCGATGATGTGGTCCGCCGCGCGCATCATGTCTTCGTCGTGTTCGACCACCAGCACGCTGTTGCCAATGTCGCGCAGGTGTTTGAGCGTTTCGATCAGCCGGTCGTTGTCGCGCTGGTGCAGGCCGATGCTGGGTTCGTCCAGCACATACATCACGCCGGTCAGGCCGGAGCCAATTTGCGAAGCCAGCCGGATACGCTGGCTCTCGCCGCCAGACAGCGTCTCGGCGCTGCGGTCCAGGCTCAGGTAGTTCAGGCCCACGTCGTTCAGGAATTTCAGGCGCAGCCCGATCTCGCGCACCACCTTGGCCGCAATGTCGCCCTTGGCGCCGTGCATGGTCAGTGTCTGGAAATACGCGTAACTCTCGCGCAGCGTGACGCGGCTGATCTCGAAAATGGCGCGGGCCTGGTCGCCCTCGCCAATCTTGACGTGGCGGGCTTCCAGCCGCAGGCGCGAGCCGTTGCAGGACTGGCAGGGCTGGGTGCTGCGGTAGCGGGCCAGGTCCTCGCGCACCAGGGCCGAGTCGGTCTCGCGGTAGCGGCGTGCCATGTTCGGCAGGATGCCTTCAAACGGGTGTTTCTTGGTCAGCTTCTTGCCCTGCGAGGCACCGGAGTCCATGACATAGCTGAACTTGATTTCTTCCTCGCCCGAGCCCTGCAGGATGGCGGTCTGCACTTCAGGCGGCAGCGATTCGAAGGGTTTGTCGATATCAAACTTGTAGTGCTTGGCCAGGCTCTCCAGCATCGAGAAGTAGTAGCCGTTGCGCCGGTCCCAGCCCTTGATGGCACCGCTGGCCAGGCTGAGCGTGGGAAACGCCACCACCCGCGCCGGGTCGAAAAAGTCCTGCTGGCCCAGGCCGTCGCAACTCGGGCAGGCGCCCACCGGCGAGTTGAACGAAAACAGGCGCGGCTCCAGCTCCGAGATGGAGTGGTTGCAGACAGGGCAGGCAAACTTGGCATTGAAAAAGTGCTCTTTTGGCCTGTAGCCCTCGTCATTGCTGCGTGAGGCGCTATCATTTTCGATAACGCTCTCCTCCATCTCGACGGCGATAGCGCGACCGTTGGCCAGGCGCAGGGCGGCCTCGAAACTCTCGGCCAGGCGCTGTTGCAGGTCGGCGCGCACCTTGACCCGGTCGATCACCACATCGATGTCGTGCTTTTCGGTTTTCTTCAACGTGGGCAGGTCGTCGAACGCATAGATGGCGCCGTTGACGCGAAAGCGCACATAGCCCTGGGCCTGCATCTCGGCAAACACGTCCAGAAACTCGCCCTTCTTCTCGCGCGCCACCGGCGCCAGGATCATCAGCCGCGTGTCCTGCGGCAGCGCCAGCACGGCATCCACCATTTGGCTGACGGTCTGGCTTTGCAGCGGCAGGTCGTGGTCGGGGCAGTAGGGCGTGCCGGCGCGGGCGAACAGCAGGCGCAGGTAGTCGTGGATCTCGGTCACGGTGCCCACGGTGGAGCGCGGGTTGTGGCTGGTGGCCTTTTGCTCGATCGAGATGGCGGGCGACAGGCCCTCGATCACGTCCACATCGGGCTTGTCCATCAGCTGCAAAAACTGGCGGGCGTAGGTGGACAGGCTTTCCACATAGCGGCGCTGGCCTTCGGCGTACAGCGTGTCAAAGGCCAGGCTGGACTTGCCGGAGCCACTCAAACCCGTGATCACCACCAACTGGTTGCGTGGGATGTCGAGGTCGATATTCTTCAGGTTGTGGGTGCGCGCACCCCGGATGCTGATGGTTTGCTGCTGCAAAGCCCGGGCAAGGTAGGTGCCGTCAGTCGGAGAGTTCAAGGTCGTGGCCCACGAAAGAGAGAGGATGAACGGCGTTGGGGAAACCCACCATGATAGTGAAAGATGCCTGGCGGCGATGGTTGTTGCCCGGTGGTGCGGAACTGGTTGGGCATCGGTATGTGAGCCAAATCGGGCTACAGCCCTCGTGAAATGTGCGCAGGAAGCTATCAAATCAGGAGTATTTGCGCGCCCAGTGGTTGGCTCTGCCTGTGACGAAGCTGGATATAAACCCAGTATCATCAGGCACCCAGCCCACGCTGGCACTGCCCCATGCCCGCCACTGCACGCCCAACGCAAGCGCATTCTCACGCGGGTGGGCCAGCGGGTGCCAAACCCAAGCTCTACAACCCGCGCCACCCCGAACGCACGCTGCTCTACCAAACCATAGCCGAGCATTTTGAGACCTGGTTTGAGTTGGCCAGTGCCGGTCAGTTCGACGGCCAGGGCGACCACCACAGCCCCAGGCCCTATGTCCGCCAGGCCTTTCGCAAATACCTCGAATGCGGCATCTTTGCCCACGGCTTTGCCAGAGCCTGGTGCGACGATTGTGGGCACGACTACTTCGTCGCCTATTCCTGCAAAGGCCGGGGCGTGTGCCCCTCGTGCAACACCCGGCGCATGGTGGAGACGGCGGCGCACCTCTGCGACCACGTCTTCCCCCGCCTGCCGGTGCGCCAGTGGGTGCTGTCGGTGCCGAAGCGACTGCGCTATTTCATGCAGCGTGACGGGGCAGTGCTCAACATGGTGCTGCGCATCTTCCTGCGGGTCATTGCGCAAAGCCTGCAGACCCACAGCCCCGGTGCGGCAAATGTGGACAAGGCGACCAAGCACATCGGCGCCGTGGCGTTTATCCACCGGTTCGGCTCCAGCCTGAACGCTCATGTGCACTTCCATGTCTGTGTGGTCGATGGGGTGTTTGAGGCGGTGGCGGCGGGGGCGGGCCAAGCCGACCTCCAATCCTCACCACCTTGCGCCGACGCATCCTGCGGGCCTTCGTCGGCCGGGGCCTGATCGAGAAGGCTGATGCCAAAGAGATGCTGGCCTACCAGCACAGCGGCTTCTCGGTGGACGCCGGTGTCTGCATTGAAGCAGACGACCGCGCCGCCCTGGAGCGGCTGCTGCGCTACTGCGCCCGCCCACCCTTTGCCATGGAACGCCTTCGCAAAGAGGGCGCAGCCCTGGTGTACCGCTGCGCCAAACAGCGCAGCGAGCCCACCAGTGACAAGCGTGGTGCCAAGGTGGACGAACTGCACCTCACAGCGCTGGAGCTGATCGACCGCATTGCCGCCCTGGTGCCACCACCGCGCACCCACCGGCATCGCTACTTTGGTGTGCTGGCGCCGAACTCGCCGCACAGAGCAGCGGTGACGGCGCTGGCGACACCTGCACAACCGGCCAAGCAAGTCGTGGTGCAGACCGATCCAGCCACCACGGGGGAGGGCGCGTTTGGGTGGCACCGCTGGGCAATGTGCTCCCAAGCCAGAGCGGGCCTGCACAGCCGGTGCCGCCCAAGCGCCCAGCGCACTACCTGTGGGCCGTTTTGATCGCTCGCATTTACGAGGTACTCCCTCTGCTGTGCCCAAAGTGCGGTGGCCAGATGCGTCTGATTGCCTTCATTACCGCGGGCGTGCAGATCAAGAAGATTCTCGATCACATCGGGGCAGACTCAGATCCCCCACATATCACCCCGGCACGCGGGCCACCGCTGTGGGATGACTGTGGTGATGCGCAGACGGATGAGGGGTGCACATTGAGCCCGATTGGGACCTGGCGGCGCAACCGGCACCGGACTTTGAGGTCGACCAGCGCGTCAGTTGGTGAGAGGTCAAGACGGCGACTTTGATGCGCTGCTGGGTAGGCCTGCGCGGTCCACCGCAAATGATTCTGTCCCCATGCGAATTTTGGTGACGGCTCGCCCAGGAATCACGCTGTAGTGAGAATCACGAAGATTTTTGCGCAGGGGTGGTGGCCAATCAAAGGTGCGATACTGGCCTTGAGGCGGTTGAAAGGCTTATCCGTCTGGCGGCTAGCTGGTTGCTGATCAGCTTGGCTCCGATCTCCCCCAATTGCCCTGCCGGTACGGTGCGGTCTTCATAGACCGTGCGCAACGCCTCATTGGTCGCCGCTAAACCGTAAAGGCCCATGCCGCCCACAACAAGCAACAGGGCAGACAAAATGCCGCCCAACAGCGCCAGACGCGTAAATACTCTCACGATGTGGTCTCCTCTTACACCCGAATCAGAACCATGGTCGGGGCGTTGTGCAATGGCGTCAATAGGTGGATACCGTGCTTACACGGGCAGTTGCAAATAGTGCTGCGCCAGTGCGGTAAAGGCCTCGATTTGGGGGTCAATACCGGTTTCCTGGCGCAAAATTTCTCCCACCGCGTGTGCCAGCGTTGCGGCCAAGCGGGCATCCAAAAACAACAGCCGTGAACGCCGCGCCAACATGTCTTCCACGGTGATGGCGTATTCATGGCGCGCGGCAAAGCGCACCATGCCTTCGCTCAGGCCTTCGCAGAGCATTCGGTCCGCACCGGGCATGGCCTGTACGACGGCTTGTTCATCGCCATAGGAGTGCAAACCGGGTGGCATGCAGATGGACCGAATCTGCGCTGCAGGCACGCCGGAGCCCACAAGTTTGAGGTGAGTGGTGACGCCTTTGGCACGGCGCTCCAGCAAAGACCGGTCGGCGCAGGCATCCAGCACGTCTTCGGCCATGGCACGGTAGGTGGTCCACTTGCCGCCGGTCACGGTCACCATGCCGCTGCGACTCACCATCACCGTGTGTTCACGACTGATGCCTTTGGTGTTGTCGCCGTCGTCGTCCTGCGGCTTGACCAGGGGGCGCAGGCCCACCCACACGCTTTTTACATCGGCGCGTGTCGGTGCGCGGCGCAGGTAGCGGGCCGATTCGTTGAGGATGAAGTCCACCTCTTCCTTGAACGGCAGGGGCTCCAGCGCCAGATCGTTGCGCGGGGTATCGGTGGTGCCCAAAATAACCTTGCCCAACCAGGGCACCGCAAACAGGACACGCCCATCGGCGGTCTTGGGCACCATCAAGGCCACGTCGCTGTCCAGGAACGAGCGGTCCACCACCATGTGTACGCCCTGGCTGGGTGTGACCATGGGTTGGGTGGCGCGCTTGCTGCTGGCGCCGCTGGCAGCGCCGTCTTTTTGGCGCAGCGTGTCCACCCAGACGCCGGTGGCGTTCACCACACAACGGGTCTTGAGGGTGTATTGCATGCCACTCAAAGTGTCTTCGCAGACCAGGCCGGACACCTTGCCGTCGTCGTACAACAGATGATCGGCGCGGCAGTAGTTCACCAACAGCGCACCGCGCGCTGCGGCGGTGCGGGCCAGCGCCATGGCCAGCTTGGCATCGTTGAACTGGCCATCCCAGTATTTGACGCCGCCCTGCAAACCTTGTGGCAGTGCGGTGGGCAGATAGTGAAGCGCTTCGTCTCGGTTCAGAAATTCCGTCTTGCCCAGGCCGGCCTTGCCTGCCAGGGCGTCGTACATCTTGAGTCCAATGCCGTAGAACGGTGTCTCCCACCATTTGTAGGACGGCATGATGAACGGCAGGGGTTGCGCCAGATGCGGCGCGTTGTTCAGCAGCGTGGTGCGCTCATGCAGGGCCTCACGCACCAGCGAAATATTGCCCTGCGCCAGGTAGCGCACGCCACCGTGCACCAGCTTGGTCGCCCGCGACGAAGTGCCCTTGGCAAAGTCGTGCGACTCCACCAGAACGACCGTGAATCCTCGGGCTGCGGCGTCCAGCGCAACGCCCAGACCCGTGGCACCACCGCCGACGATGGCGATGTCATAGGACTGCACTTGTGCCAGTTGGGCCGTGAGCTCGGCGCGCCGTGTCAATTGGGGCTGCATGTGTTGGGGCATAGGCTATGTGGAAAAAAATGGCCGTGTGGCAGATGTGCTCACACGGCCAACCTTTAGAGCATGGGAGATTCAACGCAACGCATTAACGCGTTTTGCCGTTCTTCCAGGCTGTCAGCAGCGTGTTGTAGCCAATGGTTTCACCCTTTGGCTTTTCGTTGGCCAGCTTGGCCCAGGGTGCGCCCTTGTCGCTCAACCACTTGCTGGGGTCTTGCTTGGGGTTGAGCTTGGGTGGGCACACGGCCATGCCGGCACGCTCCAGGCGACCCATCACGTCGTCCATTTCATTGGCCAGGTTGTCCATGGCGGCCTGTGGTGTCTTTTCGCCCGTCACAGCCACCGCCACGTTCTTCCACCACAGCTGCGCCAGCTTGGGGTAGTCCGGCACGTTGGTGCCGGTGGGCGTCCAGGCCACGCGGGCCGGGCTGCGGTAGAACTCGACCAATCCGCCCAGCTTGGGTGCCATGGCCGTCATGGCACTGGACTTGATGTCGCTCTCGCGGATCGGAGTCAGGCCCACGGTGGTCTTTTTCAGGGACGTTGTCTTGGCGGTCACAAACTGCGCGTACAACCAGGCGGCAGCCACCTTGTCGGCATTGTGGTCCTTGAAGAAGGTCCACGAACCTACGTCCTGGTAGCCGTTTTGCATGCCTTGCTTCCAGTATGGGCCGTTAGGTCCGGGGGCCATGCGCCACTTCGGAGTGCCGTCGGCATTGACCACGGGCAGGCCAGGCTTGATCATGTCGGCCGTGAACGCGGTGTACCAGAAGATTTGCTGGGCGATCTGGCCTTGCGCGGGCACGGGGCCGGCTTCGCCAAAGGTCATGCCGATGGCTTCCTTGGGGGAGTACTTCTTCATCCAGTCGATGTACTTGGTCAAGGCGTAGACGGCAGCGGGTGAATTGGTGGCACCACCACGCGCCACGGAGGCACCCTGTGGCGTGCAGCCGTCGGCGGAGGCGCGGATGCCCCATTCGTCAACCGGCTTGCCATTGGGGATGCCGATGTCGGCGGAGCCGGCCATGGACAACCAGGCATCGGTGAAGCGCCAGCCCAGCGATGGGTCTTTCTTGCCGTAGTCCATGTGGCCGTAAATCGGCTTGCCGTCGATGTTCTTCACATCATTGGTGAAGAACTCGGCGATGTCTTCGTAGGCGCTCCAGTTCAAGGGCACGCCCAGGTCGTAGCCGTACTTGGCCTTGAACTTGTCCTTCAAGTCCTGGCGGTCGAACAGGTCGGCGCGGAACCAGTACAGGTTGGCGAACTGCTGGTCGGGCAACTGGTAGAGCTTGCCATCGGGCGCGGTGGTGAAACTGGTGCCAATGAAATCTTTGATGTCCAGGCCCGGGTTGGTCCACTCTTTGCCTGCACCCGTCATGTAGTCGGTCAGGTTCAAAATCTTGCCATAGCGGTAGTGGGTGCCGATCAGGTCGGAGTCGGTGATCCAGCCGTCATAAATGGATTTGCCGGACTGCATGGAGGTTTGCAGCTTCTCGACCACGTCGCCTTCGCCGATCAGGTCGTGCTTGACCTTGATGCCGGTGATTTCCTCAAACGCCTTGGCCAGCGTCTTGGATTCGTACTCATGGGTGGTGATGGTCTCCGACACGACGGAAATCTCTTTCACGCCCTTGGTCTTGAGCTTGGCAGCCGCATCGATGAACCACTTCATCTCGGCTGCTTGCTGGGTCTTGGAGAGGGTTGACGGCTGGAACTCGCTGTCAATCCATTTCTTGGCGGCGGCCTCGTCAGCCCAGCCTTGGCTAGCCATGGCACAGGCCACAGCCACTGCCAATACGGAATACCTCAATTTCATCGTCAATCTCCTAGGTCTAATGAACCCCTGTGTGAAAGGCTGCAACGGCTCCAGGGGGAACAAGCCGATCCTTGATTCAACAAAATAGTGTCAACCCTTGCGCATGATCAGGGCCAACAGAGCCATCGAAAGCACAAAGCTGATCCAGATGGACGGTTCGCCGTCCAGGCTCATCCAGGCCACCAGTTTTCCGCTGATGCCGACAAAGGCCAGGTTCACATAGGCGGCCGACAGCAAACCGATGAAGAGGCGGTCACCGCGCGTGGTTTCAATCGGCAGAAAACCCTTGCGCAGGGTGGTGGGGGACTTGATCTCCCACACGGTCATGCCGGCCAGCATCAGCACAATGCAAGAGAAGAACACCGCAACGGGGGTGGTCCATGCCATCCAATCAAACATCTCGAACTCCTGTGTCAAACGCGACCCATCGCAAAACCCTTGGCGATGTAGTTGCGAACAAACCAAATCACAATGGCGCCGGGAACAATGGTCAGCACCCCGGCGGCCGCCAGCGTGGCCCAGTCCATGCCGGACGCCGACACGGTGCGGGTCATCGTGGCGGCAATGGGTTTGGCGTTCACACTGGTCAGCGTGCGGGCCAGCAACAACTCCACCCAGCTGAACATGAAGCAGAAGAAGGCAGCAACACCCACACCGGCCTTGATCAGCGGCAGGAAAATTTGCACAAAAAATCGAGGGAATGAGTAGCCATCGATATACGCGGTTTCATCAATTTCCCGTGGAATGCCGCTCATGAAGCCTTCCAAAATCCACACCGCCAAGGGCACGTTGAACAACAGGTGCACCAGGGCCACCGCAATGTGCGTGTCCATCAGACCGACCGAGGTATAGAGCTGAAAGAACGGCAGCAAGAACACGGCAGGCGGGGTCATGCGGTTGGTCAACAACCAGAAGAACACATGCTTGTCACCCAAGAAGCTGTAGCGCGAGAACGCATAGGCTGCCGGCAGCGCCACGATCAAGGAAATGACCGTATTGATGCCCACATAGATCAGGCTGTTGATATAGCCCGAGTACCAGGCCGGGTCAGTCAGGATGGTCTTGTAGTTGTCCCACGTGAAATGCTGCGGGAACAGCGAGAAGCCGGCCAGGATTTCGTTGTTGGTCTTGAAAGACATGTTGACCATCCAGTAGATGGGCAACAGCGCAAACACCACATAGGCGATCATGAAGAGCGAGCGCTTCTGGAACTTGGGTTTATGCATGGCCGCCACCCTCCTTTTCCTGGGTGCCGACGCGCTGCATCCAGTTGTACAAGATAAAACACATCAGCAAGATGATCAGGAAGTAGATCAAGGAGAACGCGGCAGCCGGTCCCAGGTCAAACTGACCCACGGCTTTTTGTGTGAGGAACTGCGACAGGAAGGTGGTCGAATTGCCCGGCCCGCCCCCGGTCAGCACAAAGGGTTCGGTGTAGATCATGAAGCTGTCCATGAAGCGCAGCAGCACCGCAATCATCAGCACGCCCCGCATCTTGGGTAGCTGCACATACCGAAAGACGTCCCACTTGCTGGCGCCATCAATGCTGGCGGCCTGGTAGTAGGCGTCGGGGATGGAGCGCAGACCGGCATACCCCAGCAGCGCGACCAATGGCGTCCAGTGCCACACATCCATCAGTAACACCGTGAGCCAGGCGTGCACCGGGTTGCCGGTGTAGCTGAAGTCAATGCCCATGCCCAGTAGCGCAGCCCCCATCAAACCGATATCCGTTCGGCCAAAAATCTGCCAGATGGTGCCCACCACGTTCCAGGGGATCAGCAGGGACAGCGACACGATCACCAAGGCTGCGGACGACTTCCAACCCTGGGCCGGCATGGCCAGCGCCAGCAAGATACCCAGTGGCAGCTCCACCGCCAGCACCGCGAACGAATACGTGATCTGCCGCCACAGGGCGCCATGTAATTCCTCGTCACGCATGATCGCGGCAAACCACTCGGTGCCGACAAACACGCGGCGCTCCGGCGAGATGATGTCCTGCACCGAATAATTAACCACCACCATCAAAGGCAGCACGGCGGAAAACGCCACGCAAATCAGCATGGGCAGAATCAAGAACCAGGCTTTCTGGTTGATTGGCTTCGTTGTAGTGCTCATTCCACAATCTCCTCATTCTTGTAGATGCAGGTGTGTTCACCCAACACCTTGAGCCACACGGTGTCGCCGACCGTGAGCTGGGCCGCGTCTGTTGACAGGCGCGCCTTCAAGGTGGTGCCTTCAAAGTCGGCACTCAACATGACATGGGTGCCCACGTCCTGCACGCGTGACACGGTCATGGCCAGCGCACCGTCGGTCTGGGCCGGTACCAGAGTCAGGTACTCCGGCCGTATGCCCAGCTTGATGTCACCTGCTGGCAAGGAGCGACCAGCAGACAAGGCCAGTGTGGTATCGCCCACCTGCACACCCTGGCCGTTCACCTGCCCGGCCAGAAAATTCATGCCGGGTGAGCCAATGAAATGACCCACAAAGGTGTGGCTGGGGCGCTCGAACAAATCGGCGGGAGAGCCCACTTGCACCGCTCGGCCGCGTGTCATCACCACCACCTGGTCGGCAAAGGTCAAAGCCTCCACCTGGTCGTGGGTCACATAGATCAAGGTGAGCTTGAGTTCATGGTGGATTTGCTTGAGCTTGCGGCGCAGCTGCCACTTCAGGTGGGGGTCGATCACGGTCAGCGGTTCATCGAACAGCACGGCCGATACATCGGGGCGCACCAGGCCACGACCCAGCGAAATTTTTTGTTTGGCGTCGGCCGCGAGGCCAGCGGCGCGCTGGTTCAACTGGCCGCTCATTTCCAGCATCTCGGCAATCTCGCCCACGCGTTTGGCAATCTGCTCCTTGGGCATCTTGCGGTTGCGCAAGGGGAAGGCCAGGTTCTCCGCCACGGTCATGGTGTCGTAGATCACCGGGAACTGGAACACCTGGGCAATATTGCGCTGCTGGGGCGAGGCGCTGGTCACATCACGCCCATCAAACAGCACACTGCCCTGCGACGGGGTCACCAGGCCAGACATGATGTTGAGCAGCGTGGTCTTGCCGCAGCCAGAAGGGCCCAAGAGCGCATAGGCACCACCGTCCTCGAACGCCATCTTCAGGGGCAGCAGCGCGTAGTCGCTGTCCTGCTTGGGGTCACGCCGGTAGGCGTGGGCCAGATCCAGTTCAATGCGTGCCATATCAACGTCCCCCGCCGCGCACGGGCGCCAGCACCAGCATGCCCTGGGCGTCAAACACATAAACCAGCGCGGGATTGAAGTACAGGGTGACCTGCACGCCCAACTCGAAGTAGTGAACGCCGGTGAGCTGCGCCACC
The DNA here is from genome assembly GCA_016705575.1 of Candidatus Aalborgicola defluviihabitans. Lineage (GTDB taxonomy): Bacteria > Pseudomonadota > Gammaproteobacteria > Burkholderiales > Burkholderiaceae_C > Allorhodoferax > Allorhodoferax defluviihabitans. The sequence continues at coordinate 43,587 of JADIXX010000007.1, forward strand.
AGCTCACCCACCAGGGTGTGCACGTGCACAAAGGTGTCTGACCCCGAAATTTCGGCCAGCTCCACTTTGCCGGGCAGTGCCACGTCGCCCGGTTGGGCGTGTACGCGCAATGCGCTGGCCCGCATGCCAACGGTCAGCTTGGGGGTTGATTTGGACGACAGGCCCAGTGCCAACAGCGGCCCGCCTTCCAGTTGCACACCCTCGGGGGTCGCAGCGGCGGCCAGCAGGTTCATGGGGGGATCGCTGAAGGCACGCGCCACCCGCAACGAGGCCGGCTTGTGAAAGACCTCGGCGGTGGGGCCGTATTGCAGCAGCTCGCCCTCATCCAGCACAGCGGTGTAGCCGCCCAGCAGCAAGGCTTCGCCCGGCTCGGTGGTGGCATAAACCACGGTGGAGTTGCCCGCCGCAAACAGTGCGGTCAATTCGTCGCGCAGTTCCTCGCGCAGCTTGTAGTCCAGGTTCACCAGGGGTTCATCCAGCAGCATGAGAGGCGCGCCCTTGGCCAAGGCGCGGGCCAAGGCCACGCGCTGTTGCTGGCCACCCGAGAGTTCGGCCGGTAGCCGGTCCAGAAACATCTCGATGTGCAGTTTCTCGGCCAATTCCCGAACGCGCTGGTCCACATTTTTTTCGCCGCGCAGCTTGAGCGGAGAGGCAATGTTGTCGCGCACCTTGAGCGAGGGGTAGTTGATGAACTGCTGGTACACCATGGCGACGTTGCGCTCACGCACCGGGACCCCCACCACGTCACGCCCGTCCACCAACACCCGCCCGGTGGTGGGCACATCCAGCCCCGCCATGATGCGCATCAGGCTGGTCTTGCCGGCTTGGGTGGCCCCCAGCAGCACGGTGACCGCGCCGCTGCGCGGCGCGATACTCATGTCGTGCAACCAGGTCTGCGGGCCCACTCGTTTGTTGACGCCTTCCAGGGACAACTGCATCACGCCACCTTTTCTTTGTGTTTTCGTCTGAATTCGATTTCAGCGATTGTTATTCTTTTGTTTTCGATTTAACTCGGTATTTACCCTAATTTTGTTCGTTTTTATTCGTTTTAAGATGTGCCACCATGGCAACATCCGCCAAAGGAACCTCAATGAATCGACACCCCAGACTGTTTGAATTGCTGGCCTATGTGCAAACCCATGGCACCGTTTCCGTGGAGCAATTGGCCGACACGCTGGGGGTCACCCTGCAGACGGTGCGCCGCGATGTGCAGCGGCTCGCCGACGAAGGCTTGCTGGCGCGCTTCCACGGTGGCGTGCGGGTGCCCAGCTCGACGATTGAGAACATCGCCCACAAGCAGCGGGAAAACCTCAACGCCGAGGGCAAGATTCGCATCGCCCGCGATGTGGCCGCTGCGGTGCCCAATGACTGCTCGCTGATCCTGAATATTGGCACCACGACCGAGGCCATTGCGCGGGCCCTGCACGGGCACACCGGGCTGCGGGTCATCACCAACAACCTAAATGTGGCAAGCATCCTGAGCGCCAACACCCACAGCGAGGTGATCGTGGTCGGTGGTGTCGTGCGGGGCTGGGATCAGGGCATTGTTGGCGAAGCGGCGGTGGACTTCATACGCCAATTCAAGGTGGACATTGCGCTGATCGGCATTTCCGGCATCGAGGCCGACGGCACCCTGCGCGACTTCGATTTCCGCGAGGTCAAGGTGTCACAGACCATCATTGCGCATGCGCGTGAGGTCTGGGTGGCCGCAGACAGCAGCAAGTTCAACCGCCCCGCCATGGTGGAGGTAGCCAAGTTGTCGCAGATCGACCGATTGTTTACCGATGCCCCACCCCCAGACCCCTTCCCTGACCTGCTCACGGATGCGCAGGTACGCTACACCGTAGCATCCAGCACCGCAGCCCCATCTACCCCCAAGGTGAACCCATGACCTATCTGCTTGCCTTGGACCAAGGCACCTCCAGCTCCCGCAGCATCGTGTTTGACGCCCTGGGCCGCGTGGTGGCGCAAGCCCAGTTGGAGCTACCGCAAATTTACCCACAACCTGGCTGGGTGGAGCACGACCCAGAGGAGATCTGGCGCACCCAGTTGGCCACGGCCCGCGAAGCCCTGGCCAAGGCCGGCATCACCGCCAGTCAGGTGCAGGCGCTGGGCATCACCAACCAGCGAGAAACCACCGTGGTGTGGAACCGGCGCACGGGTCTGCCCCTGCACCACGTCATCGTCTGGCAAGACCGCCGTGCCGAACCCACCTGCGTAGCCCTGCGCGAGCGGGGTCTGGCCGACACCATCCAGGCCAAAACAGGCTTGCTGGTGGATGCCTATTTCTCCGGCACCAAGCTGAAATGGATACTGGACAACGTGGTCGGTGCCCGGCAACAGGCCGCCAATGGAGAACTGGCGTTTGGCACGGTGGACAGCTGGCTGATCTGGCGACTGACCAACGGGGCCGTGCATGCCACCGACGTCAGCAACGCGTCACGCACCATGCTGTTCAACGTGCACACCAACCAATGGGATGCCGAGCTGCTGCAAGCGCTGGACATTCCCGCAAGCCTGCTGCCAACCGTGAAGCCGTCCAGCGCACTGTATGGTGAAGTTGCACCCGACCTATTGGGCCATGCCATCCCCATTGGTGGCGTGGCAGGCGACCAGCAGAGCGCCTTGTTTGGCCAGGCCTGCTTCAAGGCGGGCATGGTGAAGAACACCTACGGCACCGGCTGCTTCATGCTGATGCACACCGGTGGCAACTTCCAGACCTCCCACAACGGCCTGATTACCACCAGCGCAGCGCAAACTGCCCCCACGCCCGAGTTTGCAATCGAAGGCAGCGTCTTTGTCGGCGGCGCGGTGGTGCAATGGCTGCGTGATGGCTTGCACGCCATCCAGGCCAGCGGTGAGGTACAAGCCCTGGCGCAAAGCGTGCCCGATTCCGGTGGTGTGATCGTGGTGCCGGCCTTTACCGGGCTGGGTGCACCCTACTGGAAGCCCGATGCGCGCGGCACCATCACCGGCTTAACACGCGGCACCTCCGTGGCCCATATTGCCCGGGCCGCGCTGGAGAGCATCGCCTACCAAAGCGCGGCACTGCTGCAAGCCATGGGCCGCGACGTGGCCGATGTGGGTGGCGCCACCGTGTCGGAGCTGCGGGTGGACGGCGGCGCCTGCATCAACGATCTGTTGATGCAGTTTCAGGCGGACCTGTTGGGCATTCCGGTGGTGCGGCCCGCAGTGATTGAAACCACAGCGCTGGGCGCGGCCTATCTGGCCGGGCTAACGGTGGGCGTCTACCAAAACACCGACGAGCTGACGGATTTGTGGCGCTCCGAACGGCGCTTTTTGCCCACGCTGGACCGACCACGCGCCCAGGAGCTGATGGAGCGCTGGGAGCACGCCGTTCGGCAAACTGTGTTGTAAAGCGTAATGCTGTTCTTCAAGTTGTGCGTGCGCGCACCCCGGATGCTGATGGATTGCTGCTGCAGTGCCCGGGCAAGGTAGGTGCCGTCAGTCGGAGAGTTCAAGGTCGTGGCCCACGAAAGAGAGAGGATGAACGGCGTTGGGGAAACCCACCATGATAGTGAAAGATGCCTGGCGGCGATGGTTGTTGCCCGGTGGTGCGGAACTGGTTGGGCATCGGTATGTGAGCCAAATCGGGCTACAGCCCTCGTGAAATGTGCGCAGGAAGCTATCAAATCAGGAGTATTTGCGCGCCCAGTGGTTGGCTCTGCCTGTGACGAAGCTGGATATAAACCCAGTATCATCAGGCACCCAGCCCACGCTGGCACTGCCCCATGCCCGCCACTGCACGCCCAACGCACTCGCATTCACACGCTGGCGGGCAAGCGGGTACAAAGCCAAAGCTCTACAACCGGCACCACCCCGAGCGGACCCTGCTGTACCAAACCATCGCCGAGCACTTCGAGACTTGGCATGAACTTGCCAGTGCCGGCCAGTTCGACGGCCAGGGCGACCACCACAGCCCCAGGCCCTATGTCCGCCAGGCCTTTCGCAAATACCTCGAATGCGGCATCTTTGCCCACGGCTTTGCCCGGGCGTGGTGTGATGACTGCGGGCACGACTACTTTGTGGCCTATTCCTGCAAAGGCCGTGGCGTGCCCCTCCTGCAACACCCGGCGCATGGTGGAGACGGCGGCGCACCTGACCGACCACGTCTTCCCCCGCCTGGCGGTGCGCCAGTGGGTGCTGTCGGTGCCCAAACGGCTGCGTTACTTCATGCAGCGTGACGGGGCAGTGCTCAACATGGTGCTGCGCATCTTCCTGCGGGTCATCGCGCAAAGCCTGCAGACCCACAGCCCCGGTGCGGCAAATGTGGACAAGGCGGCCAAGCACATCGGCGCCGTGGCGTTTATCCACCGGTTCGGCTCCAGCCTGAACGCTCATGTGCACTTCCACGTCTGTGTGGTCGATGGCGTGTTTGAGGAAATACCGGTGGCGGTGGTGGGCCAAACCGACGTCCAATCCTCACCACCGGGCATCGTTTTTCACCCGGCCAGTGCTATCGACGAGACCGCTGTGGCCCAGGTACAGACCGATTTGCGCCGACGCATCCTGCGGGCCTTCGTCGGCCGGGGCCTGATCGAGAAGGCTGATGCCAAAGAGATGCTGGCCTACCAGCACAGCGGCTTCTCGGTGGACGCCGGTGTCTGCATTGAAGCAGACGACCGCGCAGCCCTGGAGCGCTTGCTGAGGTATTGCGCCCGCCCACCCTTTGCCATGGAACGCCTTCGCAAAGAGGGCGCAGCCCTGGTGTACCGCTGCGCCAAACAGCGCAGCGAGCCCACCAGTGACAAGCGTGGCGCCAAGGTGGACGAACTGCACCTCACAGCGCTGGAGCTGATCGACCGCATTGCCGCCCTGGTGCCACCACCGCGCACCCACCGGCATCGCTACTTTGGTGTGCTGGCGCCGAACTCGCCGCTGCGCTCAGCGGTTACGGCCATGGCGGATGCCCAGCCAGATGCCACGGGCGATGACGCACACCGCCCCGCGCCGCTGGGCAATGCAATTTCACCCACGCCCGAACCCGTACCGACCAAGCGCCCGGCCCACTACCTGTGGGCGGTGCTGATCGCCCGCATCTACGAGGTGTTCCCGTTGCTGTGCCCGCTATGTGGCGGGCAGATGCGCCTGATCGCCTTTGTCACCGAGGGCAGGCAGATCAGGCGGATTCTGGACCACATCGGGGTCGACTCGGAGCCCCCGCACATAGCCCCGGCGCGCGGGCCACCGCTGTGGGAGGACTGCGGTGATGCGCAGATGGATGACGGGGCGCAAACCGAGCCAGATTGGGCAACACTGGGGGGCAGCCAACCGGCACCCGACTTTGAGGTCGATCAGCGCATCAACTGGTGACAGGCCAAAGTGGCGTCGGCCACCGCCCGAGATGCGGATTTTTCGGCCACCTTTTCGCTGTGGTCCAGCACCAAAACCTTCAAACCCAATTGGCCGGCTACCCCGGCACAAAACAGGCCGGCCGCACCGGCACCCACGATCACAACATCAAAACTTTGCATGGGCTGCAGTGTATACTTTCAACGATGACGGTACCCGATACAGAGGCGCTGCATAACGAGAGACAAAGCCATGAATCCCATTGTTTACGCCATACCCGTATTCATGCTCACCATCCTGCTCGAGGCCTGGGTGGCCCGGCGGCGCGGTGTGGCGGTCTACGACATTCCCGACGCCATCACCAGCCTGCACCATGGCCTGTTGAGCCAGGTGACCAACGCCTTCACCAAGATCGCCACGCTGGGCATCTACATCGCGGTGTATGAGGCCTACCGCTTTACCGAATGGTCCATGAGCAGTATTCCGCTGTGGATTCTGGCCCTGGTGCTGTACGACCTGTGTTACTACTGGGCGCACCGCATGTACCACGAGGTCAATGTCATGTGGGCCTCGCATGTGGTGCACCACTCATCGGAGTACTACAACCTGTCCACCGCACTGCGGCAGACCTCTACCGGCGCGTTATTCGGCTGGGTGTTTTACCTGCCCCTGGCGGTGCTCGGTATCCCATGGCAGATGCTGGTGATCGTGGGCCTGATCGACCTGCTGTACCAGTACTGGGTGCACACCGAGCTGATAGGCCGCATGGGCGTGCTGGACCGCATTCTGGTCACGCCCAGCAACCACCGCGTGCACCACGGCCAGAACGACTACTGCATCGACAAGAACTACGGCGGTATCCTGGTCCTGTGGGACCGTCTGTTCGGCACTTTTGCCGACGAGCGCGATGACGAGAAAATTTGCTACGGCATCCGCAAGCCGCTGCACAGCTTCAGCCCGATCAAGGGCAACCTGCACTACTACGCCGACCTGTGGCAGATGTCCCGTGCGGCAAAGGGCTGGCGCGCCAAGCTGGGTGTCTGGGTGGCGCCACCGGGCGGCTGGACCGACGAACCCATCGAACATTTCGAGCCCCGCACCTTTACCCGCTTTGATGTGCAAACCCCCGCGCCGCTGCGTTGGTACGTGGCGCTGCAGTCCGCGGTGCTGGTGCCTTTGTTTCGCATTTCATCGGTGTGGCCAAGGGCCTGGACAGAGGCACGGCCGCGGTGTACGCGCTGGGCATTTTGGTCACGGCGGTGGCGCTGGGGGGCGCTGCTCGAGCGTTTTGTCTGGGGCAAGTGGCTGGAGCAGGTGCGTCTGCTGGCGCTGGGTGTGTCGTTCGCCGCCGTGCCGCAGTGGTTTGGGTTTGAGGCGCCGCTGCTGCTCAAGGGTGCGTTGCTGGTGTTGTGTGTGGGCAGTGTGGTCTGGCTGAATCGCCAGGCCGTTGCCCCTGCCAACGCGGTGGGAGTGGCAGCATGAATCCGGACGCCTTGTCGGATCTGGTGCTGCTGCTGGTGTGTGCCGCTATCCTGTGGTTTCACCTGCGCCAGCGGCCTGCTGTGGCAGTGGCTGCCGGCCTGATCGGTTTGGCGGCCTGCCTGGGTGTGCTGCGGTATTCGGGCTGGGCCGAGATGCTGGGGCCACACCGTTTCACCAGCCTGCTGGCCGCATGTGCTGCGTTTCCGTTGCTTGCATCAGGCCTGCGCTGGCCGGATGCGCCGCTGGCCACACGTGGCGCGGCGGTCGGGCGTTTTGTGCTGGTCGTGGGGGGTGTCGGCATCGTGCTGACGCTGGCCGGTCTGGCGCTCTGGTCGCAGGTGGTGCCGGGCGTGTGTGCGCTGGTGATTGCCTGGACGGCGGTGCAGCAGCGCAATACCTGGGGCTTGGCGGGCACGCTGGCTTTGCTGGGCAGCTTTGTGGTGGCGGCTACTGGCAAGGCCGACAGCAATTACCTGGGCTTGTTCAACACCGTGCAGTTGATGCACTACACCCTGGCGCTGGCCTTGGCGCTGCTGGCGGTGGGGGCCACGCGCACACCACAAAACCAGCAGCTCGCGGCTGCCTGAACGCTCAGGCGGTGCGCGTCTGGCCCAGGGTTCCCGTTCGGGGACCTGGGCTGCGGCAAGCATGCCTTGCATCACATCACCGACGACGATGACACTGGGGCTGGCCAGTCCGTCGCGGTTAATAGTGGTCTGCAACTCGCCCAGCGTGCAGACTGCATGGCGCTGCGTGGGCAGGCTGGCGTTCTGCACCACGGCCACGGGCGTGTTCTCGGGCAGGCCGTATAACAGTTCGTTCTGGATGTGGGCGGCACCGCTCACCCATGTAAATCACCAAAGTCAGCTTGGCCTGGTAGGCCGTGTGCGCCAGCGCGCCAGTCGGTACCGGTGTCGCCGGGCTTGGCGTGGCCGGTCACAAACACCACGCCATGCGCGTGCTCGCGGTGCGTCAGCGGCACGTTCAGTGAGGTGACCGCGGCCAGGCCAGACGTGATGCCGTTGATGACGCTGACGCGTATGCCAGCGGCTTGCAGGTTCTCTACCTCTTCACCACCACGGCCAAAGATGAACGGGTCACCACCCCGCCCGAGGCGCACCACGTTCTCGCCTTCGAGTGCGGCGGTGACCGCGAGCTTTTCGATAAACGACTGCGGTGTCGACTTGCAGCCCCGCGCTTGCCCACGTGCACGATGCGTGCTTCGGGGGATGCGTAGGCCACGATGGCTTCGTTGACCAGGTCGTCCACCATCAGCACCGTGGCGGCCCTGGATGGCTTTGAGCGCTTTGAGGTCAGCAGCTCCGGGTCGCCCGGGCCGGCGCCGACCAGGGTGACCTGGCCTGCCGCGTTGGAGTCGGAGAGATCGTGTTTCATAGTGATTCGACTAACTGCAAGATGTGGGCCACCTGTTGCGCAATGGGGGCGGGTACGGGCTGTGCGCCGGTCATCACACTTTGAATATAGGCTGCGGTGGTGGCTGCGTCCAGTTGCGTGGGCAGGTTGGGCAGGCTGGTCAGCAGGCCGGCCTGGTGCTCCTGCAAAGGTAAAGGTCTGGCCGTTCACAAAGGCCTGCATCGTGGGCGTGCGGCGCGGGTCGGCCACGGCCTCGCCCTCGGTGCCGCGCAGCAGCAGGGCGTTGGCCTGGGTGGGTGCAAAGGTGGCGGCCAGGAGATCGCGTATTCGGGGTGCGTGTAGCTGCTGACGATCAGGCTTTGCCCACGCACGGGTTCATGAGCTTGGCCAGGCTGTGTGCCGGGTTGCGCAGGTTCACCACGCGGCGCACCTCCAGCAGACGCTGCAGCCCGGGGCTCAGCAGGGCGGTGGGGACAAACGCCACCTCGCCATTTGCTATTTTTAATAGCTGCTTGCGCAGGTATACCAAGGGCTGCGAGCACTTCTGACGTAAAAACCCAGGTCGATTCGGTGGCCGTGCCGTGGATCCAGCACGGGTAGCCCCTCACGGGCCAGCAGCAGCGCCAGCAGCGGCGTGAGCGGCGGCAGCTTGCGCGCGCCGTTGTAGCTGGGGATGACCACCGTGGGGCGGTCGCTGGCGGGCAGGTGCTGCAGGCGCGCAGCGGTAGCGTCCAGAAAACCGGCCAT
>JADIXX010000008.1 GCA_016705575.1 Candidatus Aalborgicola defluviihabitans
CACCTGTTTGTGATGACCGGCGATACTGCGCGATCACTCACCGGCGTGCAAGAAGCGCCCGTGCCTTCCATCTTGCGTGGCTTCTCCGCGCCAGTGGTGCGCTGGACACTGACTACAGTGACGCGCAACTGCTGACCCTGCTGGCCTCTGACCCTGATCCGTTCAACCGCTGGGAAAGCGGCCAGCGTCTGGCGCTGCGAAACGCTATTACTTCGATAGCTACTTACGTAGATTCGACCGGGGGTAGCGCCTAAATAATGCTATGTGCAGGCCATGCGGCGTCGCGCGTCTTACGCTGGATGCGGCCTTCAAGGAACTGGTGCTGACCCTGCCAAGCGAGACCTACATCGCCGAGCAACTGGATGTCGGTGGACCCGCAGCGCATCACGCGGTGCCGCGAGGCCATGCGTTGCAACTGGCGAGTAGAGCTGCAGGCCGACTGGCGGTGGGCGTTCGGAAACCCACCAGGAGAACAGCAACCTGCGCCTGATGACGCGACATCTGCCGGGCGCCGTGCTGCTGGTAGGCTGGCACTGGCCAACCTGTGCCTGGCGGCCACCCAGACGGGTGATGCCGTGTGGCCGGGCAAAGCGTTGCAGCGCTTCAGGTGGCCACCAACGCGACCGATCGCATCAGCGCCCTGCAAGCGCTGGTCACCAGCCAGTCACGCCCTGGCGGCTCGGCTTTGGCCAAGTTCCATGCGCTCTTCAAGAACGAAAGGCTGGTACTGGACAAATGGTTTGCCCTGCAAGCCAGCGCCGACCGCAATGGTCTGGTATTGCCTGCCGTGGCCAGCTGATGCCCACCCCGACTTCCAGCGTCCGCAGCCCCAACCGTGCCCGCAGCCTGATCTTCAGCTACTGCGGTGGCAACCCAGGGCGGTTTCCACCGCCCCGATGCTTTTACCGGCTACCTTTACTGGAGCGAGGCGCGTGTTGGAACTCGACCCCATCAACCCCCAGGTCGCCGCCCGTCTGGCCCCGCGCCCTGGGCCGTTGAAACACCTGGTCGAGCCGTACCGCAACGCGGCCTGCCGAAGCCCCTCGGCGGGTCGACGCCAAGACCGACCTGAGCAACGGCTTGCGCGGGGTGGTAGACCGCGCACTAGCAGATTAAAGGGCCCCACGCATTTCACCGTGTAATACGCTGCCCCTCAAAGGGGCCTGGGTCGCAGGGCGCCTGGCAACAACAACCAACAGGAAACTATGGCTCCCAAAATCTCCTCACCCCGCTACCTGGTCGAAGAACAGCGGATTGGCAGCTGCATCCCCGCACGGCTGCGCCTGCTGCTGGAAGTAGTGGCGCGCGTGCGCAAAAGCATCGACCTGGCCGTCAACAAGGGCGACCTGGGTGATGTGGATGGGTACTGCCGACAGTGAGAACGTGCCGGGGCGAAATTCAGAAAGCAAGACATCATCGCCAACGAAGTATTAATCGGGGCCAACGAATGGGGCGGCCGCCTTGCAGGCATAGCCGGCGAGGAAATGGAAAGCATTTACGTGGTGCGCAACCATATCCCCAGGGTGAATATCTGCTGATGTTTGACCCGCTGGACGCTCCAGCAACATTGACGTCAACGTGAGCATCGGCACCATCTTCAGCGTGCGCATGCCCGAAGATGATCCGCGGTGTGGATGAAGGCGATTTCCTGCAGCCAGGCAACCAGCAGTGGCCGCCGGCTACTGCGTCTATGGTCCACAAACCACGCTGGTACTCACCGTGGGCGACGGCGTTGACCATGTTCCACGCTGGACCGCGAGCAAGGCTCGTTTGTACTAACCCGGAAACACGTGAAAGTTCGAAGACACAAAGGATTTGCCATCAACATAAGCAACATACGCCACTGGGATGCACCCATCAAGCGCTATGTGGACGGATGCCTGGCCACGGCAAAGACGGCCCGCGTAGCAAAATTTCAACATGCGCTGGATTGCCAGCATGGTGGCTGATGTGCACCGTATTCCCACCCGTGGTGGCGTGTTTCTGTACCCCTGGGACAAGCGCGAACCTGAAAAGCCCGGCAAGCTGCGCTTAATGTATGAAGGCCAACCCCATGGGCTGGATCATGGAGCAGGCCGGTGGTGCCTCAGCAATTGCCGCCGCGCATCCTGGATATCCAACCCGGCAAGTTGCACGAGCGCGTCCAGCGTGGTGCTGGGCTCCAAAACAGGGTAGACCGCATCACCCGCTATCACACCGAAAGCCAATAGTGACCAGGATATAATTTATAGCACACCAGCCGGGTGTAGCTCAGTCGGTGGAAGCTCATTCGTAATGAGAGGTCGGGTGTTCGATTCATCTCTCCGGCACCAAAACTACAAACGAAAGTCCGCTATCTAAACCGTAGCGGATTTTTTTAGACTAGCACCCAGGCTAGCGCTGGGATCAAACTTTGAACTTTGATCCCAAATATTAAACCAGTCTTGTTGCCCAAACCACTCTGTAGCGGCGCACGGCTGCCCCTTATCCTGAGTCACCCCCTATGAGAGAAGCGCCTGCCGGTTTTTCCCCTGTTTACTGCGCATTGGACTTGAAAAAAGCGCCTGCAAGTCGCTCAGAAATCAAAGCCCCGTTGCGTGGGTCGCACACGTGCAAGTCGCGCTCCACCAGGCCTTTCGCTTCCGCTTGCTGCAGCGCGGCTGCAATAGCGGTTAGCGGCCAGGCCAATGCGCTCAGAAAAAAATCCCACAGCCCAAAGCCGTGGCGCAGGCGCCAAAGCGTTGAGCGCTGAATTCAAAGAGCAATTCGGAGCGCGCCACTTCATCGTCCTGCGCCAACGCGTGGCCCGGCCAATGCGTTGTCCATGTACAGGCGCGGATCACGGCAGACCTGACGCACCACCCGGTGGGAAAAGCTGGGTTGTTGTGGGCGCCGGAACCTATCCCCGGGTAGTCGCCAAACTGCCGGTAGTTGAGGTTGTGTTTGCAGCGGTGGCCACTCTTGCGTGGGCTGAGACCTCGTAGCGGTCCAGCCCCGCCACCAGTCAGTTCGGTGATGTGGTCCAACACGGCGGGGACCGTGTCGTCCTCAGGAATGGCGGGCGGGAACTTGGCGAAATAGGTGTTGGGCTCGATGGTCAGGTGGTAGATGGAAATATGCGGCGGCGCAAATTGGGGGTTAGCCAACGTATCTTGTCCCACCTGCTCTTGCGTCTGGCCCGGCAGGGCATTACATGATGTCCAGGTTGAAGGTATCAAAGGCCTGTACGGCCTCTTCCACCGCTGCCAGTGCCTGGGCGGGGTTCTTCTTTTTACAACCCAGGGCGGCCAGGTGGGTATCGTTAAAGCTTTGCACCCAATGGACAGGCGTGTCACACCTGCTTGGCGGTAAGCGCGGAAACGGTCTTTCTCAAAAGTTCCGGGGTTGGCTTCCAGCGTGATCTCGCAATCGGCCTCCAGGCGCAGGCGGGCGCAGATATCACCCAACAAGCGGTCAATGGCTTCTGGCGCAAACAGGCTGGGTGTACCTCCGCCAATAAAATGCTATGGATACCACGCCCCAGATCAGCGGCAGGGCGGCGTCCAGATCGGCCATCAGCGCATCCACATGCCGCTTCTCCGGGCAATTCGCCGCCGGGTTTCTCGTGGGAGTTGAAATCGCAGTAGGGGCGCTACACCGATGCACCACGGCAGGTGCACATACAACGACGGCGGCGGCGGGGCCGCCAGTTGCAGCGTGCCAGGGCGCATGTAGTGGGTGATATCCCGCTGGACCGCGGGCGCGCTGCCGGTTGCAGGAATCTGCGGGAACAATCGGAATCATGCTGCTAACCGACGGCGGCCTGCCCCAGCCAGTGTTCGCCGGATTAGCGCTGCCACGTAACGGGACGACTTACCACAGTGGCTGTGGCATTTTGACTTCAATGGGCAACTGGGCGAAAGTCTGGCCCAAGCGGGAATCCACATAATGGGGTCAAACCAAAACCATTGGTGCCCATCGGCTCGCGTGCAATCTCGCCCACCACGCGGCCCACCGCAATCAGCGGCTCGGGGTCATCTGCCGAGCGCACGGCCGCAGGGTGCTCACCATGGCGGCACGTCGGTTATCAACCTGCAGCTGCTCCAGCGGACGCGCACGTTATTGGCATCGCCTTTTTCGTAGCCGAACTGGGGTGGCGTAATGGGCGGTGTCCACGTGAGCAGACCGCCAAATGCATCCACGCACAGGCCAGCGTCATCCGCCAGCGCAGGCAAACCAGTGTGTTGCGCGGCGTTGCGCCTGCCCAGCGGGGCATTTTCTAAGGTTCGGGTGCCGGTTCCGGGCGCCCTCAGGCACGTCCAAGCTACCTTGCGTAATGAGCGTGCAACCCAGCGGGTTGCGACAGCCTGCAGTTCTGCCAGCTTGCCCTGGTTGTTGGAGGCGAGAACAATACGCATTATTTTGACAGTGACTGCCGTTGCAGCACCATCAGCTCGGTGATGCCCTTTCGGCCAGGGTCAGCAGTTGGTCCATCTCAACGCGGGAAAAAGCAGCGCCCTCGGCCGTGCCTTGCACTTCCACAAAATAGCCGGCACCCAGGTCATCACCACGTTCATGTCGGTATCGCAAGCGGAGTCTTCGGTGTATTCCAGATCCAGCAACGGCGTGCCCTCGAGCCAATGCCCACCGAAATCGCTGCCACTTGGGCGATGATGGGCGACTGGGTGATCCTGCCCGCCGCCAGCAAACGTTGACCGCATCCTGCGCGGCCACAAAGGCGCCAGTGATGGCGGCGGTGCGGGTGCCACCGTCGGCCTGCAACACATCGCAGTCGAGCGGAATGGTGCGCTCACCCAACTTGTCAGATCAAACACAGCGCGCAACGAACGCCCGATCAGACGCTGAATCCCTTGGGTGCGTCCGCTTTGCTTGCCACGCGCGGCCTCGCGGTTTCGCTGCGGGTGTGGGGTAGCGGGGGCATGCTGCGTATTCGGCGGTCACCCAGCCTTCGCCACTGCCGCGCTTGTGGGGTGGCACTTTCTCTTCCACTGAAGCGGTGCACAGCACTTTGGAGGCCCCAAACTCGATCAGCACCGGGGCCTCAGCATGCACCGTGTAGCCGCGGGTAATGCGCACCAGGCGCAGTTGGTTGGCGGCACGCGCGATGTGCGAACAAATTCAGTCGTGCAGATTCCTGGGTCAAGCAAACGATGAGGCGCGCCAAATTGCGCGAAAATCAGCCCTTGCGGGGGGCCGTGCGGCGAATGGCTTCGTTGATCTCGGCGATGGAGCGCTCAATGGCTTCGTCATCCAGATCGTCCACACTGGAATCCAGCCAACCGGCCTGCACAGTAGACGCAAACACGCCATCGTCAATGTCGTCGGTGGAAATGGAACCCCGGGTGGATTCAAAGGTATCGGGCGTTTCCCATTCCATGGCGATCACGGTCACGTTGTCGCTATGGGCGCCGCCCTTCAGCAAGGCCCGCTCCACCAGCTCGGGCACGGCAGAGCCGACCTGCTTTTGCCCCAACTGCAAGACAATTTCGGAGTCGTCCAGGCTGCCCCACAGGCCGTCGGAACACAACAGGATCTTGTCGCCTTGCTGCAAAGGTACCGGCCCAGTCACTTCAAATACCGGCTTGGTGGGTGAACCCAGGCAGGTGTAGAGCACGTTGCGGTTGAAGTTGGCTGGCAGTGGCACGTCCGGCTTGGCGTCTTGACGCTGCTCGATGTGGAATGGTCCCGCGTGCGAACCAGCAACTCGCCATGGCGCACAAAGTACAAGCGCGAATCACCGCAATGCCCCAGTGGGCCACGTTGCCTTGCACAATGGCGGCTACCAGCGTGGTGCGCGGCGTATCCATCAGGTGCTTTTCCGCTGCATAACGCAGGATTTGGCGGTGGGCCGTCATGATGGCCATGTTGAAGAACGCGCCTACATCCTCGATCTCCGGGTGGCTTCCTTCTGGTAAAGGGCAGAAATGCTTTGCAGCACAATTTGCGCCGCTACTTCGCCTTCAGGGTGCCCACCCATGCCATCGGCCAGCAGGAAGAGTCCCGACGCCTTGGTGTAGCAATACCCCATGCGGTCTTCGTTCTTCTCGCGCCCGCCTTTGCGGCTGATCTGGAATACAGAAAATTTCATTCGGACCTCCGCCGAGCCGCCTCAAGGAGGTCGACGCCCCTCGGGGGGGCAGGGAACAATGTGACCATGGGGGCCGTCATTTTGGTTTGACACCCACATTGGATACGCCAAGAACGCTTCGTTTGGTGTCGGACACCATGGTGTCAAACTGCATACGCACTTTTTCCGTGACACTCAGTTTGGTGTAGCGTCGCTCGCCTTCGCGGCTCAGCTCTTT
Source organism: Candidatus Aalborgicola defluviihabitans (assembly GCA_016705575.1). Classification (GTDB taxonomy): domain Bacteria; phylum Pseudomonadota; class Gammaproteobacteria; order Burkholderiales; family Burkholderiaceae_C; genus Allorhodoferax; species Allorhodoferax defluviihabitans. The sequence continues at coordinate 6,285 of JADIXX010000008.1, forward strand.
TTGCGGGGCAAAGACCGACTGTGGCCTGGACAACGGGTCCAGCGACATGCACCATTCCACCACTTCAATCAGATTGTCTGAATACACTCCGCGCAACCGTGCCAGGGCGACGGCAATGCGGTCCTTCTCCAGACGTTGCGGCGCCTCATTGGGCGGGTAGCCCTGCATGCAAGCGTAGATGCAGGCGCCAATGGCATAGATGTCGGTCCAGGGGCCCATGGATGCGTCCCGGCGGTACATCTCGGGCGCGGCAAAGCCGGGCGTGTACATGGGGCGAATGAAGTTGCCTTCTTTACTGAGCACTTCACGGGCAGCGCCAAAGTCAATCAGCACTGATTTGTTGTCGTCAGTGATAAAAATATTGGCAAGTTTGATGTCCAGGTGCAGCATCTTGTGTTGGTGCACGATGCGCAGGCCACGCAATATTTCGTCAAACAGCGAGCGGATAGTCGACTCCGGAACACTTTGCTCTGTTTGAGGTCGCGAGCGGTCACGATGAAATCCTGCAGGCGGCACCCTCCAGGTAGTTCATCACCATGTAAACGGTTTCGTTTTCGCGGAAGAAATTGAGCACGCTCACCACCGACGGATGAGAAATTTGCGCCAGCGAACGCCCTTCTTCGAAGAAACTCTTGAGGCCCAGGCGGTACAGCGACAGCTTTTCGGGCAGCACCTGCGGCAAGCATCTCGCCGGGTGCCCGAGAGGCCAACGAGCCAGGCAGATATTCCTTGACCGCTACCTGCTGGCCATCGGCGTCCAGCGCCAGATACACCAAACCAAATCCCCAGCCGCAACTTTGCGAATAATGCGATAGCCACCAATGGTGGTATCCGGAGGGGAGGGTGCTGGCTTGACCTTCGACATAAATTAAGAGTTGAACGCTCGTCTGATCCGTCTGAACCGGGTTATTCTCGGGCTCGTTTCACGAACCGGTATTACGCAATGTCAGTTTACAGCATGACAGGTTACGCCAGTGCACAGAACAGCACGGCTACGCCCTCACAAAACACAGAGGGGAAAACCCTATTGGCCAGCTCGGTCTGGAGATCCGATCCGTCAACAGCCGCTTTCTGGACCTGTCTTTCCGACTGCCGGAAGACCTGCGCCAGTTTGAACCCGCCCTGCGCGACCTGCTGGTGGGCCGCCTGAAGCGCGGTAAGGTGGAAGTGCGCGCTTCCATTGAAAGCAATGCCGCAGGCAGTGTGGCCGACCCCTCCCCACGGATGCTGCAGCGTCTCAACGCCGTACAAGACAACGTGCGCGCCTGTTGCCAGCGGCCACGCCGTTGAGTGTGGCCGATGTCGTGCGCCTGTGCGCGGCCGAGCAAACCGGCGCACACGACTGGAGCGCCGAGGTCATGCCTGTGGCAGAAAAGGCTTTGCAGGCCCTGCTGGGGCACGTCAGCGTGAGGGCGCCCGTCTGGCTACCATGCTGCTGAGAACATTGCCCAACTGCGCACCCTGGCCCAGCAGGCCGTGCCACTTATCCCGCAATTGGTGGAGCAAACCGCCAGAAATTTCTGGCCCGCTGGAAGGAAGCCATGGCTCTGGCCGATGGCACCGCCCTGCCAGAGGCTGCCCCAGACCGCGCCCTGACCGAGGCCACGGCCTTCGCCATCCGCATCGACGTAGCAGAAGAAATCACCCGCCTGGGCTCGCACCTGGACGAATTGGAGCGTCTGATCAACAAGGGGGGCGAAATTGGCAAGCGCCTGGACTTCCTGATTCAGGAACTGCACCGTGAAGCCAACACCTTGGGTTCCAAGTCGGCCGCGCTGGAGTTGACCCACATTTCCGTGGACATGAAGGTTTTGATCGAGCAGATGCGCGAACAGGTGCAGAACATAGAACAAGGCATGGACTACCCGGAAATCTTTTTGTCGTCGCCGCCCCAGCGGTGCAGGAAAATCCAGCCTGGTCAAGGCCCTGCTCGAACTGGACTCCCACGTTCAGCCATCGGTTTCACACACTACGCGCTCACCACGGGGCCAGGAAAAGCATGGGCGCGAATATTTCTTTGCCTCCGAGCAGGAATTCGACGCCATGGTAACTGCGGGCGGTTTTTTTGGAATGGGCCCATGTCCACAACCACCGCTACGGAACGTCCAAACGCGCCATTGAAGATCGCATGGCGCAAGGGGCAGATGTGATTCTGGAAATCGACTACCAGGGTGCCATCCAGGTCAAACGAATCTTCACCAACGCGATTTCCGTCTTCATTCTGCCCCCCTGCTGGGAAGAACTGCGTTCGTTTGGAGCGCCGCGGCGAGGACACACCCGAGGTAATCGATGTACGCATGAAAAATGCCGCTATTGAGGTCGCACAGGCGGATAAATTCGACTTCGTTATAATTAACGAGTTGTTTGACCGTGCGCTTTTTGATCTGAAAGCCATTGTTCACTCCCAGCGGCTCAAATTTGCAGCACAGCGACGTGCCAGAGCCGAAACATTCAAAGCATTGCTCATCCCCTAGTCTTTCGGAGAACTCCATGGCCCGTATTACTGTAGAAGACTGCCTGGTGCAGATCCCCAACCGTTTCCAATTGGTGCTGGCAGCCACCTACCGCGCCCGCATGCTCAACCAGGGTCACACACCCAAGATCGAGAGCAAAAACAAGGCTGGCGTGACCGCACTGCGCGAAATTGCTGCCGGCAAAATTGGTCTGGAAATGCTGAAGAAAGTGCCTCTCTGATTTTTTCCGCTCACAAATAGCACCGTTCGCGGTGCTTTTTTTTGCCCATTCGCAGCCCTTTGCAGCCATTACTTTTTGCAGCGCGCTACATTTGAGCTATGGGCAACCTCTTTCAACAACCGCCACGCAAAGACGACCCGGCTGCAGCCTCCGGTCTGCACCCGGACGCCGTCAACGCGGCCGCCGCCAGCTTTGCCGCCCTGACCTACAAACTCGACTACCTGTCTCCCGAAGATCTGGAAAAAGTCCGCCAGGCCTACCGGTTTGCCGACGTAGCCCATCTAGGCCAGTTGCGCAACAACGGTGAGCCCTACATCACCCACCCGATTGCCGTTGCCGCCCAGTGCGCCGAATGGAAGATCGACGCCCAAGCGCTGATGGCCGCCTTGCTGCACGATGCATTGGAGGACTGCGGCGTTACCAAGGGCGAACTGATCGAGCGTTTCGGCTCGCCGGTGGCCGAGTTGGTGGACGGTCTAACCAAACTGGACAAGCTGCAGGTTCAACACCCGCGAAGAAAACCAGGCCGAATCGTTCCGCAAAATGCTGCTGGCCATGGCGCGTGATGTGCGCGTCATCCTGATCAAGCTGGCAGACCGCTCCCACAATATGCGCACCCTGGGCGATGTGCCCCGCTCCAAATGGGCGCGCATTGCCTCGGAAACACTGGAAATTTACGCACCTATTGCGCACCGTTTAGGCCTGAACGAGACCTACCGCGAGTTGCAGGACCTGTCATTTCGCTACCTGCACCCCTGGCGCTACACCACCCTGACCAAGGCGGTGACCAAAGCCCGGAAGCCGGCGCCGCGACCTGATCCAGAAAGTGCGCAAAGAAGTGGAAGCGGCCTTTGCCGCAGCAGGCATCAACGTTCGTATCGCTGGGCGGGAAAAATCGCTGTACTCCATTTACAAGAAGATGAACATCAAGCATCTGAGCTTTGCCCAGGTGACTGACATATACGGCTTTCGGGTCATCGTGCCCACCGTCATCGAGTGCTACACCGCGCTGGGCGTGCTGCACCAGTTGTACAAAACCGTTGCCGGGCAAATTCAAGGACCACATTGCCATTGCCAAGGTCAACGGCTACCAGTCGCTGCACACCACCCTGGTGGGCCCATCAAGCGTGAGCGTGGAGTTCCAGCTGCGCACCGAGGCCATGCATGTAGTGGCCGAATCCGGCGTGGCAGCGCATTGGTTGTACAAGGTCAATGCGCCCGGCACCGTTGCGGCCGAGCGCTTGGGCAGCCAGTGGCTGCAATCACTGCTCGATATCCAGGACGAAACGCGTGACGCTGCCGAGTTCTGGGACCACGTCAAGGTGGACCTGTTCCCCGATGCCGTTTACGTGTTCACACCCAAGAGCCAGATCATGGCCATGCCGCGCGGCGCCACGGTGGTGGACTTTGCCTATGCGATCCACAGCAATGTCGGCGATCGCACGGTATCTGCCCGCATCAACGGCGATCAGGTGCCATTGCGTACCGAGATCAAGAGTGGTGATGTGGTGGAGGTCATTACCGAACCAGATGCCACACCCAACCCCGCGTGGCTGGGCTTCGTGCGCACGGGGCGGGCCCGCTCCAAAATCCGCCACCACCTCAAAACCATGGCCCATACCGAGTCCGAGGAGTTGGGCGAAAAACTACTGTCCCAGGCATTGCGCGCCGAGGGTATTGACCGTTTTCCAAAAAACGAACCTGATTTTGATCCTATTTGGGACAAGTTGCTGCGTTTTACCGGCAGTAAAAGCCGCGAAGAGCTATTGACCGACATCGGCCTGGGTAAACGCATTGCCCATATCGTGGCCAAACGTCTTGTGCATATGTTGGCCGACAGTGGGCAAAAACCGGATGCGCTGCTACTAACCCGGGAGCGCTTCACCGCGCACGAATCCACTTCGCAGGGTTCCATCACCCTGGACGGCAGCGAGAACGCCTCCGTGCAGTTCGCCCGCTGTTGCCGCCCCATCCCGGGAGACGAGATTGTGGGTTACCTGGGGCGTGGCGAGGGTCTGGTGGTACACACCCGCGACTGCCCGGTGGCTAAAAAACTGCTCAACAAAGACGCCGAGCGTTTCATTACGGTCGAATGGTCAGACGAGCCGGTACGCAGCTTTGAGACCGGCGTGGTTGTCACCGCCAAGAACGGCAAGGGCGTGCTGGCCCAGGTCGCGGCGGCACTGGCTGCCACGGAGGCGGACATTGTGCATATCGACATGGGGCAGGAGGCTATGCAGGACGATGTGGAATTCCGCTTCGTGATTGCCGTGCGCGATGTCGCCCACCTGACTGCCGCCCTGCGTAACCTAAACCGCTCGCCTTCGGTGATGTTGGCCGAGCGTCGCAAGGTTTCCTCGCCCGGTTAAGGTGCCGGGGTTCGGGTCATGGGGCCGGGTAGCTAACGGACAAAACCTCGATCTCTTCCACCTTACCGGGCATGATCAACTTGAGTAAATCGCCTGTGCGCGCCTTGAGCAAAGTGCGGGCAATGGGGAAATCCAGCTTACCTCACCCTTGGCACTGTTGGCCTCGTCAATACCGGTGATAGTTACCGTGCGCTCGTGGCCGGCCTCATCGGCATAGGTTACGGTTGCGCCGAAGAAAATTTGGTCGTTGCCATGGTGCACGGCAGGGTTGGCAATCTCGGCAATCTCCATGCGCTGGGTGAGAAAGCGAATGCGCCGGTCAATCTCTCGCAAGCGCTTCTTGCCGTAAATGTAGTCGCCGTTTTCTGAGCGATCACCATTGCTGGCCGCCCAATGCACCACATCCACGATCTTTGGGCGCTCAACGTCGATCAGGTCCAGCAATTCGCCCCGCAGCGCGGCGTAGCCTTGGGGCGTCATGTAATTTTTGCCGCCGACCGGAATAGGAGGCAATTGCAGATCGTCATCATCTGCGTTGTCTGACTCTTTGGTGAAAGCCTTGTTCATGTGGCACCCGTGAAGACGGCCCCACTTTTGAGCCGAGATGAACAACACTGGATATGAAAAAGCCCTGAAACATCGCTGTTTCAGGGCTATCCATTTGGTGCGGCTGGCAGGAATTGAACCCACTACCCCTTGGTTCGTAGTCAACACAATTAGTGTTTTTATACATCCAAGCAGCTAAACCAAAAAGATAAAAACCCATAAAAATCAACAAGTTACAGAGCAACCAGTCCAATAGCGTCCATCGAAGTACAATAACAGTCACCGAGAAACGGCAACCGAACGGCAACCAGAAATTGTTTTCGACTAGGTGCAGGAGGACTCAATGGGCATTATCACGGACAAAGAGATGGGGTCAAAACCAAACGGCGCAGACCAGTGGTTCACAGACCCGGCACCTCGCGGTGCAGGCCGCTTCCTGGGCCGGATCACGTCCGGCGGTGAACGCTCCTTCTACTTTCGCTACACCACCAGCACCGGCCAGCGCGACACCCTTGCTGTGGGTGCCTACGACCCCAAAGGCAGGGAAGGCTATCTGACCCTGGCGGCAGCCCGCGAAAAGGCGGCTGGCTGGTCAAAACAATACAAAGACGGAGCCCGCGACCTGCGCCAGCACTTTGCCAAGCTTGAGGCCGAACGCTTGCAAGCGAGCGAAGACGCGCGCCAGCAGGCGGACAAAGACAAACGCGCTGCAGCCACGGCAGAGCAGCAGGCCGAACTGGACCGGCAGCGGCGGCTGACCGTCAAACAGGTGTTCGAGCGCTGGGCCGCTACCGAACTGGCTCCACACATCGGCGGCGACGGCAAGCGCATCGGGCGCAAAGACGGCGGGCAGTATGTGCGCGAGCAGTTTGAGCGGCGGGTGTTTGCCACGTTGGGCGGCATCGCCGTCATGGACGTGCGCAAGGCCGACATCCTTGCCATCCTGGATGCCGTCAAAGCCGAAGGCAAGCTGCGCACCGCCAACATGCTGCTGGCCGACCTCAAGCAAATGTTTCGCTTCGCCGCCGAGCGTGAAATCATCGAACACAGCCCGATTGAGTTGATCAGCAAACGCAAGGTTGGCGGTAAAGACATAAAGCGCGACCGGGTGCTGTCAAACGACGAGCTGGCCGCACTGGTCAAGCAACTGCCAACCGCCAACCTCAGCAGGCGCACCGTCCTTGGGCTGTGGTTGATTCTGGCAACCGGCTGCCGGATCGGTGAACTGATGGGCGCGGTGTGGGCCGATGCCAAGCCCCAGCAGCAGGCATTACAGGCCACGGTAGACGCCCACAACACGGCGCAAAAGTCTGGCGCAGTGCAACTCGGGTTCGTTGATCTGCAAGCCCGCACTTGGTACCTGCCCACCACCAAGAACCAACGCGATCACCTGATCCACCTGAGCGACTTCGCCGTAAAGCAGTTCACCGAGTTAGCCACCCTGCGCGAAGCGGATCGCGTCACCGGCAAGCCCTTGGCATGGGTCTTTCCCGACAGCCGTGGCACGGGGCCGGTGTGTATCAAGTCCTTCGGCAAGCAACTGGCTGACCGCCAGAGCAGCAAAAGCGCGCGCCTGCAAAACAGAACCAAGTCTGTTGATGCGCTGGTGCTGGAAGGTGGCCGCTGGACCGCGCACGATCTGCGCCGCACCGCATCAACCCTGATGAGTCAACTAGGCATCTCCAACGACGTGATCAACGAATGCGAGAACCACATCAAGCAGGGCATGAGTGGCGTCTACATCCAAGACCGGCGCGAGGCTGAACAGGTCAAGGCGTTTGATGCCCTTGGCCAAAGGCTAGCCACCTTGACAGCCTAATCATCCGCAGTATCAAACGCTAAAGGAGGGGGACAAATTGTCCCCCTCCTTGGCAACGGAGTCATTCACATAAAGTCTTGCAACCCACATGAATGCTAGGTTTCAAGTCCAAGTGCTACCGATATAGCCCTCGCTACGAGTAGCTTTTGTAAAACGCCTCAGCCGTGAACTTCACAAAATCCTCGGTTTTCGCTTGGCTTCGGGCAATTACCTGCCAAGGTTCCAGGCGCGCAATCTCTGTCTGCAACTCCTTCGCCGTTTTGGCGCTGCAACCAAGAATGTCTTGCACTGAACCAGCGGCCACGCCGTCACACTGAAAAATGTAGGTAAATTCAAGCAACTCTTGAAAGTTGAAAAACTTTTGTTGGTAGTCGTTGGGTGACTGGCTGGCGAAGAACACCACAACGCCCTTTGAGCGGCCTTCACGGATGATGCGCTGAAGAAACATGTTCTTCTGCCCCAGGTAGTTGTGGGCCTCATCGATAACAAGAATGGTTCTGATGGTCCGGCGACCTTCTGTTACCGGGCTATCAGGCAGCGTCGCCATTTCTTTGTACAGCCGCTCGATGACAAGGTAAGCGACCAGCTCTTTCAGGACCGGCATCGCATGCACGTCAATCAACATGGTGCGGTTTGACACCCTGTCCATTGGCGCACCTTCGGTGCCGTGCCGCCAAAACAAGTCAAAGTCGGACAAATCGCGCAATACTTCAATCAGGCTATCGTCCTTTTTGCCGTCTTCCTCGTAGGCCGCATTGGCCGCTTCAAGGATGTCGGGGAAATCTGGGTAGGGTGTTGGCGAACTTGCCCGTTTTGCATAGGATGCCCGAATCGCCTCCGTCAGTGCACCTTTCTGCACCACTCCAAGCTTGCTGTTGATCGACGCAAAGCTTTCCGCTTTTTCCCGTGCAGACACATTGATGGTATGTTCATCATACGCAGGCAAGATGAACGGATTGATTGGTAGACACTGCCCACCCTGAAGCAGTCGAAAAGGTTGCACACGCGCTAGCTCCAAGAATCGCGCGTTTTCCACCACATCGCCCTTGTAATCAAAGTAGATGAAATTCGTCTGAAAATTCGACTGGATGCGAATGTCGGTCAGGATTTTGAGCAAGAACTGGGTCTTGCCGACGCCGGGCTTGCCCATGATGGCCAAATGCGAATTGGCATGCTTTGTCGTGTTGTTGAGCTCCATGATTAGCTCGGTCCGATGCAATAAGGTGCGGCCGATAAATATGTCCAGCCCGCTAAGGCGCTGAATCAGCGCATCCCCGCTGCGACCGGTTTCCTGAAACATCTTCGCCAGCAGTGCGGCACCGCTGTCGATGTGATTCTTGACGATGGATCGGTTTGAAAAGAACTCGTCTTCACTGAACTCCCGCTTGCCATAGGTATGGGCAATCAGGGTCCGCAAGAAAACTTCGTCTTCTGCAATGAACGTTGGCCGCTTTAACTCCCCCCCGCTGAAGCTGGGGCTGGGCGAAACAGCCGCGCCATCTTTCACCAGTGAAAGTGTGAATGCAATTCGGGCCAAGGTTGCCTTTTCCAACTTGGTTTCAAAACGCAGGGCGCTCAGGACCTCATCGGCCTCGCTTGATGTGTAAAGGCGGTCAGCCATTATTTTTCTCCCAGAAGTACCCCTGCCGGAAAGTAGTCAGTTCCTGCCGTTGATCAAACTCCAGGCTCGCCGCGCCGCTCAAGCGTGGCTTCAGTGATCGGTAGTAATTGGCATCGATTTCCGTGTCGGTCGAAAGAATAATGACCTGCTCACCCGCGTTCGGAAAATAGTTGTTCACAATGTTGTCGCGGTGCGTGCTGTCCAGCCTCGATAGAGGCGTGTCAATGATGATTGGCAGCTTTAGTTCGCTGGTCTGCGCCAGACCCCACAAGAGCGATATGGCAAATACTTCCTTCTCGCCAGCCGACAACGCCGACTTGCGAATTTCGTGGCCGTTGCGGTCGGTGATTTTTACCTCGTAGGTCTTGTCATCGATGGATATGTCTTTGATCAAACCGCTGCGACTGGAGAGCAGCCGGTACATCTCAAAAGTCTTTTCTTGAAGCAAATGCACCTTGTTCTTGCGCAATCGCACGATGAACTGATTCAACACGCTGGCAATCGAATCACACTCCTCGATGAAATCTGCCTTTTCCTTCGAGACATTGTGCTTTTCGTAAAGTTTCTCGATTTCCACTTCGATGTCAGCAATGCGCTTGTCCAGAGCCAGAATGTCTTCTTCCACAAGGCGCAGTTGTTCGGTCTTGCGCCCAATCTGCGTCGAACAGCTCTCCATCATGCCTTGCAATTCGTCAAACAAATCGCGCTCAGTGGGCGTCAGTGCGCCACCCTGGGCAACGCCCTCAAACTGCCGCAACTGCGCTTCTAAACCGCGCACTTCCTCCAATAGGGGTTTGAGCAGAAACACGTCGCTGCCTTCCAGTGCTTCCATTCGGTTCAATACCCGCGCGGCATCACGGTCCGAAAGGTCCAGCACCTTGGCCACGTCGGCATTGTGATCGCCCTCTTTCAGCATCCGATAAATGCGACTTTCAAGTTCAGCCATACGATCAGCCGAAAGCTTTTCGGTATAGATCGGTTCAGGCTCTTCAACTACCCGCACAATGCGTTTCGCAAGCACAGCAGCGTTTTCCTTGATTGCCTCGCCGCTGGCAGACTCCCGCTCAGCATCAATCTGCCGCCGTATGCCATCGAACAGCTTGCCCGCGATACTGAAGGGCAGCGCCTTTTCACACAAACCGCGAATCTCGCTTTCCACCTGCGCCAGTCGGTTGGCGGCCAGCACACGCTTTTTCTCCTGTTCGCGCATCACCTCGCGCGACTCAGGCGCAGCATGAAATGTCGCCTCAAAGCGCTTTTTAGATTCATCCAACTGCGCCCGGAATCCGCCCAGCTCAGACTGCAACCCGTCCCGCTCCTGGCCCTTGCGTGTCTGCTTGCTCTTCTCGCGCTTCAGCTCGCTTTGTTTGAACTCCAAGTCCTCATCAGAGATCTCAACGAAGCCTTTGCGCTCTTCCTGCTTGATGTAAATGATGTCGCTTGCCAGCCGGTTGATGTATTGAATCCCCAGCGCAGCTTCCAGCGAAGATTTCAGACGCACCTCTGAATGGTCATCTGCAGCAATCTCCTGAATCTTTTCCCCGTCAAAGAAAAAGAACTGCGTGATACCGGCGGAATGGCTGCGCGAATGAAGTCCTGCCAAATCTCCTGGTTCTGCACAGAAACACGCTTTCCGTCGCGCACCACCACCAGCCGCTCGGTCAAGTCGCGCGGTTTGGGGTCACTCACTGCGCCAGCCGTCCAAGAGCGTTTGACAACCAGCTCCGAGCCATCATCCATCTCGATGACGATCTCAAAGGCCACATTGGCATTGGCCTTGGCTTTTTCGCGGCGGTTGATGTTGCGGTAAATGTCGTCAACCTTGCCACCGTACAGGCAGAAAGTCACCGCCTCCATGATGGATGTCTTGCCCGCGCCATTCATGCCGCCAATCAAGAAGATGCTGCGGCCATCCTCCCCCACCGGAAAAGCAATCTCAGTAGCGAACTGGAACGACTTGTAATTCTCTATCGTCAATTTCCGAAATTTCATTGCCCCTCCTCATTCAGTTCCCAAATTCCACGCGGTGAACCACGGCGCAGTGCGCCGTCTTGTGTCATTTGAAAGCGTTCCCATTTGGCATTGTTTTGCCAGGCAGGTTCATTGGTCGCGTCGCGCCATACATCGTCACCAGGCAAGAGCAGGCCCTTCAGTTGGTTGGCCATCTCCGTTATTACGTCAGACGAACGAGCGCTACCGCCCAACTTCCTCAGTGCGGCCAAAATGCCTTCCCGCAAAACCTTTTGGGGAGTTTTGGGCAACTTCGAACGTTTGGCACGGGGCTTAGCGTTGGGTGCGCTAGCGTCTTGGCCCAATCTTTCACGCAAGTCTTTCAAGATGTCTTGAAACTCATCCGCCAGTTGCGCCAACGCCTGTTTTGCATCGGTATGCAAGGCCAGCGAGGCCGCCAATCGCGTCTTTTCTGCACGCAACGGGTCAGGTACAGCCACGCCAGACTTTCAATTGACCAACCGCCTTTGCAATGGCGCGCAACTGGGCTTCTTGTTCGGCAACGGCGGTGTCTTCTGAGCTGGCATCAAGCTGGTCGATCACCTCGCGGCATAGCTCTACCAGCAGGCTCGGGTCTTTGACGAAGCGAGCGATTTCGTAACCGTCATTCATGCTGGACGCTCCGGCTGACTCTTGAGAATCTCCCGCAGGGCGTCGTACGCCGGTGCGCCGGTCCTTGAACTCGTAGTCGCGCACGGCGTCCAGCAACTTTAATACCTTGTCAGGGCTAACGCTGTGCTGCTGACACAACTCTTCCAGCATCCGCGCGTCGTCATTGGAAAGGTTCATGGTTTTACGGCCTCCTCGATGAGTTTTTCGACGCGGGCTTTGGCTTGGTCGAGTAGGTGCACGGATTCGCTCAGCGCGTTCTTCGATTGCACGACAAGCTCCTGAACTCGACGTGCCAGTGCGTCATCAAACAGCGGGACGGGGAACCGGGCGATGTATCGGCTATCGATCGTCGGATATGACGTGCCACCACAATATTTCTCAAAGACGCTTTTCATGCATCGCAGGTATAGCCAGATGATTTCTCGGCGACTTACCTCTTTTGCGGTGCAGACAAAGAAGGCACCGCTGCATACGGTAGTGTGTGTCAGTTCATCGTCGACGATGGCAATAGCGCCGCGAGTTGGCCTGACTAAGGAAATCAGGATTTCGCCTCCGGACAACTGAATCTTCGCGTTTGCAGGCAAGTCCTTCGGGGCAACCATACTCGTCTGATAGCTACCGTTGCTTACACTTACATCGCCAATTTCAATATACGAAACATCGACAATTTCCTTGCGCCCATCGAAATTCGGAGTTGTTTGCTTTGTAACGTTTCGGAGCGGCTGCCAGCCCAACCTGAAATTTTTTGCCGCAGCAAGAAACGACTCGTATCCAACGTGGAAAAACTCAGCATCTGATCGACGCGAGCTTTCCAAGTCACTGAAATTTACGGTGTAACCCACCGGCTTCTGGATTAACAGCTTATCCAACCCAAGCTCGGCTTCGAGGAGATGTTGTGCTTCGATCTGATTTGTGCGACTTTCCCGTAAGGCTTTCTCTGATTTGACGACTAGTTCTGCGATCCCAACTTCATCACTTTCAAAGCGCGCGATCCTAAGTTTCTTTATGTCTCGTAGCTCAAGTTTTCCTTGTCCCGATGGCATCATGTAACGAAGAAGTTGTTGGCGCCCCCACTTCGTCGCTAAATATGCGAGAAGATAGTGGCCATCAACCTTTCCCTGATTTACCGATGCCCCCGCTACGTTTTGACTGAAGTTGTATCGATCAAAATCCGAAGGAAGTACGGCCACATCGCCAATACCCGCACCGATCTTTGTGAAAACCAAATCACCGGCAATCAATTCTGTTTTACTGAAGTGTTTTTCATGATCATCGACTTCGATATAGACCATCGAATCTCTGGATAGCAGCGGGGACTTGATTTGTTGAGTGCGAACAAGCGGTATCCCGTTGTCACGATACCGATTTGGGGATATGTCAAAGATCCCCTTCCTGAGGGAGTGCGTAATTCGTCCCAAGGTATCAACTCTTGATATTCTTGACAATTCCTCATCTAACTGTTGATACGCGGGACTGAAAAATTCCCCGTCAAACCTGTCCTCTGCTACTACAGACGAAGCCATGACTGCGGTCCAAGAAGCCATTACTCGCCTCCCCAGAAACTGAACTTCTGCTCCTGAGCAAACCGCACGAATGCCTCAGCAATACACAACTGGTCATCCGAGATGGTGGCCGCGTCGGTCAAATCTTCGGTACGCAGTCCGTAATTCACCAAATCCTGGTCTACAACAGTCTGCCCCTCTTGCGGATGTCCGTCCGGAAATTCGACTAGGCTGCCTTGATCATCCAGTTGGTATTTGTAGTCGCCAGAATTGTCCTTGCCACCGCGCTCACTCACCGCCATGAAGATCGGGTAGTCAAGTTGTTTGGCAACTTCGGCGGCAATCCAGCGCTCTTTTAGCGTTCCAATCAAGTCATCGTCAGCAAGAATCAGCGACAGCTTGCCGCGATTGCTCAGCAGACTCAGGGCAGTCTCGGCTTGGGGTATTTGTTTATCGAGTGCTTTGACTTCCGCCTTCAACGCCTTCTGCTGCTCTTTGCGAGCCTCCTTCAACTTCTGCAAATCCACTTTGTACGTTTGTTGAACTTCCTTCACCTGCACACGCAGCGCGCCTTTTTCACCGGTCCAGTGAGCCTTGAGGGCTTCAAGTTCTTGTACTTGCTTCAGCGCAAGAGCTTCGCCGTCACTTTCCAGGTCAATCAGCCGCTGCTTGGCGCGGAGCAGCACAGCCTTTAGGTCGTGCACCCTTTCTTCAGCGACGGCAATTCGGTCTTGGTCGTCAGTCTCTTGGCTGTCTTCCTCTGCGGATTCGCCCTGTTCATCCTCTGCACTCTCTTTGGCCCCGTCTTCGGCTTCAGGCTCGCTGAAAGCTTCAGTGATAAGGTCCGCGACCGCCTCGGGAATGGCCTCGTCCGGCACATCGCCTGCGGCCTCGTGGTCCTTCAACACCGCTTTCATCAGGGCTTCGTAATCGGGGCAGGCACCCGCGACCTTGTCATGCACCTGGGCAATTGTCGCGAGCTGGTCTGGTGTGTACTTCTGGATGAACAACACCGATGTCTTTGTGCCGGTATGCGGCTTGAAGGTATTGGGATGCAGGCCGACCACCGCCAGCAACCGGGCCTTCTTCAGAATCCACTCGCGGATGAACGCCAGCGACGAATTGTTGAACTTGCCCTGCGGCAAGACGATGGCGGCACGCCCACCTGGCTTGAGCATTTTCAGGATGCGCTCGATAAAGAGCACGTCGCGCTCTTCCTTCGGCTGTTTGTCGTCACCCGCGCGCTTGAGTGCGGGCTTTGCCAGCTCGTAATGCACGAGCATTTTGCGGTCCTTCATCTCGCCTGCGAAAGGTGGATTGGCCAGGATAACGTCGAACTTCAGTTCGTCAAAAAACTCCCAAGCCTTGTCGTCATCCGTCAATGGCTCGTCTTCCGGAATCTTCTTGGCGGTGAGCTTAGCCTTGCGCAAGTCATTCATCAGGGCCTGACCGGAACCGGTCTCGTACCAGGTCTTAGGGTCCAGGCTGCTGACATCAGGGCCAAAAATATTGGTGTGACCGTCACCTGCAATCAGCATCAAAGCCCTCGAAGTCTTGGCCGCCCGTTGCTCGAAATCGATGCCCCATAAATACTTGCCTGCATATCTATGTTTTCGAAGTTCGCGCTGCTCATTGTCGGCCGCCGGATAGCACCAGTCCATGGCATGCAAAAGGAAGCCGCCGGAGCCACAAGACGGGTCCATTACGTACTCGGTGCGCGTGGGGTTCAACATGCGCACACACATTTCGACAACGTGACGCGGGGTAAAAAATTGCCCCTTTTTCTTCTTGGCCTCGGTCGGCAACAGGTATTCAAAGGCATCGTCCATGATGCGCAGGTTTGAGCCCATCAATCGCACACCCTCCACCGGGCCGACGCACACCTGTAGGTGACGCTTGGCCAGTTCAATGTCCTCGCCTTCTTTGAAGATGCCTGGCCACTCTTCGCACGCTTTGTGGAAAAGGTTGTTGATGCGGTCGTAGGTAATATCGGGGTCAAGCGCCTTGCGGAATTCAACCACCTTATTCGGACGCTTTTCCAAAGCCTCTTTCTCGTCCCAAATCTTGGCGAAGATCAGCTTGAAAATTTCGTTGAATTCGTCCTTTTCCACTGTCAGCCAAGACCAGCTCTTCCAGGTCTTGCACGATTTTCTTGAAGTCGAAGTTTTTCTTCAGTTGCAGAAGGGTTTTTTTCGCTTCGAGAACATCCTTGGGGCCTTCGCCACGCTTGGGGATGTCAAACAGCGTGTCGTCAAATTGCGCCGGGTAGGGTCGGTACAGAATGATGCTGTCGGCCCCGTTGGACCACACCGCCACCGGCGCGCCTTTGGCGTTCATATAGCTCTTAAGCTGCTCGATGCCGTCCTTGCGTTTTGGCTTCTTGCACTCGACGATGATTTTTGGCGTGACCTTGGTCGCGTCGGTATAGACAATGATGTCCGCCGCTTTGGTGCCGACCTCGGTGCCGAACTGAACGCCCTTTTCAAGGTCGATTTCATCCGCCTTGTAACCGTATTGGTGTTGCAGTTTGTAGACCCATAGCTGCCGCACGATCTCTTCGGGTGCTGACTTGCCGCCCTCGACATACACCTGCACTTCTTCGTTACCAGTGGAAAACGGGATGAAGCTTTTCAAGAAGTATTTGGTTTTCCCCGCATCTTTTCCAGTGGTCACCGCCTTCGGATAAATGTCAATGATTTGGTGAATCGGCTTGCCCAGATTCTCAAACTCGGTCAGCTCGAATTTGACACCGGGCTCTTTGAAGATGCGGTCTATGAGTTCTTTGGTGTTCATGCTCTTTTGTTGTTCCCTGGGTTTGTCTGTGAATGACTTACTAGCTGCGCTTGCGGGGCTTGCTTGCCGCCACCGCAGCGCCTGGCTCGACTATCGCAATACCGGTCCGGGAACAATGTTCCCGAATCATGATTTCAATCATGTTAGCAATGCTTCGGTGTTCCAGCTCAGCGGCAGTGCGCACGGCGTCTTTCAGCCCTGGCTCAATACGAAAAGTCAGTGTGGTTGTTTTGGTGGTGGCCATGGTGTTACCCCTTACAGCATATGTACTGTGGATATACTGCACTGTACAACAAAGCTCAGAGGCGTCCGATGGCGTTGGCTTAACGCTGTTTCACGCTTTTAGCAGGGAGACAACATGGCCCGTCACTATTCGACCAAAGACTTCTTCAGGCAAATGCCCAACGCTTTGCTGGCCCGCTACTTTGCGGGGCAAGAAGCGTGTGGGGCGTTCGATTTTTCAGCCACGGCAAAGGCGAAGCCGGGGGAGCAGTTCGGGGCGTGGCTGTATTTGGCAGAGCCGCATCGCCATGCGATGGAAGCTGAGTTTCGGGACATCTTTGAGATGAGCTGCGAAAAGGGCTTTCGGGCCATCATGGACGAAGCCGCATGGCACCTGCGCGGTGACCCTGCCGCCCACACCGCGTTTGTGGAAAAGCTGGCCGCTCTGGCCAACCACTACGAGCGCGCCATGGTCACCTACCTGGACCACAATGCCTACTGGAAAGGTGCCACGCGCTTCTACCATGCCGATACCCTGCCCTATTGGCGCAAACGCAAGAACCTGCCCCATGTTGACGCTGCCGTGGATGCGGCCAGCATCAGGGCTCTGGAAGACAAGATACGCGCCTACTTTCACCAGACGGAGGGGCGCGGCAAAAACTGTGTGGTGGAGCCCCTGCGCCGGGGCGATCTGGATTACTTCTTTGCCTACCCCGAAGACTATTCGCAGCAAAGTGTTGAGTGGGTAGACGGCGCGTTTAACCGCCGCCCGCACAACCCGGCGTTTGAAGTGGTGTTTGTTTACTCCCAAAAAGAGGGTTCGCTGGACCTGAACTTGCGTGGCTCCTTCAAGGCTATCGTGCCATTGCAAGGCATGCTTGCCGTGGAGATTCTCAAGCTGCCGGAGTTGCCACCGGACCCAAAAGACGAACGGGTCTACGCCCTCGCGCCCTTGAGCCAGAAGAGCTTCAATTTCACACCTGCTGTGGGCAGCGGCATAGAAAAGGTGCTGGTGAAGAAATTGCGCCTTTCGGATCGCAGCAAGAAGGGTAACCGCCTGACGGTGGAGGCTGACCCCACCGAAAAGCCCAATGCCGTATACGACTTGCTTGATGAGATTGGCAAATCGGTCCCGCTGCATCTGTACAACGTCACCCAGGTGGACTTGACGGCCTATGTGACCGACGGTGACAACCCGGCAAAGGCGGTGTCCTTTCGCATTGGTCACCCCAACTCGTGTTCGCTCAAGTATGACGAGCTGGATTTGAAGCTGCGCGATATGCTGGAAGCGTCGGGGATTGAGCCCAAAGAGCCTGAACCCGCCTCAGACACTGCCACGCCCACTGTTGCTGGGGCATGACAGCCGAAGCCGTTTTGATTGAACTGCTGGAGCGGCTGGCGGCCGTGCCGGGCGGTGCCATCTTGGTCAACACCCATGAATTGAATCAATGGCCACCCGATGCCTGGGCGGCGCTGAAGAAGCAGCAACTGCTCGCCAAGGCGCACGCAGCCGCCAGCGCAGTGTGCCCCGGCTGTGAGCGCGAATGCATGATGCCGGTGCATACGCCGCCCGCCACCACAGGCAACGCCGCCGCGTTCATTGTTTGCGACAATCGCAGCGACATCAACCGGGTAGCCGTTCCTCTGGATAGACTGACGCAATGGCGGTGCAGCGTGCAAGCGGTATGCGGGTTTGTGGCCGAGTCCGCTGGCATCCGCAACGCAGTCAAGCCAGGGAGTGATACGAACCTGTGGGAAATTGGAATCGCCACGGGCAAGAAGCGCAGCCAGATGCTTTGCCTGCAAGTCAATGGCGCATTGGCCTTGGTCGCTGGGGGCAATGCTTTGCCTTTGGCCGACTTCATTGGCTATGCCAACGGGGTCTATTCCGTTGATGTGTTGATGGTCAACCAGTTGGTGGACAGCGCCGCCACGACGGATGTGCGCTACACGCCCAGCACGGCCAAGCGTGAGGTAGGCAAACATGACACGCAGGCCATGTATGAAGGCTGGCGCAAGGCCTACCGGGCAATGAAACGCAAGTACCCCGGCAAATCGGATGTCTGGTGTTCAAAGCAGATTGCCAAAGACACGCAGATAAACCCACTCGGACGCAACGCCAGCACCATCAAGAAGAACATGCTGGCCTGAGTGCCTAGCTGGTAACCGTCACCAATCAGAGCGGAGTGGCCGCCCCCAAATCGGTAAAGTTGTTGATCTTGACCGACCCGTCCGGGAAACGCGCAATCACATCCAGCTCCCCGCCCATCGCCTCGATATGGCTGCGCAGGGTGGACAGGTACATGTCGGTCCGCTTTTCGATCTTGGCAATCGACGGCTGCTGCACATGCAGCACTTCGGCCAGCATCTTTTGAGACAGGCCACGGGCTTGGCGCAGTTCGTTCAGTGGCATCTCGGCCAACATCTGCCGGGCCATGCCGTCAGACTTTTCGCGTGCGGCCTGGCTCATGCCTGCGCGCAGTTCTGTAAATTTTTTAGCCATCAATTTCTCCTTCACGTCGAAGTTGGTCCAGGTGCTGGTCATACAGCCGGTCGGCAATCGGCACATGCACGTCATACCAACGGTTGTCGCCCGTCTTGTCGCCGCCAATCAAAAGAATTGCCATGCGGCGCGGATCAAATGCGTACAGCGTGCGAAACGGTCGCCCGCCATGTTGGGTGCGCAGCTCGCGCATATGCCCGTGCTTGGAGCCATTGATGCCGCTGCTGTGCGGGTGCCCCAGTGATGGCCCCCGCGCTTCCAGCAACTGCACCGACGCGGCCAATGACGCTTGCTCGTCTTCCGTCAGGCTGGCCCACCAGTCACCAAATTCGTCTGTGTATTCAACATCCCAAGTCATGCCGTAAATATAGCCTTTGTGGAATATTCCGTCAAGTGCATGTTTTACCCTGTTTTGCTTCGACAGACAAGAAATATTGAAATAGTTGGGCGGAAAGTTTTCGCCCAGTTTTCCCCTCTGGTGAAGCGCAGATTCGCGCTGTTCTGTTCCGGGCGAAAAGGCCCCACTCCCCTCTGAAAAGTGATTCTCAGCACGCCGCCGGGCGTGCCTTTTATCGCCCAAAACGCCCAACCAAACTTGCGTCTGAGTTTGTTCCATACCCGTCAAAGAGGACCCAACATGACGACCACCATCCTGCGCATCCCTGCCGCCAAATCCCAATCGGGCTACTCCCGCTCCACCATCTACCTGCGCATTACGCAGGGCTTGTGGACCAAACCCGTCAGCCTGGGGCCGCGCGCCGTTGGCTGGCCATCCAATGAAATTGAGGCGCTGAATGCGGCGCGCATCTCGGGCAAGACCGATACCCAAATCCGCGAGTTGGTCCAGTCGCTGCACACCAAGCGCAAAGACCTGATGGCAGCTTGGGGGCTGTAGCCATGAAAGACGCTCTACATGCCCTCGCCTATTGGCTAATCCAGTCCGCGCCTTATGCCGTTGCCATCCTATTGGGTGTTGCATTGAAAGGGTGTGTATGAACGACCTGATCGATCAATTCAGGCTGGCCATTGCAGCAGCGGGATTGACACCACCGACTGAAATCATTGACGACGGCGCAATCCACCGTTTCAGCACCAGCGGCAAACCCACACATAAAAACGGCTGGTACATGCTGCACACCGACGGCATCGCCGCAGGGGCGTTTGGCGACTGGCGCGAGGGCTTTACGCAAAACTGGTGCAGCAAGACCGACACGTCCATGACCGACGCGGAAAGGTTTGCGCACCGTGAGCGCGTCAAGGCCATGCAGCGCCAGCGTGAAGACGACCTGGCACAGCGCCAGCAATTGGCAGCAGCCGACGCACTCAAGCGCTGGACAGCAGCCACACCCTGTATTCAGCACGACTACCTGACCCGCAAAGGCATCCAGCCCCATGGCGCAAAGATCGAGGGTGACAAGCTGTTGATCCCGATGCGTGACACGGCAGGCATTGTGCACAGCTTGCAAACCATTGCGCCGGACGGCACGAAGATGTTTATGTCGGGCGGCCGGGTCAAAGGCTGCTATTTCGGTATCGGCAAACCCAAGGGCGCACTTATCGTGTGCGAGGGCTTTGCCACTGGCGCAAGCATCCACGAATGCACCGGCCATGCCGTCGCGGTCGCGTTCAATGCGGGCAACCTTGAAGCGGTCGCCGTGGCACTGCGCAGCAAGTACCCCGCTCTCAAAATCATCATCGCCGCTGACGACGACCACCAGACCCCCGGCAACCCTGGAATGACGAAAGCCACGGCAGCAGTACAAGCAACGGGTGCCACCCTGGCCGTGCCGGTGTTTAAGGCGGCAGCAGTATGAACAACATGACCGACTTCAACGACCTGCACCTATCGGCGGGACCCGACGCAGTTAAGGAGTGCATTGACTCCGCTATCAATTCAATAGCTGCTTGCGCAAGTGATACGAGGGCTACAGGCCAATTTGATACATGGTCAACGCCACAAGAGATCAAAACTGATCTTCCCCTTGCGCCAGCCTTTGACGCCAAGACATTGCTGCCCGCAACACTGGCAGACTTCGTGCTGGACGAGGCCGACCGGATGCCTTGTTCGCCGGACTACATCGCTGCGGCGCTGATCGTCTGCCTGGGCTCGGTCATCGGCGCGCGCTGCGGTATCAAGCCCAAGCGCCGGGACGACTGGATCGTCACCCCGAATCTGTTTGGCGGCATTGTGGGTGATCCGTCTTCCAAGAAGTCACCCGCACTGGGCACGGTGACGCGCTTTCTGGATCGGCTGGAAGCCAAAGAAGCCGAAAAACTGGAGAACGCCAAGAAGATATTTGCCGCCGAAACCGCAGCCTTTGAAGCGCACCAGTCGGCTGTCAAGGCCAGCATGAAGAAGGCCGCAGGCGGTAAAGGCGACCACCTCAAAATGAACGCCGCCATTGCGGACTTGCAAGACCTGCAAGCGCCGGAAGAACCCAAAGAGCGGCGCTTCAAATCCAACGACTCCACCGTGGAAAAGCTCGGTGACCTGCTGGTGCACAACCCGCAGGGCATGCTAGTCTACCGGGACGAGTTGATCGGCCTACTGGCCTCGTGGGAAAAAAAGAAGGAAAGGAAGGCGACAAGGCTTTCTATCTGGAGGGCTGGAACGGCACCGGCAGCTTCAACATTGACCGCATCGGGCGCGGTAGCCTGCACATCAAAAACCTGTGTATTTCGGTTTTCGGCGGCATCCAGCCGGAATTACTGGAACGCTATCTGGCGGGCATCACCAACTCACTGGACAACGACGGCCGCATCCAACGTTTTCAGGTGATGGTGTACCCCAACGCAGTCCCATGGGAATGGCGCGACCGCTACCCGGTCAAGGGCGCTCGCGAGGCGGTGCGTGACCTGTTTGACCGGCTGGCCGTTTTCGACCCCGTGCAAGACGGTGCAACGCCCAATGATGACTTTGTGAAGCTGCCGCACTTTTGCTTTGACGATGCCGCGCAGGACATCTTTGTGGAGTGGTGCACCGAGCTGCACACGGTGCACATCGCCCATGAACAAAACCCATTGATGCAGCAGCACTTTGGCAAGTTTGAAAAGCTGTTCTGCTCTATCGCCCTGATCCTGCACTTGGCAGAAGGCTCCATCGGCCCGGTAACGGCCACCAGCGCACTGCGCGCAGCCGCGTGGTGCGAGTACCTGACCGGCCATGCGCGGCGCATCTATGGGCTGGTTGAGGCAGCCAAAGTGACCACCGCCCGTATGGTCAGCCGCCGACTGGCCGAGGGCAAGTTGGAAGACGGTTTCACGGTGCGCGACATGGTGCGCAAGCAATGGTCCGGCGTCACCACCGCCCTGCAAGCCGAAAGCGCGCTGGCCATCCTGGAGGGAAACGGCCATGTGCAGAGTCAGGACGGCATCAACACGCTGGGCCGTCCGACGGTTCGCTATTACATCAACCCCAGATCAAAAGGTGGCGAAATGATCACTTGGGCCGAACGGGCAAAGGCAGCAATTGCACGAACGGGCCAGGGTGGTACTGCCAAAACTGACGAAACCGCTGTTGCGAGACTTTTGGCAGTTTCGGCAGTAGCTACCGAGGCCGTTTCTACAAAGCTAGAACGACTTTCGACAGTTTTGGCAGTGCCATCCCCTGCCGTATTGGAAAAACACGATTCTTCCATTGCAGTGACCGAAGACCCCGACCGCTGGTGCTGGCCGCATTCATCGGCCATGAACGGCGCGGAGATCGCTACCCTTTCGGTGCGCCTGCGCCGGTTCACCGACAAGGGCTTGACTTGCAACGATGGCGAAACGCTGGCTGACAAGCTGGTAGTGCGGGACCGTGACCAAGACGACCGGCGCGTTTGCCTGGAGTGCTGCCACTTTGCGGGGCATGGGGCTGGGTCATGGCGCTGTGGTAACTGGCAGGCCGCCGGTGTCGCTATCCGCTCGCGTGATGCGCAACTGCCCGCTGATCTGGTGATGCAACTCCAGCGCTGTGACGGATTCACTGCGCACCCCACATCCACACCCCAAGGAACCGAAGATGACCACGACCGCCACTGAAAAAACTGCCGAAATAGCCGACCCCAGCCCCCAAGCTTACGAAGTCGTCCGCTTCAACGCCCTCAAGCACGGCATCCTGAGCCGCTACACCGTGCTTAGCCACGAAAGCCATGCCGACTATGAAAGCCTGGTCAACTCGCTGATGGACGAGCACCTGCCCGCCGGTGCCACCGAGCAGCATTTAATTGAAGAGTTGGCCAGCGTGATCTGGCGCAAGCGCCGGGTACTGCAAGCCGAAGGTGCCACCATCAACAAGGGCTTGAAAGAATCGGCCCGAAGTGCCAAGACCGTGATACCGGCAGCAGCACCGTTTGAAATGGGGTTGTCGGGCGAAGGCACCGACATTCGCGACCTGATGGATTTAAAACCCGAAGACGTGACCGAAAGCCAGCGCGCTGCCCGCCACGACCTGGACGCCACCAACAAGGCCGGCGCCATCCTGCGCAAAGGTGGCAACCGCGCCTATGACAAAGCCCTGCGCGCCCTGTTGCCCGACTCACGAGACTGGTGGGACAGCTACGTGGAGGAAGAGGAATACGCCGCCGATGCCGAGGGCTTGGCCTGCTTCATCACAGAGCACCTGTCTCCCCTGTGCCATCAACAAGAAAAAGAATCCCGCCACCACGACGCCATCGTCAACCAAACCATTGGCGAAGGGCTGCAGGCTTACAGGCTAGAGAAGCTTTCCCGCTACGAAACGCACCTGGACCGCAAGTTTGAGCGCACTTTGGCCATGCTGATCAAGTTGAAAGACCTTAGAAGCCACCGCGTGCCGTAAAAGCATGCGTACTTTTCAGCACAACGCAAAACGTTATGAACTCAGCATCCATGCGGGTTGCGGCGAGATTCATGCGTTCTCAGGTCGCAACACCTGTCCAACTTGCCAAATGATTTCGGCAAAAACCGGAGACTAAAAATGGGTGGACGCGGCAGCGGGCGGCGCAGCAGCTACAGCGGCAAACCGGAGACCAGTGATTCCATGCCGCTGGACATTCGCAAGATCACCCGCAAGGGTTTGCTTATGCCGGGCAATAGCTTTAGCTGGCAGTGGCTGGTTAACGACCGACAGGTGGCTGGCATCAGCATCCGGGTGGAATTGCAGACCGTGGTGCTGTCCTACCGCATCAAGAGCACTGGCGAAGTGGTCGAGCAGCGAGTACAAACGCAAACCTCGCCCTGCCACCTGGGCGGACGGCGTCACTGGTTCACCTGCCCCCGGTGCAGCAAGCGTGTGGCGGTGCTCTACGCGCCGGGCCGATACGTTGCCTGTCGCCAGTGTGGCGGATTGGGCTACGCCACGCAGAAAGAAGGCGCAGGCGACCGCGCATCCACAAAGGCCGACAAGCTGCGCAAGCGCCTGGGCTGGGAGGCGGGCATTTTGAATGGTGATGGCGACAAACCCAAGGGCATGCATTGGAAGACCTACCAGCGGATCAAAAGCCAGCATGATGCGCTGGTGCAGGTCAGCTTCCACGACATTGGCCGCAAGCTGGGTTTTCTGCATAAGTTGCTGGACGAGTAAATCTGTTTCGCAAAATCTTCTGACCAACATCCACTGGAATCCAGTGGTGATCTTGTTGAAGTGCTCTGCAATCCGTCTATCCTTGTCGGGTAGCTTCAACCCTGTGCTGGTACACCCTTGAGGCGAGAGTCTCAGAGCGGTGCTTTCATCCTAAGGTCAAGAACCATCTCGACTTCGTCACTTGGCATTCCTTTGAAGAAGTCCGCATTCGGCTTAAACGACCTCTGCAAAAAACCCATCGACTTCACTAGTCGGATCGAAGGTTCGTTTCGGGAATCAATCTCCGCAACCACCAAGTTTATGGAGTACTCTTCTAGAATGTGCTGGATAACCGCGAGACAAGCTTCCGTTGCGAAGCCTCGGCGCCGAAATGGCAAGAATGTTTGATACGCTATCAGCGCCGTCGATTTCTCCAAAAACACTGTCGCCTGGACAAAGCAAACATACCGTTTCGTACTGATGCTTTTTCCGAACCAATTTAGCCAAACCTCGCCTGCAGGCGCCTTCGCCTGTTCTAGGAATGCGTACCGCTCTTCAAGCTCAGCAACCGTTGCAGGCGCAGCCTGCGGCACGTAACTGTAGAGAGAATGGTCTTGAAAGTCGTGAAAGCATGCAAGAGCATGCTTCACAGAAATTGGCTCCAAAACTAGCCTAGGAGTTGCAATCATTGTTCAATTGGTCCGACGTTGAGGAGACGCTCCCCAATGAACTTCTGGAGCCAACTCAAGGAAGCTTCATTGCCACTCACATCGCCATACCGCAGCGCATCTTCTATTAGCGTTTCCGTGCGCAAAGTTAATAGTCTTTCATAGTCAAAAAATGTCAGCGCGGTCTTATGAGTTCCAAGGGTTGCCTTCGATTCCAACCGTCCACCGACAAAAATTGTGCTCAGTTCAGCCTCAGGATTCAATCTAACGACTTGCGCAGATATTTCCCTTGGCGCGCTGGCACGCTCTATCAATTTATTGCCAAGCAGCAAATAATCGACATCGCTGCAGCGCAACAAGAAAAGTATTGAATCTTCGGGCGTCTCGACAATAGGCTCACCCCGAGTATTGAGTGAAGTATTGCAGATTATTGGAAAGCCAGAAATAGAACCAAGTTCTTGAAGCAACTCAAAAAGATATTCGTCCCACTCCCTTTTGAGAACCTGCGTTCGGACCGACTCATTTGGCAATCCCAGAGCTGGGAGAGCGCCCCGAAACGGCTCTCGGACTTTGTGGACATAACTCATGAAATGGCTATCCCGCGGGCCTTCAAAGAAAGTGTCAAAGTCCACATCTGCTACCGTTGGCGCAACTGGGCGCCACTCCTGACGACTCTTGATCGAATTCAGCTTGGTTTTTGAACTTATGCGAAGCGGCGATGCCAAAATACTTCTCCCCCCCAATGCTCTCGGCCCAAACTCTGATCTACCAGAAGAACGCGCAATGATTGCTCCGCTATGTACAAGTTCTGCAACCTTTCGAGGCGTAACACTGCCTTCGACAACTTGAAGCAACCCGGCATATCGTGACAGAGCCTCCAGCTCCTGTTCCGTTGAATATAACTTTCCTAGCCTATCTGAAAGGATTCCAATTTCAAACGGCAACAGCCTACCGGCAAGCTGTGATTCCGCATACATTGCGCATCCGATAGATATTCCTGCATCACCTGGCGCGCTTGCCACGTAGTACCGTGCAAAGGCTCCTGAATCAGCGATTCGCGTATTGGTTGGGATATTCATGAAGACCCCTCCGCTGACAACTAAGCTACTCTCGCAAGAGAGCGATTTCGCACGCATCGCGCAAGCCAAGAGGGACGCCTCAGTTGCATCTTGCACGTCTGACGCAAGCTGCCTCAGATCGTCATGCGTAGGTGACTCCGGAACTGCTGTTTGCCAGTCGTTCCGAAAGTCTTGGCGTCCTTGATTGTCGGCCTCAAGTATCGAATACCGTGCACTTTGTTCTTTTGCATGGCTCAACGCTGCAAGTGCCATAAGTTGCCCCGGGATACGTTTTCATATAGGGACGCCGCTGATTGGACGAAAACGTCCCCAGCAACATGCGGAAGGGCGTATTCCTTTTCGACTACTTCGAGCCCACCTGGACCACCACGGTATATTGACAGCGTCTCGGATCTAAGTGCATGCAACTTTCTTTGCCCGACAATGTCTCTGTACCACTGCCTAAAAGGAAGTGCGAAATCTGCGCCAGCCACTGTTGCGGAGCCGGACAAATCCGTGACAAGAACCGCCGCCCTAGAGAACCTAGACATGCCGAAGGCGTGATATCCATGTGCAAGATGATGCGATATGACATAGTGCCGCTCATCAAACGGATCGAATAAATTGAAGTTCTCGTCAATGAGTCTTCGTCCTAGCCCCGTGCCTGCAGGACCTACGGACTGAAACGACGAGCAAATGAAGTCCAAATCTTGAAGACGGACGGCGGCGGCGTCTAGGCAATAGTTGATCGGTAACTCATTGGTTAGCCCAAAGCAGAGCTCATATTTCCTCCTGGTTAAGCGCTCTTGCTGAATAGCGCTCAATAGAGACCCATCTCGCAGTAGCGCGCACGAAGAGTCGTGGCCAATGTGTATGCCTAAGCAAAGGGCCATTTTCTGTCACCGAGGATGAAAACCAATAGTTAGGATCGACAATCTCTCATCGACGCCGAGCTTCTCTCTCGCATGAACTAGGGATCCTCCATCAAATACTACAACGTCTCCAGGCGCGAGCTTGACTGTTATTGGAGTGGGTCCGTCGGGATAAATGACCAAGTTAGAAGGTGCACCCGAGTAAGCGTGCTCCAAAACAATAAGAACGTTTAGTAGGAACATGTTTGTGTCAATATGCGGCGGAATGCCGTGGCCCGGCCGACAGTAGTAAACGTAACTCGCAATACCAGTCGGTTGGCATTCAGGAACAAGGTCTTGCATGAAACGGCAAAGCTCGGGACTTACCGATAGACTATTTGCGACTTCGCCACCAGGGTGGTAAAGGTGACCTTGTGCCTCCGAGGCACGTGGGAAAAGCCCTGCTGCTTCCACAGCTAGCGATTGAATACATGCAAAGTCAAGGAAATCAATCCCTCCCTTGAAAAGTAGGGCCGCCGGACCGAAGCGCTTTAGGCCTTCAACAATGGCGCCAAAAGCCTGTGTCTCGATCTCATTCCGCTGATCGCCTGGGAGTGGCGCAAGTCTTTCGACTGCCGAGCACAGCAGGGCTCGCAAATTGTCGACCTCGGCTTGAGAGCCTGCCTGCTCAAACAAGCGACCTATACCCACTGCGACTGATTGTGGAGACTCCATGCGGTCATCGGAATTCCTCATTCTATTTGCAGCACACTAGGTAGATTTATCTTGGAGAGGATAGGAATCCACTCTAACGGGACGCTGACTGTCATGCCCGTAGCTGCATTAGTGACTGTGCCATATTCGGGTCCTGAATGAAAGTCGAGAAAAGCAGTATCAATCTGAGCTGTGACAGGCTCAACTCGTGGAATGGAGTCCAATGAGCAATTCTTCGAATGTAATACTTTGCGATTGTGGCTGGCGGCAAATCTGAGATATTGATTAAGTGCTCGTTGCCTCTCGTCGGCAGTCATTGCAGGATCGCTCCAACTCAGGCGATTGTTCGCATACTGCGCCTGCCCCAGAATTCCGGTATCGGCCTCAGGAATCAAGCCAAATTTTGATGGATCGCGCCCAATCGCACTAGATTGCGTTGCTTCGAACGGGAAGATGCAGACTTCTCCCATCAATTCACTATGGTTCTGAAATATCTCCAAAGCCGCCATCGATTCCGCGTACGTCGTCGATGGCAGATCAGGAATTATGTTTACTAACAATTCCAAGCTGGCCCCTTTTGCCGAGCGCATGAAGCGAATATTTTCCCTGACTGTGCCAGCTTTCTCTACGAGTTTTAGGACGCGATCGACCATCGATTCCATGCCAACAATAAGACGCTGGCATCCACTCTGCCTCATCAGACGAAATAATTCTTCGTCGAAGCGATGGTCAACCATCACAAATGAAGACCACGTAATTTTAACGTCGCGTCTAAGTATTTCGGAGCTCACCTTTCGGGCGAAGCTTGGCGGTATTGATTCTGTTACGAACGAGTAGTTGCGAATGCTATGTGCAGCGATCTGCTGTTCAATTTCGTCGACGAAAGATTCCACTCGTCGACCCCGGTAGGAAGGATTACCTTCATACAATTCAATGAAGTCACAGTATGAGCACCTACCCCAATAGCATCCGCGAGCTTGCGTTACTGAGATGACGGGAGACTCTAGGCGCTTCAGAAGATCGCGGTCATATGCGGGAACTGGTATGTCGTCAAAGCTCACCTTGGAAAAGCCAAACGCTCCAAAGAATTTGTCATCACGCAGGTAGCTTGTGTTCGGCGCATTTTCTAATCTCTTGCCACCAAGCCTCAATTCCCTGAGCATCGAGCCGAAGGCAGTTTCGCCATCAAATTGAACTATGTATGATTCAGTAGGCGACAAGCACAAAAATTTTTCTAGTTCTTCTGAACTCATCAAACTAAACGATGGGCCACCAAAAACGATTGGTGCAGAAATAACCTGTCGAACCTGCTTTGAAAGCAGAAGTGCTGGCAAGAGTTGAGGTCCCATTGGCACTGAAATAGCGACCAGTGAACTATTATTGAGACTCTGCTCTCTCAAGACTGCAGCCTTAAACCACTGCGTGTAGAAGCTACAGACGGGGTTAGAATCCAGAAAATCGGCGGACACCTCACTCAGGCGCACATCGAGTCGGTATGGTTCGCATAGCTGCGCTAGGATAAAGTCGAGCCCATCAGCGCCGCTCCGTTGCCGCTCATCTATAGTAAAGAACCGCGCACGATTTTTGGCTGCGATCCGCGCATAGGCGCTTGGAGTCGCCGCAGGGTCGGCAGCATCTGAGAGGAAAAATTCGCCCCGACCCATCGAGTTCAATTGACCAGGTGAGAGGACGAAATCCAGAAATAGCTTGTTTAGATCAACTTGCGTCGGATCAAAACCTTCCCGCAATGCAATACTACTTAGCGCTGGTAGGGACGGGTAGTAGGCACCAAAGTTCGACTCGACTAGGGGTGGGAAAAAGAGGGTTGCGCTGCTTCTATCGGCCACTCTATTTCCCCTTACCGAAAGTCATGACGAGAATGGTTACTTCTTCTGCTTCGCCGACCGGTAGACGACCGTGGAGAGTTGATGAGCCTGTAAATATGAGCATCTCGCCTTCAGCTAAGTAGACCTTGTTAACTGCTCCCTCTGGGGTAACTGCAATCAGGCACGAGGTCTTTCCGCCGTTGCCCTCTTTATGGGAAATCATTAGGACAGCACTTAGCTCAGACTGAGGGTCATCGACATGCAGGTTGAGTTGGTCGCCCTGGTTCCTGTAATACGTGTACATCGCAAGCCGAGGAGTGAGATCTCTCAGCAGGGAGTGACCGTTAATCGTGTAGACAGTGTGTTGTGCGATTGGGCCAGGGTGAAGCAGCCAGCAATCATTGTTTCTATGTGCGCTCGACTGACCTCTCAATGCTTCCATTTGTAGACTTTCGAGATCATCTTGCGTTAGGGCGACGATATATTCTCGATGGAGTACTGGCGTCCTCGTGAGAGCTGTAGCTATCGTTCTTAGGCTCGACTGTTGCGGACGCGCGGGCCTCGCTCCTATGCCACCTGCGGCAAGCGAAAGAATGGTCTTTAGATTAGCCGCTTCTTCAGGCGAGAGCTGCGCGAACAGACTTGAAAGCTTACGTCCTAACTCGTTGGCGGCTTGCGACGAAGTCACGGATGCGTCTAGACGCCGCTTGTCCAGACTCATCAAATCGAAGCCGCCGTTAGGGCTTCAATTTCTTGGCCAAGTCCACATAGGACTGCTGCAGGTGAGCAGTGCTGTGAACTGACATCGACTTTGCAAACTGGATGTTGTGAGCACCTTCGGCATGCGACTGCACGTTTTTAGTGTGCTGAGCGGCTGAGGTCAATATTTCCGCCAAGATGGCTTTCTCGTGAGGATCGAGAGACGCCTGCAGCGTCGTTAGCTTTTCGATCAGCCCCGGCATAGCCGATTCCAGTTTCGCTGCGTCTACTACTTTGCCCTTTGTCGCCATGTTGCACCTCACCCTAGTTTATGGAATAGGCCGCGCATCGCGTCTGCAGTCAAGCAAACTTTGAGGGAACGGCACAGCTTATGTAAATCATGCTATCAGAACGAGTCTGCATCTGCAAGTGATGTTGTCATCAGTAATATGGGCTGGATGAGAGTCTGCGTCAGGGGCAGATCATCAGGGGCATTTGCAGAGCCGCGAGTTGCCACTGGGCAGCCGGATGAGTGAACTGGCTCGGGCGTTGATGCGGGAAATGGGGGACGGGCATAAACAGATTGAGCCAGCGATCACGCTGGCTTACAGGCCGTAGGCCTGTAGCCCCCGTATTACGTGCGTGGCGAGCTACGAAAGCTATAGCAAAGGCTAACAAAGTAGGCGCGCGGGCTGAGGGAGCCCCCTTGGGGGGGGCGGATGGGCAGACCAGCGCGCAGGGCTGATGCCGCGCAGCGGCGAAGCACAAGGGTGGGCGGGGGCACACACACCAAATGACTGGCCGCAGGCCACTAACCGACAGCGCAGCGCGCAGCGCCTGACTAATGCCACGGTGCAGGCACACCACAAGGGCGCGCAGACGGCGGCGCGTAGGGCGCGAATGCGACCGGGAAGCGCCGACGGCTGTGCGACCGCCTCCAGCGAAGGCCACTTTGCATAACGCCTGTTGCCTTCACCCGATAGGGCGCGAAGCGGTAACCGGCACCAAGCGGAGCTTTAGCGCAGCGACTGGCGAGCACTGAGGGCAATGCGGCGTTATGTAAAAGCGAAGCGGGTGGCCGTAGCGGGCGTGCGCCACAACTGCCACGAACACGGCGGCCAGGCCGAGCCGCAGGCGATGGCTGATCCAGCACGATGCGCCAGCGAGCCGAGACCATATCTGCGCATCAGCGCACTGACCAACAGTTGCGAAGCACTGGCGATGTACCTCCCCTGCACCTGTGCGGGGCGCAGCAGCGCCGCGCACACTAACTGACACCACAGCGCTGGCAAACCGAAAGCGGTGATGTTGGGTGGACTGGCCCACAGCGCGCAGCGCAGCTCAATCAAAAAACAGGCCGCCCAGCATGACCGCGCTGCTGGCCGAAGCTACGCGACAGCTTCGTGGTGCCTGGCCATTGCGGTACTCCGCATTGGCCACTGACCAAAGCTACAGACTCACGCAATACGAAAGCGGTGATGTTGGGTGCGCGGCCACCAGCGCAAAGCGCCATTCAGCAGGCAGCGTGCCCGGCATGACCGCGCTGGTGGAGGTTGCACTCCCGCTGGCGTGCCGCCTTCGCGGTAGCTGATTGAGCACCTGCGCAGCACTGTCTATATGCCAAATAGTCCGCTAGCCCTCGTAGAACTTGCGCAAGAAGCTATCAACTTAATAGCAAGTCATCAAACGTCGAACATGAGAGATACCGACATCATCCATGGCGCGCAGCCATTCGGGGTCAGTTCAGCCACCAATCCCGCAGGTTTGGCAATCAAAGAAGGTTTCGAGAAACGGCAACCGAACGGCAACCAAAGCGATGTTCAAAGCCAGAAAGAAGAAAGGACTTACACCCTTTCGAATGTAAGTCCTTGATTCATATGGTGCGGCTGGCAGGAATTGAACCCACGACCCCTTGGTTCGTAGCCAAGTACTCTATCCAACTGAGCTACAGCCGCTAAGCCTCGTATTCTATCACCGCTTTTTGGCGAAATTGCCAGCTCAAACCAAAAAACGGGGTGGCCGGGGCCGGGCAAGGCGCTGTCCTAAGCGCGCAAGCCCAGCAGCTCGCGCGCCTCTTGCGGACTGGCCACCGCGCGCCCGGCATTGCGGGCGCATTGGGCCAGTGCCGTAATCAAGGCCCCGTTGCCACTGGCGCGGTCGCCACCTGGCAGGTAAAAAGTGTCCTCCAAACCAGTACGTAGCATGCCACCCAGTTCGGCCGTTTTTTGGTGCACCGGCCAGATTTCAGCGCGGCCGATCAAGGTGGCTTGCCAGATGCTGTTTGGGGCCATCCACTGCGGCAGCAAAGCCAGCAGGTCCGCGTCGCAGGGCATGCCAGATGCCACGCCCATCACCAGGTTGTATTCTGGGCGGCCCATGCCGGGTTTGAGCATGCCAGCCTTGATGTACATGCCCACCGAGCGCACGATGCCCACGTCAAAGCATTCAAACTCGGGGTGCGTGCCACACTCTTCCATCACGTCCAAAAACTGCTGCACCTTGGTGATCGGGTTGTCGAACACCATGGGTGGCCAGGCCCATTGGCCGTCTTCCTTGATCTTGAGGTAATTCAAACTGCCTGCATTGCAGGCGGCAATCTCGGGTTTGACGCGGCGAATGCAGGCCAGCGGGCCAGAGATGTCCTTGCCGACCACGCCGGTAGTCAGGTTGATAATGACGCCCGGACAAGCTGCGCGAATGGCATTGACGACCGACTCCATCACGTCCGGGTCCCAGGATGGCAGATGGCCCATGCCCTCCTCCTGGCTGCGCACGTGAACATGCATGACAGAGGCGCCGGCGTTGAAGGCGTCGCGCGCCTCGGCGGCCATTTGCGCCGGGGTTACCGGAACTGGGTATTGTTTGGGGTTAGTCAGCACGCCGGTTAGCGCGCAGGTCAGTATGGCTTTTTCCATGTCGTCTCCTTGTTCGTAATTACCTATGCGGGGGACAATTCGAGTTCAACCAGAAGCGCGCCCGATTCCACCTGCTGCCCAGCCTGCGCGTGCACGGCTTGCACTACGCCCGCGCTTTCGGCGCACAGCCACATTTCCATTTTCATGGCCTCCACGCACACCAATTGCTGGCCCGGTTGCACGGTGGCTCCGGGTTCCACGGCCACTTGGGTAACCTTGCCAGCCACGGGCGAGCGCGCTTTGCTGGGATCTTTGCGAGCATCGGCATTCGGGAAGGCTGAGACTTCGCTCACCACAAAGCTGTTTGCGTCCATGGCCAGGTGCACGTTGTTGCCGTCTTGCACCACGATAGCGGTGCGGGTCACGCCATCCACGGCGTAGCGCAACGTGCCGTCAGCAAACGACAGCACCGTGGCCTGTGTGTTGACGCCGTCCAACGTGAGCTCGACCCCAGCATGGTGATCGGGGCGCACGCGGATGGCACGCACCACCTCACCACACTGCAAGCGCATATCAAAAGCCGCTACGCTGTTGGCGCGCCAGTTGTGGCCATGCCATTGCTCCAACCCGCGCATGGACAGTGCCAACGCTGCCACCTGCCAGACGGCGTCGGTGGGAATCGCGGCTTGCAACAAGGCCTCTTCCTGTTCCAGCCACTGATCAATCAGGGTGGTCGTCATGCGGGCCTCTCGGAAGACTGGGTGGTCCACCAGATCGCTGAGGAAGCGGCCATTGTTTTTAAGGCCCAGCAGCGGGGTGTTGGCCAATGCAGCGCGCAGGCGGCGGATGGCATCGTCGCGGTCACGGCCATAGGCAATCACTTTGGCCACCATGGGATCGTAGAACGGAGAAATGACGCTATCCTGGGCAATGCCGTCATCTATCCGGACGCCGTAGGGTAGGCTGCTGCCTTGCCACCCCAATGTAGACCCCGTTGTGGTCAACGCGTTCTGTGGTTGCCACCACAACACGGTGCCGGTCTGCGGGGCAAAGCCGGTGTAGGGGTCTTCCACGTACAAACGGGCTTCGATCGCATGGCCAGTGAGTGTGATGTCGCCTTGCTGGGCGGGCAGTGGCTCACCAGCGGCCACGCGCAGTTGCCACTCCACCAGGTCGTAGCCGGTGATCATTTCGGTCACCGGATGCTCTACCTGCAGGCGGGTGTTCATCTCCAGAAAGTAGTGGTGCATCTGGTCGTCCACAATGAACTCGACCGTGCCGGCCCCCTGGTAGCCCACGGCCAGCGCAGCGGCCACGGCGTCTTTGCCCATGGCTTCGCGCAGTGCCGGTGTGACCACAGGCGATGGCGCTTCCTCGATCACCTTCTGGCGGCGGCGCTGGGCCGTGCAATCACGCTCACCCAGGTAGACCGCGTTGCCATGGGCATCGGCAAAGACCTGGATTTCGATATGGCGGCCGTTGTCAATCAGGCGTTCCAGCATGAGCGTACCGTCGCCAAAGGCGCTGGTGGCTTCGCGGCGCGCGCCTTCAATGCCCGGCTGCAATTCGGCTTGCGTGCGTACCAGCCGCATGCCACGTCCGCCGCCACCGGCTACCGCCTTGACCAGCAATGGGTAGCCCAGTTTTTGGGCCTCCGCCATCAATGCAGCGTCGCTTTGGTCGGCACCCAAATAGCCGGGTGCACAGGGCACGCCGGCTTCGATCATGCGGCGCTTGGCCAGCGCCTTGTCGCCCATGGCGGTAATGGCACTGGCCGGCGGGCCAATGAAAACCAGGCCGGCATCGACACAGGCTTGGGCAAAGCCAGCGTTTTCGCTCAGAAAACCATAGCCCGGGTGCACGGCGTCGGCCCCGGTCTTGCGGGCGGCCTCCAGCACAGCGTCGATACGCAAATAGGATTCTGCGGCGGGTGAGGCGCCAATGTGCACCGCCTCATCGGCCAGCGCCACGTGGGGTGCATGGCGGTCGGCATCGCTGAACACGGCCACCGTGCGGTAGCCCAGGTGGCGGGCGGTGCGGATCACGCGGCAGGCAATTTCTCCGCGATTGGCGATCAGAATTTTCGAGAACGTCATGGCATGGCCCACTGTGGTTTGCGTTTCTGGATAAAGGCGGTCATGCCCTCCAGGCCTTCGGGGCCTTGGGCGGCTTGGGAAAAAACGGCAGCGGCTTCGTGCACCAAATCTTGCGGCGCGCGCAGGCGGGCCTGGGCCATCAACGCCTTGGTCGCGCCCAAGGCGCCGGGCGCACAGGCCAGAATATCGGTCAGCACGGTTTCCAGCTCACGCTGTAAATCCGCCGTGGCCACAACGCTGTGGACCAGCCCCAGGCGCAGCGCTGCGGCGGCGTCCAACCGGCCCCCGGTGACGGCCAAGCGCTTGGCCTGTGAGTAGCCCAAGCGTTCCACCAAAAATGGGGCGATCTGGGCCGGTACCACACCCAGCGAAGTCTCGGGCAGGCGAAATTTGGCCGTTTCACTGGCGATTGCCACATCGGCCACACAGGCCAGACCAAAGCCCCCACCCATCACCGTACCTTCCAGCACCGCAACCACCGCCAGCGGCGTGCGGGCATAGGCCACGCACAACTCGCCAAAGGCGGCGTTGACTTTGGCAATGGGGTCTGTGCCATCGTCTTGCGCGGCACCCTGCATGGCGCGCATACGTGCCGCCGCCATGTCTTTCAAGTCGGCGCCGGCGCAAAAGTGGCCGCCGTCGCCGCGCAACACAATGATGCGCACCGCATCGCTTTGGCCTTTAGTGGCTTCAGCCTGCTCCAGCACCTGACGCAGCTCTGCCACCATTTGCAGTGACATGGCATTGCGTGACGCAGGTCGATTAAGCCAAATATGCAGGGTAGCCCTCGTCGGCTCTACACGAAGCGCTCCTAAAGTCATAGCATTTACCATCATGCCTTGCCAGGCAAGGTGCCTTCGTACTTGCAAATGATGCCCAGCATGATCTCGTCGGCGCCGCCGCCAATCGAAATCAGCCGGCTATCGCGGTAGGCCTGCGAGATGGGGTTGTCCGCCGTGAAACCCATGCCGCCCCAGTACTGCAGGCAGCTGTCAGCCACTTCGCGGCTGAGGCGCCCGGCCTTGAGTTTGGCCATGGAAGCCAGCTTGGTGACGTCTTTGCCGCTCACATAGGATTCGACCGCGCGGTAGGTCAATGCGCGCAGGCATTCCACCTCGGTGCGGAGTTCGGCCAGGCGAAAGTGCACCACCTGGTTGTTCAAAATGGGCTGACCAAATGTCTTGCGTTCACGGGTGTACGCAATGGTCTGGTCAATCTGGTTATCCATCGAGAGCAGGCAGCCCGCAGCGCCATACAGACGTTCTTCCTGAAACTGCAACATCTGCAGCATGAAACCCATGCCCTCTTGCCCAACCAGGTTGCGCTGCGGAACACGCACGTTGTCAAAAACAGCTGCGCCGTGTCACTGCTGTGCATGCCGATCTTCTCGATCTTCTGGCGCGTGATGCCAGGCGTGTTCATGGGCACGATGATGAGCGACTTGTTCTTGTGCGGCGCACCTTCGGAGGTATTGGCCAGCAGGCAACACCAGTCGGCCTGCATGCCGTTGGTGATCCACATTTTGGAGCCATTGATGATGTAGTCAGCGCCGTCTTTACGGGCAGTGGTTTTGAGGGCGGCGACGTCAGAGCCGCCACCCACCTCGCTCACGCCGATGCAACCCACCATGTCGCCGGCGATGGCGGGGGCCAGAAATTCGTGGCGCAGCGCGTCGCTACCAAAGCGGGCCAGGGCCGGGGTGCACATATCCGTCTGCACACCGATGGCCATGGGCACGCCGCCCACGTTGCAGTTGCCCAGCGCTTCGGCCATGACCATGGAGTAGCTAAAGTCCAGCCCCATGCCACCAAACTCGGTGGGGTACTTGATGCCCAAGAGGCCCAGGTCGCCCATCTTTTTGAACAACTGGCGCGCTGGGAAGATGCCCGCCTTTTCCCACTCGGCAGTAAAGGGGTTGATCTCATTGGCTACAAATTTGCGAACGGTGTCGGAGATTTGTTCGTGTTCGGGGTGAATTTCATGGTGGTGCTCTTGGGTCAAAAGGTGGTTTACATGCGGGCGACGCCGAAAGTGTTGGGCCGCAACGTGCGCTGTTCGGCCTCTTGGGCAAGGGCCAGGCACAAGCCCAGAATGCGGCGCGTGTCACGCGGGTCGATGATGCCGTCGTCCCACAGGCGGGCGGTGCCAAACAGGGCGGCAGATTCTTTGTCCAGGCGCAGGCGCAGGCCGTCGGACATGGCGGCCAGGGCCTGCTCGTTGGCCTCCATACCCATGCGCTCGACCTTGGCGCGATTGACAATGTCCATCACCTTGGCCGCTTGTGCGCCGCCCATCACTGCCGTGCGCGCCGAGGGCCAGGCAAAGATGAAGCGTGGGTCAAAGCCCCGCCCACACATGCCGTAGTTGCCAGCACCGTACGAGCCACCAATCACAAAGGTGAATTTGGGCACGCGTGCGTTGGCCACTGCCTGGATCATCTTGCTGCCGTGCTTGATGGCGCCACCCCGCTCCGCTGCCGTACCCACCATGTAGCCGGTGGTGTTTTGCAAAAAGACCAGCGGCGTGCCACTTTGATCGCACAACTGGATGAACTGCGCCGCCTTGGTGGAACCGGTTGGCTGAATGGGGCCGTTGTTGCCCAAAATACCCACCAGCTGGCCTTGCACGCGGGCGTGGCCGCACATCATCTCGGCGGCGTATTCGGCCTTGAACTCCAAAAAGTCGGAACCATCCACCAGACGGGCAATCACCTCGCGCACGTCATACGGCTCGCGTTCATCGGCAGGAACAATGCCCATCAGCTCCTGCTCGCCAAACAATGGCTCGGCACAGGCCGCTGCGCTTGGTGCGCTGTCCCAGTTGAGCTTGTCCATCACCTCGCGCGCCATGGCAATGGCGTGGGCATCGTCTTCGGTCAGGTATTCGCCAAGGCCGGTAATCTGGGCGTGGGTTTCGGCTCCACCCAGTTCGTCATCGGTACAGTCCTCGCCAATGGCAGCCTTGACCAGCGGCGGGCCGGCCAGATAAATGCTGGAGCGCCCACGCACCAAAATCACATAGTCCGACAAGCCCGGCAGGTAGGCACCACCAGCCGTGCTGGAACCGTGGACCACCGCAATCTGTGGCAGCCCCAACGCCGACATGCGCGCCTGGTTGGCAAAAGTGCGTCCGCCGTCAATAAAAATTTCCGCCTGGTACATCAAGTTGGCGCCGCCACTCTCCACCAGATAGAGGACGGGCAACTTATTCTCGCGCGCGATCTCCTGCGCGCGCAGCGCTTTCTTGAGCCCCATCGGTGCCACGGTGCCGCCCTTGACCGCGCTGTCGCTGGCAGAAATGATGCAACGCTTGCCTGCCACCACGCCAATGCCGACGATAGAGCCACCGCCCATGACCGTCTTCTTGCCATCGTCGTCATGCATGTTCAGACCGGCCAAGCGGCTGATCTCCAAAAATGGCGTACCCCGGTCCAGCAGGCGGGCAACGCGCTCGCGGGGCAGCAGTTGCCCGCGTTTTTCGAACTTGTCGCGCTTGGATTCGGATTCGGCTATGACCAGGCCTTCCAGGCGCTGGACTTCAGCCAGCAAACCCTGCATGCGATGGGCATTGGCAGCAAATGCAGCCGACAGCGGGTTGATCTTGGAACGAATGACGGGCATCAGGAAACGTCCTTGCGATTGAGTTAACGCATTAGAAGCCATGGTGACGTTAACGTCAACTTAATATCGTATAGGTGTTTATACTGATGTTTGCGGCATGCTGGGCTGATAGCATCCCATCCGTTTGAACCACCACCATAAGGACACACCATGGACATCCAAGCCTGCACCGAAGCCATCCGTACCAAAGTAGGCGCTGACAGCGGCCTGGCCGCCACGCTGAAATTTGACTGCGGCGAAGACGGCGTGATCCGCATCGACGGATCGTCCACCCCCAACACCGTGAGCAACGACAACGTTGATTCCGACTGCACCGTGGGCATCACGCTGGAAAACCTCAACGCCTTGTTGAGCGGCGATCTGGAGCCCACCACCGGCTTTATGGCCGGCAAGCTCAAGGTCAGCGGCGACATGGGCGTGGCCATGCGCCTGCAGCGCGTGATCTGAGTTGGACCGCATGGCCGAATCCAGTGCGCAAGCCTTTGTCGACTCGCACCGCGACGAAGGAACCACCGAACTCTTTGGCATCACCGAGTTGTGCCGGGAGTTTGGCATCACCCTGCGGGCGCTACGTTTCTACGAGGACAAGGGACTGCTCTCGCCCCGGCGCATCAACGGGGCACGGGTCTACACCCGACGCGACAGGGCTCGCCTGGCCCTGATCCTGCGCGCCAAGGCGATCGGCTCGCCGCTGTCAGAAATCAAGCGCTACCTGGATTTGTATGGCGTGCAGGGTGAAGGGCGCGCGCAGCAACTGAGCTACGTGATTGAACGCACCGACCAGGAAATCATCGACCTGGAGAAAAAACGCGCCCAGATCGACGAAACCCTGGCCGAGCTGCGGGTGATTAACACCTACTCCCGCAACCAGTTGCAAGAGCGCCAGTAGGCCAACTGGCCACTGCGCGGTGGCTGCCACATCATGGTCGACGTCACTATTGTTTTGATAGTGACATAGTCAGTATTGACGAGGGCTAGAGGCCACAAATGCAAAAGCCCGCCGCTCCAAAGAACTACGGGCTTCACTGTTGGCATATGTTGAAATGGTGGGCCGTCACAGACTTGAACTGTGGACCAAAGGATTATGAGTCCTCTGCTCTAACCAACTGAGCTAACGGCCCAACCGAACCGACGATTGTAATGGGCTGAATCGACCAATTCACGTCAGGCAATGCACATCTACATGCAGCAATGCTGTGTAGGCACACTGTTGGGTTGCGTCATGGCGATTGAAAGTCCGCCTCCACCACCAATTTGAAAGCCCGTCAACGGCTGAAGAGCAGATTTTCAATCACCGGCCTACTGCACCCCAACTTTGCAGCAAAGTTCATGACGCCTTCAAGGATCTGCGGGTTTGTCTTGCCTTTGCAGTCGATCAGGAAGCTGTCGTGGTCGAAGTCCTCGTATTTCCGTGCGTCTTCAACCAGTTCCGCTATGTCAATTGGGGTTCCGTCCATCTGGCGTGGCATCAATCCGAGGCCACGAAGATAGTCGATGAACTCCCTGGGCTTGCCACCGGCTTCCAACATCGAAGCGGGGCAGTACTCGCTGATGATTTTCAAATTTGCGTTTTCTCGCAGGCAGTTTTCCGCTCCGCGCAGCGCGGATTCTTCATAACCCTCAATGTCAATCTTGATCAGGTCTACCTTTGCCCCGACCAGAAGGTCATCGAGACGAAGCACAGGCACGTTCACCGATGGCCCGGAGCAACACACGGATGCATATAGCCGATGCATGCCGCCATTGAAGTCGCTGGTGTGCAAGCTGGCGTCCCCTCGCTCTTTCCCCACCGCTGCGCGATGCAGGCGAACGTTGGTTAAACCATTCATATTCACGTTTTCCGTAAGAATTGAAAAATTCACCGGCTCAGGTTCAAATGCATGAACCACACCATGCGCACCAACCAAGCGTGAAAGGTGAACCGTAAAGTAACCAATGTTTGCACCAATATCAACGACGGTCATGCCGGGACGGACCCACTGCCGCAACGCCGCAAGAACTTCCGGCTCAAAAAGTGCGCCCCCACCGAGCCCAAGACTATCCATTTCATCAATGCGGAGTTTGAAGCCTTCACGCTCTATTAGCCGAGCAGCAGAATTGGTAAATGTCATGGTTACGGTTTGTTGAAAATGTGGAGGGCTGTGGGTTTACAAGGTGTCAGTCCCGGGGCACCCTCATCGGATCCGGGGACTGCCATGGGCTATTTATGGTGGCTCAACGCATTGCTGACCAGCTTGGAAGTGATATCCACAATTTGGATCATGCGGTCGTAGGCCATGCGCGTGGGGCCGATAACGCCCAGGGTACCAACCACCTTGCCATCCACCTCGTAGGGGCTGCTGACGATGGATAGGTCTTCAAACGGCACCACCTGGCTCTCGCCACCGATGAAGATGCGCACGCCTTCGGCCTGGCCGGCAATGTCCATCAGGCGCATGAGCTGGGCCTTTTGTTCGAATAGTTCAAACGCGCGGCGCAACTGACCCATGTCGCTGGAAAAATCCGACACTGAGAGTAAATTGCGCTCGCCCGAGATGATGACTTCGTCTTGCGATTCGCTGATGGTGTCAGAACTGACCGTCACCGCTGCCTGCATCAGCGTGGCGATTTCGGAACGAAGGGATTCAACCTCACCCTGCAAACGCTCGCGCACACGGTCAATGTCCAGGCCCACGTAGTTGGTGTTGAGGAAGTTGGCAGCTTCTACCAGTTGCGTCTGCGTGTAGTCCAGCTCAGTAAAGATCACCCGGTTTTGCACATCGCCATCGGGCGACACCAGAATTACCAGCACACGCCGTTCGGACAAACGCAAAAATTCAATATGCCGAAACACCGACGTACGCTTGGGCGCAATCACCACACCCACAAACTGCGACAGGTTGGACAGCATGTTGGCCGCGTTGGAAATAACCTTTTGCGGCTGATCCGGCGCCAGGATGTGCGATCCATACTGGCTGGGCTGCACCGTGAGCATGGTGTCCACAAACAGGCGATACCCCCGCGCTGTAGGAATGCGCCCGGCAGAGGTGTGCGGGCTGACGATGAGGCCCATCTCTTCCAGGTCGGACATCACATTGCGGATGGTGGCCGGCGACAACTCCAGCCCCGACGCCCGCGACAAGGTGCGGCTGCCAATGGGTTGTCCATCGGCGATATAGCGCTCAACGAGCGCCTTGAGCAACAACTTGGAACGATCATCGAGCATCGGCTCATTTTAGTGATGTAATTTGCACATGAAGTCCCAATTGCGCAACGTAGCCCTGATCGGCAAATACCTCGCTGTTTCCAGCGGTGCTGCAGGGGCCGCATCGCGCCAGGTGTTGGAGCGTATTGCCCACTTCCTCATGGACCAGGGTTGCGATGTGTCGATAGAAGCCGATACCGCGACCAATATGGGGCTTAGCAACTACCCCACGCTGGACGTTGCCGGCATCGGCAAAACCTGTGATGTGTGCGTGGTGGTTGGTGGCGATGGCACCATGCTGGGCATTGGCCGCCAGCTGGCGCAGTACGGGGTGCCGCTGATCGGCATCAACCAGGGGCGCCTGGGCTTCATCACCGATATTCCCCTGGACAACTACCAGACCACATTGCAACCCATGTTGACTGGCTTGTATGAAGAAGACCACCGCAGCCTGATTCAGGCACGCGTCATGCGCGACGGGCACTGCGTGTTCTCTGCACTGGCCATGAACGATGTGGTGGTCAACCGCGGCGCCACTGCCGGCATGGTGGAGTTGCGGGTGGAAGTGGATGGGCATTTCGTGGCCAACCAGCGCGCCGATGGCCTGATCATTGCCACGCCCACGGGCTCCACCGCCTATTCCCTGTCAGCCGGCGGGCCACTGATGCACCCTTCCATTCCCGGCTGGGTGTTGGTTCCCATTGCCCCGCATACTTTGTCAAATCGGCCGATTGTCCTCGCCAACGCGTCAGAGATCGCTATTGAAATAGTAGCAGGCAGGGATGCTAGCGCCAATTTCGATATGCAGTCATTGGCATCACTTATGCACGGTGACCGCATTGTGGTGACACGATCGCAGTACCAGGTGCGCTTTTTGCACCCCAAGGGCTGGACCTACTTCGACACCTTGCGCCAAAAACTTCACTGGAATGAAGGAGCGGCTTGAATGAGAGCAGCGCAGAACTGCTTCAAGCAAGTGAACACCCCCTCGGGGGGCAGCGAGGACACTGTGTGCCGAGCGTGGGGGCCGACACTATGAGCCTCAAGCGTATCGTCTTGCGGGATTTTGTCATCGTCAGCGAGCTGGAGCTCGATCTGGAGAGCGGCTTCACCGTGCTCACTGGTGAAACGGGTGCCGGAAAATCCATCCTCATCGATGCATTACAACTGGTGACCGGCGCACGGGCCGACACGGGCGTGATCCGCGAGGGTGCCAGCCGCACCGATGTGAGCGCCGAATTTGACACACCCGCCAACGCGCGCCCAACCCTGCAGGAAGCCGGCTTTGACGAAGCCGATACTCTGCTGTTGCGCCGCACAGTGGACACCGCAGGCAAGAGCCGGGCCTGGATCAACGGTAGCCCGGCCACTGCCCAGCAATTGCGCACGGTTGGGGAACAACTGCTGGATATCCACGGCCAGCACGCCTGGCAAAGCCTGACTCGACCGGAGGCCGTGCGCAGTTTGTTGGACGCATACGCGCAGGTCACTACCACAGCCGTGGTTGCCCGCTGGCAAGAATGGCGCCTGGCCCAAACCGCCTTGGCAGACGCACTGGCTGCCCAAGATTCATTGCAACGTGAACGCGACCGACTGGCTTGGCAGATTGGAGAATTGGAAAAGCTCAACCCACAACCCAACGAATGGGAAGCACTCCACACCAGCCACACCCGTCTATCCAACGGCCAGGCTTTGCTGGATGCCGCACAAGGTGCGTTGCAGGTGCTGGAGAACCAAGACGTCAACGTATTGGGTTTGCTGAACAACGCTTTGCAACAACTGCAGGCCCAGGCTCACCTGGAAGCCGAATTTACCAATCCGGTAGAGGTCCTGGGCTCGGGTCTGGCCCAGGTAGAGGACACGGTGCGCACCCTGCGGGGCTACCTGCGCCACACCGAACTGGAGCCGGATCGCCTGGCTGTGCTGGACGAACGCATGGCCCTGTGGGTTTCATTGGCACGGCGCTACAAGCGTGCGCCAGAAGAATTGCCAACACTGTTGGCGTCCTGGCGAACGGAGTTGACGCAGCTCGACGCGGCAACCGATCTGCAAGGCCTGCAAAACGCCGAGAAGAAGGCGCAGGCCGGGTACATGGCTGAGGCCAAAACGTTGACAAAGGCCCGCACCAAGGCCGCGCCGCTCTTGGCACAGTCCATCACGCTGGCCATGCAAGGCTTGGGCATGCAGGGCGGGCAGTTTCAGGTGCAACTGCAGGTTAGCGCACAGCCGCTGCAAAGCGGGCTGGAAGACGTAAGTTTTTTGGTGGCCGGCCATGCGGGCAGCACACCGCGCCCGGTGGGCAAGGTGGCCTCGGGCGGTGAGCTGTCACGCATTGCGCTGGCCATCGCCGTCACTACCAGCCAGTTGGGAACAGCGCAGACACTGATATTTGACGAGGTGGATTCGGGTGTAGGCGGTGCCGTGGCCGAAACGGTTGGCCGACTCATGCGCCAGTTGGGCGGTGACCGCCAAGTACTGGCCGTGACCCACCTGCCCCAGGTTGCAGCCTGTGCCGACCACCATTTGGTAGTGGCCAAGCAATTGAGCGGGAAATTTACTTTGAGTACGGTGGCAGCCGTTACGGGTGAACAGCGGGTGGCCGAAATCGGGCGCATGTTGGGTGGCGAA
The DNA here is from genome assembly GCA_016705575.1 of Candidatus Aalborgicola defluviihabitans. Classification (GTDB taxonomy): domain Bacteria; phylum Pseudomonadota; class Gammaproteobacteria; order Burkholderiales; family Burkholderiaceae_C; genus Allorhodoferax; species Allorhodoferax defluviihabitans. The sequence goes on from JADIXX010000008.1 coordinate 50,699, forward strand.
AAGCTCTCCAGCACTACGTTGGCCCACGCCAAGGAAATGCTGCAGTCAGGAGTTTAAAGTCATGCAAAAAGACGCCCCTGCGCCTCTGGAAATCGTACTTATCACGGGAATGTCGGGGTCTGGTAAAACGGTGGCGCTCAACGCTCTGGAAGATGCCGGCTTTTACTGTGTGGACAACCTGCCACCTGAACTACTGCTGCCCTTTGTGGAGCTGGAGCAAAAACACCAGGCCCGGCGCGTGGCCATTGCCATAGATGTGCGCAGCGCCACATCGTTGCCACTGGTGCCGCACCAATTGGCCAGCCTGCGCAGCCGGGGCATTAACGTCAAGTCCTTGTTTCTGGATGCCAATACCGACACCCTGGTACGCCGCTATTCCGAGACCCGGCGCAAGCACCCCCTGTCCCAGCTGGATGCAGGCCATGGCGAGCAGGACGCGCGCCGCGCTTTGGTCGATGCGATTGAACTCGAACGCAAGCTGCTGGCCATCCTGCGCGAAGAGGCACATGTCATTGATTCCAGCATCATCCGGCCTTCGCAACTGCAAGGCTATGTCAAGACATTGATCTCGTCATCGCAGGACCAGTTGACACTGGTGTTTGAATCTTTTGCGTTTAAGCGAGGAGTGCCAACCGACGCCGACTATGTGTTCGACGTGCGCATGCTGCCCAACCCGCACTACGAGCCCACATTACGTCACCTGACTGGACGGGACGCACCGGTGGCCGAATTTCTGCAAGCGCAGCCCGATGTGGAGCGCATGCAGCATCACATTGCGCAGTTTCTGGAAAATTGGCTCGACGCCTTGGCACATGACCACCGCAGTTACGTCACGGTGGCGATTGGCTGCACGGGCGGCCAGCACCGTTCGGTCTATTTGGTTGAACGCCTGGCTCAACGTTTCGCGTTGGATTGGGTCACGCTCAAGCGCCACCGGGAACTCGACTCGGTCTGAAGCACCCTGTTAGTCCGTGGTGCTTGACTGCAGCAGCTTGCGAATGGGTGCCGGCAACCCGACATCAGGCCACGCGTCGGCGCTAACCCAACGCCCGCTAGCCCACTGCAATGAAGAATCCGCCAACGGTAGACGCCAGGCGTGCAAGTGCAGGTCTTTGTGGGTGAGTACATGGGTGAACACCGGGACAGCTTGCAACAGATTGTGCAGATGCGACGGCACGGCCTGCCTTAGCGCATCTTCGCTCGCAAACAGGGGCAGACAGTAGAGGCCTGCCCAGACACCGGGCGTAGGCCGCTTGTCCAGCCATACATCGCCTTGCGCGGTTTGTGCCCACAGCAACCAGATGGACTGGCTGCTGCGCTTGAGGGTGCGGGTGCGCACGGGGTAGCGCTGTGGGTCGCCCGCTGCGCCCGCCAAACAGTCAACGCGCACCGGACAAACGTCGCATGCGGGCTTGGCCGGCACGCATACGGTGGCACCCAGATCCATCATGCCCTGGGTGTAACGCGGCATGTCCGCCTTTGCACTTTTGCCAGCAGGCAGCAAGCCTGTTGCCGCATCCCACAGCGCACGCACATGCGCAGCCTGCGCCAGATCAGCATCAAAGCCCAACACCCGCGTCACCACCCGTTTGACATTGGCATCCAGAATGGCTACGCGTTCACCAAAGCACAGGGACGCAATGGCAGCGGCGGTGGAGCGACCAATGCCCGGCAATGTTTCCAGCACTTCTGAGGTTTGGGGGAAAACGCCCTGGTGTAACGCCATGATTTGCTGCGCACAGCGGTGCAGATTGCGCGCCCGGCTGTAGTAACCCAGGCCGCTCCACAGGCCCAGCACATCGTCCAGGCTGGCAGTAGCCAACGCCTGCACATCAGGAAAGCGCGCCACAAAGCGGTCGAAGTAGCCGCGTACCGTCACCACTTGCGTTTGCTGCAGCATGATCTCGGACAGCCACACGCGGTAGGGGTCGCGGGTGTTTTGCCAGGGCAGATCGTTGCGGCCATGCGCCTGCTGCCAGGCCACCACACGGGCTGCAAAGTCAGCCTTGCGGGCGCGCACGCTCAGGCGAACTCGACGTCTACCGAGGTAGCGCTGGGGGCCTGATTGGCGGCGATCAGGTAGTCGGTCAACTCGATCAGCTTGAGTTCGATCTGGCTCAAAGCCGCTTCTTGCTGGTCGATGTCTTGAATACGGTCCTCCAACCCACCGGCGGCTTGCTGAATGCGGTCAATGGCTTCAATGCGGCGACTGAAATTGCGACGACGCTCGCGCAATTGCGCATCGAGTTGGGCGGCGGCTGACTTACTCCACAGCTCCACATCGCTCAAGGCCATTTCATGGATGCTGCGCAGCCGGCTGGACAGCGCACGCACCAAGCGGTCGGCAAACTCTGGCTGAGCCAGTTTGAAGGCATTGCCAATTCCCAGGTACTGAATATGGCTGCGTTCCACCATGTTCAGATCGCTCAAATACTGCGCCATTTGCGGCTCGGCAGGGGCCTGCAGCGAGAACCCGTGTTCTCCATTGAGCTGGCGGAAAGTAGCCGCCAACATGGACTGAATTTCTCCACACAAGGTCTGCACCTTTTGCAAATTGGCCCGCAACCGATCAAAGGTTTCGCCATAGGCCCGTTTGACACCCAGTTTGAGGCCCCTTTGCAGCAGGGCAGCACTCAACTGCGACATTTCTTTTTTGAGGGCGGTGGAGCCCAGGATGCTGAAAACCTCGCGCAACAACTTCAGGTGAACCGATCGCACAGCGTGGATCTTGGCTCCGCCCAGGTCAAACTCAGCCTGTTCCTGCGAAATGCGGTTGCGCATGTGCTTGATGACCGTCGTGTTCTTACCCTGCAGGCCCTTGAGCTCCATCATCTGCTCGGTCAGATCGCGCTTGCGAATGTTGATCACGCGTGCGGTTTCGCCACGCAGGTCGGTGATTCCCGCCGCCATGGCTTGCGCCAAAATCCGCTGGCGTTTGCCCATCATGCCGCGGCCCAGCGCGTCTTCCAGCACGGGCAGGCAGCTGCGCTGCAGCAGCTCTTCGTCTTCTGTGACTTTGGCAACCAGTCCCTTCTGGGCCGATACGGCTATTACACGGTCACGGGGAATGCCCAGAATTTCGGCGGTGCTGCTGATCTGGCGGTCAATCTGCGCGTCTATTTGCGCCGGCGAGCTGAGGTCGTCCCACAGGGTATCGATTTTGTTGAGCACCACTAAGCGCGAATCGGGGCTGTCCGCCTCGCACACCAAGTGTTCCCGCCAGATGGAGAGGTCCGACTTGGTCACACCAGTATCCGCGCCCAGGATGAACACCACGGCATGGGCCTGCGGAATCAGGCTCACCGTGAGTTCCGGCTCGGCACCAATGGCATTCAGGCCAGGTGTATCAAGAATGACCAGGCCCTGTTTGAGCAGCGGGTGTGCAATATTGATCAGGGCATGGCGCCACTTGGGCACTTCCACCATCCCTTGGGCGTCAACCATGGGGTTGTCTTCTGGGGCTTGGCTGTGCCAGAAGCCCAGCGCGCGGGCTTCATCTTGCGTAACTTTGCGGGTTTCGGCCACTTTTTCCAGGGCCGACGCCAGCTGTTGCGGATTGTTCACATCCAGGTCAATGCGAGTCCACTTTTCGGGGGCCATGCGCCATTCCATGAGGGCCTGAGGTTGCAGGCGGGTCTCGATGGGCAGAAGACGCAGGCATGGCGGCACATCAGCGTCATAGCCCATTTCCGTGGGGCACATGGTGGTGCGCCCGGCACTGGCCGGCATGATGCGTCGACCATAACCGGCGAAGAACACCGCGTTGATCATCTCGGATTTGCCGCGTGAAAATTCCGCCACAAAAGCCACCATGACCTTGTCGGAACGCACCTGGGTGCCAAGGCGAAGCAGGCGCTCTTCCACTGCAGCATCCAGCAGTTCGTTGTCCTTCATCCACTCGGCAAGCAGTTTCAGGCGCAATGCAAATTCCCGCCGCCAAGTGCCAAGCTGGTCAAACTGTTCGTTAAAAGATGTAGTCAAGAAAGCCCCCGTCTAGCCGCCCAATATAGCACTGCCCCCACTGGTTGCACTCAGGGTTTTTGGCATTGGGGGCAGAAAAAGGTGGATCGCTGACCCTGACGAATGGCCTTGATCGCCGTTCCACAGACCCTACAAGCCTGCCTTTCCCGACCATAAACCATGGCCTCCAGCTGAAAGTGACCCGCCTCACCCTGCGCATTGGAGAAATCACGCAGGGTGCTGCCACCCTGCTGCACAGCCCGTGCCAACACGGTGCGTATAGCCTGGTGCAAACGGGCCGTGCGCGGTCGGCTCAGCCGCGACGCACGTGTTGTGGGTCGAATACCCGCCAGAAACAGCACCTCGGAAGCATATATATTGCCTACACCCACCACCACGTCGCCCGCCAGCAACACCTGTTTGATTGGCGCACTGCGCCGCACAAGCCCCTGCTGAAACCGTGGCAGATCAAAGTCTGGGCCCAATGGCTCCATACCCAATTTACCCAGCAGCTTGTGTGCAACGGGGTCATCTTCGGAGTCCGCATGGACTACCGCCCCAAATCGGCGCGGGTCGTTCAGGCGCAAAAGGCCGCGTGAGGTCTGCATATCAAAGTGGTCGTGTTTGCCGGGCGCCGCGGGCCGCAGTGCGAAGGACAGGCTGCCCGACATGCCCAAGTGCAGCAGCAAAATCCCATGGTCCAGATCCAGCAAGAGGTATTTGCCCCGCCGGCGCACACCCAGCACTTGCCGCCCCACCAACGCCTCTGGAACAACACCCAATGGCCAACGCAGCGGCTGCCCCATCCGTAGAGCCTCAATGTGTGCCCCCGCGATACGGTTTGCAAAACTCAGACGGGTGACTTCGACTTCGGGTAATTCAGGCATGACTCAAGGATTCTCCAGCTTGGATTATTATGGTCCGATGTCACGAATCCCCCGCATCCTCTGTCTGACCCTGCTGTCTGCCTGCATGGGCGTCAGCGCCTTGGCAGCTTCGTCCAAGTCCGACAAACCAGACAACTCCAACCTGGATGGCCGGCTGTTCTACGAAATCCTGGTGGGAGAGATTTTGGCGCGCACCGGCGACAAAGGTCCGGCCTACGCCAACCTGCTGGATGCCGCTCGCAGATCCAACTCGCAGCAGTTGTATGAGCGCGCGGTGGAAATCGCTTACAGCGCCCGCAGCGGCGAATGGGCGTTGGAAGCGGCCCAGTCCTGGTCCCAGGCTTTTCCGTCCTCGCGCGAAGCCAACCGGCTGCAACTGCAGATCTTGCTGGGTCTGAACCGCGTTGCCGAAACCCAGGAACCGCTCAAGCGCGAATTGGCGGCGTCCAGCCCAACCGAACGCGTGGCCACCATCCAACTGCTACCCCGCTACTTTGCCAACGCCACCGACAAGAAGCTCGCGGTGAGCGTGGTCGAAAAGGTGCTGGCACCAGAGATCACCAACCGCACCACTGGCCCCACGGCCTGGGCTGCCATCGGTGCCCTGCGCTTGCAAGCTGATGATCTGAATGGCGCTATGGAAGCCGCCCGACGCGGTGCTGCCCTGGACCCTCAGGCCGACTCCCCTGTGCTGCTGGCCATTGCGCTCATTGGGCCCAAGGCTCCCACTGCAGAAACCATGGTGGAACGCTACCTGGCTGGCAAACCCAATGTAGACGTGCGCATGGCCTATGGACGCTACCTGGTGAACGCCCAACGCTACCCCGATGCTTACACGCAGATGCGTCTGCTCACCGAGGAGCATCCCCAGTTCCCCGAGGCCTGGCTGTTGCGCGGCTCATTGGAATTGCAGGACAGCAAATTGGCGCAGGCCGAATCCTCGTTCAAGACCTATGTAGGGCTGTACCCGCCAAGCGCGGACGACGCGACCGGTGCCGACATGAACCGAGGCATGGTGCAGGCCTATTTGCTGCTGTCGCAAGTGGCCGAGCTAAGTCAACGGCTGGATGAGGCGTTGGTCTATCTGGACAAAATCAACAGCCCGACTGACGCCTTGCGGGTGGAACGCAGACGTGCCAGCATTTTGGTGCGCCAGGGCCATCTGGAGCAGGCGCGTGCCGGGATCCGCAACGTACCGGAATTGCAGGCCTCCGACGCCCTGGCCAAGGTCAATGCCGAGGTGGCGCTACTGCGTGATAACCGGCTCTACGCTGAGGCCTACCAGGTGTTGCAAGCTGCGCGCGCGCGCTACCCGATGACGTCGACGTCCTGTATGACCTGGCCATGATGGCCGAGCGCCTGGGCAAGACCGATGAAATGGAGCAGATGCTGCGCAGGGTGATTGAGCTCAAACCCGACTACCACCACGCCTACAACGCACTGGGCTACTCGTTGGCCGATCGCAACATCCGCCTGAACGAGGCACGCCAACTGATTCAGCAGGCGTTGACCTATGCGCCCGATGACCCGTTCATCCTGGACAGCCTGGCCTGGGTGGAATTTCGCGCTGGAAACGCAACCGAGGCTCTGCGTTTGCTGCAAGGCGCGTTCAAGGCGCGTCCCGATGCCGAGATCGCCGCCCACTTGGGTGAAGTCCTGTGGACCACGGGCCAACATGACCAGGCCGTTGCCATCTGGAAAGAGGGAGTAGCTCTGAGCCCTCAGAACGAAACCCTGCGCGACACCATGCGGCGCCTGCGCGGCGCTCCGTGAGCCGGACCGTACTGGCGCTGTGGCGCCTGGTGTTGCTATTTACTATTATTTTGATAGCTGGTTGCGCCCATCCGACGAGGGCTAGCAGCCAAAATGATCAAAGTAATTCCTTTTGGCAGGGTCGCCTGGCGTTGACCGTGCGTAGTGATCCGGTGCAATCCTTCTCCGCAGATTTTGAGCTATCAGGCACGTCCCAAGCCGGTGAGTTGACCTTCTTTTCTCCCTTGGGAACTACTGTTGCGCGCCTGCAATGGGGCAATGATGGTGCCGTGCTGCAAGCATCTGGCCAGACACAGCAATTTGACTCGCTCGATGCTCTGACGCTCCACACCACGGGGGCCGTTCTTCCGGTAGCCAGCCTGTTTGCCTGGCTGCGGGCTGAGTCGCCCGACACACCGGGATGGCAAGTGGACTTGCAGGGGCTGTCCGATGGCCGACTCAACGCCCGCCGCTTTGCACCAGAGCCCGCCGCCGAACTCAAGATCCTGCTGGAACGCTGAGCGCACGGATAATTCCAACACCATGCAGTCGCTCTACGACATTCCGGCCCCGGCCAAACTCAATCTCTTCCTGCACATCACGGGTCGGCGCGCTGATGGCTACCACCTGCTGCAATCGGTCTTCATGCTGATCGACTGGTCAGACACCCTGCACTTCAGCTTGCGCCGTGACGGCCAGATCAGCCGCGAAGACCTCACCTGGGCTTTACCACCCGACGACCTGGTGGTACGCGCCGCCCGCGCGCTGCAACAAGCCACCCAATGTCCACAGGGTGTGCACATTGGCATTGCCAAGTCGGTACCCGCCCAGGCCGGCATGGGTGGCGGTTCGTCCGACGCGGCCTCCACTTTATTGGCGCTCAACCGCTTGTGGCAACTGAACCTGTCCCTGCCAGCCCTGGCGCGTTTGGGCCTGGCGCTCGGCGCGGATGTCCCTTTCTTTCTGGGTGGGCACAACGCCTGGGTCGAAGGCATTGGTGACCAGATCACCCCGGTGGAACTGCCCAGCGCGCAATTTGTCGTGGTTAAACCAGATATGGGACTGGAAACTGCAAGAATATTTTCTGACCCTGCGTTGAAACGCAACACGGAAACTGCTATAATTTCAGGCTTCGCTGCAGACGCACTCGGGAAATTCACATTTGGCCGAAATGACCTGCAAGCTGTTGCCCAAAAGCTGTGTCCCAGCGTGTCCCAAGCCCTTGATTGGCTGAAGTCGCAAGGGCTCGCTGGCAGGATGACAGGTTCAGGCAGTGCGGTATTTGCGCAACTGCTGCATGGTATTGATTTGGATAGCGCGCCGGACGCGCTGCTGATCAGGTTGTGCAGCAATTTGGATGTTCATCCTCTGGTGGGGTGGGCACCCAGCGATCGGTTTATCGGTGGGTAGCGTTTAGCTGCCAACCCGTGTAGGGGAGTCGCCAAGTTGGTTAAGGCACTGGATTTTGATTCCAGCATGCGAAGGTTCGAGTCCTTCTTCCCCTGCCAAATTCGTTGTTTGGACCATTCTGGTCACGAAACGCGCAACGTACGGACAATAGACCCACTCTACTCGCTGGAATCCGCATGCAGGCTTCACTCCCCCCCGATTTCATGGTTTTCACTGGCAATGCCAACCCCGAGATGGCGTCCGAGATTGCGGACCATCTGGGCATTTCGCTCGGCAACGCTACTGTGGGTCGCTTCTCCGACGGAGAAGTGACGGTAGAAATCAACCAGAACGTGCGTGCCCGCGACGTCTTTGTGGTGCAAAGCACCTGTGCTCCCACGAACGAAAACCTGATGGAACTGCTCATCATGGTCGATGCCTTGAAGCGTGCATCGGCCGAACGTATCAGCGCGGTCATCCCCTACTTCGGCTATGCCCGACAGGATCGCCGCCCGCGTTCCACCCGCGTGCCCATCACCGCCAAGCTCGTGGCCAATATGTTGCAGACTGCCGGTGTCGGCCGCGTGCTGACCATGGACCTGCACGCCGACCAAATCCAAGGTTTCTTTGACATACCCGTAGACAATATTTACGCATCCCCCGTTTTGCTGGGCGATTTGCGCCAGAAGAACTACGACGACCTGATTGTGGTCTCACCCGACGTGGGCGGCGTAGTGCGTGCTCGCGCCCTGGCCAAGCAACTCGGATGCGATCTGGCCATCATCGACAAACGCCGCCCCAAGGCCAATGTGTCGGAAGTAATGCACGTCATTGGTGAAATCGACGGACGCAACTGCGTCATCATGGATGACATGATCGACACCGCCGGCACGCTGGTCAAAGCAGCCGAAGTGCTCAAGGCGCGCGGTGCCAAGAAGGTTTACGCCTATTGCACACACCCCATTTTCTCGGGCCCCGCCATCGAACGCATCACCACCGGTGATGCCCTGGACGAAGTCGTTGTGACCAATACCATTCCCTTGAGCCAAGCTGCAAAGGAATGCCAAAAAATTCGCCAACTCACTGTGGCACCGCTGATTGCCGAGACGATCCAGCGCATTGCCAAGGGTGAGTCGGTCATGAAGTTGTTCTCGGATCAGGAAAATCTATTCTGATCGGGACATCAAGCAGACGCCGCTGCATAGGGCAGCATTGCGCGTCTTTGTTAAACCGGAATCGCACTGGTCGCGGTGGGTTCCTTCAGGAGTAATTTATGAAATTTGTCGCTTTTGAGCGCGCCAAGCAGGGTACGGGTGCGAGCCGCCGTCTCCGCAACACGGGTCGCACACCCGGTATCGTTTACGGTGGAGCCGGTGAGCCATTGCTCATCGAGCTGGACCACAATGCCCTGTGGCATGCCATCAAGAAGGAAGCGTTCCACGCATCCATTCTGGACATGGAACTGGCTGGCAAGGAAAGCAAGGTTTTGCTGCGTGACGTGCAAATGCACCCCTACAAGCAACTGATTCTGCACATCGACTTCCAGCACGTTGACGCCAGCACCAAGCTGCACATGAAGGTGCCATTGCACTTCAAGGGCCAGGAAGAATCGTCCGCCTTCAAGGTGGACCATTGCCTGGTTACCCACGTACTCAACGAAATCGACGTTTCCTGCCTGCCCAAGGATTTGCCCGAGTTCATCGAAGTGGACCTGAGCGACCTGAAGAAGGGCGCTTCCTTCCACCTGAGCGACATCAAGTTGCCTGCTGGTGTGAAGGCCGTGGTCAAGGGTAAAGAAAACCCCGTGATCGTCTCGGTGGTGGTCTCTGCCGCCGAAGCCTCTGCTGAAGCCACGGCAGAAGCCGCAGCTGCAGCGCCCGCCGCAGCCGCCAAGGGTGGCAAAGCGGCTCCTGCTGCAAAGGCCGCTCCTGCTGCCAAGCCCGCTGCCAAGAAGTAAGCAGTTCTTGCGCTGATTTTTGGCGCACACTGTCGACGGCCCACCTCGGTGGGCCGTTGTCATTTCAGTGCTGTCCAAATTGCCCTACCATCGGCAACACTGTTGCCTGCCCGCATTGTCATGATCAAACTGTTTGTTGGCCTGGGAAATCCCGGCCCGGAATACGAAGCCACCCGCCACAACGCCGGATTCTGGTGGGTCGACGCCTTGGCCCGCGAACTCAAGGTCAACCTGGCCATGGACAAGGGCTACCATGGCTACGTGGCACGCACTGCCGTTCATGGTCAAACCGTTTGGCTGCTGCAACCCCAGACCTTCATGAATCTCTCGGGAAAATCCGTAGCGGGTCTGGCGCGCTTCTTCAAGATCGCACCCAACGAAATTCTGGTTGCCCACGATGAATTGGACATTGCCCCTGGCCAGGTCAAACTCAAATTTGGCGGCAGCCACGCCGGCCACAACGGCCTGCGTGACATCCACGCCCAACTCGGCAGCGGCGACTACTGGCGCCTGCGCCTGGGCGTGGGCCATCCCGGCAACAAGGCCGACGTGGTCAACTGGGTATTGAAGAAGCCCTCGCAGGACGACCGCATTGCCATGGAACAGTGCATCGACCGCTCGCTCAAAGCCCTGCCAGCGTTCCTGGCCGGGGACATGGACAAAGCCACCTTGTTGGTGCACACAAGCAAGCCACCGCGCCCCCACGCGCCACAGGCACTCCGCGATACCCCACCCAGCCCCGCTGTCGCCCCTGCCGGCACACGGCCCCCTGCCACGGGAACAACCTTACCCGAAGGTGCACCATGAAACTTCTCGCCTCATTTACTATTATTTTAATAGCGATATGTGGAGCTTTCACGAGGGCTAGCGCCCAGAATGTCTATCGATGTGGCAACAGCTACAGCCAAGCTCCCTGCCCGGACGGTGTACCCGTAGACGTGCAGGACGCCCGCACAGCAGAGCAAAAAATCCAGTCCGACGCAAACATCCGCCGTGAAACCAGTACCGCAGATGCAATGGAAAAAAAGCGGCTAAAAGAAGAAGCCCAATGGGAGCGTCAGCAGGCCAAAGCGGCCGCCGCTGCCCGCAAGAAAAAACCGGCCCCAGCGGCAAGCCAACCGGTTGTCGAAGTTGAAGCCAAATTACCCAAGGCTCACGGGCGGTTAAAAAAGAGCCGAAAAAAGTCGGAACCAGAGTCCTTCTCCGCCCGTGGCGCAGTACCGAAAAAGCCCAGGCATGCAGCCAGCAAGCCCAAATAGTTGTTACGAGTCCAATACGTTTGATGGCTGCGCCTGGTATTTGATGGGCTGGCAGTCCTGGGTTTTGAGGCCCTGATCCGCTGACCGAAAAACCGACCTCACGCACCGCATACGCCATCAGACTTTGTCCACCACCAGTTCCCGCAGTTGGTGGTATTTGGCCAAGAGCGTTTCGTGGTCTTCAACGAACTGGGGGTCAACCGGAATGCAGGATACCGGGCAGACCTGCATGCACTGTGGTTCACCAAAATGGCCTACGCATTCCGTGCACTTGTACGGGTCGATGACATAAATCTCCGGCCCCATCGAGATTGCCTCATTGGGGCATTCGGGTTCGCAGACGTCGCAGTTAATGCACTCGTCGGTGATGATCAATGCCATGCTGGCAACTCACACTTCATCGGGCTTGGCGATCATGACGGGAACTGCGCTGGCGTGCAGCACTTCATTGGACACCGAACCCAGCATGGCACTGCGCAACGCGCTTTGGCCACGCGCGCCCATGACGATGAGATCGCAGGCAAAACGTTCGGAAATATCCACAATGGTGTGGGCTGGATCACCCATGGCGACTTCGCACTCATACGTGATGCCGGCAGCATCCAGCAGCTCACGCGCACTCTGCAGGGCGTGCATCCCGGCTTCGGCGCTGACGCGGCTGATAACTTCGGGGTCGTGCGCCATCAGCAACTCATACAAATTGGCTGGCTCCTGTACGTTGGCCAGCACCGCATCGGCGCGCAGGCCCGCCAGTACCATGCGAATGGCAAAGCGCACGGCCTCCAGGGACAACTCGGAACCATCCACCGGCAGCAGGATTTTCATAAGGTGTTCTCGCGATTAAGTTTTAAATTTTTGTAACAGGCGCGCATGCACGGCAGGCGACACAAACTGGGCCACGTCTCCTTTGAGCGTGGCAATCTCGCGCACCAAGGTGCTTGAGATGTGTTGGTAACGCGCGTCCGGTGTCAAAAAAACGGACTCGACGTCCGGCACCATGGCACGGTTCATACCGGCGAGCTGGCTCTCAAAATCGAAGTCGGTGACCGAACGTACACCGCGCAACATGGCACGCGCACCGTGCCGGGTGGCAAATTCCACCACCAAACCAGAAAAAGGCTCCACCCGCACATTGGGGTAGGCCCGCATCACCTCTCGCACCGAATCCAGGCGTTCTTCCAGGCTGAACAGCGTCTTTTTGTGGTGGGCAACGGCGACGGCGACGATGACCGTCCCAAACAGGCCCGCAGCACGGCGAATCAGGTCCTGGTGGCCCAGGGTCATGGGGTCGAAGGTGCCGGGGTAGACGGCGATCACGGACTGGGACATCAAGGGCTCCGGGGCCAACAAGCCCTGCGTTGGGTCAATTATGCCCCGCCACTCGCCTCGAAATCGGTGGCCCTGTGCAAGATGTGGGCATGCACGGCACCCGCTTTGAGGTGGCGGTGCACCATCAGCCCCAGGGGCTGCAGCGCCTCATCGTTCCAGGCCTTGGGTGATTCCAGGTAGATCGAGCCGTTGACCACCAATGCCCGTGCCGCTGCGGCAAGCGCGGCTTCGTACAGATTGCCATCGAACGGCGGGTCCAGAAAGATCACGTGGTAGCTGGTCGGCGCCAGCTGGCGCAACGCGGCGACGCCCTCACCACGCAGGATCAGGAGCTTCTGCGGTTGCGGATCGGGTAACTCCAACGCTTGCAACTGCGCCAACACGCGCTGCAACTGCGTGACCAATGTTCCGTCCTGTTCCACCAGCAGCACTTCAGCAGCGCCGCGGGATGCCGCCTCGAAACCCAGGGCCCCCGTGCCGGCAAACGCATCGACACAGCGCAGTCCGGTCATGTCCTGGCCCAACCAGTTGAACAGCGTCTCACGCACGCGGTCTGGCGTGGGGCGCAGACCAGGCTTATCCGCTACTTTGAGCTTGATGCGCTTCCACTGGCCACCAATGAGGCGGATCTCGCCCGGTTGACGCTTGTGTACCGGTGTACGTGGGGGTTTGCCGACGCCGGCGGCCCTGCGACCGGTGGACTTGGAAGAAGAATTTCGGGGTTTTGTCATTCCCCAAGCTTACCGGACTGCAAGGGCATTTCCAGGGTCTCGGACCAACGCTCGGCAAAGCGCTCCAGCCAGCCTTCAGCGTCCTGCACCGAAAGGGGTTGTGCATACAGAAAACCCTGCAGCTCCGCGCAGCCCGCATCGCGAGCGGCAATAGTCTGAGCTGTTGTCTCCACGCCCTCAGCCACCACATGCAAATCCAGCGCATCGGCCAATTGGCAAATAGCCCGCACCACGGCAATAGCCTGCGGATTGGGCAGAGGGTCGATCAGGCCGCGGTCGATCTTGACCGTGTGCAGCCGCAGGCTGCGCAACATATTGAGCGATGAGAAGCCAGTGCCAAAGTCGTCCATGGCCACGTGCACCCCCATGGAGCGCAACTGCTCAATCTGCACCGTAGTTTGCTCCAGGTTCTGCACGGCTGAACTTTCAGTGATTTCCAGCGTCAACCACTGCGAATCCACACCACTGGCGCGCAGAATCTGCGCTACCAATTCGGGAAAACGGGGATCGAGCAACTGCAGTGGCGACACGTTGACAGCCACCGGAACACAGGACTCAAATCGCGATTGCCAATGGGCAATCTGCTCGCAGGCTTGTTTAAGCAAGTGTGTGCCCAGGGCCCCAATCAGACCAGTACGCTCCGCCACCGCGATGAACTCAACCGGACTGACTACCCCCACACCGGGGCGGTTCCAGCGCGCCAGCGCCTCGAAACTGGTGAGTCGACCGCTGTGTGCGTTGACCTTGGGTTGGTAAACCAGCTGGAACTCGCCACGCTCGATGCCGGCACGCAGTGCCTGTTCCTGTTCCAGCGTGTTGCTGGAACCTCGTTCGAAGGCTTTTTCGGCCAAGCGGTAGGACGTACCCGGCGTACGCTTGGCCACGTGCATGGCGGCGTTTGCCGCGCGCAGAAGGGACTCGGCATCGTGCGCGCTGCCCGGGTACAGGGCAATGCCCAGCGAGGCGTCCAAAAAGAGTTCCTGATGGGCAACCTTGAGTGGCCGGCCCAACAACTGTCGCACCCGCGTGACCAGGTCGACCGCCGTATCACGGTCGTCTTCAGAGCTGCAAACCAGCGCAAATTCGTCACCGGCAAGTCGCATCACCTCGCAGGCCGGGTCCATGCTTGCGCGCAGGGCTTGACCCATGGCACGCAGCACATCGTCTCCCATGGAGTGGCCATGGGCCTCGTTAAAAAGCTTGAAGCGGTCCAGATTCATCAACACCAGCACAAAGTGCTGCGCTGACTGCATGGGTTGCGCGGGGTTGCAACGATTACGCAAGGATTTGATTAGCGCCGTGCGGTTAGGCAGGCCAGTCAGTTCGTCATGCAGGGCCTGGTAGATCAACGCCTGGCTAGCATAGTAACGTTCGGTCTCATCGGATATCAGTACCTGCACCGCCGGCGAACCATCCCACTCCGTGCGAAAGTAATGCAACCGCAACCACATGGGTGTTCCGTCTACCCGGTGGCGCTGGGCTTCATAGCCGGTATCATCTTTCTGGCCACGTTGTATCTGGTCAAGCAAGCGCCCAACAGCCTTGCGCTCAGCCTCAGGAATGGTCTGTGCAACGGTGGCAACCTGCAATTCGGCCAGACTCTTCACGCCGTAGATAGCCAAGCAGGCCGGGTTGGCATACACAATGCTGTCACTGCCCTGGCAGATCAAGATGCCTTGGGGGGAACGCTCCGTCAGGCGCTCAAAACGGTTCTGCAGCCTGCGTGTGGCCAGTGCTCCTCGGTCCAGCGCGGCGTACAGCAAAACCAACCCCAGCATCACGCGCAATAGTGCCCCTAACGTGGCCAGCAAGGCAGTACCTGCATCCTGGTAGACGACGTAGATGAACTGGATCAAACCCAACAACACCAGCAACGGTCCCACCAATTTTTCAGAGCTGTAGCGTGTAGAGCCAGCATTCCAAAGCCAATACGTGCAGACCACGCCCAACATGGTGTTGATAGTGGCCATGCTGGCTTGCCCAAGACGCAGACCCGCCAGACCCACTGCAGCGGTGTTGACCAACGCCAGCGTCAACAAAATAGGCCAGGCCAACTTGTGACCCAGTGGTCGGTTCGCCAAGTGCGCAGTACCAATCAACAGCAAGGTGGAATAGCCAGCCGCAATCACCATGAGCGCAAGGTTACCGATCGTGTCAACAAAAGGGTCCCCCCGAACCTTGACCAGAAAGGTCAAAGGCACCAGCAATTGGACCAGGTTGGCCCAGCCGATGTAGCGGGTAAAGGCCTGCGTGGGGTCGCGCCGCCAAACCAGTACCAACGCGCTGCCCATGATGAGGCTGATGGCGGCGTTGATAACCAGAACGTAATTCATTAGTGGTGCGCAGAAGGTTGCTGCACCCATTGTGCGGCACCGCCCGTGCGGGACCCTCCGGATTGATATAGGGATTACCCTGATTGGGAATACTCCCAACGTCGTAAGGCAATCAGCGGCAGGTGTTTCATAGAATGCAGGTAATCCAAGAACCCCCGT
Source organism: Candidatus Aalborgicola defluviihabitans (assembly GCA_016705575.1). GTDB lineage: Bacteria > Pseudomonadota > Gammaproteobacteria > Burkholderiales > Burkholderiaceae_C > Allorhodoferax > Allorhodoferax defluviihabitans. The sequence continues at coordinate 66,455 of JADIXX010000008.1, forward strand.
ATGTTCAGCTTTTTCAAAAAGAAAACCCCTCCCCCACCGCCACCCGCTGCGCCAAGCACCAGTACCGTTGTGGCAACTTTGCCTACACTGTCTGGCGGATCGATGATTGGCAGCGCGCTGGTCACCCCCATCGACATCCCTGTCCCCAGTGCCACGCCGCCCGAACGACAAAAGTGGGTGGACAAGCTCAAGGCAAGCCTGGGCAAAACCGCTGGCAGCATCTCAGCCGTTTTTGGCGGATCGGTCATTGACGAGACCTTGTACGAGAACCTGGAAGACGCCCTGCTGATGTCCGACGCGGGCGTGCCCGCCACCCAATACCTGCTGACCGAACTGCGCCGCAAGGTCAAGGACAGCGGCGTGACCCACCCGGTAGCGCTGAAGAATATTTTGGTGGCCTTACTCACCGACCTTCTGCAACCGCTGCAAAAACCGTTGGTGATCGGCGAACACAAACCCACGGTCATCATGGTGACGGGCGTCAACGGCGCAGGCAAAACTACATCCATTGGCAAGCTGACCAAACACCTGGCCGACCACGGCGCCAGCGTCTTGCTGGCCGCAGCCGACACCTTCCGCGCTGCGGCGCGCGAACAGCTCAGTGTCTGGGCGGACCGCAATTTGGTGGAAATCATCAGCCAGGAAGGCGGCGACCCCGCCGCCGTGAGCTTTGACGCAGTCAGCGCCGGCAAGGCAAGGGGCAAGGACGTGGTGCTGGTAGACACAGCCGGGCGACTGCCGACGCAGTTGCACCTGATGGAAGAGCTCAAAAAAATTAAGCGCGTGATCCAGAAAGCCGACGCCACAGCACCGCATGAAATTTTGTTGGTCATTGACGGCAACACCGGCCAAAACGCCCTGGCGCAAGTCCGCGCCTTTGACGATACGCTGTCGCTTACCGGCCTGATCATCACCAAGCTCGACGGCACGGCCAAGGGCGGCGTGATTGCGGCAATTGCACGCGAGCGGCCCATTCCCGTGTACTTTATCGGTGTGGGCGAAAAGCTGGAAGAACTGGAAACCTTCAACGCCCGCGAGTTTGCCCAAGCCCTGCTGGGCTAGAGCGCTACTCTGCGGCTATCCTTGGCGCATAACAAGGAGACACCGCCATGAAGAAACTGCTGGGCACGCTGGCTGCCCTGGTTCTGCTCGCTGCCGCTTACCTCTTGCTCTGGCCAGTGCCCATCGTGCCGGTGGCCTTCACTCTGGCCGCAGCGCCGGGCTACGTGGGCGTGCATGCCACCAACACCAAACTGGCCAAGCTCCAGTTGATCGACCTGCACGGCGAAGTGGGTCCCGAGCACATTGCCTTTGGTCCGGATGGCAAGCTGTACACCACGGTGGCCAGTGGCAACATCCTGCGCATGAACGCCGATGGTTCGGCCCAGCAAGTATTCGCCAACACCGGCGGGCGGGTGCTGGGCTTTGACTTTGACGCCAAGGGCAATCTGATTGCAGCCGATGCCGTCAAGGGCCTGCTGTCCATTGCGCCAGACGGCAAGACCACCACGGTGCTGACCGACACCATTGGTGGTGACCCCATCCGCTATGCCGACGCTGTGGTGGTGGCCAAGAACGGCAAGATGTACTTCAGCGATGCCTCCATGCGCTTTGCGCCCAAGGACTGGGGCGGCACCTTCGAGGCCAGCGTGCTCGACATCATCGAAGGGGCCTCCACCGGTCGTATTCTGGAATATGACCCCGCCACCCAAGCCACCCGCCTGGTGGCGCAGGGCATCAGCTTTGCCAACGGTGTTGCGCTGAGTGCAGACGAGCAGTTCTTGTTCGTCAACGAAACCGGCAAGTTCCGCGTCTGGAAGATTGCCGTGGCAGCCAACGGGCTCAACGTGGCGCAAAACAGCCCCCAGGCCACCGTGCTGTTCGACAACCTGCCGGGTTACCCCGATAACCTGATGCGCGGGCTAGACGGCAAGATCTGGCTGGGCTTTGCCAAGCCGCGCAACCCCAAGGCCGACGCCATGGCCGACAAACCCTGGCTTCGGCGTTTGAGCCTGCGCCTGCCCCGCGCGCTGTGGCCCATTCCCAAGTCCTACGGCCATGTGATGGCCTTCACGGAAGATGGCAAGGTGGTCGCCGATTTGCAGGACCCCACCGGCAACTACCCCGAGACCACGGCGGTAACCGAAACCAAAGACCGGCTCTACATCCAAAGCCTGCATGCCCACGGCCTGGGCTGGCTACCCAGGCCCTGAGGACGGGCCTCGCTGACCACGCAAATGGGGCTTCATGGACAATGAGCCCTTTTTCTTTGCAAACTGCCCTGCCATGATCACCCTGCTGCCCCGCGTCGAACTCGAATCCCAACCCGGCACACCGGCCACGGCCACCGTCATCTGGCTGCATGGCCTGGGGGCCGACGGCAACGACTTTGCTGGCCTGGTGCCCGAACTGGACCTGAAGGGTTGCCCGCCCATCCGCTTTGTGTTTCCGCACGCGCCCAGCATTCCGGTCACCATCAACGGCGGCTATGTGATGCCGGCCTGGTACGACATCCTTGGCCTCAACCTAGTGGACCGCCAAGACGCGGCCGGCATCCAGAAATCCGAGCGCGCCATCGTGGCGCTGATCGAGAACGAAGTCGCCCGTGGTATTGCCTATGACCGCATCGTGCTGGCCGGCTTTAGCCAGGGCTGTGCCATGGCCCTGCACACCGCCCTGCGGCTGCCGCACACGCTGGCAGGCATCATGGCCCTGTCGGGCTACCTGCCGCTGGCAGACCGAACCCGCACCGAGCGCCAGCAGGCCAACGCCCACACGCCCATCTTCATGGCACATGGCACCATGGACCCGGTGGTGGCAGTGACGCGCGGCGAAGATTCGCGCGATGCCCTGGTCGCGCTGGGCCACCCGGTGCAATGGCACACCTACCCCATGCAGCACGCCGTGCACCCGCATGAGATTGCCGACATTGCGGCCTTTTTGAAACAGGTGTTGGGAAAGCCCGTCCATGCCGCCTGAGCGGAAGGCAACCCGGAGTTTGATCCTGGGCATTGACTTCGGTACATCCAACTCGGCCGCGGCCTTGATTGGCGTAGACGGGCAAATGCACACCATCCCTCTAGACGGTGCCCGCGCCGAAATGCCCACCGCCGTCTTTTTTGCCAGCGAGACACACACCGTGCTCTACGGCAGTGAAGCCTTGCAGGCCTATCTGGCCGGCACCGAAGGCCGCTTGCTGCGCTCGCTCAAGAGCCTGCTGGGCAGCCGCCTGATGGACGAATACACGACGGTCAACGGCCAGAGCCTGCGCTTCTTTGACATCGTGGTGCTGTTTTTCAAGGAACTCAAACGCCGCTGCGAGGCCCAGGTGGGCCAGCCGCTAAACCGCGCCATGCTGGGCCGCCCGGTGCATTTTGTGGATGACGAGACCGAGCGCGATGCCCTGGCACAAGAGACCCTGGGCCGCGCGGCACGGGAAGCCGGCTTTACCGAAATCGCCTTCCAGCTGGAACCCATTGCCGCTGCTCTGGACTACGAGCAGCGCGTGCAACACGAGACCACGGCCCTGGTGGTGGACATTGGCGGCGGTACGTCGGACTTCACCGTCATCCGGCTCAATCCCGCACGCAGCGCAATAGCCGACCGCAGCGCCGACATTCTGGCCACCACGGGCGTGCACATTGGCGGCACCGACTGTGACCGCCTGCTCGATCTGGCCACCGTTATGCCCCTGCTGGGCTACCGCCACATCGGCACCGGCAGGCGCCCGGTGCCCAACAGCGTGTTCTTTGACCTCTCTACCTGGCACCTGATCCACCAGGCCTATACCCGCAAGGCGTTGCACTTTGCCAAAGAACTGTGGACCGACTACGTGGACCAAACCTTGCACGCGCGCCTGATGGACGCGCTGGAAGGTAAGCACGGTCACCGCATGCTCAGCGGGGTTGAGGCGGCCAAAATTGCCTGCTCCGTCACCGGAGACGATGCCCTGGTAGACCTCGACTTTCTGGGCCACGGTGGATCCGAACATCTGGGCGCCACCGTTACGGCGAGCACCATGACCGACACCTTGCAACAGGCCATCAACCAAATCGTGCAGTGCGCCCAACAGTGCGTGCAACGCTCGGGCCTTGCCAGCGTGGACACCATCTACCTCACCGGCGGTTCTTCAGCCCTGCGCCCCTTGGTAGAGGCCCTGCGCACCGCCATGCCCGAGGCCACGCTGGTGGAAGGCAACCGCTTCAGCGGTGTGGCTGCGGGGTTGGCGTACGCAGGAGCGACGCTGCCCGTATAAGGTATTTTGTTTTACTACTATTTTGATAGTGACTTACGTATATTCCACGAGGGCTAGCGTCCAAATTCAAAAAAAAATTATCACGACTCCTGCGTTGACTACCCGGCAAGAACTGGCTAACGGGCACACCAAGCAGACGGAGCGGCTAAAGGCACTGGGACCATTCAACACGTTTGCCAACCTCCGCTCATGGAACAATGGTCGATATGACGGTTTTATCCAGTACCGCAACGCCAACCATCAGCGGCACCCAGCACGTCGTGCTGCTGGGCGCAGGTCTTGTCCATGTGCAGGCCTTGGCCCAACTGGCCACCAAGCCCCTGGCAGGCACAGTAGTGACACTGGTCGCGCCCCACCCGCGACAGCTCAATGCGGGCATGGTGCCGGGCTTCATGGCTGGCCACTATACGCTGGATGATTGCGCTATACCCTTGGAACCGCTGGTGCAGCGCAGCGGCATTCGTTGGGTGCAGCACAGTGCCGTCGGGTTGGATGTGCAACAGCAAACCCTGCAGCTCGACGATGGCAGTACGCTGCACTTTGACTGGCTGTCAATCAACACCGACCCAATCCAGGACCGCGATCAGCTGGAAAAAGCCATCCCCGGCGTGCGCGAGCATGCCCTGTTTGCACGCCCCATTGAGGCCTTTGCCGCGCTGTGGCCACGCGTGGTTGAAATGGGTAGCAGTCGTGCGTTGCGCGTTGCGGTGATTGGCGGTGGCAGTACGGGCATCGAACTGGCCCTAGCGGTGCGCCATCGGCTGCCTAACGCGGCCGTCACGTTGGTCAGCAGCTCCACGGTGCCGGGTGCCAATTACCCCACCAACATGCGGCAGCGCTTGCATAACGTGCTGAAAATGCGCCGTGTCACCGTGATACAGGATCTGGCGGTGGGCCTGACAGCAAATGCTGTTCAGTTAGGCTGCGGCGCCGATCTGGCCTGCGACGTGCCCATTCTGGCCACCGGCGGCGCCCAACCTCCAGCGTGGTTGGCAGCCAGTGGGCTGGCACTGGATGATCACGGTTTCATTGCGGTGGACCGATACCTGCGTTCTACCAGCCACAGCCGCGTATTTGCAATGGATAACGTGGGTACCTGCAGCAGACACCCCTTGGTACAGAACCTGGCCGCCGCCATGGCCGGCTCGCCCCTCCAACCGCACCAGCCGCCAATCAAATCCCTGAATATTCTGTCCTGCGGTGACCGTTACGCGGTGGCGTCATGGGGCCATTTCAGCGCCCAGGGTTGGTGGGTTTGGCGGCTCAAGGATTGGATGGATCGACGCTTTATGGCGCGGTCCACGCAACAGCAGGGTTAACAAACTCCCCCGCCATCAGACAATCTGCAGCGCCGCTCCGTCCGGTGCGCTACCCGAAGGCAAAATTTGCCCAACCTCTGCTGCCCCATCAAAGCCGTGGCGTCGGAAGATTTCCAGCACCGCCGGCACGGCTTGCGGCACACAACTCGCCAGCAATCCGCCACTGGTCTGCGGATCGCTCAGCAAGGCCTGGTCAACCGTATTGAAACCGGCGGGCACCGCAATCTCATGCCCGAAGGCCGCCCAATTGCGCCCCGAGGCACCCGTCACCATACCGGCACTGGCCAGCGCGTGCACGCCTTCAATCAGTGGCACGCTTGACCAATCCAACTGCACCACACACTGCGCACCACGCGCAATCTCCAGCGCGTGCCCGGCTAGCCCAAAGCCAGTGACATCGGTCAGGGCGTGTACTCCGTCGAGCGCGGCCAGCTCGGGCCCTGGTGTGTTGAGCTGCGTGGTGACTGCAATCATGCGCGCATAACCGGCGGCGTCGAGTTGCTCTTTCTTCAGCGCAGCCGACAGAATGCCCACACCCAACGGCTTGCCCAGGATCAGGCGGTCGCCCACGCGGGCATCGGCATTGCGCTTGACGCGCTTGGGGTGTACCAGCCCCATGGCCACCAGACCGTAAATGGGTTCCACCGAATCGATGGTGTGGCCGCCGGCAATGGGAATGCCTGCCGCCTTGCACACCGACGCACCGCCGGCCAGGATCTGGCCAATGGTTTCCAAAGACAACACATTGATCGGCATACCCACCAGCGCCAACGCCATGATGGGGGTGCCGCCCATGGCATAGACGTCCGAGATGGCGTTGGTGGCGGCAATGCGGCCAAAGTCAAAAGGATCGTCCACGATGGGCATGAAAAAGTCGGTGGTGGCAATCAGTGCCTGATCGGCATTGAGCTGGTACACCGCCGCGTCGTCTGCCGTTTCAATACCCACCAGCAACTCCAGCGGCAGCGGCATGGCTGTAGTGGTTTTAAGGATTTGCGAAAGCACACCCGGTGCAATCTTGCAGCCGCAGCCGCCGCCGTGGGATAGCGAGGTCAAGCGGGGCTCGACCGCTGCGCTGGGTGATGGATGGGTGGAACTGGAATTCATGGTGGTATGCGGGTTGCCAATGGATAGCGTCGAGTATCCCAAATTGGGGCCATCCACTTTGGGCGACAAGGCCAGCCATCGGCGCGGCGTAAGATGCCGCCCATATCTGCTCAAAGACCGCCATGGCCTGGGACTATCCAAACCCGTTCACCATTTCCGCGATGCCGCAAGCCTGCGACATCGACGGCCTGAACCACACCAACAATGCGGTCTACGTGCAATGGTGCGAGAAAGTGGGTTGGGCCCACTCGCACGCGCTGGGCCTGACGTTGGACGACTACCGGCGTCTGGACCGTGCTATGGCGATCCGCCGGGGTGAATACGATTACCTGCTGCCGACATTGCTGGGTGAGCCACTCACACTGGGCACCTGGCTGTTTGCGGGCAACGGCAAGCTGACCATGGAGCGCCGTTTTCAGTTGGTGCGCGACCGGGACCACGCCACTGTGCTGCGAGGGCGTTGGGATCTGGTCTGTATTGAGCTTAGCCGCGGCCAAGCCCGACGCATGCCGCCCGAGTTTAGTCAGGTGTACCTGCCAGCGGTTGTTACAGTCCTCACTACCCAGGAGGCCATGGAATGATCCAATCTCCGCCCGCACATGTTGCACTGCGCCTTGTCACGGTGCTGCCAGTGGCTATGGTGGTGGTGCTATTGCAAGCGTGCTCATCCACGCCACCGAATCCAAACGCCACCTACGGGACTAGCACACGGTCATTTACCTCGCGTCTGACGCCGTACCAGGCGGCCGATGTCACGCTCAATGCGGTGTCCCTGGTGGGCACGCCCTACCGTCGTGGCGGCAATACCCCGGAAAACGGTTTTGATTGCAGCGGGCTGATTCGCTATGTGTACAAGGCCAGCGCGGGCGTGAATGCGCCGCGCACGGTGGCCCAGTTGTCGGACTGGGGCCAGGCCATACCTTCCGATTCGGTTCAAACCGGTGATCTGGTGGTGTTCACGTTGGGGGGGGTGGCCTCGCACGCTGGCATCTATGTGGGCGACGGCCGCTTTGTCCATGCACCTTCAACCGGTGGCGAAGTGCGGTTGGACCAGTTGGCATCCAAATACTGGTCCCGCCAGACGGTGGCATTTCGCCGCCCGTAATTGCCGCCTCGATCATGCGCATCCTGCTGGTAGAAGACGATACGATGATCGGCGAATCGGTGATGGACGCCCTGCGTGCCGAGCACTATGCCGTTGACTGGGTCAAAGACGGCGAGATGGCGCTGACCGCCCTGCATACACAAACCTACGATCTGGTTTTGCTGGACTTGGGGCTGCCACGGCGTGATGGCATGGCGGTTTTGCACTCCATGCGTTCGCACAAGATCCGCACACCGGTTCTGATCGCGACCGCGCGCGATTCGGTGCAGCAGCGCATCCAGGGGCTGGATGCGGGTGCCGATGATTACGTTCTCAAACCCTACGACCTGGACGAACTCCTGGCTCGCATACGCGCCTTGCTACGACGCGCTTCGGGACGCGCCGAACCCATTTACGAGCACAAAGGCGTGAGCATCAATCCCGCGACCCGGGAAGTAAGCGTTGGCGGGCAACCGGTGCTGCTATCGGCACGCGAATGGGCGGTTCTCGAACCGATGTTGGCCCGACCGGGCTTGGTTTTGTCCCGCACGCAGTTGGAAGAAAAGCTGTACGGCTGGAAAGATGAAATCAGCAGCAACGCAGTCGAGGTCTACATCCATGGTTTGCGCAAAAATTAGGGCCTGAGCTGATCCAGAATGTGCGCGGTGTAGGCTACAACGTGCCCAAGGTATAACCATGCGACTGCAAACCACCCACTCACTGCGCAACCGCTTGCTATGGGTATTGCTGGTGGCCATCATGCTGACTGCAGTCGCACAGGCGCTGATTTCCTACCGTACGGCTCGCTCCGAGGCGGACGACATATTCGACTACCACATGCAGCAAATGGCGCTTGCACTGCGCTCTGGTTTGCCCACAAACGGGGCAACCAGCGTGGACGGCGATGCAAATGCAGACGAGAATTTTGACTTTGTGATCCAGGTCTGGACTGCCGATGGTCTGAGCGTGTTTCAGTCGGCCGCACGCGCTGAATTGCCGCAGCGGGCGATGTTGGGTTTTTCGAACGTCGCCGCTCGCGGCACCACCTACCGCGTGTTTTCGATGCAGTCGCGATCACAGGTCATCCAGGTCGCCCAGGATATGGCGGCACGTCGCGAAATGGCTAGCAGGTTGGCACTGCGCTCCATGCTCCCCATCGCCGTCATGGCACCCTTGCTGATGCTGGTGGTCTGGTGGGCCGTGGGCCTTTCATTGCGACCGGTATCGCGCGTGCGCCGCCAAGTGGCACAGCGACAGGCCGATGATCTGAGCGATGTCAGTGAGCTTGGCCTGCCCGACGAAATTCGCCCTTTGGTGCACGAGCTCAATCTGCTGTTTGCGCGCGTTCACCAGGCCTTCGATGCGCAAACCAATTTCGTGGCGGACGCCGCCCATGAACTGCGCTCGCCCTTGGCCGCATTGAAGCTCCAGGTACAAGGGCTGCAGCGCGCGACGGACGACGCCACGCGAGAAGTGGCGGTTACCCGCCTGGTCACGGGCATTGACCGTGCCACCCGCTTGGTAGAACAACTGCTGGTGCTCGCTCGGCATCAGGCCAACACGCTTGAAACCAAGGCGCAACCGGTGTCGCTGGCAGAGATGGCCCGCCTGGCCATTGCCGATGCCACTCCCGCCGCGCAGGCGCACCAAATAGACCTCGGTCTTGGGCGCACTGTTGAAGATCGCATTGCAGGTCACCCCGATGCATTGCGCATCCTGATGCGCAATCTACTCGACAACGCCGTCAAATACACACCGACGGGTGGCAGGGTGGACCTTGAAATTCAGCGTGAGGCTGACATGCTGCGCCTGGTTGTGGAGGACAGTGGCCCAGGCATCGCAGACGCTGATCTTGAGCGGGTTCTGGATCGGTTCTATCGTGTTGCCGGAACACGGACTACCGGTAGCGGCCTTGGGTTGGCTATCGTCAAGTCCATTGCGGATTTGCACCACGCATCACTACAACTCGACCGCTCCCCGCGCATGGGCGGACTGCGTGTGGAAGTCAAATTTCCGGCTATTGGTTAAAAGCGATTCGTGGTTTAAGCCCTGTCTAAGTTTTGGGCACGATATTCGAGTCGTGTTCATTCTTTACCCCCAGGAGCTTTTATGACCATGCGTTCAATGGCACCGTCCCGACTTGTTCTGGCGCTAGTCGCCGCTGGCGCACTCGGTGGCGCAGGGGCCACTTTCTTAACAATTTCCCATGTGAGTGCAGCGCCAACCGCTGTCACCGTGACTACGCCCGCTGTGGCATCGAACAGTGCTATCGGGGCTCCCGACTTTTCACAGATTGCTGAGCGCTATGGCGCAGCCGTTGTCAATATCAGTGTCAGCGGCACCAAGGCGGCAACCGATGATTCACAGCAAGAGCCGGCTGCACAGCGTCGTGGCGTGCCTGGCATGGATCCGAACGATCCGTTCTACGAATTCTTCCGGCGCTTCCAGGGACCCAATGGCGCCATGCCAGGTCAGCGCGACCAGCCGGTGCGGGGACAGGGTTCAGGTTTTATCGTCAGTGGAAACGGGCTGATTTTGACCAACGCTCACGTGGTGCGCGATGCCAAAGACGTTACCGTCAAACTCACCGACCGGCGCGAGTTTCAGGCCAAGGTTCTAGGATCCGACCCCAAGACTGATGTTGCAGTGCTCAAGATCGAAGCGAGTAACCTGCCCGTCGTGCCTTTAGGCGACTCGCACAACCTGCGGGTGGGCGAGTGGGTGCTGGCTATCGGCTCGCCGTTCGGTTTTGAGAACAGCGTGAGTGCAGGCGTGGTCAGCGCCAAAGGCCGTGCTTTGCCCGATGATGGCTTTGTGCCATTCATCCAAACCGATGTCGCCGTCAATCCCGGCAATTCCGGTGGTCCACTGTTTAACTCACGCGGCGAGGTTATCGGTATCAATTCGCAGATTTTCAGCCATACCGGCGGCTACCAAGGTCTGTCATTCGCCATTCCGATTGATTTGGCGATCAAGATCAAAGACCAGATCGTGGCCACTGGCAAAGCCAGCCATGCGCGCCTGGGCGTGGCCATCCAGGATGTGAACCAGGGTTTTGCCGATTCGTTCAAGCTGGACAAACCGGAAGGTGCACTGGTGGCCAATGTCGACAAGGGTAGTCCAGCCGATCGTGCGGGGTTACAGGCTGGCGACGTTATCCGCAAAATCAATGGTCAACCCATCATCGCCTCGAATGATCTGTCGGCCTTGATCGGCCAGTCTGCACCGGGGCAAAAGGTCGCGATCGAAATCTGGCGGCAGGGAAAGCGTGAAGAGCTCAGCGCCCAGCTTGGGGACGCCAGCGACAAGGCGGGCAAGGTAGCCAAAGCCGACGAATCTGCCGGCAAAGGCAAGCTTGGGCTGGCGCTGCGGGCGTTGGAGCCATCGGAAAGACGTGACTCTGGCCTAGCCACCGGGCTGGTGGTTGAGGGGGTCAGTGGCGCCGCAGAACTTGCGGGTGTGCGGCCTAGTGACGTGGTGCTGGCAGTCAATGGCACTGCGGTAAAAAACGTTGAGCAGGTGCGTGAGATCGTTTCCAGCTCCAACAAATCGGTGGCGCTGTTGATCGAGCGCGAAGGCAGCAAAATTTTCGTACCGGTGCGCATCGGCTGAAGCAGCCTACCAGCCTGGTCGATTCAGCCGAAGGTGGCCAGCACACTCACAAACAGTGTCTTGACAAGCAGCCACGTGGCCAGCACGATGGCCCAGGATTTCCAGCGCACGCGTGGTGTATTGAAACGGTTCTCGGTCAGGGTGAATACGACTGCCCCGGCCAGACCAAATGACATGCCCATAAAGGCCTGGTCGAGCTTTTGCGCCCAGAACGGGTTACTGGCGCCATCTACCGGCTGGAACAGGTGCACGACCAACCCAAACACCAACCAGCGCACCAAGTAGCCCCACCACCGGGTCCATCGGCCGGTACCAACCGGGGGCCAGTGGGGCGTGTCATGGGGTGCTGCGTGGTTCATCGTGCCAGCAGTTTACCCACGTCTACGCGCCGAACGTGGTCGTGTGGCTACAGGCAGGTCATGCGCTGGGGTTAGCGTGCCAGATAGCCGCCATCAACCGGGTAATAGGCCCCGGTGACAAAGGAGGCACGGTCTGATGACAGCCAAGCAACAAGCTCGGCTACTTCCGTTGCTTTGCCCAAACGGCCAATGGGGTGCGCTCCCACCAAAAACGCACGCACGCCGTCGTCAGCCTCCAGTCCGCTGATCATGGGGGTGTGAATAAAGCCCGGTCCCACGGAGTTGACGCGAACCCCCTGGGCGCTGTATTCCAGCGCGGCGGCTTGCGTCAAACCCAGCACACCGTGTTTGGCTGCGGAGTAGGCCGGGCTGTTGGCAAATGCCACGGCACCCAAAATGGAAGCCATGTTCACGATAGAACCTCCACCATTTTTCAGCATGGCAGCAATCTGGTACTTCATGCCATAGAAAACACCCGACAGGTTGATGTTGATAACCTGCGCCCACCCATCCAGCGGATAGTCCGCCGTGGGGGCAGAGGGCCCACCAATGCCGGCATTGTTGCAAGCCACATCCAAGCGACCATAATGAGCCACAGTCGCATTGACCAGTGCTTCACAGTCGGCAGCCTTGCCCACATCGGTCGCGACAAAAATAGCGTCACCCCCCTGAGCCCGCACCAGTTTTACCGTTTCCTCACCACCTGCAACGTCTAGGTCCGACACGACGACTTTGGCACCCTCACGCGCCCACACCTGCGCTACCGCGCGCCCAATACCGGAGCCGCCACCGGTTACCAAAGCCACTTTGTTCTTCAACATGTCATTTCCTTTGCTTTCACACGGCGAGGCGCCGCAACCGGATCACGCACTATGACAGCATGATACGCAGCTTCTTTCCCCCGACGGGTAAGCTGACACCACTGCTTCCCCAGGCTGCTACGGGTTGGCGGCGTAATTATTTGATAATTGCAAGTTGTTTTTGGATGCGAATTCAGTCTCTGGCAAATAGCGCGACGATGTTGTCTCCGCGTTCCAACTGAGGCATCGACGGCAGGCTTTGCAGCACCTCGGCAACCCTGTCCACGACCTCATCGCCACCCAGGTTCCAGCTATCCATGGTTCTGGACCAGACCGTCCTCAAACCGCACTTGAGCGCAACCCGGTCAAGGTCCGCCAGCGTGAATTCCCGCACATGTTGCGGATCGGCCAGTAACAACTCCCCATAAATCCATTTGGCCAGCATGTGCATGGAAGCCGCATTGGGCGTTGTTACCAGTAGCAAACCCTCTGGTCGCAGCGTGCGCCTCATCTCGCACAGCATGCTCTCGACACCCGAGTAGTTGAACGCCTCAAGGTCACGCAGTTCGCTACTGTCAACATCCTTGATGTGCTCAATAACTTCAGTACACAGGACGAGATCAATGCATTGGTCAGGGAAAGGCAAGGGGCCGCGCAGGTCCACCTCTGTGCCGCGCACCTCCCAGCCCATGCTACCGAGTTAAGTTGCTACAGGACCCACCCCGCCTGCGTCCAGCACTACGCCAGTGGAAAGCCCCAGTCCTGCAACAGTGTTCCAAGTCTGGACGAAGCGACGCCGATGATGAACAAAGTATGCTCCACGCTGAACCCACTCAATGTCGCAATACAACTCAAATGTCACCGTTTTCCTACCCCATGTCCAAATGGGCATTGTTGCAGATCGCCCCGTCTACGGTCATCTATCGCATCTATCACGGTCAATCCGCATGTCGCAAGTCCTGACGTACGGCGGTGCAACGGCGCAAGCGCGGACCGTTCTGGTCTACGGCAATTGCCAGGCGCCGTTTTTGGCCCAGACTCTGGCAACGCTCGATGACTTAAACGACGACTATCGCTTCGTCTTCGCGCCCAACCACATCTTCCCTGGCGCAGACAAAGCCACCGAGCTGTCCGACCATTTTTTTGAGAACGTGGCGCTGGTGCTGTGGCAGTTGGAGGAATACACCACCAACCCTGCAGCACTCGCTGTTCAGGCACGCTTGCCTGCGTGCTGCCCAGTCATCACCTACCCGAGCTTCGTAATGACGAGCCTGTGGCCCTTCGAGTGCCCGGAGCCTCGCGGCACCATCGACCCCGCCTTTCCCTGGGGGCGCTACCAACTAGGCGACATAATCGGGCTGCAGATCAGGAATGCGGGACTTACCGGGCCCCTCGCCGTGGCGGCTTACCTTGATCTGTCTTATAGGAAGATGCCGAACCTCGAGGTTCGTCTGCAGCGCGACATCGACCGGATGTGCCGCTACGATACCCAGTGCGACATCCAGCTCGCGGACTTCGTTGAAGCGAATTTCCGTGACCAACACCTGTTCTGGACTAGCGGGCATATGTCTCAGTCTGCCATTATCGAGCTGACCCGCAGGGTCGCCAAGGTCGTTCGCCCGATTCTTGGCGGCAAAGAGGCCAGATTGGAAGCTTGCCTTTCAGCCTCGGGCTTCAAAGGTATGGGTGACCTGCAAATGCCTATTCATCCCATGGTGGCCGAGGTCTTGGGATTGACCTTCTGGCAACCTGGGCAGACCTACCGCTGGTACACTGAAAATTGGACTTTCTATGACTACTTTGAGCGATACATCACCAATAACGCTGACTGGTAAGAATCGCCAGATCGGCTGAAATATGGAAGATCCCGTCGTCATAACCGCTGCGGTACGAACTGCGACAGGCGCCTATCAGGGTGTATTCAAAGACGTCGCTGCGCAGGCACTGGGTACCGCCGTAATCGCTGCCACATTAACGTGGTCCGGCATGGACCCGAAGGACGTTGGAGAGGTGTATCTGGGCAATGTGCTCACTGCAGGTTTGGGCCAGGTGCCCGTCCGTCAGGCTGCGCTCTTTGCGGGCTTGCCGCCGAGCGTGCCTTGCAGTGCGATCAGCAAAGTCTGCGGGTCAGCCATGCTGACAGTGATGTTGGCGCATGATCTGCTGCGTGCTGGAACGCTGACGAGCGTGATCGCGGGCGGTATGGAAAACATGAGCCGGGCTCCCCTGTTACTCGGTCGTGAACGCGGGGCTTACCAAGCGGGTCTGCGCGATCATCTGCTGCTGGATTGCATGCTGGATGCCTGCACCGGCCAGGGCTCTCCCTCACTCGGCCGGTTTGCGGACGCCATCGCTCTAGCGCGAGGCATTAGCCGCGCCGACCAGGACGCCCAGGCCATCATCTCTGTGACTCGGGCTCGCACGGCCCAAGACAGTGGCGCATTTGAGCGCGAGATCATCCCGTTCAAACTCCCTGACGGCTCCACGGTGTCGATCGATGAACCAATGATCCGTGCGCAGCCGGAAAAAGTGCCGACACTCCTGCCTCTGTTCCCGCCGGATGGCAGGGTGACGGCGGCAACCGCCGCGCCTTTTTCCGATGGCGCGGCAGCGTTGCTGCTCACCCTCCACTCTCGGGCCGATGCGCAGGGTTTGCCAGTCCGCGCTCTGGTGCGTGGACACGCGTCACACGCACAGGCGCCAGAGCAGTTCATCACCGCACCGGTTGGCGCCGTGCGCAAACTACTGGCCAAGACTGGATGGGAAGCGCGCTCGGTTGATCTCTTTGAAATCGGCGAAGGCTTTGCACTCGGTGTTCTGGCCGTGGCGCAGGAGCTGGGTATTGGCCTGCAGCGTGTGAACGTTCACGGCGGCGCCTGCGCGCTGGGGCACCCTGTTGGCGCCACGGGTGCCCGGATCATCGTGACGTTGCTCCATGCCCTGGAGCACCATGGTCTGCGCCGCGGCATCGCCACCCTTTGCATGGGTGGTGGTGAAGCCACGGCCATTGCGCTGGAACTGCCAGCGTGAAAAATATATTGCTCCCAACAGGAAAATGCACCTATGTCTGACGTCTTGACGCTGATCGCTTCGGTATTGCAGGTAGATGCCGCAGACCTCAATGAAGACGACGGCATCGACACCGTGGCCGCCTGGGACAGCCTGAAGACCATCCTGCTCGCCAGCATGATCGAGATCAACTACAGCATCACCCTGGACAACCACGACATTGAAAAGCTCATCACGGTTCGGGGTGTTCGCGAGGTGCTGGCCCGCCATGGCAGCGAATAATCTTCCCGACACGCTGCGTGCACGTCTCGCGGCGCCTCAATGGACTCCAGCCGATGTGATGGCCTGCGCCGACCAGTTGCAGCATTTAGCGCAGGAAGCTCAAAGCGCCGGCACGTCGGTTCAGCGGGTCGCCGTGGTGGGCGACCTAACGTCTGACTTGCTGGCGCGGGCGGTCGCCTGTGCCATCGCGCAGGAAGGTGTGTTGCCCCTGCTTTACGCGGCCCCCTACGGTGTGATGCAGCAAGAGTGCCTGGACCCGGATTCAGCTCTGCATGCCTTTCGACCCGATGTAGTAGTGCTGATCCCCGACTGGCGAAACACCTGGCCAGCGCTGCCGGTCGACACGCCCGTTGATCGGGTTGACGCCGATACTCAGGCCCAGGTGCGCCGGTTCGAAGCACTGTGGGACGCTCTGGAGGCGCGGCGCTGCATCATCATCCAGCACACTCTGGTTCCACCGTCGCAACAATTACGAGGCATCGCCGAGCGCCGGTCTCCGGCCAGTATGGCGAGCCGCGTTGATGCACTCAATACCGCTCTATTCGAGGCCGGTGCGGGTCGGGTGTGTTGGTTACAAGCCGACCAACTCGCAGCCCAGGTAGGACGGGTGACATGGTCACCAGCACGGTATTACTATGCCGGCAAACTCGGATTTGACCCGCGCTTCCTGGCCGACTACCTGCCCTGGTTTCGTGGTGCCTGGCGCGCCGCAACCGGACGCGCGAAGAAGCTGCTAGTGCTTGACCTGGACGACACACTTTGGGGCGGCACGATCGGTGACGATGGTCCCGAGGGCATTGCCCTGGGCCTAGATCACGGCGCCCGGGGTGAGGCCTTCGCAGCATGGCAGCAGTACATCGCCCAGTTGGGCCAACGGGGCGTAGTACTCGCTGTGTGCAGCAAGAATGATCTAGCACTAGCAGTCAGCGGGCTTAGTCATGCAGTGAGCGCATTGAGCCGCAGTGACTTTTCCGCCTTCGTCTGCAGCTGGAGTGACAAGGCTACGGGTCTGCGGCAGATCGCGACCGAGCTCAATCTCAGCCTTGATACCATGGTCTTCGTGGACGACAACCCGGCGGAGCGTTCCCTTATTGAGCAGATCCTGCCTGAAGTGGCACTGGTGGACCTCGGCACCGACCCCGCCCAGTTCATTGAACGTCTGGAATCCGGCCACTGGTTTGATCTTCAGAGCTATACCGTGGCCGACCTACGACGCACCGCAACCTACACAGCGCGCTGCGAAGCACTGGCTACACAGTCGACCGCAGCCGACTTGAGCACCTACCTTGAAGGACTGGAGATGGTCGGTCGGCTCGCCGTCGCGCAAGCCGCCGACCTGCCCCGTCTGACCCAGCTTGAACTCAAGACCAACCAGTTCAACCTGACAACGCGACGCTACGCGCAGCCGCAACTGGCGGCCACACTGGCGCGACCCGACCAGCAATTGCTGGTTTTCCAGCTCAAAGACCGGTTCGGTGACCACGGCCAAGTGTCTTCCATGCTGCTGGTACGCGAAGGCGACGTGCTGCGAATCGACAGCTGGCTCATGAGTTGCCGCGTCTTTTCACGCTCAGCCGAACAATTCATGCTGGTGGGCCTCATTGCGCTGGCTAAGGATCAGGGTGCCACGACCTTGAGCGGCGAGTACCTGCCCAGTTCGCGCAACGGCGTCGTGGCCGATCTTTATCCTCGCTTGGGTTTCATTCCTGCATGCACCAAAGGCCGCTACTGGCGACGTAACCTTGCAGCCCCGATCAGCGACCTCACCTCGCACATTCGGGCGGGCTAGCCCAGTTCGACCACGGCCTGTCGAAACCCTAGCAGCGCTGCATCCAGAAACTCCCCCCCGCGCCCAGACCCGGACAACGTGGGAAAACCGAGCAAACCGCCTCACGATGGCGACTCAACATGTAGTGCGCCATCCACACCACGCGCCAGTCGGTGTTGAACATCAAAAAGGCGTGCAATAGGTATTGCTCGGTCCAGCTTCGTTCCTCATCAATCACCCAAGGCTTGGGGTACTCGTCCGGCAGGAAGATGTCGTGCAGGTGCACATACACCCCTGACTTGAGTCGTGGCAGCACCTCAAAGAAAAGATGGTTCACATCGCTTCCGGCCTTGGACACGTGGGACGAATCGATGAACAGCAGGTCGCCCGCCTCCAGTTGGGCAAACACCGCTAGATCGGTTTCCTCCACGCGTGACGGTAGCAGCCGCGTGATGCCCTCCACACCCGCGCGAAGGAAATCACGGGGGTACGGTTCGATGCAAGTAATGTCCAGCGCGCCGCCAAACACGTCGACGTTCGCATCCGCCATCACCAGGGACGAAAACCCCGAGCCCACCTCCACAATGCGTTTCGGCCTGAACAGGCACAACGCGCCATAGAGGAACTCGGCGTCAAGCACCGGGAACATGCCATTCATGTAATAGTAGCGGCCCGGCTCAGCAGGCGCTTCCACCGGATAGTGAAGGGTGACCAGGTGGGGGCGGAGCCGTTTCAGCAAGGCAAGCTGGGCTGGCACCTGGGTGTCAACACCCGAGAGGCTTTCCCGAAGGGCCCAGACCCTGTCCTCCCGTTTCAGCAGGTCGACGGGGTCAGGGATCGACGAATAAAAATGTCCTGGCGGAAAGCCCATGCCGCATCCTTTAGGAGAGACGCCCATTGTAAGATTGAGCCTGATGCTCGATTCTCACCTCTCCGACCGGCTCGATGCCGTATGGGGCAACCCACATTCATGGGTCGCCAACGGCCTGCAATGGACTCATCTGGAAGAAGTCCGGACGCTGATCAATCGCAGGGTCAGCGGCGACGCGTCAATCGGGCCGCTCGCGTGGTTCGCGCAGCACCTTGCAGCGGCGGGCGCCTTGCCGCTGCGCCGCGTGCTGGTACTGGGTTGCGGCGCCGGGCGGGTCGAACGCGATCTGCATGAAAATGGATGGGCCCGCGAGATCGTGGCTTTCGACCTGTCCCCCAAGGTACTAGCGGTGGCCCGCGAAAGCGCCGCTGGCATCGCGTCGATCGAATACGTTCAGGCCAACATGGATAACCTGCCGCTCGGTGAGCCGCCTTTTCTTTCAGGCAGCTTTGACGCCGTTCTGGGCGTGGCCAGCGTGCACCATTGCTCCCAACTGCGGCAGCTTTTCAGCGTCGTCGCGCAGTTGCTGACACCCGGAGGCTGGTTTTTCCTCGACGAATACGTAGGCCCCGACCGGTTCCAGTTTTCCCCCAACAACATGGAGCAAATTTGCGCGCTGGCGGACCTGCTGCCCGAGCGACTGCTGACCACGCGCTCGGGTGGGATCAAGCGAGGCTTTCGTGCGCCGACCGTAGATGAGGTAATCGCGGTGGACCCGAGCGAAGCCGTCTGCTCGTCGCAGATCCTGCCACTTCTGGGCGAGTATTTCGAGATCATGATGCAACGACCCTATGGTGGCTCGGTGTTGCATCTGCTGCTCGCCGACGTGGCGCAGAACTTTCAGTCGCCGGAAGCCGGGCCGTGGCTGCAGGCCCTGATCGCCACCGAAGAAGATCTCGACCGGCTGGGGAGACTTGAGCACCATTTCAGCTGCGTGATTGCACGCCCGCGTCCAGAAGCCACCGACTCACCGCATTCGCTTCGCTGAGTCCCAGTGGCCCTACCACTGCCCCGGGCCGCTCGACAATGCGTTGCGCGCTAAGCCGCGCATACACCTCAACAATCTGCGACTTTCGTTCGTACAGCACGTCGGAGCGCGGGTTCAGCCCAGTTATCAGCGTGAGGCCTGTCGGCGCGATAGGCAGGGTCAGCAATCGCAGCTCGGGCCGCAACGCGTTGAGGCAGGGCACGAGCTTCCAGCCGTCACCGGTATAAAACCCGGATTGCCGCTCTGCGGTGGCGGTCACGTTGGTCAGCGGCAAGGTGTCGTGCAGCACGACCAAAGCGCTTGGCGCAGCCCACTTTTCAAGGACAATGAAATCCTCCAGCACGCTCTGGAAGCGATGATCCCCGTCGACACAGGCCAGATCAAAACCCTGCTCCCTCAGCCCGCAGTCCGCAGTCCGCAGGTGGATCACTCAGGAATTCCGCGCTGGTCTGACGATACAGGCTTGCCGCCGCATTGCAGGCCGCCAGTGGATCGCCCATGGGCGCGGGGTCAACCCCAATGACCCGCGTTGGTGGCAACGCAAGCTTCAGCGACTCACCCCTTTCCACACCGATCCCCACATACAGCCGTGGCTGCAGCTCGCCGTGCAGCCATGCCAGCCAGTGGAGGTAGTCTGGCCCAGGCCACCGCAGTTGCGCCAACTCCAGATGCACTGTGGCCAGATTGGGCTCCTGCGCCAACGCTTCCCAAAGAACCGCTTCCGCCTGTGCCTCCTGCCCCCTGGCCCGCAAAAACCTGACGCGCTTCAGCGTGGGCTGCTCCAACGGGTGAGGTTTCATGCGTCTCCCTCTGCAGCCTGGTACAGCACCCGACGCAGCGCCCGCCCGAAAAGGTCGGGGTTGTAGCGCAACGCACACTGCTCCCATGCGGCGGACTGCTGACGCTCCCACACCGCGTCGTCTTCCAGCAGGCGGGCAATTGCGGCGGCAAAAGCCCTGGCGTCGCGGGCACCCACAATGTCCAGCCCGTCGCGCCAAGCCAGTTGGCGCACCAGCAAGGCTGAGGCTACTGTGGGAATACCGTTGGCAGCGGCCTCAATCACCTTTGCCGGAACGCCGCCCGCAAATCGCACCGGTGCAATGAACACTCGGGCGGCGTCATAGTGCGGCTCTAGCGTTTCTTGCGGCCCCAACACCATCACCTCGGGCCCCACGAGGGCCGCCACCTGATCAGAAAGACACACACCCACCACCGACAGAAGTGGCGGCGACGCCAGTCGCCTACGCAGCAACGGCATCACTTTGCGGATGAACCAGAGTAGGCCGTCTTCATTGGGCGTACCAGGATGCAGGGCACCCACAAATAGCATGCCGCTGCGGGTTGCGACGCCGGGGGCGTTACGCCGCACCGGCGTGCTGTGACTGAGAACCTCCACCCGGTGGCCTGCGGCCTCGAAATATCGGGCGTCGCGCTGCGAAACCACAAGCACATCACTGGCGCCGGCTGCCAAAGACATCTCAGCATCCATCCGGGCCTGCGCTGCAACCCGCGAAAGTGGATGACCCTGCACACCCGCCATGGCGACCTCACGCAGCGCGAAAAGCGCTTCCGCGTCATAGACCAGCCGCATACCAGCAAAAAGATCCGGCCGTCGCCGGCGCAAGGGTTTAATGGCGTCCAGGTTGGTAGGCCGGCTAACCAGCAGAACGTCGTATACACCAAGGCGCCGCTCCAGGAACGATTCAAGCCCGTCCAGCCCGTAGCCCAGTGCGACTTCGACGCTGCGCGGAATGGACGCATAGACCGCACGCCAGTTGTCTTGCAGCGTCCAAAGCGGAAACAGAGTCACCGGCCAGTCGTCCAGAGCCTGAAGCATGAGGCGGGCCCGCGGCAGGCCACCGCCTTTGAACATATGCGGGACTTCGTTTTCCAGGAACAGCACACGCGGGCGTCGGGCCTGGTCCTCGGGCGACCGCCACCGGTCGCCATCGAGCGGTAATGCCTGTGGCATAGGTTGCCCTTTGAGCCATGTCGCGTGACGATTTCGGAACACAGCCCGATTGCACTCCATAAGCTGTGTGGCGCTGTCGCCTGTAGCACTGCCCCATTCCAGATGCTCCAGCAACACCGAAGGCTCGTACACGACGCGCAAGCCCGCGCGCCACACCCTTAGACAATAGTCAGTATCTTCGTAATAGGCGGGTGCCAGCGCCACGTCGAAGCCTCCGAGCATGCGCCATACCGGCGCCGGGGTGACCAGAAAAACACCAGAAACATAGTCTGTTGCTCGGGCATGCAGCGCAGCGTGACCAAAGGGATCTTCACCACGACCAATGCCACCAGCCCGCCCATCGTCAAAGACCACGTTACCAGCTTCCTGCAAGCCGCCATCTGTCAGTACCACACGCCCACCCATGGCACCAATGCTGGGGTCTGCATCCATGGCCTTGCAAGCATTAGCGAGCGCGTCCGTCAACAGGATGGCGTCGCTATTGAGGAAAACCAAATACCGGCCTCGTACTGCGCAGGCACCCTGCCGCGCAGCCAGCAGAAACCCCAGGTTGTTTGAATTGCGAATCACGCGCGCCCCACGTAGGCACGCCAGAAGCTCTGGCGTGCGGTCCGTCGAGGCATTGTCAACAATAATAGTCTCGAAGCTTGGGCCACGCTGATCAGCCAGCGCCTGCAGCGTGCGATGCGACAGGCCAGCCTGGTTGAACAGCACCACGACCACAGAGAGGTCGGGTACCACGTCCGAAGGCACAGCCGGAAAGTCCACCACTCGGGGCAGCCGCAGCCAGGTATCCAGAAATTTTTGTGCCTGCATACGTGTGCGAGCCTTGGCGCCATCCGCCGCCGCCAGGTCCTGGTACGCTCCTTTCAGCCGGGCACAGATGGCTTCAATCTGCGAGGCAACGCGCTGTCCGTCCACCAGCGCGGAGCCGAGGATGCGGTCACGCAGCGCCAGACGGTGCGCCGACAGGCCTTCCACATCTGCCACGAGCTTAACCGCGAGTGCGCAGAAACCCTCCACGGTCTCAGCGCTCCAGCACAACAACCCCAGCGACGCCAGCACCGAGGCCCCCTGCCTGGCGCCCACCCATTCACCAGCCAGCGTGACTACCGGCACACCCATCCACAAGGGATCCAGCAGGCTCAGGCCTCCGTTGCCAGGGAAGCTGTCCAGCACCAGATCAACGCGGCCAAACCATGCCAGGTAGTCGGCATGCGGCATGAAGGGGTGGAAAAACACCCGACCAGCGCTAACGCCCTGGGCTTGCATGCACGACAGAATCTCGCAACGCTGGGGCCAGTCGCCCGCCACCTCACCAACGAAGCGGATAGTCGAATTGGGGGTATCGGCCACGATACGCGCATAAGCGGCCAGACATGCGGCACCCAGCTTTAAACCGCGCGCCGTAACGCCATAGGTAACAGAACCCAGGCTGAGCACAGGTGGCGCGCTGACCGCTGGCGCCAGGACGGATGGGTCCCAGCACCACTGTCCGCCTGCAATCCGGCAAACTACCTCGTCATAGTGAACTTCGTGGCATACCGGCACCGATACCTCATCGGCGAGCAGCACATCAAACAGCCCGCCCGCGGAGCCCCAGCACCCCAGCCAGCCCATCTGCACCGGGGCCAAGCGGCGCGCATAGGCCTGCAACAAGGCAAACTGTCCCTGAAACGGGTGAAGGCCGCCAACATCAATCACCACATCGATCCGGTTGGCAGCGCACGATTCGGCCAGGGTATCTATCAGCAGCGGTTGCAGATAGATGTGCGGCGGAAGATCCGGCCACACCTGATTGGTGTACAGGAAGACTTGGGCTCGATCGCCCGAATGGGCCGCCAGCACGCGACGCAACAGACTCTGGTGCAGCTGCCCCGCCATGTAGGCGATGCGTGGCCTCGTATCAAAAGCCAGATTCTGCTTCGAATGCGGCAGACGCGTCAGCCCACTTCTAACCTTGAGGCTGCGGTACCAGTTCCGCGCCTGAAGCGACAAATCCGCCCTGTCAGACCCGGCGCACAGCGAGGCCGCGTACAACATCGCAGCACCATTCCATGGATCTTCATCCAGGTCCTCACGAGCGATCAGGGCGAGGCGGTCCAGATACGACTGCCCCTGCGTGTAAACAGCCTGCTGCAAAGCATCACGCAGGGCATTGCGCAGAACCTCCACGGGGATCAGGCGCAAGAGCGAACGGGCATTCGGCTTGCCCAACCCGACCAAGCGCAAGGTAGTCTTGATCGCATCTGGCGCAAAACGGTCGTGGCGTAGTAGCCGGGCGCACGCATTCAGGGCGTCACCATCACCGGCCTCGGTCAACACGCGGGCCCTGAGCAGCAGGGCGGGTGGCCAGCCGACTTGCGCTTCGAGCAAGGCATCGACACCTGCCAGAGCCGCTGCAAAGTTTCCGGTCCGGCTTTGCGCCTCAGCCAGTTCAAGTCGCGGAGCGGGGTTGTCAGGTTTGCATTCAACAGCGCGCAGAAAGGCGAGTTGGGCCTGCGCCGGCCGGTCGGCACTCAGCATCACCCAGCCCATCTGCCGCAGCGCGTCCACATGGTCTGGCGCCAGACGTAGGGCGGCCTTCACTGCCAGTTCAGCGTCGGCCAGTCGACGCTGTCGCAGCCGCACCTCGGATAATGCGCGCCAGGCCTCTGCCGAATCGGGCGCGTGTGCCACCGCCCGCTCCGCCCAGCCCTGCGCTTCAGCGATCAACTCCGCACGGGTAAAGATGAACGCCGCCTGAATCTGGGCCGGGCTATCGCCCGGCAAGCGCGTCACTAGAGCCCTTACCGCCTCAACGGCGAGGGCCTTGTTGCCAAGTTCCAGCGCCAACCAGCCTTGCATGCGAAGGCCTTCAATGTCGTCGGGCGCCAGGGTGAGTACATGGCGAAGCGTTCGCTGTGCAATCTGCAAACGCCCTCGCCGCCACTGGGCCACGGCCAACAGTCGCCGCAAATCCACCGCATTACGGTGTTGTCGCAAGCGCCTGACCAGCACACGGCGTGCCGCGAGCGTCTCGCCCAAGTCGAGCAGCACCTGGGCCATGAGATCCTGCGCAATCGCATGATCGGGCGCCTGGTCCAATACCATTTCCAGCAGCCACCTAGCGCCCACGAAGCGCTCCCAGCCACGCTGGATCTGCGCCCTGCGAAACATTGCATCAATGAGGCCCGGATCCAATTCGTGTGCGTTGGCCAGCGCTTCATCAGCCTCCTGCAGTTCACCCATGTCCTGTAGGGTTGCACCCAGCAGAAGCCAGGAATCTCCCCGTGAAGGCTGCGCCTGCACCAGATCGCGCGCTAGCCGCTTCGCGCCTTGCCAGTCTCCACGCTTCCAGCAACGGCGCACCGCTTCAGCCACCAGTTCAGCATTCAGTGGCCACTGGTCTAGGGCCTGTCGTAACACGGCCTCGGCCCCGTCCACATCCTGCACCGCCTGCAAACACTGCGCCAGGTGCAGATGCAGCCGGGGCTGTTCGGGCGCGGCAGAATGAAACGCGGTGATGGCTTCACGGTAGGCCTGCACCGCCGATGCGTGGAGCTCGCGCTTCTGCTGCAACCATCCCATTTGCATCCATCGTTGCGGCAATTTCCTTTGCGCAATGGCGTGCGCAGCCCAGTCAGCGGCCTCTTCAATCCGGCCCAGGTCGTGCAGTACCCATGCTAATGCATAGGCCGCTTCATCGAGCGAATCATCGAGCTCGCAGGCGCGCTGAAAAGCCGCGGCTGCAGCAGCCGCGTCACTGCGCCGTTGGTACAGGTAGCCAGCGTACCAATGCAGCGGTGCATACGCAGGAGCATGTTCAAGTGCGGGGAAAAGAACATCTGCGGCCTCGTCGTCCCGACCAGCCTGTATCAGAAAAAAACCAAGAGCAGCAAGGGCCTGGTTTGATGGTCTGCCCCCCGCAGATGCCTGCTGCGCCTCCAAAATCGCGGCGTCCAGCTCACCTGCGGCATAGAGCCGCCAACTTTCCGTAACCCTTTGAAATGCGAAAGAATCGGCGTCCATAAAGTTAATTAATCAACCCGGCGCGCCAGCACGGACAGTCCATTGAGCTGGGTTTCGATGACGCAGCAGTCAAACAAGCCTCCCCAGGCTAATGGCTTTAACAGCAGCACGACTGGGCAAATACGGTACACACACCATCCATTTCAGAGTTCCGCGCCAGTTTACCCAAAGCCTGCGCACGACGGCATTGAAGGTTGCGCAGTGTTGGTCGAGGGTCCCGCCTTCGGCAGGCAGAAATAGCCAGCAAGTACCGGGTGTGTAGCCAAAACCGGTCCTACAATTTGGCAACGGCCTTAACGCCCCCGCAATGCACCCCACCGCCTTGGATAACGGCCGCCTTTTTTTGAATGCTACCTGTATGGTCGCACAGGAGCCACTGTGCTCGACATTGGAGCCCAGGACGTCAACGGCTCGCTTCGGCCACTGGTGCCCGAGGGCTGTCGCTACATTGGCCTGGATTTTGAAGCTGGGCCTGGCGTGGACCTTGTATTGGACGACCCTTACCGCCTGCCGTTTGACGCAGGATCAGTGGACACGGTGGTCAGCAGCTCATGTTTCGAACACGTCGAATTCTTCTGGCTCATGTTCAACGAGGTGTTGCGGGTGCTCAAGCCCAACGGCCTGTTTTACCTGAACGTACCGTCCAATGGCGAGTTCCACCGCTACCCTGTGGACTGCTGGCGCTTCTACCCTGATGCCGGCATGGCGCTGGTGAACTGGGCTCATCGCGCAGGCTACAAGCCAGTGCTACTGGAATCGTTCACCACGCGGCAACGCCTCGATATCTGGAACGACTTTGTGTCCGTCTACCTAAAGGATGAGGCAACATTGGCCGCACACCCTCGGCGCATGCTTGATCACATTGGACACTACAGCAACGGTCGGCGGCATGGAAGGCCTAAACTACTGCAACCCGAAGCGGCCCCCGAGGACCTTGCGAAGCTGCAGCGGCTGACGGGCTATAGCAAGCCCCAAAGCTAAGACCGACCTCAGCTGTTGATTTCCGGTGCTGTGCGGTCTTGTAATCCCCATAAAAGGCCTTATCATTAGCACTCGTCGGAGTTGAGTGCTAACATCATCCAATCCGCAAGTTAATGAGCACTAACTCAATGCAGTTGGTGCAAGTTTGAATGTGCAATTGTTTCAAAACCCAGGAGATTTCCCATGAAACTGCGTCCTTTGGCAGACCGCGTGATTGTTAAACGCGTCGAAAACGAAACCAAAACTGCTTCCGGCATCGTCATCCCTGACAGCGCCGCAGAAAAGCCAGATCAAGGCGAAGTCTTGGCCGTTGGCCCAGGCAAGAAGAACGACAAGGGCGAACTGTTGGCCATGAACGTCAAGGTCGGTGACCGCGTTTTGTTTGGCAAGTACAGCGGCCAGACCGTCAAGGTCGACGGCGACGAACTGCTCGTCATGAAAGAAGACGACCTCTTCGCTGTTGTCGAGAAATAAAGCTACTGCGCGAACGCCATGCGTCGTTGCTCCGTGCTCGCCATCCTCACGTACAGAAGTACGTTCCGGTGGCTGTGCGCGGTGCGCCTAGCCTGACGTCCGCTCGCTACGCTTTCTTCCCCAACAACAGGTTTTGTATTTATTTGAAATTATTGGAGTCATATCATGGCAGCAAAAGACGTAATTTTCGGCGGCGAAGCCCGCGCACGCATGGTTGAAGGCGTGAACATTTTGGCCAACGCGGTCAAAGTGACACTGGGCCCCAAGGGCCGTAACGTGGTTCTGGAGCGCTCGTTCGGCGCCCCTACCGTGACCAAGGACGGTGTGTCCGTGGCCAAGGAAATCGAACTCAAAGACAAGCTGCAAAACATGGGTGCGCAGATGGTCAAGGAAGTTGCTTCCAAGACCTCTGACATCGCTGGCGACGGCACCACCACTGCTACCGTGCTGGCACAAGCCATCGTGCACGAAGGCATGAAGTATGTGGCCGCTGGCATGAACCCAATGGACCTGAAGCGCGGCATCGACAAGGCTGTAACAGCCCTGGTCGAAGAACTGAAGAAGGCTTCCAAAGCCACCACCACGTCCAAGGAAATCGCCCAGGTCGGTTCCATCTCTGCCAACAGCGACGAAACCATTGGCAAGATCATTGCAGACGCGATGGACAAGGTCGGCAAAGAAGGCGTGATCACTGTTGAAGACGGCAAGTCCCTCGACTCCGAACTCGAAGTCGTCGAAGGCATGCAGTTTGACCGCGGCTACCTGTCACCCTACTTCATCAACAACCCAGAAAAACAAGCCGCTTTGCTGGACAACCCGTTTGTGCTGTTGTTCGACAAGAAGATCAGCAACATCCGTGACCTGCTGCCGACCCTGGAGCAAGTCGCCAAGGCTGGCCGTCCTTTGTTGATCATTGCTGAAGATGTCGATGGCGAAGCCTTGGCAACTTTGGTGGTGAACACACTGCGCGGTATCTTGAAGGTTGTGGCTGTCAAGGCTCCTGGCTTTGGTGACCGTCGCAAGGCCATGTTGGAAGACATCGCCATCCTGACCGGTGGCAAGGTCATCGCTGAAGAAATCGGTCTGTCGCTGGAAAAAGTGACTTTGGCTGACCTGGGTACCGCCAAGCGTATCGAAGTGAGCAAAGAAAACACCATCATCATCGACGGTGCGGGTGCTGCTGCTGACATCGAAGCCCGCGTCAAGCAAGTGCGCGTTCAGATCGAAGAAGCCACTTCTGACTACGACCGTGAAAAGCTGCAAGAGCGCGTGGCCAAGTTGGCTGGCGGTGTTGCCGTGATCAAGGTGGGCGCTGCCACCGAAGTCGAAATGAAAGAGAAGAAAGCCCGCGTGGAAGACGCATTGCACGCTACGCGCGCTGCTGTGGAAGAAGGCATTGTGGCTGGCGGCGGCGTGGCTCTGCTGCGCGCCAAGCAAACCGCTGGTGTGGTCAAGGGTGCGAACTCGGACCAGGACCACGGCATTGCTCTGGTGATGAAAGCCATCGAAGCGCCTCTGCGCGAGATCGTGTACAACGCCGGTGGCGAAGCGTCGGTGGTGGTGAACGCCGTGTTGGCCGGCAAGGGCAACTACGGCTTCAACGCAGCCAACGACACCTACGGCGACATGATCGACATGGGTATCCTGGACCCCACCAAGGTGACACGTACTGCACTGCAAAACGCAGCGTCGGTCGCGTCTTTGATGCTGACTACCGAATGCATGGTGGCCGAGTCTCCCAAGGCTGAATCCGGCGGCGGCATGGGCGGTGGTGACATGGGTGGCATGGGCGGCATGGGTGGTATGGGCGGCATGGGCATGTAATTGCCTCGCTGCTGAAGACCATCGGGTTTTCACGCTCCCCAAAGCCTGCAAGGTTTGCGCCTTGCAGGCTTTTTCTATGGGCCATTGTTCTACGGCGCTTGCTATCATGCGGCCATGGTTTGGATACGCTTTCTATTGCTTACTGTATTGCTGGCTCGCATCGCCGCCGGCGCTGCGTGGGCCATGCCGCCAGTGATAGACATGCCATTGCCAGCCAGCCACTCTGTGAGCGCAGCCAATATGCCCTGCCACATGGTAGCCTCGGCAACCGATGCCGAAAGCTCTACTGCCCAGAACGCCACCGCACAGCCCGCCTCGGGCCATACCGGCTGCGGCCACTGCGCGTTGTGTTTTCCGGCGCTGACTATGGCAGTCCATCTGCCTGTCACCGTGGCGGTTTTCAGCGCTCCCACAACGCCTGCAAAGACCAGCTCCCACTGGCAGCCAGCCCCCGATCTGCGTCCACCCATTTAAGACGAAACCGCTGCGCCCACTGCGGCGTGGTACCCATGATCGAAACTCTTGGCGCCACCTTGATGCGCCGCTCGTCCGCATTTTCTGGAGGGTGCAATATTGTTGCGCCCCATCACCATGACACCCAATTTTCAAACCCAACACGCCACCATGCTGTTCAAGTATGCGGGCATCAGTTTTATTTCCGGTGCAGTCAACCACGGCTTTTTCAGTGGCGAACGCTCGCTGTGGACGGGCGGTATCGGTATCGTGCTCTTTGTGCTGGGCGCTGTGTGGGAACACCACCAAACCATGGCAACCGCCGATACACCCCGAAGCTTGGGCAAGGCCCTGCTTTGGGGTACGCTGCTGTCCATTGGGCTGGGGTTTTTTACCGGCGGGTTACAACACTTTCCTGATTCTCCGGCGCGCAGTGCGTGGGTCGTTCCCACTGGCTTCGCAGTGTCGGTCATCGCACTGGCGCTTAACAGCGGTTTTCAGTGGCGGCGTAGCATGGTCTCCTATGGCGTGCTGGTGGGCACAGCGGTTCTCGCAGGAAGCTTTGGTACCGCCCAATGGCTGCAGGCACACCCCGAGTGGGCGGCCGTTGGGGGTGACCACAGCCATCGCGAACCTGCCCCGCTGGTAGCCCAGGTGGTTAGCCGCACAGTGAGCGTCCACATGGATGACACCATGCGCTTTACCCCCGACACCATTGCCGTCCGAGCCGGTGAAACGGTGCGTTTTGTGGTGCACAACGGCGGCACTGCGACCCACGAATTTGTGTTGGGCAGTGACCATGAGATCGCTGAGCACGCTGCACTGATGCGCCAAATGGCCGAAGGCAAAGTCGTGCAGCATCAGCACGGTGGCGGTATTGCGCTGAGTCTGGCGCCCGGTGAAATGGGCGAACTGGTGGTGACGTTTGCGCAACCCGGCGCGCTACAGATTGCCTGCCTGGTGCCCGGCCACTTTGAAGCGGGTATGCGGGGGCGCATCCAGGTCGGCACGCATCCCGTAGATGCTGGATCAGGTCACCACGATATGGCTGGCATGCACCACTGACAACCGCACCGGACTACTCGGCACTGGGCAAGTTCTGGATATGCGCCAGTGCCCGGCGCAAGGCTACGGCCATGCGTGCGGGTTGGGTTACACCGATCATGACTTCCGTCAGCCCCTGCCAGCGGCCAAAGCGCCACAAGGCCAGAGCTACGTCGAGCACCTGTTCGGCATTCCAGCCCTTTGGGCCTTGGCTGTACAGGCGCTTGACTTCAAGCACGCCGTCGCCACGGTGTGCCTTCGCATCAAGGCGGCCGATCAACTCGCCACGGCACAGAATGGGGAGCACGAAGTAGCCGTGCACGCGTTTCGCCTCGGGGGTGTAGCACTCCAGCCGGTAGTCAAAGTCAAACAGGGTCAGGGCACGCTCGCGGTCCCACACCACCGGGTCAAACGGCGACAGAACAGCCGTGTGCTGTGCCTGCAGCACACCACGCATGGCCTTTTTGAGCAGCGTCTGGTGGCTGTGGTGCACGTAGGCAGGGGCATCCCACCCGTCAACCACAACGCGGTGCAGGGTGCCGGCCTCGACCAGCGGTTGCAGGTCGGCGTCTTTCAGGCGTGGTTTGATCCGAAAGTAATCGTTGACCCAGCGGGCCTGGGCAATGCCCAGCGCGATCACGGATTTTTCGATGAACTGACGGTGGACCATGGCGGGATCTGGGCTCTGCCCTGCGGCCTCCTGCGTCAACGCGTGCGGGGCAACGCGACGAGTCAATTCATAGACGCGGTGAAAATTCTCGCGCCGGGCCACCATCAGCTCGCCACTGGCAAACAGCGCTTCCAGCCAGCGCTTTTCATCCTTCCAGCCCCACCAGGCTCCACCCTGCCCTTCTGTGCGTTCAAAGTCCGACGACTTGACCGGGCCTACGTCCGCAACATGCGCCAGCAGCTTGTTCAGATGCCTGGACTGGTGTGCGTAGGTTTTCTTCGCATGGTTAAGCCCCCAGTGCTGACGCAAGCTGCGGTTGTAGGCACGGTGCAGGAGCAGATCATCAGCCGGCGCAAAACAGGCTTCATGGGCCCAGGTCTCAAATACCTGTCCGCCGCTCAGAGCCGCTTCCAGCCAGTGGTTTGGGTAGTCCCCCAATCGGGAAAAAAGCACCAGATAGGGACTGCGTGCCACCACGTGGATCGTGTCGATTTGCAGCAACTGCATGCGCGCAATGCACTGGTGCAGCGCATTGGCCGTGGCGCGTGAGGAAGGGTGCTCCAGCAGGCCTTGTGCCCCAAGGTGCAGGGCACGGGCCTGAGCCAGGGTGAGGAAAGGATTTGTCAACACGGCCCGTGCACCACGCGATACACGACGTCAACCGGGCCAAAAGGCCGGCGTCAAATCGTCCATCACGTGAGTGCCAGCTAAAAATTCACGCAAGCCCGTTTCACCAATGGCGATGGCAAGCGGGAGCCCAATGCTGGACCCGACCGAATAGCGGACGCCCAGCGCCAGCATGGCATTGCGCGAGGCATGCAACTGTTGCAACTTATTCACTACATTTTTAATAGCTGATTGCGCAGTATCCACGAGGGCTAGAGCCGAATTTCGCAACAACCTATGCATGGCGGCGCGCAGGTCACATCGTTGTCGCGTAATGGCCTGCATCGGTTGTAGTCCAGGTACTGACGCGCCGGGCAGCGTTTCAGGCCGCCAACAGCAATTGATCTAGTTTCACCGCATCGGCGCAGAATGCGCGTATGCCCTCGGCCAGCTTCTCGGTGGCCATAGCGTCCTCATTCAGCGCCAGACGAAAAGCGTTTTCGTCCAGCACCTGGTGTTTCAGATCGGACTGGCGGGCCGTTGCAGGGTCGAGTGCGCGCACCAACGGTGCATTGGTGGTCGCCAGGGTGGCCAGCAAGTCGGGGCTGATGGTGAGCAGGTCGCAACCCGCCAACGCCGTGATTTGGCCCACATTGCGAAAGCTCGCTCCCATCACTTCTGTGGCAATCTCAAACCGCTTGTAGTAGTTGTAGATTTGGGCGACTGAACGCACGCCGGGGTCGTTGGCACCCGCGTTGTCAGCCTCCACCCACGCAGCACCCGCAGACTTTTTGTACCAGTCGTAAATGCGGCCCACAAAGGGCGAAATCAGCTGAACCTTGGCTTGTCCGCAGGCCACGGCCTGGCAAAACGAAAACAACAAGGTCAGGTTGGTGCGAATGCCATCACGTTCCAGTCGTTTGGCCGCTTCAATACCTTCCCAAGTGGCGGCTACTTTGATCAACACCCGGTCAATGTGGATGCCCTCTGCCTGGTACAACTCGGCAATACGCCAACCGCGGGACACGGTGGCACTGGTGTCAAAGCTCAGGCGGGCGTCGACTTCGGTCGACACACGCCCCGGAATGATGGACAAAATTTCGCAGCCAAAGCGCACCAACAGCCGGTCCATCACCTCGTCCACCGCACGGTCACGAAACCGGTTGACGGTTTCCCTGAGCAATGGCGCATATTCCGGCTTTTGTACCGCCTTGAGGATGAGCGAGGGGTTAGTGGTAGCGTCTTGCGGCTGGAACTGCGCCATTTGCTTGAAATCACCGGTGTCGGCGACCACAGTGGTGAATTGCTTGAGTGCGTCGAGTTGGTTCATGTTTGAATTATCCGATGAAACAAAGTGACAGCGCAGTGTGTCTTTTCATGTAACTTCAGCAACCTATGAGTTTTGATCTTATCTTGTTCGGTGGCACAGGTGATCTGACATGGCGCAAGCTGATGTCTGCTTTGTTTCAGGCCTTTCGCCATGGCAATATGCCAGACCGTGCGCGCATCATTGGCGTTGGACGCGATGATCTGAGCGACACGCAATACCGCGCACTCATCCAGTCACGATTTGACAACGTTTAGCCAGCCAAGCGTCCCAACACGGACGAATTCTCCCGTTTTGCGGCCCTGCTGGAGTATGTCCGCATGAACTTGTCCCAGCCTAACGACTACCCCAGTCTGGCTGCGAGCCTGCTGGCCTGCATGGTCTACATCGACCTCAACCCGGTGCGATTTGGGACGAGAAGCTCAAAGTGCTGCGCTCGCTCAAACCGTGGACCACAGAATCACTGGCACAAGATGTGGTGCGCGGCCAATACGCCAGCGGCAGTATCGATGGCGCCAAGTTGCCGGCGTACCGCGAAGAGCCAGGCGTCAACCCACTGAGCAATACCGAGACGTTTGTGGCGCTACGCACCGAGATTGCCAACTGGCGCTGGGCTGGTGTGCCCTTTTAAATCCGCACCGGCAAGCGCGTGGCTGGCCGCGATGCGCGCATCGTGATTAACTTTCACCCAACGCCCCACGCAATCTTCAACACCCAAATCGAGGTGGCGAACCGCTGATCATCAATCTTCAACCCAAAGACGGTCTGGAATTGCATTTGATGGCGCAGGGTCAGGCCAACCGGCAAAGCCCCCTGGGCGGCGCAAACCCTGGTTCCGGTACAGCTTGACCTTGATTTTGACAAACGCGTGGGCACTGAACGGGTGGGCGCCTGTGAGCGACTGCTGCTGGACGTGATTGATGGTCGCTTAAACCTGTTTGTACGCAGCGACGAGCAAGACGAGGCCTGGCGGCGCTGGGTAGAGCATCTGCTCAACCATTGCTCTGGCGACGCCCAGCCCCTGCGCCTGTATGCTGCCGGAACCCTGGGGGCCAATTGCGTCCAGCGCGATGAATGCATGCGATGGCTTTTGCTGGGCAGAAGAATCATGAGTTGCCAGCCATGCTAGACCGTGTATAAGCTGCTCTGCCATCACTGGCCCCTTCAGAGCAGCCCATGGGCAAGCTGTGCCAGGCTGACCCCACGGTTTTTGCCAAATTGCCAGTGAGTGTTCTGGCCAATCGGTCACACGTGAACAAACCAACCGTCGTCCGCTTTGGCCGTGGCCTGACGTGATGGTCGAGGTGATCGGACAACACGGTTGCTCGGGCAATTGCCGCCCTGATGTTCGCATACGATGGCAGGGCAGCACATTCAGCTTTTTTTAGTGTCGGCAATTCTCGCGCAGTGGCCCAAGCTGCACAGCATAAATTCTTCCGCGTGGGCATTCACACAATTACCTACAGCGATGGACAGATGCAGGTGATGAGCGCAACCTCCATCGTCGTTACCGTCAGCGAATCGCCACTGGCCAGTGCCGGTCATGTCGAGCTGAGTTCCGACCACCCAGAAGGTTTTTGACAAGTACAGTCCCATGGTGTCACGCTTGCTGCACATGATGATCATCGACATCCTGGCCACCTGTATGGCACTGACCAATGTTGGTGACACACTACAGCCGCTGCTGCGCGAGATGAAGGGCAACCTGCGCAGCAAACGCTGCACCTGGAATGTAAAAACCCCCGCTGCGTTGCCGCAACGGGGGTTTGGTCTCTTAACCATTAGCTGGCAGATGCCAGCGTCAGTTTAGAAGTTGTGACGAACGCCAATGCCGTAGATGTCGGCGTCAACAGCGGACTTGCCACCTGCCTTGTTAGACTTGCCGTCACGACGGTAGTCGAAGTAAGCGGTAGTGCGCTTGCTCAGGCTGTAGCCAGCGTACAGCAGGTAGTCGGTGTCATCAAAGCCGGTGTCTTGAGCGACGTCAACCGTGAAAGCCCATGGGCCAACGGGAACGCGAGCACCCAGGGACCAACCTTGCGAAGGACCAGCAGCATCTTGGAAGGAACCAGCCAGGATGAAGGCGCCGAAGTTGTAGCTAGCACCCAAAGAGTAGTTGCCGTCGGTGGAAGCACCAGGTGCAACCTTGTCGTTCTTCCAGTAGGACAGGCCAACTGCCAAAGGACCAGCGGCGTAGATAGCGTTAGCATCCAACTTGCTACCCAGACCACCATTTTCCATACCGTCCAACTCGGTCACGTAGCCCAGAGTTGCCGAGAAACCACCCATGTTGGGGGTGGTGTAGCTGAACTCGCGGCTGTTACGCGAACCGCCGCCAGCAAAACCGAACTGGTTAGCAACAGCGGAGAAGTTGGCAGCGCCAGTCAGTTCCCAAGCAGCAACGCCGAAGAAGGAAGGAGACAGGGTACGGCCAGCCTTGATACGGCCGAAACCACCGTCCAGAGCCATGTAAGCGTAACGACCGCTGGCAACGTCAGCAGCGCCAGTGGAGTAGTCGATGTTTTGCTCGAACTGGGCAGTAGCCTTCATGCCGCCGCCGAGGTCTTCAACAACCTTGATGCCCCAACGGCTGTTGCCGTCGTTCTGAGCGTCATTGGTCTTCATGTTGGCGTCGCTCTTGACGCCAGTTGCATTCACGGCACCCAGTGCAATATCAGCCACGCCGTACAGGGTAACTTGCGCCATGGCGGCGCTGGAAGCGGCCAAAACGGCCAAAGCGATGAGGGTTTTTTTCATTTCGGGTTTCTCAAAAAGGTTAAACAGCGGGCTCCGGTCCGACGGGATTGGAACCCCGGGCCAACCTCCTAGTTCAGGAAGTTGGGTCTATTGCACCAGACCGCTGCCTGTTTGGCAAAGCATTGCCCTTAAAAAGGGCCGAAAAGTCCGATTTCCCCTAGTATCCGTTGCTGGGTTGCAACAATTTGTTTTCCCACCTCCTGTCACAGAATCACGCTAGACTGTGACACTGTTCAAATTCCGGAGATTGACCATCGATTCGCTGCTAAATGCTGCAGATTGCGCCCTGCGCACCTTGTTTGCAAAGCCCCGTGCAAAGCATGCCAGCCCCTCGGCAACCGAATCAACCGGGCCGTTGTCACCTGACGAGAGCCGCCAGGCGGCGGCATTAATGCGGGTAAACCATGTGGGCGAAGTTTGTGCACAGGCGTTATATACGTCCCAGGCATTGGCAACCCGAAACTCGGCATTGCGGGTCCATTTTACGCAAGCGTGCCGTGAAGAAACAGACCATTTGGCCTGGACTGCAGACCGCTTAAGCGAACTGGGTTCCCGTCCTTCCCTGCTGAATCCGTTGTGGTATGCCGGAGCGTTCGGGTTGGGTCTGCTGGCAGGTCGGCTGGGTGACCCGGTCAGCTTGGGTTTTGTGGTGGAAACAGAGCGTCAAGTAGGCGCACACTTACAAAGTCATCTTGAACTATTGCCGAAGGCAGACCATGCTTCGCGGGCAATTGTGGCGCAGATGCAATCCGATGAGTTGCATCACGCCGAGGCCGCCAGGACCGCCGGCGCTATGGATTTGCCAGCATCCGTGAAAGGCATGATGCGCGCTGCGGCCAAGGTCATGACGACCGTCGCGCACCACGTCTAAACCGTCAAATTCAGGGTTGAATCAGGCTTCAATCACTTCAAAACTAGTTACGATTTCAGCAGTCTTGGCCAGCATGATGCTGGCAGAACAGTATTTTTCGTGGCTCATGGCAACTGCCCGTTCGACCGCAGCAAGCGGTATGCCTTTACCTGTTACGGTAAAGTGCATTTGGATTTTGGTAAATACTTTTGGGTCCGTTGGTGCCCGTTCAGCTGACAGCTTGACGGTACAACCCTGCACCGTATGGCGACCGCGTTTTAAGATCAGTACCACGTCATAGGCCGTGCAACCACCGGTACCTGCCAACAGGGTTTCCAGTGGTCGGGGCGCCAAGTTTTGCCCACCATTTTCCGGCTTATCCGCATCCAGGGCCCCATCCATAACCAAGGTATGTCCGCTACCGGTTTCCGCCACGAACCCCATGCCCGAACGGGTATTCAAGCCGCCGGTCCAACTGACTGTGCATTCCATCGTTTCATTCCTTGGCAACTGTCATCAACCGAATCTACGGTATGACGCCGATTATCATGCGGGAACACCCCATTGCCTGCCATGACGACCAAATCCCCAAAACCACTCACCCCCGCTGACTATCTCAAGAAAATATTGACTGCGCGCGTCTACGACGTCGCCACTGAGTCTGCTCTGGAGCCAGCCAAACAACTGGGCAAGCGCTTGCACAACACCGTGTTGCTTAAGCGCGAAGACCAGCAGCCGGTGCGCAGCTTCAAGTTGCGGGGTGCTTACAACAAGATGGCTCAGCTCAGTTCTGAGCAATTGAAAAAGGGTGTTATTTGTGCCTCCGCCGGCAACCACGCTCAGGGCGTTGCCCTGAGCGCATCCCGACTGGGTACCCGCGCAGTCATCGTGATGCCCACCACCACGCCCCAAGTCAAGATTGACGCCGTGCGTGGTTTTGGCGGGGAAGTTGTTTTGCACGGGGATAGCTACTCCGACGCTTATACCCACTCGCTGACACTGCAAAGCAAGCAAGGGCTGACCTTTGTACACCCGTTCGACGACCCGGACGTCATTGCCGGACAGGGCACCATTGCCATGGAAATGCTGCGCCAGGTCCAAACGCTGCACATGCGCACCGCACCGCTGGCAAGTGGCACGCCCACGCCTCCGGCCTTAGACGCAGTATTTGTTGCCATTGGCGGCGGCGGCCTGGTGGCCGGCGTGGCGAACTACCTCAAGGCGGTGGATCCGCGCATCAAAGTCATCGGTGTGCAGATGAACGACTCCGACGCAATGATTCAGTCAGTTGCCGCAAAAAGGCGCGTCACCTTGCCAGATGTGGGCCTGTTCTCGGATGGCACTGCTGTCAAGCTGGTCGGCGAGGAGACTTTCCGAATCGCGCGTGGCTTGGTCGACGAATTCATGACGGTGGATACTGATGCAGTGTGCGCCGCCATCAAAGACATCTTCGTGGACACCCGCAGCATTGTGGAGCCCGCCGGTGCTTTGGCAGTGGCCGCCATCAAACAGTATGTGGCTAAAAACAAGACGCGTGGCGAAACCTACGCTGCCATTCTGTGTGGCGCCAATATGAACTTTGACCGACTTCGTTTTGTTGCCGAACGGGCCGAAGTGGGCGAAGAGCGCGAGGCCTTGTTGGCGGTGACGATTCCAGAAGAGCGCGGGAGTTTCAAGCGCTTTTGCGAGTTGATTGGTGGTTTGCCAGGTGGTCCTCGCAACGTGACCGAATTCAACTATCGCATCAGCGACGCAACCAAAGCCCACGTGTTCGTCGGTCTGACCACGCATGGCAAGGGCGAGTCCGCCAAAATCGCCACCAACTTCACGCGCCACGGATTTCAGACCCTGGATCTCACCCACGATGAATTGGCCAAGGAACATATCCGCCACATGGTGGGAGGGCATTCCACCCTGGCTGAGAACGAACGTCTGCTGCGCTTTGTGTTCCCCGAAAGGCCCGGAGCATTGCTCAAGTTTTTGAACCTAATGCGCCCCAACTGGAACATCAGCCTGTTTCACTACCGCAACCAAGGTGCGGACTATGGGCGCATACTGGTTGGCCTGCAGGTTCCCAAGGCGGACGACAGGGCATTTGCAAAGTTCTTGCAGACCTTGGACTACCCCTACGTGGAAGAATCGGATAACCCGGTGTACCGCATGTTCTTGCGGCAGCAGTAAGACCGTCGCACCTAGACAGGACGAACCAACATGGGCATTTCCCTGGATGGCAAATTGGTTGTGGCAATCTCTAGCCGCGCCTTGTTCGATTTTGAAGAAGAAAATCTGGTTTTCGAGCAATCGGATGACACGGCCTATATGCGACTCCAACTGGAGCGATTGGAAACACCGGCCAAACCCGGTGTTGCATTCTCGCTGGTTCAAAAGTTGCTCGCGTTCAATTTGGAGCCTTCGCAAAAGGTCGAAGTCGTTATCCTCTCGCGTAACGACCCGGTCAGTGGCCTACGCGTCATGAAATCAGCCGCTCACTACGCACTGCCGATCATCCGGTGTACGTTTACCAGAGGCGAGGCACCCTGGCGCTATCTAAAACCCTTACGTGCCAACCTGTTCCTGAGCACACACTTGAGTGACGTTCGCGCCGCATTAGCCGCTGGCGTGCCAGCGGCACAGGTCTACCCTCAGTCAGCCCATGCCAGTGATGCACATCCTTGCGAAGTACGCATTGCCTTTGACGGCGATGCGGTGTTGTTCAGCGACGAAGCCGAGCGTGTCTACCAGTCACAGGGCCTAAATGCCTTTCAACAGCACGAGATAGACAAGGTGGCGCTACCCCTGCCCGACGGCCCTTTCAAGCCCCTGCTCGTCGCGCTGCATCAGCTACAGCAGGCTTCCACACCCAACATGCGCATTCGTACGGCATTGGTAACGGCCCGCAGTGCGCCCGCGCACGAGCGTGCTATCCGAACCTTGATGGACTGGAATATTGCCGTGGATGAAGCCATGTTCCTTGGGGGCCTGGACAAGGGTGAATTTTTGCGCGAGTTCGAACCGGATTTTTTCTTTGATGACCAGACTGGGCACATTGAATCCGCAGCGCGTCATGTCCCTTCTGGACATGTTGTCAGTGGCATCCGCAACTAGAGCGCAGGTGCCGCTGTAGGTTCAGCGCGCAATTTCCTGGCCCACCCCAATGTAGGTGGTGTATCCACGTGCACGCAGCAAGCAAGCTGGACACTCCCCGCAACCATAGCCCCAGACATGGCGTTGATCCCGTGTTCCCAAATAGCAGGTATGGGTGTGCTCCACAATCAGGTCTACCAAGGGCTGGCCACCCAGTGTTGACGCCAGTGCCCAGGTAGCAGCCTTGTCGATCCACATCAGCGGAGTTTCAATCAAAAACCGCTTGTCCATTCCCAGCGACAACGCGAGTTGCATGGCTTTCATGGTGTCATCGCGGCAATCGGGGTACCCAGAAAAGTCGGTCTCACATACTCCAGTAACCATCACCTGTAGGTCACGCCGATAGGCCACGGCCGCAGCCAATGTCAAAAACAGCAAGTTTCGCCCGGGCACAAAGGTGTTGGGCAACCCGGTGCTTTCCATTTGGAAAGCGGTCTGGCGGGTCAAGGATGTTTCGCTGACCGCCCCCAGGACCGCGAGATCCAGCAAATGGTCTTCACCCAACTTGACAGCCCAATGCGGGAACTGAGCGCGAATTTCCTGTAAGACGACTAAACGCGCATCCAACTCCACGCTGTGGCGCTGGCGGTAATCAAAGGCAATGGTCTCCACCCGCTCGTAGCGTTGCAAAGCGTGGGCTAGGCAGGTAGTGGAATCCTGTCCACCGGAGAAAAGTACAAGGGCGCTGGTATGCATGGCCGCAATGTTAGATCATGGCCTGTACCTAGGCACTTAACGGTGGATCATGGGTTGCGCACTGACTGACCGATTCACTGGCGCAATCGGGATTACCCTATTTGTCCCAGACGAAACCGTGTCTGCGTTGGCTCGACGCAGGTTCGCGGCTCGACCAATGATTGGCAATTGCAATTGGTTTGGGTTTGGGTTTGGGTTTGGGCCCCTTCAGTTATTTTCTATGTAGCCGTGCGTTTCTTAACGGCAGATTTAGACAGCCATTTAGTAGCGCACCTTTTGAGATACTTTCAAAAGTCTTCGTTTTACCGTCGAGATTCTCGTTTTATGCACCGCTTCGGTGCATAAATAAATGCAAACCCATTGGCGATTACGCCAACGCTGCACAGCACGTCAGACTCGGCCGTACGCCGGCCATCTACTTCAGTAGTCCAGCAACGAAGCGTCCCGCACCGCACCTTTGTCAGCTGACATGACCAGCATGGCGTAGGCCTTGAGCGCGCTTGAGACCTTGCGGGGGCGGGGCAGCGCGGGCTTCCAGCCCTTGGCGTCTTGCTCGGCGCGCCGCCGGGCAAGCTCTTCGTCCGACACCAGCACGTTGATTGAGCGGGCATGGATGTCGATACGGATGCGGTCGCCGTTACGCACCAGGCCAATGGCACCACCGGCAGCAGCTTCGGGCGAGGCGTGGCCAATGGACAGACCCGAGGTGCCGCCCGAGAAGCGGCCATCGGTCAGCAGTGCGCAGGACTTGCCCAGCCCTTTGGACTTGATGTAGCTGGTGGGGTAAAGCATTTCTTGCATGCCGGGGCCGCCTTTGGGGCCTTCGTAGCGCACGATCACGATGTCACCGGGCTTGAC
This sequence comes from Candidatus Aalborgicola defluviihabitans, assembly GCA_016705575.1. Lineage (GTDB taxonomy): Bacteria > Pseudomonadota > Gammaproteobacteria > Burkholderiales > Burkholderiaceae_C > Allorhodoferax > Allorhodoferax defluviihabitans. The sequence goes on from JADIXX010000008.1 coordinate 107,576, forward strand.
CTTGTCGGCCAAGATGTTGGCCACGGCTTCGTCTTGCGATTCGGTCACGTAGGCGGGGCCTTCGAACACCATCAGCGCGTCGTCCACACCGGCGGTCTTGACCACACAGCCCTTGAGCGCAATGTTGCCCACCAGCACGGCCAAGCCGCCTTCTTGTGAGAAGGCATGGTCGCCAGAGCGAATGCAGCCGTTGGCGCGGTCCAGGTCCAGACTGGGCCAGCGGGTGTTCTGGCTGAACGCCGTTTGCGTGGGGATACCGGCCGGGCCAGCCATGTAGAAGGTTTTAACGGCCTCTGATGGGTTACGGGCAATGTCCCACTCGTCCAGCGCGTCCTTCATGGTCTTGGCGTACACGGTGGGCGTATCGGTGTGCAGTTTGCCAGCACGGTCCAGCTCACCCAAAATGGCCATGATGCCGCCGGCACGGTGCACGTCTTCAATGTGGTACTTGTCGGTGTTGGGCGCCACCTTGCACAGCTGCGGCACCACGCGCGAGAGGCGGTCAATGTCGGCCATGGTGAAGTCAATCTCGGCCTCTTGCGCAATCGCCAGAATGTGCAGGATGGTGTTGGTGGAGCCGCCCATGGCGATGTCCAGCGTCATGGCGTTCTCAAACGCTTTGAAGCCGACAGAGCGCGGCAACACGCCGCTGTCGTCCTGCTCGTAATAGCGCTCACACAAATCCACAATCAAACGACCAGCGCGCTTGAACAATTGCTCGCGATCCGAGTGCGTGGCCAGCGTGGTGCCGTTGCCGGGCAGCGAGAGGCCCAAGGCCTCGGTCAGGCAGTTCATGGAGTTGGCGGTGAACATGCCCGAGCAGGAGCCGCAGGTGGGGCAGGCCGAGCGCTCGACCTCAGCCACATCGGCGTCGGAGGCCGTGTCGTCAACGGCCATCACCATGGCGTCGATCAAGTCGAGCTTTTTGAAGGTCAGCTCATGCGTACCGGGCGTAGCCAACTTGACCTTGCCTGCCTCCATGGGGCCGCCGGACACAAACACCACGGGGATGTTGACGCGCATGGCCGCCATGAGCATGCCGGGGGTGATCTTGTCGCAGTTGGAGATGCACACCATGGCATCGGCGCAGTGGGCGTTGACCATGTATTCGACCGAATCCGCAATGATGTCGCGGCTGGGCAGCGAGTACAGCATGCCGTCGTGGCCCATGGCAATGCCGTCGTCTACCGCAATGGTGTTGAACTCTTTGGCCACACCGCCGGCGGCCTCAATCTCACGCGCCACCAACTGGCCCATGTCTTTGAGGTGCACGTGGCCGGGCACAAACTGGGTGAATGAGTTCACGACCGCGATGATGGGTTTCTGAAAGTCGCCGTCTTTCATGCCAGTGGCGCGCCACAGTGCGCGGGCGCCCGCCATATTGCGACCAGAAGTAGAGGTTTTGGAACGGTATGCGGGCATGGAGCGATCTCTCTGTTTGGCGTTAAGTCAGAGCCAAATTATCGCCCACTGCCCGTTTTGATGACCGCCATGCAACAAATGCCCGCAACGCCAACAAGAGAACGACTTCTACCGTGTTGGTGGGACCAACTGCCACCCTTCCGGGCAGTATTGCGTGTAAGGGTAATACTGGCCCACCGAGCGGCAGAAATACCAGGCATCGGCTGGCGGTGGAGGAGGCATGGAGGGTGCGGGAGCAACCTCGGCCGGCGCGACATAGGTCGCGATTGGCGGTGCGTACGTGACTGGTGGCGATACGTACACAGGCGGTGGTGGGCTTGGTTGGCTATTGGCGGCCCCGATTATCGCGCCCGCAAGCCCCAGGAACAACAGCGGAGCGACCCAACCAGCGTCGCCGCCGAGATGCGAGTATTCGCGGTGCGGCTGACGGTAATAGCCCCGTGGGCCATCAGCCAATGCGTTGGTGCCCAGAGTGGCAATAAGTAGTGCCAAGCCGACGGATTGTGCGATTTTCTTCATGGTGTGCCTTTACATCCTCCTCAACGTTGTCAGCCTTCGGTGGTTGACAGAGCGGCTCTCCATTGCTGATCGCTACGTACCAAATGACCATATTCAAGTGGCCGTTACAACGACCGATGGGCAATTACGGAAAAAGTACCCCACGGGTTCTCGGTCTGTTTGGCAAAATGCGAACAAACTACCGGCCAACGGCCACTTTGCAAAGCAGCAATACGCATGAACCATGAAACTCAAGGCCACGGAACTCCGACGCGCGTTCAGACAAGTACCTTTAGTCGGGTTGCCGTACTAAGCACCGCAGCGGCTGTACTGGCCGGCTCCTTCGGCGGCTGTTCCATTTGGCCCCAATCACTCTCTTTGCAGTCTGAACCCCTTCCAGAGGCTCCGCAGCAAGTGAGGGGAGCGAAAGCACCCAATCAAGCGCCAGAGCCTTCAACGTCTGTAGCATTGCCTGTCAGCGCCGTTACGGCAACTGCCATACCACCTGCGGCAGAAGTTAAAGCTGTCGAAGTGACAGCGCCCAAAAAAGCCGCTTTTCCTGCACCAGACACCGCTCAACCGGTCCCGGTAATCCCAAAGGTGAAACCCAGTGTGGCAATCGATGCCACCAAGCCTTCTCACCCGGATAAGTCGTGGCATGGCTACTACGTTAATGTCGGGTTGTTCGCTGTCGAAAGGAATGCCCGCAAAGCGCAACAAACGCTGGAACGAGCGGGTCTGGCTGTCCAAACCCAAGAAGTTCGGACCAAAGATGCGAAGGCGACCCGCATCCGCGTTGGACCGTTTGTAAAACAGGCTCAGGCAAAAGCAGCAGCCAAGAAGATTCGCGCAGTAAAACTCGACGCAGTCGTCGTGCATCACTGACTGCGCCTTTGCCTGTTGGCACTGATACCGGGGCTGGTATCGGTCCGGCCTAAAATACGCCCTTTCAAAATCACTTCAATCCTTTGATCCTGTGCATGCCCCGGGAGGGGGCGCTTGAGACTATTGCCGAGGACTGAATTTGCGCGGGAACTTCAACAGTTCACAACTTGTTAGCTTACTCAGCACTTGGGGTCACACGGATGCGCAGGCGTCCCTGCAGGACTGGGCACACCAGCTTAGTTTGTGGCTGGGCCCTTTCGATGCCATCACGCTGCAAGGGGTTCATCAGTCGATCACAACAGCATCCGCTTCAGTGCGACCTCAGGCGTCAATGCCAGGCGCCCAAACGCTAAATGAAGCACTGCAGCGGGTGCGCTCTGACTTGGTGAATTCCATTTCGGCTTGGCAACGGCCACGCCCTGGAGGATCCGATGACACCGAAGTCGCTGGCGAATTTGCACCATACAGAACGCAATACATTGAACTGCAGCGCCGCATGGAATGGCGGCTAGATCCCTTTCGCGTTCATTGCAGGCAGGTACTCTCACGAACCCATTCCCGGTTGAAGCAACTGGCCGACCTGGATGCGGCACTGGAACAGACGCTAACAAAGCGAGAGAAGGCCTTGCTATCCAAACTACCTGCATTACTGGAACAACGCTTTATGCAATTGAAGAGACACCACGACGATGGCCCCCACATAGTTGGTTGGTTGAGCCCTTTTGAAAGGGAGTTTCGCGCGCTGATATTGGCAGAAATGAACCTTCGGATGGAGCCCATCATGGGATTGATTGAAGCATTTGCTAACGGAACACACACAACACAATGAACAGGTTTCTATTTCCGATCAGCTTTGCAATGGGGTTGGTTGCCGTGATTTGGGTTGGCGTGGGCTTTATTGGATCGAGTGCATTGGCACTGGCTATGACCCTTGCGATAGCCGGGGTCTACTTGCTGGGTGCCCATGAACTTCGGCTGTTTCGTGCGGCCACCACCTCATTGGCGACTGCGCTAACGGATATTCCACACCCCCTTGTAGCTCTGGGTACGTGGCTCGAACGCCTGCCCTCTTCCCTGCAAAACGCTGTGCGCCTGCGCGTTGAGAGTGAACGCGGGGCCTTACCCGGCCCTGCGTTGACGCCATACTTGGTGGGACTTTTGGTGATGTTGGGCATGCTGGGCACCTTCCTGGGCATGGTTGTGACGTTCAAGGGTGCCGTGTTTGCCTTGGAAGGCTCTACGGATCTGCAGGCCATTCGCACCGCAATGGCAGCCCCCATCAAGGGGCTGGGTCTCTCGTTTGGCACTTCTGTCGCAGGGGTCGCTGCGTCGGCCATGCTGGGTTTAATGTCGGCCATCAGTCGGCGTGAGAGGTCAACCGTCGCCCGCAACCTCGACAGCAAGATTGCGACGGTTCTTCGCCCTTTTTCTCATGCCCATCACCGTGAAGAAACCTTGCAAGCACTGCAGGCACAAACCCGTGCGTTGCCCAACGTTGTGGACCGACTGACTGCCATGATGGAACAGATAGAGCAACGCAACCAGCAGTTGAACGAGAGCTTGACGAGCCGACAGGATCAATTTCACCGCGAAGTTGCGGTGGCTTACACCGGACTGGCGGATGACGTCGGAAGATCCCTGAGAGACAGCCTGGTAGAAAGCTCCACATTGGCCAGCGAGAGCATCAAGCCCGTGGTGGAGGCTGCCATGGCCGACATGGCCCGAGAGTCGCGGTTGCTGCACGAGCGCACCAGCGAGTCTGCGCAGGCACAACTAGCCGGGCTGACAACATCGCTGCGCGACGCATGGCGGCGTGCAGGCCAGCAGACGCTGGAACAACAACAGGGCATCTGCCAGACGCTGGTAGAAACAGCCGGCGCAATCACCGGGCACACCACGGAACATGCCAATCGGGCGATGGGCGGCATCAGCCGTTTGCTGGAACGTGCTGAGACTTTGGTCAGCTCACGGATTGACGCCGAGGCCGACTGGATGAAGCACCAGGGTGACCGTATGGATCAGTTGGCTAGTCTTTGGCGAAAGGAGCTGGGCGCGCTACGGGATGACGAAGCCTCACGGGGACACACGGCGCTTGAACGCCTGGGCGAACTACAAGCGGCACTTGCGCTGCAGTTGGCGACTTTGGGCGCTGCATTGGAAGCTCCTTTGGAGCGCCTCATGCAAACAGCAGCCGAAGCCCCGAAAGCCGCAGCTGAATTGATCACCCAACTGCGCAAAGAAATGACCCACGCTACCAAGCGAAACGCTGTTGCACTGCAAGAGCGCACCGACTTGATGGAACGCATGAGCGCACTGCTGGATGCTGCTGGCCAGACTGCACTGGAGCAGCGCGCAGCCATTGACTCGTTGGTAGCCTCAGCCGCCACGGCGCTGGACAAGACCGGCAACCGATTTGAAGCACTGCTTGGCGTTCAGGCCGACAACGCGAAGAACGTAGTGGCCCACGTGAGCGGTAGTGCTATCGAGCTGTCCAGCCTGGGCGAGTCCTTTCACCTTGCCGTGAAGCTTTTCAACGACTCCAACAACAAACTGATTGAGAGTTTGCAACGCATCGAAGGTGCGGTGAGTCAGTCCATGCTGCGAAGCGACGAACAACTTGCCTACTACGTGGGCCAAGCGCGCGAAGTGATTGACCTGAGCCTCACGTCACAAAAAGCAGTCGTCGAAGATTTGCGTCGACTCCACAGCAAATCCATTGCGCACCCAGAGGGCAGTCTTTGATGTTCGACGCGGACGCAAGCGACGATGGCGTGGAGCAAACGGCACCGGTTTGGGCCGTTTTTGGCGACCTGATGTCGGGATTGCTGGGCGCATTTGTCCTGATACTGGTTGGCGTGCTGGTGGTCCAGATGGACCTTGTGGCCAATCTGCAGTCGGAAGTCAAGAAGCGCCAAGTGGAAGAGCAACGCCGCATGGCCCTGGAGAAGGCATTGGCCATTCCACTGCAGGCAGGGCGAGTCACACTGAACAATGGCCGCATTGGCATCAGCGGCAGCGTCTTGTTTCCCGTGAACTCTGAAGAATTGCGTCCCGACGGTCGTCAGTTGCTGAAGAGTTTGGTCCCCCCCTTGCAGGTGTACCTTGGGGAGCGCGATGAAATGTTGATGGTCAGCGGGTTTACGGATGACAAGCGAATCCAGCAAGGCAACCAACGCTTTACCGATAACCTGGAGCTGTCAGCGCAACGCGCCCTGACGGTCACCCGCGCTTTAATTGACGAGGGAATGCCCTCGGCGCGTGTCTTCGCTGCGGCATTTGGGGCCGAGCAGCCCGTGGCTTCCAACAGCAATGATTCGGGGCGTGCATTGAACCGGCGGGTCGAGATGGCACCCGTTCCCAAATCCTCACCCCAAAAGCCGCCAGCACATGAGTGAATCCGGACTTTCCGAAACGTCGGCGGAGAACATCCTCGAATCCTGGCGACGCGATGGATGCCACCGCCAAGACCCAGTGCGCTTTCATTACATGGAAGTACTGTCCCAGCGATTGCAATCCCAACAGGATGCTGTACGCGGTGTCCTCACCGAGAAACTGGGCGCCGCATTAAACGCCTACCGGGAGCAATTGGCGCTGACCAGCGAAGCCACTATTCAAAAACCTCGAACGAATACAGTGACGACCCAAGGCACAGGTCACGCATCGCTGGCTGAACTGAATCGCTACATTCGTAGTGCAACAGATGTTGGCACCGATACCCAGGTGACGGGAGAGACGGTTGCACCACCAGAGATGAAGAGCGTGCGCCACTTCAAGCATGCCTGGTCGCGCATGCGCGCCCAAGACCAAGTACTGAAAGCAGTTCAGCAAGGGCCAGAGAACGCTGGGCCACTCAATTCACATCGGCTAGTACTTCGCTCGCTGTCGCTGATGCGAGACCTTTCGCCCGACTATCTGCAGCGATTTTTGTCGCATACCGAGTCGTTGCTGTGGCTTGACCATCTCAGCGTAAAGATTGCCACGATGGATTCCAAAACCGCCCGGCGCAGTCGCCCTAAAAAGCAATGACCGGATACGGGCAAAGCTTATAGAAAAATAGGCCTCTAGCCCTCTAGAATTCTGCGTTGTACGCTATTCAATATATAGCGTATCAGGCAGATCGTTCCTCGGTCAACCATTGCAGAACCGGGATGGTTCCAGGTAGCACCGGGCTGACCTGCACCGGCAGCTGCTCCCAGGAACAGCGTTGCCCTTCGCGCATTTCCAGCTCACCCGACCATGCCGACACCTTGCAAAAGTGCAGACGAACCAGCGCGTGCGGGTAGTCCACCAGTTCGACCCTCCAGGGTGTAACCGGCCCAATCTGGATACCCAGTTCTTCGTGCAACTCACGGGCCAGCGCTTGCGCTACCGTTTCGCCCGCTTCGAGCTTGCCGCCAGGAAACTCCCAGTAACCTGCATAGGGCTTACCTTCGGGGCGGGAGGCCAGCAAAAACTGTCCATCGGGCCGGATCAACACACCAACCGCGACTTCAACCACGCTGCGATCGCTGCCACCCTGTCGCTTGGCGCCAGGATCGGCAACCAGAGGGGTGGAGGTCATAGCTCCGAGCCGTTACGACCGGCATAGTCCCGGGCAAACTGCCAGGCAACACGACCACTGCGCGACCCGCGTTCCAGCGCCCAGATCAAGGCCTGCGGCCGGGCCTCGGCAATATGGGAGTCGCCCACGCCCATGGCAGACAGCCATTGCGCCACAATGTGCAGGTATTCTTCCTGGCTGAATGGGTAAAAACTCACCCACAAGCCAAAACGCTCTGACAGGGATATTTTTTCTTCCACCATTTCACCAGGGTGCACCTCGCCGTCCGCAGTGTGGGTGTAGCTGAGATTCTCAGCCATGTATTCTGGCAACAGGTGACGGCGGTTGCTGGTGGCGTAGATCAGCACATTGGACGTCGCTGCGGCCACCGAACCATCCAACACAGATTTGAGCGCCTTGTAACCGGACTCACCCTCGTCAAAACTCAGGTCATCGCAAAAGACGATAAATTTCTCAGGCCGCTGGGCCACCAACTCGACAATATCTGGCAGGTCTATCAGATCGTCCTTGCCCACTTCAATCAGGCGCAATCCCTGGTCGGCAAAGGCATGCAGGCAGGCCCGGATCAAGGAGGACTTACCCGTGCCGCGTGACCCCGTCAACAACACATTGTTGGCCGGCAGACCCCGCACAAATTGCTCGGTGTTACGGTAGATTTTTTCCTTCTGGGGCTCGATTTCTTTCAAATCTGCCAGACTGATAGCACCAATATGGGCAATAGGCGCAATGACCCCTCGTCCCGACCGGCGTTGGCGATAACGAAAGGCGATGGACCGGCTCCAGTCGGGCTGCTCCAGCGCATGGGGCAAAGCGGCCTCAATACGCTCCATCAGCAATTCGGCTCGCGCCAAAAACGCGATCAGGGGGTCTGCACCCATCGCTTAGGAGCGGTAATCCGCGTTGATGGTGACGTAGTCGTGACTCAGGTCGCAGGTCCACACCGTATCCGCCGCCGCGCCGCGGCCCAGACCCACGCGCACTGTGATCTCGCTTTGCCGCATGACCCTTTGGCCATCTTCTTCACGGTAGGCGGGGTTGCGTCCTCCCTGGGTGGCCACGTGAACATCATCCAGAAAGAGTTCGATGTGGCTCTGGTCCAGATCGTCAATGCCTGCATAACCCACGGCTGCCAAAATGCGACCCAAATTGGGGTCACTGGCAAAAAAAGCGGTTTTTACCAACGGTGAATGCGCAATGGCGTAGGCAACTTTGCGGCACTCCGCACTGTCCTTGCCGCCTTCCACGTGAACGGTGATGAACTTGGTGGCGCCCTCACCGTCCCGCACAATGGCCTGCGCCAGATTACGCGCCACGCCCAACATGGCTGCCTTCAATATCTGCCCGTCCGCACTGTTCAGCGACTCAATTTCCGCATGTCCAGCCTTGTTGGAGGCGATCACCACCAAGGAATCATTGGTTGAGGTATCGCCATCCACCGTCACGCGGTTGAAGGATCCTTCTGCAAGGTCAGTCGCCAGTTGCTGCATGACGGACTGGTTGACACAGGCATCGGTGGCAATGAAGCCCAACATGGTCGCCATATTGGGCCGGATCATGCCGGCGCCTTTGCTGATGCCCGTGATGTGAACGGGCTTGCCACCAATCGTGATTTTTGCTCCAAAGGCCTTGGGCGCAGTGTCTGTAGTCATGATGCCTTCGGCCGCACGCAACCAGTTGCCTGGCTGTGCGTCGGCAATGGCCGCCGCCAAACCCGCCTCAATGCGGTCATTTGGCAAAGGCTCCATGATCACACCGGTCGAAAATGGCAATACCTGTTGCTCACCAATTCCCAACCGCTGTGCCAATGCTACGCAGGTACTACGCGCCCGGGCCAAGCCGTCTGCGCCCGTGCCGGCATTGGCGTTACCGGTGTTGATCACCATGGCCCGCACACCTTGGCCGGTTTGCAGGTGCTGGCGGCAGAGCTGAACGGGCGCGGCACAGAAACGGTTGGTCGTAAACACACCGGCCACCGAGGCACCTTCGTCCAGTAGCACCACGCTGAGGTCTTTACGCCCCACCTTGCGGATACCGGCTTCGGTCACGCCGATGCGAACACCAGCGATGGGAAAGAGTGAGCTGAGGTCAGTTGGCGGCAGATTGACTGGCATGGCTATCTCTCAGGCTAGCTTTCCATGGCACTGTTTGTATTTCTTGCCGCTACCGCAAGGACAAGGCTCATTGCGTCCAACGCGCAGGTAAGGGTCAGCAACCGCAGCTGTGGCCACATGGACAGTTTCGGGGTCCACCATGGTCTGAACTTCTCCGGTTTCGGTGGGCGCGCTGTAGGTGACGTTGGCAATGCTTTCGCCACGGCTTTCCATGGCGTCTGCTGCCTCTTCCAATTGTTCGTTGGATTGGATTTTGACCGTCATCAACACCTTGGTCACATCGTTCTTGACGGAATCCAGCAACTGGCCAAACAACTCAAACGCTTCGCGCTTGTATTCCTGCTTGGGCTGCTGTTGGGCATAACCACGCAAATGAATGCCTTGTCGCAAATAGTCCAGTGAACTCAGATGGTCGCGCCAATGGGTATCAATGCTTTGCAGCAGAACCATGCGCTCAAACTGCATGAAATTCTCCAGCCCCACCAACTCCAGCTTGGCGTTGAATGCAGCGTCTGCCGCACGGACTACCGTCTCCAGCAAGTCTTCATCGGTGATGGCACTGGATTCCTGAACCTTCTTCACCAACTCCAGGTTAATGTGCCAGTCATCGGCCAACGCGTTTTGCAAGGTCACCAAGTCCCATTGCTCTTCCACGGATTCGGCCGGAATGTACTGACGAACCAAGTCCTGGAAGCAGCCTTCGCGCAACGATGCAATTTGTGCGGTCAGATCTGTAGCGTCCAAAATGGCATTGCGCTGCTGATAAATAACCTTGCGCTGGTCGTTCGATACGTCATCGTATTCCAGCAGTTGCTTGCGGATATCGAAGTTGCGGGCCTCTACCTTGCGTTGCGCGCTTTCAATGCTGCGGGTCACAATACTGGCTTCGATGGCCTCACCTTCAGGCATCTTCAGGCGGTCCATGATGGCCTTCACCCGGTCTCCGGCAAAGATGCGCATCAGGGAGTCATCCAAACTCAGGTAAAAACGCGAAGAACCCGGATCACCCTGACGTCCCGAGCGGCCGCGCAACTGGTTGTCGATCCGGCGGGACTCATGGCGCTCAGTTGCGATGATGCGCAGTCCGCCCAGGGCTTTGATTTTTTCGTGGTCAGCCGTCCACTGCGCACGCAGGGCTTCAATCTGCGTCTGTTTCGCGGCATCGTCCAACGTTTCATCTGCATCTATGGCTTCAATGGCCCCGGTGATGCTGCCGCCCAATACGATATCGGTACCTCGACCTGCCATGTTGGTGGCAATGGTGATCATCCCCGAACGGCCCGCTTGGGCCACGATGTCTGCCTCGCGGGCATGCTGCTTGGCGTTGAGCACCTGGTGCGGCAATTTTTCCTTTTCCAGTAACTGGGCAATGATTTCCGAATTCTCAATGGAAGTAGTGCCTACCAATACCGGCTGACCACGTTCATAACACTCACGAATATCGGTGATGGCAGCGATGTACTTTTCGCGTGTCGTCTTGTAAATGCGGTCGAGTTGGTCTTCACGGCGACTCACCCGGTTGGGCGGAATCACCACCGTCTCCAGTCCATAAATTTCCTGGAATTCGTAAGCTTCGGTATCGGCCGTGCCCGTCATACCGGCCAGCTTGGCATACAGGCGGAAATAGTTCTGGAAGGTAATGGAAGCCAACGTCTGGTTCTCGGCCTGAATTGCCACGCCCTCTTTGGCTTCCACCGCCTGGTGCAGACCATCACTCCAGCGGCGTCCGGTCATCAAACGCCCGGTGAACTCATCAACTATGACAATTTCACCCTGTTGAACCACATAGTGCTGATCGCGGTGGTACAGATTGTTGGCGCGCAAGGCGGCATATAAGTGGTGTACCAGCGTGATATTGGCAGGGTCGTATAGCGACGCACCTTCCGGAATCAGCCCCATGTCCGCAAAAATGCGCTCGGCTGTTTCGTGACCCTGTTCCGTCAGGAAAACCTGGTGACTTTTCTCATCCAATGTGAAATCGCCGGGCTTGGTCACGCCTTCACCGGTACGCGGATCGGCTTCGCCTTCCTGCCGCTGCAACAACGGTGCAGCCTTGTTGATGGCCAGGTACATGTCGGTGTGGTCTTCTGCCTGACCACTGATGATGAGGGGGGTGCGCGCCTCGTCAATCAGGATGGAGTCGACCTCGTCAACAATCGCGTAATTCAAGAGACGCTGAACCCGGTCGGCCGCCTCGTAGACCATGTTGTCGCGCAGGTAATCAAAGCCGTATTCATTGTTGGTACCGTAAGTGATATCGGCCCGGTAGGCGGCTTGCTTTTCCTCCCGCGGTGCCTGAGGCAGGTTAATGCCCACAGTGAGCCCCAGGAAGTTGTACAACCGTCCCATCCATTGCGCGTCGCGACTGGCCAGGTAGTCATTCACCGTGACCACGTGTACGCCCTTGCCTGTCAAAGCGTTCAGGTAGACCGGCAGCGTAGCGGTCAGGGTCTTGCCCTCACCCGTGCCCATTTCGGAAATCTTGCCATGGTGCAGCGACATACCGCCTAGAAGCTGCACATCAAAATGCCGCATTTTCATGACCCGCTTGGAGCCTTCGCGCACCACGGCGAATGCTTCGGGCAACAAAGAGTCGAGTGATTCGCCCTTGCCGATGCGATCCTTGAACTCCTGTGTCTTGGCTTTTAGGGCCTCGTCGCTCAACTGCTCATATTGAGGTTCCAGCGCATTGATCCGGGCGACTCCGCTTCGGTATTGCTTGAGCAGGCGGTCGTTGCGACTGCCGAAGATTTTGGTAAGGATATTGGTGGCCATGAATGCAAGACTGGCCTGGACCCACCATGGGTTCTCAGCGCAGCGCAGTCCTTTTTCTAATCTGGATGAAATGGGGATGTTCTGGTGAAATGCAACCAACTAAGTATGATTGGCCTGACACCGGGAAAACCAAAGCGGTGATTTTAGCGTTGCGCGCAAGACTCCCCGCCAAACTAGCGCTTTGCGACGGGCAATGCGCCCGGTAAGGCAGTATTGTTCTGCGCAAACGTCTGCGCACCGAGGTTGCGCCCCGCATTGAGAAACTTCTGTGGATCTTGGGGAATGCCTTGTACCAGCACCTCAAAGTGCAAATGCGGACCGGTGGAGCGCCCCGAAGTGCCCACCTCGGCAATCTTCTGACCCCGTTTGATCAGATCCCCTTTTTTGACAAACACCTTGGAAGTGTGTGCGTATCGGGAAATCAGGTCATTGCCATGGTCCACTTCGATCATATTGCCATACTCGGCCTGAAACTCCTGAGTGACGACCACACCACCGGCAGCTGCATAAATGGGTGTTCCTGGCGCTGCAGGGAAGTCCAACCCCGTATGCAAGGCTGATCGTCCAGTAATAGGATCAATGCGCCAACCAAACATGGAGCCTAGATTGGCATTTGGCACCGGCGGCTGCGTCGGCACCATCATCTTTTTGATCTTTTGATCAAACAAACGCGACTCAAGTACGGTCATTGCATCCGTTCGCTGGCTGGCCAACTGGTCCAGTTCGAGCAAGGTGTTCTGCAGTTCCAGCATGGATAAATCGCGATCAGCGACCAGCCGGCCACCCTGCCCAGGCTTAATCTTGATGTCTGCCGGGTTCACACCAGCCAACCCAGAGACCCGTTCGCCAAGAGATTCCAACTGCAACATCTTGGCTTGCATTGCCCCCAGCTTTTTTGCCATGACCTCGATGTTTTCGCGCATGAACCGATCCTGCTGCGCCACTTCGTCTTTCACCACCAACCGAACCAGCGAACCAATCACCGGCCAACCCTCTTGGGCGCCTTTGAGAAAGACCCAGTGGTAGAGACCGGCGGAGACCAACATCAAGGCAATGGAGGCGGCAAACACGGCAAGCAACAGTTTGGAGCCGCTGAGATGGAGCGCGCGAGTCTTGATCAGCCACGCATCCGTGATAATCAATTGCATTCAAAATCCCTTCGCATCTAAGGTCATGAACCGCCCCAACCATTCGTTCACGTTGCTGCAAGCCACCCAGGACTCACCAACTCTGGCACGCCTGACAGGATTGGTTGCGGAATCTTCCGCCCGGCTTCAGTCGGTCCAACCACTCATCCCCGTAGCGTTGCGTTCGGCTGTCAGGGCGGGGCCCATTGAGGGAACGGTTTGGTGCTTAATTCTCGACAACAACGCCATTGCCGCGAAAATTCGACAACTCCTGCCAGCCCTGGAATCCCATTTGCGTTCCAAAGGCTGTGAGGTGACCACTATTCGTTTGAAGGTTCAAACGCGTAGCGTCTCGTCCTGAGTTGTCAAAAAGTCGTAAATGGTGCCGCTTGTCGGATTCGAACTGACGACCTACCGCTTACAAGGCGGTTGCTCTACCAACTGAGCTAAAGCGGCAAGTCTTTCATTCTACATCAGCTATCGACACCAAAATCCGGTCGATCGTCGTCAACAAGATTACTTGATGCGTGTAAGAGAGGGCTTGCCACCCGTAGGTGGGCGCGGCGTCTGAGGGGCAGAATCCGCTGGTGAACTGGCTACCGGCGTCAATCCACCGGGTTTGGCGTCCAATGCAGTTGCGTCCGATGGGGTACCGGGACCGGTCAACATGGGGAAGGCCATGCCTTGCCCATTTTCACGTGCATAAATCGCGACTACCCGACTCACCGGAACAAAAATGTCTCGAGCGACGCCACCAAAACGCCCTTTGAATTCGATGTACTCATTGCCCATGCTGAGCGAACTGGTTGCATCGAAACTGATGTTCAGCACGATCTCCCCGTCTTTTACATACTCATTGGGCACACGCACGGTCTCATCAACCAGCACGGCAATAAAAGGGGTAAGCCCATTGTCTGTGCACCATTCATAAATGGCACGAATCAGATAAGGGCGCGTTGAACTGGATTCGGCAGCGTCGAGCATGGAGGGACTGCGAACTACTTGCGCATCACCTTTTCAGACGGTGTCAACGCTTCAATATAGGCGGGGCGAGAGAAGATGCGCTCAGCGTATTTCAGCAACGGTGCGGCGTTTTTGCTGAGATCGATGCCATAGAAATCCAGGCGCCACAGCAACGGTGCAATCGCTACGTCCAACATGGAGAAGTTATCTCCCAACATGTACTTGTTCTTGAGGAAAACGGGTGCTAGTTGAGTCAGTCGATCACGAATGTGGGCGCGTGCTTTTTCCAGCGACTTCTCGTTACCCTTGGCGCTACGGGCTTCCAGGGTCGACACATGAACGAACAGCTCCTTCTCAAAATTGAGCAAAAACAAACGCACACGGGCACGGTCCACCGGGTCACCGGGCATCAGTTGAGGATGCGGGAAGCGTTCGTCGATGTATTCGTTAATAATGTTGGATTCGTACAGGATCAGGTCGCGCTCCACCAAAATGGGGACCTGTCCGTAGGGATTCATGACGCTGATGTCTTCGGGTTTGTTGTACAAATCCACATCGCGAATCTCGAAGTCCATACCCTTTTCAAACAGGACAAAACGGCAACGGTGAGAAAAAGGGCAAGTTGTTCCTGAATACAGCACCATCATAGCGATCGACTCCTAAAAATTAAAAAGAGTGGGTTGCCATTGCCAACCCACTCTGGAACCATGCACCGACGCCAAAACGCCGTCAGGTTGATTAATAACCGCGTTATTTAACGTCTTTCCAGTACGCGGCATTGAGGCGCCACGCAATAAACGTCATAAACAACAAGAACACCATCACGCCAAATCCCACGCGTATACGGGTATTTTTAACGGGCTCAGACATCCACTGCATATAGCTCACCAAGTCACCCACTGCCTGGTCATATTGCTCAGCCGTCATGGTGCCGGGTGTCAATTGTTCCCAACCTTTGAATACATGGGCTTCGTGTCCGTGTTCGGTCACAGTCTCATACACGGGAACACGCTTGCCTTGCAACTCCCACAGGGCGTGGGGCATGCCAACGCTGGGGAATGCCAAGTTGTCCCAGCCCGTGGGCTTGGTGTCATCCACAAAGTAGGTGCGCAAGTAGGTGTACAAATAGTCCGCACCGGTTCCCTGCCCCTGGGCAGAGCGCGAACGGGCAATCACGGTTAGATCGGGTGGGTTGGCACCAAACCAGTCCTTGGCCTGTTTGGGATCGATCGCTGCCTTCATGGTATCGCCAACCTTTGCGTTCGTGAACAACAGGTTGTCCTTGATCTGTTGCTCAGTCAGGCCAATGTCTTTCAGGCGATTGAAGCGCATGAACGCTGCCGAGTGGCAGTTCAGGCAGTAGTTCGCAAACAGTTTGGCGCCATTTTGCAAAGCTGCCAAATCATTGGTGCGGTCGGGTGCTTTGTCCCATGCAATACCGCCGGAGTTGGCATGAGCACCGGCAATGAATCCCAGCGCCATCAGCAGAGTTATCAATATCTTTTTCATTTGCGTAATCTCCAGCTTAATGGGCGGTGAAGTTGACTCGTGTCGGCACGGGCTTGGCCTTACCAATACGACTCCACCAAGGCATCAGCAAGAAGAACCCGAAATAAAACAGTGTGCCCGCTTGCGATAGGCGCTCACCAACAGGTGTCGGAGGCTGCGTACCCAAATACGCCAGGATCACGAAGATGATCACAAACACGCCATACAGGTACTTGTGCCAGCTCGGACGGTAACGGATCGACTTCACCGGGCATTTATCCAGCCAAGGCAGGAAAAACAGGATCACAACAGCGCCACCCATGGCCACGACACCCCAGAACTTGGCGTCAATGGACAGCATCATGGCAACTACCACGACAGCACCGCCCACAATGACTGCCTTCAGAATGGCCGGCAACTTGAACTTGATCACGCTAAATCCTGCCGCACCCACCACGCAAGCGATCAGCACCAGAACCATTTCGGAGGTGATGGCACGCAGCATCGAGTAGTAAGGCGTGAAATACCAGACCGGCGCAATGTGCAACGGCGTCTTCAGCGGATCCGCCGGGATGAAGTTGTTGTACTCCAGGAAGTAGCCGCCAAACTCCGGCGCAAAGAAGATGACAGCGGAGAACACCATCAGGAACACACAGACCGCAAAGATGTCATGCACTGAGTAGTAAGGGTGGAAGGGAATGCCATCCAATGGGATGCCTTTGTCGTCCTTGGTGGCCTTGATTTCGATGCCATCGGGGTTGTTGGAACCCACATCGTGCAAGGCCATCAAGTGCGCAACCACAAGACCCAGCAAGACCAGCGGCACGGCAATGACGTGGAAGCTGAAGAAGCGGTTCAATGTGGCGTCGCCCACTACGTAGTCACCACGAATCAGCAAAGCCAGATCGGGACCGACAAAGGGTACCGCGGTGAACAAGTTCACGATCACCTGCGCACCCCAGTAGCTCATTTGGCCCCAAGGCAGCAAATAGCCCATGAAGGCTTCGCCCATCAGGCACAAGAAGATGGCACAACCGAAAATCCAGACCAACTCACGCGGTTTGCGGTAGCTGCCGTACAACAGGCCACGGAACATGTGCAGATACACAACCACAAAGAAGGCGGACGCACCAGTGGAGTGCATGTAGCGGATCAACCAGCCCCATGGCACGTCGCGCATGATGTACTCGACCGAGCCGAAGGCCAGGGCCGCATCAGGCTTGTAGTGCATGACCAGGAAAATACCGGTCACGATCTGGATCACCAGCACCAACATGGCCAACGAGCCAAAAACATACCAGAAATTGAAGTTTTTGGGAGCGTAATACTCCGACATGTGCACCTTGTACATGTCGAAGGCTGTCGGCAACCGGTTCTCAAACCAGTTGGTGAGCTTGGCAGTTGCCGAAGCGTTGGGAGAAATTTCCTTGAAATCAGCCATTTCTTGTGTCCTTAGGCTTTCTTGTCTTCACCGATCAGCAATTTGCTGTCGGAAAGGTACATATGGGGCGGCACTTCAAGGTTGTCTGGCGCCGGCTTGTTCTTAAAAACACGGCCTGCGAAGTCAAAGGTTGAGCCGTGACAAGGACAGAAAAAACCGCCCTGCCAGTCATTCGGCAGTGAAGGCTGTGGTCCCGATTGAAACTTGTCAGAAGGGGAGCAACCCAAGTGGGTGCAAATGCCCACGGCCACAAAATATTCCGGCTTGATGGAGCGCGCTTCGTTGCGGGCATATACCGGAGTGAATTCGTCGGGTTTGCGCTTGGACTGGGGATCCGCCAGTTCGGCATCGTTTTTTGGTAGCGTCGCCAATTGTTCCGGCGTGCGGCGAAGAATCCAAACGGGCTTGCCGCGCCATTCGACGGTCAATTTTTCACCGGGCTTTATGCCGCTGATGTCCACTTCCACGGCTGCACCAGCGGCTTTGGCTCGCTCTGACGGCTCAAAAGAGCTGATAAATGGAACAGCTACTGCGCCAACGCCGACAGCGCCTGCGCAACTGGAAGCAATTAACCAGGTTCGCTTACTGGGGTCAGACGGTTGGATGTCGACAAGGCTTGCACTCATGAGAATCCTCAATGAACAGACTAGGGGGTAACCCGGGATTGTAGCTGACGACCGAACCCGTTTTTTACGTCCCCGGCCAGTCTAATCAATCTGATCATGGATTCTTGACACAGCGCAATTGTCGGTAATACTTCTATTTTTTTGTCATTTGGAGCGTATCGCTATGGGAATGATTCAGGAATTCAGGGACTTCGCTGTCAAGGGCAATGTGATTGACCTTGCGGTGGGTGTCATCATTGGTGGAGCGTTTGGAAAAATTGTGGACTCCGTGGTTGGTGACCTCATCATGCCGGTCGTGGGTGCAGCCTTTGGAAAGCTCGATTTTTCCAATCTGTTTCTGATTTTGGGCAGTGTGCCACCAGGCACCGGCACCACGCTGGACGCCCTGAAAAAAGCCGGCGTGCCGGTATTCGCCTATGGCAGTTTCATCACCGTGGCGGTGAATTTCGCCATTCTGGCTTTCATCATCTTTTTGATGATCAAGCAAATCAACCGCATCAAACGGGAAGCTCCAGCTCCCGCACCAGAACCCGTGGCACCGCCGGAAGACGTGATGCTGCTGCGCGAAATCCGCGACAGCTTGAAGAAATAGAGCCCCCACGCTCCGCCGCTACGCGGGTCGCTGCCCCCCAAGGGGGGCTAATTTGCCTTGGGGCGGCCCGGCGGCAAATTGCCTGCGCCGCTCGACAGCGCCCGCGCCATGCGCACCGCCTCGATCAGGCTGGACGCATCGGCACGACCAGTCCCCGCAATGTCAAACGCCGTACCATGGTCCGGGCTGGTTCTTACCAGGGGCAGGCCCAGGGTTACATTGACACCCTTTTCCACTCCAAGGTATTTCACAGGAATCAGGCCCTGATCGTGGTACATCGCCACCACCACATCGAACTCACCCGGTGCGCCACCCGCGTTGCGGGCGCGCATGAAGACCGTGTCGGGCGCCCAAGGGCCGCTCACATTGCAACCTAAAGCCCGAGCTGCCTCCATGGCTGGGCCGATGATTTCCAGTTCCTCACGACCAAACAACCCGCCCTCTCCGGCATGGGGGTTGAGCCCGGCCACCGCAATCCGTGGGGTACGCCCCAGCACCTGTGACAGTGCTTGGTGTGTGATGCGTAGGGTCTGCAGCACATTATCAAAGGTCACTGCCTCCAGGGCATGTCGCATGGACATATGGATGCTGACCAGCACCGTACGCAGCTCGTCATTGGCCAGCATCATGCGCACCGGAACTTCTGCCACAAGTTTGCCCAAAAAGCGTGCGGTCCGGTCTTGCAATAGTTCAGTGTGGCCGGGAAACTGGTTGTACGGCGCGCCTGCCGCGTGTAACGCTTCCTTGTGCAACGGCGCGGTAACTAGCGCCGCAATCTGGCCCTGCAGAGCCGCGTCAGCCGCCCATTCCACACACTGGCCTGCCAGGGCACCCGCTTTGGCATCCACCCGTCCAAAGGGCACCGACTCCAATGCCGCGCCGAGCTGCAACACGGCCATGCAATGGCTGGGTACAGCCAGCGCCTCTTGCGGCGTAGCGATCACAGCAACCGGCAGCGCCAAGCGGCCTGAAGGGGTTACCAGATGCGCAGCGCGACGCATGGTGGCCACATCACCCACAACAAAGCTGCCACTCATCCAGGCAGGTTGCTCGCGGTAGGCTTTGGCAATGATCTCGGGGCCAATACCGGCCGCATCCCCCATGGTGATGGCCAGGGGCTTTTCAGATGTATTGGGTGCGTCCAAGGGGTTGGCCATGGCTCAGGCTGGGTTGTCAATGTCGATGAACTGGTGATCCAGCCCGAACTGCAGCGCGACGTGTGCTGCCAATGCAGGAGCACCGTAGCGCTCGGTCGCATGGTGGCCGCAGGCCAGGAACGCGACGCCGCATTCACGCGCCAGATGAAATTGTGGCTCGGAGATTTCACCGGTAATAAAGGCATCCGCACCCGCGGCAATGGCGGCCTCAAAATAACCCTGCGCACCGCCCGTGCACCAGGCTACGCGCCGAATGGGTCCTCCCTTGCCGTTCACCAGGGTCACACTGCGGCCCAGCGCCGCTTCCACCCGTTGGGCCAGCGTTTGGGCGTCGGCGTCATCCGTCGCACCCAGACAGCCCAAGTCCTGCTCGCCAAAACGCCCCGACGCCTGCCACCCCATGCGCAGTCCCAATTGGACGTTATTGCCAAACTCAGGATGTGCGTCCAGTGGCAAGTGGTAGGCAAAGAGGTTGATGTCATGGGCCAACAGTAAACCCAGGCGTTGGCGCATCCATCCCGTCACACGGCCGTCGTGCCCGCGCCAAAATAGTCCGTGGTGGACCAGGATGGTGTCGGCCCCTTCGGCAATGGCGGCTTCAATCAGGGCCCGGCTGGCGGTGACGCCGGAAACGATCTTGCGTACTCTTTGGCGCCCCTCCACCTGCAGCCCGTTGGCGCAATAGTCTTTGAAGCGGTCGGGCTGCAGCAGCGCGTCCAATGTGGTTTGTAGTTCCAGGCGATCAATCATGGTGGGGATGGCGCACAAGTGCGCACCGTTCGGGAGACTTCACTATTGTCGTTGAGACGGCTGTCACTGACGTTGCAGGGTGCGCCCACAGCCACCTTGGCCGGCGCCTCGGGGTGGATGCGGATCGTGCAATGGGGCTTGCGCCATATCAGCCCTGCAATGTAACGTGGACGCCCCAGGCCTCTACAATTTGCTGGCTCGGCTGCGTGCCCTACCCCTGGAAACTCCATGAAACGTCTTTGGCTCCTTTTTTCCCAAACCACTACGGTCCTGCTGGCTGCTTACTTTGTGGTGGCAACGCTAAAACCCCAATGGATTGGGCACAACAGCCAATCGCTTTCCGGCGCGGTATCCCTGATTGAAGCAGCACCCGCCATCGGCGGCGCCGCACCGGCTGGCAGCTTCCGGGCGGCAGCACAAAAGGCCTCGGCGGCAGTGGTCAGCATCAACACCAGCAAGGCGGCACGGCGCAATCCCAACAGCAACGACCCGTGGTTTCGGTTTTTCTTCGGTGACCAGGGCAGCGGTGAACCCCAGGCGGGCCTGGGCAGCGGCGTCATCGTCAGCGCCAGTGGTTACATCCTCACCAACAACCATGTGGTGGAAGGCGCTGACGAGATTGAAGTGGTGCTCAACGACAGCCGCAGTGCACGCGCCAAGGTGATTGGCACCGACCCCGATACCGACCTGGCCATTCTCAAAATTGAACTCGACAAGCTGCCCGTCATCGTGCTGGGCAACTCTGACGGTGCCCAGGTTGGCGACCAGGTACTGGCCATTGGCAATCCGTTTGGTGTAGGCCAGACCGTGACCAGCGGCATTGTGAGCGCGCTGGGGCGCAACCATTTGGGCATCAACACGTTTGAAAACTTCATCCAGACCGATGCGGCCATCAACCCAGGCAATTCAGGTGGGGCTCTGGTGGACACCAATGGCGACCTGCTGGGCGTCAACACCGCCATCTATTCGCGCTCCGGTGGGAACATGGGCATTGGTTTTGCCATTCCGGTATCCATTGCCAAACAAGTGCTCGAAGGCATCGTCAAAGACGGTCAAATTAACCGTGGGTGGATTGGTGTGGAACCGAGTGACCTGTCCCCTGAACTGGCTGAAACCTTTAACGTCAAGGCGCAACAGGGTGTGATCATTACCGGCGTACTGCAAAACGGCCCGGCCGCGCTGGCCGGCATTCGCCCCGGCGATGTGATTGTGAAAATAGCCAACCAACCGGTAGCGGATGTGGCGACTCTGCTAAGCCAGGTTGCCGCGCTCAAGCCAGGTACGGCGGCCCGCTTCTCGATTCAGCGCAAAAACCAACCCTTGGAGCTGGACGTCACCCCCGGGGTGCGGCCCCGGCCCCGGAACACAAATCGATAGCTATTGTTTTAATAGCGTCTTACGTAGATTCGACGAGGGCTAGAGTCCATTTTGACCAATAGCTACCGGGTTAAACCGGCTTGGTAGTGGCTTCTTCGTCCTCTGGCGCCTGTGTGTGCTTGATGAAGAAGGCAGCCGCCCAGATGCCACACTCGTACAACACCACCATCGGTGCCAGCAGGGCCAGCATGGACACCGGGTCCGGCGGCGTCACCAAGCCCGCCACCGCCGCTGCCGCGACCACAAAATAAGCGCGAAACGATTTGAGCTGCTCCACCGTCACGATACGCATGCGGGCCAGGATCACCACCGCAATGGGCACCTCAAAGGCCACACCAAAGGCGATGAACATGGTGATGACAAAGTCCAGATAGGCGTCAATGTCCGGACTCACCGCCACAGAGGCTGGCGCCATTTTTTGGATAGCTGGAAAGGCCTGGCCAAACACAAAGAAATAGCAAAAAGCCGCGCCCGTGTAAAACAGCAAGGTACTGGCCACAACCAGTGGAATGACCAGGCGTCGTTCATGTTTGTACAGGCCCGGCGCTACAAAGGCCCACACCTGGTACAGCACCCAAGGTAGCGCGACACCAAATGCCGCCAGGACCGACACCTTGATAGGCACCAGAAAGGGTGACACCACGCCCACCGCAATCATGTGCGAGCCAGCGGGCAAGGTTTTGACCAGCGGCATGGCCAGCAAGTCATAAAGGGCCGACGGCCCCGGATAAAACACCAACAAGGCAAAGATCGCGCCAATGCCATAGGCGCTGTAGAGCAGGCGGTCGCGCAGCTCGATCAAGTGCTGCACAAAAGGCTGCTCAGTACCGGCGAGTTCGTCGTCGGTAGGGGATTTGTCGTCGGCCATCAGTTATGAATTTTGGGAGGACGGAATCGCGCCACGCGGGCGGCACCAGACTGGGCCTTGGTGCGCACGCCGGCGCGGGACTTGTACCAGTTGGGCACGGCCGCCCGTTTGGTACGCCAGTGCTTGTCGGGGCGCCGGTACTGCGGCTCGTCCCAGTTGCTCTCGCGCATGCTCTGGGTCGCTGTGTTCGTGGCATCAGCCCAACTCCGCTCCACCTCGGCGGAAGTGGCGTGAATGGATTGTTCGACATCACGGGCCGCACTCTCCATGGTGTCCTTCATTTTCTTGAGCTCGTCGAGCTCCATCGAGCGGCTGACCTCGGCCTTAACTTCCGCCATGTAGCTACGCGCCCGCCCCAGCAGGTTGCCGGCCATGCGCGCTACCTTGGGCAGGCGTTCCGGGCCGATCACTACCAGCGCAATTGCGCCGATGATGGCGAGCTTGGTGACCCCAATATCAAACATGGAGCAAACGAATCACGCGACCAGACCGACCAACGCCACCATTAACTCTTGATCTTGGCTTCGACATCGATGGTGGATTTGGCTTCGGTTTTTTCGGTGGCGGCCAGCGTTGGCGCAGGCGTTTCGGCTGATTTCTCGGCGTTGCTTCCGTCTTTCATGCCATCTTTGAAACCCTTGACCGCACCGCCCAGATCGGAGCCAATGTTCTTAAGCTTCTTGGTGCCAAAAATCAAAATGATAATGACCAAAAAAATGATCAGGTGCGTAGTTGACAAGCCCATGGCTTACTCCTTGGTAGATACAGTAGTTTAAGTGAACGCTATTAACCCCGCAGCCAAGGGCGCGGGCCACCCATCACATGAAAGTGCAGGTGCTGAACCTCCTGCCCACCTTCCGCCCCGGTGTTGGTTAGCAACCGGAACCCTCCTTCAGGGTACGGATTGCAGCCTTCTTGCAGGGCCAGTTTAGGTACCAACGCCATCATGCGGCCCATCAGGGCTGCGTGCTCCGGCCCGATGTGGGCCATGGAGACAATGTGCTGCTTGGGAACCATCAAAAAATGCACAGGCGCCCAGGGGTGGATGTCGTGAAAGGCATAAAACTCGTCGTCCTCAAACACCGTGCGCGAAGGAATTTGCCGCGCAATGATTTTGCAGAACAGGCAATTGGGGGCGTGATCAGTCATTTTGTTTCAGCTTCCCGGTCCAGCACCTTGCGCAGGGCCTTCTCTTCGATACCGCTGGTTCCTTCACGGCGCTCCAGTTCAGCAATGACATCGGCTGGTGTCAGTCCGTAGTGTGCCAGTGCAATCATGCTGTGGAACCACAAGTCGGCCACTTCGCGCACGACCTTGGTAGTGTCTCCACTGTGGTCGGCATCCTTGGCGGCCATGACCACTTCGGTGGCTTCTTCGCCAATTTTCTTCAAAAAGGCGTCGGGGCCTTTGCTCAGCAGCCGGGCCACATAGCTGGCATTGGGGTCGCCGCCGTTGGCAGCCTTGCGGCTTTCAATCACCGCAGCCAATCGGGCCAGGGCGTCTTGCGAGGTGGTATTTGCGCTCATGGTGCTATCGGTAGATGGATTCAGGGTCTTTCAAGACCGGGTCTATGGCTTTCCAAACGCCATTGTCCAGCACGCTGAAAAAACAGCTGTGGCGGCCGGTGTGGCAAGCAATGCCGGGCTCGTGCCCCAGCTGCGTCACCTTGAGCAAAATGACGTCGTTGTCGCAATCCATGCGGATTTCGTGCACCTTCTGCACGTGACCCGATTCTTCACCTTTGTACCAGAGCTTGTTGCGCGAGCGGCTGAAATACACAGCCCGTCCCAGCTCGGCGGTCTTTTGCAGAGCCTCGCGGTTCATCCAGGCAAACATCAAAACGTCACCAGTGCCCTGCTCCTGCGCGATCACAGGCACCAAGCCTTTGGAATCCCATTTGATGTTTTTTAACCAATTCATACGTTGATTGTCCCTGATTGCAGCAAACCCTCTTTCCGAGGCAATTGGCTGAAGGCAAACGGCAAAGACCATGAAATTTTTAGGGAAATGATGGCTGACTCGAAACCACTCAGTTATATGAAATACCATACAAATCAAATTAATACCAATTGGTAATAATTTTAACGCAGTCGTATTGTTTCAATCATACAAGTTTAACTTAGGAGTAGCTATGCAACGCAGATCAATTCTTTTGGCGGTCGGCGCCGCAACGGTTGGCAGCAGCTTATTGGCCGCATGCGGGGGCGGCAACGACCCTGACATTGTCCAAATTGCCCAATCCAATCCGGACTTGAGCATCCTTGTTGAGGCAGTGGCAGCAGCTGGCCTTGTTGATACGCTCAAAAGCCCAGGCCCCTTCACCGTTTTTGCACCCACCAATGCTGCGTTCGTTTCCCTTCTCGGTGAGTTGGGGGTAACCAAAGACGCACTGCTGGCGAATAAACCATTGCTCACCGCAGTGCTGACCTACCACGTTCTGTCCGGTCGAGTAGACAAAGCCGCCATTCCGGCTGGGAAGGCCATATCAACCGTGGGCGGTTCGATTTTCAAAATCGACACCTCCTCTGGCGCACTGGCAATTACCGATGGTCGCAACCGCGTATCGAAAATAATCCAGACTGACATCAACGCCTCTAACGGCGTGATTCATGTCATTGACAAGGTCATCTTGCCTGCGAACAAAAACATTGTGGAAACAGCCGCTGG
This sequence comes from Candidatus Aalborgicola defluviihabitans, assembly GCA_016705575.1. GTDB lineage: Bacteria > Pseudomonadota > Gammaproteobacteria > Burkholderiales > Burkholderiaceae_C > Allorhodoferax > Allorhodoferax defluviihabitans. The sequence continues at coordinate 132,884 of JADIXX010000008.1, forward strand.
CATATCCGACTTCAGTATTTTGGTTGAAGCCGTGATTGCCGCCAATTTGCAAGGAACGCTGTCAGGAGTGGGGCCGTTTACGGTTTTTGCACCAACCAATGCCGCGTTCGCCGCCTTGCTCGCAGAGTTGGGAATCAGCAAACAGGCGTTGCTGGCGGACGTACCGTTGTTGACCAACGTGTTGACCTATCACGTGGTAGCTGGGCGTGTTCTCAAGGCAGACGTTCCCGTGGGCACGCCCATTGCCACGGTGCAGGGCGGAAAATTCACGGTGGACAGCACGCTGACTATTACCGATGCACGCAGCCGCAAAGCCAAGATCGTCGCGACCGATGTGCTGACGAGTAACGGCGTCATTCACGTCATCGACAAAGTGATACTTCCTACAGCCTGACAGGGATACCGCGACGGGCCATGCATTCCTTGGCCTGGCCCACGGTGAATTCGCCGTAGTGAAAGATGCTGGCGGCCAGCACGGCGTCGGCACCGCCCTTGGTGATGCCGTCGGCCAGGTCATCCAGCGTACCCACACCGCCCGAGGCAATCACTGGAACGCCAACAGCATCGCTCACCGCACGGGTCAGCGCCAGGTCGAAGCCGGATTTGGTGCCATCACGGTCCATGCTGGTGAGCAAAATCTCGCCGGCGCCACGGCGGCCCATTTCGGTTGCCCAGGCCACAGCGTCCAGGCCGGTGTTTTTGCGACCACCGTGGCTGTACACGTCCCAACCCTCACCACGCGCCAGGGCGTCTTCGCCATAGCGACGCTTGGCGTCAATGGCCACCACGATGCACTGCGAGCCGTATTTGGCCGACGCGTCTTCAATCACCTGCGGCTTGGAGATTGCGGCAGAATTAAAGCTCACCTTGTCGGCACCGGCATTGAGCAGGCGGCGCACGTCGGCCACTTCGCGCACACCACCGCCCACGGTCAACGGAATAAACACCTGTGAAGCCACGGCTTCAATGATGTGCAAAATCAAATCGCGCCCATCGCTGGTAGCGGTGATGTCCAAAAACGTAAGTTCGTCCGCGCCCTGCGCGTTGTAGCGCGCCGCAATTTCCACCGGGTCACCGGCATCGCGCAGTTCAACGAAGTTGACGCCTTTGACGACCCGGCCACCCGTTACATCCAGGCACGGGATGATTCGCTTGGCTAGCATTAGCCGTTCAATTCATCAGCGCGCTCTTGCGCTTTTTCAAAGTCCAGATCGCCACTGTAGATCGCACGCCCGCAGATCACGCCTTCGATACCCTCGTCTTCCACTTCGCACAGGGCTTCGATATCAGCCATATTGCTCAAGCCACCGGAGGCAATCACCGGAATGGACAAGGCTTGCGCCAGCTTGACGGTGGCCTCTACATTGATGCCGGTCAACATACCGTCGCGGCCAATGTCGGTGTAGATGATGGATTCAACGCCGTAGTCTTCAAACTTTTTACCCAGGTCGATCACATCATGACGTGTGAGCTTGCTCCAGCCATCGGTGGCGACCTTGCCGTCGCGCGCGTCCAGACCCACGATGATGTGGCCACCGAACGCGGTGCAGGCGTCTTGAAGGAAACCGGGGTTTTTAACCGCAGCCGTGCCAATGATGACATAGCGCAGGCCGGCGTCCAGGTAGCGTTCAATCGTGTCCAGGTCGCGGATGCCGCCGCCCAGCTGCACATCCACCTCGCTGCCCACTTCTTTGAGGATCTTGCGGATGGCAGCCTCATTCTTGGGCTGGCCTGCAAAGGCACCGTTCAGGTCCACCAGGTGCAGACGCCGCGCGCCCTTGGTCACCCATTGGCGGGCCATGACGCCGGGGTCTTCGCCAAAAGTGGTGGATTGATCCATATCACCTTGTTTAAGGCGCACGCAGTGACCGTCCTTGAGGTCGATGGCAGGAATGAGGAGCATGGTGTCAGCGAAAGCCGAAGGGGGGTTTCAGGGTTTCCAGTGAAGGAAGTTGCGGTAGAGAGCGAGGCCGTGGTCGGCACTTTTTTCAGGGTGGAACTGGGTAGCAAAAATATTATCGCGCGCTATGGCCGCCGAAAAGCGCTGACCGTAGTCGGTTTCGCCCACGCTGTGGCGCGCATCAGACGGTCGGGCAAAGTAACTGTGCACAAAATAGAAATAGCTGCCATCCGGCACGTCGCCCCAAACCGGATGCGGCCGGGGATGGCCCAGGTTGCTGTGCCAGACCTGGTTCCAGCCCATTTGAGGCACCTTGTAGCGACTGCCATCGGGCTGAATTTGGCCAGCCAGTTCAAACTTGACCACTTCTCCAGGGATCAGTCCCAGGCAGGGGGTGTCCAACTCCTCGGAATGGTCCAGCAGCATTTGCATCCCCACGCACACGCCCATCAGGGGTTTGTGCTGGGCGGCGTGCATGACGGCGCCGTACATGCCGCTGTCATGCAACTCGCGCATGCAGTCGCGCATGCCGCCCTGCCCGGGCAGCACCACGCGCTCGGCTGCCATAACCTCGGCAGGGGTGCGGGCCCAGACTACGTCCACACCGGCATCGGCCGCCACATGCATGACGGCCTGGGTGACCGAGCGCAGATTGCCCATGCCGTAGTCCACCACCGCAACGGTCTTCTTCATGTCAGAGCGAACCCTTGGTGGATGGAATGGTGCCCGCCGTGCGCGGGTCACGCTCCAGCGCAAAGCGCAAGGCACGCGCAAAGGCCTTGAACACGGTCTCGGCCTGGTGGTGGGCGTTTTCGCCCTTGAGGTTGTCGATATGCAGTGTCACAAAAGCATGGTTGACGAAGCCCTGAAAAAACTCGTGGGTCAACTGGCTGTCAAAGGTACCAATCATCCCACTCTTGAATGGCACATCCATTACCAGCCCTGGACGGCCGGAGAAATCCACCACCACGCGGGACAGCGCCTCGTCCAGCGGCACATAGGCGTGGCCGTAGCGGCGAATGCCTTTTTTGTCACCAACGGCCTTGTGCACGGCCTGGCCCAAGGTAATACCCACGTCTTCTACCGTGTGGTGACCGTCGATGTGGAGGTCGCCATCGGCCTCGATATCGAGGTCAATCAGCCCGTGGCGGGCGATCTGGTCGAGCATGTGGTCAAAGAAGCCAATACCGGTGGAAAGGCGCGATTGGCCAGTGCCATCCAGATTGACTTTGACACGCACCCGCGTTTCTGCGGTATTGCGTGCTACATCGGCCACGCGATCCGCCAGTGGGTCGGGGGGCAATTCCATCAGAGAGTGGTTGGTCATAGTGATTCAGCAAGGGCAGACAGGAGGCGGGTGTTTTCTTGGGCGGTGCCGACGGTCACGCGCAGGCAATGGGTTAGCAATGGGTGCATTTTAGAAACGTTCTTGACCAAAACCCCGCGCGCCTTCAAACCATCGAAGACCCGCTGCGCATCCGGCACGCGAATCAGGACCATATTGGCATCGCTGTTCCAGGCGTGCACACCGGGCAATTGGCGCAATGCTTCTAAAAGTGTAGCGCGTTGTGTACGTATATCGAGGGCTTGCGCGGCAAACACCTCTTGATGTTCCAGCGCAAACAGGGCGCATTCGTAGTTCAGCACGCTGATGTTGTAGGGCGGGCGCACCTTGTCCACCTCGGCGATCAGCGCCTTGGTGCCCATCATGTAGCCCAAACGCACACCGGCCAGGCCAAATTTGCTCAGGGTGCGCATCAGCAGCACATGGGCGTTCGCCGCCGGGTTGGCTCGGATGACATCCAGGTAGGTGCGACTGGAAAACGGCTGGTACGCCTCGTCGATCACCACAATGCTGCCCACTTGGGCGCCCGCCGCCACGACGCGGGCCATGTCCGCCGCATCCCACAGGTTGGCAGTGGGGTTGTTGGGGTACGCCAGGTAGATGATGGCGGGCTGGTGCTGGGCAATGGCGGCCAGCATGGCGGGGGCGTCCAGCTCAAAATCAGCGGTGAGCGGCACGCCCACAAAATCCAGGCCCTGCAACTGCGCGCTCATGGCGTACATCACAAAGCCGGGCAGGGGCGCCAGAATCACCGGCTTTTTGCCGCCGGCTGGCACCGGCACATCGCAAGCCATGGCCAAGAGGCTGATGAGTTCGTCCGAGCCATTGCCCATCATGATGTCAAAGCCTTCGGGCATGCCGGCGTAGTCCGCCAAGGCTTTGCGCAGGTCATTGACGCGGCCGTCGGGGTAGCGGTTCAGCGCCAGTGCGCCCAGGCGCTGGCCCAACTCGGCCTGTAATTTTGCGGGCAGGCGGTGCGGGTTCTCCATGGCGTCGAGCTTGACCATGCCTTTGGAATCCTGAATGGCATAGGCGTGCATGGACACAATGTCTTGGCGGATGCGGCGACCAATCAATGCGTTAACAGCTGCGGAAGTATCAGGGGTCATGCGGGGGCTTTCAAAAACAATCAATCCACCAACGCCAATTCAAGCGGCGTGGCTAGCAAAGGGCTCAACACGGTGACACCATCAATCTGCTGGCCGTGCTGCAAATCCAGCGAGAGCACATGGCTGGCACCACTTTGCGCGGCGGCCGCCACGATGAGCGCATCCCAATACGGCAGGCCAAACCGTGCCTCCACGCCCCAGGCGGTTTCGACCGTCTGGTGGTCAATCTGCCAGGGCTGCCAGAGCTGGTAGCGGCGCAGCTTGGCACGCGCATCGCCCTGCGGCATGCCGAAATGATGGGTGGCGTTCACGTAATAGGCGCCCAGCACCTGCGTGCTCACCCGCCCTGCCCGACGCTGCCACAGCGCCTGTAGCCATTCGCGGATGCGGGTTTGTTTGCTGGCATCGAACGCATCGTCTGCGGCCAACAGAACGTTGGTGTCGACAAAAACGATGGCGCCGGCGTCGGGCAAGGCGCTAGCCATTGTGTGCGTCCCTTGCCGGATAGACCTTGCCCGCCGAGTTGAAGCTGGAGGTATCCGCCACCCAATCGCGCTGGGCGCGGGCGTAGGCGTCGTCGTGCTGCATCTTGTCCGTCAGCATCTCACCGACCAGCCGCGACACGCTGGTGTTGCGCTTGGCCGCCTCGATGCGTATCCACTCCAGGGTGGCGTCTTCAACGGTAATGGTGACGTTTTTCATCCTGAGTCATAGTTTACACGAACTTCGTGCGACACGAAAACAGTGTGAATCACAATAAACCTGGTTGTGTGACCGTGGCTTCCTTTGCCTTGTGGGCACAGCTATAGTGCGTCGAAAGCAACGGGGAAGAAAAATGATGCCCAATGGAAAGTCACTGCACGCTCACTTCGCGTGCGCCGCACGTTTCCAACGTTAAGTTTTTTACAATGCACTATTCCACCTCTTCCTCTCTCAAATGGGCGTACATCCTTGTTGTGCTGTCATCAGTTATTCCGATCGGGCTTGCGAAATCAGGCTGGGTCGGCATGGCGACGGGTGGCAGCGTCTTCGGTGGTGTACCGTTTGTGGGGCCGGTCTTATTTCTGGTTATGGGTTTGTACCGCGTGGTCTCAATCGTCCGGGGGACTGGCACTCTTGATTCGCACAAGATTTCTGGCCTTGCGTTGGTTCTTCGAAAAGCTGGAATTGTGGGGATCTACTTCGGTGCGGTGGTCGCGGTGCTGAACCTGGTGGCAGGACCGCTCATGAAGATGTTCATGACACACAAAACCGAATCGGGCGCTGAGTTCTTTATTGTCGGGGTGTACCTGGCGTTGGCTGGCGGGTTGGGCGTTCTGGGGCTGGTCGCTTTTGAGTTCAGCAGATTGTTGGGTTTCGAGGCTACAGCACGCAATGGCACTCTTAAACCTTCATTCGAACCAACCGCCCCTGCCGATTCGGCGGCCGAAATCAAACGGTAGGCCGCACAAACCAACGCCGCAATAAACCCCATGGAGTCGTACTTCATCCTCTACGTTTCGGACCAAGCGCGAAGCACGGCGTTCTATGCGGCGGTTCTTGACCTTGCCCCGCGCTTGAACGTGCCGGGGATGACGGAGTTCCTCTTACCCAGCGGGGGTGTGCTTGGCCTCATGCCAGAGGCCGGCATCAAAAACCTGCTGGGTCCGGCCCTGCCTGATCCATCGCTTGCGCGGGGCATCCCACGCGCAGAGGTCTATTTGCTCACGGAAGATGCGCTGTCCTACCATCGCCGGGCATTGGCGGCGGGAGCCAAGGAACTGAGCGGGTTCAAGGTTCGAGATTGGGGCCACACTGCGGCCTACTCGCTGGACCCTGACTGTCATGTGCTGGCCTTTGCAACCAGTACTGCTCTTGCCGACGATCACAGCTTGTAAAAATCATAATCCGCAGCCGCGGCTGTGTTCGCCATGGATGTGCGGTTACGATAAAACTTTAAGCGAAATCGACCGCTAGCCCTCGTCGAATATGAACTATACGCTATCAATTACATAGTACTCTGTATCGCACTCAGATGCGCTATGTGCGTTACCGCACGGGTCTCTTTCGCGATGTATGTCTCAATGCCACACGTAGCTCTTCCTCAGTCCCGTCGGACGTGGGGACGACGGGCTTTAATGAAGGAGAACTAAATATGAACTCAATCAGACTATTGGCGATAGCGCTCTTGCTGGGTGGCACTTTGGGGTTGGTTTACGGTGGCTTTAGCTACACGAAGGACACGACCGCTGTGAAGCTGGGGTCACTAGAGCTAACCGTCAAGGAACAGAAGCAGGTCAACATTCCCTTGTGGGCAGGCATTGGTGCCATCGTCGCCGGCGGGCTGCTGCTGCTAACGGCATCGAAACGCGGCTGAGCCTCAACGTTAAACCCTGCCGCAGCGCACACTAGCAGGGGTACACCGTGCCCAGCGCATTGAGCATGACCAGTTCTACAGGCATGTCCGCCTCGTACAGGTCGGCATTGCGCTTGAGCTCGGTGGTGAACAGGCCCTTGGCCATGCTGGGCAGCAGTCGTCGGCCGTTCAGGCAAATGGTAGGGGTGGCACCGTTGCGCACAGCCTGGTCGTGGGTCGCTAACGTACCTTCCATGACGCCTACCAGGTAATAGTCGGTGTAGGTGCTGCCCAGCTTTTCGGTTTTTTCAAGCGTGCGCATTTCGCGGATGGACATCGCGAAGGCGGGCAACACCAGTGCGGCGCCCACTGCCAGCGCGCAGAGCGTGCGCAACCAGGCCAACAGCTGGGAAGGAATGGGTTTTTGGGAATGTGTTGATGTGTGCATAGGAATTTGTCGTCCTGATGCACCCATTTTTACTTCAATCGCATTTCCGCCGCGCGCGCATGGGCTTGCAAGCCCTCGCCATGCGCCAGTACCGAGGCAATTTTCCCCAATACTTGGGCACCCTGTTCGCTCACCTCAATCAGGCTGCTTCGCTTTTGAAAGTCATACACGCCCAGCGGGCTGCTAAAGCGCGCGGTGCCACTGGTGGGTAGCACGTGGTTGGGACCAGCGCAGTAGTCGCCTAGGCTCTCGGACGTGAAAGCGCCCAAAAAGATGGCGCCCGCATGCTTGAGCAGCGGCTCCCATTGGTGGGGTTCGCGGCTGGACACTTCCAGGTGCTCCGGCGCAATGCGGTTGCTGATGGCACAGGCCTCTTCCATGCTGCGGGTGTGAATTAGCGCGCCACGGTCTGTCAGGCTCTTGGCAATGATGGCGGCGCGTGGCATTTCGGGCAGCAGGCGGTTCATGCTCTGCTGCACCTGGTCGATGTACGCCGCATCAGGGCACAGCAAAATGCTTTGCGCCAATTCGTCGTGCTCGGCCTGGCTGAACAAGTCCATGGCCACCCAGTCGGGCGGGGTGGTGCCATCGGCCAGCACCAGAATCTCGCTGGGGCCGGCAATCATGTCGATTCCCACGGTACCAAACACGCGGCGCTTGGCCGCAGCCACATAGGCATTGCCGGGGCCGGTGATTTTGTCCACTTTGGGAATGGTGGCAGTGCCATAGGCCAGTGCCGCCACGGCTTGCGCGCCACCGATGGTAAAGGCACGTGTCACGCCCGCCACGTAGGCGGCGGCCAGCACCATGGCGTTTTTCTCGCCGCCGGGTGTGGGCACCACCATGATGATTTCACCAACCCCGGCCACATGCGCCGGAATGGCATTCATCAGCACCGATGAAGGATAAGTGGCCTTGCCGCCCGGCACGTAAATGCCCACGCGGTCCAGCGGAGTGACTTTTTGCCCCAGCAGCGTGCCATCGGCATCGCGGTAGCTCCAGCTCTCGCCACTGGCGTGCTTTTGGGCCTCGTGGTAGCTGCGCACGCGTGCCGCTGCCGCCTGCAGGGCTTCGCGTTGCGGGGCGGGAATGGCATCAAAAGCGGCCTTGAGTTCGGCCTGCGTCAGTTCCAGCGCCTGCACACTGGTGGCCTGCACACGGTCCCAGCGTGCGGTGTAGTCCAGCACGGCCGCATCGCCACGGCGCTGCACGTCTTGCAGAATATCGGCCACGCTGTGCTCGATGGCGGCATCCGTGTCGTCTGCCCAATGCAAACGGGCTTTGAATTCAGCCTCAAATTGGGCGTTGGCCGTAGAAAGACGTACAGGAGCAGCTATCAAAGTCATAGCGGTTGTGCAGAGTTGTGCAGAGTTGTTCTGCTTAAGCGGTTACTTGGACCGCGCTGGCAAAGGCATCGATGATTTTGCGGATGGGTTCACGCTTGAGCTTGAGCGCGGCCTGGTTGACCACCAGGCGCGAGCTAATGTCCATGATCTGCTCCACCTCGACCAGATGATTGGCCTTGAGCGTGTTGCCGGTGGACACCAGATCCACAATGGCGTCAGCCATGCCGACCAGGGGGGCTAGCTCCATGCTGCCGTAGAGCTTGATCAAGTCCACGTGCACACCCTTTGTCGCAAAAAAATCGCGGGCAATAGCCACATACTTGGTGGCCACCGTGAGGCGGGAACCCTGTTTGACGGCAGAGGCGTAGTCAAAGTCAGAGCGCACCGCCACGCTAATGCGGCACATGGCAATGCGCAGATCCAGCGGCTGGTACAGGCCATCGCTGCCATGCTCAAGCAGCGTGTCTTTGCCGGTGATGCCCATGTCGGCTCCGCCGTATTGCACGTAGGTGGGCACGTCGGTGGCGCGCACGACCAGCACCCGCACATCGGGCAGGTTGGTGTCCAGAATCAATTTGCGCGATTTTTCGGGATCGTCCAGTACCTCAATGCCGGCGGCGCGCAGCAGGGGCATGGTTTCTTCAAAGATCCTGCCTTTGGACAGCGCGAGTGTGATCATTTGATTCTCTCTATGTCTGCGCCAATGCCGCGCAGTTTGGCTTCCATCTGGTCGTAACCGCGGTCCAGATGGTAGATGCGGTCCACCACCGTCTCACCGTCGGCCACCAGACCGGCAATCACCAGGCTGGCAGAGGCGCGCAGGTCGGTGGCCATCACCGTGGCGCCAGACAGTTTTTCCACACCCTCAATGACCGCCACCCTGCCGTCGATCTGGATGTTGGCGCCCAGGCGCACCAGCTCGTTGACGTGCATGAAACGATTTTCAAAAATAGTCTCGGTCACCATGCTGTTGCCGTGCGAGATGCTGTTGAGCGCCATGAACTGGGCCTGCATATCGGTAGGAAACCCCGGGTATTCGGTGGTACGAAAGCTCTGCGCTTTCAGGCGGCCAAGGGACTGCACGCGGATGCCACCGTCCACCGCAGTCACGGTGGCGCCGGCGTCGCGCAGTTTTTCCACTACGGCGTCCAGATGGTCCAGACGCCCATGCCTGAGCACCACGTCGCCACCGGCAGCGGCCACAGCACACAAGAAGGTGCCAGCTTCGATGCGATCGGCCACCACTTGGTGGGTGCAGCCGTGCAGGGATTCAACGCCCTGGATGCGGATGCGGCTGCTGCCATGGCCTTCGATATTTGCGCCCATGCTGATCAGCATTTCTGCAAGATCAGGAATCTCGGGCTCTTGCGCGGCGTTTTCCAGAATGGTTTCGCCTTCGGCCAATGCTGCGGCCATCAAAAAGTTTTCAGTGCCAGTGACGGTCACCATATCGGTGGTGATGCGCGCGCCCTGCAGGCGCTTGCGGCCCTTGGGCAGCTTGGCAAGCATGTAGCCGTGCTCGACCACGATCTCGGCCCCCATGGCGGCCAGCCCCTTGAGGTGTTGGTCCACCGGACGCGAGCCAATGGCACAACCGCCCGGCAGAGACACGGTGGCCTCGCCAAAGCGTGCCAGCAAAGGGCCCAGCGCCAGCACCGAAGCACGCATGGTTTTGACCAGCTCATAGGGTGCCTCGGGGGAACTTAAGCTACCTGCATCCACCCGCACGGAACCATCGGCACCCTGCTCTACCTGCACACCCATGTTGCGGATGAGTTTGAGCATGGTGGACACATCTTGCAAACGCGGCACGTTACGCAGCGTGACCGGCTCGGCACTGAGCAGCGTGGCGCACAGTTCGGGCAAAGCCGCGTTTTTGGCGCCCGAAATCAGCACCTCGCCCTGCAATGGGTTGCCGCCGCGAATCAGTAATTTGTCCATCGTGTCAGTGACGTTGCGTTTATGCGGCTTGCGCAGCCCATTCGGCGGGGGTAAACGCCTTGATGGACAGAGCATGCACTTCGTCAGTCTTCATGCGCGAACCCATGGCGGCATAGACGCGCTGGTGGCGCGTAATGGGACGCAAGCCTTCAAACGCGGTGGAGACCACGGTGGCGTACCAGTGGCGGCCATCGCCTTCCACACGGCAGAGTTCACAGACCAGATGGGCGGCGATCAGGGATTCGATGTCTTCAGCAGTCATATCAAGTAACTCCGGTTTTAGGTGCGAATTTTGTAGCCAGTGCGCAGCAAATGCATGGCCAGCAGGCTGGCAACGGCCAGCGCCGAGCCCACAATGCCCAAGCTTAACCAGGGGGAGACATCGCTCACACCAAAGAAGCCAAAGCGAAAGCCATCAATCATGTAGAAAAACGGGTTGAAGTGGCTCACCGTCTGCCAGACGGGTGGCAGCGATTGAATGGAATAAAACACGCCGCTGAGAAAAGTCATGGGCATGATGATGAAATTCTGGAAGGCAGCCAACTGGTCAAACTTTTCGGCCCAAAGTCCGGCAATCAAACCCAAAGCGCCCATGAGTGCCGCACCCATCGCCGCAAACGCCACAATCCACAGCGGTTGCGCAAAGCTCAGTGGGGCAAACCAAACGGCCACCAGCAACACGCCTACGCCCACCACCAGCCCCCGAACAAGGGATGAGCCCACATAAGCCACAAACCAGCTCCGGTGTGACAGCGGTGTCAGCAACAGAAACACCAGGTTGCCCATGATTTTGCTCTGGATCAGGGAGGATGAACTGTTGGCAAACGCGTTTTGCAAAACGCTCATCATCACCAGGCCCGGTATCAGGAACGACGTGTAGCTAATCGTGTCGTAGACTTTGACGTGACCTTCCATCACATGGCCAAAAATCAGCAGGTACATCATGGCGGTCAACACGGGGGCCGCCACCGTTTGAAAGCCCACCCGCCAGAAGCGCAGAACTTCTTTGTAGAAAAGCGTTTGCCAGCCGGTCATGCTGGCTCTCCAGCAATGGGGCGCGGCACATTGCGGTGCATGATTTCGATGAAGACGTCTTCCAGATCGGCCTTGCGCATTTCCACATCTTCCACCACCAGGCCGCTTTCGCGCATAGTGGCCAGGTACTGTTCGATTTCCAGCGCGCTTTGGGCTGGCAACTGCACCACACTGCCGGTCACACGCGCCCGTGCAGCCAGTGCCGGTGGCAATTCGCCCGTGGTCTTGAAGCGCAACACATTGCCCGAGGCCGCCTTGAGCAGGGCCGACGTGCTGTCCAGTGCCACGATGCGCCCGGACTTCAGCATGGCAATGCGGCCACACAGGGCCTCAGCTTCTTCCAGGTAGTGGGTGGTCAACAGCACGGTGTGCCCCTGCTTGTTGAGTTTGGACACAAATTGCCACAGGGTTTGGCGCAGTTCCACGTCCACACCGGCGGTGGGTTCGTCCAGCACAATGACCGGCGGCTTGTGCACCAGTGCCTGCGCCACCAGCATACGGCGCTTCATGCCGCCGGAGAGTTGGCGCATATTGGCGCCAGCCTTGTCGGTCAGGCCCAGGCTGTCCAGCAGTTCGTCGATCCAGGCATCGTTGTTCTGGATGCCGAAATAGCCGGACTGAAAGCGCAGGGCCTCACGCACATTGAAAAAAGGGTCAAACACCAGTTCCTGCGGAACGATGCCCAGTTTGCGCCGCGCCTGTGCGTAATCAGTCTGCACGTCACAGCCCTGAACCGTCACGCGCCCGCTGGTGGCACGCGTCAGACCAGCCAGGATGCTGATCATGGTGGTTTTCCCGGCACCATTGGGGCCGAGCAAGCCAAAGAATTCGCCCTCCTCGATGTCGAGCTGTACGTTGTCCAACGCAAAAAAGGTGGAACCACTGGGGCCACGCGGCGAAGGATAGGACTTGGAAACGGACTGAAAGGAGATGGCAGACATGAAGAGCCGCCATTTTAGGCGGTCAGGGTTCAGGGACGGGGCAGCAGCGCTTCAATCCCGTACAGGGTGGCCAAATCGCCAAGGTGTGTTGGCATGCCCTGCACGACCAGCGTTTTACCCAAACGCTGGCAGGTACGACGCAACTCCAGCAGCACAGCCAGCGCCGAAGAGTCAAAGCGCGTCAAGGGCGCAGCATTCACCATCACCGGGGACGGCTCGGCGTTTGCGCCGGCCACCAGTTGTGCCAGGCAGTCCTTGGCCTGGTTGTGGGTCAATTCGGCAGGCAGGCTCAGCACATCAGCCTTTCTTAACGTTGGCCTTGTTGCGTTCGGTCAGGGTGGCGATCAGGCCATCGATGCCTTTGGCGTTGATTTCCTGTGAAAACTGGCTGCGGTAGGTTTCCACCAGCCACACACCCAGCACGTTGAGGTTGTAGATGCGCCAACCGGCACCCTGACCCGGCGTCTTTTCCAGACGGTAGTCGAGTTGAACGGTGTCACCGCCACCCCGAATTTCGGAGCGAACCAGAACCTCTTTGTCATCAGGCGAACCGCGAAACTGCTTCATGGTGATGGTCTGGTCAGTCACCTGGGCCAGTGCACCAGCATAGGTGCGCACAAGCAAAATCTTGAACTCTTCTTGCAGACGCTTCTTTTGCTCGGGCGTGGCTTGGCGCCAAGCCGGGCCTACGGCAGACGAGGTCATACGCTGAAAATTCACGTTGGGCATGATGCGCTCGTCCACCAGGGCAATGACCTTGGCGGTGTCTCCGGCGCGGATGGCCTTGTCGCCCTTGATGGTTTCCAGCACGTCCACAGACAGGCGTTTGATCAGCGCATCCGGGGCCTCGTCGGCTGCACGGGCCAGCGGGCCGGCCAAGGCAAAGGCCAGCACAGTGACGGTGGTTGCCAGGGTTTGGCGTAAAAATGCTCGTTTGGTGTTCATCATCAATCCCCTCATTGGGTTCCATTATCCGTGTGGTTCGCATCGGGCTCCGACATGAAATCGTCTTCAGGCGGGTTGCCGTCATACACCTGGTTGCGGCGACGCTGCAAATAGGCATCACGGGTAAAGCTGTATTTGTCCAGGGCCGCTTCTTCTACGACTTCGCCTGCCCTTAAATAGTTCGACCGGGTGTCCACCAGATTCAGCAGACCCAGGGCATCTCGGGTGGGATCATCCGCCACGTGACGAACCGGGTTGGCAGGAATATCGACCGACAAGGCTACCGTATCACGCAAGGTGGACGACCCCAGGAGCGGCAGCACCACAAACGGCCCAGGGCCAACGCCCCAGCGGCCCAGTGTCAGGCCAAAATTGGCGGGGTGGCGCTCCATCCCCATTTCACCGGCCACATCCAGCACCCCGCCCAAACCCATGGTGGTGTTGATCATCACCCGGCCAAAACTGTCTGCCGTATACACGCCACGCAATTGCAGGGCATTATTGACACCCGACCAGAGGTCTTCGAGGTTGTTGAAAAAGTTGCCAATGCCAGTCCGCATCCAATTGGGCAGAACATCGCGGTACGCGGTGGCCACAGGTTTGACCACGGCACGGTCTACTGCATCGTTAAACCCAAAAACGCTGCGATTCCAGCCTTCCATAGGGTCGCGCGGATCGGGATTGGCCACTGTCGCACAGGCCTGCAACAAAATAACAGCGGCCACTACGCCCCAGCGCACCATGCGCGCCCCTAAGCCCGATGGGGGTGCAACACGCTTGGTATCAATTGCTTGCATCACACTCATTTTTTCTCCGGCGCAGGGGTGGTGGCCCCGTCGGCGGCCTTGCTGAAGAGGAACTGGCTAATCAGATTTTCCAGTACAACGGCGGATTGAGTCGCACCGATGACATCGCCCGCCACCAAATTGGTCTCGGCAGCGCCGGCTTCAATGCCGATGTATTGTTCACCCAGCAGACCACTGGTCAGGATTTTCAACGAACTGTCTTTAGGAAAAGCGTAACGACTCTCCAATGCCAGGGTCACCCGTGCCTGAAACGTCTTGTCGTCAAAGGTCATCGATTCCACCCGCCCCACCACCACGCCGCCACTGCGCACGGCGGCCTTGGGCTTGAGCCCGCCCACGTTGTCGAATTTGGCCGACACGTTATAGGTGGACTGGAAGTTCAAAGACAGCAAATTGGCCGACTGCAAGGCCAGAAACAGGATGGCTACCGCCCCGATGATGACAAACATCCCCACCCACACGTCGTTTTTAGAGCGCTGCATGTAAAACCTTCTTTAATCAGTTGTGGACAGAGCATCACTACGCTCTGGTCTGTCCCGCAAAGTTCTCATATCGTAAACATCATGGCGGTCAGGATAAAGTCCAGACCCAAAACGGCCAGCGAGGCCACCACCACCGTGCGGGTGGTCGCACTGGCCACCCCTTCCGGCGTTGCCTGGGCCTCAAATCCCTGGTACACGGCAATAAACGTCACTGTCAATCCAAACACCACACTCTTGATGACACCGTTGCCCACATCCTGCCAAACATCGACGCCGCCCTGGATCTGGCTCCAAAAAGACCCGGAGTCGACCCCAATCATGAGAACGCCCACCACCCAGCCGCCGATGACGCCCATGGCGCTGAACACCGCAGCCAGCAGGGGCATCGCAACCACACCAGCCCAGAAACGCGGTGCCAGCACACGCTGAATAGGGTCCACCGCCATCATTTCCATCACGCTGATTTGCTCGCCGGCCTTCATCAGCCCAATTTCAGCGGTGAGCGATGTTCCGGCCCGGCCCGCAAACAGCAGCGCCGTCACCACTGGCCCCAGTTCACGCACCAAGCTCAGCGTTACCAGCAGGCCCAGGGCCTCGGACGAACCATAGCGCTGCAAGGTGTAATAGCCCTGCAGGCCAAACACAAACCCGACAAACAGGCCCGATATCGCAATGATGGCCAGGGAATAGTTGCCCAAAAAATGAAGTTGGTCGCGCACCAGGCCAAACCGGCGAAAAGTGGGCACTATGGACGTCAGCAGGCGCATAAACAGGCGCGCAGCGTAGCCCAGATCCGCCAGCTTGCTGCGGGTGGCGAATCCCACATCGGCGGGTTTATACCAAGTCATCGTGCAACTCCGAACTTCTGGTGGCCAACCCCTGCATGGGCGCCAAAATCATCTTCCACACTGGTGGCCGGGTAATGGAAACGCACGGGTCCATCGATCTGGGCATTCACATATTGGTACACCAGCGGGTCCGTGCTGTGCAGCACATCCTGCGGCGTACCCTCGGATGCTACCTTGCCGTTAGCCAAAATGATGACGTGGTCGGCAATGGTGAAGGTTTGCTCCAGTTCGTGCGACACAAAAATGCTGGTCAGGCCCATGGTGTCGTTTAACTGCCGCACCAGCCGTGCGGAGGTTCCCACAGAAATTGGGTCAATGCCGGTGAACGGCTCGTCGTACATCACCAATTCGGGGTCCAGTGCGATGGCGCGGGCCAGGGCCACCCGGCGGGCCATGCCACCCGACAGGGCGCTGGGCATCATGTCGCGCGCACCACGAAGGCCCACGGCGTTGAGCTTCATCAGCACGATGTCGTGAATCATTTCAGGCGACAGATCGGTGTGCTCGCGCAGGGGGAAAGACACGTTGTCGTACACACTCATGTCGGCGAACAAGGCACCAAACTGGTAGAGCATGCCCATGCGCCGTCGGGCGGCGTACATCTGGGTCTGGTCCATGCGGGTGACGTCTTGACCATCAAACAGCACTTGGCCGGATTGGGCCCGGATTTGGCCGCCAATCAACCGCAAGATCGTGGTTTTACCTCCACCCGAAGCACCCATCAGTGCAGTAACCTTGCCACGCGGCACGGACAGAGACAAATCATTCAGGATGACGCGTTCGCCGTAACCAAAGGTCACGTTGCACAGTTCTACCAGCGAGGATGAAGGGGTTGGGGCCATAAAAAACAAAAGCCGGGCAATTTCCGGCTTCTGAATGATAAGGGATTAAGGTAAACCCTGTATTAGGCCATTCACCGCGGCAAAACGCTGCTTCCCATCAAAAATTCATCCACCGAACGCGCGGCCTGGCGACCTTCGCGAATGGCCCAGACCACCAGGCTCTGGCCACGGCGTATGTCCCCGGCGGCAAACACCTTGGGTACGTTGGTGGCATAGCCACCGGTGAAGTCCGTTGTGGCCTTGGCGTTGCCGCGCGTGTCCTTGTCCACGCCAAAGCCATCCAAAATGGTGGCTACCGGGTTGGTAAAGCCCATTGCCAGTAGCACCAGATCGGCCTTGAGCACTTTCTCGGAACCGGCAACCTCGACAATTTTTCCATCTTTCCACTCCACCTGAACGGTCTTCAGACCGGAGACCTTGCCCTTATCCCCGGTGAATTCCTTGGTGGAAATGGCAAACACGCGCTCGCAACCTTCTTCGTGGCTGGAACTGGTGCGCAGTTTGAGCGGCCAGTATGGCCAGGTCATGGGCCGGTTTTCTTCTTCAGGCGGCTGGGGCATCACCTCGAACTGGGTCACGCTGGCCGCACCGTGGCGGTTGCTGGTGCCCACACAGTCGCTGCCGGTATCACCGCCACCGATGACGATGACGTGTTTGCCGTCTGCCTTCAGCTGGCCCTTGATCTTGTCGCCCGCGTTAACCTTGTTTTGCTGGGGCAAAAACTCCATCGCAAAGTGGATGCCGTCCAGGTCACGCCCCGGCACGGGCAGGTCTCGCGACTGCTCAGAACCACCCGTCAGCAGCACCGCATCAAAGTCTTTCTGCAATTGGGCCGGCGTGATGGTCTCCTTGGCCCAGTTGGTGACCTTGGAGGCTGCACCGGTCTTGGGCATTTCACCCACCAAGACGCCGGTGCGGATGGTGACGCCTTCTTTGACCAATTGGTCCACCCGGCGGTCAATGTGCGACTTCTCCATCTTGAAATCGGGGATGCCATAGCGCAACAGACCACCCACGCGGTCGTTCTTCTCGAACAGCGTCACGGTATGGCCGACGCGGGCCAGCTGCTGGGCAGCCGCCATGCCGGCTGGACCGGAGCCCACGACGGCAACGGTCTTGCCCGTCTTGACCTTGGCCGGTTGGGCTAGTACCCAGCCCTCGGCCCAAGCGCGGTCGATGATGGCGTGCTCAATGGACTTGATACCCACGGCGTCGTCATTCACGTTGAGCACGCAAGCGGCCTCGCACGGCGCCGGGCAGATGCGGCCCGTGAACTCGGGGAAGTTGTTGGTGCTATGCAGCGTGTCGATGGCGGCTTTCCAGTCGTTGCGGTACACCATATCGTTGAAGTCTGGAATGATGTTGTTGACCGGGCAGCCGCTGTTGCAGAACGGCGTGCCGCAGTCCATGCAGCGTGCCGCCTGCTTGTGGGCCTGAGCGTCGTCAATGCCGATGACAAACTCTTTGTAGTTTTTCAGGCGCTCGGTAACGGGCTTGTAGCCTTCTTCGATGCGCTCGTACTCCATGAATCCTGTGATTTTTCCCATGACGTGTCCCTTCTTACTTGGCTGCAATTGCTACTGTTTTGGTAGCGGCTTGCGTAGATTTGACGAGGGCTACTGCCGTTTTTTTCATATGCATTTCGCCCAGAGCACGCTTGTACTCGTTGGGGAACACCTTGACGAACTTGGCCCGTGACACCTCCCAGTTGTCCAGCAGATCACGCGCGCGCTTGCTGCCGGTCCAGCGGTTGTGGGCCTCCAGCAACTTGCGCAGTTGCGCCTCGTCGGTCTGGCCCTGGTGCCAGATGGCTTTGTCCTGGCTGGCTTCCTGCTCAGCCGCGCTCAGCACTTTGTCCATGGACACCATGGCGGTGTTGCAACGCTTGGCAAACTGGCCGTCTTCGTCGTACACGTAAGCAATGCCACCACTCATGCCGGCTGCAAAGTTGCGCCCTGTCTTGCCCAACACCGCCACGGTGCCACCGGTCATGTATTCGCAACCATGGTCACCTGTGCCTTCGACCACGGCCGTGGCGCCCGACAGGCGCACGGCAAAGCGTTCGCCACCAACACCGCTGAAGAAGGCCTCACCGCTGGTGGCACCGTACATCACGGTGTTGCCCACGATGGTGTTGTTCACCGCCGCGCCACGGAAGTCAATACTGGGGCGCACCACAACACGACCGCCCGACAAGCCCTTGCCGGTGTAGTCATTGGCGTCGCCGATGAGGTACAGGGTGATGCCCTTGCACAGGAACGCGCCAAACGATTGGCCACCGGTGCCCTCCAACTGGATATGGATGGTGTTGTCGGGCAAGCCTTGTGGGTGCACCTTGGTCACCGCGCCGGAGAGCATGGCGCCCACGGATCGATTGACGTTGCGCGCATGTTCCATGAACTGCACCTTTTCGCCCTTGTCAATGGCTGCGCGGCTCTTGGCAATCAGTACGTTGTCCAGTGCCTTTTCCAGGCCGTGCTCTTGTTCCAGCGTCTGGAAGCGGGGCACATCAGCGCTCACTTGGGGTTGGGCAAACAGGCGGCCAAAGTCCAGGCCGCTGGCCTTCCAGTGTTCAATGCCTTTGCGCATGTCCAGCAGGTCCGAGCGGCCAATCAGGTCATCAAACTTGCGGATGCCCAGCTGGGCCATGATCTGGCGCACTTCTTCGGCAATGAAGAAGAAGTAGTTGACCACGTGCTCGGGCTTACCAGAGAACTTTGCGCGTAGCGTGGGGTCTTGTGTGGCCACGCCCACCGGGCAGGTATTGAGGTGGCACTTGCGCATCATGACGCAGCCTTCCACCACCAGCGGTGCGGTGGCAAAGCCGAACTCATCCGCACCCAAGAGCGCGCCAATGGCCACGTCACGTCCGGTCTTCATCTGGCCGTCAGCCTGCACGCGGATACGGCTGCGCAAGCGGTTCAAGACCAGGGTTTGCTGTGTTTCGGCCAGACCAATTTCCCACGGACTGCCGCAATGCTTGATGGACGACCAGGGCGAAGCACCCGTGCCACCGTCGTGCCCGGCAATCACCACATGGTCAGCCTTGCACTTGGCGACACCTGCAGCAATGGTGCCGACACCGATTTCGGCCACCAGCTTGACGCTGATGCCGGAGTGCGGCGCCACATTTTTCAGGTCGTGGATCAACTGCGCCAAGTCTTCAATCGAATAGATATCGTGGTGCGGCGGAGGCGAGATCAAGCCCACACCGGGGACCGAATGGCGCAGGCGGCCGATGTACTCCGACACCTTGCCACCAGGCAACTGACCGCCTTCGCCAGGCTTGGCGCCCTGGGCCATCTTGATCTGGATCTGGTCGGCGCTGGACAGGTATTCGGCAGTCACGCCAAAACGACCCGAGGCGACCTGCTTGATGCGGCTACGCAGGCTGTCGCCGTCTTGCAGCGGCAGGTCTACTTCCACTACATCGTCACCAATGATGCTCTTGAGCGTATCGCCCTGCTTGATAGGAATACCTTTGAGTTCCTGGCGGTAGCGCGCGGGGTCTTCACCGCCCTCGCCCGTATTGCTCTTGCCCCCGATGCGGTTCATGGCCACGGCCAATGTGGCGTGGGCTTCGGTGGAGATGGAGCCCAGCGACATGGCGCCCGTGGCGAAGCGTTTGACAATTTCCTTTGCGCTCTCAACCTCGTCTACGGGAATGGCCTTGGCCGGGTCGATCTTGAACTCGAACAGGCCGCGCAGGGTCAGGTGGCGCTTGCTCTGGTCGTTGATGAGTTGGGCGTACTCCTTGTACGTGTTCCAGTTGTTGGCGCGCGTGCTGTGTTGCAGCTTGGCAATCACATCGGGCGTCCACATGTGCTCTTCGCCGCGTGTCCGCCAGGCATATTCGCCACCGGCATCCAGCGCGTTGGCCAGTACCGGATCGGCACCAAAGGCGGCCTTGTGCATGCGGATGGCTTCTTCGGCAATCTCGAAAACGCCGATGCCTTCCACCCGGCTGGGGGTGCCGGTAAAGTATTTGCCCACGGTATCGCTGGACAGACCAATGGCCTCAAACAACTGCGCGCCGCAGTAGCTCATGTAGGTGGACACACCCATCTTGGACATGATCTTGGACAGGCCCTTGCCAACGGCCTTGACGTAGTTGTAGATGGCCTTGTCGGCACTCAAATCACCCGGCAGGTCTTGGTGAATATGGGCCAGGGTTTCCATGGCCAGATAGGGGTGCACAGCCTCGGCGCCGTAGCCGGCCAGCACGGCAAAGTGGTGTACCTCGCGGGCGGTTCCGGTTTCCACCACCAAGCCGGCGGTGGTGCGCAAGCCCTCGCGCACCAGGTGCTGGTGAATCGCGGAGAGCGCCAACAACGCGGGAATGGCCACCTGGGTCGCGCTGACGCAGCGGTCACTGATGATGAGGATGTTCTTGCCACCCTTGATGGCATCCACACTTTCGGCGCACAACGAAGCCAGTTTGGCTTCCACGCCTTCGCGACCCCAGGCCAGCGGGTAAGTGATGTCCAGCGTGTAACTACGGAATTTGCCCTGCGTGTGCTTGTCGATGTCGCGCAACTTGGCCATGTCGGCAAAGTCCAGCACCGGCTGGCTCACCTCCATGCGCATGGGCGGGTTGACCTGGTTGATGTCCAGCAGGTTGGGCTTGGGGCCGATGAAGGACACCAGCGACATGACAATCGCTTCGCGGATGGGATCGATGGGCGGGTTGGTCACTTGCGCGAACAACTGCTTGAAGTAGTTGTACAGCGGCTTGTTCTTGTCGGAGAGCACTGCCAGTGGACTGTCGTTACCCATGGAACCGATGGCTTCTTCGCCAGCAGTGGCCATGGGGGCAATCAGAAACTTCAGGTCTTCCTGGGTAAAGCCAAAGGCCTGCTGGCGGTCCAGCAAATCGGCACTGACGTGCTCCGTGCTGGTCGTTTGGGGTCCGTTTGCACCCACTGGCAACTCTTGTGGTGACTCTCCGGCAGTTAGCACCACCACATCGTCCAGACGGATGCGGAGATTCTCAATCCATTGTTTGTAGGGCTTGCTGTTGGCCAAACCGGCTTTTAGTTCCTCGTCGTCAATCATGCGGCCCTGCTCCAGATCAATCAGGAACATCTTGCCGGGTTGCAGTCGCCATTTGCGCACGATTTTGTTCTCGGGCACGGGCAGCACGCCAGACTCGGAGCCCATGATGACCAGGTCATCGTCGGTGATGCAGTAGCGTGAGGGACGCAGGCCGTTGCGGTCCAGCGTGGCGCCAATCTGGCGGCCATCGGTGAACACGATTGAGGCCGGTCCGTCCCAGGGCTCCAGCATGGCGGCGTGGTATTCGTAGAAGGCCTTGCGGCGCTCGTCCATGGTGGTGTGCTGCTCCCACGGCTCGGGAATCATCATCATCACGGCCTGGCTTAAGGGGTAGCCCGCCATGGTCAACAATTCCAGGCAGTTGTCAAAAGTGGCAGTGTCGGACTGGCCGGGAAAACTGATGGGATAGAGTTTTTGCAGGTCGGCGCCGAGCACGGGGGACGACATCACGCCTTCGCGCGCCTTCATCCAGTTGTAGTTGCCCTTGACCGTGTTGATTTCACCGTTGTGCGCCACATAGCGGTAAGGGTGCGCCAAAGGCCATTCGGGGAAGGTGTTGGTAGAGAAGCGCTGGTGCACCAGGCCCAGTGCCGAGGTGCAACGCGCGTCTTCCAGATCGCGGAAGTAAATGCCAACTTGATCAGCCAGCAGCAGGCCTTTGTAGATCACGGTGCGGCTGCTCATGCTGGGCACGTAGTACTCTTTGCTGTGCTTGAGCTTCAGGGCCTGGATGTGGGCACTGGCGGTCTTGCGAATGACGTACAGCTTGCGCTCCAGCGCGTCTTGCACGATCACGTCCTGACCACGGCCAATAAACACCTGGCGCTGGATAGGCTCCTTGGCGCGCACGGTGGGCGACATGGGCATGTCGCGGTTGACTGGCACATCGCGCCAACCCAGCAACACTTGCCCTTCGGCCTTGATGGCGCGTTCCATCTCTTGTTCGCACGCCAAACGGGACGCATGCTCTTTGGGCAGGAAGATCATGCCCACGCCGTATTCACCGGGCGGTGGCAGTGTCACGCCTTGGGCCGCCATTTCTTCACGGTAGAGCGCATCGGGTAACTGGATCAGGATGCCGGCGCCGTCGCCCATCAGCTTGTCAGCGCCCACAGCGCCCCGGTGGTCCAGGTTTTCCAGAATCTTCAGCGCGTTCTTGACAATGTCATGCGACTTGGTGCCCTTGATGTGGGCGACGAAGCCCACGCCACAGGCATCGTGCTCGTTGGCTGTGGAATACAAACCGTTTTGCTGAAGGTGCTGGATCTCGGCTGCCGTAGTCATGGCGCTCTCCTGAAAATGACAATGGACACGAAGAATACTGCAACGCAACAAAAAAGCCAACCGGAATAATCGGGGTCAGATTCCAATTAAGCCAATTGATCTGCACGAATATTTAAATTGGGGACGGATTAAATTCAATAGCAATATAGCGAATATGGACGTGGGCTAGAACCCTATTCTGATCTCGATGATTTGCCTGAAATCGGTCGTCCTGCTACGCTTTTGCTGACGCGCCGCGTTGTCATGTTTTTGCAAATTTTTTACAAATTCTGGCTCACCCAAGGCCCAGCCACGCAAAGCCGAGTCGGTCAGGGCTTGTTGTTGCCCTGCATTGACGCCTGCCTGAACCAGTTCGGCATAGGCAGCTTCCCGGGCAAATGGGGTGTTGCCCAATGCCCAGACCAGTGGGTGCGGGGTGAGCAGTTTGTCGGTACGCAAACCGATGTAGTGGGCGTGGCTGGACCAGGTGTATTCCCGCGCCTGGGCGACCATGCCCGCACGCACCGGGTTGAGGTCGATGTAGACCATGCAGGCCAGCAGGTAGCGTTCGGTCTGGATCAGGGTGGACTTGTAGCGACCCTCCCACAGGGTGCCGCTGCGCTTTTGGCTGTCGTTGAAATAGCGCACATAACGCCGCCCCACCGCCTGCATCATCAGCGGCAAGCCATCTGCCGTTTGCGGCGTAGCCAGCAGGTGAAAATGGTTGTCCATCAGCACATAGGCATGGATGGCAACGTTGAATTTGCGCGCGTTTTCCTCCAGCAGATCGAGCATCAATTGCCGGTCTGCCGCTGTGGCAAAAATGGGCTGGCGGTTATTGCCCCGCTGGATGATGTGGTGGGGATGACCCGGCAGTGTCAGGCGGGCTAGACGGGCCATGGGATCGGATGCCTATCCTGTGCCGGGAGGTTACGCCGTGGGGGCAGGCTGCAGCTCAGGCTCTGCGGCCGGCGCCATCGCATAGCGTGTGGCCAACAGCGCCGTCAGGCCAAATTCCTGCAGCAGGGCATGCAACCGCTGCACCGCCGCGCGGTTGGGCTTGCCGGTGCGCTTGGCGATGATGAGCTCGTTCTTCATGCTGTGCTCCCAACCCACCAGCTCGGTCACGGTGACCTGGTAGCCACAGGACTCCAGGTACAGGCAGCGCAACACGTTGGTAATCTGGCTACCCATCTCGCGCGTGTGCAACGGGTGGCGCCACAGTTCGGCCAACGGCGTGCGCCGCAAGGACAGCGCCTTGTTGGCATTGAGGCTGCGGGCGATTTCGGCCTGGCAGCAGGGCACCAGCACCAGGTAGCGTGCCTGCTTCTTGAGACCAAAATCAATGGCGTCGTCGGTGGCGGTGTCGCAGGCGTGCAGGGCAGTCACCACGTCTATCTGATCAGGCAAGTCGCTGGACTGTGTGGATTCAGCCACGCTCACGTTCAAGAATGCCATGCGCTCAAAACCCAGTCGTGTTGCCAGTTCACGTGACTTTTGCACCAGTTCTGGGCGGGTCTCGATGCCGTAGATATGACCGCCAGTGCGCGACTTGAAAAACAGGTCATAAATGATAAAACCCAGATACGACTTGCCTGCGCCATGGTCGGCCAACGTGGCGCCCTCGCCGCCTTGCGGTAGCTCCAGCAACAACTTCTCGATGAACTGGTACAGGTGGTAAACCTGCTTGAGCTTACGCCGTGAGTCTTGATTAAGCTTGCCTTCGCGGGTGAGGATGTGCAGTTCTTTGAGCAGCTCCACGCTCTGGCCCGGGCGCACTTCATCGGCCAGTGGGTTGACGGGTGCCGTTGTGCGGGCCTTGTGTTGCTTCATGGCGGGAGTGTGCCACGCTTGGGGCGTGCACCCACGTTCAACGCTCTCCAACCCTCGTGGCCGATGCGTTCCATGGTACGCATATTTGTCTCAAAAATGGTCTCCGCATGGGGAAAGGCTTGTACCGCACGGTCAATGCTCTCTTCACGCAGCAGATGCAACGTGGGATAGGGCGAGCGGTTGGTGAAGTTGGTAATGGCATCCGCCGGCGCATCCGCAAACTGGTATTGCGGATGCAGGCTGGCAATCTGGAAGACACCTTCATAGCGCAGTTTAGCTAACAGGCGGTTAGCCTGAGCCACAAAGTCATTGAACTCCAGAAAATCGGTCAAGGCGTCGGGCGCTATAAAAAGAGTAGTGTCTCGTGTAGCAGCGTCGAGGGCTGCGAGGCTATTTAGCTCTTGCTTCAGATCCACCAGCAAGTCCTTGAAACCCACAGAACGGGTAACGGCGTAGTGCACCTGGTCCTTGACGTCGACCGACTTGGCAAAAGGGCATAGGTTCAACCCGATGACCGCGCGGCGCAACCAATTGCGGGTGTCTTCAATGACCTGGGTGTCACTGTTTCTTTGTATATCGGTCATACCATTTACTTTACAGTCCGCCAGTCTCACCCAGACCGGTAATTGAACCCAGCAAACGTTCCCCGGTCAGGCGTTCGTGTTCATGCACGGCAAACCGGTCGGTCATGCCTGCAATGTAGTCGGCAACCATGCGTTCTGGCGTATCGTTAGATTCCGCTGCTCCATCCAGACCCACACCAAAGCCTGCCGAAATCTCATGAGGCTGTGCCAGGTAGGCGGCAAACAGCTCGCGCACGATTCGCGTGGCCATGATACGGGTCTGGTGCACCTGCGGATGGCGGTACAGGTTGGCGAATAGAAAACGCTTCAGATCGCGGGACTGCTCCCGCATGTCACTGCTGAACCCCAACAAGGACGGCAGGCCACGCACCGCGTCCACGCTGGAGGGCGCAGCTCGCTCTATTGTTGCGCTGCTATGGGCAATGAGATCGTAAACTTGGGCACTGAGCATGCGACGAATCGTCTCGTACAACAGCCGGCGCTGGTTGTGGGCAGCGGCAAGGCCTGGGTACTCTTGCAAGGCCAGACCGTGATGCTGAGCAAACAGAGGGACATGAACCAATTGCGCCATGTCAATCAGGCCGGAGCGAACACCATCGTCAATGTCGTGCGAGTTGTAGGCAATCTCGTCGGTCAAATTGCACAGCTGCGCCTCGAGGCTGGGACGCGTGTTATCAATAAAGCGCCGTGCTACGCCATGGGGTTCGCGTGCCTCCAGAGCCTGCGCATTGGCCACGCTGCAGTGCTTAAGAATTCCTTCGCGCGTTTCAAAACACAGGTTGATGCCATCAAACTGCGGGTAGCGCGCCTCCAGCTGGTCCACCACCCGCAGGCTTTGCAGGTTGTGTTCAAACCCGCCGTGGGACTGCATGCACTCGTTGAGCACATCCTGGCCGGCGTGACCAAACGGTGTATGCCCCAAATCGTGGGCCAAGGCTATGGCTTCAACCAGATCTTCGTTCAGACAGAGCGACCGTGCAACAGAGCGCCCCAGCTGCGCCACTTCCAGGGAATGGGTCAACCGGGTACGAAACAGATCGCCCTCATGGTTCAGGAAAACCTGCGTCTTGTAGACCAGGCGGCGAAAGGCCGTGGAGTGAACAATGCGATCCCGGTCCCGCTGAAACGCGGTGCGCGTGGGAGCCGGTGGTTCGTCAAAACGCCTGCCGCGCGTCTGCGCCGCGTCGCAGGCATAAGGCGCCAATGTCATAGAGGAAAATGAGCTTCTAGCCCTCGTTGAATGTACATATACAGCTACTCTATTGATAGCAATTTATACACAACAGGCGTTGATGACTTTGCGCACCATTGCGTCCGGCGCACCGCGCACGCTGGCGCGCGATGGCCCATCGATGACGACAAAACGGATTTCACCGGCATCTGCCTTTTTATCCACGCGCATCAGCTCCAGATAGCGCCCGGCGTTGTCGTCCGCGCGTAACCGGGGGCCAACCACGGGTAGTCCGGCCCGCTGAACCAAGGTACGCAGGCGTTGGACGAACGCCGAGTCCACCATTCCCAGTTCACAGGACAACTGCGCCGCCATGACCATGCCGCAACCCACCGCTTCACCATGCAACCATTGGCCATAACCCATACCGGCTTCAATGGCGTGCCCAAAGGTGTGACCGAAATTGAGAATGGCGCGCAAACCCGATTCCCGCTCGTCCTGCCCCACGACCCAGGCCTTGATCTCGCAACTGCGCTGCACCGCGTAGGCCAGCGCGTCCATATCCCGTGCCAGCATGCGATCTAAATTCGCTTCGATCCAGTCCAGAAAGGCCAAATCGGCAATCGGCCCGTACTTTATAACCTCGGCCAGTCCAGCGCTGAGTTCCCTGTCCGGTAGCGTTTTGAGCGTGTCCAGATCGCACACCACGCGCAGTGGCTGGTAAAACGCGCCGATCATGTTCTTGCCAAGCGGATGGTTGATACCGGTCTTGCCGCCCACGGACGAATCCACTTGGGACAGCAGTGTGGTCGGCACCTGGACAAAGGGCACGCCCCGCATATAGCTGGCTGCAGCGTAGCCAGTCATGTCGCCCACCACACCACCTCCCAGTGCAAACAAGATGGTCTTGCGGTCGCAGCCATTTTGCAGGAGCGCATCAAAGATCAGGTTAAGCGTTTGCCAGTTCTTGTGCACTTCGCCATCGGGTAACGTGACAACATGCACGGCCTTGTAGCGGCCTTGCAATGCAGATTGCAAGCGCTGTGCATACAACGGCGCCACCGTGGTGTTGGATACGATCAGTACCGACGTGGCGGCAGGCAGATCAGAAAAGCTCTCGGGATGGTCCAGCAGTGCTGGTGCAATCAAGATGGGGTAACTGCGCTCGCCTAGGTCGATGGCGACGCGCCGGAGAGATGTCGGTGCTTGCATAGACCGGTAGTTTAGAGGATTGAATGGCGAATCACTTCCGCACTCACGGTAAGCACTAGTACCCGGCCCGGGCCAATCCAGTCAAGACGCAGAAATGACGCCAGCCAACTCCAGCTGCATGACAATCATATTCACCAGGGTTGCCACCGAAGGCCGCCCGGTTTCGATCACGAAGTGCGCGGTCTCACGGTAGAGCGGGTCACGCGCAGCGTACAGATCGCGCATACGCCCTAAAGGGTCTGCAACCTGCAAAAGCGGACGGTTCTGGTCGTGCCTCAAGCGACGATAGATTTCATCTGCCGAAGAATTGAGGTAAACCACTTGGCCCCGCTCCCGCAGACGCTGCCGCGTGGCTGGCCGGATGACTGCGCCGCCACCGGTGGAAACGACTGCATTGGGAATGAGGGTCAACTCATCCAGCACCGCCTCTTCCAAGTCTCTGAAATGGTCTTCTCCATCACGCGCAAAGGCTTCACGGATGGAGTAACCAAGCCGCTCCTCAATGACGTGGTCCGAGTCGAAAAAGGGAAGTTGCAGCCGCCGGGCGAGTTGTCGCCCGACGGTGGATTTGCCGGAGCCGGGGAGACCTACTAAGCTGATCATGCGGCCATCGTCCCCAGTTGCACCAATGACCGCAGGCATTTAGGCCGCACTAGGCTACAACTTATTGCTTAAACTGCTGCACGGCCCAGACTGCTAGCGCACCCCGACGACTCAGAGGCACCCAACTCCGCCCAAACCATTGTCTTTAACGTTCAACACACTTGTTCCCTGGCGGCCTGTGGAATCAAGCACAGTGATAGTGATAGCGATGGTAGGCCTAGGCGGGACATCGTCAATGGGTTGTATAAGAAGGGTTGGAATTCCCTTGAGGTCAGTGAAAGTGCCATTGGGCGGATTAGTGTTGTCGACACCAGAACCGGAATAACATGTATTCCCCCCCGTCAGAACGATGGTGTAGGTTCCGTCAGCATTTTTGATCGGTGTCTGTGGCGCCAGTACCCCAGTATTCGTGGTGAAAACTTGCAGTGGGCCATTTGCACCATAAACCAGAAGTGATAGATCAGGCGTATTGGGGCTTTCTGGTATCGTCAATGCACTGGGCGCTACTTGCAAGCCGACCGTTCCTGCAGTGACAGTAAACTTCACCGCAACCGTCTGATTATTTGCATCGACAACCGTAATGACGGCACCTTCACATGCCAAAGCAGTTGTGGCCTCAAGAATATTCCCTTGGACAATATGCACGTTCGTCGCGCAGTTATCAAGGATTACTGTATGGTACGGTGGTGTTCCACCTGTGATAACAGATCTAAAGATAACACCTATAGGGGCCTTCAATTCGATGGGGTTCATTGTCAATGGCACCGTTCCAACGGTTACTGACGTAGTCAACGTAGCACCGGCTGCATCACGAATAGTAATGGTTGCCGCTGTAGTGCTTATTTGAACACCCGTAATGGTCATTTGATTGCCGCTAATTGATACAGTAGCGACAGAAGGGAAACTGCTGGTTGCTACATACGGCGCTGTTCCACCTCCAAGCGTATACGTTCGCGCAAATGCGACTCCCGGAGTAATTGTGATGTTCGAGGCTGCCGTGGTGTAAAACGCGGTGCTGGAGCCGACCGTAACAGCAATATCAACCTTTTGTTCCCCCTGAATCCAACACTGTAATTGTGGCCTTCCCCGGCACAACGGTTCCGACATACAGAACACCATCACCACCAATCCAGCCAACCGCAACGGCTGGGTCGCTGCTAACCACCGAATAGGGCTTCACCCCGCCTTGAATGGCATAGGGCTGCAGTGAACCGACTTGCAGCGTAACAGCGCCGGGGGCAACCACAGTGAATGTCGAGTTTGGCCCCGAACTCGATCCAGGTGAACCACCGCCACCGCCGCAAGCAACAAGCACAACCGGATATCAATAGAAGGCCAATAGGTAAGTTAGTAAGCGCATAGTGATACTCGTGTGAAATCGGTTAAGAAATTCGATCTATAACGCGTTGCGCCAAGGCGTTAAGGTATCAGCTTTGGGCGTAATAAAGACCAAAAGCTCCTTCTTCGCATACTGTTCGGTTTTTGATTTGAATAGGTACCCCACTCCTGGCAAATCACCAAGTAAGGGTACCTTGGTTTCATCGGTGTTCTCGGTTTCTTCAAAAATGCCGCCAATAACCACCGTTCCACCGTTGTCTACCAAAACCTCTTGTTTTAACATTTTCACATTGATACCAAATCTGGAGTCGGTTCGTCCGACCACGTCCTTGTTGATGTCAAGCTTGAGAATAATGCCACCATCGGGCGTGATTTGAGGGGTTACTTCCAGCTTCAAATTGATCTTTTTTGACGAAATCTGGAGTCGCTTATCGACGCGCATCGTTGATAGCGTTTGCTGGTCGGTAATTCTTCGCCCTGCTCAATGATCGTCGCTTTTGCCCTGCAGTCACTACTCTGGGGCTAGAAATTAGCTTTGCCCTTCCCATCCGCCTCTAATGCAGATATCTCCAAAGTCAGGAATCGATTTGCTGCAGAATTAAATATTGAAAGAGCAAACGGTTAGCCGGCGACGCACAAAACCCCTACCGCCGGGAGAGTTTGACAAAATTACCAGAGGTATCTAACCACCACCTGCCCACTGCTGGCCAAACGCATCCGCATAGCTGATTTCCAAATGCGACACGCTCACCATTATTCCCTGCAACTGGTAACCGCCATCACCACCCCTTTGGGCACGGATATCAGCTAGCACCCAGTTTTACCCGAGTGATTTTCCAAAACCGAATCCGAGGCTTCAACCATCCTGGCTTCAACCAAAACCTGCCTTACCGGTACGTCGATTTTCGAAATAAGGACCTGTATTTGTTCCAGCTTGCTCGGAATATCCGTCACAAACAATTGATTAGTTCGCGCAATGGCGATCACGCTCCCCCGACCACTCAACAGGCGGGCGTTGGGTGTGGAAATACTGCCCGGCGCAACAATGCCACCTTGCGCTAGCTGGGTCGCCATATCTTTTGCTTTGGCGTAGTTGATTGGAAAAACTGGGTTTTCAACTGGCTCCAGGCTTTGCGTCGACACAATTGATTCCAGATCAAGCTTCTCTTTAGCAACGATTTCGTCTTTTGGTGCTACCCAAAGCACATTGCCGCTCTTGCGCAATCCCAGACCCTTGGCTTGCAAAATAATATCCAGCGCTTGATCCCATGGGACATCCTGTAACCGCAACGTAACGGAACCGGATACCGAATCGGATGTCACGATGTTGAAATTGGTGAAGTCCGCAATCACCTGCAACAGGGAGCGCACTTCGATGTTCTGAAAATTGAGAGACAGTTTCTGGCCCGTGTAGCCGACGCCTTGTGTCAGCTTCTTCGGATCTGTTTTGATCTCTTTAACCTCGACCACAAATTGTTCGTCGCTTTGATAGGCGCTGTGTTCCCAGTTTCCGGTAGGCTCGATTACCATGCGTACACGGTCACCCACTTGCGTTGTTGTGACAAGTTTGATGGGCGTACCAAAGTCCGCGACATCCAGCCGCCTGCGCAACCCTTCAGGCAAGGTTGAGTTCATGAACTCCACAACCAACGTCTGACCCTGCTGACGAATATCAACGCCAACCTGGTTATTCGGCAACGTAACAACGACACGGCCAGCACCATCGGCTGACTTTCGGAAGTCCAAATCCTTCAATGGAGCAGAATCCCGTGTTCGAGTTTCAGCGAAACTGGCATTGATCGGCGCAACCGGCGTGGCTTGCGCCGCTGAGTCCAGCACAATCAGCAATGATTTGCCTTGAATTTCGGCTCTGTAGCCCACTGGGGTTTTCAAGTTCAAAACGACCCGCGTCCGATCGCCCGCCTGTACCACGCTGACGGACTTCAAATTGCCCTGATTCATGTCAACGGTGGAACGCCCCATGGCACTGGTCACGCCCGGAAAATCAAGCGCGATTCGTGCGGGAGACTGAATGGCAAACCCAACAGGTGCAGCGGTCAACTCCTTGGACAAATCGATACGTACGATTTCGGCGCCACCTTGCGTCGACCCGACAACGGATTCAATCACCGTTTGCGCATGCGTCGCAGCACTGAGCAGTAAGGCGGCCGAAAACACAATTCCTTGCCACATTTGCATACCCCATCGCTGATTCTGGTTATTCATTTTGTCTTCTCCTGCAACTGGAGTGTTGCAACGCGTTCAATCCATTCACCGACTGCGTCTTGCACAATTTCACGTAAGGTGACTTCGGTTTCGCTGATTTTGGTGACCCGACCGTAGTTCTGTCCCAAATAGGCTCCTAACTTGACCTGATACAGCAGGTTGTCAACTTTGACCAAGACCACTGGCTGGCCTGCCTTGTAAATACTGCCAACAACGCTCATGGCATCCAGTGGAAAGGACTCCAGTGGCTCCTTGCGCCGCGCCAATTCTGGCGCCACTAGCGCACCATTGGCCGCCACCTGATTGGAATCCCGCTTCAATGCCTGAGTGAGCTTTTCCTTGCTAAACGGCTCCGTTACTGCGGCATTGGTATAGGCCTCCGGTTTGAACTGCTTCGGTGCGGAGATGGGCTCCACCTTGGGGCGCGTCTGATTGCGCTCTTCCACCATCCACTGCCGAATGTTGTCATCGCCGGACGACCCGCACGCCGTCAACAGCGTAGTTCCACACAAAATCGCCAATATGTAGCAATGCCTCATTTCGGGGCTCCCTTGACAGCCTTGCTCTGGGCAGCGATCTCATCCTTATCCAGATAGCGGAACGTCTTGGCGGTCGACTCCAGCGCCAACGAACCATCTGGCCTGGGTGCAATGGTCAAATTGTTCAACGTCACAATCCTTGACAGGTTGGCGATATCCGAGGCAAAAGCGCCAATGTCGTGGTACCGTCCATTCACCTTGATGGCAATCGGTAGTTCAGCGTAATAGTCTCTGACCGCAATTTGTCCTGGCCGGAACAAATCAAACTGCAGACTGCGGCCCAACCCTGCCTGATTGATGTCAGACAGCAACGCATCCATTTCCGCCTTACTGGGTAGCTGCTTTTCAAGCTGCGTCACATACTGCTGCACCTGTTCACGCTGCTTTTTAAGTACGTCAAGATTGACCGCCTTGGTCAACTTGGTCTTGTAGTCTGCGCGGAGTGTGACTTCCTTTTGCTGCTCTTGCTGCAACATTTCATCAGAGCCGCTCAACCAGAGGAACCAAAGCGCCACCACCACAATAATCGCGGTAAGCAAAAAAAGCGCATAGCGGGGTATGGACGGCCAAGCCGACGGATCTTTGGGATCAAGGCCACTGAACTGGTCCACCAGCTTCTGCTGCAATTGCGCAAAATCGATGGAACCGGATTTATTGGATGCCATGGGGATTCTCGCTAACTCTTAACTGCGCCACTGGCACTAGAAACTGGTGCAGAAGCAGCCACACCCGCAGGTTCCGCAGCCGCTTTGGCGGCCTTCTCTGCTTCGCTCGCACGCACAAGATGAACCCGAATTGTGAAATTGGACACGCGCCGTTGATCACGCGCCGACAAGTTGACTGTTCCTGCCACAATTTCGACCAGCTCCGGCTTGTTAAACCAAGGTGTGTTGCTGGACAGATTACGCAGCAATTCCGACACCCGCTCGTTGGATTGCGCCACACCATTAATGGTCACAAGCTGGTCAACTTGAACCATTCTGGATATATACACTCCATCGGGCAACTGATTGACAAGTTCGGTCAGCAGATGCACTGGCAGATTTCGATCCGACTGCAGATTCTCCACGGCCTGCTGACGCGCACGTAATGCGGCAATTTCGGCCTCCAGACCAACAATATCCTTGATCTGGCCTTCAAGCTTCTTGATTTCCGTCTGCAACGCAAGGTTGATCCCTTGCTGTTCGGAAATGGCCGCCTGATACCAAAGAAAAATTGCACCAGCCACCAAAGCACCCGCCAAAGCGGAGGCACCCAAAGTTATGTTGAACAGGTCGCGACGGCGCTTGCGTGCCGCTTCGCGGTGCGGAAGTAGGTTGATCAGAATCACTGCGCAAACCTCCGCAGAGCAAGCCCGCAGGACGTCAGATACGACGGCGCTTCACGGGTCATTTTCTTGAGGCGCACACCATCGCCAATTTCCATGCCGTCAAAGGGATTGAGCAAACTGCACGGAAAGGTGGTGTGTTGCGTGACCGCGGTAGTCAGACCCGGCAATGCCGCCGATCCGCCCGCCAACATGATGTAGTCCACTTTATTGTGTGGCGTGCTGGTGAAAAAGAACTGCAACGCCCGGCCAAGTTCCTGAACCATGGTCTCAATAAAGGGGCGAAGCACAGACGACTCATAGTCATCGGGGAGTTCACCGCTTCGCTTTTTGCTTTCAGCCTCTTCCTGCGAGAAACCATATTGGCGAACAATCAACTGGGTCAACTGCGCACCACCAAAAGCCTGATCCCGATCGTACAAAACCTCATCATCGCGCAACACCTGCATACTGGTGGTCAACGCGCCCACTTCAAACAAGGCAACGATCAAACCAGCTCCCTTGTTGGGCAGGTTCTCGATCAAGCGACCTGCAGCCAAGCGCGATGCGTAGGACTCAACATCCACCACCACTGGCGTCAAACCAGCCGCCTCGGCCAAACCTTGAATATCCTGGACCTTTTCCTTACGGGAAGCTGCAATCAGCACCTCTACGTCACCCGCCGATGTGGCACTGGGGCCAATCACACAGAAATCCAGACTGACTTCATCCAGCGGGAAGGGAATGTATTGGTTGGCCTCGTTTTCAACCTGCTGCTCTAGTTCGGAGTCCGACATGCCCCCGGGCAACACAATCTTTTTGGTAATGACCGCAGACGGTGGCAAGGCCATCGCCACGTTCTTGGTCTTGCTGCCGCTTTTTTTGATCAAGCGCTTGAGCGCACCAGCCACTTCATCGAATTTTTCGATATTGCCGTCCGTGATCCAGCCCCGCTCCAGCGGCTCTATGGCACAGCGCTCCAGCACGAGGTTGCCGGCCTTGTCGCGGCCCAACTCAACCAGCTTTACACTGGAGGAACTGATATCCAGCCCAAACATGGGGGCGGGCTGACGACTGAAAAAAGACCCCAAAGAGATCAAAACGGTCCCCTGAAACAAACCGGTCAAGCACCGGTCAGACTTAAGAAATCACTTCAATGCTATCAGTAAGCTCCTTGTCCCGCAAAGGTTTTTTCGATTTAAGACACTTGCAAGCGTTGCCAAAAGCAGACGTTTTTCTTCCGCGATTGGAATTCGCATCCCGAATTTCACCGGCATTGCATGAAGCGGCAACAATGCATGCGCACCCGCCCAACACACCGATACAGGTCTGCTTTTTATAATGCAGCGCGACCCACAGCTACCGTAAATATGTCCTCCACACCTAATCCGCCTGAAAACGAATCGTCCCCAGTGCGCAAACAAAACGCCTCCATGCACTGGTTGCTACGGCTGGTCTTGTGGAGCGTCGGTATCGCGCTCGCTGGTGCCCTGTCTTTGCTTATCGTCATTGGGTTGGCGCTTGCGGTGGCATTCCCCAATTTGCCCGACATTTCCGATCTATCGGACTACCGCCCCAAGTTGCCTTTGCGGATCTTCTCGGCAGAAGGCGATTTGCTGGCGGAATTTGGCGAAGAACGACGTAACCTCACCCCCATTGCCGAAATTCCCAAGGTTATGACCAACGCGGTTCTGGCCATTGAAGACGCCCGCTTCTACCAACATGGCGGGGTCGACTATCTGGGTGTGGTGCGGGCCGGTCTGGCCAATTTGGGCAAGTCCAAGAGCCAGGGCGCATCCACTATCACCATGCAGGTGGCACGTAACGTGTATTTGTCATCTGAAAAGACCTTTACCCGCAAGATTTATGAAATTTTGCTGACCTTCAAGCTGGAGCACTTCCTGAGCAAGGACCAAATTCTGGAAATCTACATGAACCAGATCTTCCTGGGCAACCGCGCCTATGGTTTTGCCGCAGCCTCAGAGGCCTACTATGGAAAACCGCTGAAAGACATCACGATTGCCGAAGCCGCCATGCTGGCCGGACTGCCGAAAGCGCCCTCTGCCTACAACCCTATCAGCAACCCGCAACGGGCCCGCATTCGCCAGCGCTACATCATCGATCGCATGCTGGAAAACGGTTTCATCACCGAAAAGGAAGCTGAAACCGCTAAAAGCGAGGAACTCAAGATCAAGTCCGGTACTGGCACCCACCAGGTTCACGCAGAATATGTGGCCGAAATGGTGCGCCAGCTGATGTATTCCCAATACGGCGACGAGACCTACACCCGGGGTCTGGATGTACGCACCACCCTGCGAACCGCCGACCAAAACACCGCCTACAAGGCTTTGCGCAAAGGGATCATGGATTACGAACGACGCCAGGTTTACCGGGGTCCAGAGAAGTTTGTCACCATTCCCACCAATGTTCAGGAAGCTGAAGATGCGGTGAACGATGCACTGGACGACAACCCTGACAATGGCGATGTGATGTCAGCAGTCGTGCTCGAAGCCGATACCAAGCACATCAAGGCCATGCGCGCGGGTGGTGTTACGCTGGACATCACGGGTGAAGGCCTTAAACCCGCCCAATCGGGCCTGTCCGACAAGGCGCCGCCGCATATCAAGTTGCGCCGTGGCGCCATCATCCGGGTCGCCATGACACCCAAGGACACCTGGGAAATCACCCAATTGCCCGAGGTGGAAGGCGCATTTGTCGCCATTGACCCGCGCGATGGCTCCATCAAGGCGCTGGTAGGCGGCTTTGACTTCGCCAAAAACAAGTTCAACCACGTGACCCAGGCCTGGCGCCAACCAGGCTCCAGTTTCAAGCCCTTCATCTATTCGGCAGCGCTGGAAAAGGGTTTCACGCCCTCCACCATCATCAATGACGCCCCCTTGTTTTTTGATGCCGGCGTAACGGGCGGCCAACCCTGGGAGCCCAAAAACTACGACGGAACCTTTGAAGGCCCCATGACCTTACGCCGGGGCCTGGCCAAATCCAAAAACATGATTTCCATCCAGGTACTGCGGGCCATTGGCCCCCAGTACGCCCAGGAATGGATCAGCCATTTTGGCTTCGACCCGGAGAAACACCCCCCCTACCTGACCATGGCACTGGGCGCCGGTTCGGTCACGCCAATGCAGATGGTGGTGGGTTATTCTGTTTTTGCCAACGGCGGCTTCCGGGTCAATCCCTGGCTGGTGTCCAAAGTGAGCGAGCAACGCGGCAAGGTTTTGGTCGAAACCAAAACGCCCGTGCTGGAAAACCAGCAACGCGCCATTGAACCCCGCAATGCCTTTCTGATGACCAGCTTGTTGCAAGAAGTCACACGCTCTGGAACGGCAGCACGTGCCCAAGCCACCCTCAAACGCCCCGACATCTACGGCAAGACCGGCACCACCAACGATTCCATGGATGCCTGGTTTGCAGGTTACCAGCAGACACTCACAGCGGTTACCTGGATTGGCTACGACACTCCGCGTAAGCTTGGTGACCGCGAGACCGGTGGCGGACTGAGCCTACCGGTGTGGATCACGTTCATGGCGAGTGCACTCAAGGGTGTTCCGGTGATGGAGCCAGCCCCGCCAGCAGGCGTGGTCAATGTCGGCGGCGAGTGGTACTACGACGAATTTTCCAAGAGTGCCGGTGTCTCTAGCATGGGGCTGGAAAACAGCCCTGAACCCGGCACCGTTGCACTGCCTCCAGCCGAGGAAAAGAAGAAGATTCTGGACCTGTTTCGCAACTGATCAAGGGGTAAAGCGCAGCTCGCAGCCCGATTGGTCCGTCGCGTTGGTGGAGAGGGCCTCAAAAAATTCGCCCTGCCCCTTGGTGTCAAGCCACTGACCATCCACGCAGCGGTAGTGAAAGCCACCCGCACGGGTGGCCATCCAGATTTCGTGCAGGGGTTTTTGCTGGTTGATAACAATCTGGCTGTGGTTGGAGAAGGTCAGCGTCACCATGCCACCCACGCGCTGGTTGTCCACATCGGCATCGGTTTCATCATTGATACGGTCACAGCCTGACTCCACCGCCTTGAGCAAGGCTTCGGCGAAATCCAGATATTCAGTGTCAGTCATTACAATTTCACCATGTTGAGAGTTAAGCAAATTTTAGTCAGCGCGCTTGTCCTTGTGGTGTGCATGGTGAGCTTGTCGGGTTGTGGGCAAACTGGGTCACTGTATTTGCCCAAACGCCCGGCGCCAGCTGGATCTGTTCCCGCTGCCGGAGCAACTTCTGCCGTGCCTCTCATCGCGACCTTTACCTGAACCCCATTCATGACGACTTCCATCCTTCCTGGCCAGCCCCACATTCACTATGCCAATGGCCATCTCCAGATGGAAGACTGCCGTCTGGACAGTTTAGCCGCCACCCACGGCACACCCTTGTTCGTCTACTCCAAGGCGTCGATGTTGGCGGCACTGGCAGCCTACCAACGCGGATTTGCCGGAGCGCAAAGCGCAAATTTGCTACGCCATGAAGGCCAATTCTTCGCTGGCCGTGCTGCAAGTTTTTGCGCAAGCCGGTTGCGGCTTCGACATCGTCTCGGGCGGCGAATTGGAGCGGGCATTGGCCGCTGGTGCTGATCCCGCCAAGATCATCTTCTCTGGCGTCGGCAAGACCCGCCAGGAAATGCGCCAGGCACTAGCCGCCGGTATTGGCTGCTTCAATGTAGAAAGCGAAGCGGAAATTGACGTACTCAATGCCGTGGCTTTGGCCGAGAACAAGGTCGCCCCCATCAGCATCCGCGTCAACCCCAACGTGGACCCCAAGACGCATCCCTACATTTCCACCGGACTCAAGGGCAACAAGTTTGGCATTGCGCACGAACGCACACTGGCCACCTACCAGCACGCCGCCGCCCTACCCGGTTTGGCAGTGGTGGGCATTGACTGCCATATCGGCTCGCAGATCACCCAGGAGGCGCCCTACCTGGACGCCATGGATCGGATGCTGGACCTGGTTGCTGCCATCGAGGCAGCGGGCATACCCATCCACCACATCGACTTTGGTGGTGGCTTGGGCATTGACTACCAGGGTGACACACCACCGGCGGCCGACACCCTGTGGGCAAAGCTTTTGACAAAACTGGACGCACGGGGCTTCGGCCAGCGCCTCCTCATGATCGAACCCGGTCGCTCGCTGGTGGGCAATGCCGGTGTGTGCCTGACCGAAGTGCTGTTCATGAAGCCCGGCGAGCAAAAGAACTTTTGCATCGTGGACGCAGCCATGAACGACCTGCCCCGCCCCGCCCTGTACCAGGCCTACCACGCCATTGTTCCGCTGGAGCAAAGCAAGCAAGCGCGAGCTGACTCACCCGTGTGCGACGTGGTGGGACCAGTCTGCGAAAGTGGCGACTGGATTGGCCATGACCGCCCGCTGGCGGTACAAGCTGGCGACCGGTTGGCGGTGCTGTCAGCTGGGGCCTACTGCATGAGCATGTCCAGCAACTACAACTCCCGCCCCCGCGCAGCCGAGGTGCTGGTGGACGGCAGCAGTGCCCACCTCATCCGCAAACGCGACAACTTGGCTGACCAGATGCGGGGTGAACAACTGCTCTGACCGCTCCAGGTACAACGGTAGATCAATTGGTCGCTTCAAACAATTACTACGTTTTTGATAGCTGCTTACGTAGCATTGACGAGGGCTGTAGCCTTATTTTTCGTACAAGTCTTAGTAAGCGCCAACCCAGCAGAACACCCAGAATGGACGCATAAACCGCCACTTCGGCAAAGTTGTTTTTGCCTGCGCGCATCCAGAAGAAATGCACGATGGCCAGCACGGCAACGGCATAGACCAACCGGTGCAAGACCTGCCAGCGTTTCCCACCCAGCGCGCGGATAGCACGATTGAACGAGGTCAGCGCCAGTGGTGTCAGCAATACCACTGCCGAAAAGCCAACCAGTATAAACGGCCGTTTGACGATGTCTTTGGCGATATCTACCAGCTCAAAACCCATGTCAAACCAGGCATAAGTCAGCAGGTGCAGCACCGCGTAAAAATAGACAAACAATCCCGCCATGCGCCGAAAACGTGCCAGGCCTGGCAACTGCAAAACGGTACGTACCGGCGTAATGGCCAGTACTACGCACAGCATGCGCAGAGTCCAGTCACCGGTAGAACGTTCCAGTGCCTCAGCGGGATTGGCCCCCAGCCAATCCATGGCGGCGGCCAGCACCAGCCACGAGATAGGCAATAGCGCCAGCACGAAGGCCAGCGGCTTGGCAAAGCGGCTGAGCAGCCAACGGTTAAGCAACACCTGCATGGCGGGTCAGTAGAATTTTTTAAGATCCATGCCAGCGTACAACTGGCCGACCTGCGCTTCATAGCCGTTGAACATCAACGTTTTGCGCTTCTTGGCAAACAGGCCATCTTCACCAATGCGACGCTCGCTGGCCTGGCTCCAGCGCGGATGATCGACAGTGGGGTTGACGTTGGAATAGAAACCATACTCATTGGCCGCTGCCTTGTTCCAGGCCGTACCGGGCTGTTTTTCCGTAAAGCGGATCTTGACGATGCTCTTGCCGCTCTTGAACCCGTATT
This sequence comes from Candidatus Aalborgicola defluviihabitans, assembly GCA_016705575.1. Classification (GTDB taxonomy): domain Bacteria; phylum Pseudomonadota; class Gammaproteobacteria; order Burkholderiales; family Burkholderiaceae_C; genus Allorhodoferax; species Allorhodoferax defluviihabitans. The sequence goes on from JADIXX010000008.1 coordinate 172,880, forward strand.
TCCAGGGCACGACCAGCCGCACGGGTGCCCCATTCTGGTTGGGCAGGACTTCACCGTACATTCCAAAAGTCAACAAGGTCAGCGGGTGCAAGGCTTCGTCCATCCGCAAACCCTCCACATACGGCCAGTCCAACACGCGCGAACCCACACCCGGCATGGTCTTGGGGTCGGCCTGGGTGACAAATTCAACATATTTGGCACTGCCCAGCGGTTCAACCCGCTTGATAAGCTCGGCGAGCGAATAACCCACCCAGGGAATGACCATGGACCAGCCTTCGACGCAGCGCAGGCGGTAAATGCGCTCTTCCATGGGGCTGAGTTTCTGCAGGTCTTCCAGCGCCCATTTGCCGGGTTTCTTGACCAGCCCTTCAATCTCGACCGACCAGGGTGTGGTTTTCAGCGTATGGGCATTGGCGGCCGGATCGGACTTGTCGGTGCCAAACTCATAGAAGTTGTTGTACGCAGTAGCGTCTTTGTAACTCGTGGGCTTTTCGATGGTGGAAGCCCCGGCCAGTGTAGACGCGCGAGGATTGAGCGCGGCCAGCTTGCCCGCACGCGGCACAACGCCTTCGGCCAGAGCCTGGCGCGAAGCCCAGCCCGCCATCGCCGTACCTGCCATACCAGTGGCCATCATCTTGAGCAGGTCACGCCTGCGCTCGTAGACAACGCGGTCCGTGATCTCACTGGTTGCCAGGTGTTGAAAGCCGTCGGTGCGATTCTTGATCAGCATGGTCCATATCCTTAGATTGACAGATGGGTCGCCGGCCACGGTGGAAAATACGCACCAGCAAAAGAGGGCAGGCCCACCTTGCGGTGAGTCTGCCCTCTTTGGGTGATTTCTGCCCGATTGGTTCCCTAAAGAACCAAGGCGTAAAAGGTCTATGGCTTAGCGCAAACCGGCAATGTAGTCGGCAACGGCCTTGATTTCACGGTCGTTCAGCTTGGCTGCCTCTTGGGTCATTTGCAGGCTGTTTTGGCGTCCGCCATCACGGAAAGTTGTCAATTGGGCCGCGGTGTATTCCGCGTACTGGCCACTGAGACGGGGGTATTGCGCAGGAATACCAGCACCGTTGGGGCTGTGGCAACCTGCACAGGCGGCAATTTGGCGGTCTGCAATGCCGCCGCGGTAGATGCGCTCACCCAGCATGACCAAGTCTTTGTCGGTAGACGCACCCGCCTTGGCTTTCTTGGAGCCCACAAAATAGGCCACGTTCTTCATGTCTTCATCCGACAGCATGGTGGCAAAGCCCTTCATGATGGCGTTGGCACGCTTGTCCGATTTGAATTCCTGCAATTGCTTGACCAGGTATTCTGGGTGCTGCTGCGCCAGCTTGGGGTAGGCCGGAACGGCAGAGTTGCCGTCGGCGCCATGGCACGCCGCACACACCGATGTAAACATTGCCTCGCCCTTGACCAGATCGGGCTTGGCAGCCTTTGGGGCCACCTCTGCATGCGCTGCAGGCGCGGGCGCCGGGTCAGCCGCAAAAGCAAAGATTGGCGCGGCAGCCGCTGTGGCGGCGATAAGCAAATGGGCAATCAACTTCATGGTAGAGCAATGTGTTTAGTGGGCAAAACTGCACCATTCTACAATGCCGGCTCGGGTCCCCCGCCTTCAACAATGACTACCAAACCAAACACCCCCCCACTTTCGCGACCCGAGCCTTCCCCCAGCGTTGGCGAGAAGTCCCCGGCGACCATCGCCCTGGGATGGCTGCACACAGCCAAATTCCTCACCACCGCGCCGCAATTGCATTTTTTGCCAGCGCTGGATGTGCCCGAAATCGCATTTGTGGGGCGCTCCAACGCGGGCAAGTCCACCTGCATCAATACGCTGACCCAGCAAAAGCAGTTGGCATTTGCCTCCAAAAAACCCGGACGCACCCAGCACATCAACCTGTTTGCGTTGGGCAAGCAGGGCGTGATGGACGCCGTACTGACCGACCTGCCTGGCTATGGCTATGCAGCTGTGCCCAAGCAGGACAAAATTCGCTGGCAGCAGGTCATGGCCAATTACCTGGTCACCCGCGAAAACCTGATGGGCATCGTGCTGATGTGCGACCCGCGCCATGGCCTGACCGAATTGGACGAGATTCTGCTGGATGTGATTCGCCCCCGGGTACAGGAAGGCCTGAAGTTTTTGATCATCCTGACCAAGGCCGACAAGCTCACCCGCAGCGAGGCCGCCAAGGTTTTGTCCATCACCAAGCTGCAGGCCGGTGGTGGCGAAGTGATGCTGTTTTCTGCCCCCAAACGCATCGGTATTGACGATGTAGCCCAACTGTTGTGGAAATGGGCCCACCCCCAGGGGAAGACACCCGTCACCTTGGAAGCTCCTGCGCCGGCACCAACGCCCGCCGAATGATTAACACCTACCTGCAGCCGCTGCCCCATGGCATCACCCTAAGTTGCCGATCGGCTGGCGAACCCGGTCGCCCGGTTTTGGTGTTTTTGCATGGCTTCCCGGAAGGGGCTTTTGTCTGGGATGCAATGCTGGCGCATTTCTCCAAAGCCGAGAACGGCGGCTACCGTTGCGTGGCGCCCAATTTGCGCGGCTTCGAGCAGTCCTCCGCTCCATCGGAAGTGAGCGCCTACCGCCCCAAGCACCTCGTTCAGGATATTGCGGCCTTGGTCGCCATTGAAACCGGCGGTACACAGCCGTTGGCATGCCTGGTGGCCCACGACTGGGGTGGCGCGATTGCCTGGAATTTTGCCAACCAGTTGCCCTACCTTGCCGACAAGCTGGCGATCATCAACTCGCCGCACCCCGGAACCTTTTTGCGCGAACTCAAATCCAATCCTGCGCAACAACAGGCCAGCGCCTACATGAATTTCCTGATCCGCGAGGATGCGGAATCGCTCTTGACCGAGAACGATTTCGCACGGCTGTGGAAGTTTTTGTCTCAGGAGTTTTCGGGTGGTGCCCCAACGCCGTGGTTAACCGACGCGGTGAAAGACCAGTACCGCGCCGTTTGGTCTCAGGGGCTGCGTGGCGGCTGCAATTACTACCGGTCCTCACCCCTGCGGCCGCCCCGACCAGAAGACCCGGCAGCTGCGGCCATCGACCTGCCCGACAGCATGCTCACCATTAACTTGCCCACTTTAGTGGTGTGGGGCATGGATGATGTGGCATTGCCACCCGATTTAATCCAGGGGCTGGACCATTACATTCCCGATCTCACGCTGCACAAAGTTCAGGGTGCCACGCACTGGATCATCCACGAACAACCGGAACTGCTCATGCATTACCTGCAGGAGTTTTTGACACCAAAGCCATCCTGAACAAATGGCCAGTTCGGACTACCACTTGTATCCGAATTCAACCATTCCCATCGCATCGGCATAGTCACCTATTTGCGGAATTAGCGTCACATCGGCAAATAGCCCTGTGCGAGCACCAATTCTGATTTTTGGCACCGCATAACAATTTGTCACCATTCGGCTGGTATCTGAGCCGCGCCCTTTGTGGATGCAAGTCAGACGCAGCATGGGAGTGAGCATTCCATAAACAAAATCGGCGTGCGAGACATCGCTGAAAACGCTATAGCTTCTTTTTCCAAACGTATCAATAAAGGTATTGGCACCGCTATCAAATTGATAAGCCTCGTAGCTCGCTTCTTTCGAAACACCAAAATAGTCCATGCCTCCTTCGCGATATCCTGGCTCTCGGTCAACATGCTTCAGGTAGCCATAGAAGTTGACGCTCCAATGGTCTTCCGCGAAAGCAGGATGGCATCCAACACCAACAAGCAACAGGATGCATAAACGTACAGAAGGCATGGGGGAAATTTTGAACATGCGTTTTCTACCTAATTCGATTCGCCATTCTATGCAAATGCAATGCGATTCTGCCACTCGACGTAGGCCACTGGCATCAGTGGTGCCGTCATCTCAATACGGTGGTGCGTCACCGTTGGGCCGGTCCTTGAAACGCTTGTGCACCCAGTAGTATTGGCTGGGGTCAACCGCGATGTAGCGCTCCAGTTCCTGGTTCATTCGGGTGGTGTCCTGCAGCAAGTCTTCTGTAGGGAAGTTGGCCCAGGCGTCCAGCACCTGCACGCGGTATCCATCGGGTGTCATCTGGGTCACGATAGGAACCACCTGGGCCCGCCCCAACCGTGCGAAGCGCGACAGCGAAGGAACCGTGCAGGCACTCACACCAAAGAAGGGCACAAACAGCGATTCCGACGGATCAAAGTTCATGTCCGGCAACAGGTACAGCGGCTCGCCGGCGCGCACGGCAGCGATGATGGGCTTGACACCGTCCAGTCGTGCCACCATTTTGGGTTGCCCAAACCGCTGGCGGCCAGCATGGATCCAGGCATCGGCTTCTGCGTTCATTTGGGGTGAATAAATGGTGGCAAAACGCCTTGGGACCTGCAGCGTCAATGCCGTCCAGGCAGCGTCCAGGCCCATAAAGTGGGGCGCAAACAAAACCGTGGGGGTATTCCCGTCAAGCGCGCGCAGATTGCCATCAAGCCGTAAGCGCTTGCGAAGCACTACATCACTGGCGTGCCACAGCCAGCCCCGATCGAGCCAGCTTTGTGCAAACCGGACAAAAACCTTGCGGGTCTGCACGCGCAATTCTGGCGCCGACCATTGGGGAAAACAAAGCCCCAAGTTGACCTGCACAACCCGGCGCCGCGAGGCCACCAGCGCATAGAGCAACAGGCCCAGCCCCGCACCGAGTGCCCGCACCACGGGTAATGGCAATTGGCCCAGCCAAACCAACAGCTTGAGTACCCCACGGGTCAGCACGGGTACAGTTCCTGGTCACCGGTCAATACCCACACTGGCGAAAGTGATGTCATTGCATGCAATTGGCTGCCCTGTCTGAGATAAAATGGCCGCTGTCGCTGAGTTACGGAACTACTTGCAGGGCGACCCACATAATGGTGATTCCTGATCGGGATGCCATTGTGCCTTGTCAATTTTGACGAATCTGCTAAAGCGTTCGCTGCAAGCTCCAAGGCCCAAGCAACGCGACTTGATGTTTTTTTGGAGTATTGACACATGGCGAACGATTTTCTCTTCACATCCGAATCTGTTTCTGAGGGCCACCCCGACAAGGTGTCTGACCAGATTTCCGATGCCATTTTGGATGCGATTTTCAAGCAGGACCCCAAGTCCCGCGTAGCAGCCGAAACGCTGTGCAACACCGGTCTGGTGGTGCTGGCAGGTGAAATAACCACCAACGCACATGTGGACTACATCCAGGTGGCACGCGACACCATCAAACGCATCGGCTACGACAACACCGACTACGGCATTGACTACAAAGGCTGTGCCGTGCTGGTGGCTTATGACAAGCAATCCAATGACATCGCCCAAGGTGTGGACCATGCGTCTGACGACCACCTCAACACCGGCGCCGGCGACCAGGGCTTGATGTTCGGCTACGCGTGCAACGAGACGCCTGAGCTGATGCCCGCGCCCATTTACTACGCCCACCGCCTGATGGAGCGCCAAGCCCAGCTGCGCAAAGATGGTCGCTTGCCGTTCTTGCGCCCCGACGCCAAGAGCCAGGTCACCATGCGCTACCTGGACGGCAAGCCCCACAGCATTGATACCGTGGTGCTCTCCACCCAGCACAGCCCCGACCAGTCTGAAAACCAGACCCACATGAAGGCCAGCTTTACCGAAGCGATCATCGAAGAAATCATCAAACCCGTGTTGCCCAAAGAGTGGCTTAAAAACACCCGCTACCTGGTCAACCCCACCGGCCGTTTTGTCATTGGCGGCCCCCAGGGTGATTGTGGCCTGACCGGTCGCAAAATCATTGTCGACACCTATGGCGGCGCCTGCCCCCACGGTGGTGGCGCGTTCTCTGGAAAAGACCCGTCCAAGGTGGACCGCTCTGCCGCCTACGCCGCACGCTACGTTGCCAAAAACATCGTGGCCGCTGGCTTGGCGCGCCAGTGTCAAATCCAGGTGGCCTACGCCATTGGTGTGGCCCAACCCATGAACGTGACGGTGTACACCGAAGGCACCGGCGTTATCTCTGATGAGCAGATTGCCAAGCTGGTGAGCGAGCATTTCGACCTGCGCCCCAAAGGCATCATCCAGATGCTGGACCTGCTGCGCCCCATCTACGAGAAGACGGCTGCCTACGGTCACTTTGGCCGCGAAGAACCCGAATTCACCTGGGAGCGTACCGACAAAGCCCAGGCGCTGCGTGTAGCTGCGGGATTGAAATAAGCTTGTGGGTCAGACCACTCGCTTAAGCGATGTGCTCTGACCCCAACTGACTAGACCATGAAACTGCAGACACAACGCTTCATCGACCGCTGGGTTGGCCAGTTGCTGTGCGGTGTGGTGTCGGCCTGGGTTCGCTTCACCGGGCTTTTTGGTGCACCCGCACGCATGGGCATAGTACCCAAGAACATTTTGGTTATTTTGCTGTCCGAGATGGGCAGCATCGTGTTGGCCGGCCCGATGTTTGCGCAGTTGCGCCGCCAATACCCGGGTGTGGCCATCCACATCCTGCAACTCAAGAAAAATCAGGAAGTTTCCAAACTCCTGTCGCTGACCGACGTCGCCCACATGCACACGCTGGACGACAGCTCGGGCGGATCACTCATCCGCGACATTCTGGCGGTGAGCCTGGCCATGCGCCGCTTGGGATTGGACGCGGTGATCGACTGCGAGCTGTTTTCGCGCGTGAGCGCGCTGTTGTCATTTTCCACCGGTGCACCGGTTCGGGTGGGCTTTACGCCGCACACGCAAGAGGGGCTGTACCGTGGCAGCTTCATCAACCACGCCATTCCCTACAACCCCTACCAGCACATCAGCAAGCAGTTTTTGTCGCTGGTGGATGCGCTGCAATCACCCGGTGGTATGCCGCGCAACCGCGCCGGCGCCATCCGCGAGATTCCGGCCGAGCCAGAACTGGCCGTGCACTTCTCCACAACAGAGCTTGCTGTTTACCGCAGCAAAGTGGAGACCGATCACCCAGTCATCCAGGCGCGCCAGCTGGTACTGGTGTATGCCGGCGGCGGCATCCTGCCCGTGCGTGCCTGGCCTGCCGCCCATTACGTCCGCGTGGTGCAGGGCCTGTGCGCAGCGGGTCATGCAGTGGGACTGATTGGCCTGAAAGACGATGCGGCGTTGGCCAGCGAACTCAAAGCCCAGGTGGGCCATGACGCCTGCATTGACCTCACCGGTTACACCAAAAGCATCCGCGAACTGCTCATGCTCATGCATGCCAGCGCCCTGCTCATCACCAATGACGGCGGCCCCAGCCATTTCGCCACGGTCACACCGATCCAGACCATGGTGTTCTTTGGCCCCGAGACCGGCAAGCTGTATGGCCCATTAGGCAAACGCACCACCATTCTGGAAAGCGGTATTGCCTGCTCGCCCTGCCTGACGGCCTACAACCACCGCCTGACGTTTTGCGATGGTGACAACCAGTGCCTCAAACGCATCGCACCCGACCCGGTGCTGCAACAGGCCCTGGCCTTTTTGCACGCCCCCGCAGTCGCCACCCCATGAGTGCCCATTCGCCGTTGCAACGCGCCACGCTGTGGGCGCTGGGCTGGATTGAGCGCTACCGCTACATCAAGTTCGGCATCGTTGGCGCCAGCGGCACCGTGGTGAACCTGGTGGTGCTGCATCTGGGGCACGAATATGTGTTCAACGCCATTGAGGCGTCCTACAAAAAACCCTATTTCTCGCTGGCCCTGGCGATTGCCCTGGCCACGCTGAACAACTTCACCTGGAACCGGCTGTGGACCTGGTCCGACCGCGTGCAAACCTTGGAGGCCGAAGAACACGCCCCGCGCGTGAGCCTGCGCATGCTGGGCACCGAGTTTGGCCAGTACGTTACGGCATCAGCCTTTGGCAGCGCACTGCAATACGTGTTGACCTTGTTGCTATCGGGCAGCATGGACTACCGGCTGGCCAACGTCATCGCCATTCTTGCCGCCAGCGTGAGCAATTTTTTGGCCAACGACCGCTGGACCTTCAAACGCCGCGAGAAATGACGCCCCCACGCTCCGCCACTACGCGGGTCGCTGCCCCCCAAGGGGGCCGCATTTTTCCTTGGGGCGGCCCGGCGGAAAAACGGTCCGCGCGCTCCACAGTTTCCCGACCCTGGCTCTGGTTGGCGCTACTGGTACTGGTGGCGGGGCTCTACCTGTACGGGCTAAATAGCCCCTATGCACCCACCAATGGCGATGAAATGGTGTACATCCACATCGCCCGCATGACGTCTGAGTCCGGCCACTGGTTGCCGCTGCAAAGCGAGATTGTGGGCACCCGCAACACCAAGCCGCCGCTGTTGTTTTGGCAAGCCATGGTGGCGGGGGATTGGGGCCAACACTGGAACCTGGTCGCGCTGCGCTTGCCCAGCATTGCCTATACCTTTTTGACCACGGCCTTGCTGGCATTTTTTGCCCACCGCATCAGTGGCCGTGCGCGCACGGCCTGCCTGGCGGCGGTGCTATACCTGTTGTTCTTTTCCACCTTTCGCTACGGCCGGGTCTACCTGACCTCGGCGCCCGAGACCTTCTGGCTGGCCCTGCCCATGTGGTGGCTGCTGTGGGAGCACCTGCGCGCCGGCACCCAGCGCTTCAGCGCCCAAAGCTGGGGCGTTGGCACCTACACGCTGTTCGGATTGGTCATGGGTCTGGGTTGCGCCTACAAGTCGTTTGCGCTGGCCGCACCCACCGCTGCTGCCCTGTGGTGCGCCGTTTTGCTGTGCGAGGCCCGCTGGTCCTGGCCGGTGGTCGTGCGCACCACGCTGGGTGTGACCTGGAGCACCGTGCTGGCGGTGGGCATTTTTGCGCTGTGGTTTGCGCTGGACCCGGACCCGGCCTCGGTCTGGCAGGAGTTTGTGGTGGCCGAAAACGCCGGCAAAATGTCCAACTCCCAAGGCTATTGGCACAACGCGTTGTTTGGCACTTACCCCATGTGGATCCAGTTGCTGGCCTACCCGGTCAACGCCGGGCTGATGGCCTTTTCTGTGTTCGGACTGGGCTGGGTGGGGCTCAAAGCCCTATTCCGAGGCGCGGATAGTGAACGTACCACCCCGGCGCTGCACCTGTTGTTGGTCTGGCTGGTGGTGTGGCTCGTCGTCTTTACCATTCCCAGCCAGCGCTCGGAGCGTTACTTGATTCCCGCCATGCCCGCACTGGCCATCGTCATGGCACTGGCGTGGGACAAAATTCCGCGCCTCTGGCACTGGATCACACTGGCTATAACGGTGCCCGCCTTGGTAATGCTGGCGCGCATTGCCTGGGTGATGGGCGATTTGCAGATTGCCAGCACATCGCAACTCGCTATGACTTTGGTAGCTGCCTGTGTAGGTTTGACGGGGGCTGGTATTGGATTTATTCATAAGAATTGGTGCCGCAACGCCAGCTTGGTAGCCGTGCTGGCGGTGTACGCGAGCTTTGGCCTGATGGTGCAACCCCTGAACACTGACGCCGCCGGTTACAGCCCCACCGTCCAGTCCCGCCTGCAAGGCCAGCGCGTGGCGGTGCCCAATGGCTTTACCGGCCAGTACGAACGGTTTCACTTTGTGCTGCCCGGTGCGCGCATCACCCCGTTTGATGCCGAAGGCCGCAACACTGGCGCCCTGCGTCCCGATTTGCCCCCACCGGAGCGTCTGGCTTTTTTGCTGGGCCAGTTTGATGCGGTGGTGTGGTTGCAAGACAATCTGGAGCAAGCTCGCCCCAGTTGCCTGCCGCACTGCACGCTGCTGGGCACGCGCTGGCATGTGAAGAGCCGCCACAAGGAGGGCGAAATCACCCTGGACAACCTGTGGTACCCGCAGCAATGGTTGTTCCGCCACGAATGGCTGGTGACGCGCCAGCCTGCTACGGCTAAAGACTCATAACGAAATGGGGTTCTAGCCCTCGTCGAATATACGTAGTCAGCTATTATTTTTATAGTTTTTCCAAAGCAACCGCCCCACATGGAATTGCAGCACCAGCCACAGCCAAGGGTCCAGCACGGCATCCCACGCATTGCCGGTGGGCAGGTGCGCAGCCACCAGCAGTAGCAGGGCCGCCGGCACTAGGGCCACGCGCCCAACCCAGCCGGTGCCGCGCGGCGCCAGCAGCGTGGCCGGCAACAATGCCGCCAACGCGATGACCCCCACTGCCAACGGGCTGAAACCCCAGGCGTACAGCTGCAACGGCAATAGCGCAAAGCTGTCCAGCAGCAGTGCCCAACCGGCCAGCACGCCCAAGACGCACAGCGCCATCACGTCGCCAGTACGCCAGGCGCCATCATCCAAAGCAAGCTTGTGCGCAACGCCTGGGTGCAAGCGCCGCACCACGGCACCCGCACACAGCAACACGGCCACGATACTGGGCGCCTGAAACGCCAAACCCAGCCAGTAGGCCGGCGAGGCCGTGCCTGGCACCCAAGCCCACAGCCCCACTGCCAGCGCCACGATGGCACTCAAACGGGTACTGCTGCGTGCGGAGGGCCAGACGCATTGCACAACCACCAGCGCCAGCCAGGCCAGCACCACGCTCCAGCCCAGATGCAGCCAGATCTGTTGCGCCACCAGCGTGGGCATCAGGGCAGTGTCCGTGGCGCGTACGGCATCCAGCCAGTTCATGGCGTACTCCCCGCACGGGGCCGCAACCGCGCCCAGGCAATGCGATGGCGGTCCACCGTGTAGGTAACCCACAGGCTGCCGTCTTGCCACAACAGGGCCGGGTAAGAAAACTCATCAACGGGCGCGCCATGCTCCAGCGTCTGCACGGGTGTCCATTGCCGGCCATCGCGGGATTGGCTCAGTTCCAGCGTGCCGCGCGAGGCGATGGAGGAGTTGTAGGCCAGCAGCAGTTGCCCCGGTGCCAGGCCCAACCCGGCCACTGCTGCATCGGGGTTGTCCAGGTCTAGGTCTGGCAAGTCGTTCCAGTGGCGTCCGCCGTCGTGTGTGGCGGCGGCGATGATCTTGCCGTGGGGGCGCTCGTCGCGCATCAGGGCCAGCCAGTTGGCGGACGATTGCATCACCAGGGTGGGCTGCAGCGCATAGCTGCGTTGCGACACCCGCTCCAGCCCCCGGAAATTGCCTTGTGCGTCCATGCGCACCACCACGGGGTATTTCAGGCCCAGCTCAAAATGCACGGGCAGGACCATGCCACCGTCTTGCAGCCGCAGGGGCGCGTTGCGCACCAAAAAGCTGGTGTTCCACAACCACGACAAGGGCAGCACTCGCACTGGCGCAAAGGCCAATTCCTGCAAGCTGCTGCCTGCACTGCTTTGGCGCAGGTGCAGCACCCGCGACGCCGCCCAGCCACCTCCACCCGTGGCCACCACAAACAGGTGGATGCGGCCATCGCCATCCAACCACGCCACGGGGTTGCCCAGGCGGCGTAACCCAAAACCCAGCTGCTCGCCCATGGCAAAGCGATTCACCACGAAGCGCGCCGGCGTCCATTGCCCGGTGGCACGCAGGTATTGCGATGCCGCAATCTGCACATTGGGGCCGCTCTCGCGGTCACCCGAAAACCAGAATACCGTCAGCGCCGCCGGGTGTCCGGGGGGCATGGCCAGCAAGGTACTGGCGTGGGCGGCCGCCATGCCTTCGGGCATGGGAATGGGGCCGCGCTCCACCACCTGCAAGGTAGACAAATCAGGCACCGCTGTGGCAACTGGCCAGGCCGCCATCGCCTGTGGGGGCTGATGGGGGCGCTGCACCACATCCAGCACCAGCAAGGCGCAAGTCGCCAGCAATGCCAGCAGCAAACGCAACAAAACCGAACGACCGAAAATTGATTGCAGCAAGAGGGATGCGCCCAAGAATAGAAACACCGGTATCTTAGTGGCTGGACTACCGCAAGAAGACCCCGCAGCCAGCGTGCTCACGCACAGGCTGCAAAAATGGGCATCATGCAAACACCCTCCTCACCCGTATTGAGTATTCAGCCCCTGGGCTTCCCCTGGCAGACTCTGGATCCATTCTTGTTCTGCGTGCACCACAACGACGCCTACCCGCGCGGCAACGCGGCCATGGGGCCGGATGCGCCGCTGGACGGGCGTGATTTGGGCCAGGACTTTTCGCAGAAAGACGGCTGGAGCATGTACCACGGGCAGACCATTCCCGGCTTCCCCTCGCACCCACACCGGGGGTTTGAAACCGTCACCATCACCCGCCGGGGACTGATTGACCACTCCGATTCGCTGGGCGCTACGGCCCGCTTTGGCGGGGGCGATGTGCAATGGCTCACCGCCGGCAAGGGCGTTGTGCACTGCGAAATGTTCCCGCTCGTGCAAACCGGGCAGCCCAACCCGGCCGAGCTGTTCCAGATATGGCTCAACCTGCCCGCCAAAGCCAAGATGGTGGAGCCCCACTTCACCATGTTCTGGCGTGAAGACATGACCCGTGTAACAGCGCAGGACGCACAGGGCCACAACACCGAAGTCGTCTGCGTGGCGGGCACCCTGGGCCATGCCAAGGGCCTGCCACCGCCGCCGGATTCATGGGCATCAGAGCCTGATTCGGACCTGGCCATCTGGACCCTCAAAATGGATGCAGGCGCACGCTGGACACTGCCCGCTGCCAGCGGCCAGGGCACGCGGCGCATGCTGTATTTCTTTGCAGGCAGCGCTTTGACCATTGCCGGTCAGGCCGTGCCACCGTCCAGTGCCATCGAACTGGCCGCGGGTCACGTTGTGGAACTGGTTGCCGGCCCCAGCCCGGTCGAACTGCTGGTATTGCAGGGGCGTCCCATTGGCGAACCCGTGGCGCAGTATGGCCCGTTTGTCATGAACACCCAGGCCGAAATCCACCAGGCCTTTGCCGACTACCGCCGCACGCAATTTGGCGGCTGGCCCTGGGGCACCAGCGATCCGGTGCACCCGCGCGAGCAGGGCCGCTTTGCCCGGCACGCAAATGGGCACGAGGAAACCCGGCCATAGCGTTTGGAGAGACAACCGGCTGACTTGATACGATGCGTCCATGCGCTTTGTCTGTCGGTTTTGGGGGAGGGCTCTGCTGCTGTTGTGCTGCAGCACCGCGCTATGGGCCCAGGACGCCCCGTTGGCCCTGGAGCATGCCAAGGCGGAAATATCCATCAATGGTGTCTCGACCTTCGCCACCGTGGATTTGCCCTACGGCTGGGACTTTCACCACAGAGGCCTGTCGGGTGTGGGGCAATTTGACCTCTCATTTGATGGGCCACTAACGACTGATGAAGCCTGGGGGCTGTATTTTTACCGCCTTGGCAATGCGTATCGGGTCACACTCAATGGCAAGTTGCTGGAGGGAGATGGCGACATCGCCGCCCTTGGCATTGGCGACTACGCCAAGGTTCCACGCTTTATCCGCATTCCCGCCGATTTGCTTTTGCCCCACAACCAGTTGGAAGTGGTGATCCGCTCGGACAGTGGCCGACGCTCCGGCATGCCCGTGGTGTGGGTAGGCCCCGTTTCTGGCGTAGAGGACTTGTACCGCAAAGAATTTGCCTTTCGGGTGGGGGGGTCCGCCATACTGGCGGTGTTCAGCCTGGTGGTTGGGGCTTTTGCTGCAGTGCTGTGGATCAGCCATACCGATCCGCGCCCAGAGCGTCGTGGCGTTCGGGACAACCTGTACCTCTTTGCCGCCTTGGCCGAATTTTCATGGGCTTTTTTTGTGGGCGACACCCTGATTGAGCGCACACCATTGCCCTGGGCGTGGTGGAGTGTGGTGGTGAACATGTCCCTGGGCGTATGGATGAGTGCCCTGCTGCTGTTCTGCCACAACGTGGCCGGCTGGGAACACCACCGCACCAGCCGTTGGGTCAAAGGTCTGTTGACCACTCTGCTGGTGAGCGGCCCGGTGGTGGCCTATGCCGCCATCAGTGTCCCAGCACCCCTGCTGCTCACTCTGTGGCAAATTTCCTTTGCCGTGATTTTTATTCCTTCCACCCTATTATTTTTGGCGCTAGCCGCCAACGCGGCAACAACCATGCACCGCGTGGTTGCGCTGGCGTTTGTGGTGAACGTGCCAATAGGAATCCATGACTTTTACATCATGCGCATTGCAGACTCCTTTACCAACCAGGCCCTGCTGCGCTATTCCGCCACCCTGTTTGGATTGGCGCTGGGCGCCATTGCCATCGACCGGTTCCGCACGGCCAATTTGCGTGTGCGTGACATGCTCGATTCACTTTCCGTGCGGGTGCAGCGCAAAGACCTGGAATTGTCACAAAGCTACCAGCGCATGGAGTTGATTGCCCGTGAACAGGCGCGCACCCAGGAACGCGCCCGCATTCTGCGCGACATGCACGACGGCGTGGGCTCCCACATCAGCTCTGCCATTCGCCAACTGCAATCGGGGCACTCCAACCCCGATGAAGTTCTGCTCACCCTACGCGACTCGCTGGACCAATTGAAGTTGTCGATTGATGCGCTGAACCTGCCGCCCGGAGACATCACCGCTTTGCTGGCCAATTTGCGTTACCGGCTGGAGCCGCGTTTTCGCGCCATGGGTTTGACGCTGGAATGGGCCGTGATCCTCTTGCCCAACCTGCCGCAGCTCGACGCATCGGCCATGCGCCAATTGCAATTCATTTTCTTCGAAGCGTTTTCCAATGTCATGCAACACGCCCACGCCAGCATCTTGCGGGTTGACGCCGCCCCCACACTTACGCCCCATGGAGCTGGCGCACCCGGCGTGCGCATCCGCATCTGTGACAACGGCGGCGGCTTTGACACCCAGCTGCTTCGCCGCGGGGGATTGAATTCCATGCACGAGCGCGCCCAGGCTTTGGGAGCCCAGCTCAATTTTCAGAGCCGTCCAGGGGAAACCGTGGTGGAACTATTGCTGCACTGAGTGACGGGTCACCTGGGCGTGGGCCCACTGCAACCATGGCAGCAGCGCGCGCAAATCGTCCGCATCCACCGTTGCGCCGCACCAGACGCGAATGCCCGCTGGCGCATCTTTGTAGGCGGCAATGTCAAACGCCACGCCCTGCGCTTCCAGCAATTGCGCCATCGCCTTGACCTGGGCGTCGGTCACATCCACCGTCAGGCAAACGCTGGTGTTGGACCGTGTGGCAGGGTCTTTTGCCAAAAAGGAGATCCAGTCGTGTGCGGCGACAAAATCGGCAACAATCTTGAGATTGGCTTCGCTGCGCGCCATGGTGGCCTGCACACCGCCCAATCGGTCCACCCAGGCCAAGGCATCCAGGTAGTCGGCTACGCACAGCATGGAGGGCGTGTTGATGGTGTCGCCCTTGAACAGGCCCTCATTGAGCTTGCCGTTGGAAGTCATGCGAAAGATCTTGGGCATGGGCCAGGGCGGTGTGTACTCTTGCAGCCGCGCAACGGCGCGCGGACTCAAAATCAGCATGCCGTGCGCGCCCTCGCCTCCGAGCACCTTTTGCCAGGAAAAGGTCACCACATCAAGTTTGTCCCACGGCAGGTCCATGGCAAACACGGCCGAGGTGGCGTCACAAATGGTCAGACCAGCGCGATCAGCCGCAATCCAGTCACCGTTGGGCACCTTGACGCCCGAGGTGGTGCCGTTCCAGGGGAACACCACATCGTTGTCGAAGTTCACACGGGCCAGATCGGGAAGCGAGCCGTAGGGTGCCTCCAGCACGTTGACGTGGGGTAGCTTGAGCTGGTGGACGATATCGTTCACCCAGGTGGCGCCAAAGGTTTCCCAGGCCAGCACATCCACGCCGCGCGGACCCAGCAGCGACCACAACGCCATTTCCACCGCGCCAGTGTCAGAAGCCGGCACCGCGGCCACGCGGTAGTCCGCAGGCAAGCCCAGAATGCGGGCGGTCTCAGAACACACCCGCCCCAAAGCTTCCTTACCCAACGCGGAGCGGTGGGAGCGGCCCAGGGTGTCGAGCGCCAGGGTTGATACATCGTAGCCAGGGCGCTTGGCACAGGGGCCGGAGGAAAAGTTTGGATTTTTGGGCTTGACCAGGGGTTGCTGCATCGTCATCTCATGCGGGAAACAGGGCCTCAAGTATCGCACCCCGTTGACGCCAACACCGCAGCGGCGAGGCGATTATTCGGCAGCACCAGCCAGCCGGTGGCCACTCTTGCCATGTGTCTTGACCACGTACATGGCCTGGTCGGCCGCTTTTAATAGCATCTCACGGGTAAGGCCGTGCTGTGGGTAGATCGCAATGCCAATGGACGCCCCCACCTGAACCGGCAAACCATTGAGGGTAGTGGGCGCGCCGATGCTGGCAACAATCTTGTCCGCCAACGACACCACCATGCCGGTACCCGCGATATCGTGCAACAGCAGAATGAATTCATCCCCCCCCAGACGCGCCACGACATCGGTCTGGCGAACGGTTTCGCGCAGTAGGTGAGCCACCCGCACCAACAGGGCATCGCCCACATCATGACCACATTGGTCATTGACCTTCTTGAAACCATCAAGGTCCATGAACAGCACGGCAAACTCGCTGCCATTGGCCTGGGCACGCTGCAAGGCCTGCTCCAGTTGCTCATTGAGACTCAGGCGGTTGGGCAAGCCGGTTAGCGCATCTTGCAACGCCAACACACGAATGCGCTCTTCCGCCTGCTTGCGTTCGGTGATGTCGATGTAGCTGGTAACAAAGCCGCCACTGGGAATCACCGTACCGGTCACTTCCAGCCATGTGCCACCCGGACGCGCCCGTTCGATGTGGTGGGCCTGAAAGTTGCGGGCGCGCGCCATGCTGGCGGCAGTCAACGTCTCCACATCGCCGGGGCCGTATTCACCGCGTTGCGCGTTGAAGCGGATCAAATCCTCAAAGTGCACATCAGGCTTTTCAAACAACTGCGCAGGCAGTTCCAGCAAGGTCTTGAATTGCGCATTGCAAGCGGCCATGCGCAGATCGGCATCGAACAAGGAAATGGCCCCGGGGAAGTTGTCAATCACGGTCTTCATCACGTCGCGCTGGCGGGTCAATTGGTCTTCTGTTTGCTTGCGCTCCGTGATGTCGGTGTAGGTCGTAACAAAGCCCGATACCTCGCCACCAAACCGAAACGGGAACCCCTCAACCAGTACCGTGCGCCCGCCGGTCTGGGGGCGCTCAAACCGATGCGGCTGAAAGGCCCGGGCGCGATCCACCAGGTCTTTCACATGTTGCTGGGGGTCTCCGGGGCCATATTCACCCCGCATGGCGTTATACAAAAGGAGATTTTCAAAACTTGCATAGCGATAGACCATGTTTTGCGGCAACCCCAGAATTTCAAAGAAACGCCGGTTCCACAGGATGAGTTTCAACTCCCGGTCAATCACGCTCACCCCCTGTGGCAGAGCGTCCAGCAAGGCCTGCATCTGGGTGATGACTTCTTCCCGTTCACTCTCTATGTGCTTGCTTTGGGTGATGTCCTGAAACGTGCCTGCAATTCCCACGATGCCACCCCGTCCCGTCAACGGTGCACCACGGACCACCATATGGGCAGGCTTGGGAGTCCCGTTGGACATGGTGATTTCGAGGTTGAAGGCCAGACGCTTGGCATGGGCTTGGTCCAGTGCAGCGAGAAGGCGCCGCCGTTCGGCCTGCGGCAGCACCTTCATCAACGAGTGGCATTTGTCGTGGCTGCCGCCCACCATACTGTGCAACAGTTCTTGCGAAGTCTCTGGCAATGCCATGGATTGCGATTGCGCGTCGTATTCCCAATAGCCGACCCGCCCCACCCGCTGGATCAGCTCCAGCTGTCGCTTTTCAATGCAATCCTGGCACGGATCTTGTTGCATATAGCCTCGCAATACTGGACACACTGGCATTATGACCGTGGCCTTGGCTGGCGTTGCCCTATTTTTCTGCAGCGTTCCCTCCAGGCACCAACTCTTTAAAATAGGGTCCATGGCTACCAACACGCTGCGACTGTTCTTTTTGGGGGACGGTGTGCAGGTGACTCGCCCCATCGTCTGGATCATTGGTTTTTTTGCTTTTTTGAACGTCTATTCCGTGCAGGCTGTGCTGCCCATGGTGATGGACGACTTCCACGCCACCGCCCTGCAGGCCGGGCTGACCGTAGGTGCCACGGTACTGGCCGTGGGATTGGTATCACCCTTTATGGGCATGTTGTCCGATGCGCTGGGGCGCAAGGGCATTATCTGCACCTCGCTGTTTGCGTTGACGGTGCCCACGGCACTGATTCCCCTTTCACACGACCTCAATATGCTGATCGCGCTGCGTTTCTTGCAGGGACTGGCCGTACCAGGCATTGTGGTGGTGCTGATTGCCTATCTGTCGGAAGAAAGTCGCGCAGGCAACCTCGCGCGCATGACGTCCACCTATGTGGGTGGCACCGTCATGGGTGGTTTTTGCGGACGATTCATCACTGGCCATTTGGGCCACCTCATGGGTTGGCGCGGCGCCTTTGTGACACTGGCCATCATGAACCTGGCCGGTGCCGTGCTGGTGTGGCGGGCGTTGCCCGCGTCGCGTCATTTTGTGGCCAACCGCAACTTCAGCGGCGTGTTGCAGACGCTGCTGCGCCACCTGCGCAACCAACGCCTCATGGCCGCTTGTGCGGTGGGTTTTTGCGTGCTGTTTTCGCTGGTGGGAACCTTCACCTATGTGAACCTGCACCTGGCCCAGGCGCCCTTCAACCTCACGGCCGCCGGCCTGGCCAATGTGTTTACCGTGTACCTGGTGGGCGTGTTCGTTACACCGCTGGCGGGGCGCCATATCGACCAGCTGGGTTTCATGAAATCCATGCTCGGGGCGTTATCCATCTCCGCTGCCGGCCTTGCCCTGACCTTGGCACCTTCACTGTGGTTGGTAGTGACGGGGCTGGCGGTGTGCTCCACCGGGGTGTTTTTGTGCCAGTCGGCCACCATCAGCTCGATTGCCAGGAACGTGAACGAAGGCCGCTCGTTGGCCACCGGCATCTACTACATGAGCTACTACTGTGGTGGTGCGGTCGGCACCTGGGCGGCGGGTTTGGCCTATGAGGGTTGGGGCTGGGATGGATCAGTGGTCACGATTGCGCTGGCGCAGATGCTTGCCGCCGCACTGGTGGCCGCGGTGTGGATGCGGCCCCCGCCTACCAATTGACCCTGCGGTATCGTCAGACCCACAGGCTTGTTACGATTCAGCTTATCCAACGCAACTCAGGAGCACTTTATGGGATTATTTGATTCGGTTATGGGCGCGATGAGCGGCCAACTGCAACAACATGGCGGGCTGACCCAGGTACTGGGCGGCCTGCTGGCCAATAACTCGGAACTGGGCGGGCTCAACGGCCTGACCGAAAAATTCAACCAGGCCGGCCTGGGCAACGTCATCAGTTCGTGGATTGGTCAGGGTCAGAACTTGCCCATTTCTGCCGACCAGATTGCCAGTGTGCTGGGCAGCGGCACTCTGGGCAATATTGCCAGCCAGTTGGGTATGGACCCGGCCCAGGCATCACAGCAGTTGTCACATATCCTGCCCGGCCTGATTGACCACCTCACGCCCCACGGCACCGCCCCCGAGGGTGGTTTGGGTCATACGACCGATTTGATGGGGATGCTGGGTTCGTTGATGCAAGCCCGATAGAAGCACTGACAAAGAGCAGAGGTTTACTATACTTTTTATAGTATCTTACGTATGTTCTACGAGGGCTAGAGCCCGATTCGCCATGTATTAACCGGCATGATGGGTGGGGGCATCCAGCCACAGCAGGCAAAACTGCCGCGCCGGATCGGTCCAGACCGGGCCCGGTGTCAGCCCAGCCTGTACGGCCAACTGCTGCAGGCCATCCACAGTGAACTTGTAGGAGTTTTCGGTGTGCAAAGTCTCGCCTTCGGCAAATGTGTAGGCGTTGCCTGCCACCTGCACGGCCTGTCGGCAGGTGCTCATCAGATGCATCTCAATGCGCTGCACAGCAGCGTTGTAAAAGGCGCTGTGGGCAAACTGGTGCAGTTGAAAGTTGGCACCCAACTCGCGGTTGGCGCGGGCCAAAATATTGCGATTGAACTCTGCCGTTACGCCCAGCGTGTCGTTGTAGGCCGCGTGCAGCACGGCGGGACTTTTGACCAGATCGGCGCCCAGGAGCAGCGCGCCGCCGGTGAGAACCCGCGCGCACTGTCGCAAAAAACGCAGCGCCTCGCCAGGCTCAAAATTGCCCAAAGTTGAGCCAGGAAAAAACCCCACGCGCCGGCCCAGTGCCGGTGCCTGTTGCGCCAGCACAATCTCCTTTGTGAAGTCTGCAATGTGGGGCTGTACGTCCAGCGACGGATAGGCTTGCCGCAGGCTCTGTGCGCACGCGTTCAGGTAGTCGCCAGAAATGTCGATGGGAATGTAGCGGCGCGGCTGCTCCATGGCATCCAGCAGCAGGCGCACTTTGTGCAAAGAGCCGGCGCCAAACTCCACAATTTCCGCATGAGGGCCCATGTGCGCGGCCATGTCATGCGCATGCGTTTGCAAAATGCCCAGCTCGGTGCGGGTGGGGTAGTACTCCGGCAGGGTGCAGATGCGATCGAACAGGGTCGAACCTTGCTCGTCATAAAAATACTTTGGCGAAATGCTTTTCTGGCTGCGGGCCAGTCCGGCCTGCAGGTCGTTCAGAAAGCTACTGGGCGCCGCCGCGCCATCGGTATCAACCTCGTTGGCTGCAATGTCATCCAGCGGATCTGCACGATGTGCCGCAAACGCCAAATTGTCTTTCATGGTGCGTCCTTTGCCAGCCGGATGCCTGAGAACTGCCAACGCGCCCCCGGCGGAAAGAAGTTGCGGTAGGTGGTGCGGCTGTGTCCCGGCGGCGTGACCACACTGGAACCACGCAGCACTTGCTGACCCACCATGAACTTGCCGTTGTACTCGCGCACCGCACCGCTGCGGGGTTTGAAACCGGGATAGGGGTCGTACGACGAACGTGTCCACTGCCAGGCGTTGCCCAGCATCTGGGTCATTGCTGGTAACGATGCTGCCGCCTCCCATTCAAACTCGGTGGGCAGGCGGGCACCGGCCCAGTCGGCGTAGGCGGTGGCCTCGTAAAAGCTCAGGTGCGTCACCGGCGCGGCGCGGTCTAGTGCATGCACGCCGCCCAGGCCAAATTGCTGCCACTGGGCGCTGGGCGCGCGCGGATCACCGGGCGCCAGCCAGTAGGCGGGTGCGACCCAACCCTGGTTGTTGACGGCGGCCCAGCCGTCGGACAGCCAGCACTGCGGATTGCGGTAACCGCCGTCCTGAATAAAGTCCAGATACTCGCCACAGGTCACCAGCCGGTTGGCGATCTCAAACGGGTGCATCAGCACCTGGTGCTTCGGTGTCTCGTTGTCAAACGCAAAACCCACACCCGCATGACCCACGCTGCAAAGACCACCGGCCACTGCCAGCCACTGAAGGGGTGCGGCACAGCCAGCATTCATGCCCACATCTGCCACAGGGGTTTGGTAGGTGGGCAGCAGGGGGTTACAGGACAATAGATGCAAGATGTCCGTCAACAACAGTTCCTGGTGTTGCTCTTCATGCTGCAAACCCAACTCCACCATGTCCGCCAGCGCGGGCCACTGCGCGCAATCAGCCCCTTGCAGCAGGGTCAGCATGGCGGCGTCCACATGTGCGCGGTAGGCCTGCACATCGACCAGCGGGGGACGGGTCAGAAGGCCGCGTTGCGGGCGCGGGTGGCGCGGACCCAGGGCCTCATAATAGGAATTAAAGAGGTACAGGTAACGCGGGTCAAACAGCGCATAACCAGCCTGAAAGTTCTGCAGCACCACGGCCTCAAAGAACCAGCTGGTGTGGGCCAGATGCCATTTGGTTGGGCTGGCGTCCGGCATGGACTGCACGCATTGGTCCTCGGGCGACAGTGGCGCAGACAGCGCCAGTGTGTGGGCGCGCACCGATTGGTAACGTGTGCTCAGCCAAGCACGTGGATCAGACGTTCCCTTGGTACGGGGCGTTTCAGGCAGGATTTGCATTGTTCGCAAGATTGTTACAGTTTATGCAGATGCTTGCTGGTATCAGACGCAAACCAACTATTACATAGGAGCCATTCATGAAGCACGCTTTCAGCAACACCTTCAAGCCTTTCACAACCGCCTCAGGCAAATCCGGCACGCTGGTTTCGCTACCGGCACTGGCCAAGAAGTACCCCAACGTCCACCGGTTGCCCGTTTCGCTGCGCATCGTGTTGGAAAGCGTGGTGCGCCACTGCGATGGCAAGCGAGTAACGGCTGACCATGTGGCCGAATTGGCCAACTGGCAGGCACAGGGCGTGCGCAGCGCAGAGATTCCGTTTGTGGTGTCACGCGTGGTGCTGCAAGACTTTACCGGCGTGCCGCTACTGGCCGATCTGGCTGCCATGCGCAGCACTGCCCAGCGCCTGGGCAAAGACCCGAAGTGCATCGAACCGCTGGTGCCAGTGGACTTGGTGGTGGACCACTCCATCATGGTGGATTCCTATGGGCAAAAAGACTCGCTGGACATCAACATGAAGCTCGAATTCCAGCGCAACCGCGAGCGCTACGAGTTCATGAAGTGGGGCATGCAGGCGTTTGACACCTTTGGCGTGGTACCACCCGGCTTTGGCATCGTGCACCAGGTCAATTTGGAGTATCTGGCCCGCGGCGTGCACAAAACCAAGGACAAACTTTACTACCCCGATTCCCTGGTTGGTACCGACAGCCACACCACCATGATCAACGGCATTGGCGTGGTGGGCTGGGGGGTGGGCGGCATCGAGGCCGAGGCCGCCATGCTGGGCCAGCCGGTATACCTGCTGACACCCGACGTGGTGGGCTTTGAGCTCACCGGGCGCCTGCGTGAGGGCGTGACCGCCACCGACCTGGTGCTGACCGTGACCGAGCAACTGCGCCGTGAAAAAGTGGTGGGCAGTTTTGTGGAATTTTTTGGCGAAGGCACCCAAAGCCTGGCCGTGCCAGACCGTGCCACCATCGGCAACATGGCGCCTGAATACGGTGCCACCATGGGCTTCTTCCCGGTGGATGAGCGCACGCTGGATTACTTTAGGGGCACGGGTCGCACCAAGGCCGAGATCGACGCCTTTGAAGGCTATTTCCGCGCCCAAGGCATGTTTGGCGTGCCTGGCACCGCCGGCGCACCCAAGAGCCTGCAAGACATTGCCTACAGCCGCGTGGTGCGGCTGGACCTGGGCACGGTCACACCCAGCTTGGCCGGCCCCAAGCGCCCGCAAGACCGTATTGATCTGGGCCAAGTGGCCACGCAGTTTGCCAGCCTGTTCAGCAAGCCCGCCAGCGAAAACGGCTTCAGCCAGCCCAGCGAGCGGCTGCACACGCGCTTTGAGGTGCAGGCCGCACAGGACGGCGCGGGCGCTGTCGCACCGTTGGCGCCGCCGCTACTTGCGGGCAGTGCACGCCCCGCTGTCGAGATGGTGCAAAACCGCCCCACGCTGGAGGCCAGCAAGTCCGTCGCAGTCGCCCCGCAACACACCCACAGCGGTATCCAGGTGGGCCATGGGGACGTGCTGATTGCCGCCATCACCAGTTGCACCAACACCTCCAACCCCAGCGTATTGCTGGCGGCAGGGCTGTTGGCCAAGAAGGCGGTGGAGGCGGGGCTCAAAGTAGCGCCGCACATCAAGACCAGCCTGGCTCCGGGCTCGCGCATCGTGACCGAATACCTGACAGAGGCCGGCCTGCTGCCCTACTTGGGCAAGCTGGGCTTTACCCTGGCGGGCTACGGCTGCACCACCTGCATTGGCAACGCGGGCGATTTAACGCCCGAGCTCAACGCCGCCATCACGCAGAACGATCTGGTCTGCGCCGCCGTGCTTTCGGGCAACCGCAATTTCGAAGCGCGCATCCACCCCAACATCAAGGCGAACTTTTTGGCCAGCCCACCGTTGGTAGTGGCCTATGCCATTGCCGGCAACGTGATGCGCGACCTGATGACCGAGCCCCTGGGTAAAGGCAAGGGCGGACGTGACGTGTACCTGGGCGACATCTGGCCCAGCAGCGACGAAATCCATGCCCTGATGCGCTTTGCCATGAAGGGCAAAGCCTTCCGCGCCAATTACGCCAAGGTGGCCACCGAGCCCGGCGCGCTGTGGGAAAAAATCAAGGGCGTATCGGGCCAAGCCTACACTTGGCCGGCCAGCACCTACATTGCAGAGCCGCCATTTTTTGATGATTTCGCTATGGATTCAGGAGCTGCTCATGTAGATCCGACGAGGGCTAGCGGCCGAAATGATTCCGAACAAGTCCACGGTGCACGCATCATGGCGTTGTTTGGCGACTCCATCACCACCGACCACATCTCGCCTGCCGGTGCCATCAAAGAGAGCTCGCCGGCTGGCCTGTGGCTACAGTCCCACGGCGTGCAAAAGGCCGACTTCAACAGCTACGGCTCGCGCCGGGGTAACCACGACGTGATGGTGCGCGGCACGTTTGCCAATGTGCGCATCAAAAACCTGATGCTGGCGGTCCGCGCCGATGGCTCCCGTTTGGAGGGCGGCGTCACCCTGTACCAGGGGCCGCAAGGTGCCGGAGAACAAATATCCATCTTTGACGCAGCCAGCCGCTACATGGCCGCCAAGATTCCAACGGTGGTGTTTGCTGGCGAGGAATACGGCACCGGCTCCAGCCGTGACTGGGCTGCCAAAGGCACGCAACTGCTGGGCATCAAAGCCGTGGTAGCGCAGAGCTTTGAGCGCATCCACCGCTCCAACCTGGTGGGCATGGGCGTGTTGCCGCTGCAGTTCAAGGCCGGCGAAAGCTGGCAAAGCCTGGGCCTGACGGGCCAGGAAGTAATTGACATTGTGCCCAACGCAAACCTGACTCCACAGAGCGAGGCCCAGCTGACCATCACCCGGCCCGACGGCACAACGTCGCGGCACACCCTGCTGCTGCGCATCGACACGCCAATTGAGGTGGACTACTACCGCGCCGGGGGCATCCTGCCCTATGTGCTGCGGCAGTTGCTGGCGGCGTAGGACGCTTGCGTTACAACAACCGCATCAACAGCCGGCGGCATTGCGGAAGCGGTTCCTCGCAAATGTAGTCGCGCCCAGACTGTTACCCGGCAAAAATCCGGGTGGCGTTGCGCCCTTGCGTCTTGGCAAGGTACAGCGCTTCATCGGCGTGGTGCAGTAACGCTTCCTTGTGCATACCCTCTTCTGGTACGCCTATAGCCACACCACCGCTGATGGTCACCAACCCGTAGGATGACGGTGCGTGCACGATGCCCAGCGCTTCAACGGATTGGCGCACCACCTCAGCCAGCCGGTGGACGCCCTCTGCATCCACATCGGCAGCAACAATGACAAACTCCTCGCCGCCATAGCGCGCCGCCAGCTCGCTGGGACGCCGGGAACAGGCTCGCAGAGCATTGGCAACGGCCTGCAAACAGGCATCACCGGCCTGGTGCCCGTAGTGGTCGTTGTACTTTTTGAAGTGATCAATATCAAACAGCAAAACCGCAATGTATTCGCGGTTGCGCAACGCACGCGCCCATTCGTGGGCGAAGAACACGTCAAAGCGGCGGCGATTGGCGAGCCCTGTCAAACCGTCCGTGTTGGACAACTCCGACAGTACGCCATTGGCCTGCTCCAGCTGTGCCGTGCGCTCGGCCACCTCGAGGATCAAGGTCTCGTTGTAGTCGCGTATCAACGCATCGGCCAACATTTCCTGCGAAACGTCGATTGCGGTGCCGCGAAAACCACGCACACGACCCGTTTCGTCCCGCAGCGGCAGGCCACTGAGTCGAATCCAGCACGGACCCGATGCTTCGTCCACCAGGGTCAGTTCAACCTCCACGTTCTGAAACGCCTCGTGATTGGCCAACGCCTGCTGCAGTGCCATGCGTTGATCTGGCTCAGTTCGCTCGCCCAGGATAGACAACCACGAATACCCCAACATAGGCACATCGTGATCCGCCAAGCCGCCGGATGCATTCACCAGAATGCCCTGCACATCACTTTCCCAAAGCAAGTCGTTGGATATGCTGGCAAAGTCACGGTAGCGCAGCAGCAACCGCTCACGGGCATCTACGGCCCCGCCCAGCCACATACCCACCGCGGCGATGGCAATCATGACGAACTGGTACTGAAAGGCCTGTTCTGCCAGTCCGTTCAGCGCCATCAAAATCACCAGGCCGGAATCAAGGATCAACGCCCCCAGCAAGGCACTGCGCATTCCATACAACATGGTGACGGTCACCAACGGCAACAGGAGAAACAAAGCCATGAGCGGAAAGTGCGCTTTCAACCCCAGATACCAGGGAATACCAAACACCAACACGAGCGATGCCACCATGGCCAGCGCTGTGTTTCGGTCCGCCGCTCGGATGGACAAGTGGCTGGAAGTTAAATGAAACCCGTCTCCGTGTTCGATGTAGTGCTGGATGCGCGGCCAAGCCCTTACCAACAGAATGGGAACCAGGGTAATGACGCCAACGAAGTTACCCAGCATCCAGTTTAAATAGGCATCTGGCCATTCGGACCGGGCGATGATGCCGGTGTACAAAAGGCGATAAGAGCCGGCCAGCGCCTCCAGCGCGCACATCACAAAGGCCGACCCTATCAGCAAAGCCGTCGCGCTGGCTTGCGTAAAGTCCCAGGGCACTGGCTTCCAGCGGCGCACCGGCACAATGACCATGAGGAACACCAGAAACGATGCGGCCCCGTGGTAAGCCAGTTCAAACAGCATTTCCCCCACAGTTGGGTGGGACGGCATCAATAACTGGATTAGCCAGAAGCACCCAAACGTGATCAATTCCACGATCATGCCCGGCAGACCGAACACCAGCAGACAGAAATACCGCAGTCCCATTGGCAGGAACCACAGGCTCACGCTATCCGATTGGTTGAGCAGCCCGGCCAGGTACCAGGTGGACAACCAGGTGACGATATAGACACCGACGACGAACGAAAAACGTCGTCTGGCAGCCGGTGTGGCGAGGAAGAAATACGCGGATTTCATCATGCGGCAGCGCACGCACTGCCCCCCCCCTGTTTATTGGTCTAATGCCAATAGTATGCACCCACTATGCCCAGCGCCGCGCCGCGCCGCAGCCCTGTCACTGGAGCCGTGGACCAGCGAGAACGGGCTGTACAAGCGCTGACATGGTGCCGCGCGCATCGACAATGCGGCACACACCAATGGCGAAATCACAGCAGCCGGGGTTGCGGCTCAATGACTTGCGATTGCTATTACAAATATAGCTGCATGCGAAGATTCTGCGAGGGCTAGCGGCCTATTTGGCATTGAATTTTCTGGCATGCGACGGCCTTGTGCAGGGCAGGCGTTATTCCGCTGGCCAGCTTGGGCCCCGCCAATGGCTGGTTGCAGTGGTTCAGCGGACATTCAAGTAAGTGGCAATGCTGCGAAAGCTGGAGTAGCCCAAAGTGAAAAGAAGTCGTTCAGCCTGCTGAGGGATCGGTTTCAACGCTTGAGTTAGGGCTCAAGTTGCGGGATGCCCAGCGCTTGACGAATGTACTCGGCGCGCTCGTCGGACAGAACGGTTCTACAGTTTCCATGATGCCACCATCCCACATACGTAGAGTTGTTTGCCCACGCCGGCGGCGGAGATGTTTCACCAGCGCTCCTTGTGAACCAAGTGCTTGCTCCGGAGGCTAGCTGTACGAGCGCAATGCCGTGCGCATCCGCAAACTCTATGGCCCCTGATTGAAAAGCAGACGTAGAGAACAGCATTGCCTTTTGTGCTCCAAGCGACAATAGCTTGGCATGCAAAACTTGGACGTCCTGGCGCTCCACTTTGCGCTTGTGGTGCTTGCACTCGACTAGAACGCAAAACTCAGCGCCTAAGGCCTTGAATGTTGCAGTTACGTCAATGATGTAATCGCCGTCCGCCGCGGACAGAGCATCGAGATGCTTCGACTGGTAACTGACAAGTGACTCAGACGCGGCATCCAGGATGCCTTTTACCGCTAGCTCGAACTCTGCTGGGCTTATTTCGATTGGGTCTGCTGAGATCATGACCATGAGCCCTAACGCTCAAGCTAAGCGGCAGGCACGCCGGAGGCGGGACTGTCCGCTTGAGCGCCTTGTTGGGTGACAACGCCGCATGAAATAAGGAATGCGCGCAACTCATAGAACTGCTGAAAGCAAAGCTCAGTGACATCCGTAAGCTTGCCTTCATACTCAATGTAGTGAGTGGCGCCGATGTGTAGAGCGACCCCTTTTGAAGCTGATCGTTCTTCTTGAACTAAGCGTGGCGTTTTGCGGAGGTCAAAATTAACTGCGTCTCCCTGCGGCGGTATGTACCCGGAGTGATCAATGCCGACGTGCTTCTCATGAATGGTGATGTTGCGAATACCTTGACCGCCGAGTAGCGTCGAGTGAGCAGCCTTGTATGCCTTGATTGCCTCAACGCCTGTAAATGGTTTGGCCTGCTCAAGCGCGGAATAAAGGGAATTGAGGACGGCACCAAGCAAATACGACACTTCCAGCGCTGATGCCGAACCATGAGTGAGTGGGCGTTTCCTTTTTTCAAGAGCGTCCAGGAGCTCTAAGAAGAATCCAGCTTCTGCGAGTTTGGCAGCACTGCTCATGTTGTCAGCAAACGTAATTTAGTTTGGTCAGCCCGGTTGATACACCCGGAACGTGACGATACATCTTTTTGGAAAAAACAGCGGAACCCGCTTGCCTGTTGGCTCTTCAATCCATATACTGGATAGATAAACAGGTATAAATTTTCCATGAAACCCGGTGCGCCTCCACTACAGTCTCCCCGCTTGCTCGATCAGGTTCGCGAGCGGGTTCGGTACATGCACTATAGCTTGAAGACCGAGAAGGCTTACCTGTACTGGGTGCGATTTTTTGTCCGCTGGAGCGCAACCCAACCCGGCGGCATGCGCCACCCGCGAGAGATGGGCGTCCATGACGTTGAGGCGTTTCTGAGCATGATGGCCAACGAGCGCAAGGTCTCGGCATCCACCCACAACCAGGCGCTTAGTGCCCTGTTGTTTCTCTACCGTCACGCGTTGGACGTCGATTTGCCGTGGCTCAATGACGTTAACCGCCCTACGCAAAAGCGCCGCATTCCCAGTATGTTGACCAAAGACGAAGTGGCTGGGCTACTGGCGCACATGGACGGCCCAGCCGCGTTGATGGCCCGCCTGCTTTACGGCACCGGTATGCGGCTGATGGAATGCATGCGCCTGCGCATCAAAGATGTCGATTTTGACCGTCACGTCATCATCGTGCGTGACGCCAAGGGGGGCAAAGACCGGGTGGTGATGTTGCCCCGCTCACTGGCGACGCCGCTGCGCCAGCAGTTGTTGGCCGCACGCAACCAATAGGAGCATGATCGGCAGGCGCAGTGCACCAACTGCACTACACTTTTAATAGCTGCTTACGCATATTTCACGAGGGCTAGAGCCCGATTTGGCATAAAAAAAGCCACCCAAAGGTGGCCTTTATCGTGTGGCGCACAGCAACCGCTTAATGGCGGAAGTGGCGCACGCCGCTGAACACCATGGCCACGCCGCGTTCGTTGGCGGCGGCGATCACCTCGTCGTCGCGCATGGAGCCGCCGGGCTGGATGATGCAGGTGGCGCCTTGGTCCACCACCACGTCCAGGCCGTCACGGAACGGGAAGAAGGCGTCGCTGGCGACCACGGTGCCGGCCAGTGACAGGTTGGCGTGGCCGGCCTTGATGCTGGCGATGCGGGCCGAGTCCAAACGGCTCATCTGGCCTGCGCCCACGCCCATGGTCATGCCGCCTTTGCAGAAGACGATGGCGTTGGATTTGACGAACTTGGCCACGTTCCAGGCAAAGAGCAAGTCGTTCAACTCTTCTTGGGTGGGTTGCTTGGTGGTGACCACTTTCAGGTCGGCCAAGGTCAACTCATGGTTGTCGGAGGTCTGCAGCAAGATGCCGGAGCCAATGCGCTTCATGTCCATGGCGTTGCGGCCATTGTCCCAATCGCTGGTGCCGCCTTTGGGCAGGTCGATTTGCAGAATGCGCACATTGACTTTGGACTTGAACACTTCCAGCGCCGCAGCGGTGAAGCTGGGGGCCATCAGCACTTCGACAAACTGCTTGGAAATTTGCTGCGCAGCCGCTTCGTCCAGCTCCGTATTCAGGGCAATGATGCCGCCAAAGGCCGAAGTGGGGTCAGTCTGGAATGCCTTGCTGTAGGTCTCCAACGCATTTTTGCCAACCGCCACGCCGCAGGGGTTGGCATGTTTGACGATCACGCAAGCCGGGGTATCAAAACTTTTGACGCATTCCCAGGCCGCATCGGCATCGGCAATGTTGTTGTACGACAGTTCTTTGCCCTGCAACTGCTTGGCCGTGACCAGCGAGCCGGGTGCGGGGTACAGGTCGCGGTACAGCGCGGCACTTTGGTGGCTGTTTTCACCGTAGCGCAGGTCTTGCACTTTGATGAAACGGCCATTGCTTTGACCGGGAAAAAGGTCCAGCTTAGGCGCTTGGTTACCAGCAGGCACCTCATCACCCACCTGCACGGCACTCAGGTAGTCGCTGATCGCGCCGTCGTACTGGCTCACGCGGTTGAACGCGGCCACGCTCAACGCAAACTTGGTTTTGTCGCTGACTTTGCCATTGGCTTTCAGCTCCGCAATCACGGTGGCGTATTGCGACGCGTCGGTCAGCACGGCCACGTCTTTCCAGTTCTTGGCGGCGCTGCGCACCATGGCCGGGCCGCCGATGTCGATGTTCTCGATCGCGTCTTCCAGCGTGCAACCGGCTTTGGCTACAGTGGCTTCAAACGGGTAGAGGTTAACCACCAGCACGTCGATGGTGTCGATTTTGTGCTCGGCCAATGCGGCCATGTGCTCGGGGAAGTCGCGGCGAGCCAGCAAGCCACCGTGCACGCGCGGGTGCAGGGTTTTGACACGGCCGTCCAGCATTTCGGGGAAGCCGGTCATCTCGGCCACTTCGGTTACGGGCAGGCCTTGTTCAGCCAGCAGTTTGGCGGTGCCGCCGGTGGACAAGAGCTTGATGCCTTGTGCGTGCAGGGCTTGCGCCAGTTCGACGATGCCGGTTTTGTCGGAGACAGAGAGAAGTGCGTTCATAAAGAGGCGGGCGAAGTTAAAAATGGGGGTGGCCACAGCGGCCGTAGGCGGATGGCCCACTTACGAAATCAGCTTGTGCTCCAGCAGTTTTTTGCGCAGCGTGTTGCGGTTCAGGCCCAGCCACTGGGCGGCTTTGGACTGGTTGTGGTCGGCCTGGGCCATCACCACTTCCAGCAAGGGTTTTTCAACCGCGCGAACCAGCATATCGTGCATGCCGTCGGGTTCAGTACCACGCAAATCCCGGAAATAGCCTTCCAGGCTGGTGCGCACGCAGTCTTCAATAATCTTCTTGCTCATGTTGCACATTCCATGGTCATGTTGTTGTGTCCTCGTTCTACGGTCGCTTGCCCCGGCACGGGAATACGATCCATTTTTTCATTCAACGTATCCAGATATTGCTCCACCGCCGCGACCTGGTCCGCGCTGGATTGCAGCGTGTTCATGTGGACGCGAAAGCCCTCGCCGCCAGGCAGGTCGCGCAGGTACCAGCCTATGTGTTTGCGTGCCGAGCGCACGCCGATGAACTCGTCATACAGGCTGTAGTGGTCATACAGGTGTTCGACGAGCAGGCGTTTGACTTCACTCACCAACGGCGGAGCCAAATGGGTGCCAGTTGCCAGGAAGTGCGCGATCTCGCGGAAAATCCAGGGTCGCCCCTGGGCCGCACGGCCGATCATGATGGCATCCGCGCCAGTGGCTTGCAACACCGCGCGGGCCTTTTCGGGGCTGGTGATGTCGCCATTGGCCACCACCGGAATGTGCACTGCGGCTTTGACTGCCGCAATGGTGTCGTATTCGGCTTCGCCCTTGTAGCCCTGCTCACGCGTGCGACCATGTACCGCCAGCATTTGCACGCCAGCGTTCTCGAATGCGCGCGCCAAGGACGCCGCATTTTTGTGCGCCTGGCACCAACCCGTGCGCATCTTCAGGGTCACCGGCACATTGTGCGGGGAACAGGCTGCCACCACCGCTTCAACAATGGACAGGGCCAGGGCTTCGTCCTGCATCAAGGCCGAGCCAGCCCACTTGTTGCACACCTTTTTTGCGGGACACCCCATATTGATGTCAATGATCTGGGCACCACGCGCAATGTTGTAGACGGCGGCCTCGGCCATCATCTGGGGTTCGGTGCCGGCAATCTGCACGGCGATGGGGCCAGGTTCACCTTCGTGGTTGGCGCGACGAGAGGTCTTCAGTGTGTCCCACAGGTCGCGTCGTGAGGTGACCATCTCGCTCACCGCATAGCCAGCGCCCAGACGCTTGCACAACTGGCGAAACGGCCGATCTGTCACCCCCGCCATGGGCGCGACAAACAGGGAATTCGCCAAAGCGAAATGGCCGATCTGCATGGGTAGCTGGTCCTGGGGTTTGGGGTGGGTGCAATACGCTGGGCTGAAGCCCGGTCTGATTCTAACTGCCCAAAATTTCAGCAATTGAAATAGCACCCGAAATTCAACCAAAACTTGCACCTACACTGCCACTATGCCCGACTGGATTCATCAACTGCTTGCCCTGCTCGCCCTGCCGCAGTACAGCCTGGGAACCGTGTTTGTGGTGTCTTTCATTTCAGCCACGCTGCTACCCTTGGGGTCAGAGCCCGTGGTGTTTGGTCTGGTCCAGCTCAACCCGAGCCTGTTTTGGCCGGTGGTTTTAGTGGCCACTGTGGGCAATACGTTGGGCGGCGCGGTGGACTGGTGGATGGGCTATGGTGCCCACCAAGCGGTAAACAAGTACCACCATTCAGCCACCCACACCAAGGCACTGGTCTGGCTTGAGAAGCTCGGCCCCAAGGCCTGTTTGCTGGCCTGGCTGCCCGGGGTGGGTGACCCGCTGTGCGCGGTGGCCGGTTGGCTCAAGCTGCCGTTCTGGCCCTGTGTGGCCTACATGGCAATTGGCAAGTTTGCCCGCTACGTGACCATGACGGTTGCAATGATCGGCATAGCTGCTATTGTTTAAATAGCTGCTTATGTATATTTGACGAGGGCAGGCGCCCGATTTTCCTCAAGAACTGAACAGGAAGTTCATTACATCGCCATCCTTGACCACGTACTCCTTGCCTTCGGCGCGCATCTTGCCCGCATCCTTGGCGCCTTGTTCACCCTTGAAGTTGATGAAGTCGTCAAACGCAATGGTCTGGGCGCGGATGTAGCCCTTCTCAAAATCGGTGTGGATCACACCGGCGGCTTGCGGACCCGTATCGCCCACATGGATGGTCCAGGCACGCACTTCCTTGACACCCGCGGTGAAGTAGGTTTGCAGACCCAAGAGCGTGTAGGCGGAGCGGATCAGGCGGTTCAGGCCGGGCTCGGTCTGGCCCAGTTCTTCCAGGAACATCTGGCGGTCCTCGTCGCTCATCTCCGACATTTCGGCTTCCAGCTTGGCGCTGATGGCCACTACCGGTGCTTTTTGCGACGCCGCAAACACCTTCAGCCGATCCAGAAACGGGTTGTTCTCGAAGCCATCTTCGGCCACGTTGGCCACAAACATGGCGGGCTTGGCGGTGATCAAAAAGAACTGGTCCAGTAGCGGACGCTCTTCCTTGCTGAACTCCAGCGTACGCACCGGCTTGGCTTGATCCAATGCGGCCTGGCATTTCTCCAGAATGGCCACTAGTTTGATGGCTTCTTTGTCGCCCGAGCGCGCCAGCTTGGTGACCCGGTGCAAGCCCTTTTCAACGGCGGTCAGGTCGGCCAGGCACAGCTCGGTCTGGATCACTTCAATATCGGAAATCGGGTCTACCTTGCCCGCGACGTGGATCACGTTGTCGTCTTCAAAACAGCGCACCACATTGACCGTGGCATCGGTCTCGCGGATGTGGGCCAGAAACTTGTTGCCCAAGCCTTCGCCGGTGCTGGCGCCAGCCACCAAACCCGCAATATCGACAAACTCCACGATAGCGCGCTGCACCTTTTGCGGATTGACGATGGCGGACAGCGCATCGAGCCGCGCATCGGGCACCTCCACGATGCCCACATTGGGCTCGATGGTACAAAACGGGTAATTCTCGGCAGCAATGCCGGCCTTGGTCAGGGCGTTGAACAACGTGGATTTACCGACGTTGGGTAGGCCTACGATGCCGCACTTCAAACTCATGAAAATATCCTTAATTATCAGAAACCCATTGCGGCCAATGGAGCATTGTCGGGGAGCCCAGTCAGCGCACAGGTGAATGCAAGGCCAGTAACGGCAAGCAGGACATCACTGGTTTTTACACCGTTTTAAGGCTTGGCTAGGTCCGGGGGAGTAGCTAGGGATTGTAATGACCCCGTCGGAATCGGCCCAAATAGCCTTTGAGCCTCGACAAGAAGGTCGGCGAAGCCGGCTTTGGCTGAACCTGTCCAACGCCATAGACAAAATACTTTTCAAGGTCTGCCGATCGACCACCAATGAATGAGCAACTTCCGGCCACCGCTACATCAGGGTATTTTTCTGCCAAGTAGCGCAGCCCAGAGTGATACCGGTCTGTGATGCTGCCATGCGAGTAATGCTGGAATGTCAGTGGGAACACCATTGAAGTGATTCCCAATTTGTGCTTCGCATTGATACAAAGGTCTTCGGCGTAGAGATCAAACGTCAGTCGCTCATCAAAACGCAGCTGGGGGTTTTTATGCAAAAGCGTCGTGTGCACCAAGATACTTTGGCAATCCAGCGTCTGAACTGCCACCGGCTGTGAGACCACGTGTCCAACCTCCACAGCACGACTTCCATCTTTATTACTGCAAATATGGCGCCCATAGGGGGCAGGTGAATTGTTTTCGAAATTCAGTCCGAACGTCCCATAAACATGGGTCTTATCCAAAGTATCAACAACTGACAGCCCAGCCTTGATTTCATAGTCTTCGTGGACAAACAGCAGCCAACAATCCTCATCTAGATAGCGCGCTATCAATTCGTTGTAAATAATCGGCAATCCCCGATTGAATTGGCGGTTATCTATTGAGACCAGATCACAGCCCTTGAGAACCGGATTGAGCGAAAAGAATCTTTCATACATTGCCGGATCTATGACGACCGTGATGATCTTGAGCTTTGCCACGACATTCATCCCTTCTTGTTAAGCACATGGTCGCCGAAATGGCTGCCCAGAGTCATGGCGTGCTTCACACCACCGAGCTGTTCCACATCTTCTTCCGATGGATGCACTTGTAGCGCGCCAAAAAGTGCTTCGAAATCGCGGGGTTTCAAGAAGCTCAAATCGCCAATCTTGCGATCCCTGACAATTTGCGCAAACTCCAGAATCCCTGCCTGAATCTCGGCAGCAATAATTTGGCGCTTCGATTCATCGGCGTTCTTTCGCCCGGTCACAGATACATATGCACCATCAACCTCTTCAACCCTCACAACTCCATCTCTTGGAGACGAAGTGAGCAGTTCGATCAGATTCAAAAACTCAGCAAAACGGGATCGGTCTCCCTGGAACAGGAAGCCTGTCTTGAACTCCTCGTGCGCCACCTGATCGCCGACACCAAGATAGATTCCATGCAAATTGCGAGGGCCTTTTCCCGACTGCTTCAGTAACTTCATGAGCGCATTCTGGATACTCCCTCCCCAGCCGACGTCCGCAATGACAATATCGGTGTCTTCAAAAAAATGCATCACATCAAGGTAGCGCAATAAGGTATGCCGTTCCGCGTCCGCCTTGGACAATATCGAATCTTTGTTATCAATGACGCATTGCTGAATTTCCAACTCGCTATGGAGAAGTCCCCTGGACTCCAAATCGATCAATGCGTCTCTCAAGTCGTGCAGGTCTTCGTATCCAAACCGTTCCATCAGGTCGTTCACGCCTGCAACTCCAACTGGGGTGGTGAACAACTTGAGGGCATCCCCATCGTCAGCTGGACTGAAAGTACTCAACGCAGGCAAACTCATACAGCGACGGGAAGCCAACAAATAGACGGGTTCATAGTCAGAATGCAACAAGCGGTAGACCTGACTCATGATGTCACCGTCTCGAGCAAGAAAGAAGACCCGTGACGTGGACAGATTGGCGCTCAAGATGGTTCTGTTGACAAATTCACAGAATGCGCAGACCAGCGCCCCACCATAGAAGAAGCCAAATTGCTTCCAATATCCGGGTTTTTCCTGCAAGAAGCCCGACTTCCAGTACTTGAACATACCCAGAATAAAGGAAATCCCCAAGCTGTTTTCTTCAATCAAATAGGGGGCTTTTGAAAACAGGAAGGAATCATGACGGTAGAACTCAATGCTCTCCAGGAAATGAAACGCATCGTATCCATGCTGGCGTGGTTGAACCCAGTCGGAAACATGATTGTCCCCAATATGAATAGTTGTACCGACAGAATCAGGAACTGTGTTTTTTAACCATGCAAACCGGCTGCCGTCGCCTTTAATCAGATCATCTTCGGACGAAACAAAGATTTCTTCGTAGATGTTGAATCCGTTTTTGGAAAGAATCTTCCCGATCGTTTCCCGGTCGAGGTACATATCCGAAACAAAGTAAATTTTCTTGCCCTTGGCGACGAGATCAGAATAAAAGGCGAGCGTTTCGGGGTGCGCTATGCAAAATTTCAACTCGGCATCTATTTCACGCTTCAGGTCAGCCCCTTTGAAGCCCCGGTATATTTCGGTCAACTTGATGTCTTTGTGCGACTTGTTCACCTCGCGCGCTTTGCGTTCTTGGTTAACCCTTTGGTTTTCAAAGTCGTTTGCCCCCGCCATACATCCAATGTATTTGAAGATATCAACCGGCTTTTCGAGCAATCGAATCACTGCGGTGTCAAACACGTCAAAAAAGAAATACGCATATTTGTCTACGTCGATGGATGCCAGCGGCAGATAGTCATTTCGCTCCACTCTCACCGCTTCGCTTGGCTGTAGTCCGTTAGTCGCCACGAGTGAATTGAAACTTAACGGACTCAGTGTGCTGGGTGTGCTGGGCGCTCTTCGGGCCAGCCGCTGCTTTATTCCAGGCCAACCCTTTTGTCGAACGAATCGATAGGCGTCTCCTACCTGATTGCCAATCGAATCACGTCGAAGAAATTGCCAGGTTAACCTGGCGAGCAATTTCACCGCACTGACTTTTCGACGCAACACCCCCATCCAGTGACCGACGTGGCGTATGGGCGCACTGAGCCTCCAACTGGTAGACGACAGCATTTCTTGAATGCTTGCGTTCAGGGTCCTGATTTGCATATCCCGAAGGGTCAACTCCCTGTCCCGCTCCGCCAAAGAAACATCGAGCGCAGCAACCTCTAGACCAAGACTGGACACCTGCTGCACTTGTTCGCCCAGTGACTGCTGCAATGCGGCAACGTCGTGTTGCAACTGCTCATTCTTATCAATCTGCAGATCGAATGCACTTCTGAGCTCCGCGTTTTCCCTCTCTTTTTCTTCCTGCTTTTGTTCCAAATCCAATGCCAAGCGATCCAGATTGTCAACGCTCCAAAATGGCCACCATTTTCTCCAAACTACTGACCTTCTCTGCCTTTGCAATGGGCGATGTTCCGGGTGCGCCATACCCGAATCTCCCAGAAACGAGCGATAAGCCGCAGTAACTTTCCCCGTTTTTGCAAAATCCGTAAGCTGTGAGACCTGGAGCCAAAAATCCCAGTCCTCGTACGTTTCGAGTGTGACGTCAAACCTGCACCCAGCCATCACCAGTTCACGGCTGAAAAGAACAGAATGGATGGGCAATAAATTCCCGATTAGCAACTGCGCTCCCGAAAAGTCTTGGTTATAAACTCCCAGCGTTGCGCCCGTGGCGTCTACAACGCGCGTGCCTGAGAACGCCGCCTTGAAATGGGGAGATTCGGCCAATATGGAGACCAATGACGCAATGTGTTCAGCGTCAATGAGATCGTCATCATCCAGAAACATCAAATACGTGCCGTGCGCCTGCTCAAGCCCCAAATTCGCCGCCGCACTCCGCCCCAACCCACCGGCGGTTCCGACAAAACGAATGGGGAATCGACCACACCACTGCCCGACATCGCTGTGTCCGTCACCCTTTGCATTCACCAAGACAACTTCTATGGAGGGGTATGTCTGCGCAGCCACAGACGTAAGGGCATCCGACAAACTGGCGCGATCCATGCTGCGGATCAAAACACTGACTAACGGACTGGCTTCAAAGATTTCGACAGACATTGAAAGTTAAAGTTCGATTCAAAAAAGTACAAGTAATCTTGACCATTCCTGGCGAAAGTTGCGGCATGGTACAGAGCATTGACTGGGGTGAATAGATCGACATCGGGCAAGCCTACAATGCCACACTACTAACCAATAAAAACCTCTAAAAACGGCGGAGACAAGTGTATGCCATCCCTGCTTGCGCGCCTGCTGCTAACGGTTTGGTGCCTGTGTGCCAGCCCGTTATGGGCTGCCAACACGGTGCCAGACAATGCGATTGTGCTGAACGACCAAACGCCCGTGCTGGAAGTCAACACCCCCATCCAGACCTGGATCGACGAGGGCTCGCACGCCAACATCGACCTAGTGGCCGGTGGCGCCGCCCACTTTACCCCCGCACCTGCACTGGGTCACTTTCCCCTTAACAAGTACAACACCCTGTGGATCAAGCTGCGCCTGGTGCGCGCGCCCAATTCGCAAGCAGCGTGGACCCTGAACCTGCCCCTGCCCTTTGTGGACATGGTGGCGCTCTACCAACTGGATTCCAACGGTCAATGGACCGTGCAGCGGGCGGGCGACACCCTGCCACATTCCGAGTGGCGCACCAAGGGCCTGTACCCCGATTTTGATCTCCAGATTAATGGTGACGCGCCACACGACGTCTACCTGCAGGTTCGCAATTTCAAGCAAGTGGGCCTGCCCATTCGCTTGGCCACTGGCCAGCAGCGCGATGGGCAGCGCCAAGTTGAATTGCTGAGCCTGGGACTGATGCTGGGTGCACTGTTGAGTCTGGCCGCCCTGTCGATCCTGCGCTACCTGGAGCACCGCAAGGCCATCGACGGCTGGGCGTCGCTGTTCGGCCTGCTGGTAGCCGTCACCATCGCCCAGATCTCCGGAGTGCTCAATGCTTTTTTATGGAGCAACGTGCCCGAACTGGGCAACTTGGCATCCAGTACGCTGCCGGTAATCGCGGTGGGCTGTGCGCTTCTGTTCATTCGCAACGTTTTCTCCCTGTTTGTGCATTACCACCGCTTCGACCGCTTCCTGTCCAGCGTGGGCTGGGGCACGATTGCGTCGGTACTGGCCTTTGCTGTCATGGACCGCTTCGTCGCGGATCGGGTTTGCGGCATGATTATGCTGTTTGCCACTGTGGTCGGGCTGATTGCCGTTTTTCTGAGCTGGCGAGGCGGCTCGATGGTGGCGCGTTGGCTGATGCTGGCTCTGGCCCCTCAATTTTTGGGCTTGATCTACATGGTGGGCGAGGCTATCGGCATGCTTCCGGTGCTGTGGGAGGTGCGCTATTGGGCCTCGTTGGGTATTGCACTGACGGTGCCCATCATGCTGTATGCCCTGAGCCATATCACCCATGACCGCAAGGAACTGGTGGTGCGCGCCAACCACCTGCCCACCCAGGATGCTCTGACCGGACTATTAACAGCTGAGGTTTTTCAAACCCATCTGGAAGAGGCTGTGCTGCGCGCCATTGAAAACCGCGAGCCGCTGGCCTTGGTTGTGGTGCGGGTTGTCAACCACGACAAGATCCGAGAAGTCTTTAGCGACACCACGGGTGAACAATGTCTGTTGCGTGCCGTAGTCAAGATTCAGCGCATCCTGCGCGACGTGGACCCTGCCGGGCGCGTGGGCACGGCGCAGTTCGGCTTGCTGATGGAGGGGGTGTCCACACGCAAGGCGCTGACCGAGCGCATGGTCAAGCTGATTGCCTCCGGTCTGATCCCCCTGCCCGGCTTGGTGCCAGAGGTCACGCTGCAGTTCCAGGCCGCCTGTGTCCTGCTGCACGAGATCCCGGTCCCGGCCGAGCGCGTACTCGACGACCTGAGTGACCTGCTGGAGAGCATGTCCCCCCACACCCGCCGCCCGATCCGCTTTCTGGAGGCGGTGCCCACCGAAGCCTCTGAGCTGCACACACAAAGTCCGTCTGACTGAGTGGCATGGGCAGGCATACCAGCACTGCTTTGCACCGGCTTTTACAATCCACTGATGACACAACCGTTTGATATCTGTATCCGGGGTGCCGGCATTGTCGGGCGCACGCTGGCCCTGCACTTGGCGGCCAAGCAGTTGCGCGTGGCTTTGGTCGCACCTGCCGACAAGCCTGTGGCAGTGTTGACGGCTCCGCTGCCCGATGTGCGGGCCTACGCCCTGAACCTGCTGTCGCGGCAATGGCTTGAAGCCGTACGCTGCTGGCCAGACACATCTGACGCCACGCCGGTTTTGTCGATGCAGGTGCAGGAAGACGACGGCGGCCAGGTCGCCTTTCATGCGTCGGAGAGCGGCTCAAACGCCTTAAACTGGATTGTTGACGTGCCGGCCCTGGAAGCCCGGCTGCAAGAAGCCGTGCGCTTTCAGCCCTTTATTGAAGTGGTGGAATCCCCACAACCGGCGGCCCTCACCGTGGTTTGCGAAGGTCGCACCAGCAGCACCCGTCAAGAATGGGGGGTGGACTGGGACGTCAAACCTTATGACCAATGGGCTCTGGCCACTCGCGTACGATGCGCCCAACCCCACGCCCAAGTGGCCCGACAGTGGTTCCACCAAGGTGAGATCCTGGCTTTTTTGCCCCTAGGTGGGCCAGAAGGGAACTTGTGCGCCATTGTGTGGTCTGTATCTCCAGAACGCGCACAAACCCTGCAGGCGCTGGAGGCCGAAGAATTTTGTCAGGCGCTGCAAACCGCCAGCCACGGCGCGCTCGGCGTGCTGACACTCAGCGGAGATCGCAAGGTATGGCCACTGCAACAGGCTGTGGCCCGACGTTGGAGCGGTGTTTCGGAGCAAGGTGCCTGGGTTTTGGCGGGTGACGCCGCCCACAACATGCACCCGTTGGCTGGTCAGGGGCTGAACATGGGCCTGGCCGACGTAGCTGAGTTAGTGCGTGTGCTGGATGCACGTCCGTATTGGCGCAGCGTGGGCGACCCCAAGCTACTGCGGCAATACGAGCGCGCGCGCAAGGCCGACTTTGCGGTGATGGGTCAGGCCAACGATGCCTTGCAGCAGTTGTTCACCAACCCCCATCCCGCCCTGCAAGCCATGCGCAACTGGGGCATGAACCGTTTTGAACACAGCGGACCGATCAAACAATGGGTTGCCAGACGCGCCATGGGCGTGCTGGGCAAACCTGCAACACAAGGCAAGAAACACGCATGAAAACTCTCCTCAAATCCCTACTGCTCGCCGTCGCCGTCCTGCTGGCGCATGGCGCCACGGCCCAGGAAGCCACCATCCGCAAAGCCATTCTGGAGCGCCTGCCCCAGATCAAGTCCATTGATGAGGTCAGCAAAACGCCTATCCCCGGTGTGTATGAGCTGCGCATCAACGGTAGCGAAATCTATTACACCGACGCTCAGGGCAACTACCTGATCGAAGGCAACGTGATCGACCTTCGCGCCAAACGCAATCTGACGGAAGAACGCGTAACCAAGCTCACTGCCATCAAGTTCGATGAACTTCCCATCAAAGACGCCTTTACCATCGTGCGCGGCAACGGCAAGCGCAAACTGGCGGTCTTTGAAGACCCTAACTGCGGCTACTGCAAGCGCTTTGAGCGTGACATGCAAAAGATCGACAACGTGACGATCTACATGTTCCTCTACCCCATTCTGGGCGCAGATTCTGCCGAAAAATCCAAGGCCATCTGGTGCTCCAAAGATCCAGCCAAGGCCTGGCAGGACTGGATGGTGCGGGACCAGGCTATTCCAGCCCTGCCTGCGGGCTGCGACACCACCGCGCTAAGCCGCAACGTGGATTTGGGCCGAAACTACAAAATCA
This sequence comes from Candidatus Aalborgicola defluviihabitans, assembly GCA_016705575.1. GTDB lineage: Bacteria > Pseudomonadota > Gammaproteobacteria > Burkholderiales > Burkholderiaceae_C > Allorhodoferax > Allorhodoferax defluviihabitans. Next base: position 214,632 of record JADIXX010000008.1, read on the forward strand.
CCGGCACCCCTACCCTGGTGTTTGTCGATGGCAACCGGGTACCCGGCGCCATTGATTCCAAGCAGGTCGAAAAGCTGCTGACCGATTCCAAGAGTTGATCGGATGCGCCGAAACGCTGCCCCTGCCATCCACTACCGTGTGGAAGTAGCCAACCTCCATGCCCACTTATTCACCGTCACGCTGACCGTGGCGCAACCGGCCACCCGGCAAACGCTACGCCTGCCGGTGTGGATTCCGGGCAGCTACCTGGTGCGCGAATTTGCCAAGAACCTGCAAAACCTGCAATGCCGCCAAGGCAAGCGAAAGCTGGAAGTCCAGCAATTGGACAAAGCCAGTTGGCAGATGGACTGCAAGCCGGGCGAGCCTTTGGTTATGCAGTACGAGGTATACGCCAATGACCCGTCGGTGCGCACTGCCTGGCTGGATGCGGACCGTGGCTTTTTCAATGGCACCAGTCTGTGCCTGCAAGTGGACGGCCAATGCGACACGCCGCACCAACTGGAACTGGTAGCCGGCGAATACATGGACGACTGGTCCGTGGCCACCAGCCTAGAACCGGTCAAGGTCAATAAGCGCGGCTTTGGCCGCTACTGCGCCGACAATTACGACACCCTGGTGGATTGCCCGGTCGAAATGGGGCCGTTCTGGAGCGGCAACTTCACCGCCTGCGGCATCCCGCACCGTTTTGTGGTGGCCGGTGCTCCACCGAGCTTTGATGGTGCCCAGTTGCTGGCTGACAGCCAGGCCATTTGCGAGGCCGAGATTCGCTTCTGGCATGCGGGTTGCACTAAAAAGAATAGCAAAACAGGAAGCAAAGACGAGGGCCAGAGCCCGATTCCATATAGAAGCTATGTATTTATGCTCAATGCCGTGGCCGAGGGCTACGGTGGTCTGGAGCACCGCAATTCCACTGCACTGATCTGCAAGCGCGCCGACTTGCCCCGCCTCCCGCGCACCACGTTGGCGCCCACCGTGCACAAACAACCCGAGGGCTACACCCAGCTACTGGGATTGATCAGTCACGAATACTTCCACACCTGGAACGTCAAGCGTCTGCGTCCTGCTGAACTGGCGCGCTACGACTACACCCAAGAAAATTACACCGAGCTGCTGTGGTTTTTTGAGGGTTTCACCAGCTACTACGACGATCTTCTGCTGCGCCGCGCCGGTCGCATCGACAACGCCACCTACCTCAAACTGCTGACCAAGACCGTTAACGGCGTGGCGCAAACACCCGGGCGCAAGGTGCAGACCGTGGCCCAGGCCAGTTTTGATGCATGGATCAAGTACTACCGTCAGGACGAAAACACCCCCAACGCCACCGTGAGCTACTACACCAAGGGTTCGCTGGTAGGTTTGTGCCTGGACCTCACGTTGCGCGCCGAAGGCAAGACCACGCTTGACGCCGTGATGCGCAGACTGTGGATTCGCTGCGACGGCGGCCCCATGGCTGAGGCGGATCTGCTAGCGGTTTTGGAGCAACTCAGCGGACGCTCGTACGCGCGGGAACTGGCGCAATGGGTGCACAGTACCCAAGACCTGCCGATTACCACTCTGCTGGAAAAGCACGGTATCCAGGTGCACCAGGAACCCAACCAGGTGGCCCAGCAGTTGGGGCTGCGCGTCAAGGAAGGCAATGGCCTCTTCATTCAGCATGTGCTGCGCGGCGGTGTGGCCGAGCAGGCTGGTTTTGCCAGCGGTGACGAATGGATCGCCATTCAGGCACTGGGCAACAGCAACAGCGCATGGCGCCTGCAAAGCCTGGACGACTTCACCCTGTACGCCGGCAACGCCAAGAAAGTGACCGCCACGGTGGCGCGCGACAAGCGCCTGCTCGCCTTGAGTCTCTCCTTGCCCAAGGCCAGCCAGGCCGTGCGCCTGGCGGTGCGTGACGCCGCTTTGGTGGATGCATGGCTCGCGCCCCAACCGGATCCACAATAGGCACGCGGTACGCATCATTTAAATTTCTGCTCACAACCCAAAGACCACCATGAACTACGAATGCATCACCACCCGGATTGAAGGCGAAAAAGTCGCCATCATCACGCTCAACCGCCCCAAGGCGCTCAATGCCCTCAATGACCAAATGATGGACGAACTGGGTCACGCACTCAAAGGGTTTGACGCCGATCCGGCAATTGGCTGCATGGTCGTCACCGGCAGCGAAAAGGCCTTTGCCGCCGGGGCGGATATCACCGCCATGGCCAAACTCACGTTCGCCGAGACCTACAAGACCGACTTCATCACCCGCAATTGGGAAACCATACGCACCATCCGCAAACCTGTCATCGCGGCGGTGAGTGGCTTTGCACTGGGCGGTGGCTGCGAATTGGCCATGATGTGCGACTTCATCATCGCTGCCGACAACGCCAAGTTTGGCCAGCCCGAGATCAAGCTGGGCATCATCCCCGGTGCTGGCGGCACGCAGCGCTTGCCGCGCGCCATCGGCAAATCCAAAGCCATGGACTTGGCCCTGACAAGCCGCATGATGGACGCCGCAGAAGCAGAACGCGCCGGCTTGGTCAGCCGCGTGGTGCCGTTGGACAAACTGATGGACGAAGCGCTGGGCGCCGCCCTGCAAATATGCAGTTTCTCCCAGATCGCCACCGTGGCAGCCAAAGAATCAGTGAACCGCTCTTTTGAAGGGACGCTGGCGGACGGCATCATGTTCGAGCGTCGCATGTTCCACTCCATGTTTGCCACGCAAGACCAGAAGGAAGGCATGGACGCCTTTTTGAGCAAACGCCAACCCACATTCAAGAACCTGTGATCCGAAACCGACCCTTGCGCTGCTTCCGGGGGCAATTTATTGGCTATAATTACGCGCTTCGGTCGTATAGCTCAGTTGGTTAGAGCGCAGCATTCATAATGCTGATGTCGGTGGTTCAAGTCCACCTACGACCACCAGTTTTTCGCAAAAAGCCATCTGTTGCCAGCCGATGGCTTTTTTCGTTGACGTCAGTCGGTGATAGGATTTGCCCCTCCCCGACCCTACTTACCCCAGCCTCTGGATATACACCATGAACCGCTGCCTTCGCTTCACCACTGTACCGGCCCGCGCCTGGCAAGCTGCACTACAGCCCACCTATCCGCCCAATTGCATATCTGATACTGTGCCCGCCTCTGGCGAAACAGGCACAGCAATGTCCGGATCCACTGCATCAACCGACGCCAAATAGACAGGCGGTCGGTATCGCATTGACGGCCATTGCCGGACCATCCGGCCAGTGACTTACAAGAAAAATAGACCGCTAGCCCTCGTAGAACTTGCGTTGGCAGCTACTGAATTCATAGTATTCCACAAAAAAAGAGGTCCGCATGACCAGCAAAAAAGTATTCATCAAAACCTTTGGCTGCCAGATGAACGAGTACGACTCGGACAAGATGGTCGATGTACTGCACGCAGCCCAAGGCTATGAGACCACGCAGAACGTGGACGAAGCCGACCTGATTTTGTTCAATACCTGCTCGGTGCGCGAGAAGGCACAAGAAAAGGTGTTCTCTGACTTGGGCCGCATCAAACACCTAAAAGCCAAGGGAGTGCAAATTGGCGTGGGCGGCTGCGTGGCCAGCCAGGAGGGCGCCGAAATCATCAAACGCGCGCCCTATGTGGACGTGGTGTTTGGCCCGCAAACCCTGCACCGCCTGCCCGAGCTGCTCAACGCCCGTGTAGCGCAGAACCGCCCGCAGGTGGACATCAGCTTTCCCGAGATCGAGAAGTTCGACCACCTGCCCCCAGCCAAGGTGGAAGGCGCCAGCGCCTTTGTCAGCATCATGGAAGGCTGCAACAAGTACTGCAGTTACTGCGTAGTGCCGTACACGCGCGGCACCGAAATTAACCGCCCGTTCGAAGACGTACTGGTGGAAGTGGCGGGTCTGGCCGACCAAGGCGTGAAGGAAATTACGCTCTTGGGTCAAAACGTCAACGCCTGGCGCCACACCATGGGCGACACCGCCGAGATGGCCGACTTTGCCACGCTGCTGGAATACGTGAGCGACATCCCCGGCATCGAGCGCCTGCGCTTCACCACCAGCCACCCCAACGAGTTCACACCCAGCCTGATTGCCGCTTACGACAAACTGCCCAAACTGGTGAGCCACCTGCACCTGCCCGTGCAGCACGGCAGCGACAAGATTTTGATGGCCATGAAACGCGGCTACACCGCCATGGAATACAAGAGCACGGTGCGCAAGCTGCGTGCCATTCGCCCCGACATGGCTATGAGCTCGGACTTCATCGTGGGCTTTCCCGGTGAGACGGAAGACGACTTCGCCCGGATGATGAAGCTGATTGACGACGTCGGATTTGACAACTCTTTCAGCTTCATCTTCAGCCCCCGCCCCGGCACGCCGGCAGCCAATTTGGCCGACGACACACCGCATGAAGAAAAGCTGCGCCGACTGCACCATTTGCAGGAAACCATCAACACCAACATCACCCGCATCTCTGAGAGCCGCCTGGGCACGGTGCAGCGCATTTTGGTGGAGGGCAATAGCAAGCGTGACGGTGGCGAGCTAATGGGGCGCACCGAATGCAACCGCGTGGTGAATTTTGCTGCTCCACCGCGCTTGGTGGGACAAATGGTGGATGTAACAATTACCGAAACGCGCAGTTACACCCTGCGCGGCAATGTGGCCCTGCAACACGCCTGACATGGTCCTGACAGGGCCGCATTTTCTGCAACTTTTTTAACATTAAATTTCTAGTGAAAGTTATTCTGGATTAAATCCATGCTCCCTGCGCGTGTATTTCAGTGATACCGTACAGGTTCCCATTAAAGATATACGTTTTTAGGAGAGATTCGTGAAAATTACGAACATCAAATTGGCCCTGGTCAGTGCCGCATTGGCGGTACTGCCCATGATGGCCAGCAGCCAGACGGCAGAACCCGCCAAGAAGGTGGAACCACTGCTGTCCACCCAGGAAATCGGCGGTACATCGCCCTTGGGTGCGGTGACCATGCACCAAACCATCAACCCCAAGTCCCCGGCGATGACGGAAACCGAATTCCAGCTCGGCACCAAGATTTACTTTGAGCGTTGCGCTGGCTGCCACGGCGTGCTGCGCAAGGGCGCAACTGGCAAGCCGTTGACACCCAACATTACCCTGGAAAAGGGTTCCGATTACCTCCACACCTTCATCTACTACGGCTCGGCCCAGGGTATGCCCAACTGGGGCACTTCCGGCACGCTGTCCAAGGATGAAGTGGACATCATGGTGAAGTACATCCAGCACGAGCCCCCTCAGCCACCCGAAATGGGCATGAAGGAAGTCCTGGCCACGTGGAAACTATTGGTGGACCCGCACAAGCGCCCCACCAAGAAGATGAACGATCTGGATATCAGCAATCTGTTCTCGGTCACATTGCGTGATGCCGGCAAGATCGCCCTGATCGACGGCGCCAGCAAGAAGATTGTGAAGATTCTCGATACCGGCTATGCGGTGCACATCTCGCGCATGTCCAAGTCGGGCCGCTACCTGTACGTGATTGGCCGCGACGCCAAGATCGTGCTGATCGACCTGTGGATGACAACGCCTACCCCAGTAGCCGAAATCAAGGTCGGTCTGGAAGCCCGTTCGGTGGAGACCTCCAAGTTCAAAGGCTATGAAGACCGCTACGCCATTGCCGGCGCCTACTGGCCACCCCAGTATGTGCTGATGGACGGCGACACGCTCAAGCCTTTGCGCATCGTGGGTACCCGCGGCATGACCTCCGACACCGAAGAGTACCACCCCGAGCCACGCGTGGCTGCTATTGTTTCTTCCAACTTCCGTCCTGAGTTCCTGGTCAATGCCAAGGAAACCGGCATGGTGCACATGGTGGACTACTCTGATCTGGAAAACCTCAAGGTCACCATGATCAAGACACCACGCTTCCTGCACGACGGCGGCTTCGAGTCGACCGGCCGCTACTTCATGGATGCCGCTAACGCCTCTGACAAGATCGCGGTCATCGACACCAAGGAAGACAAGCTGGCTGCCATAGTGGAAGTCGGCAAGACGCCTCACCCCGGTCGTGGTGCCAACTTCATTCACCCCAAGTTCGGCCCTGTCTGGGCGACCAGTCACTTGGGTGATGAGACCATCTCCATGATCGGAACCGATCCTGTCAAGCACAAAGCAACTGCCTGGAAGGTTGTTGGAACGCTCAAGGGCGCTGGCGGTGGTTCGCTGTTCATCAAGAGCCATCCAAAATCCACTCACCTGTGGGTTGATGCCGCTCTGAACCCCGATGAGAAGATCAGCCAGTCCATCGCCGTGTTCGACATCAAGAACCTGGACAACGGCTTCAAGATGCTGCCAATCGCCGAGTGGGCGGCACTGGGCAAGGGCGTCAAGCGCGTATTGCAACCTGAGTACAACAAGGCTGGCGACGAAGTCTGGTTCTCGGTGTGGAGCGCTGCCAACGAAGAGTCCGCCATTGTGGTCGTTGACGACAAGACCTTGAAGCTCAAGGCCGTGATCAAGGACAAGGCCCTGGTGACTCCTACCGGCAAGTTCAACGTGTACAACACACAGCACGACGTCTACTAAACCCTAGTACACCAAGCAAAACGGCAAGACAGAAATCTGTCTTGCCGTTTTTTTATGGGTAACGAAAAGTTAAATATTGCTACAAATAACGTAGCTTCTCACGTAATGCGCACGAGGGCTAGCGGTTAAAAAGGTGTTTTTGGCATGCCCTTCATGCCGCCCAAGCGCTTCATCATCTTCATCATGCCGCCGCCCTTCATCTTCTTCATCATGTCCTGCATCTGCTCAAACTCCTTGAGCATGCGGTTGACTTCCTGAACGTGCACCCCAGCGCCAGCAGCGATGCGGCGCTTACGGGTGGCCTTGATGAGTTCGGGTTTACGCCGCTCCAGTGGCGTCATGCTGTGGATGATGCCTTCTTTGCGCTTAATGTCCTTTTCGGCGCGCGCCATGTCCACGTTGCCGGCCTTGGCAGTCATGGCGGCGGGTAACTTATCCATCAGACTGGACAGGCCTCCCATTTGCTTCATTTGCTGGATTTGGGCCAGAAAATCATTCAGATCAAACCCAGCGCCGCTCTTGACCTTGGCGGCCAGCTTTTGTGCGGCGGCCACGTCCACCCCGGCAGTCACCTGCTCCACCAAAGCCAGGATGTCGCCCATGCCCAGAATACGGCCGGCATGGCGTTCGGCATCAAAAACCTCCAGGCCATCCAGCTTTTCACTGGTACCCGCAAACTTGATGGGTGCACCGGTAATCTGGCGCACGGACAATGCCGCACCACCGCGAGAATCACCGTCAAGCTTGGTCAGAATGATGCCGGTTAACGGCAACGCTTCCTTGAATGCCTTGGCGGTGTTGACCGCGTCCTGGCCTTGCATGGCGTCCACCACGAACAAGGTTTCCACCGGGTTCAGGGCAGCGTGCAAGTCCTTGATTTCGGCCATCAACACTTCGTCGATGGCCAAACGACCCGCCGTGTCAACCAGCAGCACATCAAAGAAGTGCTTTTTGGCATAGTCCAACGCAGCGCGACCAATATCGACAGGCTTTTGGTCGGGTGAGCTGGGGAACCATTCGGCGCCAGCCTGGGCCGTCACGGTCTTGAGTTGTTCGATGGCGGCAGGGCGGTACACGTCACCCGAGACTGTTAGAACTTTCTTCTTGCGCTTTTCAATCAGGTGTTTGGCCAGTTTGGCAGTGGTTGTGGTTTTACCCGCGCCTTGCAAGCCAGCCATCAGGATCACGGCGGGCGGCTGGGCAGCGAGGTTGATGTCACTCACCCCCTCCCCCATAGTAGCGGCAAGCTCTTTGCTGACGATACTCACCAGTACCTGGCCTGGCTGCAGAGAACCCATTACCTCCTGGCCCAGTGCCTTGTCCTTGACGCGGGCAATAAAATCGCGCACCACGGGCAGGGCCACGTCGGCCTCCAAGAGGGCCATGCGCACTTCGCGCAGCATGTCGGTGACGTTGGTTTCAGTGATGCGGGCCTGGCCGCGCATTTCTTTAACGAGTCGGGAAAGTTTGTCGGAGAGGGCTGAGGCCATGGATGGTTACCGGTGCAGAAAGCAAAACGCTAAACTGTACCCATGATTTTAGCCAGTGCGCCTCCCTCTAACCTGATTCTGTCGGTATTGGCTGCTGCCGCCTATGCTTGGCCGGCCGTACGCACCACCCATGTGAACGAACGGGCTGCGCGCATCTGGGTGGTGCTGGCCTGGTTGTTGCACGGCGCCGTTCTCTCCATCACACTGCTGGGTGAGCGACCGTATTTTGGTTTTGCACCCGCGATGTCGGTTACCGCCTGGTTGGTGGCTGCGGTGTATGCGGTGGAGAGCCAGATCTTCCCGCAACTTCCAACCCGATGGACCCTGTGCGTGGTGGGCGCAGCAGCAGTCATGGTTGCATTTTTCTTCCCCGGTAGCCCAATGCCCGCCACCGCTTCGGCCTGGCTGGCACTGCACTTGGCATTTGGTGTGGCATGTTATGGCCTGTTCGGCATTGCCGTGGTTCATGCCTGGTTTTTGACCCGTGCAGAGACACGTATCCGCAATGCAGAAGACCCGCACAGCGGCCTGCCACTGCTGACCCTGGAGCGACTGACCTACCGCTTTGTGGCGGCAGGTTTTGTATTGCTTAGCGCCACACTACTGGCCGGTCTGCTGTTCGGAGAAGTTCTCTACGGCTATGGTCACGCCTGGCATTGGGACCATAAGACGGTGTTTTCCGTACTGGCGTGGCTGACGTTTTGCGTGCTATTAATTGGGCGCGCGGCTTTTGGCTGGCGCGGCAAACGCGCGGTGAATGTGCTGTACATCGGTTCCGGTTTGCTACTGCTGGCATACGTGGGGTCGCGTTTCGTGATGGAAATTATCCTGGGACGCACACCATGAGGTTTTTGCTGATTTTTCTGGGTGTACTGTTAGTGGCTTGGCGCTGGCGTACCTGGCGCACTGCCGTACAACGAGAGCGCAAAGACATCATTCGAACAACTCCCTGCGATCACCAATATGGTGGTATGTCGCCAATGTGGCGTTCACATTCCGGTCAATGAATCAGTAGCGGGTCGTGAAGGGAGCTATTGCAGCGCGGCCCATCGACTGACCATGGAGCCGTGAATGGACGCACAAACCACAGCCCAATCGTGGTTTGATCCCCATGGCGCCGATGCGGAGGTAGCCGGCGCTGAGCCCTCGCGCGAAATCCATCGGCCGTGGCAGAGCTTCATGACTGCCCGCTTGGTGCTGGGTGTGGTGCTGGCAGCATTAGAGACAGCCCTGTACGCCACGGGTACGGCGCACAACCAACTTCCCGTATTCATCAGTGGTGCCTATATGGTGGCAACCATTGGCAGCAAGTGGTTCATATCACCGCGTCTGTTGGGTCAGTCGTTCACCAAAAGCTGGGGCGCCCTGGTCGGCATTGACCTACTCACTTTTTCTGCCTTGCAAATGCTGCAAGACAGCAGTAGCACTATCAACTACACGCCATTGTTTGCATTGCCTATTCTGGTGGCATCGGTGCTGGGCTCGTTGCGGCTGGCGCTGGGCACCGCCGCTGGTATTACGGTGCTGATGCTGGCTGGGTCCCTGTGGCCCTACCTTTCGGACGCCAGTGCCAGCGCTCCCTACGTCGTTCAATCGGCACTCAGTGGTATCGGCTACTTTGCGATTGCCTGGCTGGCCAATCAGCTATCCACCCGCCTGGCCAGTGAAGGCCAGCGTGCACGCCAGAGCCAGTTAGCAGCCAGCATCCAACGCCAGGTAAATGAACTGGTAATTGAGTCCCTTCCCGACGGCGTGATGATCGTCGACGAACACGGTTGCGTGCGTTCTGCCAACCCGGCCGCACGCACCTTGCTTGGGTCACAGCAGGCGTTGCATGCCGCTGTTTTTGACCTCAGGGACGAGCCTGGCTGGGCCCCGTTGTTGAACCTGATGCGCCTGAGTGTCAACATGGGCCAGAGCCACGAAGGCGATGTCACCATTCGCCATGGTACCCAGGGGCCGCTTCGCGTGCATGCGCGTACTCGGCTGGCCACGTCGCCGGGACTTTCTGCAGAAAGCCTGTGCGTGATCTTCCTGCAGGATCAGCGGAAGCTGGAGGCGAGCATGCGTACTGAAAAGCTGGCCGGAATGGGCCGGTTGTCCACTGCGGTTGCGCATGAGATCCGCAACCCGCTGTCAGCCATCTCCCAGGCCAATGCATTGCTGGACGAAGACATCACCGATCCACGGTTGAAGCGCTTGACGGCCATGGTAAGCCAGAATGCCAAGCGCCTTGAAAAGATCGTGAATGACATTCTCAACGTCGCGCGGGTGCAGCCTTACGACCAGGACCACCTCGTACCCGGCATACCACTGACCACCACCACCCACCGGATTTGCACGGACTGGGCCCTGCAATGCGCCTGCCAACAACGCCTGAGTCTGCATCTGGGTGAGCAGAATATTTCCGTGCAGTTTGATAACGATCATCTGCGCAGGGTGTTGGTCAACCTGCTGGACAATGCGCTGCGCTACACCGAGGACCAGCCGGATGCCATCCAGGTAGTCTACAGTGCCGGCGATGGACAAACCGCCACACTCATGGTCTGGAGCGATTCGGCCCGCATGGACCAGTCGGTGGAACGCCATCTGTTTGAACCGTTCTTTTCTTCGGACAGCCGCTCCAGCGGCCTGGGGCTGTACATTTGTCGGGAGTTGTGCGAACGCCACGGTGCGTCCCTTACCTACCAGCGTAGCGTGCGCCCGACCCGTAACCGGGACAGGGAAGGAAACGCATTCGTTATCGTTTTCCAACGCGCCAGCGCCCCAATCGCGGGCACGGCAGCAGATACTCTCACCACACCATGGCAACCCAATCTGTACTAAATAACGCCCAGATCCTGGTGATCGACGACGAGCCCGATCTGCGCACGCTGTACGAGCTTACGCTGCTGCGCGAAGGCTATCGGGTGGACACGGCAGGCAGCGTGCAAGATGCCATGCATGCCATCAACACCAAGCGCTTTGATGTCATCATCACTGACATGCGCCTGCCCGATGGTCTGGGCACCGAAATCCTTCAGCACATGCGCGCGGGACAGAGACCCGAACGCTGCATCGTGATTACCGCCCACGGTTCGGCAGAAAACGCCGTCGAATCCCTCAAGGCTGGCGCTTTTGACTACCTCACCAAACCAGTCGACCTCAAGCAGTTTCGTGCAGCCATTGCATCCGCTGTGCACGGCACGCGCCCAACCGGTGGTCTTAGCCGACGGGCAACGGATGCCAGGTTGCAGGAAAATCCCGCATGCACAACTGCTGGGCAGAATGCGCTTGCCAAGCTCGCGGGAGAATCGAACAGCATGCGGGTGGTGAAGGAGCGCATCGCCAAAGTGGCCCGCAGCATGGCCCCGGTATTGATACAAGGCGAGTCCGGAACAGGCAAGGAGCTGGTAGCCAGCGCCCTCCATGCCAACAGCCACCGCGCCACCGGACCTTGGGTGGCCGTGAACTGCAGCGCCATCCCCGAGAACCTGCTGGAGACCGAATTCTTTGGCGCCAAGAAAGGCGCCTATACCGGTTCCGTGCAGGACAGAGAAGGTTTCTTTCAGGCAGCCAAAGGTGGAACGCTGTTCCTAGATGAGATTGGCGACCTGCCTTTGGCGATGCAGTCCAAACTGTTACGGGCCATTCAGGAACGTACCGTGCGGCCCGTGGGCTCGACACAGGAAGAGCCGGTGGATGTGCGCATCGTCAGCGCTACCCACAAAAGCCTGCCTGAAGAGGTTCAAGCCGGGCGCTTCCGCCAGGATCTCTTCTACCGACTTAACGTCATTGATATCGTGATTCCGCCTTTGCGGGAACGCTATGAAGACCTGCCAGCCCTGTGCTCGGCGTTGCTCCAGCGCATCTCCGATGAGTCCGACCTGCCTGCACCGAAACTTGCCCCGGGAACATTGGAGCAGCTCTGCCTGCTGCCGCTGTATGGCAATGTGCGCGAGCTGGAAAACCTGCTGCACCGTGCGGTTGCCTTGTGCGACGGCGACTGCTTGCGACTGGACGACATTCAAAGTCCGATCAACAACACCTCTGCGCTCGATACCCGAGCGGCAGCCTTGCCCAGCACCAGCCCCGATGCGCCCTTGCCTACCGACCTGCAAGCACATCTGGACCAGCAAGAACGCGATATCCTGGTCAAGATTTTGAAGGAAACCGGCTTTAACCGTACTGTCGCCGCCGCACGCCTGGGTCTGAGTCTTCGTCAAATACGCTACCGCATTGCCCGGCTGAAAATTGACGCACCGGGCGACGCCGACCCCGATGCGTGATGAGCCTTACGCTGCAACAACGTCCTGGCAGGATGGCTGGTACCGTTTTGCCCGCCACCTGCATTCACCCAATTTCGGCCCCCGTCCGGCACACCCCTGTATCGATCTGGTGGTGTTGCACTCCATCAGTCTCCCCCCCGGAATTTACGGAAACGACTGCGTGCAGGACCTGTTCACCAACCGGCTGGATTGGAACCAACACCCCTACTTTCAGCAGATCAAAGGCTTGCAGGTATCGGCCCATTTCTACATCCGACGCGATGGCGAACTCTGGCAATTTGTCAGTTGTGAGGACCGCGCCTGGCACGCAGGGGCATCGCACTACCGGGGGCGGGACAACTGCAATGATGATTCCATCGGAATTGAACTTGAAGGAGTGGAGGGTGAATGCTTCGAGGCGCCGCAATACGAGACGCTCACTACTCTACTACCTGCACTGTGGCAGCGCTACCCTGTAGCCCACTTGGCTGGGCATGAACACATTGCGCCCGGGCGCAAGGCCGATCCAGGTCCGGGACTGGACTGGACTTTGTTACAAAATAATCTGGCCCTTCCAGATCAGTGCTTTCCCAATGGGGTTCTAAAAACAACCAAGCATATTTTCCCGTTCCATGTCGATTGAGTGTTTTTGACCACTACACACTACCTGTAGTGGCTTGCAAGGTGTTAAAACACTATATATAGTGCACCCTGTCTTAACCATCCTTTTTGATTTGGACGAGAAAATCATGCAATCTGCTTCACACGCCACCGCGCCAGCCACCCCCACTTTGCTGGCCCGCCATGGGGAGTCCACAGTCGACAGTGGCACGGGCCATTTACTAGACCATTACCAGATCATTCGTCGCAATGGCGCCGTTGTACCGTTTGAGCCCAACAAAATTGCAGTGGCCATGATGAAGGCCTTTCTGGCCGTGCATGGCGCACAAGGCGCAGCCTCGGCCAGTGTGCGTGAGGTGGTAGATAGCCTGACCCAGCAGGTTATTCGCGCGCTCGTGCGCTCGCGCCCCAGTGGTGGCACCTTCCACATCGAAGATGTGCAAGATCATGTGGAGCTGGGGTTGATGCGCGGCGGTCACCATGAAATTGCACGCGCCTATGTGCTGTATCGCGAACGTCGCACCCAGGAACGCGCCAAACAAGCCGCACCGACCGCGCCGGCCATGCCAATCTTGCATGTCATTGAGGGCGGCCAACGCATCTTGCTGGATTTAGGCCGGCTGAAAACTCTGATCGAAACATCATGTGCCGGCTTGGGCGCCGATGTCCAGGCCGATCCCATCTTGGCAGAGACCATGCGCAACCTGTACGACGGTGTACCCATGGATGAGGTGTACAAGGCTTCCATTCTGGCGGCCCGCACCCTGATAGAAAAAAACCCTGACTACACCTTTGCCACCGCGCGCCTGCTATTCCACACCATCACGCGCGAAGTGTTGGGGCGTGACGTAGCGCCTGGCGACATGACCACCGCATACGCCGACTACTTCCCGGGCTTTATCAAGAAGGGCGTTGCCGCTGAGCTGCTGGATGAACGCTTGGCGCAATTTGATTTGCCGCGACTGGGCGCTGCCCTGAAGGCAGAGCGTGACCAGCAATTTGATTACCTGGGCCTGCAAACGCTGTATGACCGCTACTTCCTGCATGAAGGCAAGATGCGAATCGAATTACCCCAAGCCTTCTTCATGCGCGTGGCCATGGGACTGTCACTCAATGAGATCGACCGCGAAGCGCGTGCCATCGAGTTTTACGAAGTGTTGTCGCGTTTCGACTTCATGTCTAGCACGCCCACCCTTTTCAACAGCGGTACGCGGCGCTCGCAACTCTCATCGTGTTACCTGACCACGGTTCCGGACGATCTGGACGGAATATACGAGTCCATCAAGGAAAATGCGCTGTTGTCCAAGTTTGCCGGTGGTCTTGGCAATGACTGGACACGCGTACGGGCATTGGGCGCCCACATCAAGGGCACCAATGGTGAATCGCAGGGCGTGGTGCCATTTCTGAAAGTAGTCAACGACACGGCAGTTGCGGTCAACCAAGGCGGTAAGCGAAAGGGCGCGGTCTGCACGTATCTGGAAACTTGGCATCTGGATATTGAAGAATTTCTGGAGCTGCGCAAAAACACGGGTGATGATCGCCGCCGCACGCACGACATGAACACGGCCAACTGGATTCCCGACCTGTTCATGCGCCGTGTAATGGAAAAGGGCCAATGGACCTTGTTCTCGCCCAATAACGTTCCAGACCTGCACGACCTGTTTGGCACCGACTTCGAACGCGCCTACGTGGCCTATGAAGAGAAGGCAGCCCGCGGGGAGATCAAGCCGGCAAAAATCATCGAGGCCACGGACTTGTGGCGCAAGATGCTCACAATGTTGTTCGAAACCGGTCACCCCTGGATTACTTTCAAGGATGCCTGCAATGTGCGCTCACCCCAGCAGCACATCGGCGTAGTGCATTCCAGCAATCTGTGTACTGAGATCACGCTCAACACATCAGACACCGAGACAGCGGTTTGCAACCTGGGCTCCATCAATCTGCGCCAGCATTTGAAGGATGGCGCCGGTGGCAAGGAAATTGACCACGACAAACTCAAGCGCACCATCACCACTGCCATGCGCATGCTCGACAACGTTATCGACATCAACTACTACGCGGTCAAGAAGGCGCGCGACTCCAATCTGCGCCACCGCCCGGTCGGCTTGGGGCTGATGGCGTTTCAAGACAGCTTGTATGAACTGCGCATCCCCTATGCCAGTGACGCTGCCATAGCGTTTGCCGACCAGTCCATGGAAGCCATTTGCTACTACGCCTATTGGGCGTCCACCGAACTGGCCCGGGAGCGTGGGAAGTACAGCAGCTACAAAGGCTCGCTGTGGGACCAGGGCGTTCTGCCGCTTGACACGCTGGACCTGCTGGCCAATGCACGCGGCGCGGCCCTGTCGAAAGACGCAGCCCCCTCCCCGTCTTATGTCGAAGTAGACCGCTCTTCCACGCTGGATTGGGAAGCGCTGCGCAAGAAGATTGCCACTGACGGAATGCGCAATTACAACTGCGTTGCTATCGCACCCACGGCTACCATCTCCAACATTATTGGCGTGGATGCATCCATCGAGCCCAGCTTCGGCAACCTCTCGGTCAAGTCCAATCTGTCGGGTGAATTCACCGTGATCAACGGGTACTTGGTCAAAGACCTCAAACGTCTGGGCCTGTGGGACGATGTCATGGTGATGGACTTGAAACACTTCGATGGATCGCTGGGTCCAATCGACCGTGTACCCCAAGACATCAAGCAACTCTATTCCACCGCGTTTGAAGTCGAGACGCAGTGGCTGGTGGAAGCCGCTGCGCGCCGACAAAAGTGGATTGACCAGGCGCAGTCGCTCAATATCTACATGGCTGGTGCATCGGGCAAGAAGCTCGATGAGACCTACAAGCTGGCATGGTTGCGCGGACTCAAAACCACCTACTACCTGCGCACCATGTCGGCAACCCACGCGGAGAAGTCGACAGTGACAGCAGGCAAGATGAACGCCGTGTCATCGGGTAACGATGCCAAGGGTTCAATGCGTAGCTCCTGCGCATTGGAAGCTGCGACAGCAGCAGCAGCGCAAATGCAAATGGAGATGGCAACCCACGCAGCAACCGACATCAAGTTCTGCGGCGTTGACGATCCAACCTGTGAGTCATGCCAGTGATGACAACACGCGCATCGCGTGCCATGCGATGCAATTGAACAACACATCGATGCAGTGAATTGCAGGATTACTTTTCATTTCATTTCACTGCTCTCATAATCCGCAGATTGGAATTATTTATGTTGACCTGGGACGAAGAAGTCAAGCCCACATCGCTACCAAATTTTGCGTTCACGCCATCGGAAAACCCGACGGCCGAGCGGGCGACAAAAACTCTCCAAAAAACTCCCAGCGCTGCGGTTCGCATGAAGGCCGCTGACAAGCGCATCATCAACGGCAAGACCGACGTCAACCAACTTGTTCCATTCAAATACAAGTGGGCCTGGGAAAAATATCTTGCCAGTTGCGCCAACCACTGGATGCCACAAGAGGTCAACATGACGCGCGATATCGCGCTATGGAAAGACCCCAAAGGCCTGACCGAAGACGAACGCCGCATCATCAAGCGCAACCTCGGCTTCTTTGTCACCGCCGACTCGCTGGCCGCCAACAACATTGTGCTGGGAACCTACCGCCACATCACGGCGCCCGAATGCCGCCAGTTTCTGTTGCGCCAGGCCTTTGAAGAGGCTATCCACACCCATGCCTACCAGTACATCGTTGAGTCGCTGGGTCTGGACGAGAGCGAAATATTCAACGCCTATAACGAAGTTCAGTCCATCCGTGACAAGGATCAGTTTCTGATTCCTTTCATCGAAGCGATCATGGATCCCAATTTCCACACTGGCACGCCTGAAGACGACCAAACCCTGCTGAAGAGCTTGATCGTATTTGCCTGTCTGATGGAAGGACTGTTCTTCTACGTCGGCTTCACACAAATCTTGGCCCTTGGTCGACAAAACAAGATGACGGGCGCTGCCGAACAATACCAGTACATCCTGCGCGACGAATCCATGCACTGCAACTTCGGCATTGACTTGATCAACCAGCTCAAACTGGAGAACCCCCAGTTGTGGACGGCAGAGTTCAAAGCGGAAATCAAGGGGCTGTTCGAAACGGCGGTGGAACTGGAATACCAATATGCCGAGGACACCATGCCACGCGGTGTTCTAGGCATGAATGCATCCATGTTTAAGGGCTACCTGCGCTACATCGCCAACCGCCGTGCGACGCAAATCGGTTTGGAGGCCCTGTACCCCAACGAGGAAAACCCTTTTCCCTGGATGAGCGAGATGATTGACCTGAAGAAGGAACGCAACTTCTTCGAGACCCGCGTCATCGAGTACCAATCGGGCGGCGCGCTGTCCTGGGACTGATTAACCGTATGTGTTTTCGAATTTCATCTATCCAACAGCAAGCCACAGAGTTTGTGCTGGGTAGGTGTCACCAAGTTCATGTCGCTGGGCAATTGCCCAACCACATGAATCGCTTCTTGCAAACAACTGGCAAGAAGTGCTCTTTGTAAATTGATCAAGGAGAAAATCATGGCAACTGCAAAAAAACCGGCCGCAAAAAAGGCCGCTCCCGCTAAGAAAGCTGCACCCGCAAAAAAAGTAGCTGCTAAAAAACCAGCCGCGAAGAAGGCTGCCCCGGCTAAAAAAGCGGCACCAGCTAAGAAAGTAGCTGCAAAAAAAGCTGCCCCGGCTAAAAAAGCGGCACCAGCTAAGAAAGTAGCTGCAAAAAAAGCTGCCCCGGCTAAAAAAGCGGCACCAGCTAAGAAAGTAGCTGCAAAAAAAGCTGCCCCGGCTAAAAAGGCTACTGCAAAGAAAGCAGCACCTGCCAAAAAGGCCGCAGCCAAAAAAGCGCCGGCCAAAAAGGCCGCCGTAGCCAAGAAGCCAGTCGCTAAAAAGGCAGCCAAAAAGCCGGCTGCGAAGAAAGCAGCGAAAGCACCCGCTGCCAAGGCCCCTGCGCCTGCTGCTCAGACAACCCTGAATCCGCAGGCCGCTTGGCCCTTCCCCACTTCCAGCAAGCCTTAATCAGTTAGCTGTTGAAGTGCAAGGCCCGAAACCGCAAGGTTCGGGCCTTTTTCTATGGGTAAAACGACAACAGCCGGTACCCCGAAATTTTCTCACTGTTGCCATTGAGTTTGATCGACATGGACAAACTGGTCGGCAGTTCCGCACCCGGTTCCAGCACAGCGTGATTTTCTGCAAACTCAGACGTGAGGAAAACCTTGCGCACGACCGCCTGATCTTGCAGGTCTGTCAGCGTCAACTCCACCGCAGGCGTGGCCAATGGGATTTGCGCCGTGTTCTTCAGCGTAAAGCCCAGTCGGTAGATGTCCGCCCGCACCTTGGTAAAGGAAGAGCTGTCGATCACCACCGATTCAATTTGTCGCAAGGGTGCAATGATGCAGCCCAACACAGAACATAGCGGCACCAAAATACTGCGGGCAGCTGGCTCCATAGCCACCAAGCGGTCGCGTTCGCGCACAACAACCTGTAGCAGCAAAGCGATACCCAAAATACCGCTAACCAACGCCAGCATGACACCAACCCATCTCCGTTTGGGCGATGTGCGCGCAGTGGTTGGTTTCAAAAACGCATGACTCAAAGTTCCTGCATCCAGCGCTTCGGGTGGCTGTACTTTTGCAATGTTCGCAACGGGTGAAACTCGCGGCTCCACGATTGAAGGTTGTGGTTGTGTTATCGCATCGTCAGTGGCATCCTGCAATTCGATGTGCGGGTCATGCGGATTGGCTGGTCGAAAGGGATCGCTGGCAGGCTCTGCCAATTCAGCAATTTCATCGCTACCAATAGGAATATCGATCGCCACCGCAGTGTCTGGCGGAGGCTCCGATTGGCTCACTGGAATGGCGCGTGATGGAAGCGGGCTTGCGTCCAGATTGCCCGGGGCTTGCAGGTGGAGGTTTGCGTCAAAAACTTCGTTGCACTGGCCGCAACGAACCCAGCCTTCCGAAACGCGGAGTTGGTCGGGCACGACCTTGAACATCGTCGCGCAGGCAGGGCATCGGGTAATCAAGCTCATCTGCGTGCCATTGTAGAGAACCGGCAGCTTATCTACACCGTTGCCGTCATCAGTATCCAGCCGTCTTCTCGGTCAGCCACGGCCAGGCTGCAATATGGCGCGTAGGCCGCCATGAGTTCATCGGCCTGGCGCTCCAAAATACCGGCCAGTACCAAATGCCCACCCGGTGCGACATGGGAACACAGCAACGGCGCCAGTACTTTAAGTGGCGTCGCCAGAATATTGGCCAACACCACGCCATAGACGCCGTCGGCCCGATCTGGAAGACCCGCCTGTATGGAAACTGCGTTCGCTGCAGCATTCAGCTCGGTGGACTGAACCGCTGCATCATCAATGTCGACCGCCACCACATCGGTGGCGCCAAATTTGGCTGCACCGATAGCCAGAATGCCGGAGCCACAGCCATAGTCCAGCACCCGGTTGGGCATGGCATGGGTGGCGATCCAGCGCAGGCACATGCGGGTGGTCGGGTGGGTGCCGGTGCCAAACGCCAGCCCCGGGTCCAGGCGGATCACCCGACGTGCCTGGGCGGGTGGTTCGTGCCAGGTCGGAACAATCCAGAATTCCGGCGTAATGTCCACCGGCGCGAATTGCGACTGGGTCAGGCGCACCCAGTCCTGTTCGGGCACGGGTGCCAGTGCCAGCACCTGACAGACACTAAAAAAGTCCTGCGCCTGCAACAATGCAGCCGCTTCACGGGCCAACGGTTCATCGGCAAACAAGGCCACCACACGGGAGCGTTGCCAGCCTTCCTTGGGCGGTGGCATGCCGGGCTCGCCGAACAGCGCTTGCTCGGCATCGGTCTGGGCGTCGGCGTCCTCGACACTGACGCTCAGGGCGTCCAGGGCGGCCAGCGCATCGCTCAGATGCTCCACCCGGTCCTCAGGGCACATCAGGCTGATTTCAAACATAGCCATGCGAATCAACGCTTGCGCTGATCCAGCCACTGCTCCAGGTAGTGGATATTGGTGCCACCAATCATGAAGCTGGCGTCCACCATCAACTCACGGTGCAGAGCAATATTGGTGTTGATTCCTTCGACCACTGTCTCAGCCAAGGCCGTGCGCATCCGCGCCATGGCCTGCTCGCGTGTATCGCCATGCACAATGATCTTGCCGATCATGGAGTCATAGTTGGGCGGAACAAAGTAGTTCGTGTAAATGTGCGTATCCACGCGCACGCCCGGTCCCCCGGGTGCGTGCCAGGTCGTAATGCGACCCGGTGAAGGGGTGAATTTGTAGGGGTCTTCAGCATTCACACGGCACTCAATGGCGTGGCCGCGGATTTCAATCTGCCGCTGCGTGAAAGGCAGTTTCTCACCCGCAGCCACCATGATCTGGGTGCGCACGATGTCGATGCCCGTGACCATTTCCGTGACCGGATGCTCCACCTGAACCCGGGTGTTCATTTCGATGAAATAAAACTCGCCGTCTTCATACAGAAATTCGAACGTTCCGGCACCACGATAACCAATCTTTTTGCACGCAGCTACACAGCGTTCGCCAATGCGCTCAATCAGCTTGCGGTTAATGCCGGGCGCGGGGGCTTCTTCCAGAATTTTCTGGTGACGCCGCTGCATGGAGCAATCGCGCTCGCCCAGGTACACGGCGTTGCGATGCTTGTCCGCCATGATCTGGATTTCAATGTGGCGTGGGTTCTGGAGAAACTTCTCCATATAGACAGCCGGATTGCCAAAGGCGGCACCCGCCTCTGCCTTGGTCATTGCCACGGCGTTGATCAGGGCCGCTTCGGTGTGTACCACGCGCATGCCGCGTCCGCCACCGCCACCTGCCGCCTTGATGATGACGGGGTAACCAATAGCCTTGGCAATGCGGCGAATCAGGGCTGGATCGTCGGGCAGTTCACCCTCCGAGCCTGGTACACAGGGAACACCGGCCCGAATCATGGCCTGCTTGGCCGACACCTTGTCACCCATGATACGGATGGAGTCGGGCGAGGGGCCGATGAACTGAAAGCCACTTTTTTCTACGCGCTCGGCAAAGTCGGCGTTCTCACTCAGGAAACCGTACCCGGGGTGAATAGCCTCCGCGTCGGTGACTTCGGCTGCAGAAATGATGGCTGGCACATTCAGGTAGCTCTGGGCCGAAGGCGCCGGGCCGATGCAAACGGCCTCGTCGGCCAGCTTCACGTATTTGGCTTCGCGGTCGGCTTCGGAATACACCATCACCGCCTTGATACCCAGTTCACGGCAGGCACGCTGGATTCGCAGCGCAATCTCGCCACGGTTGGCGATCAGGATTTTTTTAAACATGGAAATGCCTGTGACGGCTTACTCAATATGGAACAAGGGCTGACCGTACTCAACCGCCTGTCCGTTGTCACACAGAATGCGGGTAATGGTGCCGGTCTTGTCGGCCTCGATCTCATTGAGGATCTTCATGGCCTCAATGATGCAGATGGTTTCGCCTTCTTTGACCACCGAGCCAATTTCCACAAAGGGCTTGGCGCCAGGCGATGACGAGCGATAAAAGGTGCCCACCATGGGCGACTTGACTGCGTGACTGGTGTCCACCTCGACAGCTGCCGGGGCCGGCGCGCTAACCGGGGCGGCGGCGAGACCCGGGCCCGCAGCGGGTGGCGCATACACTGGGGCAGTTCCGTAACTGTGAACGACGGCACCACCACCCTTTACGATACGGACCTTGCCCTCGGCTTCGGTAATTTCAAGCTCGGACACATTGGAGTCCGATACCAGGTCAATCAGGGTCTTGAGTTTGCGCAAATCCATATCATCTCCAACGGTCGAAATATAGTAAGAGCGCGAATTTACAGCAAAAATACGCTATCTGTCGATAAATATTGAGATATTGCCGTTAAAAACCAGGGAATTTCGCCGATCTTTCGACGCCAAATACCGAGTCACAGCGACAAACACCCGCATTCAGGTGTTTGAAGTGCTCATTTTAATCGAAGCCAGTTGGACAAATCGTCAGGGGTGATTCGACCCATTTTGCGCTGCAACACCATGCCATCACGCCCGAGCACCACAGAAAACGGCAATCCGCCCACAAGATTGCCTAAGCCACGACTCAATTCTGCACCCGTCAAACCTGCCAATCCGATCGGGAAATCCAGGGGCATTTTTTGCAAAAACGCTCTCACTGGAGCCGGTTTGTCAATTGCCAAACCCAGAACTTGCCATCCATTTGCCTTGTTTTCACGATAAAAGTTGTTGATTAACGGAAGTTCTTCTACGCACGGGGTGCACCAGGTTGCCCAAAAGTTAACCAACAACGGCTGCCCCTGAAATGAGCGGATTGCTACCGTGGAGCCGTCAGGCGTGTCAAATCGGTGGTCCCAAAACCCCTGGGTGGGCGCACTCGGTGGTGGCCCGTCCGGCACATGGAGCCGCCACCAGGCAGCACTACCGCCGGCCAGACCTGCGGCAACAGCCGTGCCACCCAACAGAAGGCGACGCCGTGTGTCCGACAGGGCGGCTTGTGGAGGAGAAGGATTCGGGTTGGGCGCGTTCATGGACCCACATCATGCAACAAACCGCGCAACGCTGCCGCGTCACCACGGGGACGCCGCCCGCGGCTGTCCGCGCGCATGGCGCCACGCATGTCGTCCAGGTCGTATACCAGTAGGTGCAGACCCACGTGCTCATGCAGCTCCGGGCAAACCACATGCACGCTCAGGGCGTCGACCGGTTCACCATGAAGGCCGGTTACGGTGCGTGGCTCGTAAGGAATGTTCATGTCAATCAGGCTGATCTCTGCTGATTTGGAGTCATCGCAAAACAATTGCAGATAAATATCGGACCGGCGGGTGGCCGTGCCATGCCACACGGCACCGGCAATGTGGGGGCGAAAACGCTCCAGGCGCTCCATCCACACCAGCGCCAAGGCGCGCAGAGCCTGCAGTTCGACCGGCTGGGTGTCAGCACAGAACACCGCAATGTAGTCTTCAACGGCCCTATCCATGGCTTCATTGTCGGGCAATGCCGTGCGGCTGGGCAGCCCCATCTGCTTGACGGCTCGGCGCTTGGCCGCCGCGTAGTCCAACCCCTCTTCCACCACCAAGCGGGCCGCAACAGCGGCCAGTTCCTCTTTCAACGTGTCCATGCCTGTATTGTGCCCTCGCACCCAACTGTCGCGTGTCAGCCGGGGAATGCTCACGTTTTGATAGCTACCCACGTACAATTTTCGAGGGCTAGCACCCCATTTGACACATAGTCGCCCCGTAGAATATGCCCATGCACATTCATATTCTTGGCATTTGCGGCACCTTCATGGGTGGCCTGGCCGCGCTGGCGCGAGAGGCTGGCCACAAAGTTACCGGGTGTGACGCCGGCGTTTACCCTCCCATGAGCGACCAGTTGCGCGCCTTGGGTATTGAACTGCTTGAAGGCTTTGGCGCCGAGCAGATGGCGTTGCAACCCGACCTGTACGTGATTGGCAATGTGGTGAGCCGCGCGCGGCTAGCCGATGGTTCACCCAAATTCCCGCTGATGGAGGCTATTCTGGATGCCGGCGCGCCCTACACCAGCGGTCCTCAGTGGTTGTCTGAACACGTGCTGCAGGGGCGCCACGTGCTGGCCATCGCCGGCACCCACGGCAAAACCACGACCACTGCCATGCTGACCTGGATACTCGAATGCGCCGGGCTGCAACCCGGTTTTCTGGTGGGCGGGGTGCCCCTGAACTTTGGCGTCTCCGCGCGCTTGGGTGGCGGCAGTGTGGCTGCGGACTCTGCTCCGTGTCCCCCGCCCGCTATGCGGACTCCTCCTTTACCTGCGCAGAGCCCGCAGCCACACAGCCTTGCGTTATTCGTCATTGAGGCTGATGAATACGACACGGCTTTCTTCGACAAGCGCAGCAAGTTTGTGCACTACCGCCCCCGCACAGCGGTGTTGAACAACCTGGAGTTCGACCACGCCGACATCTTTGACAATCTGGCCGCCATTGAGCGCCAGTTCCACCACCTGGTGCGCACCGTGCCCGCTTCGGGCCGCATCGTGGTCAATGGGCTGGAAGAAAGCCTGACCCGCGTACTCAACCTGGGTTGCTGGAGCGAGGTGCGCAGCTTTGGCAGCACCGTGAGCGACTTTACTGCCCAGGGCGAGCCCCATGCGTTTGATGTGCTGCAGCGCGGCCAGGTAGTGGGTCACGTCGCGTGGACGGTGACTGGGGTGCACAACCAGTTGAACGCATTGGCCGCCATTGCCGCCGCCGACCACGTGGGAGTACCACCCGCCGTGGCCGCTCAGGCGCTAGGACGATTCCAGAACGTCAAGCGCCGCATGGAAGTGCGAGGCAGCGTGCCATTAAAGGGCGCCGATACAACCCCCCTCACCGTGTACGACGACTTTGCCCACCACCCCACCGCCATCCACACCACCATCAACGGCCTGCGCCGCCAAGTGGGCACGGCGCGGATATTGGCCGTGTTCGAGCCACGCAGCAACACCATGAAACTCGGCGCCATGAAATCCCAATTGCCCTGGAGTCTGGAGGAAGCCGACCTGGCCTTTTGCCACAGCGGCGGGCTGGATTGGGATGCACGCGAAGCCCTGTCCAGCATGGGTGCGCGTGCCCAGGTGGCAGACAACGTTGATACCCTGGTGTCCCTGGTACTGGCGCAGGCGCAACCCGGCGACCACATCCTGTGCATGAGCAACGGCGGCTTTGGCGGCATCCACCAAAAACTGATAACGTCACTGCAGAACCAATAAGCGCCTTACGCAATTCGCCATGAACTGGTTGCAAAAAGTACCCAACAGCCACCGAGCCGCCAGTGGTCTGGAGTGGAAGCTGTGGCGCAAACTGCCCTGGATTGCAGTGCTGGGCACCGTCTTGCTTCTGCTGGCATTGCTGGTCCTGCACACGCTGATGGATGCGCCACAAGACGGTTCCGCCGAGGCCCGCTGGCTGCAAATGGCCGATTATTTCATCTACGCCGTGCTGATATTCCACTGGACTATGGTGCTTACGGTGGCCATTGGCTGCATCATCGTGATGGTGATGAAAGGCCCCAGCTACCAGGCCGACAGTTACCCGGTATCGCACAGCGACCAACCCCGCACCACGCAGGAAACCGATGAAGAAGCCGCCAGTAGGCGCCCGCACGATAACCAGAAAGCGGCTTAGACCGGTGCCCCCGGCACCAGCCCCTGAGACCGCTCAGCCAGGAGACAACGGTGCACTCGCAGTTCAACCACACGACACCCCAGGGTGCCCAGCGCAACAAGGTCGTCACCGCCGCCGAGGCGGTGCGCCTGATCCACGATGGCGACACGGTCGCCACCGGCGGCTTCGTCGGCATCGGCTTTGCCGAGACCATTGCCGTGGCGCTGGAGAAGCGCTTTCTGGGCACAGAGGAGGAAACCGGCACCGGCTCGCCGCGCAGCCTAACCCTGGTCTACGCTGCCGGCCAGGGCGACGGCGCCACCCGCGGACTCAACCACCTGGGCCACGCCGGCATGGTGCAGCGTGTAATCGGCGGCCACTGGGGTCTCGTGCCGGCGTTGCAGAAACTGGCCATCGACAACGCCATTGAGGCCTACAACCTGCCCCAAGGCGTGATTGCCCACCTGTTTCGCGACATTGCGGCGGGCAAGCCCGGCACCCTCACCCACGTCGGACTGGACACCTTTGTCGACCCACGTTGGGGCGGCGGCAAGCTCAACGCCCGCACCACCGAGGACCTGGTGCGCCTGATGGAAGTGGACGGCAAGGAATACCTGTTTTACAAGGCCTTTCCCATCTCGGTGGGCATCATCCGCGCCACCACGGCCGATCCCGATGGCAACCTGACCATGGAGCGCGAAGCGCTAACGCTAGAAGCGCTGGCAATTGCCATGGCGGCCCGCAATTCGGGTGGCATCGTCATCGCCCAGGTGGAGCGCATTGCCGAGCGCGGCACCCTGCACCCACGTCTGGTCAAGGTGCCCGGCGTGCTGGTGGATGCGGTTGTACTGGCTACCGACCCGGCCCACCACATGCAAACCTTTTCGGAGCAGTACAACCCGGCCTATTCCGGCGAGATCCGCGTGCCCCAGGATTCGCTGGCCGCAATGCCCCTGTGCGAGCGCAAGGTGATCGCCCGCCGTGCAGCGCTGGAACTGCGCCCCAACGCGGTGGTCAACCTCGGGATCGGCATGCCCGAGGGCGTGGCCCGCGTGGCCACCGAGGAAAAGATCATCGACCTAGTTACCCTTACGGCCGAGCCGGGCGTGATTGGCGGCATCCCGGCCAGCGGCCTGAGCTTTGGTGCTGCGGTCAATTCGCAGGCGGTGATCGACCAGCCCAACCAGTTTGACTTTTACGATGGTGGAGGTCTGGATATTGCCATCCTGGGCCTGGCCCAAGCCGATGCCCAGGGCAATCTGAACGTAAGCAAGTTCGGTCCGCGCCTGGCCGGGGCCGGCGGCTTCATCAACATCAGCCAGAACGCCAAAACCGTGGTGCTGGTGGGCACCTTCACAGCATGTGACCTGGACGTGTCCCTGCAGGACGGCCGCCTGCAGATCCGTAGCGAGGGCAGCACGCGCAAGTTCGTGCAGGCGGTGGAGCACCGCACCTTCAGTGGCCGCGAAGCCTGCAAGCGCGGCCAGCGCGTGCTGTACGTCACCGAGCGCTGCGTATTCCAGCTCAAACCCGATGGCAACCAGGGCAGTCTGGAGCTGATCGAAATCGCCCCCGGCATCGACCTGGAGCGCGACGTTCTGGCCCACATGGACTTCATGCCCGCCATCAGCCCCCACCTGCGTCTGATGGACGCCGCCCTGTTTGCCGAGGAGCCCGTGGGCCTGCGCGAACGCCTGCTGGCCACGCCACTGGAGCAGCGCTGCGAGCTGGACCGCGAGCACCGACTGCTGTTCATCAATTTCGAAGGACTGGCAGTGGACCAGCCCAGCGACATCGTCGACATCGAACAGCACCTGACTGCCCTGCTGGAGCCCTTGGGGCAGCGCGTGGCCGTCGTGGTCAACTACGATAGCTGCAGCATCCTGCCACCACTGATCGACGACTACTCCGCCATGGTCAAGCGCCTGACCGAACGCTTCTACAGCCGGGTCACACGCTACGGCACTGGCGGTTTTCTCAAGGCGCGACTGGAGGGACTTAAGCCCACGAACAAATAGTGCGCGCCTGGTCGGACCAAACATGACTTACATCAATATTCAGGCGTGGCAACGGATGCACACTGGGACCTCTAACCCAAGGAGCTGACCCATGAAACTTCTCACTGACCTGTTTTCCACCGACTACGGCCTCATGAGCATCAGTGGCATTGTCTTTATGCTGGGCATGGGGGTGTTCTTTCTGCGCTACTTCAAGCGCAAAATTGCCGAAGACACGGCAGCCGCAGAAGCGGCCAACGGCAAGTAAAACAGTGTGACGCTACATGCTCTTAAAAATATAGCGTCCTAACTATATTGGACGAGGGCTAGAGGCCAATCTTGCCTTAAGACTATTGACGCAAACGGCGCAAAACACAATCTGCGCTCTTTTTAGGCTGTGTTGGAAATAACCGACACAACGACCTTTTCTGTGGTGATAACTTTGCCTCCTTGTATGAACACACACCGGAGCCACCATGCCCAAAACCCTGATTGAACCGTTTCGCATCAAGAGCATTGAACCCATCCGTATGACCACCCGTGAGGAACGCATACGCCTGCTGGAAGCCGCCAAACTCAATGTTTTCAAACTGCGCGCCGAAGACGTGCTGATCGACTGGCTGACCGATTCCGGCACTGGCGCCATGTCGTCCAAGCAATGGGGTGCCATCATGGAGGGCGACGAAAGCTACGCCGGTGCACGCAGCTACTACCGGCTGGAAAAGGTGATTCAGGACATCACCGGCATGCCGCACTTTGTACCCACCCACCAAGGTCGCGCCGCCGAGAAAGTCTTGTTTACCGCCGCTTGCAAAAAGGGCGACCTGGTACCCAACAACTGCCACTTTGACACCACCCGTGGCAACCTGGAATACATGGGTGTTGAAGCGGTCGATCTGGTCATTGCAGAAGGCTTGCAACCGGCACTGATCTACCCGTTCAAAGGCAATATTGACATCGCCCGGGCCGAGGCCCTGTTGCAAAAAGAAGGCCATCGCATTCCCTTTGGCATGATCACCGTCACCAACAATACCGGTGGCGGGCAGCCCGTGTCCATGGCCAATATCCGCGCCTATTCGGCCCTGCTGAAGAAGTACGGAAAACCTTTCATCATGGACGTGTGCCGCTTCTCGGAAAACGCCATGTTCATCAAGATGCGCGAGCCGGGCTATGAAAACACGCCCATCAAAACCATCGTGCAGGAAATGTTCTCCTATTGCGACGGCTGCACCATGAGCGCCAAGAAGGACGGCATGGTCAACATTGGCGGCTTTATCGTGCTGCGCAGCGATGAGTGGCTGGATGCCGTACGCAACGGCCTGATCATGATGGAAGGTTTCCCCACCTACGGCGGCATGGCCGGGCGCGACCTGGAAGCCCTGGCCGTGGGTCTGGAAGAGGGCATGGATGAGGACTACCTGCGCTACCGACTGCGCACCGCCGAGTACTTGGGGGAGCGCCTGGAAGCAGCCGGCGTGAGCTTTGTCAAACCCACCGGTGGCCATGCGGTGTATATCGACGCACGCACCGTGCTGCCCAATATGCCGGTGGAGCACTACCCAGCCTGGGCACTGTGCAACGCACTGTACCTGGAAGGTGGCATTCGCGGCGTGGAAATCGGCTCCGTCATGTTTGGCAAGCGTCTGGAGAGCGGGGTCGAAACCTTCCACTCCATGGAACTGGTGCGCCTGGCTTTCCCGCGGCGCATGTACACGCAATCGCACTTTGACTATGCGGCTGAAGTGATTGCCGAGGTCAAGCAACATGCCGCCAGCATCCGTGGCGTCAAGATCACCAAGCAGCCCCCGTTTCTGCGCCACTTCACCTGCGAATGCGCATGGGTGTGACGCGCTTGTAAAATCCACCATCTACTTCTTTTAGGTGGTTCTACATGTTCTTATCTTCCGTGCGCCAGGCACTTGCCGCCCTCTTCGTTGCCGTGCTGGTTACTGCCTGTGGGGGCAGTGGCGATCCGGCGCCAGCCCCAACGGGAGGCATCGCGGTATCGCCGGGTGATGGCAAGGCCACGGTCACGTGGCAAATGGACCCCAATGTGAAGTACTGGGTGTTTTACGCGCCCACCACCAGCGCCATCACCACCGCCAACTGGACCAATTTTCCGGGTTCTGTGGCGGCAATGAATGTGTCGTCCCCCTATGTCGTCACTGGACTGGTCAACGGCTTTACCTATGGGTTCACGGTCAATGGCCGCACAGGTGATGCTGCTGGCGGCCCCGGCAGCCCCTCGGTTTCCATCATCCCCCGTCCCGCCGGTGCAACCTGGTCGGCCCCTCAGGTATTGGGTAGCAACACACTGCGCGGCATTACCTACGGCCTCAGCACGGCGGATTCATTGGGCTACTACCTGGCAGCCGGTGACAACGGCAGCGCCTTCAAGAGCAGGGATGGGTTGACCTTCACGGCTGCTGCTTCGGTTCCCAACACCAATGTCAACGCGGTGATTTACAACCTGAACAAGTACATGGCAGTGGGCGCCAGTGGCATCATCTACACCAGTACCGACCTCAATACCTGGACACCGGCGAATGCAGCCACTGGTCAAAATCTGAACGCCATTGCCAGCAATGGAACCATTGCCATCGTGGTTGGCAACAACGGCACCGTCCGCAGCACCGCCGATGGCATTGTCTGGACCGGCGTTACCGTGCCCACCACGCAAAACCTGTATGGCATTACCTATACGGCTGCAGGCTACTGGGTTGCCGTTGGCGCTGGTGGAACCGTGCTCACCAGCGCAGACGGTGTCACCTGGACAGCGGCAGCCTCCGGCACCACGGCCGACCTGCGTGCAGTGGCGGTGCAGGCCTATACGACTTACACCTATGTCGCGGTGGGTGATAGTGGCACTATTCTGCGTAGCACCGACAACGGCGCCACCTGGACGGCACAAGCCTCTCCCACACAGTCAAACCTGCTCGCGGTCAGTGCCGCTTCCACCCAGTTTTTGGTAACCGGTGCAAGTGGCACCATTGCCACCAGTGTGGACGGCATCACCTGGACAAGCCGCGCCAGTGGCACCACTGCGGACTTGTATGCCGTCATCAGCGGACTGGCACAGTACGTGGCCGTGGGCTCGGGTGGCGTCACCATCAATTCGCAGTAAACTTCCAGCCACCATGACACGTCCAACGCCGTCGGTCATCAGCACCACCCAGGTTGACGCAACGCGCTTTCGTCCGCATGGGCGTGTCGACATGTGGATGGAAAATGGTGTATTGCAGTACGAGGCGACAGGACCGTTCAACGCCGAAGTGTTTGACTGCATGGCCGTGGCGCAAATGGAGTTTTTGACGTCACTGCCACCCTTCTCTGGCCGGTGGGCCAGCATCTGCACCTTGCGTAACAGCGCCATGTGCCCACGAGAAGCCATCCAGCGCTACACCCAACTCATGCAAAGCCCTAAACCGGCCAACCTGGAGCCGGTGGCCACTGCCTTTGTGATGGGGCCCGAGGTGGAAGGTGGCAAGATCATGGCACCCCATTTTGAGCGGGTTTACACCTTGATCCAGCGCCCCTTTCGCATCTGCACCACCATGGAAGAAGCCCAGGCCTGGGTGCACAGCCTGATGTGAGTTTCTAACGCTGCCGGCGCGCCTGGATCGCGCTGGACAGAACTTCCAGTGTAGCCACCGAATCGTCCCAACCCAGGCAGGCATCGGTAATGCTCTTGCCGTATTCCAGTTTGCCGGCATCCTCTTTGCCGGGTGTGAACTTTTGTGCACCGGCGTTCAGGTGGCTTTCCACCATGACACCGAACACGCTGTGCGAGCCGCCTGCAATCTGGCTGGCGATGTCGCGTGCCACGTCCATCTGTTTCTCGTGCTGCTTGCTGCTATTGGCATGGCTACAGTCCACCATCAGCGTGGCGGGTAATTTGGATTTTTCCAATTCTTTGCAAGCCGCAGCCACACTGGCAGCATCGTAATTGGGTGCCTTGCCACCGCGCAGGATGACGTGGCAATCCTTGTTTCCATTGGTTTGCACGATGGCCACCTGGCCGTTTTTGTGCACCGATAAAAAGTGGTGCGCACCCGCAGCGGCCTGAATGGCATCGGTGGCAATCTTGATATTGCCATCAGTGCCGTTCTTGAAGCCAATGGGCGCCGACAGGCCAGAGGCCAGCTCGCGGTGCACCTGGCTCTCCGTCGTGCGTGCACCAATGGCGCCCCAGGCAATCAGATCGCCCAGGTACTGGGGCGAGATCACGTCCAGGAATTCGCTGCCGGCGGGCAGGCCCAGGCGGTTGATCTCGATCAGCATCTGGCGCGCAATGCGCAGGCCTTCGTCGATGCGAAAGCTCTCGTCCAGGTAGGGATCGTTGATCAACCCCTTCCAGCCCACGGTGGTGCGGGGCTTTTCAAAATACACGCGCATCACAATTTCCAGCGTGTCTTTGTACTTTTCGCGCTGAACTTTCAGGTGACGCGCATAGTCCAGTGCCGCTGCCGGATCGTGGATGGAACACGGGCCAATGATGACCAGCAGACGATCATCCTTGCCGGCAATGATGTTGTGGATGGCGTGGCGGGTATGGGTGATGAGTTTTTCCACACCCGTTCCCTGGATCGGAAAGAAGCGGATCAGGTGCTCGGGCGGCGGCAGCACGGTAATGTCCTTGATGCGCGCGTCATCAGTCTGGCTGGTGCGGTCGGTCTGCTGGGGGGCATTGGGGTACCACGCGTCCGATGGGGAAGATGTCTTTGTAGTCATGTGTCGTTCCTGAAGAAAAAAATAGGGGCTAAAGTTGGGCCAAAAAAAACCGCCGGGGGTGCCGGCGGTTTTGGGAAGATTGGGTGCGTCTGGTGTTCAGGCTCGCTCAATTCTCTCGACCGCCATTGCGTGTGAGAACCAAAAGTAGCTAAAGTAAGAACGCCCAATTTGCATGCTTTTACTGTAGCACACTCAGCGCAGCCCCGGCTGACAGCCCGTTTAGTCGGTGCGCCGGCGGCCTCGGCGGCCTTCCTTTCGCACCACCTGGCGTTTGATCCGCTGGCGCATCCACCAGGCTCGCCAGCGACTCCAGGTCGAGAGCGGCTGCAACTCTTCGTCGTACGGGGCAGCATCCAATTTGGATTGTTCATAGACATCAAGCAACAAGGAGCCAGCGCCCAGCAAACGCCACGCGGCCAGGTCAAAATCGGCCAAAACCGGTACCTGACGATTGGGTGGCGCGGCTTCCATGGCCCACTGCGTCACCAGAATGCGGAATTGGTTGAGCGCGGAGAAGTGGGCGTCAAACTCAAAGAAACGGTGCCAATCCACGCCCACTCCCAGCAGAAGGGCCCGGTGGGTGCGCAGATCGCCTACCAAATCAATCAGGGCTGTTGCCAGCCGCGCCGGGTCTGTGCCGCGCGACAGCTGCAACATGCCCACCAGGGCTTCAATCTGCACTGCAAGGGCTTGCAGGCTTTCACCAACCTGCAGGGATTCTTCGTCGGCCACGGCCGAACGCATGAACTGGCTGTATTGGCCAATGGTCTGGGCGGTCGACAGGCTTGGCGGGGCGCGGCCGGCACTGGATTCATCTGGCACATGTGGTGACAGGGGGGTCGAGTCGTCGCTGTGCATGTTCCGGCCCCCGTAGCTTCGTTGCAGCCCGCAGGGCGGCGTCAGGCGGTGCCGCCCACCGTCAATCCATCCAGACGCAGCGTGGGCTGGCCCACGCCCACCGGCACGCTTTGGCCCTCTTTGCCGCAGGTGCCCACGCCGCTGTCGAGCTTCATGTCGTTGCCGATCATGCTGACGCGCTTGAGGCATTCCGGGCCGCTGCCCACCAGAGTCGCACCCTTGACCGGGAACAACACCTTGCCGTTCTCCACCCAATAGGCCTCGCTTGCCGAGAACACAAACTTGCCGGAGGTGATGTCCACCTGGCCGCCGCCAAAGTTGGTGGCGTACAAGCCCTTTTTGATACTGGCCACAATCTCTTGCGGGTCTTTATCGCCACCGAGCATGTAGGTATTGGTCATGCGCGGCATGGGCACATGGGCATAGCTCTCACGCCGGCCATTGCCGGTAGGGGCCACGCCCATGAGGCGCGCATTCATGGCGTCCTGGATATAGCCCTTGAGAATGCCGTCTTCGATCAGCACCGTGCGCTGGCTGGTGTTGCCTTCGTCGTCCACGTTGAGCGAACCGCGCCGGTCGGCAAGCGTGCCATCATCCAGTACGGTGACGCCCTTGGCAGCCACGCGCTGGCCCACACGCCCGCTGAAGGCGCTGGAGCCCTTGCGATTGAAGTCGCCCTCCAGGCCGTGGCCAATGGCTTCGTGCAGCAGAATACCCGGCCAGCCCGGGCCCAGCACCACGGTCATTTCACCAGCTGGCGCCGGGCGCGCGTCCAGGTTGGTCAGTGCCGCATGCACGGCCTCATCCACATATTTTTCGATCTGGGCGTCGTCAAAATACGCCAGACCAAAGCGCCCGCCGCCGCCGGCAGAGCCCACCTCGCGGCGACCCTTTTGCTCAGCAATCACGGTGACCGACAGGCGCACCAGCGGGCGCACATCGGCTGCCAGGGTGCCGTCGGCGCGCGCCACCAGCACCACGTCGTATTCACTGGCCAGTCCAGCCATGACCTGCGCCACGCGCGGGTCCTTGGCTCGGGCCAGTTTTCCACCCGGCCGAGCAACTCCACCTTGGCCGTGCTGTCCAGCGTGGTGATGGGGTCCAGCTCGGGGTACAGGGTACGCGATTTTGCTATCTTTTTGGAAGCTACCTTGGTCCGTTTGGCGAGGGCTGCACTCGAAATAGTTCGCACGGTACGGGCCGCGTCGAGCAAGCTGGCCTCGGAAATATCATCCGAGTAGGCAAAGGCGGTTTTTTCACCGCTGACGGCGCGCACGCCCACGCCTTGGTCAATAGAAAATGACCCGGTTTTGACAATCCCTTCTTCCAGGCTCCAGCCCTCGGAACGGGTGTACTGGAAATACAGGTCAGCCTCGTCCACCTGGTGCGCCTTGATTTCATTCAGGGCGCGAGCCAGATGGCCCTCATCCAGACCAAAAGGGGTTAGCAGGAGGCGCTGGGCAATGGCCAGGCGATCAATCGTGGGTTCGCGTGCAATCATGGGGCGATTCTAGGCGTCAGGACTGAACCAGGCGTCGGGAGTTGGCAATGGCCATAAAAATGCCCACCGCCAACCCCAGGGTCACCATGGCAGTGCCGCCGTAGCTGATGAACGGCAGCGGCACACCCACCACCGGCAGAATGCCGCTGACCATGCCCATGTTGACAAAGGCATAGGTGAAAAAAATCATGGTCACGCTGCCCGCCAAGAGGCGCGAGAACAGTGTGGGCGCTTCCAGCGCAATGGCCAGCCCGCGCAGGATCAGGAAGATAAAGGCGGCGATCAGAAACAAATTGCCCAACAGGCCGAATTCCTCGGAATAGGCGGCGAAGATGAAGTCGGTGGTGCGCTCGGGGATGAACTCCAGATGGGTTTGCGTACCCTTCATGAAGCCCACGCCGGTTAGACCGCCCGAGCCGATGGCGATCATGCCCTGGATAATGTGAAAGCCCTTGCCCAGCGGGTCACGCGAGGGGTCCAACAGGGTGCAGATGCGTTGCTGCTGGTAGTCGTGCAGGATGGGCCAGCGAACACCGTCGGCACACAGGGCCGGTTCAAAGGCCACGATCAGCACCACACCCACCACGCCCAGCACCAGCGGCGGAATGACCAGTTTCCAGCTCATGCCGGCATAGAAGATGACCGACGTGCCGGCCGCCAAAATCAAGAGAGCGGTACCCAAATCCGGCTGCCGCATGATCAGGGCCACCGGTAACCCCAACAACACGGCGGCCACGCCAAAGTCCAGCGGGCGCAACTGGCCCTCCCGCTTTTGGAACCACCAGGCCAGCATCAGCGGCATGGCGATCTTGAGGATTTCGCTGGGCTGGATGATGACGCCGACGTTGATCCAGCGCCGCGCTCCCTTTTTGGTAATGCCAAACACCGCCACCGCTATCAGCAAGGCAAAACCGACCATATAGAGGGGCACGGCCAGAGCCATCAGGCGTTGGGGCGGCACCTGGGCCACCACGAACATGATGGTGGCGGCAATCAGCATGTTGCGGGCATGGTCCTCAAAGCGGGTGCCGTGGTCATACCCTGAGGAATACATGATCAGAAGACCAGCGCAGGCCAGCAGAAAGACGGCAAAGGCCAACGGGCCGTCAAAGCCGTGAAACCAGGGCGCAATGCGCCGCCAAAGAGGGGGTTTGTCAAAAACAGTTGCCATAGCGAGGCGCCATTATCCCTGCCCGGAGCGCGCCAAGGCAGCCCGGGGACACTAAACCGTCAACTGAATTTCCACGACGGTCGTACCCGGCTCGCTGGTAATGGCCAGTTCGGCGCCCATGGCAGTCGCGCGCTGGCGCAAGCTGGCCAGCCCCTTGTGCGTGCAGGACTCAGCGTCAAAGCCACGGCCATCGTCAATCACCCGCACAAAGATACGGTTCCCGGGCTGCGAATGGGCCTCGATCCGCAACACTTGGGCGTGGGCGTGCTGCAGGACGTTGGACAGCGACTCAAACAGCATGAACTGCAGCTCGGTCATGGCGGCAGAGTCCAGCTGGGGGCACAGGGGCAGCAGGTCCACATCCCACTGCAGTTCAATGCCCATCGCGGTGAAGCGCGGGCCCAGGCGGTAGCGCAGGTTCGCCAACAGCGCCGTCACGTCGCCCGGCACCAGGTGAATGGCATCGATAGACAGCTTGAGCTGGTCCATGGCGTCGCGCAGGGTCAGCAGCACCTCGCTCTTGTCGACAGTGCCCGTACTCTGGTCCACCGCTTGCAGCTGACGCATGGCCGAGCTGATGTGCGAACCAACCCCATCGTGCATGTTGCGCAAAATGCGGCTGCGTTCAGCCGTGCGTTCCTGCTGGCGGGCCAGCGTTTCCAGGCGGTCATAGCTATCACGCAGCGCACGCTCCTTGTCTGCCACCCGCGAGGCCAGATTGGCCAGCAAATCCCGCAACTGCTGGCTGGTGGCGCGAAAGCGCAGCAAAGCCACATAGCCCAAGGCCAGCCCAAACAAGACTGATGAATAGCGAACCCATGCGTAGGAACCATAAACCGGATCGATGCGAAACACATAAATGTCGCGCAGTGCCACCAGGATATTGATGAGCCCCACGACCGCTACAACGCGATACTCGACGCGGGACTGGCGCGCGGAACACCACAGAAATACAAGCACAAAGACCAGCAGGCTCAGACCAAATGCGCCATACCACAGCGACAGGGCCAGTGTTTGCCCCTGTGCCAGCGTCAGCCAGACAAAACCAGGGCACAGCACCATCAGGATCAGCAGCCAGCGCCGAAAGCGCACAGCCCAGCTTTGCGCGCGCCAGTCCGCCAGTTCCATACAGGCCAACGCCATGCTGCTGCCCCATATACCCATTGAGACAGACTGCAAAATGCCCCACCACGGCCAGCGCAAGGGCGGATCATCGAACAAGCCGTCGCCAACGTAAGCCGCCCAGAAAAGCTGGGCCACAGCCGCAAGCAGGTACAGGGGGTCGCGCCTCAAACGCCCGACCATGTGCAGCCCGGCAAGTCCACTCCACAGGGCCAAGGCCGTCAAGCCCACCATCAGGCTGAAGGCGACCAAGCCCGCCACGGCGGTGACCCGCCAGCGGTAGTTCTGCGTGTACAGCGGGAACACCTCATCCTGCGGACCAATCAGGATCGGTGCCAGCCCGCCTCGGCGCCCCATATCAGCCCGAATGTCCACGCGAAGCCGGTTAAAAGCCTGGAAATGCCCTGCAGCCACCGAGACGTAGTGCGGCACCCGGGCGGAGTCGCTACCGTTGTACGCCTGCAAGTCGTTTGGCTGGCTCGCCATGGAGCCTACTCGCTGCAGCAGTGTGCCGTTGAGCCAAATTTCATAGGCGTTTCCTACGCTCGGCAAGTAAATACCCCAGACGCCATCGGGCACCTGGGGCAGTGCAAATTCCAAGTCGAAGGTGGCGACGCCGCGCTGCCCTGGATTGGAACTGTCCCAACTATAGGGCAGGGTCACGTCGCTGCGAATGGTCTCGCCATGGACCATTACCGTGGTCTTGGCACGGTGCAGCGTCAAGGTGGTGGTTGTAGCGGTGGTGGCCCAAGCGGAGCCCCACCACCCCAGCCAACCCAACAGCAGGGCCAAATACCAGGCCGTGCGAACCGGCCTACAGCGCCGGTGCCAGCCGTTCATTTGGCTGAGGGTGCCATGCTGGGCTGCGGTAGTAACCCCATGCGGGTGGCTTCCATCACCGCTTCCATCTTGGAGTGCACCTCCAGCTTGCCATACAGGCTCTTGATATGGGATTGGATGGTGTGCACGCTCAAACTCTTGAGTTCGGCGATTTCGGAGTAGGAGAATCCGCGCGCGATCAACTCCAGCACCTCTTGCTCGCGCCGGGACAGCAGGGTTTTTTCCCCCTCATTTGCTTCAACTTTGATAGCTTCTTGTGTAATAGGTACGAGGGCTAGAGCCTCATTTGACTGCATAGACCGGTATTTGGACAGCACCCGGCGTGCAATCATGGGTGAAATGGGCGAGGCACCGGCCTTCATCTCCAGAATGGTGTTGGCAATGTCATCGGGCGCGGCATCCTTGTGGATATAGCCCAAGGCGCCGGCCTCGATGCTGGCCAGCACATTGTCCTCGTCGCCAAACATGGAAATCACCAACGACTCGCACGTTGGGTGGCGTTGGCGGGCGTAACGAATGACCTCCAGGCCGCTGCCATCGGGCAGGCCCAGGTCGGTCAGCAACACGTCCACACCCTGTTCCGCACGATCCAGGTAGGCCTTGGCATCGGCCACACAGGCAACACTGGTCTCCAACTGCAACTGGGGCGAGCGCAACACGCTGGCAGCGAAAAACTCGCGCATCTGGGGGTCGTCTTCAACAATCAGTACTCGCCACACCCTGGGTACTCCTTGGTGGCCCCAGCGCCGCACCGGCACTTGTTGAACCCACCCCCCGAGCATATCGGCATCTGAGCCGTTGTAACCACCCATCAACAACTGACGCAGGCACTCAGTCAGCCTGGCGCGCCGTGGGACAATGCCAGCCTATGTTTGTATTGTTTGATGAAGCCGGAAAATTCATGGCCGGTCGTATTCTGTCCGAGGCCGACACCTCCGCACAGGTGGAGCTCGATAGCGGCAAGCGGGTCAAGGTCAAAGCCGCCAACCTGCTGCTGAAATTTGAAAAACCGGCACCCGCCGAATTCATGGCCACCGCGCAAGCGGCCAGCCAGGGCATTGAGCTGGAAATGGCCTGGGAATTTGCGCCCGACGAGGAGTTTGGCTTTGCCGACCTGGCACGCGACTATTTCTCTGCCCAGGCACCGCTGTCTGAACAGGCGGCCATGTTGTTTCGGCTGTTCGAGTCGCCCCATTACTTTCGCCGTGCCGGCAAAGGGCGCTTTCGCAAGGCAACCGCCGATGTGATCGCCCAAGCACTGGCCGCCATTGAGAAGAAAAAGGCCATCGTGGAGCAGATCACGCAGTGGGCCAACGAACTGGCAGGCGGCCAGTGCCCCGA
Source organism: Candidatus Aalborgicola defluviihabitans (assembly GCA_016705575.1). Classification (GTDB taxonomy): domain Bacteria; phylum Pseudomonadota; class Gammaproteobacteria; order Burkholderiales; family Burkholderiaceae_C; genus Allorhodoferax; species Allorhodoferax defluviihabitans. The sequence goes on from JADIXX010000008.1 coordinate 253,204, forward strand.
GCCTATCCGCGAACAGCTCTACAAGATTTTGTTCAAACCCGACAAGAACGCGCCCGAGTACAAGGCCGTGGTCGAGGCCGCCCGTGCCACCCAGACCGCGCCACTGGCGCTGCTGCAAAAGTCGGGCGCCATTGCATCGCCCTACCAGTTCCACTGGAAGCGCTTTTTGCTGGAGAGTTTTCCCAAGGGTACCGGCTTCCCCCCCCTGGATGCCCCTGCCATTGACGCAAGCGCCCTGCCCCTGGCCAGCGTGCAGGCGTTTTCGATTGACGACTCGCACACCACCGAAATTGATGACGCCCTGTCTGTGCAAGGCCTGGGTAGCGGCACGATTACCGTGGGCATCCACATTGCCGCGCCGGGCCTGGCCATTCAGCCGGGCGACGCGGTAGACCAGATCGGGCGCAACCGCCTGTCTACCGTCTACATGCCGGGCTACAAGGTCACCATGCTGCCCGACGCGCTCGTGCAAACCTACACTCTGCAGGCCGGACGCGACTGCCCGGCGCTGTCGCTCTACCTCACGCTGGATGAGGCCACGCTGGACATCCGCAGCCACGAATCGCGCATCGAGCGCGTGCCCATTGCCCACAACCTGCGCCACGACCAGTTGGATGCCGTGGTGACTGAGGAGTGGCTTGAGGATAGAACATGTATTAGTCAAATAGCATCCCAGCCCTCGTCGGAGCTACGCGAGCAGCTATCATTTTTATACCGCTTGGCCAAAGACCTGAAGGCCAAGCGCGAGGTGGTACGCGGCAAGCCCGAAACCTTTAACCGCCCCGATTACAGCTTCCGGTTGGTCAACAATGACGAATTCCGCGCCGGCGCCGAACCACAAGGCAACGAGACCGTGCAAATCAGCACCCGCCAGCGTGGTGCGCCGCTGGACCTGTTGGTGGCCGAGGCCATGATTCTGGCCAACAGCACCTGGGGCAACTGGATGGCCGAGCTGGGCGTGCCCGGCATCTACCGCAGCCAGGCTTCTTTGGCACCGGGCATCAAGGTGCGCATGGGCACAAGGGCCTTGCCGCACGCCGGCATTGGCGTCAAAAGCTACGCCTGGAGTAGTTCACCCCTGCGCCGCTATGTTGACCTGGTTAACCAGTGGCAAATCATTGCCTGCGTGAAGCATGGCAAGGCGGCGGCACTGGCCGCACCCTTCAAGCCCAAGGACGCCAGCCTGTTTGCGATTATCTCCAGCTTTGAAGAGGCCTACAGCGCTTACAACGGCTACCAGAGTGGCATGGAGCGCTTCTGGACCCTGCAGTACCTGCGCCAAAACGGCATCACCGAACTGGAGGCCACCGCCTTCAAAGACAACCTGGTACGTGCCGACACCCTGCCCTTGGTGTTGCCCATCATGGGCGCCCAGAACCTGCCACGGGGTGCCCGGGTGCGGGTCAGGCTCGGCGAAATGGACCTGATCACCCTGGACATCAACGGCACCGTGCTGGAACGCCTGGATGCGCCCGCTGATGAGCCTGCCGATGCAGATGCCAACGCGGATGCTGACGAGCAGGATGACGACGAAGTAGCCGGCCCGATTGCTATTGCCGTTGACGTCAGCGAACCCGCCGACGCTTCCAGCGATAATCCTGCTCCGTGAACCTGCGGTCTTTCAGCACCATTCAGATTGCCCTGTTTGCATCCGCTGCGGTGCATGCGGTGCTGCTCACGGTGCGTTTTGTTGACCCCGAGGCTTTCAACCGGGTGTTTGAAGACACGCCCCTGGAAGTAATTCTGGTCAACGCCCGCACTGACGAGAAGCCCGTCAAGGCCCAGGCCATTGCCCAGCATTCCCTGGCGGGCGGCGGCGATGCCGAAAAAGGCCGTGCCACCAGCCCGTTGCCACCCTCGGCCCTGACCGACTTTGGCGATGCCACCGAAGAAGAAGCCGCGCGCAAACTGCAAACCCTGCAAGAGCAGCAGACCCTGCTGCTAACCCAGGTCAAGAACCAGCTTGCCGCCCTGCCCCCACCCGACCCCAACCGCGTTGCCAGCAAGGCTGAGCAGCAAGAGCGCGAGGAAAAGCGGCGCCAATTGATCAAAATCCTGGCCGAGATTGAACGCCGCATCAACCAGGAAAACGCCAGACCCAAGAAGCGCTACATCAGCCCCGCTGCGCGTGAAGCGGTGTATGCCGTGTATTACGATGCGCTGCGACACGCCATTGAAGACAAGGGCACCGAAAACTTCCCGCAGGCCGGCGGCAAAAAGCTCTACGGCGAGCTGACGATGATCGTGACCGTCAACCACAACGGCCGGGTACTGGACACCGAGGTGGTGGAAAGCTCGGGCAACCGCACCCTTGACCGCCACGCGGCAGCCATTGCCAAATCGGCCGGCCCGTTTGGTAACTTCAGCCCCGCCATGCGCCGCCAGGCCGACCAGATTTTGGTAGTATCCCGCTTCAAGTTCACCCGCGACGAGACCCTGGAAGCGGCCGTCTCCTCGCACCCATGAAGCCGCTGTTGCGCTGGCTGGCATTGGTGGCGGTGGCGCTGGTGGCGCTGCAGCTGTTCTTTGTGGCCCGCATCGCCACCATGGCGGTGGTGGCACCGCAATCCAGCAGCTTTCAGCGCTCCGAAGCCTGGCGTCTGGCCACCGAGAAGGATGGCTTGCACTGGCGCCAGCAATGGGTCCCGTATAGCCAGATATCAGACAACCTCAAACGCGCCGTGATTGCGTCTGAAGACGACGGCTTTAGCAACCACGACGGTGTTGACTGGGACGCACTGGAAAAAGCCTGGGAAAAGAACGCAAAGGCTGAAGAACGCGCCGCAAAACAAAAACCCGTCCCCAAAGCAGCCGCCGGCAAACCCGCAGCCAAACCGCCCAAGCCCCCCAAGGTTGTGGGCGGCTCCACTATTACGCAGCAACTGGCCAAAAACCTGTTTTTGTCTGGTGAGCGCACGTTACTGCGCAAGGGCCAGGAATTTGTGCTGACCATGGTGCTGGAGCAACTGCTGTCCAAGCAGCGCATTCTGGAGCTGTACCTCAACAGTGTGGAATGGGGCGAAGGCGTGTTTGGCGCTGAAGCGGCCGCGCAGCACTATTTTCGCAAGCCAGCCTCGCAACTTAGCACCCTGGAGTCCGCCCGCCTGGCCGTGATGCTGCCGCGTCCTCGCTACTACGAAAAAATGCCTAATTCTGGCTACCTGGCCAGTCGCGCAGAGGTGATTGCCGGGCGCATGGGGAGTGCGCAGCTTCCGTGACGGCGGTGTAGCTTCGACCCGCAGCAGGCTCAGGGCGCATGCCGCCGCTCGTGTCCCCCGGCCTTCGGCCTCCTCCTTTACCTCGCTTTGGCATACGCCCTAAGCCTTCTGCTACCGGCAACTTTTGCTCTGTATCATCACCGCCATGCTTGCCAAGATCATGAGTCTGTTTCTGCTGGGGCTGATCCGGGTGCTGACCGGCTCGCAAGCCCGCTGGCATGGCTGCCCGCCCAAGGCCGAACAGCGCATTTATTTTGCCAACCACCAGAGCCACGCCGATCTGGTAATGATCTGGGCGGCTCTGCCGCAGGAGTTGCGCAGCGTAACGCGCGCCATTGCTGCGAAAGACTACTGGACCAAGACCCCCTTCAAACAATGGCTGACCACAGCGGTGTTCAACGTGATCTACGTTTCGCGCGACCGCACCTCCGACGAAGACCCGCTGGAGCCGCTGTTTGATGCCCTGCAAAACGGCGACTCCATCATCCTGTTCCCCGAAGGCACGCGTGGCTTTACGGGCGAGCCGCAGCCCTTCAAGGCCGGCTTGTACAACCTGGCGCTCAAATTTCCGAACGTAGTGCTGGTGCCAGCCTGGATCAACAACGTGCAGCACGTGCTGCCCAAGGGCGAAGTGGTGCCGGTGCCAGTGCTGTGCTCGGTCACCTTTGGCACGCCCATGCAGTTGCAAGACGGCGAGGACCGCCGCGTCTTTCTGGAACGCGCCCGTGCTGCCGTAGTGGCGCTGCGCGACGTGTGAGGCATTGCCATGTTCAACATGTACTACTACCTCAAAAACCTGACGCCTTCGCAGCAGATTGGCGCCCTGTTCGTGCTGGTGTTCGGCCTGCTGCTGTTGGCCAGCGTAGTGGCATTTTTGTATTCGGTGCGCGACCATGGCGATAGCTCCGAGGCGCAGGCCCAACGCAAAGAGTTGCGCCGCATGGACGCCATTCTTCGCACCAGTTGGTTAATGGTGCTGGTGTTCTGGGTTGGCTGGGTCGCTGGCGACTGGGTGGCGCTGACCCTGTTTGGTTTTGTATCTTTTTTCAGCCTGCGTGAATTTCTTACCTTGTCCCCCACGCGGCTGGGGGACCACCGCAGCCTGGTACTGGCCTTTTTTGTGGTACTGCCACTGCAGTATCTGCTGGTGGGCGGTGGGTACTTTGACCTGTTCACCGTGCTCATCCCGGTCTATGTGTTTCTGGCCCTGCCGCTGGCCAGCGCCCTGGCCAACGACCCGGTGCGCTTTTTGGAGCGCAGCGCCAAGCTGCAGTGGGGCATCATGGTGTGCATCTACGGCATGAGCCATGTGCCGGCCTTGCTGATGCTGAAGTTTCCCGGCTATGAAGGGCGCAACGCGTTTCTGGTGTTCTTCCTGGTGCTGGTGGTTCAGGTTTGCATGGTCACCCAGCATTTCGCAGCGCGGCGCATGAAGAAAGCTCCGGTCGCACCAGCCATCAGCCAGAGCTTTAGCTGGGACAGCTGGGGCCTGGGTGTGCTGGCAGGCAGCCTGCTGGGCGCCCTGCTGGCCGGCATCACGCCTTGGGTGCCAGGCGTAGCATTCTCGGCCGCCTTTGTGGCCTGCATGGCGGGCTCACTGGGCCACTTTGTCATGAAAGCGCTCAAACGGGACCGAGGCATCCCAAGCTGGGGTACCCAAGGCCAATCCGTAACCGGGGCCAGCGGCCTGTTGGACCGGGTGGACGCGCTGTGCTTTGCCGCACCGGTCTTCTTCCATTCGGTGCGATGGTACTTTGGTGCCTAGCATGCGCATTCTTGGCATAGACCCCGGCCTGCGCACCACCGGTTTTGGTGTGGTGGACGTAGAGGGCGCTGCCTTGCACTACGTGGCCAGCGGCACCATCAGCACCCAACACCTGGATACCGGCGCACTGCCCCAACGGCTCAAGGTGCTGTTTGACGGCATTGCCGAGGTGGTGCAACGCTACGAGCCGGACTGCGCCTGTGTGGAAATCGTGTTTGTCAACGTCAACCCCCAGTCCACCCTGCTACTGGGCCAGGCCCGTGGCGCCTGCATCACGGCCCTCGTGTCGGGCGACCTGCCGGTGGCGGAATACACCGCGCTGCAAATGAAACAGGCCGTGGTTGGTTATGGCCGGGCCGACAAAACACAAGTCCAGTCCATGGTGCAACGCCTGCTGGCCCTGCCAGGACTGCCCGGCCCCGACGCCGCCGACGCACTGGGCCTGGCCATCACCCACGCCCACGCCGGCACCGCCATGGCCCGCCTGGCCAAGGCCAGCGGGCTGGGTGGCAAAATTGGGGGAAATTACCGGGCGGGAAGGAGCCGGTAGTTAAAATTCCATCCGTTTTGAAATCCAGGGAAACAACAGTGAAAAAAAGCGGCAAGGTCGACCCAAGTCCCAATCTTGCGGCGCAGGTATCTCTGGCACTTCAACACCATCGGGCTGGCGATTTTGTTGGGGCCGAGGCGCTCTATCGACAAATTTTGGAAAGCAACCCCGGCCATGCTGACACCCTGCATCTATACGGCTGTCTCGCTGGTGACCAAGGGCAGTACGAACGAAGCATTGCACTAATCACTCAGGCGATCGAACGGAGTCCTACCGCCTATCCCTACTATTACAATCTGGCCAACCAGTTGGCAAAGGCTGGGCGTTTGGATGAAGCGGCACGCTATTTTCGAACCGCTATCCAACTCAAACCCGATTACGCGTTCGCTTACAACAACCTGGGACAGGCCCTGTTCAGGCAAGGTGACAACAAAGCCGCAATTGATTGCTACCGCACTGCGATCAAGCTACAGGCCAATTATGCCGACGCCCACTACAACCTAGGTCTGGCGCTACAAGACATGGGAGATCTGGGTGCTGCACAAGCGGCCTACCTGGAAGCAATTCGTATTCGACCTGCATACGAACTGGCCCACTACAACCTGGGCAACCTGTATGCTCAGGTTCAAAATCCTGACGCCGCAATAGCAGCCTACCGACAAGCGCTCAGCATACGGCCAACCAATAACAAAGCCCATACCAATCTGGGTAACGTACTGCTAAAACTTGGCCAACCTGAAACAGCGTTGATCTGCTTTCGAGAGGGATTGCGGTTAGACCCTCAAGATGTATTCAGCCACAGTAATGTACTGTTAGCGATGAATTATGCGGCGGGCTATTCGGCACATGACATTTTCTGTGAACACTTGGAGTTCGCGCAGAATCACGCTCACAAACTACGCCGAATCGGCACGGACATCAACCACACGGACATTGATAGAAAGCTGCGGGTTGGGTATGTTTCCGGCGATTTTAGGTGGCATGCCGTCGCCTATTTTGTTGATGCCGTTTTGCAGCACCACGACCATCAGGCCTTTGAATTGTTCGGTTACAGCAATACGGCTACCGAAGATGCGGTGACCCAACGCCTGAAAGGGCATTTTGACCATTGGCGCAACATTCGCGCGCTGGACGATGACCATGCCGCCGAACTGATTGCGAGGGACAAGATTGATATCCTGGTTGACCTGTCTGGTCACACCGCAGACAACCGTTTGCTGGTATTCGCACGCAAACCCGCTCCGATTCAGGTAACTTGGCTGGGCTACCCCAACACCACCGGCCTGCAGGCCATGGATTACCGCCTGACAGATGGTTATGCCGAACCCGAAGGAATGACCGAACAGTACAACGTTGAGAAGCTCTGGCGACTGCCTGATGTGTTTTGCTGCTACACCCCCTGCGCTGACAAACCCGAGCGCAGGTCGAGTCCGGAATTGAACGTGCAACCGACTCCAGCGCTAAAGAATGGGTATGTCACGTTTGGCTGTTTCAATAATCTCGCCAAAATGAGCCCCCCGGTGGTAGCACTGTGGGCAAGGCTTTTGCGTGAGGTACCACGCGCCCGACTGATGCTGGAGGCCGCGGGGCTGGATACAGATGCACAACGCAAACACGTGCGTGAGCAGTTTGCGGTGCACGGCATCCACGCAGATCGACTGGTCTTGTTGGGCCGAACGCCTGAACAACAGTATGTGCTGTACCACGAAGTCGACATTGCATTGGATCCGTTTCCCTGCAATGGTGGCACAACCAGTTTTGACACCTTGTGGATGGGGGTGCCACTGGTAACCCTGGCTGGGCACACTTTTGTGTCCCGTATGGGGGTGAGCCTGTTGTCCACCCTGGGCTTGACAGAACTGATCGCCCAAACTGAAGACCAGTACATTGCAATTGCCAAGGGACTTGTCAGCAATTTAGACAGTCTCAATGAACTTCGTCTCGACCTGCGACCCCGTATGGAGACCTCGGCCTTGCTTGATCAAACCCGGTTCACCAAAAATATGGAAGCCGCTTTGCGAGGAATGTGGGCAGTAGAGTGTGCCGCCAAGAACTTGCTGTAAGTTTCCAACAGACCCTGCGATCTGTTGGAAACACAACTGCAGACCAAGTTACCTAGTCAAGTAACTGATTCTTGCCCATGATATCGAGAAAGACCAGGTACCAATCACCATCAACCCAGATCCACTCTTGCGGAACTTCTACTTCTTTCTTGGGTACGACGATCTTCTTGCCGCGCATCACAATTTCAGGTACTTCTGAGATATAGGCAACTTGTACAGTCGCTTTTTGCTCCGTAAGTTTGGGTTCACCCACGATTCGGTGGCCATAGTATTTGACAAGACCTTGGGTCTTTACATAGTTTGATTGGCTATTGGTTTCGCGGAAAAACGGATCCATATAGTTGTAGACCAGGTCGTACTTGACCGCTTCACGCGCAGACCAAAAGGCATCCACACGTTCTTTGAGACGTTCAATATTCGGCGTCGGCATCGTCACACCGGGGTCACCCTGCCGGTAGGTACGCGTACCAATAACACTGCTTGGCAGGGTTCGGTCAGGCGATTCTTGCCAGGCAATTTGGTATTGACCGGCACTAACATAGCTTATCGAAGGGAAGTAGTGGTACAAGTCCACTTTACCCGCCAACACAATGGGCTGCGCCAACCAGCTAGCGCCTCCGTTGGAGGAATAGTTGCCCGCGATAACCGGCTTTACGTAACGCATGTCTACCCAAACGGCCATTGCAGATCCATCGTCACCAAAACGCAATTTGGGAAGGATGGTGCTGGCCCCAAAAGGTTCGCCACCATTCAATCGATGGAGACTTGAAAACGTGGCCCCGTCACTGGTGAACGTATGAAACAGATTGATCCGGGCTTTCTCATCGCCCGATGGCTTCTTGACAATCAACAGGTGTGCTTGCCCTTTGGGGTCGGTAGACAGGAATAGTCCCTCAGTTCCGGCAGAATCCGCAATGGTCACGGAGTCGCCCCAGGTCTTGTTTTGGTCGTTTGAGCGCTTACAACGCACAGCATCCACATCAGCCCAACACAACAACAAGCCTGTTGTGCCCATCCTGACCATAGCCGGTGATCCCGGTTGTGATACAGAACTATGGGCTACTTGTGCTGTTAGCCAGTGCGCTCCACGGTCTTCAGAGCTCCGTACCTCTAGCTTGAACTGCTGATCTGACCCACGAGACAGCCAGGACGCATGCACCCAATTGCCGTTGGAAACCAAACTGGGGTCGATGGCTGAAGTGCGTTGGGCATCGTCATTCAGTTTGATGTCTTCGGCTTTCCAGGATTCACCACGGTCGTTCGAGAAATTCAAGTACAAGTCAAGGCCGCCATTGCGCTCGTCGGTATAAGCTACATACATATCACCCAAACCATTGGAGGCCACAAGGGGTGCAAATGCACCGCCCTTTTGGTTCAAACGGTGAACCGGACCAAAGGTTTTCCCGTCATCCAGCGATGTACGGACATAAATCAATTTGTCGCCATTGACGCCAACTCCCTCAATGGGTTTTACCAACTTAGGCCGCCAAATGGCAAACAGAGCCTTGCCATCGCTGTGCAAAGTGGCGTAAGCCAACCGCACATCTCCGCCCTTGTTTTCGCTGAGTATCTGCTCCGTCCCATCCGGGCGGCGCAGTGTTAGGGCGTTGTCGGGGTTGAAATACAACATTTCGACCGCGTTTGCGTGCCGCTCGGTCGTTACCGATTCAGAAATTTCAAAGCGGGACGCCTTGATGACGACTGGCTGCTCGCTGCCAACATTAACGGATGCACACCCAGCCAGAAACAAGGGGACGCCCATGCAAGTGAAAACCCATTTAATCAATTTCATTCGCTTTTTCCAGATCCAAAGATCAATCTATTTTAGGTCAAAAAAAAAGGGGTGGATTACTCCACCCCTTTTTTGATTAAACCAGATTACTCTGGTTTGGATGATTACAGTGTAGGAGCACGTGTAATGTAGCTGCCCATGCCGTTCAGGGTAGTTTCCTGCTTGTAAACCAACGCGTTGGTAGCAGCGCCACCGACCATGAACCAGTTTGCCCAACCACCGTTGGCAGACCAAGGCTCATTCAAAGCACCCAGCATTTGGGCACGTGAAGCGACACCAAAGCAAGTCACAGGAACGTTGGTCGTGGAGGACTGGAATCCTTCGTTGTTATTATAGTGACCGTAGAAGAACAGGGGACCTGGGCCAGTTGCGGCGTAAGTAACGGAAGCGGCACCAGCATAAGCCATAAGACCTTCGCCAGCCAAAGGCAAAATGTAGAACGACGTAGTTGCAACCGAAGTTGCATACCAAGACATCACCTTGTTAGGATTGGCGCCATCAGGACCAGCGGGCAATGAAAAATCGGGCAAGGCAGCATCAGTTGTGTGCAAATCATCGGTGCTGTAGGCAAAGTACAAACCGGTTGATGTGTCAACGATGTGCGCATCACCGTGCAGGATGGCGCCGTTGTAAGCAGCAGCCTCACCGTAGGCAGCAGCCGCGGAGTTGTTCACAATCAGGAAACCTTGCTGGTTTGAACCAGCGGGGGCGCCTGGGAAGTACTTCGGAGCCGATGTGGTGTCACCAAAAGCAGCAGGCACATCAATGCGGTTAGACATTTCGAACTGCATCAAGTCGTTTGGTGTAGACATAGCATCACCATTGACGTGGTTGCATGCCGCGCTGTTTGCTGCGCCAATTTCCTTGGTTGCCCAAGTGAAGTGCAGAGGAGTAGGACCGGGAGCGCCCAACTGGTTGGTGATCGACAAGAAGGTGTATGCACCAACCTTGGATGTGACATAGGGGAACAGCAAGTTGGTGGTACCGGGGGTACCAGCGCTAGCAACCATGCTGGCGGTAGCCAACAGAGCACCTACCGAAGCGGCGATCAGAGACTTTTGAAAAGTTTTTTTCATGTTACGTTTCCTATTTTGGCCAAAATAAAATAATTCATACACCCAGCCCGGCAATTTCTTACCTATGCCAGTGTACTACCTTTGCACTAACGAAATCCATTGTACATGGATTGACTAAACCGGTCAAAAAAACTTAACGTTACTCTGCCGGATGGCCAGTTCCCTGACGCATGCTGCCAATGTACAAAAGAACACCATCAAGGTCAAAGAGATTCCAAGCGATTTGTGCGGGTTTTTTCATTCGTGTACCTTTAATGCAACACCAAAACAACAAATTCAATTGCCTTTGGTGCCTTCAGTGATTGCAGCAGCGTTTTCCTCTGTGCTCTTCATGCCAGCGGCTTCCCCATTGAGCTTGCGCATCCCAGTGAGTTTCTTGCGGAATTCGGCCGTTACTTCACGCGCCTGCTGGTTGTCATTCACGACGCGTGGCGTGATAGTGATGATGAGTTCACGGCGTGTGCTGGTGTCACTCTTTGCCCCAAACAATGCCCCCACGACGGGGATGTCTGAAAGCAGCGGCAAGCCGGAGGAGCCCGCGTTCTTGTCGTCTTTGATGAGCCCCCCCAAAACCATCGTGTCGCCAGATTGCACCGCCACGGTTGTCTGTGCCGAGCGCTTGTTGATGGTGGGAGAGTTAAGGCCTGTGGTGGTAACACCGTCCTGCACATCGCTCACCTCCTGGCTAATTTCCAGCGTGACCAGACCGCCTGCGTTGATATGCGGGCGCACCGATAGGACCACACCCGTATCAACATAGACCACCGAAGTAACGACGGGTGTGGTGGTATTGCCCGTGTAAGTTGATTGCCCTTGCACGGGCACGCTGGAACCCACATTGATTTTGGCAATTTGGTTGTCGGTCACCATAATGTGGGGTGATGAGATGACATTGACCTTGGTGTTGCTGGCCAATGCACTCAGCACCGCTGCAATGTTGCCGCCACTGGTTTTCCACACGGCGGAAAATGGCAGTTGCGGAATAACCGTTCCGGTGGGATCTGTCGGCAGGGCGCGAACCTTCGAATTGGAATTGAACAGCATGCCCGAGAGGTTGTTATTGCTGTTGAAAAACCACTCCAACCCATAGCTCAAGGCCCCGGTAAGGGACACCTCTGCAATGGTGACTTCCACCAGAACTTGGCGGGGCACTACATCCAGTTTTTTGACGGCCTCTTCAATCTTTTCATACTCAGCGCCATTGGCCAGGATTAGCAATGCGTTGTTGTCGCGATCGGCAATAACCTTGATGGTGCTACCAGCGCCCAGACCCAAGGCCTCTCCCGTACCAGAAGCCACCACACCGGGTGTTGCGGCAGTCGTCGTGTTCGCAATTCCAGCCGCCGCTGATCCTCCGCTGGAACCTGAAGAACTGCCGAGTGCTCCGCCTAATGGATTTTGACCTGTTGCGCCGCTACTGCTTTGCATTGACGTACCCGTCAAGCCAGGTGCCACGCTGGCGGGCGCAGTGGTGGATGAATTTTTACCACCGATGACCTGGCTGAGTAGTGCCGCGATCTTCTCGGCATTGCCGTTCTGAACCGGGTACACATACAACCGTGTACCGCTTTTGCCACCATTGCGGTCCAGGCGATCCACCCACACCTTGGCTTGCTCCAGGTACTGTGGCCGTGGGCTGACCACAAACACGGCGTTCATGCGTTCAATGGGCACAATGCGCAGCAAGCCCGCAAACGGACTCTTGGACTTGTCGCCAAACAGCAATTCCAACTCTGGCATGATGCTCTTGACGTCAACACTTTTTAAGGTAAACAAGCCAACGGACATACCGGCCAACCAGTCCAAGTCGAACACCCCAACGGTTTCCATGGCATGACGCATCTCGGATTCGGCGCCTGCCAGCATCAGCAGATTGCGCGTTTCGTCCACTCGCAAAATGCTGCCCTCCGGCAACAACGGCTCCAAAATCTTGGACATTTCACGGGCAGCAATGTATTGCAATTGCACAATCTGTACGCTGTAGCCAGGCTGCAAAGCGCCGATTTGGGGCGTGATCGATCCGCGCAACGCGCTATTCAGGGGGCCAATCTTGAAGGTCCCGTTTTCGCGCACCATGGCGGCACCATTCATGCGCAACACAGTTTCCAGGATAGGCATCGCGGCGGCGCGATTGATAGGCTGGCTGGTGTGTATGGTGACTGTGCCATTGACTTTGGGGTCGATCGTGTAGTTTTCATGAAGCATGTCACCCATAACCACGCGCACTACCTCGCGTAGGTCGGCACCTTCAAAGTTCAGCACGATGTCTTGTGGACCAAACCCCGGCATCGCAACATTGGGGGGTTTGACAAATACGCCGGTTCCAGGAATCACTTTGAAGCCATTGTCTGTGTCGGCTTTTTGAGGGTCTGCCGCTTGGTTGCCTTTCTCCGCAGCAGATGAAGGAGTTGGCGTTATTCTCAATTTCATATCTTCCGAGGCGCTTGCATTGGCGGGTGCAGTTACAGGTGCGGAAGATACCTGTTCCGGCGCTGAAGGCTGTGTTGCACAACCCACCAGACCAACTGGCAAACAATATATGAGCGCCACTGCTATCGTCAGTTGCCTGGGAGTCAATTTTTTCATGTGCGTTCCTTAATCTACTTCTTGAAGTCCGTGTTCGGCGGAGGCGGTGTTTTGGGCGCCGATGCTAAATCGGCGGATTTAGGTGGCACGCCTGGCCCCGGGATGAACACCCCACCAGGTACAGGACGTGAGGAAGCTGATGGGGCGGGGCCGGGTGGTAAAAAAGGTGAGGGGGCAGCATTTACAGGAGGCAGCAACGCAGGCGCATTTTGTGGCCCGCTCGGTGCTTTGGGGCCAATCTGTACGTTGAGTATGAGTTCCTCGCTCTCAGCACCCTGGCGCAGTATGACGCGGCCTGGCTCGACTTCGCCAAGGGTGAGGCCTCGTACCACGCCCGACGTTGCGACAGTTTCAGTTTTGTTAGTTTGCACATCGCGAAGCAAAGCAGATCGCTGCATTGGCGTGATCAGCACCCCGACCAGCACAAATTGCCCTTTCTTCATGGCACTCAGGCCTCCCTTGGTAGCAGACCCCGATGAACGGCGGCTCACTACAAAAAGTGACCTAGAGATCAACTCTGGAAAACCAGATTCCGCGTTGGGCAAGGTGAACTCAGGCAAGACTGCTTGCAGGACTATGGGTGTAACCGGAATCTTCCGCAGATTGGTCAAATCACGCTCCAGACGCATGCCTTGATCCCATTCCCAGTAAAGTAGGCCACCCAAGAGCAGCGCAATGGCGGTCAGGACGATAGTGAGGTAATTTTTGGATCCCATGGGCGTCTTCATTGCGCGCCTTTCAGGGTGTAGCCGGTCAAGTCGAATTGCACAAACATTTCGGGCTCATTGAGTACGTCTTTTGCTTGAACCAGCGGGTTGGCTACCCGCATTTGCAAGTTATCAACAAAAAGATAGGGGTGCGCAGACTCCAGCGCATGGAGCATGGCCTTCACAGCGCTCAACGGTGCATTGAATTGCAGCACAACGGAAACTTGGCGGTATTGACCGTCATCCTTGTGCGGCAAGATCTGGATACTGGTGAGCTTGCCCCCGTTTTCATCCAAAATGGCTTTGACCAGTTCCTGCAGTTCGGCTGCCGCAAGGGCTGGGCTGGCGCTCTTCAAAAAATGGCGGGCGGACTCCAAAGCCTTGATTTCGATTGTCTTTTTCTGAAGTCCGTCGCGCATACCCACTATTTTGGAATATCGCTGCAGTCGATTTGCAGCGTCATCAACCGCTAGGTCATAACGTCGATTCAATAGCCAAATCGGCACGGCAATAGCGCACACTACGAGCGCCAAGATCAGCAACAGAATTGCCAGTGCGGCAAGCTTACTTTGCAGGGGATTGAGCTGCTTCATGGTTTTTGCACCCCCTCTGATGCTGTAGGCCTGGCAACAGAAGCCTTTTGTACAGGGCTACTTGCAGCGCTTTGAGGGTAGGTCGCTGGCAACGGCGCAGAAACGGTGTTTTGTGGAGATGCCCGTACGGCTTGTGCCAATGGCATTGGCTTGATTTGCAAGGCTAATTGATAGCGCTCACTGCCACTGGCCTGCCCTTTGGTCAATGGCGCGCGAAAGCTGGCCTCCCCAAGCAGGCTGGATTGTTCAAATAGTCCAATCAATCGTGCTGATGAAGCTGTTTCACCCTGAATTTGCAATTCTTTGCCTTTGATTTCGATAGTTTGAACCCAGGTATCGTCTGGCAGAACTCGGGTCAGCTCTTCCAGAGTCTGAATAACGGTTGGCCTTGCCTGTCGCTTTTCCAGCAGGTAATTGTGCTGGGCAATCCGGCCATCCAGTTCACGACGCACGGCATCCACAGCCTCAGCCGCCTTTTTCCCTTTTTCAACCCAGGGAAGCATTTGCACAACCGCCTCGCGCTTGATCACGATCGGCATAACCATGGCAGCAAACACCAATAGACCAATCAGAAGTACCAGCCAAGGATTGGCCCCTTGGCGAAAGGGAGAGGGCGCGCTGGTCAAAGTGTCTGGTAGCAAGTTGACCAACGTACCCTTATTCCACATATCCTGGGCGAACACTGCATGCACTTCAAGTCCAAGTCCGTTTAGGGTCTTGATGGCGGCATCTACCGCATCACGTGGGGTCACGACAAACTCTACATTCAGTTGGCCGCGCTCAAAGTTCCTGTCTTTGACGGAATAGCCAAAATAGACCTGCCGTGGAGAAAAAGGAGTGTGCTGTTCCATCTGAAACTCAAGCACCTGCCGCAGATTTTCTTCGGTAGCCAGTGGTAGGGTCAGGGTCTTGCGCAGCACGCAATCACCTGGCAACGTAAGAGCGAGCTGACGTGACTCCCCTTTTGGCATGCCACTCCATTGAGCATTGACCTGATTCAACCCCACGGACACAAAACTATCTGCGGCCAGCCGCGGTGGCCGCAACCAAGCTGGCCCCATGGACGATAGCTCCCCAAGCCACCAACGCAAAAAACGACTGGACAGCAGCTGCTTCTTCAGCGCTTCCAGCGTTTCGCGGTAGTTTTCTGTCAGTGTTGTCATTGCTTACCAGTCATTTGTTCAGCCTCTCCATCTCCCCAACCCAGCACGACGACTGGCCGGCTCGGATCTTGAGCCAACCTAGCCACTACCACTCTGACAAAGACCGTTCCATCGGGCAACTTGACTTCGCAGCGTACCGAATAGGTTGGTATTCCCATCGACACTGTTGCAAATACGCCCGCACCGGCAAAGGTAGGCGCCTTTTGATCCGACGCAAGCAGGCTTTGACGCTGAGAAACATACTGATCCACCATTGCCGGGTTGACTCCAGGAATAGCGAGTAATACTTCCCGGGCTGCAACAGCAGTATTAATACCGGGTTGCTTTGAATAAACCGTTAAAGCGGGCGCCAGTTTACGATACAACTCTGGCGTCATTCCTAAAACGCGCTGCAATTCATCAACGGTTTCAAAAGGGCCGTTGGACGGAACGTAGTTTTTACCTGCCGCCCGGTAATCGTCTTCTTCCGCTCCATGCAGTCTTTTGAATTTGTCCGTGTCGCGCCAATCCAGCAAGGCGTCCAACAAGCTGACACTGGCCTCCTCACTGAGTCCCGTCGATACAAGAAGGCCTTTCAGTAGCGCGTCAGATGCGGTGTTGAGATCGATTTTACCTGACTCGTCACTCAATACTGCCTTCAATTCGGCCCCGGACAGAGTGAAAGAGTGCTCAACGCCATTGGCCCGCCATCGCAACGGATCGCTGGTCGGCTTAAGCAGCTCCAACCACGCACGCTGAACACCGCCCTCAGCAATGGCCTTCGCCTGGGCTGTGGAAGTCAGATTGCGCGCAATCTGAGCCTCATTTCGCATACTGAAAGCAAAATTGCCAGCGATCACGGCCAGTAAGGTAATGACCCAGAGCACCAGTACTAGGGCTACACCACGTTGTGGGCGCTTCACCGGACAAACTCCGAGCTGAGTTTGGGTGCGACCACAAAATCGGGCCATTCAACACCATTCGAAAACTTGACTTGAATCCGAATGAGCGATGGCAGACGCGTAGTTGACTCCCATCGATCAGCCCAACGAAGCTGCCCCTTTTCACCCTCCGGCCCCAAATAACTCAGCCAAATATCGTCCACAGTGCCGAGCTCTGTGCCGGCAAGTACCATTTCTTTTGCTTGGTCCAATACCGAAAAATCATGCAATTGCCCGGTCACTGGCATGTACCGCCAAACCAGTCGCCGGCCTTTGCTGCTGCGCTCCAACTCCAGCGAAGCCAAATACAAGCCACCTGTCCCGATTCGCGAGGGTAATTGCGCAACAAAACTCACTTTGTTGCGCTCACCCAAAAATGCCATACGCTGCTCGGGTGTACCTTTCCAGCGATAGGGATAGGTCATCTCCATTTCCCGCCGTAGAAAGCTTTCAACGGCACGCACCGTATTGAGATTGTCCACCCTTTGCTGGACCGTATCCCAACTACGAATCCCCAGACGCAAGCCCCCAAAGAGCAGGACCAGGATGAACCCCAACAATGTGATGGAAATCAGCAATTCAAGCAACGTAAAGCCAGCATGGGACTGTCGGCGACGACAATTCATCCCTTGGTCAGACACCGTCATTGCCTTAGCCCCAATCGGAGTGACTCAAGTACTACTTGCCGCGGTCGGCCATCCTCATTCCAGCCTATCTGTGCCTGAATCAGGTACAGACGCGATGGCATCAATTGCCGATCAGCAGCTCCATCATCGTCAAAAGGCTGCACCCGCAGGCGCCATTGCATATCCGTAATTTGGCCCACCTCCTCCCCTGGGACTAGGGGGCGTTCAATTCCCGCTGCCGCCAGCTTGGATTCTGCCAAAAAGACCGCGCGGCTATAGCTATCTGCCAGCCGTGCGTTGCGCATGCCACCGCTGAATATCTGCAAGATCGCTGCCATCGTCACGGAGAGCACGACGAAGGCGACCAGCACTTCGATCAAGGTCATGCCGCGGCACTTGCTTTGCATGGTCATTCAAGAATGGACACTTGGCCGGTCAGCCAATTGATGTCAACGTCATATTTGCGGTCACGTGTAGTCACGGTCACACGCCCGCCGGTGGAACCACCATCTGGAAAGAAACGGATCGCACCGGAATTTCCATTGATCAGCTCAGACTGGGCAGTAAACAAGTTGATCGCTACGCTTTTTGGAAGGCGATAAGTACGCGGGTCGCCACTTAGTTGAAACTGGTGTCCTTCCACATCAACCGTCAAAGCGGTTTCTCTTCTGTGCGCAACAGCATCACTGCGTGCCTTACGCAAACCAGCGGCAAGCTGACGCGCCGACGCCTTGAGCTCGGTACCAGACACGCCAGACGAAACCATGGGAGACGCTACCGCGTAGGCCATGGCCATGATGACGACCACAACCAGCAGTTCGATGAGGGTAAAACCAGCCTGATGGCCCAGTTCTATTTTTTGCTGTCTTCCCAACCGTTGATATCCTTGTTTTCGCCGTCGCCGCCGTCCTTGTTATCAGCGCCAAGGGAGCTAATGTCATAGGCACCGTGCTGGCCAGGAGATGCATAGCGGTAGTCATTGCCCCACGGGTCTTTGGGAAGGGTTCTTTTCTTGATGTAGGGTCCATTCCAACCCGCCAGCCCAGACGGTTGCTGCACCAGCGCTTGCAAACCCTCTTGTGTGTTGGGGTAACGTCCGGTTTCCAGTTTGAACAGGTCCAGACTTGCACCAAATTCTTCGATCTGCAAACGGGCCGTATCCGACTTGGCGCCACCCAAATAGCCAATGACCTTGGGACCAGCGACACTGGCCAAAAGCCCCAGAATGACCAACACTACCAGCAACTCGATCAGGGTAAAGCCCTTTGAGCGCCAGGCTGCGTGTTTTCTATCCATTTAATAGTTCTCCAATAATTCAATGTTGGGTTGGAGCACTACAGCGCCAAATCGTTCACACTCAAGATTGCAACGAGGATTGACATGATGATGCCGCCAATAACCAGGCCCAGACCCAAAATCAGCACTGGCTCCATGAGCGCCAGCATGCGTTTGACCGTGCTGTGTACTTCCCGGTCATAAATGTCGGCGATGCGGATCAGCATGTCCTGTAACTTGCCGGTTTCCTCGCCCACCATGACCAAGTGTACTGCCAGCTTGGGGAAAAGCTTCGTTTCCATCAGCGGCTTACCCAATCCCTTGCCCTCCTTGAGCTGTGCGGCCACGTCACCCAGCGCCTGGCACATAACCGTATTGCTCAGCGTTTCCTTGACAATGGACAATGCAGCGAGCAGGGTTACACCGTTGCCGATCAAGGTTCCCAGCGTACGGGAAAAGCGTGCAACTTCAAGCTTGCCAATCAAATCGCCCACCAGAGGCAGGTTGAGCAACCGTTGGTCCCAGCGAAAACGGCTGGCGGGTTCTCGCATCTGCCGCGCAAACCAGGAGTAGGCCCCCACGGCCAGCAAAACCATGAGCCACCAGTAATTACGCACACCATCACCCGCGGCAATAACGATCTGGGTGGGTAACGGTAAGGCTTTACCGGATTCCTCAAACATCTGGGAGAACTGCGGAACCACCCACATCAGAAGGATTGCGACGGACAACAGGGATACTCCGACCAAAATGGCTGGATAAATGAGCGCCGACTTGACGGTGTCACGCAACTCCTTGGAGCGCTCCATGAATTCCGTCAGTCGCTGCAACACCACATCCAGTGCGCCACCCGCCTCCCCGGCGCGAATCATGTTCAAATAAAAGCGTGTAAAGACGCCCTGTCGCGCTTCCATGGCAGCTGACAGCGGGGCGCCACCGCGCACGTCTTCGCGCAACTGCACCATGAGTTCTCGTACTGCCTCATTTGCGGAAAGTCCTATCAGAATTTCCAAACAGCGGTCCAGCGGCAAACCTGCCTTGAGCAGGGTGGCTATTTCCTGAGTAAAGACGGCTACGTCGTCTTGGGAAACATGGTTGCGGTTGAAAAAACCTCTGACGCCACCGACATTACCAACTTTGGTTACACTTTCATCCACTCGGATTGGAATGAGGCCCATGCCCTGCAGGCGTTCAACCACAGCGGGCTGTGATGCGCCATCCATGTCGCCTTCCTGTGCATCTCCCGAGGGCGTCACCGCCTTATAACGATACCGCGGCAAGGCTATTCCTCCCGCGTCACGCGCAAGACCTCTTCCATAGTGGTCACACCTGCAACCGCTTTGGACAGCCCGTTCTCATACATGGTCTGCATACCCTCGGCAATGGCTTGTTGACGCACTTCGCCAGAAGTAACGTGTCGCATGATCATGCTGCGGATGGCGTCTGACATGATCAGCAATTCCACGATGCTGATACGTCCCAAATATCCGGTGCCACCACATTCTGAACACCCGACAGAACGGTACAAAACCACAGGTTTCGCATCGGTGTAACGCTCCAATTGCATTTCCTGCACAATCTCTGGCAACGCCGGATAAGGCTGGCGGCAATGGGTACACAAGGTACGGACCAATCGCTGCGCCAAAATGCCATTGACAGTCGAAGTGAGCAGGTAATCGTCCATGCCCATGTCCAACAGTCGATTGATGGTACTCGCCGCGTCGTTGGTGTGCAGGGTTGACAGCACCATGTGCCCCGTCAACGCGGACTGGACCGCAATCTGGGCCGTTTCAAGGTCGCGGATTTCACCAATCATGATGACGTCCGGGTCTTGCCGCACGATGGAACGCAGTGCGTTAGCAAAGGTGAGGCCGATCTGCGGTTTGACCTGGATCTGGTTGATGCCTTCCATCTGGTATTCAACCGGGTCTTCAACGGTCAGAATTTTGACGTCAGGCTTGTTGAGCTTGTCCAGCGCCGTATACAGGGTGGTGGTCTTGCCCGAACCCGTGGGTCCTGTCACCAAGAGGATTCCGTGCGGCTGCATCAACACTTGCTGGAAGCGTTCCAACGCAGCGTCATCGAAGCCCAGAGTGGCAAAATCGAGCGTCGTACCGCTTTTGTCCAGAATACGCATGACTACGCTTTCCCCATGCATTGTGGGCACCGTGGAGACGCGCAGATCAATCTCTCTGCCCTGCAAACGCAGCTTGATACGACCATCCTGGGGTAGGCGCCGCTCGGCAATGTCCAAGCTTGCCATTATCTTAATCCGCGAAATCACTGCGGCAGAAAAGCGCCGCGGCGGGGATTCCACCTCGTGCATCACCCCGTCCACACGGTAGCGCACGATCAGGCGGCTCTCAAACGGCTCAATATGAATATCAGAGGCCCGCGCCTCCAGGGCGTGGCTGATGATGAGGCTAACCAAACGGATGATTGGCGCCTCGGATGCCAACTCCTTGAGTTGCGCCAGGTCTTCATTCTCTTGCTCACCATCGCGGGTTTCCACCTCGCCCACGATCTGGTCCATGGATGTTTTGCCCGAACCATATAGTCGCTCAAAGGCAACTTCCAGCTCTGACGGCACAGCCAAACGTGGTGTAACCGTGCGTTGGGTGACCATACGAAAGGCGGCGAGAACATACTCATCCAGCGGATCCGCCATGGCCAGCACCAACTGGTTGTCAGTTTCCTGGATTGGTAGTGCGCGAGATTCCTTGATGAACCGGGCGGAGACACGCTCCTCCAATACAGGAAGTTCTGGATATTCCGTCAACGCCACAACCGACAGACCCAACTGGTCTGCGAGTGCATCCGTAACATCCCGTTCAGCTGCAAACCCGGCCCTGACTAGTAAAGCCCCGATTCGCTCATTGGCATCCCCTTCTTGCAGGCGCAATGCTCGTTCAAGATTTGCAAAATCCAGCTTGCCGTGTTCAACTAAAATTTCACCGAGGCGTTTGCTCAACTTTGTGACTTCCATTGGAAACGCCGATTCTAGACCAGTGCCCGCACTCGGCGGTTGGAAGCGCAGTATTTAAACCAAGCCCCCCATGGCATCCAACGAGCAAAGCGACGTGTAGATGGAACAACGGCTCATTCCCTATGAGGCAACGCTCAATTTTGCCAAAGGGCGACTTCTGGTATTGGCACCACACCCGGACGACGAAGTATTCGGATGTGGGGGTGCAATCATGCGTCAAATGGGCGCGGGCGGGATTGTTCACGTCATCATCCTGACCGACGGCGCCTATCTGAAGGCGCCTGAATATGGCGCCATCCGGCGCACCGAGAGCCTCGCGGCAGGTGGAGCGCTTGGGTATGGCGAACCTGAGTTTTGGGGTCTTGCCGACCGTGGGCTCGAATATGGAGAAGGCCTGATTCAACGCCTGTTGGATGTCATCAACGGGTTTAAGCCGACTTTGATCTTCGCCCCTTCGTTGCATGAAATGCACCCAGATCACCGTGTTTTGGGCATGGCAGCGCTGGAGGCAACCCGACGCAGCGCACCCGAGACGGGCCTGGTGATGTTCGAGGTGGGCGTTCCCATGCCACGCCCCAATATCCTCTTGGACATCAGTGACCTGGTCGAGCGCAAGGCCAGCGCCATGTCATGTTTCGAGTCACAGCTGGCCGGTCAAGCCTATGACACGCAAATTGAGGGGTTGAATCGCTTCCGAAGCTACACACTGGGTCCCACGGTATCTGCCGCTGAAGCTTATTTGGTTATTGAGCACAGTCAGCTGTCAAATCGTCCTCTGGAGTTGTTCGAATCTGAGTACCAGCGCCAACGCAGCATGGGGCTGGCTATGCTTCCGAGTGATGTGCCACTGGTGAGCGTCATTATTCCCAACGCGAACAATCCTTCTTTGCAGTGGGCCTTGGACTCCGTTGCCGTGCAAACCTACCCACATGCAGAGGTCATTGTTGCGCACGTAACTAGTGACTCCCCACACCGCATAGGTAGTTGGTGCGGGCGCTTTCCTTTGCTGTATGCACCCACTAGCGAAACATTGAATCGGGCAGAGACTATGAACCTCTGTATACGCAACGCGCAGGGAAAATACCTGCTTTTTCTGGAGGCAGACGATACGTTGCTGCCTGATCATCTGGAGAAGTTGGTCCGCGCACTCTCCAAAGACAGAGCGCGCGGTGCTTATACCGGTGTTCGGTGGGTGACCGAACACGGTGATGGCCAATTTGCCGAGGATGCTACTTGGTCAGAACACCGATTGAGCGCAAGCAACTTTCTTGCACTCAATGCCGTCATGTTCGAACGTTCGTTGGCAGACGAGGGTTGCCAATTTCACGATGCCCCACAAGCGTTGATGTACTGGGATTTTTGGTTACAAATCGTATCCAAGACACCGCTGATTCATGTGCCAAACATCAGTGCAATCCCCCGAACCGCTCCGAGCAATGAATCGGCACCGAACCAGACCCAACCTACGGCAAGCGGAAATGAACGTCAGTACCTATTGCTTGAAGTTGAACAGCTCCGTGCACAAGCAGAACATTGGAAACAAGCAGCCTCCACACAAGCCGAACAGTTGCAGGCTCTTACCGCAACCATATCAGCCTATGTTTCGTCCAGCTCATGGAAGTTGACATCACCACTGCGCTGGATAGCGCGGCTATTCCAGTGAACCCCGCTGGGATCGCACCGATCCATCCCCTGGTAACCGTTGTCATCGTCAACTACAACGGCGGAGAGATGATCTGCCAGTGTCTGGCTGCGCTGGCACAGCAGCACTTTCAGGACTTCGCAACGGTCGTCGTGGACAACAAGAGTGCCGACGCATCGGTTGCCGCCATCCAACAGAAATTTCCAGACGTGGCCGTGTTGTTGCTTAAAAGCAATCTGGGCTTTGCCGGTGGGGTGAATCATGCCTTGAATACCTGCGCACTGGGGCCTTACGTTGTTCTCTTGAACCCTGACGCATTTCCTTTGCCCGATTGGCTGGGTAATCTGGTGGCCAGTGCACATGCGCATCCACAGTACGCATCGTTTGGTTCGCGCATGTACAGCGATGAGAGCCACAACCAGCTCGACGGCCTTGGTGATGTGTACCACGTCAGCGGCTTGCCCTGGAGGCGGGGGCATGGCTGCGTCAGCACAGCCCGGCACGACATGGAGACTGACATATTTGCGCCGTGCGCCGCTGCAGCCCTGTACCGGGTGGCCGCCTTGCGGGATGTGGGTTTTCTGGATGAAGACTTTTTCCTGTATGTGGAGGACATTGACTTGGGTTTTCGCATGCAGTTGGCCGGCTACCGTTCCCTGTATGTCCCCACAGCCTGTGTCCTGCACCTAGGCTCTGCCTTTGTGGGCAAGCACAGTGATTTTCAGCTTTACCACGGTCATCGCAACCTGGTCTGGGTGTACGTCAAAAACATGCCAAGTGTTCTATTCTGGCTATTCCTGCCGGCGCATATAGCTTTGAACCTGGTAACGCTACTGTGGTTCACGGCCCGCGGCCATGGTGCCGTGGTATGGCGCGCAAAGCGGGATGCCGTTCGCGGTCTTCCCCATTTCTGGAAGAAACGGGTCCAGATTCAATCCACGCGCAAAGCCAGCATCTGGGCGGTGCTCAGGCAACTGGCGTGGAACCCGTTCTCGCGGTGCGCCTGAGACGAAGCGCTACGCCAATCGATCCAGAATCAAAACACCAAAGAAGCCAAAGGCACCAATCAGCGTCCATTTCAATACGGTCAACCCGTACCGTTTGAATCGCGGCTGGCCCGTGACGGCAAAACAAGCGAAAGACACTACCGCGCTTAAGAGCAGCAGCAGGATCAATATACGAATCAGTGCCACGCCAAATTCACCCTGTCCGGCCTACCAGGCCCGTGCCAATTGCGAAAACCCGGCGGGCGCCAGACTCTCGTCCTCGAAGGTCACGATGTCCCAGGCATCCTCACGGGTTAGCAGCTCCCGCAACAGCTTGTTGTTCAGGGCGTGGCCGGAGCGAAAAGCACTGTAGCTGGCCAGCAGCGGTTTGCCCACGCAATACAAATCTCCAATGGCGTCGAGTAGCTTGTGCTTCACAAACTCGTCGTCATAGCGAAGCCCCTCGGCGTTGAGCACCTTGTAGTCATCCATGACGATGGCATTGTCCAAACCACCTCCGAGTGCCAGGCCGTTGCTGCGCATCATCTCCACGTCCTTGGTGAAGCCAAAGGTGCGGGCCCGGGCAATGTCGCGCGAGTAAGAATCCCTGCCCATGTCGAATTCCACCCGCTGGCCAGTGGAATCTACCGCCGGGTGGTCAAACACAATCTCGAAACTCAGCTTGTAGCCGTTGTAGGGCTCTAGTCTGGCCCACTTCAGACTGGCGCCCTCGCCTTCGCGTACCTCTACCAGCTTGTTGACGCGCAAAAATCGCTTGGGTGCGTTCTGCAACGCAATCCCTGCGCTCTGCAACAGAAACACGAACGAGGCCGCAGAGCCATCCAGAATCGGAACCTCCTCGGCCGTGATGTCGACATACAAGTTGTCCAGCCCCAGGCCGGCGCAGGCCGACATTAGATGCTCGATGGTCTGAACCTTGGCGCCGCCCTTGGATAAGGTTGAGGCCATGCGCGTGTCGGTCACGGCTGGCGCGGACACGGGTATATCCACCGGCTGCGGCAAATCGACCCGACGAAACACAATGCCAGTATCGGGCTGCGACGGACGCAGGGTGATTTCCACCCGCTGTCCGCTGTGCAGCCCTACACCGACCGCGCGCGTCAGGGACTTGAGGGTTCGTTGTTTGAGCACAGTGTCGATTTTAGTCGCCACCGGGTCGCAGCAAGGCGACCAGGGGGGCAATATCAGTCGGCTTGCTTGCGCAGGAACGCGGGGATTTCGTAATCGTCCATGCCACCATTGGACAGTGCATCCACCTTGGCTGCAGCCGAGGTACGCCCACGCCAGACAGCGGGAGTACCCATACCGGCATAGTCAGGTTGCGCCATGCCCATGGACGATCCACCGGCCGAGGCCTGTGTGCCGACGGGGGTGTTGAGCGTGGGGACGTGAAACGGCACGTTGTCGGTTCCGGTACGCAACACTTGCAGCGGAGGGGCAGTGCGCCGCACACCCTGGCGGCTCAGCCCGGTGGCAATGACGGTCACGCGAATGCTATCGTCCAGCGTGTCGTCGTTGGCGGTGCCGTAGATCACGTGGGCATCGGGCGAGGCACAGGCGCGTATAGTTTCCATGGCCAGCTTGGATTCCTTGAGCTTCAAAGAACCCTTGGCTGCCGTGATCAGCACCAGCACGCCCTTGGCACCCGACAGGTCAATGCCTTCCAGCAGCGGGCAGGCCACAGCTTGCTCGGCTGCGATACGTGCACGATCCGGACCGTTGGCCATGGCGGTACCCATCATGGCCTTGCCGGGCTCGCCCATTACGGTGCGCACATCTTCAAAGTCGGCGTTGATTTCACCCTTGACATTGATGATTTCCGCGATACCGCCAACGGCATTCTTCAAGACGTTGTTGGCGTGCACAAATGCTTCTTCCTGGCTGATGTCGTCATCCAGCACTTCCAGCAGCTTTTCGTTCAGCACCACAATGAGCGAATCCACATTGGCTTCGAGTTCAACTAGGCCCGCATCAGCATTGGTCATGCGCCGGCCACCTTCAAAGTCAAATGGCTTAGTGACGACGCCCACGGTCAAAATGCCCATTTCCCTGGCTACCTTGGCAATGACCGGAGCAGCCCCTGTGCCAGTGCCACCCCCCATACCGGCTGTGATGAACAGCATATGGGCGCCTTCAATTGCCGAGCGAATCTCGTCCTCAGCCATCATGGCGGCCTCACGCCCTTTATCGGGCTTGCTACCGGCGCCCAGTCCGGTGCCACCAAGCTGAATGGTCTTGTGGGCCGAACTGCGGCTCAAGGCTTGGGCATCCGTATTGGCGGCAATAAATTCCACACCACCGACGGCCGAGCAAATCATGTGCTCGACGGCGTTGCCGCCGCCACCGCCGACGCCGATCACCTTGATCTGCGTGCCTTGGTTAAACGCTTCTTCTTCAATCATTTCGATGGCCATGTGGTTCTCCTTGGGGTTCACTAAATTCATTACGTTGGACTCTTTTCGGTTGCATCAGACTGCGAATGTCGGTGGCGGGTCCGTGCTCCGCCATCGTTCGTGCGGACTCCCTCTTGCCAGCCAAAGCTTTTGTTTCATGGTCAAAAGTTCCCTATGAACCAGTCCTTGACAGAACTGAAGGCCGTTTTTACAGAGCCGTTTTTCTGCGATACCTTATAGCCCCGCAAGCGAGCCATACGGGCTTCTTCGAGCAGACCCATAACGGTGGCGGCACGCGGCTGCGCCACCATGTCAGCCAGAGCGCTGCGGTACTGAGGGATGCCTCGGCGCACGGGCTTCAGGAAGATGTCTTCGCCCAGCTCCACCATGCCAGGCATGACGCAGCTGCCACCGGTTAGCACAATGCCGCTGGACAACACTTCCTCAAAGCCGGACTCGCGCATAACTTGGTTCACCAGGCTGAAAATTTCTTCAATACGGGGCTCGATCACGCCGGCCAGCGCCTGTCGGCTGAGCATGCGCGGGCCACGGTCACCCAGGCCGGGTACTTCCACCTGCGTTTCGGGGTCCACCAGCAATTGCTTGGCGTGCCCGCTTTCAACCTTGATGTCCTCGGCGTCCTTGGTGGGGGTACGCAGGGCCATGGCAATGTCGCTGGTAATCAGGTCACCCGCAATTGGAATCACCGCCGTGTGGCGAATGGCACCGTTGGTGAAGATGGCGATGTCGGTGGTGCCTGCTCCAATATCGACCAAGGCAACGCCCAACTCGCGCTCGTCTTCGGTCAAAACGGACAAACTGCTGGCTAGCGGGTTCAGCATCAACTGCTCCACTTCCAGACCGCAGCGGCGCACGCACTTGATGATGTTCTCGGCCGCGCTTTGGGCTCCCGTCACGATGTGAATCTTGGCCTCCAGGCGGATACCACTCATGCCAATCGGCTCTTTGACATCTTGGCCGTCGATGATGAATTCCTGCGGTTCCACCAACAGCAGGCGCTGGTCAGTAGAGATATTGATGGCCTTTGCGGTTTCCACCACACGGGCCACATCAGCAGCAGTCACTTCACGGTCTTTTACGGCCACCATGCCACTGCTGTTGATGCCGCGGATATGGCTGCCCGTGATACCGGTATAGACCTTGGTGATCTTGCAGTCGGCCATCAGTTCGGCTTCCCGCAGCGCCTGCTGGATGCTTTGCACGGTGGCGTCGATGTTGACCACCACGCCGCGCTTGATGCCGTAGCTGGGCGCCACGCCCAGGCCGGCCAGCTTGAGCTCGCCGCCAGGCAACACCTCGGCCACCACCACCATGACCTTGGCGGTTCCGATGTCCAGTCCTACAACGAGATCTTTGTACTCTTTTGCCATATGGATTACCTGTTGATTTCGTCTTTCGTTACTTCTTGGGCACTGCAACCGTTGCCACCGTCGTACTCACGCCGGCCAAGCGGATGGCGTAGCCGTTCTCATGCCGCAAATCGGCTGACTCCACTGCATTGGCCCGCCGTCCATAACGGGATGTCACCTGTGTGAGCGTCTTGAGAAAACGCCGCACGCGCGCGGTGATTTCAGCCACACTGCCGCGCCCCATCTCAATGTTGGCGCCACTCTCCAGCTCCACACGCCAGCTACCGCCACTGGACAGATCCAATGCTTCCACCGGCAGCTCCAGTTGCGCAAATAGGGGGGCAAGCACGTGGTACATGGCCAGCACGTCGGCAGCCTGCCCTTCCGGGCCATTGAGGCGTGGCAGCGTGTCTTGCTCGACTTCATCCACATTGGCCTCGAACACTTCGCCGAAGCTGTTGATCAAACGCGGCTCACTCTCAGAGCCCCAGTAAGCCACGGCCTGGTGCTCTTGCAACGTCACCATCAATCGGCTGGGAAAGTCGCGCCGCACCACCGCATGACGCACCCAAGGTACGGCCTCAAAGGCGGCGCGCACCCGGGCCAGATCGATGCTGAAGAAGCTACCCGCCAGACGCGGCGTCACATTGGCACGCAGCGTGAGTGCGTTGTTGTGGCTAACGTCACCCGTTACCACAATGCCCTTGATGTCAAAGGCCGGCATGCGCACAACCCAACGCACCGTGGCTACGGCCCCGATGGCGAGCAGACCCAGGAACAGGACTGTTGCGGTCATGTTCATGAGCTTGACGTCCAAGGGCGCTGCCACGGATGAGCTCATGCAGACTCTCCAGTATCCAGTGCGGTATGTTCCAGCAGGCGCACGCACAGGTCTTCGTAGCTGATACCCGCAGCTTTGGCCGACATGGGTACCAATGAGTGACCGGTCATGCCCGGCGAGGTGTTGATTTCCAGCAGGTAGGGCTTGCGCGTGATGCGGTCAATCATCACGTCCACCCGGCCCCAGCCTCGGCAGCCCAGCACCCGGTAGGCCTTGACCACCAGTGCCTGGATGGCTTCTTCCTCGCCCGCTGGCAGATGGGCCGGTACCAGGTACTGGGTCACGTCGGTGAAATACTTGTTCTGGTAGTCGTATTTGCCCTCAGGCGCCACGATGCGGATCACGGGCAGTGCGTGGGCGTTGTCGTCCTGGCCCAACACCGGACAGGTAACCTCATCACCTTCGATACATTCCTCACACAGGATGTCGTCGGGCAACTTGCCAGCAGCCTCGACCGCCTCCACCATGCCGGAGTAGCCCGTTACTTTGGTCACACCGATGGAAGAGCCCTCGCGCGCCGGCTTGACAATGATGGGCAGTCCCAGGGTGTCGGGCACCTGAAGCACCTGCTTGCGGTCATAGACATTGCGACGCAGCAACTGGTAGCGCGGCGTAGGGATACCCTCATGCAGCCAGATGCGCTTGGTCATGACCTTATCCATGGAGATAGCAGATGCCATCACGCCGGAGCCGGTGTAGGGAATGCCCAGCAGTTCCAGTGCACCCTGCACCGTGCCGTCTTCACCAAAGCGGCCGTGCAGCGCAATGAAGCAGCGCGAAAAACCTTCGCGCTTGAGCTCGCCCATGTCGCGCTCGGCTGGATCAAAAGCATGAGCATCCACGCCTTTGGAGCGCAAGGCCTGGAGCACGCCGGCACCGGACATAAGGGACACCTCGCGCTCAGCCGAGGCGCCGCCCATCAATACTGCTACTTTGCCAAATTGCTTCATAGCCCTCTTCCTTCCTGCCTACAGCGCTCATAATTTTGTAGCAACTCCACTACCTTACCAGGCACCGTACCGATGGTGCCAGCACCCATGCACATGACCACGTCGCCCGGCAGCGCGTTGTCCACTATGGACTGGGGCATGGCGGCGATATCGTCCACAAAGATAGGCTCCACCTTGCCGGCAATGCGCACGGCGCGGGCCAGTGCGCGGCCATCGGCAGCAACGATGGGTGGCTCGCCAGCGGCGTACACCTCACCCAGCAAAACCGAGTCGGCGCTGCCCATGACCTTGACGAAATCTTCAAAGCAGTCGCGGGTACGGGTAAAGCGGTGCGGCTGGAACGCCAGCACTAGGCGCCGCCCCGGGAAGGCGCCGCGTGCCGCTGCCAGCGTGGCCGCCATTTCCACAGGGTGGTGGCCGTAATCGTCAATGATCGTGGCCATACCGCCACCGGGCAAGGCCAGATCGCCATAGTGCTGGAAACGCCGACCTACGCCCTTGAATTCGCTCAGCGCCTTTTGCACTGCCGGGTCGGGAATGCTCAGCTCCACGGCTACGGCAATCGCCGACAAAGCATTGAGCACGTTGTGCAGACCGGCCAGATTGAGCACCACATCCATGTCAGGCAGGACCACGCCATTGCGCCGCTGCACGGTAAAGTGCATCTGGCCTCCCACGGCACGCACATTGATGGCGCGCACCTGGGCTTGCTCGTTGAAGCCGTAGCTGGTAACCGGGCAAGTCACCTGGTCCACGATCTCGCGCACCGCAGCATCGTCCGTGCACAAGATGGCGACACCATAAAACGGCATACGGTGCAAGAAGTCGACAAACGCCTTCTTGAGTCGGCCAAAGTCCTGGCCATAGGTTTCCATGTGGTCAGCGTCAATATTGGTCACCACCGCCATCACTGGCAGCAGATTCAGGAACGATGCGTCCGACTCGTCAGCCTCCACCACGATGTAGTCGCCGCTACCCAAACGCGCATTGGCACCGACACTGTTGAGCCGCCCGCCAATCACAAAGGTGGGGTCCAGTCCGGCTTCTGCCAGCACGCTGGCCACCAGGCTGGTGGTAGTTGTTTTGCCGTGGGTTCCGGCAATGGCAATGCCTTGCTTGAGGCGCATCAGCTCAGCCAACATCAGGGCGCGGGGCACAATGGGCACCTTCATTTCACGGGCCCTGACGACCTCGGGGTTGTCGGCTTGCACGGCGGTAGAGGTAACGACAGCATCAGCACCCGCCACATGCTCTGGCGCATGGCCCACATAAGTGCGAATGCCCAAAGATGCCAGGCGCTTGAGCGTGGCGCTGTCTGCCAGGTCAGAACCGGAAATGGTGTAACCCAGGTTGCACAGCACCTCGGCAATGCCGGACATGCCCGAACCGCCCACGCCGACAAAATGAATATGTTTGATGGCGTGTTTCATGGGCAAAGCTCCTCACAGGCGGCCACGACCGCGTCGGTAGCCAGAATTTTTCGCAGCTTTTGGGCCTGTAGCCCTCGTGAAAACAGCATAGATCGCTCTGTTTTTTGTAGCATATCGGCCAACACTCGGGGTGTCAGCTCGCTTTGAGGAATCAGCCAGCCGCCGCCCTGATCCACCAGGAATCGGGCGTTGTGGGTCTGGTGGTCGTCTACAGCTGAGGGGAACGGCACAAACAAGGCTGGGGCACCCACGGCGGCAATTTCGGTAACGGTGCTGGCGCCAGCACGGCAGACCACGAGATCGGCATCGGCAAACGCTTTGGCCGTGTTGTCAATAAAGGGTGTGAGGGTGGCCTCTACCCCGGCGGCGGCGTAGTTGGCACGCAGTTCGTCGATTTGCTTTTCGCCACTTTGGTGCGTCACGAGGGGGCGCAGCCCAGGCGCAATCAGCGCCAACGCCTGAGGCACGATGGTGTTGAGCGCTTTGGCGCCCAGGCTGCCACCCACCACCAGCAACTGCAGGGGGCCGGTGCGCGCGGCAAAGCGCTGCTCGGGTGCCGGCTGCACCAAAAATTCAGAGCGCAGCGGGTTACCCACCCACTGCCCCTTCGCCAGTACATTGGGGAACGCGGTGAAGACCCGACGCGCCAGCTTGGCCAGCACCCGGTTGGCCATACCGGCCACGGAATTTTGCTCATGTAGCACCAGGGGCTTGCCCATCAACGCACCCATCAGGCCACCGGGCAAGGTGATGTAACCGCCCAGCCCCACCAGCACGTCGGGCTGAACCCGGCGCAGAACCTGGCGGCTCTGCCCCAGGGCGCGCAAGAGGCGCAATGGCAGGGCTAGCAAGGTGCGCAGGCCCTTGCCGCGCACACCGGAGAACTCAATGGTCTCCAGCGTGAAGCCTTTGGGTGGTACCAGACGGCTTTCCATGCTGTTGGGGGCGCCCAACCAGTGCACGCGCCAGCCACGTTCGCGCAGGGCCTGAGCCACGGCTAGGCCCGGAAAAATATGGCCACCGGTCCCGCCAGCCATGATCAGCGCGCATTTTTGGGTCGCGTTCATACGCGGACTCCGTGCATCAGCTGTCTGTTTTCATAGTCGATGCGCAAGACCACAGCGATTGCCACCATGTTGACCAGGATGGCCGAACCACCGTAGCTCATCAGCGGCAAGGTCAGACCCTTGGTGGGCAGAGCACCCAGATTCACGCCCATGTTGATGAAGGACTGGAAACCCATCCAGATGCCGACACCCTGCGCCACCAGGCCGGCAAAGACCCGGTCCAGGGCAATGGCCTGACGGCCAATATGCATGATGCGCCGCGTCAACCACAAGAAGAGGCCGATCACCACCAGCACACCAATCAAGCCGAATTCCTCGCCAATCACGGCCAGCAGAAAATCGGTATGGGCTTCTGGCAGCCAATGCAGCTTTTCGACGCTGCCACCCAGGCCGACGCCAAAAATCTCGCCCCGCCCGATGGCGATCAGGGAATGCGAGAGCTGGTAGCCTTTGCCCAACGCGTACTTCTCGTCCCAGGGATTGAGGTAGGCAAAAATCCGCTCGCGCCGCCATTCGGACAGCGCAATCATCAGGCTGAACGCCACCACCAACACGGTTGCAATCAGAAAAAACATGCGGGCATTCACACCGCCCAGGAACAAAATTCCCATGGCAATCACCGCAATCACCATGAAGCCGCCCATGTCGGGTTCTGCCAGCAGCAGCAGGCCGATAATGGCCACAGCAAGCGCCATGGGCATGACGGCGCGAAAGAAGCGCTCTTTGACCGCCATTTTGCGCACCATGTAATCAGCCGCGTAGATCAGCACGGCAAACTTGGCCAGCTCTGACGGCTGAAAACTCAACGGCCCCAGAGAAATCCAGCGTCGCGCACCATAAACAACCTTGCCAACACCGGGAATCAGCACGGCAATCAGCAGCACCAATGAGGCCACGAACAACCAGGGCGCGTACTTCTCCCAGGTCGATATCGGCACCTGGAAGGCCATGAGGGCAGCCACAAACGAGGTGGCCAACCACATCGTGTGTCGCACCAAAAAGTAGGTGTGGGTGTACTTGGTGAAACGGGGGTTGTCCGGCATGGCGATCGTGGCCGAATACACCATCAACAGCCCAAAGAGCAGCAAGGTCACCACAACCCAGGCAAGAGGTTGATCAAAACCGCGCACCTGGGGTATGTCGGTGGTCGCGGCAAACGAACCACGCCCACCCAGGCGCACCGGCAGCGCCGCACCGGCCGACGCAGTGCGGCTGGAGAACCATCCTGACAGGGTCTGACCCCAGGCGCTCATAGGGAGCCTCCCATGTCAACACCACTGGCTTGGGCCAGTTCTTGCACTGCACCGCAAAAGACGCGGGCGCGGTGCTCATAGTTGTCGAACATGTCAAAGCTGGCGCAGGCTGGTGACATCAGCACCGCGTCGCCGGCATGGGCACGTTGGTTGGCCATCTGCACGGCAGCTTCCATCGTGTCCGCATCCAACAGTGGCACATCGACACCCTCCACGACCTGACGGATCAGGGGCGCATCGCGCCCGATCAACACCACAGCCCGGGCGTAGCGGGCAATGGGCGCCGCCAGAGGCAAGAAGTCCTGCCCCTTGCCCTCGCCGCCCAGAATCAGCACGACTTGACGGTCCGCGCCCAACCCCTGCAGGGCCGCTACGGTGGCGCCTACATTGGTCCCCTTGCTGTCGTCAAAAAATTCCACGCCGTTGACAATGGCAACCGGTTCCACCCGGTGCGGCTCACCCCGGTATTCGCGCAAGCCAAACAGCAAGGGGCCCAGGGCGCAACCTGCTGATGCGCACAAAGCCAGCGCGGCCAGCGCGTTGCTGGCGTTGTGGCGCCCACGGATGCGCAGGGCGTCGGCCGGCATCAGCCGCTGGAAATACAGTTCCTCGGCTTCGTCTTTCTTCTTACGGCGGGTTTCATCGGCTTCCAGCGCACGCACCAGCCAGACCATGCCATTGACTTCTTCGATACCGAAGTCGCCAGGGCGCTGGGGCATGTCGGTGCCAAAGGTGATGTGGGCGCGCACCTGTGGACGCTGCAGCTTGACTTTCACCGGCTCTGGCAGCATTGCCATAACAGCCGGGTCATCCCGGTTGAGCACCATCAGGCCGTGTTGGCCGAAGATACGGGACTTGGCCGCAGCGTAAGCAGCCATGGTGCCGTGCCAGTCCAGATGGTCTTGCGTGACGTTGAGCACCACGGCAGCAGTGGGCTCGAAGGCGTTAACCGCATCGAGCTGAAAGCTGGAGAGTTCCAACACCCAGACCTCGGGCAAGGTGTTGGAATCCAGATGCGCAGACAAGGTATCCAGCAGCGTCGGCCCGATATTGCCTGCCACTGCCACGCTTTTACCGGCATGTTCAATCAGTTGACCGGTGAGCGAGGTCACCGTGGTTTTGCCGTTGGTGCCGCTGATGGCCAGCACCGCCGGGGCATAGCCGCGGGCCGTGCGCAGGGCGTCAAGCGCCTGAACATACAAGCCTAATTCACCGCTAGCCCTCGTACCCGTTACATGAGCAGCTACTAAAACAGGAGCAATTGCATAAGGGCTCAAACCAGGTGAACGGTACACTGCGTCCAGATGCTGGCCCTCAACCAAACCAGCATGGAAGTCACCGGCGACAAATCGCACTTGGGGCAACTCCTGCTGCAGCGCCGCCAGTTGCGGCGGAGCAGAGCGCGTATCGGCCACGATCACACTGGTAGCCCCAGCGCGTACGCACCAGCGGGCCATGGCAAGACCCGAGGCACCCAAGCCCAGGATCAGAACGGTTTGGCCCTGCAACGGCTGCAATGGGGCAAAGGGGCCCAGAGCGGGAGCGGTGTCGCTGCCACGGTCCACTAGTTCGTCTGTGGCTTGAAGTGGCTCCTTTGCATCCTTGTCGGCATTACCATCCTTTTCGGCCTGGGTGGCTGCAAAAATCTGGGCTACGAAAGCGGCCGCATCGCTCGCGGCAGTCAAGGTGGCGGGCAAGGCGTGCGCCATCCCAGCGTCCACGGTAGGCGTCGCGGTGGGATCAGCGGGAATGGTGGATTCGACCGGGTTCATCGCAACTTCAGGGTGGATAACCCAACCAGACACAGCAACATGGTGATGATCCAGAAGCGCACTACAACCTGCGTCTCCTTCCATCCCTGCTTTTCAAAATGGTGGTGCAGCGGTGCCATCTTCAGCAAGCGCCGTCCTGCACCAAAGCGCTTCTTGGTGTACTTGAAGTAGCTCACCTGCAGCATGACCGACAGGGCTTCCACCACAAAGATGCCGCCCATGATGGACAGCACGATTTCCTGGCGCACGATGACGGCGATGGTACCCAGCGATGCCCCCAGGGCCAACGCGCCCACATCGCCCATGAAGACCTGCGCGGGATGCGTGTTGAACCATAAAAAGGCCAGCCCGGCACCGGCCATGGCAGCGCAGTACACCATCAACTCGCCCGAACCGGGAATGTGCGGAAAGAACAGGTACTTGGAGTACACGGCACTGCCGGTTACGTAGGCAAAAATGCCCAGGGCCGAACCCACCAGCACCACCGGCATGATGGCCAGACCATCCAGACCATCGGTCAGGTTTACCGCGTTGCTGGAGCCGACAATCACCAGGTAGGTCAGGACGACAAAGCCGAACACACCCAATGGGTAGCTCACCTCTTTCATAAACGGCAACAGGAGCCCGGCCTTGGGCGGCAGGTTCACGTCAAAGCCCGAACGCACCCAGTTGAAAAACAGCTCTAGCACGCGCAAATTGGAACTCTCCGAAATGCTGAAAACCAGGTACAGCGCCGCGAGCAGGCCAATGACCGACTGCCAGAAATACTTTTCGC
Organism: Candidatus Aalborgicola defluviihabitans; assembly: GCA_016705575.1. GTDB lineage: Bacteria > Pseudomonadota > Gammaproteobacteria > Burkholderiales > Burkholderiaceae_C > Allorhodoferax > Allorhodoferax defluviihabitans. The sequence continues at coordinate 289,024 of JADIXX010000008.1, forward strand.
GCGAACGCATGCCTTCGGGGTCCTTGTGCACCACTTTGCGCCAGTCATCTGCCCATCCGATGGCGCCAAAACCCAGCGTAACCAGTAGTACGATCCAGACGAACCGGTTGCTCAGATCCATCCACAATAGGGTGGACACCGCAATGGACATGAGAATGAGCACACCGCCCATAGTCGGCGTACCACTCTTGGCCAAGTGGGTCTCCATGGCATAGCCACGGATGGGCTGGCCGATCTTGAGTTCACGCAAACGCCGGATCACCGAAGGTCCGGCCACCAAACCGATCAACAGTGCGGTCAGCGCCGCCATCACTGCGCGGAAGGTCAGGTACTGGAACACCCGAAAGTAGCCGAACTCCGGCGACAGGGCCTGCAGCCACTGAGCCAGACTCAACAGCATGGAATCACTCCCCGGATCGTCTTAACCTGCATGACGACGCTCCTCCTGTGCTTGCGTGCTGGTCACCAAAGGCGCCAAAGCATCAACCACCCGCTCCATCCGCATGAACCGCGAACCCTTGACCAGCACGCTGCGCACCTGTGGCAGGATGTCTTGCACGGTGCGAATCAGGTCTTCCATACTGGCTTGGTGCTGCGCGCCCCCATAGGCGGTAGCTGCAACTGCAGCCAATTCGCCCAGAGTGCACAGATGTTCAATGCCCTTGGCTTGCGCATAGTGGCCTGCCTCGGCATGAAACATGGGACCTTGATGACCCACTTCACCCATGTCGCCCAACACCAGCAGGTGGGGCCCGGGTAGATCTGCCAACACATCGATAGCGGCACGCACGGAATCGGGGTTCGCGTTGTAGGTGTCATCCACCAAAGTCACTGAACGACCCCGCACCGCTAACGTCAATGCGCGGGAGCGGCCTTTGACTGGCGAGAACGCCTTCAGGCCAGCTATCACTGCCTGTGCACTGACGCCGGCCGAGAGTGCTGCGGCAGCGGCAGCAAGCGAGTTTTTGACGTTGTGGCGACCGGCAATGGCCAACTGGTAATGCAAATCCTGGCCCATTCCACGGGCATGGACCTGCCAGGCACCACCGCTCCACTGGGCCTGCAAACAGGCCAACGCGTTGGGACCATCTTTTGTATCGAGCGCAAAGCTGACCTGGCGGCGCTTGCCAGCCAGCGTTTGCCACAGTGGCGCAAATTCGTCGTCACGGGGGAAGACCACCACACCCTGCGATCCAACGGGTGTAATAACCGAACCATTTTCCAGCGCGACGGCACGCACTGTATGCATGAATTCCAGGTGCTCCCGCTGGGCGTTGTTGATCAAGGCCACAGTGGGATACACCATGGCCGCCAGACGGGCAATCTCGCCGGGGTGGTTCATACCCATTTCAATCACAGCGATCCGGTGCTTGGCCCTCAGGCGCAGCAGGGTCATGGGTACGCCGATGTCGTTGTTGAAATTGCCTCGCGTGGCCAACGAGCCCCCGTCGGGATACCAGGCCAGCAGGATCGATGCCAGCATTTGTGTCACCGTAGTCTTGCCGTTGCTTCCTGTCACCGCAATCATGGGCAGGCTGAATTGCATGCGCCAGCTATGCGCCAAACTACCCAGAGCCGCCCGTGTGTCAGGTACCACAATGCAGGCCATAGTGGTCAGGCCGCTGCGGTCTGCGTCCGGGTGACAGATCGCCACCACCGCGCCGCGCTGCTGGGCCTCCAACAAAAAGTCGTTTGCGTTGTAGTGCTCACCTTTGAGGGCCACAAACAAGTCACCGGCTTCGATGGTACGGGTGTCGGTGTTCACCCGCAGGATAGCGGCTTGGCCTTGCCCTTCCAGGCGTGATCCGGGCAGCCACTGGGCGGCCTGGTTGGCGGTCATCATCAAGTTGCTCATCGCGGGGCCTCCGTCATTGGTGCCCTGCGCTGGCGCAATGCCCGGGCTGCGTGTTCCTGATCACAGAAGGGGTGCTGAACGCCGGCAATTTCTTGTGTGGATTCATGACCCTTGCCAGCCACCAGCACCACATCCGTAGCGCCAGCACGGGACACGGCATCCGCAATGGCAAGGGCGCGGTCGGTCTGCACATCCACTGCCTTGCTTTGGGTCAGTCCCAGCAGGATGTGCGCCACGATGGCTTCAGGCTTTTCGCTACGGGGGTTGTCGCTGGTGACCACCACCTGGTCCGCTTTTTGGGAGGCGATGGCACCCATCAACGGACGCTTGGATGCATCGCGGTCGCCACCACAGCCAAAGACACACCACAGACGTCCGCCGCGTTGATTTGCCAACGGACGCAACGCCGTCAAGGCCTGGGCCAGCGCATCAGGCGAATGGGCATAGTCCACCACCACCAGCGGCTCACCCGATCCACCCAAACATTCCATCCGACCCGGCACGGGTTGCAGATCGGCACAGGCTTGCACAGCATCCCGAAGTGAGACACACAGGGCGCGCATGGCACCCAGCACACCGAGCAAATTGGAGACGTTGTAGGCGCCAATGGCGCGGGTCTTCAATAGGTGAGATTCACTGCCTTCAACCACTTCACAGCGAAGACCTTGCGCGTCATAGCCGATTGACCGCGCCAGCAGACGTGCCGGCTGGCGGCAGGATACGGTCCAGACATCGAGGGCCGCATTGCCGCTCAGCGTCTGGGCGAGTGCCGCACCGTATTCGTCGTCCACGTTGATCACGGCGCTGCGCAGGCCGGGCCATGCAAACAGCCGTTGCTTGGATTGCCAGTAGGCCTGCATGCTGCCGTGGTAGTCCAGATGGTCTTGGGTCAAGTTGGTGAAGATGGCCACACGAATCTGCGTGCCATCCAGGCGGTTTTCTTCAATACCAATCGAGGACGCTTCAATGGCGCAAGCCCGTAAGCCTTCGTCGACAAATCGACGCAGCGCGTGCTGCAGCAACACCGGGTCTGGCGTGGTCAAACCGGTAGACATAACCGTGGATGTGGGTTGCCCCACACCCAGCGTACCCACCATTGCGCACGGCAATGCCTTCGCGGCCGGCAGGGCCGACAGCGCCTGCGCCAACCACCAGACGGTGGAGGTCTTGCCATTGGTCCCGGTGACGGCCACCACATCCAGCGCCGCCGAAGGTTCCCCAAAAAACGCGGCGGCGATGCGCGCGGTATCGGCCTTCAGTCCGGTATAACTGGCAACGCGATCGCCGTCCAGTCCATAGACATCTGCACCGTCGTGCTCCACCAGGCAGGCGGTAGCGCCCTGCTCTAGCGCCTTGGGCACAAACTGTCGGGCATCTACCGCAGCACCCGGCCATGCGACGAAGCCGTCACCCGGCGCCAGCTTACGGCTGTCTGCGCGCAGGGTGCCGGTTACGTGCTGGAGCAACCATTGGGCAGCTTGTGCGGTGGTGCGGAGTTCTTGCATCAGAAGCTCTCTTCCACAGCGTGCGCCACGATCTGGGGGCGCACCGCCAGATCGGGTTGGATACCCATGATGCGCAGGGTCTGCTGCACGGTTTCGCTGAAAACCGGTGCGGCTACCTCGCCGCCATAGTACTTGCCAGCACTGGGCTCGTCGATCATCACGCCCACCACAATGCGGGGGCTGTCAATGGGCGCCATTCCCACAAACCAGCCACGGTACTTGTGATTTTTGTCCGTTCCGTAGCTCTTGCCAATGAGCTTATATGCCGTGCCCGATTTGCCACCCACCGAATAGCCGATGGTCTGCGCCTTTTGCCCGGTTCCACCGGGGCCAGCGGCCATTTGCAACATCTTGCGCACCTGCGCGGCCGTGCGAGCTGACAACACCTGCACGCCGACAGCGGGCTCAGTGCTCTTGGTCAGAGTGACAGGAATAATTTGACCGTCGTGCGAGAACACCGTGTAGGAGCGTGCCATCTGAAACAGGGAAGCCGAGAGGCCGTAGCCGTAGGACATGGTGGCCTGCTCGATGGGGCGCCAGGTTTTGTAAGGGCGCAGGCGCCCGGACACGGCGCCGGGAAAGGCGATTTGGGGCTTTTGCCCAAATCCAGCCTGGGTAAACAGGTCCCACATTTCATGCGGCTGCATCCGCATCGCGATCTTGGTGGTTCCAACGTTGCTGGACTTTTGGATCACGCCTTCGACCGTCAACACACCGTTGGGGTGCGAATCCGAGATGGTGGAGCCAGTTATGGTGATACGTCCCGGCGTGGTGTCGATGAGGGTTTGCGGCGTGACACGCCCGGTTTCCAGCCCCAGGCCGATAGTGAACGGCTTCATCACCGAACCCGGCTCAAAGGTATCCGTCAGGGCACGGTTGCGCAATTGCTCACCCGTGAGGTTGCGTCGATTGTCAGGGCTGTAACTGGGGTAGTTGGCCAGTGCCAGCACTTCGCCGGTGATGGTATCCAGCACTACCACGCTGCCGGCCTTGGCTTTGTGCTCCAGCACGGCTTCCTTCAGTTTTTGATAGGCAAAGAACTGGACCTTGCTGTCAATGCTGAGCTGGATGTCCTTGCCATCCACCGGCGGGATCTGGTTGCCCACATCTTCCACGACCTGGCCCAGGCGGTCCTTGATCACTCGGCGCGACCCATTGCGGCCACCCAATTCCTTGTTAAACGTCAGCTCAACGCCTTCCTGGCCCTTGTCTTCCACATTGGTGAAGCCCACCACATGTGCGGCAGACTCGCCTTCGGGGTGCTGGCGCTTATATTCCTTGCGCTGGTAGAGCCCCTTGATGTTGAGTGCAGCGATCTGGCGTCCAACATCCTCATCCACCTGGCGTTTGACCCAGACGAAGGTCTTGTCCTCGTCTTCAAGCTTTTTGGCCAGATCGGCAACGGGCATCTCGAGCAACTTGGCCAATTGTTGTAACTTGGGCCTGTCGATCTCTACATCTTCCGGGATGGCCCAGATGCTGGGTGACGGCACACTGGAGGCCAAAATCAGGCCATTGCGGTCAAAAATGCGTCCACGGTTGGCAGGCAGGTCCAGGGTGCGGGCAAAACGAACTTCGCCCTGGTGCTGAAAAAAGTCATTGGCCACCACCTGGATGTAGGCGGCACGCGCGGCCAGGCCACTAAAAGCCAGTGCAATGGCGCCCACCACCAACTTGCTGCGCCACACCGGTGTGGGGCTGGCCAGCAAAGGACTGGAGGTGTATTGGATGCTTCGGCTCATGGTGCAGCCGGCTCCGAATAAGTTACATAAGTGGTGATGCCAGGCTTGGCCTGGCGCATTTGCAGTTTTTCACGGGCCAGCCTCTCGACACGGGCCGGCGTGGTCTGTGCGCGCTTTTCGACCTGCAGGCGCTCGTTTTCCAACTCCAGACGATGCGCCTCACTACGCGACTTGTCCAGTTCGGTGAAGATGCGACGCGAGTCGTACTGCACGCCCACCAGGTACATGGCGCTGGCCATTACGGCAAACAGCAGGACCAGATTGAGCCGCATCATGAGAATGCGCCCCCCACGCTTGCCACTGCCCCGGAATCGGCGGCAGCCGATTCCGCAAGTGCTGCGCTGGCCCCAGAGGGGGCCCCCACGCCCTGGGACGGCCCGGCGGCGTTCACGCTGTGGTCCTCTGCGCCACGCGCATGATGGCGCTGCGCGAGCGGGCGTTGGCTGCCACCTCGTCTGCCGTTGGCTTGATGCGGTCCAGGGCCTTGAGTTTCATGACCTTGGGCGCAGCAAAGGGCGCGCGGCGGTCATAAACATCGCGCGCATGCTGCGCAATAAATTGTTTGACGATGCGATCTTCCAGCGAGTGGAAACTGATCACCGCCAGACGTCCACCTGGTTTGAGCACATGCAGACAGGCTTCTAGCGCTTGTTGCAACTCCTCAAGCTCGGCGTTGATGAAAATCCGAAGAGCCTGAAATGTGCGCGTTGCAGGGTCCTTGCCCGGCTCGCGGGTTTTGACCGCGTCAGCCACGAGTTGGGCCAGTTCGGTGGTGGTTGAAATTGGGCCCCGTTCCTGTCGGCGAGCAACAATCGCCTTTGCAATGGGGCCAGCAAACCGTTCTTCACCATAGTCACGTATCACCTCCGCGATTTGATTGGTATCAGCTGTTTCCAGCCACTGGGCCACACTCTCGCCACGCGTGGTGTCCATGCGCATGTCCAGCGGTCCTTCAAAACGGAAGCTGAAGCCCCGCATCGGGTTGTCGATTTGTGGCGAGCTCACGCCCAGGTCCATCAGAACCCCGTCCACGCTGGCACCTGCGAGGTCCGCCAAATGCGAAAAACTTTCATGCCGAATGGAAAATCGTTCGTCTGCAATGGCGTTGGCCTGGGCTACCGCTTCCGGGTCTCGGTCAAAGGCGATCAACCGCCCCACGGGCGACAGATGCGACAGAATTAGGCGGGAATGACCGCCGCGCCCGAAGGTAGCGTCCACGTAGGTGCCATCCGCCTGCGCGCTATCAGGGTCCGAGTCATTGCCGAACAACGCATCCACTGCCTCGTTCAACAATACGGTGGCGTGGGTCCAAGGAGCTTCCACTGCCGATCCTTAAAAGGAAAAGTCCTTGAAGACATCTGGCATCTCACCCTGCATGGCCTTGGCCTCTTGGGCGTCGTAGGTTGCCTTGTCCCACAACTCAAAGTGATTGCCCATGCCCAACAACATGGTGTCCTTGGCAATGCCAGCAGATTCACGCAGCTCGGGCGACACCAGCACACGGCCGGTGGCATCCATTTCCACATCCATGGCGTTGCCCAGGAAGATGCGCTTCCACCATTGAGCCGACATGGGCAATGCAGCAATGCGGTCGCGAAACTTCTCCCACTCGGGGCGAGGAAATACCATGAGGCATCCATGAGGATGCTTGGTGATGGTGAGTTGGCCCGCGGCGGTTGCGCTCAGGACGTCACGGTGCCGGGTTGGCACACTAAGCCGACCCTTTGCATCCAGACTGAGAGATGAAGCCCCTTGAAACACCAGAAAACCACCTTTTTTGCATGACGACGTAAAAAGTCGCACTTAGCGACACTTTTCACCACTAAATTGCACTTTTTTGCACTGTATCAGCAAAAGTCAATCTTGCAAGAGGGCTTACGTGAATTTTTTCCAATGAAATCAAGGACTTAGAGCGACATTTGAAGCTATCAATATAGCAAAAATCGTTCTAAATGAAGGACTTAGCGCAGGCAGTGAAAGTAACGCTTGAAGCGCACACCGCACATGCTCTTGGATGCGCTTACAAAATGTAACGGGAGAGGTCTTCGTCTTGGCTGAGTTCGCCCAAACGCGCGTCTACATAGGCGGCATCGATGCACACCGCCTGACCTGCCATGGCGGGCGCGTCAAAACTGACATCATCCAACAACCGTTCCATGACGGTAGCCAGCCGGCGCGCACCAATGTTTTCGGTGCGCTCGTTCACATCGAAGGCAATTTGCGCCAGACGCGTAATGCCTTCTGCGGTGAAGTCTAGCGCAACCTGCTCGGTGGCCAACAACGCCTGGTATTGCTTGACCAGAGACGCGTGGGTCTGCACCAAAATAGCCTCGAAGTCTTTGACTGACAACGATTGCAGTTCCACACGGATGGGAAAACGCCCTTGCAGCTCGGGAATCAGGTCGCTGGGTTTGCTCAGATGGAAAGCGCCGGACGCCACAAACAGGATGTGGTCGGTCTTGACCACGCCGTATTTGGTGGACACGGTAGTGCCTTCCACCAGGGGCAACAGGTCGCGCTGCACACCCTGGCGCGACACTTCGGCACCACTGCCTTCGCTGCGAGAGGTCACCTTGTCGATTTCATCAATGAAGACAATGCCGTTTTGCTCCAGCATGTGTATGGCCTGGGTCTTGATGTCTTCCTCATTGACCAGCTTGGCAGCCTCTTCATCCATCAGCAGCTTGTGGGCCTCGCTGATTTTGAGCTTGCGCATCTGGCGCTTGGTCTGCCCCATTTGACCAAACATGCCGCGCAACTGCTCGGTCATTTCTTCCATGCCGGCGGGGCCCATGACTTCCAATTGGGGGGCGGGTTGGGCCACGTCAATTTCGATTTCGCGGTCTGCCAGTTGGCCTTCGCGCAGCTTTTTACGAAACACCTGGCGTGCTGTGCTTTCTGGTACCTCACGCGGGGGGGTGGCGGACACTTCAGTACGCGCCTGCGGAATCAAAATATCCAAAATGCGCTCTTCGGCCGCATCTTCGGCGCGCGCACGCACCTTGCGCTTTTCAGTTTCGCGGGTCTGCTTGACTGCAATATCGGCCAAGTCGCGGATGATGGAGTCGACATCCTTGCCCACGTAGCCCACTTCCGTGAACTTGGTAGCTTCAACCTTGATAAAAGGGGCGTCCGCCAGGCGCGCCAGTCGGCGGGCAATTTCGGTCTTGCCCACGCCCGTGGGGCCGATCATGAGGATGTTCTTGGGCGTGATCTCATGGCGCAGATCGCCTTCCACCTGCTGACGGCGCCAGCGGTTGCGCAGGGCAATGGCCACGGCCCGCTTGGCCTGGGTCTGGCCCACGATGTGCTTGTCGAGTTCTAAAACAATGTCTTGCGGAATCATGTCACAGGGTCTCAATCGTGTGTTGCATATTGGTGTAGATACACAACTCACCGGCGATTTCGAGTGAGCGCTTCACGATATCTGCGGCAGACAGTTCGGTGTGATTCAGCAGGGCCATGGCGGCGGCCTGGGCATACGCCCCACCTGACCCAATGGTGACGATGCCATTTTCGGGCTCCAGCACATCGCCGTTGCCCGTAATGATCAGGGATGACTCCTTGTCGGCTACGGCCAACATGGCTTCGAGGCGACGCAACACGCGGTCAGTGCGCCAGTCCTTGGTGAGCTCAATGGCGGCCCGTGTCAGGTGACCCTGGTGTTTTTCCAGCTTGGCTTCAAAACGCTCAAATAGCGTGAAGGCGTCCGCTGTGGCGCCGGCAAAACCCGCCAGAACCTTGCCATGGTGGAGTTTGCGCACCTTGCGCGCCGTACCTTTGATGACGATGTTGCCCAAAGTAACCTGTCCGTCGCCACCGATGGCCACCAAGTCGCCCTGTGGGGTTTTGCGACGCACGCTGATGATGGTGGTGCCGTGAAATGATTCCATGGATTCCTAGATAGGGCGTGGAACGACCCGGGCATGCTCGTTGATGCCAATGACATTAAAAAATGCGGCCACCAGGCGGTGCACATCGCGGAACTGAACGCGGCAGCCTTCAGCCTGGCGCATGGCAACCCAGTTGAGGATGCTGCCGGCGGCCGAGAAATCTACGCGAATCAGACCACGACAGGACACCACGATGCCGTCACCACTGCGGGCCGCAGTGTCAAACCCATCAAGGGCATGGGTGGCATCGCCCAACACTTCCCCTTTGAGGTCGAGCTTGACGGCCGCAGAGCCATCCAGTCCAAGGGGTGCCGTCGCCATCTGGCTAAAATCGGAACCCCAGGCAGAGGCAGACTCCACGCGCACCGAAGGGCTGACCACAGAAGGCACCTCCAGGGACTCCACACTTTGGTATTGACACCGCGCTTCCTGCCAGGGTGGGGGCGACACTTCATAGGTGACGCAGTAGTCCAGTGCGGCCAGTTCAAAGTCGTCCAGCAAATTCAGGGTCCGCAACGCATTCAAACGCATGGTCCACCAGTCGGGATTCACACTTTGATCGCCCGAAGGCATCAGGGTCCGCAAGGTATCAACCAAACGCTCGGCGCCACTGAAACGCAGGGATACGGGCTCATTGCACAGGCTACTGAACAGGCCGGCCATCAGGGGCATGGCATCTTCATCAATACGGACCAACTGCGACCAGTCTAGATGCCATGGCGGAGGGTTGGATGCCATGGCGTCCCGCAGTGCCTCCATGGCCATGGAATTGAGCTCAGGCGGGCTGCACCAAATGGCGCCTTCTGCATAGTTGTTGCGCGCAGCGACGCTGGGGGTTACCGTGGGCGCCTGCGGCAGCACCGTAGCCAGCATCGGCTCCGGCTCCTCGCCAATGGCCGCCCACTGGGGTGCAACGGTCTCAAAGCAGTAGGAAAACTCTACCACCGCCTGATTGAAGCGCTCTTGGTTGCGCGTAGCGCGGTAAAAATCCAGCAGAGCAGCTGCCCATGAACTGGATACCTCCGGTGCGACGGCACCACCACGCAAAGCTTCCAGCAAACCGCTCTCCGCGCCTTCATCGTCACCATTGGCGAATCGAATGGCAGCTTCCTCCAGCTCGGGGTCAGAGGCCATGTCCTCGACATCAATGGCAAACAGTTTGGAGGTTGAAAAGCCCACCTCTGTGCCGTCGTAATTCTGGGCCAATGCGCCCATGTTGGCCACTGCACCCGCGCCGCCACGACCTTTATTGGTTTTGGTGGACGGTGGCATCTCCATGCCGTTACCCATTTCAGTAGCTAAAAATTCTGCCGCCTCAGACGCAGATGCGGTGCTCAGCATGTCCAGACCGGTTGACGAACCCAAGGCATCTGCCTCTTCCAGGGATGCCGGAACCGTGGGTGCCATCGCCCGCGCCTTAACCGCTTCGGGGTTGGGTGGTTGCGCCGCCATCGGTAAACCTGTGCCCTGCGCATTGGCAGCGTCTTGCTTACCCTTCCACCACTGCTTGGACATCTGGGCTTCGATCTCGTCAATCTTCTTCAACGTGACTGCCCGCCCATCCGGATCGGTCGCCATGCTGGACTGAAAAACAGACGGGCGGCCCATTCCCGCTACCGCAGTGACACCACGGCTGCGCAACTTGCGCAGCTGGTCAAATTCACGTTTGCGGATGAAATCGTTCTGTCGCTTGCGCTCAATCATCTGCTTGAGCACCTGCTTGTCATAGCCACTATCCTGGTCCGGCTGGACACGCTCCAACTCCGCCCAATCTTTGGTCGGATTGCGAACGAACATCGCCATCTTGGACAACAATCCGGGGCGATCGCTTTTGGTGGCCATAAGCGCAGTTTACCGAACGTGTTGGAAATTCAAATCAGAAACCTTAATCCCCGAACATTTTCTGCTTGAGCTCGCGGCGCTGCTGGGCTTCCAGCGACAACGTAGCCGTGGGGCGGGCCAGCAGGCGGCCAACGCCGATGGCCTCACCAGTTTCGTCGCAATAGCCATAGTCTCCGGCATCGATTCGGACGATGGATTGCTCGATCTTTTTGAGCAATTTGCGCTCACGATCACGGGTGCGCAGTTCCAATGCATGCTCTTCCTCAATGGTGGCCCGGTCCGCCGGATCGGGGACAACCGAGGTGTCTTCACGTAAATGCTCGGTGGTTTCGCCGGCGCTATTGAGAATGTCCAGTTTGAGCGTCGTCAGTTTCAAACGGAAGGCGGCCAACTGCACGGAATTCATGTACTCGGAGTCGGGCATGGCCATCAACTCGGCATCGGACAACTCGCCGGGTTCCTTGGTCTTCCAGTTATTGGCCAATTTGGCATCTTTCTTGACCGACGAGGGCAACGCGGGCACGATGAAAGTGGTCGGCGCCGAGGGCGCATAACTGGCCTTGGCCGCCGTGGACGCAACGCTTTGGGCGATGGACGGTACGGTCAATTGCGCGAGTCTGGAAGAGGGACGACCAGCCTTGGCGGGCACGGCAATGGGAGCAACGGGAACAGGGGTCATTTTTTCTACAGGAGGAGCAACCAGCGGGGTTTTAGTTTTGGATGAAACAGCGGCGGAAATCGCCTTGGCAGATGCCTTCGCAGCTCGCACTAACGGTTTGACCACTGTAGCCTTGACTGCCGGTTTGCCCGGCTTTGCCACAACAACCTTGGCCACCGGTTTGACCGGCGCTTTAGCAGTCGGCTTGGAGGCAAGTTTAGCGGCGGGCTTGATTATGGGCTTTGCGGTCTTGGCCACAGCAACCCTGCTCACGGTTTTGACTGGCGCTTTAGCAGCCGATTTGGGGGCAGGCTTGGATGCAACCTTGGCAGTTGCCTTACTCGCAACGGTGGTCTTGGCGACCGGCTTGGCCGATTTGGCGACCGGTTTGGTCACCGCAGCGACAGATTGGGCTGCCAACTTGCCCTTGGGCTGGCTGCTGGCTGCCGCTTTGGTTGGGGCCACTTTGGCCTGGCTGCTTTTTCCCGGTTTAGCTTTCACTGCTTGTCTCCTGGCAGAAAGGATCTGCTCATGGTCGGTGGTTCTCACAGTTCCGCTGCGAATCTTGGAAGACGGCGCCGGCGGGGCTTCTACGGCGCGCGAGTGTACAGGCTTCCCCACTGGAAATCCCATCAGTTGCAAAATCGAGACAATCATTTGACTTTCAATTCGGAAAATACACTAAAAACACGGATACACAGCACGAACTGCCAACACCAGCAGACTACACCAATGACTGCTCCATTCCCTGCAACAAAATATCCTTTGGCAAATCAATGCCGATAAAGACCATTTTGCTGCCTCTGGGCTCACCTTCGGCCCATTGCGGCCCCAGATCGCTACCCATTAATTGGTGCACGCCCTGGAAGATGACCTTGCGGTCCGTACCCTCCATATACAACACCCCTTTATAGCGCAGCATGCGTGGGCCATAAATATTGACGATAGCGCTCAGAAAGTCTTCCAGCTTGGCCGGATCAAACGCCCGGTCAGATTTAAAGACAAAGCTCTTGACGTCATCGTCGTGGTGATGGTGGTGGCCACCGCCATGTGCATGGGCCGGATGGTTGCAGGCCTCGCCGGGGGCGTGGTCATGCCCCGCATGGTGGTCGTGGTCGTCCTCCTTCAAAAAGTCGGGATCGATATCCAGCTTGGCATTCAGGTTAAAACCGCGCAGGTCAAACACCTCACTCAAGGCCACCTCGCCAAAGTGCACCGCCTTTTGCGGTGCGCGCGGGTTCATGTGCTTGAGCCGTTGCATCAGATCGGCCGTTTCTTCTTTGGACACCAGATCGGTCTTGCTGATGAAAATCTGGTCGGCAAAGCCCACCTGCCGGCGCGCCTCTTGACGGTCGTCGAGCTGGGTTTGGGCGTGCTTGGCATCCACCAGCGTCAAGATGGAGTCCAGTAAATAGGACTCCGCAATCTCGTCGTCCATGAAAAAGGTTTGTGCCACCGGGCCTGGGTCGGCAACGCCGGTGGTCTCAATTACCACGCGATCGAAGTCCAACTCGCCCTTGCGCTTTTTCTCGGCCAGGTCGCAGAGCGTAGCGCGCAGGTCTTCGCGGATGGTGCAGCAGATGCAGCCATTGCTCATCTGGATGATTTGCTCGTTGGTGTCACTCACCAGAATGTCGCTGTCGATGTTCTCTTCGCCAAACTCGTTCTCAATGACGGCGATTTTTTGGCCATGCGCTTCGGCCAGCACGCGCTTGAGCAGCGTGGTTTTGCCCGAGCCCAGAAAGCCGGTCAGGATGGTCGCGGGAATCAAACTCATGGGTCAATCCAAAAATCAGCAGGTGGGGAGTGTACTGGCCATTTCAAGGCACTTCACTTACGCATCACCACAAGGCCTTTGAGGTATTCCCCCTCGGGGAACGCAATGGTCATGGGATGGTCGGGCGCGCCGCCCATGCGATCGGTAATGAAACCATCGACCCCGGCGTCCGAACCCGCCCCGGCCACGATTTTGTGGAACAGATCGGCACTGATGCCGCCCGAGCAGGAATAGGTGAACAACACGCCGCCCGGCTCCAGCAACTTGAGCGCCAGCCGGTTGATGTCTTTATAGGCCCGCGCCGCGCGTTCGGCGTGCGCCACGGTGGGGGCAAATTTGGGCGGGTCCAGCACGATGGCGTCAAAGGTTTGCCCCTGGTCCAGAAAGCGGCGCAGGGAGGCATTGACGTCGGCATCCATGAACGTGGTGCGTGCTGCGTCAAAGCCGTTCAGGGCCACATTGGCTGCCGCTTTTTCAATGGCCGGCCCGGATGAGTCGATCGACGTGACGTGCGCCGCACCACCCGCGAGCGCCGCCACCGTAAAACCCCCGGTGTAGCAGTAGCAATTGAGCACCCGCTGAAACTGCAGGCGGCGCGTGAAATCGGCAAACTTCTTGCGGCTGTCGCGCTGATCCAGGTAGAAGCCGGTCTTGTGGCCGTCGGCAATGGAGAGGGCCAGCTTCCAGTCGTGCTCGCGCAGCACCAGATCGGTGGGGCCCTCGCCGCGCAACCAGCCGGTCACCTCGGGTAGGCCTTCCAAGGCACGGCTGCTGGCGTCTGAGCGCTCGTAGAGCTTGGTCAGGCCGGTGGCGGCCAGGAGCGCATCGGCAATTACGTCTTTCCACTTCTCCACACCGGCCGAGGTGAACTGCGCCACCATAGTGTCGCCGTAGCGGTCCACGATCAGGCCCGGCAGACCATCGGACTCGCCATGGACCAGCCTGCAGCCATCACTTTGTATGTCAAATCGTGCTCTAGCCCTCGTTGAAGCTACACAGGCAGCTATAAAAAACGAAGCATCAATGCGCTGACTCTCATCAAAACTCCAGACCCGGGCTCGGATTTTTGATTGCGGGCTGAACGCCGCCCAGCCCAGGAACTGGCCTTCTGCCGAATCCACCCGCACGGTCTCGCCACTGTCGCCACCGCCCTTGGCAATGGCCGATTCAAAGATCCAGGGATGGCGGCGTTGCAGGGAGCGCTCTTTGCCGGCGCGCAGGCGAATGGTTTTCATGCCCTATTGTCACTCCGACCCCTTTTTCGCCTTGGCCCTTGGGTGGGCCGCATCGTAGGCCCGGGCCAGGTGCTGAAAATCAAGCCGCGTGTAGACCTGGGTGGTGCTGATGTTGGCGTGGCCCAGCAGTTCTTGCACGGCCCGCAAATCGCTGCTGGACTGCAGCATATGGCTGGCAAAGGAGTGGCGCAGCATGTGCGGGTGCACGGGGGTTGCCAGGCCGGCCTGCAGGCTGCGGCTGCGCAAGCGCTGCCAGACCGACTGGGGCGTGAGCCGCGTACCGTTGCGCCCAATGAACAGGGCCGCCTGCTCAGGGCAATCACCACGCAAGGCCTGCCACTTTTGCAACGCAACCAGCGCCATGCTGCCAACCGGCACATCGCGCACTTTGGCGCCTTTGCCCAGCACATGGGCCATGGCCGACGGAATATCAACCCAGCCCCGGGCCTCTTTGCTGGCCACCAGGTCCAGCCCCACCAGTTCCCCTACCCGCAGGCCGCTGCCATAGAGCAACTCCACCATGGCGGCGTCACGGGCTTCGAGCCAGGGGTTGTCGGCACTGTGGAAGTTGGCAAACTGCACCGCATCATCCACGCCCAGCGCCTTGGGCAGGGGTTTGGGGGACTTGGGCGAACGCACGTCTTGCACCGAGTTGCTGGGAACCAGGTGTTGCCGCCCCAGCCAGGTATAGAAACCGCGCCAGCCCGACAGGATGAGCGCAATGCCACGCCCGCTGCGGCCATTGGAATGCATCAACGCCACCCAGCGGCGGATATGCGGATTGCGGACCGCCGTCAGGGCCACTGGCACCTGGGCGGCAAAGTCACGCAGCTTTTGCAGATCCAGGGCGTACAACTCCACCGTGCGGGCGGCCAAGCGCTTTTCAACCCGCACGTATTCAAGGTAGCGTTCCACCAGCGCCCCATCCTGCGGGACAAGCCCTGCGATTGGCGGCCCGGCGGCGTTCATGCAGCGCTTACCGCAGTGGGCCTACTTCAGGCGGGACAGTGCGGCGCTGACCAGCTCGCCAATGCGGGCCAAAAAGTCGGTGCCCATGCCGCTGTGAAAGCGCTGCGGGTCCGGCGAGGCCAGTACCAGCAGGCCAAAGGCCGGGCTGGCGGGTGCTCCACCGCGCAGGGGAATCAGGGCCAGCGAGGTCACAGTGGAAGGGTCTTCCAGCCAGGTCACCGCCTCAAAGCCGGTGTTCAGGCCGCAAAACGGTTCCATCAGGGACGAGGCAAACACCCGGGCATCCTCGCTAACCTCGGCAGCCGCGGTCAGACCGGAGTACTCGGTGGCCACGCCCCACAAACGCAGGCCCACCTGTGGCACGGAAAACTGGGTCTGGATGTCCTGCTCAATCACACCCGGCATGGCATAAAAGTCACTCACCATGATCAGGCTGCGCGCCCAGCGCAGGATTCTGTCGGACAGCATCACGTTGTCGCTGCCGTGACGGATCATTTCCATGATGCGCTGCTCCAGCGACTTGATTTTTTCGCGCAGCATTTCGGCCTGGCGCTCTTGCAAGCCCACGGCGCGGTTGCTGTGCGGGCTGGTGAACTGCACGGCGGCCAGCAGTTCGGCATGGCGCTGAAAGAAATCGGGCGTGTTCGCCAGGTAGTTGGCGATATCGTCTTCGGTGATGGGGTTGTTGATGGCGTTGTTCATAGGTTGTCTGGAAGTTCAATCTCACCCTGGAAAACGGTGGTGGCCGGGCCGGTCATCATGACAGGTTCGCCCAAGCCGGCCCAGGCAATGCTCAGGTCTCCGCCGCGCGTCTGCACGGCCACGGTGGCATCGAGCAGACCGAGCCGAATGCCCGCCACCACGGCCGCACAGGCTCCGGTGCCACAGGCCAGTGTCTCGCCCACGCCGCGCTCAACCACCCGCAGGCGGATATGGGTGCGGTCAACCACCTGCATAAAGCCCACATTCACCCCTTGCGGAAAACGGGGGCTGGCCTGCACCAGCGGGCCTAAGGTGGCCACGGCAGCGGTGTCCACACTGTCCACCTGCAGCACCGCATGCGGGTTGCCCATGGACACGGGCGCTACCAAAACAGGAGCTGCATGTGTAGATTCGACGAGGGCTAGAGGCCAATTTCCCCATGCACCTTGTGGTTGCAGCGTTAAACCAGCGGCATCAAACGGAATCTGCTCCAGCGCAAACACCGGCACGCCCATGTTGACGGTGACGCGGCCATCCGCAGTCAGGCGCGGCTCGATCACGCCCTTCATGGTCTGCACCCGGATCACGTCTTTGTCGGTGAGGCCCTGGTCGCGCACAAAGCGGGCAAAGCAGCGCGAACCGTTGCCACATTGTTCGACCTCGGCGCCGTCGGCGTTGTGGATTACATATTCAAAATCGATGCCCTCGGCGGGTGAGGGCCGCACCGTGAGGATCTGGTCAGCCCCCACACCAAAGTGGCGATCACCCAGCAAGCGGTAGTGGGCCGCCGTGAGGCCCAGGCGCCCCCGCGTCTCATCCAGCACAACAAAGTCGTTGCCGGCGCCCTGCATTTTGGTGAATGGTAGTCGCATGGCGTGGATTATCGGTCTACTGCGACCCGCCTACTTTGCATTTTTTGCCTGCACCGATGTAGGTGCTCATGAAGGTGTCGCGGTTGTTGTCGCGGTTCATCTCGCCAACACCGCTCAGGCCTAGCTCCTGCTTGCATTCGTTGTCTTTGGCGACGCGGGCCAAGACGTCCTCCCGCAAGGTGGACACTGCGGCGGCGGCCATCGCCTTGTGCAATGGATTGGTACGCACAGGGTCAATCTCGTCCAGTCGGCCAGCGTCTTTGGCTAGTCCGCGGAAGGTGCCTTTCTCGGCATCGGCCAGGGCTCTTTGGAGGGCCTGAGTGTCAATGCGCACGGCGGGGCTACTGGCGGCGGCAAGCGGTTCGCTGGCAAGTGATTTGCCGGCAATGGGCGCAGGAGGGGCCTCACCGGCTGGAACCGGTACCCAGACCGCAAGGCTGGGTGGCGCTTGCGTGTCGAGTATGCGCGCGTCACTGCCGGGAACACGGCGCGCCGGCTCCTGCGTAGCAGTGCGTGGCACCGCACCGGAAACAAGTGGCAGCAAATTCACCACCAGCCGCAGGGTGGTGGCCAGCGCGGCATCGGGTCGAGGCTGTGCGCGATCGTGTTCGGCTGCACGGTAGGGGTTGGCATAGTAGGCCAGCACGCTCAGAAAAACGCCGTGCCCCAGCAGCACGACCAGCAATACGGCTTGCCGACTCCTGCGCGGGTATCGGGTCGCGGTGATGGCCATGCACTCTCCCCCTGTGGTTTGGCTCTGGATTATGCCCAGCAGTCGGTGCGACCTTGCGGCACAATCCGGCGCATGGTACGCCCCAATCAACGACTGCACCCCCAAGCCACTCTGATCGATGCCACCGCCACGGCTGAGCCCGAACGCACCGGCCTGCAAGGTGGCATCCAAGCCCGGTTTCTCCAGCACGACATGGCCTATGGCGAGCTGGCCCTGGTGTGCCCCAGCGGCACGGAACCGCACCACGCGCTAGACTGGCAATGCGAACGCCCGGTGCATCTGCTGCGCAATGTGCAACGCCTGACCGCACCCAACGCCGGCTTCATGACGGGGCCCGGCACCAACAGCTATCTGGTGGGTGATGCCCACACCGGCTTCATCGCCATCGACCCCGGCCCGGCCGACGCCGACCACCTGGTGCGCTTATGGCGCGCGGCCCTGCACCCGGACGGCAGCGGTGGCAACATTGCCATGATTGTCTGCACCCATTCGCACCCGGACCATTCGCCAGGTGCAGCACCGCTCAAAGCGCTGTGTGACGGGCGACCGCCCATTTTGGGCCTGCCGTCTGCCCCCACGGCGCGTGCCGCCAGCGCATTCACACCGGACAGAACGCTACAAAATCAGGAGCTGCTTGCGTTTATTCCACGAGGGCTGGAGGTCAATTTTGCATCCAAACATACGCTGCAGGTGGTGCACACACCGGGCCACGCCGCCAACCACCTTTGCCTGTTGCTGGTGGAAGATGGTCTGTTGTTCTCGGGCGACCACATCCTGAACGGCAGCACCACAGTGGTCGACCCGCCCGATGGCAACATGGCCGACTATCTGGATTCGCTGGACACCCTGCTGGCCCTGTGCCAGCAGCACGACGTGCAGTTCATCCTGCCCGCGCACGGCCACGTGTTGGGTGGCTCGCAGGCGGCGGCCTGTGGGGCCATCACGCATCTGAAGGCCCACCGCCTGAAACGCGAGGCCAAGATCGCGGCCGTGGTGGCCGCCCACCCCAACGGCACGGTGGACGATTGGCTGCCCCTGGCCTACGATGATGTGCCGCCGCGCGCGTGGCCAGTGGCCAAGCGCTCGCTGCTGGCGCATCTGGAGCGCATACAGGGTCGCCCTGCTTGAATCGTGCCAAGTTTTAACCAACTCATGGATACCCCCCAGTTGCTGGCCCTGGCAGCGGCCTTGGGCTGGGCCAGTGGTCTGCGGCTGTACGCAGCGGTGTTTCTGGTGGGCGCTGCCGGCTACCTGGGTTGGGTGGATCTGCCGCAAGGGCTGCATGTGCTGCAGCACCCCGGCATGCTGGCAGCGAGTGGCTTTATGTGCTGTGTGGAGTTTTTTGCCGACAAAATTCCATTGGTTGACTCACTGTGGGACGTGGTGCACACCGTCATCCGCATCCCGGCCGGAGCCGCGCTGGCCGCCGCAACACTGGGCGCAGACGGCGCGACCATGACCTGGATCGCGGCGCTCTTGGGCGGCAGCCTGGCTGCGACCAGCCACGTGGCCAAGCTGACGACGCGGGCCGCCGTCAACACCTCGCCCGAGCCCTTGTCCAATATCGGCGTGTCGCTGCTGGAGGATGGCTGGGTGGTCTTCATGCTGTGGCTCGCGGCCAGCCATCCGCTTGCATTTGCCGTGGCCTTGGCGCTGACCTTGGCAATGGCCGTGTTACTGATGGTGGTGCTGTTCAAATTCTTGCGTGCAGTAGGCCATCGGCTCGCGCAATTTTTCAGCGGCTCGCACGCACCACAAAATACATAAAAGCGCCGCGCCTGAACTACAGTATCCCCAATGACAAAACCTTCCGCACCGGGCACCTTGCGCCTGCCCCCCAAGCCACCCAAGCCCGCGCCTGTGGTGCGCCCGGCGGTTACCCCTACTGCCTCTGCCGCCGCCACGCCCGCCCCCACCAAACGCCCCAACGCCAAACCACGCAAACGCCCCATCACCGCACTGCGCACCAAGCCGCCAGCCGCGCCGCAGCCTGAACCACAACCACAACCACTGCTGGACACCGGCGACCGCCTGGCAAAGCGCGTGGCGGCCAGGGTGCCGTGTTCTCGCAGCGAGGCCGAGCAGTACATCGAAGGTGGCTGGGTGCGCGTCAACGGCACGGTTATTGAGGAGCCGCAGTTCCGGGTGGATACCCAGACGGTAACCATTGACCCCAACGCCAGCCTGATTGACCTGGGCTCCATCACCCTGCTGCTGCACAAACCCGCCGACTGGGTGGACGGCACCGAAGAATCCCTGTCCAAGCTCAACCGCGCGGCACGGCGCAATCAGGTCAGCGATGCGCGCACATTACTCACCAGCGCCAATCACCTGGCCAATGATTCGTCCGGCATCCGCGTGCTGCAGCGCCATTTCAAGCACCTGGAAGCCATGGTGCCGCTGGAGAACGCCGCCAGTGGGCTGATCGTTTTCACGCAAGACTGGCGCGTGGCACGCAAGTTGAACGACGACATGGGCTCCATGGAGCATGAGGTGATTGTCGATGTGGCCGGCGAAGTGTCAGCGCAGGCGCTGCACCTGCTCAACCGCACGCAGGACGCAGACCGTGACCTGCCGCTAACCAAGGTCAGCCTCAACAGCAGCTCACCCGAACGCAGCAAGCTACGCTTTGCCATCAAGGGCGCGCACCGGGGCCTGATCGCGCATTTGTGTGAACGGGCCAAGCTGGAAATTTTGGACATGCGCCGCATCCGGCTAGGCCGGGTATCCCTGCGCGACCTGCCGGCGGGGCAGTGGCGCTACCTGGACGCGAACGAGCGGTTTTAAGCCCGCGAGGAACTTTTCAGCTCGTAATGTAGTGTTCGAGATGGCTGATAGTCATTTCATGGTCGGCAATGATGTCGTTCATGATGTCGCGGATGGAGATCATGCCCAGCACCGTCTCACCATCCACCACGGGCAAGTGGCGAATATTTTTCTGGCTCATCAAGGCCAGGCTGTCCCGGGTACGCACCTGGGGCGACACCGTGATCACTTGCGCCGTCATGATGTCGCGCACCAAGGTGTCTTTGGATGATTTGCCGGCCAGTGCGATCTTGCGGGTGTAGTCCCGCTCGGAGAAAACGCCCACCAACTTGCCGTCGTCCAGAACCATGAGCGCGCCCACGTTGTGGTCGGACAGGGTCTTCAGGGCATCGAACACGCTGTCGTTGGGACGCAGGCTCCAGTTACCGGGCGGGCGTCGTTTTAGTAATTCCAGTAGGGGTCGCATGGTGCCTCCTCATGTCACAGGGAACATGGAGCCAACGATACATCAAAAAAAGTGTGAAGCCCACCGATAAGCCGGATTCTGTGCAGAGAAGTTTCCCCCTCTGTGACCACCATTACTCTGGGCCGCTGGTCACCCAAACGGCTCGATGCTACCTACCCGCACACTCCGGGGGCCCCGTCAACGTGTGCCTACTTGGTATTGCTGCGCGTAGAGATTGCCCGTTTCACCCGAACTGAATCGGCTCGTCTCTGTTGCTCTAATCCTCACCTTAGGGCCTTTCGCTTGCGCGATCAACTTGTCAGTGGACAGCCGTTAGCTGCTACGCTGCCCTATGCAGTCCGGACGTTCCTCCAGTGCTTGGTTTCCCAAATTGCACCAGCGGTGGTCTGGCGGGCTTCACCCCCCGATTATCGCGGGTCTGGGGCGGTTGAATATGGTTATACCGAAATCGATAGATCATTTCATCCAGAATGTGGGCTTGCCTGTTCAACCCATTCCCCACAACCGGAGCCGACCATGAAAGCCAGCAACATCCTTCAGACCATTGGCAACACACCGCACGTGCGCATCAACCGCCTGTTTGGCAACACGCACAACGTGTGGATCAAGTCCGAGCGCAGCAACCCCGGCGGCTCCATCAAGGACCGCATTGCATTGGCCATGGTGGAAGACGCGGAAAAGAGCGGCGCCCTCAAGCCTGGCGCTACCATCATCGAGCCGACCTCGGGCAACACCGGCGTCGGTCTGGCCATGGTAGCGGCGGTTAAGGGTTACAAGCTGATTTTGGTGATGCCCGACAGCATGTCCATCGAACGGCGCCGCCTAATGCTGGCCTATGGCGCCAGCTTTGACCTCACCCCCAAGGAAAAAGGCATGAAGGGCGCCATTGCCCGTGCCGAAGAACTCAAGGCCGCCACACCCGGCTCCTGGATTCCGCAGCAGTTTGAAAACCCTGCCAATGCAGATGTGCACGCCCGCACCACGGCCCAGGAAATTCTGGCCGACTTTCCAGACGGCCTGGACGCCATCATCACCGGTGTGGGCACCGGCGGGCACCTGACCGGTGTGGCGCGGGTTCTAAAGGCCAAGTTCCCCCAACTCAAGGTGTATGCCGTTGAGCCTACCGGCTCGCCCGTCATTTCCGGCGGCGCCCCCGGCCCACACCCCATCCAGGGACTGGGCGCCGGCTTCATCCCCAAGAATCTGGATACCAGTTTGCTCGACGGTGTGATCCTGGTCGATGCCGAGCCCGCGCGTGAATACGCCCGCCGCTGCGCCGCGCAAGAAGGCATCCTGGTCGGTATTTCGTCTGGGGCGACGCTGGCTGCGATTGCGCAAAAACTGCCGGATCTGCCAGCCGGCGCTACCGTGCTGGGATTCAACTACGACACGGGCGAGCGCTATTTTTCGGTTGAGGGGTTCTTGCCAGCCTGAGGCGACATAGCGAATCTGCGCACGTTTCACGCTTGTTTACTCGTGCGCTTGTCCCTGCTGGCCTTGGGATCCGATACCCCACAAAAGATTTGCCAGCGCAACTTTACACAGGCGCCCGAATCGACACCATTCACATTGGAAGTATATTTGGGCAAATGCAAAGTTGCATTTTTTACAAATGTATGCGTTGGCGAGCTTCTTCGCCGACACATCTTTGCGTGCTGAGGTCTATCATGATTCGCAACGCACCATGACCCATTCCGCCGTCACGGGCATCTCGTGCGCGGCAGCGGTGCGCATCCATGGTGAAACGGGTGCCTCCCAACACCAGGTTTTCGAGTGGCTGGACCAACTCGGGTTTGACAGATACATCACGCATGACAGTGCGCACGGTGCCGTATCGTTTGCGCTGGCACAATCCTTTTGCAATGACTGGATTCCCAACAGCGACACGACCGGGTTATCCACGACTTTAGCGCTGGACACCGACAACAATCCGCGCGATCTTGAGCGGGAAATTATGGTGACCATGGTCGCCGGCCCACACGCATTTGCCTTTCCAAACGTCGAAGAATGGATGGCCGCAGTGCGCATCCGGTGCAATATCGTGCAGGCAGCACGCAGAACGCAATTGGGCTTCCACACGACCGAATTGGAGCGTCCGACAGATTACTGGGCTTACAACGAGGATACCGGCTTCACGGTGCTACGCGGCAGGTCCCTGATTGATGCATTGCAAAGGGCCACCCAACCTGACACCACTTGCAAACTGTATTCATTCTCTTGCCACCGGGCGAGCGAGTACGTTAACTTGCTGGCGATTGCCCAGGAGCTTGCGCACACCGACCCGGTCCTTCTGGATTCAATCCAACGTCGCTGCGAGAAACAGGCCATCAAATCCGGCCCGTTCCACGACACGTTTTTGTACGAATATGGCTCCTTGGACGCGCCGTTGCCGCCAGGGTATTGCGTTCCCGGTGACCGCTTGTGGTTTAAAAACCCGGACTCCCACTCTTCAGATGTTTCTGGCTATGAGGGGTCATGGGTGTTCTATCTGGGCAATGGACTGTTCTCCAATTTTTGGCAGCGTGGCAAGGACTACACCTTGACGAGCAAATGCATCGAGATCTACCACTGGCGCCATGCAACGGTCCAAGACACGGATGGCGAACTGCGCATCGATGAGAGCGTGGTAGCGCCACTGACGCAACAAACGCTGTCCGACCCCTACGCAGTACGGGACATCGTCTCAAAAATGGCGGTGCTGCGCGATCCGGCCGGTGTCTACGCCAGCGGCGGCATCATTGATGCGTCACGGGAATTTCCACGGTGCGTTTGTCCGGGAACCGCCGACATGACCCTGCCAGATCTGCCTGCGGATCTACCGCAATGAGGTTGAAGTACAGCACTGGAGAACTGTCCTCAAAGTCCTTGCCACTGGCCGGCTCAAAGAATATTGCAAGCGCCATTGACGACTTCATCCTGTGGAGAAACATTCAATCAGGCACATACGGTGTCCCCTGATGAAAGCGCATGTCCCAGCCATAGTTAGTGCGTGACCAGATCTGAAAGAGGCAACACAGCATGAATCGTGTGGACACCCGTCCGGATGATTTGACTGCGGGTGTAGACCCTGCCGGAACGACCTATTTCGAAGAAGTCCTGTGCAAACCGGAGTTCTTGGAAGTCGAGGTCAAAGCGTGTGGCTGCACGCCACATCAAGTGTGAAGGTTTTCAGCGGGGCTTCTTTTGACCAGCGTTTGCCATGCTTGAGGCCGCGTTATGAGGTGGATAGTTGCAAAGCGGGGTTGGCATTGCTAGCACCTCTCAGTGGTAGTCCTGTTCGCGTTGGTGCCGCACTGCGAGCACCAAAACCAAATCGGCTTCCTCATCGTATTCATATACAGCGAGGTAACCCGTTCGACCTCTGGAAATCACCAGTTCCCGAAAGGCGCTTGTCAGTGGGCGCCCGATACGGGGATGCTGCTCCAGTATGCCCATGGCATCCACGATGATGTCCACAGTTCGCACTGCTTCGTGTGGCAGCTCTTGCAACAAAAAGTCCGTCAGCTCTTCCAGATCTTGCGCCGCAGCTTCGCTCAATAACCACCGCGCCATCAGGAACCCCCGATAAAATTCTTGAACGGCACTTCGGCGGGGCGCTTGGATTTTCCCCCGCGTACTTTGGCCTTGAGATAGTCACCAAATTTTTTTCCCTCGAATACCCCCCCGGACGTGAGCACCCCATTGCGTGCGCGCAAAGCCGCTGCCACAAGGGTGTTGCGGTGTTCTTCCTTTTCCAATGCGCCTTCAATGGCACTGACCATCACGGCGTGCGCGGTGGTGCCTTGGCTCTTGGCCAGCGATTGGATGCGCTGCTTGGTTTCTTCAGGTAGCTTGACGGACAGAGTGGGCATGGCAGGGTTCCTTGGCACGATGACGAAGTGTTTTAGCCCACAAATACTACCATGGTAATACCTTCGGATACCCATCATGGTGGCAAGACAGCCCAGGCCCGAGATCCTCTCACTGCCAAGCGAACCTGCTGAACGGTTACGGAAGCGCTTAGCGTACCGGGGGCCGCAATTCCACCTTGCGCTGGCGCGAACCCTCGGTGCCCGCCGGAAAGTCAGTCAAGGCTGCGCTGAAGATGGCCGGCAGAAGATTCAAGGTATCGCTCCACGCATCTTCCTGGGTGGCATGTGTTTCATACACCACCTGCCCGGTCCCGTTGTCGCGCAGGGTCAGGCTGATCTCGCGTTGGAACCAGGACGTGCTACGTACCCACGGTGAAGGCCAGCGGCTCATGTGCCCGAAGCGTGGCCCCGGAAATCCCCTGCCATACCACCAGGCATCGTTCCAGTCCACGCGGTCTTCACGCTCCACCCGCACGCCGAGTTGCACGTTGTAGTGGGCATTTGCGTCGTTACGGCGCAGGCCAACCTGAAGCAAGGCCTGCTCGGCAACACGCTCCAGCTCGTCCTGGCGCTTGTTCTGGACCAGCTGCGAGGGCAGCCGTTCAAAGCGGAACGTCGCCTGTGCAGGCAGCACGCCAAGGGTTGAAAACGTCTGGACTTCGCTCTCCACGACACGCACTGAAGCACATCCGCCGAGCAGCAGTCCGGCCAACCCCAACGCCATGATGGATCGCAGCACAATAGTCTCCTTCACATACCTAGACACGGGGCCCTTGGCCTCCTGCCCCATCCTAGGCGACGCCGCGCCACAAGGCAAGCCCGCGGCAGGCCCAGTCAGCCCCGCCACGTAAAATGCGCCCTGCTTGATAAACACGAGCCTGCCAACATGATCCGCATCACCGAACTCAAACTCCCACTCTCTGCCGTGCCAGTTGAGGCCCGTCGCGCCTCTGACGCCCCCACCGAAACTGACGCAGACCGGGCACCCGCGCCCCACCCCATTGCAGCGCTCACTGCGTTGGCGGCACAGGCGCTGAGCATTACCGAGGCGTACATTGCCACGCTGCAGGTTTTCAAGCGCAGCTTTGACGCCCGCAAGGCCGAGTTGCTGGTGGTCTATACCGTGGACCTGGCGCTGGCCGCCCCAGAGCAAGAGGCCGCACTGCTACAGCAGTTTGAAAAGCACCCCCACATCGGCCCCACACCCGACATGGCCTACCACCCTGTGGGCCATGCACCAGCCAAGCTGACCGAGCGCCCGGTGGTGGTGGGGTTTGGCCCCTGCGGCATGTTTGCCGCGTTGTTGTTGGCGCAAATGGGGTTCCGCCCTATCGTTCTGGAACGCGGCACCACGGTACGCCAGCGCACCAAAGACACCTGGGGCCTGTGGCGCAACAACACCCTCAAACCGGAGAGCAACGTGCAGTTTGGCGAGGGTGGCGCCGGCACGTTTTCCGACGGCAAGCTCTACAGCCAGATCAAAGACCCGCGTTTTCTGGGCCGCAAGGTGATGGAAGAGTTTGTCAAGGCCGGTGCGCCGCCCGAGATCCTGTACGAGGCCCATCCCCACATTGGCACCTTCAAGCTGGTGAAGGTGGTGGAGAGCATTCGTGCGCAAATCATCGCCCTGGGTGGCGAGGTGCGCTTTGAGCAGCGGGTGATTGATGTGCTACTAAAAGAAGAGCGCGGTACGTATATTCTACGAGGGCTAGTGGTAGAAAATTCTACAAACGGTGTGGTTGCGGAAATACCCGCCAGCCAGGTGGTGATGGCGCTGGGCCACAGCGCCCGCGACACCTTTGCCATGCTGTTTGAGCGCGGTGTTGCCATGCAGGCCAAACCATTTTCGGTGGGTTTTAGGGTTGAGCATCCGCAAAGCGTGATTGACCGCGCCCGCTGGGGGCGACACGCCGGCAACCCGCTGCTGGGTGCTGCCGACTACAAGCTGGTGCACCACGCGGCCAACGGGCGCGCGGTGTACAGCTTTTGCATGTGCCCTGGCGGCACGGTGGTGGCGGCCACGTCCGAGCCGGGGCGCGTGGTGACCAACGGCATGAGCCAGTATTCCCGCGCCGAACGCAACGCCAACGCCGGCATTGTGGTGGCCATTGACCCAGCTGATTACCCACAAGATGCCGCCATCTTCATCCAGGCCTTTGGCGTGGACAAAGGTACGCTATACGCGCGGCAAGCCGCACAGTTGCGCGCCCACGATCCCCAGGCGGCGCATCCGCTCTCGGGTATTGCCCTGCAACGCCAGCTCGAATCGTGCGCCTATACCCTGGGCGGCAGCAGTTACGAGGCGCCGGGCCAACTGGTGGGGGATTTCATTGCCGCACGCCCTTCCAGCGCGTTTGGCAGCGTGCAGCCGTCTTACAAGCCAGGCGTCAAACTGGGCGACCTGGCCCCCAGCCTGCCGGCTTATGCCATTGCGGCCATCCGCGAGGCGCTGCCGGTCTTTGGCAAGAAGATCAAGGGTTTTGACATGGCGGACGCGGTGTTGACCGGGGTGGAGACACGCACCTCGTCACCACTGAAGATGCCGCGCGGAGAGGACTTGCAAAGTAGCAACACGCGGGGTCTGTACCCGGCGGGCGAAGGTGCCAGCTATGCCGGCGGCATCCTGTCAGCGGCAGTAGACGGCATCCGCGTGGCTGAGGCCGTGGCGCAGCGCCTTTGTGAACGCCCTTGAAGGCGCAATCAAGCCTGCTGGTGTTGCAAAGCGGCAATGCGTTCTTCAATCGGTGGATGGGTCGAGAACAGCTTGCCAATGCCACCGGTAATGCCGAATGCCGCCACGCTCTTGGGCAATTCGCCTGGCGCCATACCGCCCAGGCGGGCCAGGGCATTGATCATGGGCTGCTTGCGACCCAGTAGCTGGGCCGAGCCGGCATCGGCACGGAATTCGCGGTGGCGCGAGAACCAGGCCACCACCATGGCAGCGGCAAAGCCCAGCACGATGTCCAGCACCACCGTGGTGATCATGTAGCCAATGCCGGGGCCGGAGTTGCGGTCGTCGCCCTTGCGCAGAAAGCTGTCCACCGCATAGCCAATCACGCGGCTGAGGAACACCACAAAGGTATTCATCACAC
The DNA here is from genome assembly GCA_016705575.1 of Candidatus Aalborgicola defluviihabitans. Taxonomy (GTDB): domain Bacteria; phylum Pseudomonadota; class Gammaproteobacteria; order Burkholderiales; family Burkholderiaceae_C; genus Allorhodoferax; species Allorhodoferax defluviihabitans. The sequence continues at coordinate 316,982 of JADIXX010000008.1, forward strand.
CCTGGATCAGGGTCATGGTGACCATGTCGCCATTGGCCACGTGGGCGATCTCGTGGCCAATCACGGCCTCGATTTCCTCTTGGGTCATGCCGCGCAAAAGTCCGGTAGAAACAGCCACCAGGGCCGAGTTCTTGAAGGCACCCGTGGCAAAGGCGTTGGGGTCACCGTCAAATATCGCCACTTCGGGCATACCCACGCCAGCCTTTTCTGACAGCTTGCGCACGGTTTCCACAATCCAGGCCTCGTCCGCGTTTTGCGGCTGATTGAGCACGCGCAGGCCGGGCGTGGTCCACTTGGCCATGGGCTTGCTGATGAGCAAGGAGATGGTGGCACCACCAAAACCCATAATGAGGGCGAAACCCAGCAAGGCGCTCAGGTTGAGGCCGCCGGCCGTCAGGTAGCGATTCACGCCCAGCAAGCTGGCCATAATGCCCAGCACGGCGACGACCAGTACGTTGGTCAGAACAAACAACAGTATGCGTTTCATGGTTTCCTCAATTGACAACGCCGCCCAAGGGACGGATTGCACCAATGGTAAGGTCGAAATGCGCCAATTCAATGGCGCCAAGGGTCAAAAAACCCGTAACACCTAGGGACTTCGCGGCGCACGAAACACGCTGGTGTCGGCGTAAAACGCCGGGTCTTCATTCTGCGGCCACCACCCAGGCACGCCCAACACTGGCAAGTGGGCAAAGGGTTTGGCGGCGAGCTTCTCCGCACTCAGGTCGGCAGCCATCCAGGCATCCATATCCGCTATTGCTTTGGTAGCGGCCTGCGTACGGTAGACGTGGGCTGTAATGGGTTTTCGCGGGTGAACCAGCTTCTCCAGCAGGGCATGGCCAAACAGCACCAACTGCACCTGCTCCCACTGGGCGCGCAAGTCCACAAACAGGCGCTGCCAGTCTTTGGCTACCAAGGCATCCCACAACACATCCGGCCCCAGAAAGAAGGCGGCATTCTCATCAAACACAGTCAGGCCATCGCGCGCCGGGCCGCGCACGGGCTGAATGCCAGTCTGCGCAATCTGGGCCAAGTGCAGGTAGTTCAGGCGGCGCTTGGTTTGCGGGAAGGTCAGCCAGGCTATTCCATTGAAAAAGTCGTGCAAGCCCTCGCGGGTAGGACACAAGCCGCTATCAAAAATATAGCTTTCATAGGCCATGCCAGCCGGCAGATTGGCTTGTGGCACAAAGCGCACCGGCGCGGGATAGAGCGCCAGGGCCGAATTGAGCGCCGCAGCGCTGGACTGGCCAGCGGCCACCTGCTGGGCCAATTTTTGACCCGGCTCCACATAAGGAGCCAGCCAGGGAGTCTGCCAGTTGATCGTCTCTAGACCAGTCTCCACGACAACACTTCGCCTCCACCCAGCGGCTTGAGTTGCGCCTCGCCAAAGGCAAAGCTCACGGGTACGGTCCAGCTTTCGCGGCGCAGGGTGATGGTGCCGGTGTTGCGCGGCAGCCCGTAGAAGTCGGCGCCATGGAAGGCCGCAAAGCCTTCCAGCTGGTCCAGCGCGCCGGCTGCGTCAAAGGCCTGGGCGTACAGCTCCATCGCGTTGAACGCGGTGTAGCAGCCGGCGCAGCCGGTGGCGTGCTCTTTCAGGTGCACCGCGTGCGGGGCGCTGTCGGTGCCCAGGAAGAATTTGGCGCTGCCACTGGTGGCGGCCTTCACCAGGGCTTGGCGGTGGGTTTCGCGCTTCAACACCGGCAGGCAGTAGTAATGCGGGCGAATGCCGCCGGTGAAGATGGCGTTGCGGTTGTAGAGCAAGTGGTGCGCGGTGATGGTGGCTGCCGTGAAGCGATCGGCTGACTGCACGTACTGCGCAGCCTCTCGGGTGGTGATGTGTTCAAACACGATTTTTAGCTCGGGAAAATCGCGGCGCAAGGGGATCAGTTGCGTGTCGATGAATACCGCCTCACGGTCAAACAGATCAATGTCGGGTGAGGTTACCTCGCCATGCACCAACAGCGGCAAACCCGCCTTTTGCATGGCTCCCAGGGTTTTGTAGGTGTTGCGCAGGTCGGTCACGCCGGCGTCGCTATTGGTGGTGGCGCCAGCGGGGTAGAGCTTGACGGCGACCACGCCTGCATCCTTGGCCCGTGCTATCTCGTCGGCAGGCAGGTTGTCGGTGAGGTACAGCGTCATCAGCGGCTCAAAGGCCACCCCTGCCGGCACTGCGGCCTGGATGCGCGCCTTGTATGCCAGCGCCTGCTCGGCCGTGGTGACTGGTGGCTTGAGGTTGGGCATGATGATGGCACGGCCAAACTGGGCGGCGGTGTGCGGCACTACGGTATGCAGGGCTGCGCCATCGCGCACGTGCAGGTGCCAGTCATCCGGGCGGGTCAGGATCAGTTCGTTCATGGGCAAGGTTAAATTATTTGTTGCGCGCAGCCTGGGCCACCAGATAGTCCCACAGCGCCTGGGCATTGCGCTTGGGCGCCGCAGTGCCACGGCCGGCAGCCACGCCATGACGCGTGGTTTCCTTCAGGTTCGGCTTTTCGCGGTAGACGCGCACGTCCATGGTGATCTCCATACCTTTGGTATTGGGCGGCAGGGCGCTCACCAGTCGCTTGGCGCGTAGTTCTTTTTTAACTGCGCTGTGCGGAAGAAACGCAATACCGTGGCCTTCGAGGGCCATGGCTTTCAGGCCTTCGGCCATATCAGTCTCGTACACGCGGTCAAAGTGATTGGCCGTGTTGGACTGCTTGAGGATCAATTCCACCATCTGCCCCAGGTAGGCGCCGGGCGCATAGCCCAGGTAAGGCAGCGGCTGGCCCACCCGGCCGGGCAACTGGAACATCGGCGCGCCATTGCTGTCGGGCTTGGAGTAGGGTGCCAGCACCTCTTCACCCAAACTCACCATTTCGTACCGCGCGGCGTCCAGCTGAAAGGGCTGTGATGGATGGTAGTAGGCAATCAACAGGTCGCAACTGCCCTCCACCATGCGCATCACCGCATCGTGCACGTTGAGCGCAATCAGCCGGCTCTTGATGGGGCCAAAAGTTTCGCGCAGGGATGATACCCAAGCCGGGAAAAATGTGAACGCCAGGGTGTGCGGTACCGCAAATTCGACCACGTCCTGCGCCGCCGAAGTGTGGCCGCGCAGCATGGCGCGGGTGCTTTGCAGGGCCTGCAAGACTTCCATGGACTGGTCGTACAACGTCTCACCTGCCGGGGTCAGCCGCGTGGGGTAACTGCTGCGGTCGACCAGATCAGTACCAGCCCAGGCTTCCAGAGACTGGATGCGCCGAGAGAACGCCGGCTGGGTGACATGACGCAGTTGTGCGGACCTGCTGAAGCTGTGCGTTTCAGCCAGCGAGACGAAATCTTCAAGCCATTTGGTTTCCATGGCCCAAATTATGCGCGGAATGCATGAAACGGTTCACTGCAGTCGGTGTTAATCGCCGCCCTGCTGCTGCAACGCCCACATCTGCGCGTAGCGGCCCTGTGCTGCCAACAGTGCGGCATGGTTGCCACGCTCAACGATGCGCCCGCCGTCCATGACCAGTATTTCGTGGGCGTCCACCACGGTGGAGAGCCGGTGGGCAATCACCAGGGTGGTCTTGTTGCGGGCCACACTTTGCAGTTCGGCCTGAATGGCGCGCTCGTTGGCCGAGTCCAGGGCCGATGTAGCTTCATCAAAAATCAGAATGGGGGGGTTCTTGAGCAGTGTGCGCGCTATGGCCACGCGCTGCTTCTCGCCGCCCGACAGCTTGAGCCCGCGCTCGCCCACCATCGTTCCGTAGCCCTTGGGCGTGGCGGCGATGAAGGCGTGGATGTGGGCCGAAGCGGCGGCATCTTCTACCTCGGCGCGTGTGGCGCCGGGCTTGCCATAGGCAATGTTGTATTCCACCGTATCGTTGAACAGCACCGTGTCCTGCGGCACGATGCCAATGGCCTGGCGCACGCTGGACTGGGTGACCTGTTTGATATCTTGCCCGTTGATAAGGATGCGTCCGCCGTCTTGCGGATTGCTCACGTCATAAAAGCGGAACAGCAACCGCGCCAGCGTGGACTTGCCAGCGCCCGATGGACCCACGACTGCAACCGTCTTGCCGGCAGGGATTGTGAAACTGACGTTGTGCAGAATGGGGCGGCCACCGTTCGCACTGGTGTCGTAGGCAAAGCTCACGTTTTCAAATGCCAGCGGCGTATCTTGCGTGAGCTGCAGCGGCTGGGCACCGGGCACGTCGGCGATTTCACGCTCGCGCTCCATCAGGCGGAACATCTTGTCCAGATCGGTCAGGCTTTGCTTGATTTCGCGGTAAATCACGCCCAAAAAGTTCAGCGGAATATAGAGCTGGATCATGAAGGCATTGACCATGACCAGGTCACCCAATGTCATACGTCCGTCCACGACACCCTGGGTGGCACGCCACAGCATGGCCACCAGACCAATGGCAATGATCAACTGCTGCCCGATGTTGAGCATTGACAGCGTCGTCTGGCTCTTGAGCCGCGCTTTGCGCAGGCGCTCCAGGCTTTCGTCATAGCGCCTGGCCTCAAAACCTTCGTTGTTGAAGTATTTGACCGTCTCGTAGTTCAACAGCGAATCAATCGCCTTGGAATGGGCGGCGGAGTCAAATTCGTTGGCTTCGCGGCGAAACTTGGTGCGCCACTCAGTAATCAAGACGGTAAACGTGATGTACAAGCCCAGCGCGGCCAGCGTAATCCAGGCAAACCAGGCATCAAACTTGACACCCAAAATGGACAGCACCAACACCACCTCGACCAACGTGGCAATGATGTTGAACATTGAAAACGACACCAACGACTCGATGGCACGCACACCCCGTTCAATGTCGCGCGACATGCCGCCGGTCTGGCGCTCCAGGTGAAAACGCAGGCTCAGCGCGTGCAAGTGCTCAAAGGTTTGCAGGGCAATGCTGCGCGCCGCCCCCTGCGTGGCCTTGGCAAACACCAGTTCACGCAACTCGGTAAAAATTGTGGTCGACAGGCGCAATGCTCCGTAGGCCAAAAGCAAGCCCACCGGCACCACCAACAGGCTAGCGGCATCGCCCGGCTTGAAATTCATGGCGTCGACCAGGGTTTTGAGCAGCAGCGGAACACCCACATTGGTCAGCTTGGCACCCACCATAAACACCACTGCACCAACCACCCGCCACTTGTAAGTCCACAAATAGGGGAACAGACGCTTGAGGGTGGACCAGTCGGAGCGTGGTGCCGTGCCGTTGTCGGGCGCGGGTGCAAGGGTGGCGGGTGCGCCGTGGGTTCGCATGTAGTCGTCTACTTTCGTGGGGGCAGGGTCGGCTTGGGGTCGTATCGGGTAGAGCGGGTGATTTTTTGGCAGCGCCAACAGGTTAGGATTGTGCCTATGTCTACCAATTCAAGCCCCACTGGCATCCAATTGCCCACCAACGAGGAACTGGTCCTCAAGGTTATTCCCATGCCTGCCGACTGCAATGCCAACGGCGATATTTTTGGCGGCTGGGTCATGGCCCAGGTCGACCTGGCCGGCTCGGTGATCCCGGCGCGATACACCCAGGGCCGCATGGCCACAGTGGCAGTGAACGAATTTATCTTCAAACAGCCGGTGCGGGTGGGCGACATTTTGAGCTTTTTCTCCAAGGTCAGCCGCATTGGGCGCACCTCCATCACGGTAAAGGTGGAGGTCTACGCCGAACGTTTTCACAGCCAGGGTCAGTACGTCAAGGTGACCGAGGCGTCGGTGACGTATGTGGCGATTGATGACGATGGCAAGCCAAGGGAAATTCCGAAACCGTAAGAACGCAGTTTCTCCAGATTACTATCACTTTAATAGCGACTTACGTATATTTCACGAGGGCTAGCGGCTAGTTTTGTTAAAACTTTCCGTTCCGTCCCGCGCCTTCGGCAAATCGGACCGCCCCCTCCAGCCCTGATGCAATGCAGCGCTTGCCGCGCAGCCACTCTTGGTGCAGAGCTTCGGGCATGGACAAATCCCACTGCGCATAGGCACTGGCACGGTCGGCCAGCATGGTGCCTTGCGGAAACGCAGCCAATTGTTCGGCCAATGCCATCGCCGCTTCCAGTGCGGTGCCGCTGGGCACCACACGATTGCACAGTCCCATTTGCAGGGCCTCTGGTGCGTCCACCCTGCGCCCGGTCAGGATCAGGTCCATGGCGTGGCCCATGCCAATCAGACGTGGCAGGCGCACGGTGCCGCCGTCGATGAGCGGCACGCCAAAGCGTCGGCAAAACACACCGAAGTAAGCGTCCGCTTCCATCACCCGCATATCGCACCACAAGGCCAATTCCATGCCACCAGCCACGGCCGCACCACTGATAGCAGCAATCACGGGTTTGGACAGCAACAAACGTGACGGACCCATGGGGCCCAGTGGCTGCGCATCGGAGGGGAAAAAGTTCAGTGCCGCAAACGGATCGGGCCCGCCGGGCACCTGTTGCGCCATCCGGGCCCCGGCCTGTAAATCCCAACCAGCGCAAAAATGCCCATGCGCACCATGGAAGATCGCCACCCGGGTAATAGGGTCGGCATCAAACGCAACAAAAGCTTCGTACAGCTGACGCGCTGTTTGAGCGTCCACCGCATTGCGCACATCCGGGCGGTCTAGGGTAACTACGGTGATGGCGCCGTGGTGTGAGAGGGTGACTGCGTCGATCATGGAACATTTCCTGGTTGTCATGTCGCTCAACTGACAGGGCGTCGGTACAAACCCTGCGCGCGATTGCGGCTGCAGCCACTATAAACGGGCAGCTACGCAACAACAGGAGATGTCGTGCTGTTTCTTCAACTGGTCATCAGCGGAATTGCGCAGGGGTGCATTTATGGGCTGATTGCACTGGGCTTCGTGCTGATCTACAAGGCCACCGAAACCGTCAGCTTTGCACAAGGCGAATTGATGATGCTGGGCGCCTTTGCCGGCCTGGTGGGCATGACCGTACTGGGTTTTCCCTACTGGTTGGCGGTGATCAGTGCGATTGCTTCCATGGCCGTCTTTGGCGTGGTGCTGGAGCGTACCGTCATACGCCCCATCCTTGGGCAGCCGGCATTCTCCGTCGTGATGCTGACCATTGGCATTGGCTATGCGGCGCGCGGTGCCATCACCATGGTGCCCGGCATTGGCACCGACACACAAGCCCTGCCCGTGCCCTACAAGGATGAAATCTGGAAAATAGGCGGCAATGAATTCGGCGTGGGTGCGTTGGTGCTCAACGTGGAACACATGGTGGTAATTGGTGCCACCGCTGTGCTGTGCGTACTGTTGTTTGCACTGTTTCGCTATAGCAAACTGGGCATTGCCATGCAGGCCGCTTCGCAAAACCAGTTGGCCGCGTATTACATGGGTATTCCGGTGCAACGACTCAACGGTATTGCCTGGGGCTTGGCTGCCGCAGTCGCCGCGATTGCCGGGCTACTGCTGGCGCCCATTACGTTTGTGCACGCCAACATGGGTTTTATCGGGCTCAAGGCATTCCCCGCCGCCGTGGTGGGCGGCTTTGGAAGCCTGCCCGGCGCGATTGTGGGTGGGCTCGTGATTGGCATTGTGGAGTCACTCTCCGGGTTCTATTTGCCCGATGGGTTCAAGGACACAGCCCCCTACGTCGTGGTGCTGGTGATGTTAATGGTCAAACCCAACGGCTTGTTCGGCGAAACGCTGCGCAAGAAGGTCTGACATGCGATTCATCTTCAAGACCGATTACGCGCAAGACATCAAGCTGGCCAAGCACGGTGGCCAAGTGTTCTGGTACAGCGCGCTGATGCTGCTGATGTTTGCGGCACCCTGGCTGTTTGCCGAGTACTGGCTGGCCCAACTCACGCTGGTGCTGATTTATTCCATTGCCGGCCTGGGTCTGATGCTGCTGGCTGGTTTTACCGGTCAGTTCTCCATGGGCCATGCCGCGTTCCTGGGGGTGGGTGCCTACACCCAAGCGGTGATGACCAATGCTGGAGTCCCCTTTCCTATCGCGATGGCCTGTGCTGCGGGCCTGTCGGCGGCTGTGGGAGTGGTGGTGGGTCTGCCAGCCTTGCGGGTCAAGGGCATTTACCTTGGGATCGCCACACTGTCCTTTGGTTTCATTGTGGAAGAGGTGCTTGCGCGCTGGGAATCCGTCACCGGTGGCAACGCCGGCATCCACATCAAGAAGCCCGACATTTTTGGCTGGGTGCTGGAGACCGGCAACCAGTTCTACTTTCTATGCCTGGTTGTCACGGTCATCGCTACGCTGAGCATTTTGAACGTGCTGCGCTCCCCAACCGGGCGGGCTTTTGTGGCCATCCGCGACTCCGAAATTTCAGCCCAGAGCATGGGCATCCATCTGGCCTACTACAAGACCCTGTCGTTTGCCATTTCAGCTGCGCTGGCGGGCGTGGCGGGTGCACTGTATGCCCACAACCTGCAGTTCATTTCGCCGGACCAGTTCAACATTCTGCAATCCATTGACCTGTTGTTGATGATCGTCATCGGGGGCGCGGGCTCCGTGCATGGCGCCTTTCTCGGCGCCATCTTCCTGATTGCCATGCCGCAGGTCATCGCCCAAGTCAAAGATTTCTTGCCCGCCGCGGTCGGCCAGGCGCCTGGATTGCAGGGATTGGTATATGGCCTGGTGCTGATTGGCTTTGTCATGTTCGAGCCCATGGGCCTGTACGGGCGCTGGTTGAAGGTCCGCACCTACCTGCAGATGTTCCCGTTCTACCGCAAGGGCATGTTCAAACGCCAAAAGTCCTTCCAAAAGTCCGACAGGTTGAAATGATGCAAGACACCCTTCTTTCAGCCAAGGATCTGACCGTACGCTTTGGCGGCGTGTTGGCCGTCAACAAGGTGAGCTTTGATGTCCGACAGGGCGAAGTCTTCACCCTGATCGGCCCCAATGGCGCGGGCAAAACCACGGTGTTCAACCTCATCAGCCGCATCTACACGCCCACCCAGGGCGAGATTCGCTACCTGGGTCCCAAGGGTCGCATTGCCCTTACCCAACAACCACCGCAGAGCGTGGCCTCGCTGGGCATAGCACGCACCTTCCAGAACATTGAACTGTTCGAGCACGCCTCCGTGCTGCACAACCTGTTGATCGGTCGCCATACGCACCGCGCCAGCAACGTTTTGCAAGACCTCTTCTTTACGCCCCGGGTGCGCGAAGCCGAACTAAAAGCCCGCGAGAAGGCCGAGGAAGTGATCGAATTCCTGGGCCTGCAGCACTACCGCGACACCTTTGTGGCTGGTCTGCCCTATGGCGTGCGCAAAGTGGTGGAACTGGCGCGCGCACTGTGCACCGAACCCAAACTGCTGCTGCTGGACGAACCCTCCAGCGGTCTGAACGTGGAGGAAACAGATGACATGGCGTTCTGGATTCAGGACATCCAGCAAGAGCTGGGCATTACCGTGCTGATGGTGGAGCATGACATGAGCCTCGTTTCCAAAGTATCCGACCGGGTGTTGGCCATGAACCAGGGCGAAATGCTGGCCATGGGAACGCCGCGCGAGGTGCAAAACGACCCCGGTGTGATTGAGGCCTACCTGGGCTCCATCGACGATGTCTCATCTCTGCGTCGCAAGGTCAATAGCCCTACCGAAGCGCGCCCGGCGGAGCGCACAGCAGCATGAGCACAGCACCCCCACCCATCAGCGACCAACCTGTGCTCAAGCTCCTCAACGTCGAGAGCGCTTACGGCCCGATCAAAGCCATTCGCGGCGTGAGCCTGCAGGTGCGTCGCAGTGAAATTGCCACGGTGCTGGGCTCCAATGGCGCAGGCAAAACCACCATCCTCAAAACCATATCGGGCATCATCGATCCGCGTAAAGGCTCCATCGAGTTCAAAGGCGAAGACATCACCGCACGGGACCCCGCCTTCATCGTGCAGCAAGGCCTGAGCCATGTGCCGGAAGGCCGTGAAGTGTTTCCGCTACTCAGCGTGCGCGACAACTTGCTGATGGGCGCCTACACCCGCTCCGACCGCGACGGCGTGGCTCGCGACATGGAAACCGTGTACGGCTACTTCCCCATATTGCAAGAGCGCGCGCACCAGGACGCCGGTCTTCTGTCGGGCGGCCAACAACAAATGCTGTCCATCTCCCGCGCCTTGATGGCCAACCCCGACCTGATCCTGCTGGATGAGCCCAGCCTTGGCCTTTCGCCCAAGCTGACGAAAGAGATTTTTGAGATCGTGGTGCGCATCAACCGCGAGCACGGCACCACCATTTTGCTGGTGGAGCAAAACGCCAACATGGCACTCAACGCTTCAGACTACGGGTACGTGCTGGAGAACGGCCGCATTGTCATGGAAGACACCTGTGCGCACCTGCGGGAGAAGGACGACATCAAGGAGTTCTACCTGGGGCTCAAGGAAGACGGTGTGCGCGGCGAGCGACGCTGGAAGAAAAAGAAGACCTGGAGATAGACAAGAATGAGCCAACTCTGGGATACACGGTCCATCCAATCCTGCAACACCATCGTGATGCCGGGTGACACCATTCCTGCCATTTTCTGGAATGCCGTCAGTCAACGCGCGTCCCATGTGTGGATGCGCCAAAAGCACCTGGGCCTTTGGCGCAGTTGGACCTGGCAGCAAACCGGGGATGCCGTAGCAGAAATTGGCAACGGCCTTTTGAGCCTGGGCTTTGCCAAGGGCGACTGTGCCTCGATCCTGGCCAACACCGTGGTCGAATGGGTGCTGGCCGATTTGGCTGTTCTGTCTGCTGGCGGCGTCTCCAATGGCATCTACCCAACAGATGCCGCATCCCAGGTGCAGTACCTGTGCGATGACTCGCGCACCACCATCCTGTTTGTCGAAGACGATGAGCAGTTGGACAAGGCGCTGGAAGTGCGCGCCCAATTGCCCGGTCTGCGCAAGATTGTGGTGTTCAACATGAAAGGCCTGCGCAGCCTGAATGACCCGGACGTGATCAGCCTTGATGCCCTGCGCGCGCTGGGCCGCGACTACGCCCGCCAAAACGCGGGGGCACTGCAGCAGCGCGTGGCAGGCTGCAAGCCCGAGGACCTGGCCATCCTGGTCTACACCTCGGGCACTACAGGCCGCCCCAAGGGTGCCATGCATCTGCACCAGGGGCTGGTCTTTACCGTACACGGCTACAACACCCTGGTGGCGCAAGACGAGCGCGATGAGCGCATGTGCTTTTTGCCTTTGTGTCACATTGCCGAACGCATGGGCGGCGAATACTTTGCCTTGTACACCGGCTCCAAACTTAATTTTGTCGAGAACCCCGAGACCATTCCCGAAAACGTGCGCGAGATTGCGCCGACCGTTTTCACTGCCGTGCCCCGTGTCTGGGAAAAGTTCTACTCGGGTGTGATGATCTCGCTCAAGGAGTCCGGCGCGCTACAGCAAGCAGCCTATGCCTGGGGCATTGGCGTGGGCACCACCATTGCCAACCGCGTCCTGGCTGACCAGCGGGTGAGTGCCTGGCTCAAGGTTCAGTTCACGCTGGCGCAGTGGCTGGTGCTGAACAATGTGCGCAAGCTCATCGGCATTCACCGCGCGCGCTTCCTCGTGACTGGCGCAGCGCCCATTTCACCCGACCTGGTGCGCTGGTACATGGCCCTGGGTTTGCCCATGCTGGAGGTGTGGGGCATGACCGAAACCTGTGGCGCCTCCACCGGAGTGCCTGCGGGCAAGATGAAACCCGGCTCCATTGGGCCAGCTGCCGCCTACAACGAGGTGCGTCTGGACCCCATCACTGGCGAGATTCTGGTGCGCGGCAAGAACGTATTTGCCGGTTACCTGAACCTGCCTGAAAAAACCGCAGAAGCCATCGACCCAGAGGGATGGCTGCACACCGGCGACGTGGGCTTGGTCGATGCGGATGGTTATTTCCGCATCACCGACCGCATGAAGGACATCATCATTACGGCCGGCGGCAAAAACGTTACGCCCAGCGAGCTGGAAAACGATCTCAAGTTTTCGCCCTACATCACCGACGCGGTGGTCATCGGCGACAAGCGTCCCTACCTGACCGTCATCATCATGATCGACCAGGAGAACGTGGAAAAGTTTGCACAAGATGCCGACGTACCCTTTAGCAACTACGCATCTCTAACTCGAAGCGCAGAAGTGCAGGCACTGATCCAATCGGAGCTGGACCGTGTGAACCAAAAGTTTGCCCGTGTTGAACAACTCAAAAAGTTTTTCCTGCTGGAAACCCAGTTAACCGCCGAGGACGAAGAACTCACCCCCACCATGAAACTCAAGCGCAAGCTGGTGGAGAAAAAGTACGCGAACCAGATCGAAGCCATGTATGGCTGATCAACCACATTCCTCCATTTGAATCGACACCATGAAACTCAAAACACCCCTACTCCTCACAGCCCTTGTGATGGCAAGCGTGCTGTGCACCGCACAAACACTGCCGCAAGGCATCAGCAAGAACGAAATTCTTATCGGCAGCATTCAGGACCTGTCCGGGCCACTCGCAGGCTACGGCAAGCAAGCCCGCAACGGCATGCAAATGGCGCTTGAAGAGATCAACGAAACCGGCGGCATCCATGGCCGCAAGATCAAACTGCTGATAGAGGACTCCGCCTACGACCCCAAGAAGGCCGTGCTGGCCGCGCAAAAGCTGGTCAACCAGGACAAGATTTTCATGATGGTTGGTCACATTGGCACCGCGCAGAACGAGGCAGCCATGCCGGTGCAGTTCGAGAAGGACATCATCAACTTCTTTCCCCTCACGGCGGCGCGCTCCATGTACGAGCCTTTTCAGCGGCTCAAGTTTTCCACCCTGTCCACCTATTACGAGCAGATTCACCTGTCCCTTCCGAAGTTGATGCGCCAGAACAACGTAACCAAGGTCTGCGCGATCTACCAGGATGACGACTTTGGCTTGGAAGTACTTCACGGCGCGGAAGACGGCCTCAAGGCCCGGCAGATGGTACTAACGGACAAAGCATCGTTCAAGCGCGGCGCCACCGATTTTTCTTCTCAAGTGGCCAAGATGCAGGCCAGCGGTTGCGAGATGGTGGTTTTGGGCACCATCATTCGCGAAACGGTGGGCACTATCGCAACCGCTCGAAAGATGGGCTTCAACCCCATCTTCCTGGGGTCCAGCGCTGCCTACACTGACCTGATTCCCAAACTGGGTGGCAAGGGTATGGATGGTCTCTACGCCACCATGACAGCGCAGATTCCCTACATGGACGACCCTTCGCCAGCGGTACGTCGCTGGGCCAGCAAGTACAAAACACAGTTCAACGAAGACCCATCCACCATATCTGTGTTCGGCTACACCACCATCAATGCGTTTGCCAACGCCATGCGCGATGCAGGTGAGCGCCCCAACACCAGCAAATTTATCCGCGCCATGGAAGTCATGAAGATTCCGGGCGACATGTTTGGCTCCCCTGCGCTCAAATTCTCTCCCACGCGCCGCTTGGGTAGCGACGACTCGCGCATGGCCCAAGTGCAAGATGGACGCTGGAAAATTGTGAGTGATTACAACAACCAGTAAAAGAGAGTATTGTTCACGTAAACAAGCCGGCCAACCGGCTATCAACCTGGAGATAGACCATGAAATTGAAAACCGCACTGACCCTCACTGCCTTGGCCCTGGCCGCCAGCGTGGCGGGAGCCCAGCAAGGTGTAAGCAAGGACGAAATTGTGCTCGGGTCCATACAGGATCTGTCTGGACCACTGGCCGGCTTTGGCAAACAGGCACGCCTGGGCATGCTGCTGGCGGTGGACGAAGTCAACGAGCAGGGTGGCATCAACGGACGCAAGATCAAGCTCATTGTCGAAGACTCGGGCTATGACCCCAAGAAGGCCGTGCTGGCCGCGCAAAAGCTGGTCAACCAGGACAAGATTTTCATGATGGTGGGCCACATCGGCACTGCGCAGAACATGGCCGCCATGCCCGTGCAGTTTGAGAAGAACGTGATCAACTTCTTCCCAATCACTGCTGCGCGTGAAATGTACGAACCCTTCAACCGGCTCAAATACTCGTACGCCGCCACCTATTACGACCAGATGCGCAATGCGGTTCCCAAACTGGTCAAAGAGAAAGGGATCAAGAAGGTCTGCACCCTGTACCAGGATGATGATTTTGGCCTGGAAGTGCTGCGCGGTGGTGAGGCTGGCCTTAAGTCCATCGGCATGGAGTTTGCTGAACGTACCTCGTATAAGCGCGGGGCAACCGACTTCTCGTCTCAGGTGCAGAAACTGCAGGCGGGTGGATGCGAAATGGTCGTTTTGGGCACCATCATTCGCGAAACCATTGGCACCATCGGCACCGCCCGCAAGTTGGGTTACAACCCGGTCTTTTTGGGCTCCAGCGCGGCTTACACCGACCTGATCCACAAACTGGGCGGCAAGGCCATGGATGGCCTCTACGCCACCATGACCGTGCAAAACCCCTACCTGGACGAGGCCTCTCAACCCATCCGTTTTTGGGCCAGCAAGTACAAGACCAAGTTCAATGAAGATCCCACCGTGTTCTCGGTCTATGGCTACACCATCATCACCAGTTTTGCCACCGCCGCAGGGCGCGCCGGCAAGGACCTGAACACCAACAGCTTCATCAAGGTGATGAACAGCATGACCATTCAGCCAGACTTCTTTGGTGGTGCGGTGCAGACCTTCACGGCGACCAAACGCCTAGGCAGTGATGCGTCTCGCCTGTCGCAAATTCAGGATGGCAAGTGGAAGACAGTGTCGGACTACTTTGGCAGCACGGCAGCTGCACCGGCCAAGAAATAGGCGTTTAGCCTGGGCTTTCAGGAAAGCATGTAGGCGCCCGATCCGGTAGACAACAGTTTGCCGTCGGCGCCTAGAAATTCCATGCGGGTGGAGGCCACCCGGGAGCCCAAGCGCATAACCTCAGCCCGCAACTCAAACAGTTCGCCAATGCCGGGGCGCAGGTAGTCGATGCGCAGATCGATAGTTCCCAGCTTGGCAAAGCGGTGCAGGCGCTGCATGGGTGGCTCATCCATGTGGCGAGCTCCAATGGCCGCCATAACAGCCAGCCCACCCATCGCATCCAGACTGGCGCTGATGACGCCACCATGCAGGCGGTTGTAGGCAAAGTGGCCCACCAGTTCGGGCTTCATGGCAATCTGGGCACGCACCTGCTCTGGCGCAATATGGGTAATGTGCAGCCCCAACACCTGGTTGAAAACGATCATTTCTTCAAAGATCTTTTTCAGATTGATTATGAATTCGGGTTCGAACTCTCGCACAGGTGCGTGGGCTGTATCAGCGTGTTTGGTTTTTGCAGTCATGGCGAATTCTTACAGACCCAACTGACGGGAGGCCAACTCTTTCATGATCTCTTCGGCCCCACCTCCAATCATCATGACCTTGACCTCGCGGTAGATGCGCTCGCAGGCGGTGCCGCGCATGAAGCCCATGCCGCCCAAAATCTGCACCCCCTGGTCGGCACAAAATTGCATGGTTTGCGTAGCATGGTTTTTTAGCAAGCACACCTGCGCCACCCACTCCGCGCCCTTGGCGGACTTGTCTCCCCGGTCCCCGGCATCGGCCCGTGCCGTCACAGCATTAAGCCAAGCCCGGGTGGATTCGATGCGCATTTTCATGTCCATGAGCTTGTGGCGAATGACCTGGTGGTCCACCAGGGCCATGCCAAAGGTCTTGCGCTGACGCGCCCAGCTCAGGGCTTCGTCATAGCAGCACTCGGCGAAGCCCAGCGCCAGGGCGGACATGGCCAGGCGCTCTCCATTGAAATTGGTGAGGATGATCTTGAAACCAGACCCCTCCTCGCCCACCAGATTGGCAGCCGGCACGCGCACACTGTCAAAGCGAATGTGTGCGGTATCAGAGCACAGCCAGCCCATCTTCTTGAGCGGGCTGCGCGAAACACCCGGCGCATCCCCCGGAACCATCAGCATGGAGATGCCCATGGGGCCTTTGTTCTGCAGGTCGGTGCGTACCGCAACGGTCAGCCAGTCGGCCCGCGTACCGGAGGTGATGAAAGTCTTTTCACCATCCACCACGTAGTCGTTTCCGTCCAGACCGGCAGTGGTCTTGAGGGCCGACACATCCGTGCCACCACCGGGTTCGGTAATACACAGAGCCGATATTTTGCGACCGGCCAGCACGTCGGGAATGATCCGGGCTTGTAATTCTTTGCTGCCATGGCGCAGCAATGGCGGCATGCCAATGTTGTGACTGAACAGGCTGGCCAGCAAGCCACCACTGCCACCGGTTCGGGCCAGCGCAATGGTCATGGCATTGCGCACCGCCCACGGTGTGGGGGTGCCACCCAGTTCCTCAGGGTAGCCCATGCCCAGCCAGCCCAGCTCGGCAGCACGCGCATACAGGCTGCGCGGAAATTGGCCAGCCTCTTCCCACGCTTCTAGGTGAGGCTGAACTTCGGTTTGGATGAATCGGTGCGCGGCATCCTCCAGCAACTGGATGTCTTCTGAATGTTCTTGCGTGAATGGCATGGTGGTTCAGACTTGAAATACTTTGGGAACAATGGCGCGGTGGAAGCCGTTGAAGGGTTTGACCGCATCGCGTGCCTGGACGGCTGCATCCGGAACCCGCATCGGGTAACCCATGCGGGCCTGCGGCCGCGCACCGTCAATGCGCAACGTAGTGCCGCTAATGAACGACGCAGCTGGGCTGAGCAAGAATACGATGCCGGCAGCGGTCTCGGCCTCGGTGCCAAAGCGCCCGGCGGGAACAGTTTTGGCCATTTCACGCAGCATGGGGCCAACCTCTACAGGGTAGTTGTCCATGCCGCTCGATGCGATGTAGCCTGGCGCCACTGCATTCACCCGCACGCCTTTGGCGGCCCACTCCAGCGCTGCCGTTTCGGTGAGGCTCACCATACCGGCACGTGCGGCACCACTGTGGCCCATGCCGGGCATGGAGCCCCACATATCGGCCACGATATTGACGATGGCGCCTCCGGTCTTCGCCATGGCCTGCACATAGCATTCGCGCGCCATCAAAAAACCACCGGTGAGGTTGGTGTTGACCACTGCCTCCCAGCCTTTGGCGCTGATGGCCTCCAGCGGCGTCATGAATTGGCCACCGGCATTGTTGACCAGGCCATCAATACGTCCGTTTGCCACCATGACCGCTGCAACGGTCTCTTTGACTGCATCTTCCTGGCGAATGTCACAGACCTGGCAACTGGCCTCGCCCCCGTCTGTAACGATCTCGTCGGCCACCTTTTGCAGCTTCTCCAGCTTGCGCCCGACCAGCACCACGTGGGCGCCCAAGGCAGCCAGCTCATGCGCCACGCAGCGCCCGATGCCCGAGCCACCGCCTGTAACGACGATGACCTTGCCCGCGAATAGTTGGGGGGCAAAAATGGAACCGTAATGCATCAAAACTCCTTGATAAACAAACTTATGGCGGCGTCTGTCAACTCCTGCAGCGACGCGCCCTTTTGGGGATCAAACCATTGCACCGCCCAGTTCAGCGCACCCAGGATCAGCAGCCGTGCCAGGCGCACCGGCGCACGCAACTCGCCACGGTCATGTAAGGCGCTGAGCACCGGAAGCCACAGGGATTCGTATTCGTCAATCAACTCGCTCAGCGCCTTGTGCTGGCGCGGCGGCAGGGAGCGGGCTTCGTACAGCATGACTGGCACAAAATCGCTGCCCGGCCCCAGCAGCACATCAAAGTGAACGGTTATCAAGGTGCGTAACTGCTGTGCCGGCTCCAGTGCCGCATAACCTGGCGCCTGTGCCGCCGCGCGCTGGCGCGTCAGTGCAGAGCGCATGCCCTCTTCCATGACGGCATACAGCAAGGCGTCTTTGCTTTTGAAATGGTAGAACGGCGAGCCGCTTTGCATATCGGCGGCGGCGGCAATATCACGCGTGGTGGTGGCTGCAAAACCCTTGCGGCGAAACAACTGTGCAGCAGCCAGCAGCAGCGCCTGGCGGCGGTTGCCATCATCGCGCTCGTCCACGGTTTTTCGGGGGCGCCCGCGCGCGCGCTTGATGGCAGGAATAGCGGATTCGAGAAGCGCGGCGTCGGACGTCATGTACCAACGATACCAAATTGAAGTATTTTTAGCAAGCAAATGCTTGGTAAAAATATATGTCCTGCCAGCAAATGCAATTTGCGGGAGGCACCCACCAGTTTTCCGGGTGGGCGTTCCTCAGCGGCCGTGCCGTCGCACTTTACTTGGCAGGCGCAGCGTCCTGGCCAAAGGTGCCAGCCTTGATCAACACCATGGACTCCGGTTTGAGGTATTTCTTGATAGTGGCGTTGACCTGTTCCACGCTCAACGCGTCGATCCGGGTTGGAAATTCGTCTAGCCAACTCACGTCGTAGCCATCGTTGACGGCGCTCAACAGGGCGCCCGCCATGCCGCTGGTAGTTGCCAGGTTGACCTTGAACCCGCCAATCAAATTGGTCTTGCGCGCACTGACCTCCGCCGGCGTGGCGCCAGCCTCGTACCAGAGCTTGAGCTGGCTCTGGGTGGATGCAATGCCTTTGTCCAGCAAGCTGGGCGCAAAGGTAGCAACGATGCGCCAGTCACCATCATTGAACGTGTCGCCTTGCAGGGCAGAACCCACTCCGTAAGTCAGTCCTTCTTTGTCGCGCACATTGGCCATCAAACGGCCGGTGAAACCACTGCCCAGAATGGCGGTAGCCAGACGCAGGGCCTGGTAATCGGGATCGCTGTAATGCAGGCCACTGGCTTGGCCCAAGACCACGGACACACTGGTCTTGCCTGCCATCACCACGTCCTGGCTGCCCGCCACGGTGGCAGGGGCGTTATGCGCAGCGCGCACGGGCATTTGGCCACCGGTCCAGCCAGCGAACACGCGGCTGATTTCGGCATTCAGCGCGGTTAAGTCCAGATCACCCACCAACACCAATGTCATACCCGCGGGGCCGTAGTTGGCGGTGTGAAAGGCCTGGACCTCTTCCAGCGTGGCGGATTCAATGGCCGCCAGCATCTCGTCCGGTGCGACATTGCGGTTGGGGTGACCCACCGGATAGATAGCACGGGTAAAGGCGTCGGCAGCGCGGAAGTCGGTGCTCTCCAGACTGCGCTTGATGGTGCCAGCCATCTGCTTCTTGGCCTTGGCAAATTCTTCCGCTGAGAACGCTGGCGTGCGCAGCTGTTCCTCAATCAGGTCCAGCACCAGGGGCGCATCTTTCTTCAACGAGCGGGCGCTAATGTCCAGCAGATCGGTACCCACGCGAAAATTGATAGCGGCACCGACGCTTTCCAGTTTCTCGGCAATGGCAAACTTGTCCTGTGCCTTGGTGCCCTGGTCCAGCAACATGCCGGTCAGGTTGGGGATGGCCGGGTTGCCCTTGGCACCCAGCGCGCGCCCAGCAGGCAGCGAGGCACGCAGGGTCACCACATCCTTCACGCCAGTGGGGTAAGCGATGACGTCGATGCCAGCAATCTTGCTGCGCCGGGCGTTGGGCGCCATCTTGCTTCCAGCGCTGGCAGCACCACCGCCACTGGCTTCTTTGGCCGCAGCCAAGGTGGGCCGCATAGCGGCGTTCAGGCGCGGGTCACGGTAGTAGTAGGGGCCGTCCGACAGTGTGTCCTTGAACCCGGCCTTGGCGCTGGCAGCAGGCGCAGCGGCACCCGCCGTAGTGGGCACAAACCAGCCCGTGGTGCTGGAGTCTTCTTGCAGGTACTTGTTGGCCACGCGCTGGATATCGGCCACAGTGACTTTCTTGGCCGCTTCGTCCAGGCTGTAGAACAATGTCCAATCACCGGCGGAAATGTATTCGTTGAGGTTGCCGGCAATGCCGAAAGAACCATCGAGCTTGAAGGCCGCATCGGCGGCGGTCTTGGCCGCAGCAGCCTTGAGTTCGGCCTCAGTCACGCCGTCTTTCTTCAGACGCTCGATCTCTTGCAGGATGATGGCTTCCACCTCTTCGTGCTTGGCACCAGGCGCCAAGGGAGCGAAGATGATGTTCATGCTGGGATCATGAAAAATGCCCAGCTCACCTTCAACCCCGGTGGACAGGTTCTTGTTGGTAATGGCCTTGTACAGACGGCTGTTCTTGCCGTCCGTAAGGATGGCATTCATCAGTTGCACAGCGGCAAAGTCCGGGTTCGTGGCGGCAGGCACCTTGTAGGCAACCGCCACTACACCCAACTGCCCCGGCCGCTTGACGATGACCCGGCGTGGGCCATGCTGCTCGGGCTCTTCGGTGTACATCTCCGGAATGGGCTTGGGCGAGTGCGGGTACACGCCAAACGACTTCTTCACCAGCTCCAGGGCTTTGGCGGGCTCAAAGTCACCAATGATGGTCACTGTAGCGTTGTTGGGCCAATAAAAGGTGTCATAAAACTCACGCAGCTTGCCAATGGAAACCTTTTCGATATCGCTGCGGTGGCCGATGGTGCTGTGGTGGTACGGGTGGGCTACAAAGGCGGTCTGGTAAATCTCTTTGTACAGCGCCTGGATGGGCGAGTTCTCGCCGCGCTCAAACTCGTTGCGGACCACGGTCATCTCAGGCTTGCGATCTTCCTCGCGCAACAGCAGGTTGCGCATACGGTCGGCTTCCATATCAACCGCTGTGGCCAGATGCTCGCTACCCATGTTTTCGTAGTAATTGGTGCGGTCCAGCCAGGTGGTGGCGTTGTAGCGGGCGCCGGTGCGCTCCAGCAACTGGTCCACGTTGTTGCCCATCTCGCGGGTGTGGTTCTTGGAGCCCTTGAACATCAGGTGTTCCAGCAAGTGGGTGGAACCCGTGGTGCCAGTTACCTCATTACGCGAACCCACCCGGTAGGTGACCATGAAGGTCAGCGTAGGGCTGGAATGCTCTGGCATGAGCAAAACCTGCAGGCCGTTGGACTGGAGGGTGTATTCGTCAACGCTACCCACGCTTTTGACGTGGGCGTAGCCTTGGACGTTGACCGGTGCTGCGTGTAGCGCCACCGATGCGAGCGCCAGGCCCGCTACAAGGAGAAGTCGTTTCATGGATTTTTGGTAGTCAAAAAAGACAAGCCGCAGACATTAGCACAGGCCCACCCCACTGTGCAGCGGGTAAACCATTGACCCCTATGCCATAACGATTGCGCCCGGCCCCGGGCGGCGGCGTCAGTCTTCGAAGTACCAGTAACCCGCGTTGACCCACTGGACCAGCGCAGCCACAAACACCGGCAACCTGACTGCGGCGCGCAGCTGGGTATGCGTGATGGTGTCGTGGTCGCACAGGGCCTTGACTGCAGCTTGTGCCTTGGCGCCAAAGGCATGGCGCTCACCATCCACATAGCAAACTCCACCGGCCACTGTGGTGTCCAGGTAGAAGCAACGCAGCCCCCCGGTGCGTACCAGCGGCTGCTGCTCCAAAGCGGCCAACACGTCATCGGCGTTCAGGGGCTCATCCAGCGCCTGCAAGTCCAGCTGGCATTTGGTGCGCGACAGGAAGCTGCCGGCAAAGTCGGCCACCAGGGTTTCATCGTCCAAGATGGATTGGAGTTGCGCCTTGATGCGTGCAAAGTCGCTGGCATTGATGTGGCCCTGGTGCGTGTGCACGGGGCGACCCGGGTCGCTGAGCAGTGTGCTGCCGAGGTCTTTGTCGATGACATAGTCCGCCAGGCCACTGAGCATGTCGCAGGCCGACTTGCCCCGAAAACCCACCGAAAAGCTCATGGACGGCTCCAGCGACACGCCGTCGTGCGGAAAGCCCGGTGGAATGTAAAGAATGTCGCCGGGCAGCAGTTCCACGTCGATGATGGCCTCGAACGGGTCCACATGCAGCAAGGCCGCATGCGCAGCAAACTGGCGGTGTGGCCCTGTGTCTCCCACCCGCCACTGGCGCCGCCCAGACCCCTGGCAAATGAACACGTCGTACAAATCAATATGGGGGCCGACACCGCCATCGGGGCGGGAGTAACTGATCATCACGTCATCCAGGCGCCATTTGGGAATGAAGGCAAAAGGCTTGACCAGTTCCGCCACCGCTGGCGACCAGTGGTTGACCGCCTGCACAATCAGCGACCAACCCTTCTTGCCCAGATGGTCATACGACTCGAACGGCCCGGATTCGGCTTGCCACTTGCCGCGCTTCTTGTAGACCAAACGTGAGTCCACCGCCTCTTCGCAGGCCAGTCCAGCCAACTCCTCAGGGCTGATCAGATCCTGAAAGCCTTTGAAACCCTGGCGAATGACCACCGGCTTTTGCTGCCAGTAGTGTTGCATGAAGTGTTCGAGCGTGAAGTCGGCAAGCGAGAGTTTGAGCATGAAGCGCACCCATAAAAACGGCCCATGGCGGTCCGGGTTGCCAATGGTAGTGCACTACGGATGTGCGGTCAGCGCAAGAGCTTGCCGGAGCCGCCTATCACGGTGACCTCCACAAAGCGCGAGCCGATGCGGTTGGTGGGCGAGTACTGCACACGCGTTCCACCCAGGTCAAAGTTCTCCATGCTTTCCAGCGCCTTGACCAGCTTGCTGCGCGTTGGTGCGGGGCCGGCTCGCCGCAGACCTTCCACCAGCACTTTGGCGCCCAAAAATTCTTCAAAACTGGTGTAACTGAGGGCCTGGCCGGGTGCGTACTTCTGCATCAGTGCCTGGTATTCACGCACCACCGGTTTGTTGGCACCATAAGGATATGGAACCACTTGGGAGATGCCCAGCCCGTGCACGGCCTTGATGCCGGCGAGTTTGACCAGTTCGGCAGGGTCCACCACCGAGATGTTGTAGAGCTGCGCACCGCCGCCCAACGCGCGGTACTTCGCGGCAAAAGCTGCAGTGGAGCGGTTGACCGAGATCATGATGATGGCCTGCGGATCTGCCGCATGGATCTGCTTGACGGCGTCCTGCACCTCATCGGTATTGCGCTCGTACGAGGCGGCCACCACCAGTTTCATCTTGCGCCGCGCCACTGCGGCCTCGACCCCGGCCAAGCCAGCCTTGCCAAAGGCATCGTTCTGGTACATGACTGCAATGCGGGTCATACCCAGTGTGGCAACCTGGTGGACCATGTGTTCGGTCTCGTCCAGGTAACCAGCGCGCACGTGGAAGATGTAGGGGTTGAACGGCGTGCGCAATGCCTCGCCACCGGTGTAGGGTGCCACCAGCGGCGCGCCGCCACTGTCCAGCACCCCATCGCTCAGCAGCTTGGACACATTGGCGGTGCCCGCATAGCCAAACAGGGCCACCACAGCCGGGTTGGCCAGCACTTCGCGGGTCAGGCGCACCGTCTCATCCACCTTGTAGGCATCATCCACCACGATGTGTTTGATGTGGGCGCCATGAATGCCACCGTTGTCATTGACCCAATCGAAATAGATCTTGCCACCCAGCACCATCTGCTGCCCTGTACTGGCCAACACACCCGACAGCGGAGCAACCTGGGCCACCGCGATGTCGGCGCTGGGCGCCGCCTGGGCCATGCCACAAAGCCCCAGGCACAACGCCAGCATGGCCGATACCGCCCGCGCAGCGGGATAGTTGGAAGAGGTCACGTGCGACTCCTGTTGTGCAAAGATGCGCGAGCATAGGCACGCCGCTGGCCCAACGCTAGTCGTAGTAGTACTTGCTGGGGTTGACCCTTGCGTAGTTCTACGGGGGCTGTGGCCCCGCCATGGGCCTTAATGGATGATGGTCACCAGCACGCTGCACGGCGCCTGGGCAATCAGGGCCTTGGAGACCGAGCTTTTCCACCACCGCGCCGCCCAGCCATCCAGATGCTTGTGGCCAACCACAATCAGGTCGGCTTGAATCTGTTTGGCATATTCAGTGATCTCATCCACCGTGTCGCCAGTCAGCAGTGCACCAGTGGCCGGGAAACCCGCCGTCTTGAGATGCTCCAGGCCTTCGTCCAGCACGGCTTGCATGCCCTGCTTCTCGCGCTCCATCATGCCGCTGTCGTACACACCGCCCTCAGTGGAAACCAACCCAATGTTGATGGGCAGCACAGCGACCAGAGACAATTCGGCATGCGACCACTGAGCCAAATCCTGGCAATCCAGCAATGCCTTTTGGCCGCTTTGCGAGCCGTCGTACGCCAACAAAATTTTCTTGTACATAGTGGCCTCCAAAGTGCTGTAAACGTGCAATATCGCTCCTTCGAGCATAGGCGCTGCAGCGCAGGCTTGCAAGCCCAGGAATCTTCCCTTGCGCCAGAATCCCTGTTGCTGCAAGTCTTTTACCCAGCCGCCACAATGTCCGCACACACCATGACACCTCTGACCCACCCCATCACCCAAAAATGGCCTGCCCAGCATCCTGATCGCTTGCAGCTGTACTCGCTGAATACGCCCAATGGCGTGAAGGCATCCATCATGCTGGAAGAGACAGGCCTGCCCTACGAGGCGCACTTGGTCAGTTTTGAGCGCAACGATCAGTTGTCCAGCGCGTTTTTATCGCTCAACCCCAATAACAAAATTCCCGCCATCATCGACCCCAACGGCCCCGGTGGTCAGCCGCTGGCGCTGTTTGAGTCGGGTGCCATCCTGCTCTACCTGGCAGAAAAATCGGGACAGTTTTTACCGCAGGATGCCGCACGCCGCTATGAGACCATCCAGTGGTTGATGTTCCAAGTGGGTGGCATCGGCCCCATGTTTGGTCAGCTCGGGTTTTTCAACAAATTTGCCGGCAAAGACTATGAGGACAAACGCCCGCGCGACCGCTACGCGGCCGAAGCGCGCCGCTTGCTGGCCGTACTCAACCAGCGGCTGGAAGGGCGCACCTGGATCATGGGTGATGACTACACCATTGCCGACATTGCCATATTCCCCTGGGTGCGCAACCTGATTGGCTACTACGAAGCGGGCGATCTGGTCGGCATTGCAAACTTTCCTCATGTGACGCGGGCGCTGGCCACCTTTGTGGAACGCCCTGCCGTGGTACGCGGGCTGGAGATACCGTCGCAACCCTAAAACACTGTACTGAATCGCCACCAAAAGGGCGTGGGCTATAAACAGGGGTTTGTACTAACCACTTCTTGAAGGCCCCCGCCATGCTCCACGCTTATATCTGTGATGCCATCCGAACCCCTTTTGGCCGCTACGGCGGCGCGCTATCGAGTGTGCGCACCGACGACCTGGGCGCCATCCCGCTCAAGGCCCTGATGGCGCGCAACGCGCAAGTGGACTGGGCCAGCGTGACCGATGTGCTGTATGGCTGCGCCAACCAGGCCGGCGAAGACAACCGCAACGTGGCCCACATGGCATCACTCTTGGCTGGGCTGCCGGTGGACGTGCCCGGCGGCACCATCAACCGGCTGTGCGGCTCGGGCCTGGATGCGGTGGGCACGGCTGCACGCGCCATCAAGGCCGGTGAAGCCACGTTGATGATTGCCGGCGGCGTAGAGAGCATGAGCCGCGCGCCCTTTGTCATGCCCAAGATGGACAGCGCCTTTGGCCGCAACAACGCGGTGTATGACACCACCATTGGCTGGCGCTTCATCAATAAACTGATGAAAGCGCAGTACGGCGTAGACAGCATGCCCGAGACGGCAGAAAACGTGGCTGTCGAATACAAAATTGAGCGCGAAGCCCAAGACCGCATGGCATTTAACAGCCAGATGCGGGCCGTGGCCGCACAGCAGGCCGGCCACCTGGCGCGCGAAATTTGCCCGGTGAGCATTCCGCAGAAGAAGGGCGACGCCCTGATCGTGGACCAGGACGAACACCCCCGCGCCACCAGCCTGGAGACCCTGGCCAAGCTCAAGCCCATCGTGCATCCCAACGGCAGCGTGACGGCCGGCAATGCCAGCGGCGTGAACGACGGCGCCTGCGCGCTGCTGCTGGCCGATGAGGCCACGGCGGCCAAGAACGGCCTCACACCCCGGGCCCGCGTGGTGGGCATGGCAACCGTCGGGGTGGCGCCGCGCATCATGGGCATGGGCCCGGCACCGGCCACGCAAAAGGTGCTGGCGCTAACCGGCCTGTCACTGAATCAAATCGACGTGATTGAGCTGAACGAAGCCTTTGCCGCCCAAGGCTTGGCGGTGCTGCGCCAGCTGGGCCTGGCCGATGACGACGCCCGCGTTAACGCCTGGGGTGGCGCCATTGCGCTGGGGCATCCACTGGGGGCATCGGGTGCGCGGCTGGTGACTACCGCCATCAACCGCCTGCACACCACAGGCGGACGCTACGCCCTATGCACCATGTGCATTGGCGTGGGCCAGGGTATTGCACTGGTGCTGGAACGGGTTTAGCTCCTTCAAGGGTAAAACCGCTTAGGACCACATCCTACGCGCGCGAGGGGACCGATTAATCTGGAATCACCGCGGTGACCTCAATCTCGACCTTCGCACGGTCTTCGATCAGCGCGCTGACTTGTACTGCCGTCATTGCGGCGTTGAAGCTGCCAATAATTTCGCGAAACGCCTTTCCGATTTCGGGATAGGCCGCGACGTACTCGCGCTTGTCGGTCACATACCAAGTCATGCGGGTGATGTGCTCTGGCTTGGCGCCGCCTTCGCGCAGCACCGCCACAACGTTGATCAGCGCCTGGCGCACCTGACCGGCCAAGTCATCGGTGTGGAATATGCATTGGGCATCCCAGCCAATCATGCCCGCCACAAAAATGGTCTGGCCACGCGCCAACACCCCGTTGGAATAGCCACGCGGTGGCACCCAGTGAGCAGGTTGCAGA
Source organism: Candidatus Aalborgicola defluviihabitans (assembly GCA_016705575.1). Classification (GTDB taxonomy): domain Bacteria; phylum Pseudomonadota; class Gammaproteobacteria; order Burkholderiales; family Burkholderiaceae_C; genus Allorhodoferax; species Allorhodoferax defluviihabitans. Next base: position 343,451 of record JADIXX010000008.1, read on the forward strand.
ATTTTGGTCATGGTGTTTCTCCTGAAAGCATTTGCCAGCGTGCGACGCCCTCGTGCACATCCTGGGGAATATCGATGGCACCGTCATGGGCCAACGACGTGGTCACGATGACGACCTGTGCAGTCCAACGCACGGTGTCATTGTTGTTGTTTGCACCGATGCAGCGCACCTGCAAGGTGAGTGAGCGGCGCCCTTTGCGGGCCAATCGGAGCTGCAGCGCGATGGTTTCCCCCATGCGGCTGGGCGCCTTGAATTCAGCCTGCATCGAGACCGTGGGCAGGCCGATGCGACGCGCACCGAGCAAGTTGGCATAGTTCACGCCCAAGCATTGGGTAAACCAATCTTCCACCAGCCCATTGAGCATGACGAAATATTGTGGGTAGAACACCATACCCGCAGGGTCGCAGTCCGAGAAGCGCACCAAGCGCTGCACGCTGAACACTGCATCAGAGGAAGAAATTGAAGGCTCGCTCATAGTCAAACTCCGATATAACGGTGCCAGAGTTCGGGCTGCGCGCCCAACTCTTCAGAGCTGCCGCTCCAAACCACCTTGCCGCGTTCGACGATGGTGTGGTGTTCCGCCAGTTGCACCAGCTTTTGCACGTACTTGTCGATCACCAGAATGCTTTGCCCCGCACTTTTCAGCGTCCGCAGGCAATGCCAAATGTCTTCGCGAATCAGCGGCGCCAGGCCTTCTGTGGCCTCGTCCAAGATCAGCAAATGCGGATTGGTCATCAGCGCGCGACCCACTGCCAGCATTTGCTGCTCGCCGCCCGAGAGCTGGTTGCCCATGTTGCGCGCGCGCTCTTTGAGTCGCGGAAACAGGTGGTAAACCCGCTCCAGCGTCCAAGGCTGGTCGCTGCGACTGCGGTTGCTGGCGAAGGCCAACAGGTTTTCTTGCACCGACAGCGTCGCAAAAATCTGACGCCCCTCTGGCACCACGGCCATGCCCATGCGGGCAATGCGATCAGCCGGCAGTTGGTCAATGCGTTCGCCCAAAAAACGAACCGAGCCACCGCGCGCCCGCGTCAGCCCCAGGATTGAGCGTATGGTCGTGGTCTTGCCCATGCCATTGCGGCCCAACAGCGTTGCGACCTGCCCGGCGCGTATTGAAAAACCCACGCCAAACAGAATTTGGCTGCTGCCATAGGCGGTCTGCAGATCATCAACTTCTAACAAGGTTTCCACGCGTGGCTCCTGTCAATGCGCCGCTGCGGGCAAGATGGCTTCGTCGCCCAAGTAGGCGCGCCGCACATCAGGGTTGTCTTTGATTTGCTGCGCGGTGCCGCTGGCAATCACTTTGCCAAACACCAGCGTAGAGATGGTGTCGGCCAGCCGGAAGACGGCATCCATATCGTGCTCCACCAGCAAAATGGTGGTGTCGCCGCGCAGGCCTTGCAGCAGCGCGACCATGTTTTCGGATTCGTCAGGCCCCATGCCAGCCATGGGTTCGTCCAGCAGCAGCAGTTTGGGGCGCACCGCCAACGCCAAGCCTAACTCCAGCTGGCGTTGCTGACCATGCGAGAGCGCACCCGCCAGCACATTCAACTGCGTCCCCAGGCCAACTCTGTCAGCGACGACTGCCGCTTGCGCGTAGCGATCGCCTTCCGCGCGCGCGCGGCGCCAGAAGCGCATGCTGCTACCGCTGCGCGCTTGTACCGACAGCGCAAGGTTGTCCAACACCGAGAGCTTCTGAAAAATACTGGTGATTTGGTAGGAGCGCACCAGCCCCCGCAGGGCGCGCTGGTGCATGGGCATGTGCGTGATGTCTTCACCGCAAAAGTGCACCGCACCTGAGTCAGGTTGCAGCGCTCCCGAAATTTGGTGAATGAGCGTCGTTTTACCCGCGCCGTTGGGGCCAATCAGCGCATGAATACGGCCCTTTTCGACGCTCAGCTGCGCATGGTCGGTGGCAGTGAGCCCGCCAAAGCGCTTGACCAGTTGGTCTACCTGCAACACGATCTCAGACATGGCGGCCTCCCCGTGCGCGCTTGAATAAGCTGGCCAAGCCGTTGGGAGCCACCAGCACCACCAGCAACAGCACAGCGCCCAGGCCAAGCTGCCAATGGATGGTGTAGGTGCTCAGCAGCTCTTCCATCAGCAAGAAGAACACCGCACCCATCAGCCCGCCATAGAGGTAGCCCACACCACCCAGAATCACCATGATCATGAGCATGCCGGACTGGCTCCACTGCATGAGCGAGGGGCTGACAAAACCACCCAGGTTGGCCAACAGCGCGCCCGCCAGACCCGCCAGCGCACCAGCCAGCGTAAAGGCGACGAGCTTGTAACGGTAGACCGGGTAGCCAATGGCCGACATTCGGACTTCGTTTTCACGAATGGCTTGCAACACATGGCCAAAGCGTGCATTCAGCAAGCGCGCCATGCCCAGTACCGACAGCGTCACAATAGCGAGCGTGGCGTAATAGAAATCGCGTTCGCGTGCCAAGTCCAGCCCCGGCGCCAGCACCGAGCGCCCGGCCATGCTCAAGCCGTCCTCACCGCCGTAGGTTTTGAGCGACACGGCCAAAAAGTACAGCATTTGCGCGAAAGCCAGCGTGATCATGATGAAGTAAACGCCCTGGGTGCGCAGGCTGATGGCGCCCACAATCAAGGCACCCAAGCCCGCTACGCCCATGGCCAGCGGCCAGACAATCCAGGCGCTAGTGAGACCCTCTTGCATGGCAATGGCCACGGTGTAGGCGCCTAGGCCAACAAACGCTGCATGGCCAAAGCTGAGCATGCCGCCATAGCCCAAGATCAGATTCAAGCTGGACGCAGCCAGCGCAAAAATCAGGATACGGCTGGCCAGCGAGACATAGAACTCCCCGCCGTTGGTCCCCATCAACAAGGGGAAGGCGACGAGCGCCAACAAGAGCACTACGGCCCAACGTGCGTGCAACGGGTGGTCCAGCAGGCTGGGGGCGGCAGAGGTAGAGATAGCGGGCTTCATGTGCGGTGCAAAATTCGTTCAGCCCTGGGGTGGGAACAGGCCGCGCGGTTTGAAAAACAGCACAGTCGCCATCAACAGGTAAATCAGGATAGAAGCCACTGCGGGCGCCGCATTGGCAGCGGCCTCGGGTGACATCAATTTGGAAAACACCATGGGCATAAAGGTGCGGCCTGCGGTATCGATAACACCGACGATCAACGCGCCCAAAAAGGCACCACGGATGGAACCAATGCCGCCAATCACAATGACCACGAAGGCGACGATAAGAATGCTCTCGCCCATGCCCACCTGCACGGCCAGCATGGGGCCCAACATGCCACCAGCCAAGCCGCACAGGGCGGCGCCAAGTGCAAAGATGCCGGTAAACAAGCGTGACACGTTAACGCCCATGGCCATGGCCATTTCGCGGTTCGCCGCGCCTGCGCGCACCTGCATCCCAATCCGGGTGCGGGTTATCAATAAGTACATCAACAAGGCCACCAGCAAGCCCACGCCGATGATGAACAGGCTGAAAGAGGAATAGGAAAAACCTTCGAGCAACTGCACCGGGCCTGACAGGCTCTGGGGCGTGCTCAACGCCACAGGCTGGTCACCCCAGATCAGGCGCACGCCCTCGTTGCACATCAGCAAAATCGCAAAGGTGCCCAGCACCTGCGAGAGGTGATCCCGCTGGTAGAAGCGGCGCAGCAGCGTGAATTCCAGTATGGCACCGAAGAGCGCGGCACCCAGAATGCCGCCCCCCAGCCCCAGCCAGTAACTCCCAGTCACTTGCGTCACCGTGGCAATCAGGAAAGCCCCCACCATGTACAGCGAGCCGTGGGCGAGGTTGATCATGTCCATAACGCCGAACACCAGCGTGAGGCCAGCGGCCAGCAGGAACAACATCAACCCGTATTGCAGGCCGTTAAGGGCCTGCTCCAGCAGCAGGATTCCATCCATGAAGGGGTCCAGAGAGCAGTAAGACCGATTAACCAGGCATCTTGCAGCTGCCCACGTAGGCGTCTGCATGGTTTTTCAACACGGGCGTAGCAAGGAGGCGGTTGGTAATGCGGCCCTTGGCGTCCTTGGTGATGACGCGTGCGTAGTAGTCCTGTATCGGGAAGTGGTTGGTGTTGAACTTGAAATTGCCACGCACCGAATTGAACTTGGCCGCTTCCAGCGCCTTGCGCACAGCGGCCTTGTCATCGAGCTTGCCTTTGCTGTCGCGCACGGCGGCATCCATCAGCTGCGCAGCGTCGTAGCCTTGGGCTGCGTACAGCGTAGGCAGGCGTCCATACTCTTTCTCAAAGGCAGCAACAAACTTCTTGTTGGCTGCGTTGTCCATGTCATGGCCCCACTGGCTGGTGTTGAACATACCCAGCATGGATTCACCCACGGCACGGATCACGTCTTCGTCGCCCGAGAAACCAGGACCAAACAGCGTGATGTCTTTGGGCAAACCTGCCGCCACAAACTGCTTGATGAAGTTAATGCCCATGCCACCGGGCAGGAAGATGTAAACCGCATCCGGCTTGCTGGCGCGCAGTTGCGCAATTTCAACGCTGAAATTGAGCTGGTTCAGCGTGGGCAAGGATTCGGAAGTGACTTCCCCTTTGTAGTAGCGCTTGAAACCAGTCAGGGCGTCTTTGCCCGCCGGGTAATTCGGGGCGATGAGCGCGACGCGCTTGAAGCCCTTGCTCTGCACGACTTGGCCTGCAGCTTCGTGCATATTGTCGTTTTGGTACGAGGCGCTAAAGAAGTACGGGTTGCACTGCTCGCCTGCGTACTGCGATGGGCCCGCATTGGCACTGATGTAGAAGGTGTGTGATGCAAAAGTAGGCGCACCCACAGCCAGCATCACGTTAGAGAACACGATGCCGGTCATGAAGTCAACCTTGTCGCGCTTGACCAAGCGGTCTGCGGTCTGGCGTCCCACATCGGGGCTGGCCTGGTCGTCCGCCACGATCACTTCGGCAGCACGGCCACCCAGTTTGTTGCCTTGGAGCTTCATGGCCAGCTGGAAACCATCACGAATATCCACACCCAGCCCGGCACCGGGGCCCGACAGGGTACTGAGCAGACCGACCCGCACCGGTTCGCTGGACTGCGCATAGGCAGCCAAAGCGGCACAGGCGGCACCAGCTACCAGGGTCGTGCGCAGGGTGCGCTGAAAGCTTGCGATCATGGGGACTTTCCTTTCGGGGTTAATGACGAACATCTTACGGGGAGCTAACTCTCAATTCACTCAAGGTTCCGCAGTCGATATCGCTGCAGTTTGCCGGTTTGGGTGCGCGGGAGTTTGTCCAGAAACTCCACCGCACGCGGGTACTTGTAGGGGGCCACTGTCTTCTTCACAAAGTCTTGCAACTGCTGGGCCATGTCGGCATCGGCGGTGTGGCCAGCGCGCAGCACCACATAGGCTTTGACGATCTGGCCGCGCTCTTCGTCGGGCACACCAATCACGGCACACTCGGCAACCGCAGGGTGCTGCAACACGGCCTCTTCAACCTCGGGCGATGCAATGTTGTACCCCGAAGAAACAATCATGTCGTCGGTGCGTGCCTGGTAAAAAAAGTAACCATCCGCATCCATCAGATACGCGTCGCCGGTCAGATTCCAGCCGTTCTGTACATAGGCTCTCTGGCGCACGTCATTGAGGTAGCGGCAACCCGTAGGACCACGCACTGCCAGCTTGCCAACGGTGCCCACCGGCACCGGGTTGCCGGCGTCGTCCACCACACGGGCCTGGTAGCCGGGCACCACCTTGCCGGTGGCGCCGGCGCGCGCGTTATGTTCGTCGGCAGAAATGAAAATGTGCAACATCTCGGTCGAACCAATACCGTCGATGAGCTCAATGCCCGTTGCCTCGCGCCACAACTGACGCGTACTGGCAGGCAAGGTCTCGCCGGCAGACACGCATTTGCGCAATTTGGTGGCGCGCAACTCGGCACCGCGCGCAGCCAAGGTGCGGTAGGAGGTGGGCGCGGTAAACACCACGGTCGCGCCATAATCCCGAATACCGTCTAGCAACTGCGGCGGGCCGGCCTTCTCCAACAGCACCATCGAGGCGCCAATGGACATGGGGAACAGCACCTCCCCGCCCAGCCCAAAGGTAAAGGCCAGTGGCGGGCTACCAATAAATACATCGTCTGCATTCGCCTTGAGGACGGAGCGCGGCCAGCAGGCGCAGATTGCCATCACATCACGGTGGAAGTGCATGGTCGCCTTGGGCACCCCGGTGGTACCGCTGGTGAAGGCAATCAGGCAGGTATCGTCCAGCGCAGTGTCGACGTTGTCGAACGTGCCAACACGAGCCAACATGGCAGCATCCAAGCTGTCGGGGGCGGCGCTATTGAAGTAGCGAATTTGGTGCAGCCGCACAGAGGCTGTGGCTGCTTCCTGCATGGCCTCGGTGAGACTGGCGTCGCACAGGGCATGGCTAATTTGACCAATCTCCAAAATGGCCTTGAGCTCTTTAGCACGCAGCAAAGGCATAGTCGCCACCACAATGCCACCGGCTTTCACAATGCCAAACCAGCAGGCCACCATCATGGGCGTGTTGGGCGCATGCAGCAGCACACGGTTGCCCGGCACCAGCCCCATCTCGTTAACCAACACGTTGGCAATCTGGTTAGCACGCTCCCACAGGTCACGGTAGGCCCAGCGGTCTTTGGGCCCCTGTACGCACAGGCGATCACCACGTCCCTCGCGCACATGGCGGTCCAGCAACTCGGTTGCGCAGTTCAGTTGCGCGGGAAACTGCAATTCGGGCAGGTCAAACAAAAAGTCGGGCTGCTGCGCGGGTGGCGGCAAATTGTCGCGGGCGAAGGTGTCAATGTGGGCGGTAGGCATGGTGGTTTTCCTGAGACGGTGGCGCCGGAGCTACTTGGGCGCGTTGTTGCCCACGTCTTTGAGCAATTCGCGGGCGATGATGAGCTGCTGCACCTCGGTCGCGCCTTCGTAAATGCGCAAAGCGCGAATCTCTCGGTACAGGCGCTCCACCGGCACACCGCTGACCACGCCCATGCCACCCCAGAGTTGCACCGCAGCGTCAATCACTTGCTGGGCCCCCTCGGTGCTGACCATCTTGGCCATGGCAGCTTCTTTGGTCACGTTTTGGCCTTGGTCGCGCTGCCACGCGGCGCGGTACACCAGCAAGGCCGAGCTGTCGATGGTGGTGGCCATCTGCGCCAGCTTGGCCTGGGTGAGCTGGAAGTCGGCCAGCGTGTGTTTGAACATCTTGCGCGTGGTGGCGCGCTCCAAGCCCTGGTCCAGCGCACAGCGCGCAAAGCCCAGCGCAGCAGCGGCCACCGAAGTACGAAACACGTCGAGCGTGCGCATCGCCACCTTAAAGCCCTCGCCCGCCGCACCAATGCGCTGCGTCAGCGGAATGCGGCAATTGTCAAACTGCAAGGTGCCCAGCGGGTGCGGCGCAATCACGTTGATGCGCTCGGAGACGCTGAAGCCAGGTGTGGTCGCATCCACAATAAAGGCGCTGATGCCCCGCGCGCCTTCGGCTTCGCCACTGCGGGCGAACACCACATAAAAGTCTGCGATGCCGCCGTTAGAGATCCACGTCTTGCTACCGTTGAGCACGGCATAGTTACCTTCGATGCGCGCGCTGCATTGCATAGCGGCCACGTCAGAGCCAGCATCGGGCTCGCTGAGTGCGAAAGCCGCAATGGCATCGCCCGCCGCCACGCGTGGCAAATAGGCCTTCTTCTGCGCCTCAGTTCCGGCCAAGCTGATAGCGCCGGAACCCAGGCCCTGCATGGCAAAGGCAAAATCAGCCAGACCGGAATGGCGCGCCAGTGTTTCGCGAATCAGGCAAATACTGCGCGTATCGATCGCGTCTTGCGCGCCACCATGGGCGCAGCCGCCCACCGCGTGACGCAGCCACCCGCCCTGCCCCAGCTGGCGCACCAGCGCGCGGCATTCGGCATCCACGTCGGCGCTGTGTTCGTGCGCAATGTGCTCGACAGCCCACGCATCGAGCGCGCGGGCGAGTGCTGCGTGGCGTGCCTCAAAGAAGGGCCACTGGAGGTAGTTGGTATCGCTCATTGTGTGCGCTTTCAGTTGCCTTGAAACACCGGCCGCTGCTTGGCCACAAAGGCCTGGTAAGCGCGGTTGAAGTCTTCGGTCATCATGCAAATCGCCTGGGCCTGGGCTTCGGATTCGATCGCTTGATCAATCGACATATTCCATTCCTGGTGCAGCATGGTCTTGGTCATGCCGTTGGCAAAGGTGGGGCCGGCCGCCAGTTCGCGCGCCCAGCTTTGCGCCTCGGTCAATAGCTGATCGGGTGCCACCAGGCGGTTCAAAAAACCACTGCGCTCTGCTTCTTCACCACCAATGGAGCGGCCGCTGTACAGCCAGTCACTGGCGCGGCCCTGGCCAATAATGCGCGGCAACATCGCGCACGCCCCCATGTCGCAACCCGCCAAGCCGACACGGTTGAACAAAAACGCCGTCTTACTGCGCACGGTGCCCACGCGCAGGTCGGAGGCCATGGCCATGATGGCGCCAGCACCGGCGCAAATTCCGTCAATCGCCGCGATGATGGGCTGTGGACAAGCGCGCATGGTTTTGACCAAATCGCCCGTCATGCGGGTGAACAACAACAACTCTGGCATGGCCAGTTGCATCAGCGGCCCAATGATTTCATGCACATCGCCGCCAGAGCAAAAGTTGTCGCCCGAGCCATACACCACCACTACATGCACATCGCTGGCGTAGCGCAACTGAACAAACAGGTCGCGCAACTCCGCATACGCGGCAAACGTGAGCGGGTTCTTGCGCTCTGGCCGGTTCAAGGTGATGGTGGCCACACCGCCTTTGCAATCCCACTGAAAATGCTGCGACTGGTACTGCGCCAGGGTTTTGCGGTTGGGTGCCAGCAAGGTGGGGTCGATCACGGTGGAGGTGTGGGTGCTCATGCGCAGAGTCCTCGGTAAATTGGTAATTCAGAGTGGTTATTCAGGAAAGCGAGCTGGACTGCTTTTCCAGCACATGCACGCGCAGGCTTCCCAGTTGCTGGTGCACTTGGGCCACTGCAGACGCGTTGAGGCAAGAGAACAGCTCCAAAATCCACTGCTCATGTTCCAGGGCCATCGCTTCAAATTGCTGGCGTCCTTTAGGGGTCAGACGCACGATCCAGGAGCGCCGATCAGACGGGCTGCTGGAGCGGGCCACCAGGCCATCGCGCTCCAATTCGTCGGTCACACCGGTCACATTGGCGCCGGTCACCATCAGGTGGCTGGAGAGCTCTTTCATGCGCAGGCCATCGGGCTCACGGTAGAGCTGGGCCAGGTAGTCAAAGCGCGGCAGACTGGTGTCAAAACGCAGACGCAAGCGGCGGCGAATTTCAGCTTCGATTTGGTTGGTGCACGACAGCATGCGCAGCCACAGCTTGAGGGCCGCATGGTCGCCGGTGGCGCCTCGGGCTTCGTAGCCCAGTTCGGCGGCGGCGTTGAGCAAGTCCAGACTCGGATCTTTTTTCATAGTGTGCTCAGTTCATGGGTTCGCCAGCGCTCATGCTTCAGCTGCCCGCGCAGGGTTCTGGGCCGCCATGGCAGCCTGCGCTTTTTCGCGCTGGAAGATGGCTTCCATCTGTTGCTTGCCTGCCCGGTACTGCTTGGGCCAGGCTTGCGGCGTGTAGCCAATCTTGGCAGCTTCAGTCAACGTCCAGGCGGGGTTGGCCAGGTGCGGCCGGGCCACGGCGCACAAGTCTGCACGACCCGCTGCAATGATGCTGTTCACATGGTCCGCTTCGCTTATGGCGCCCACCGCAATGGTGGCGATGCCCGCCTCTTGGCGAATGCGGTCGGCAAACGGGGTTTGGAACATGCGGCCATAAACCGGCTTTTCTTTCTTGCTGACCTGGCCGGAGGAGCAGTCGATCATGTCTGCGCCTGCGGCTTTGAAGGCTTTTGCAATATCCACCGCGTCGGCCGGCGTGATGCCGCCCTCGACCCAGTCGTGCGCAGAGATACGCACCGACATGGGCTTGTCTTGCGGCCACGCAGCACGCACGGCCGCAAACACTTCGAGTGGATAGCGCAAACGGTTTTCCAAACTGCCGCCATAAGCATCGTTGCGGTGGTTGGTCAGCGGAGAGAGAAAGCTGGAGAGCAGGTAACCGTGGGCGCAATGCAGCTCCAGCCAGTCCACGCCAATGTCTGCGGCAGCTTGCGTAGCCGCTACAAATTCGGCCAACACCACGTCCATGTCCGCGCGCGTCATGGCGCGGGCGGTCTGGCTTACACCGTCAATGTATTGGTAGCTGGAGGCCGCCATTAGCGGCCAGTTGCCGCTTTCCAGCGGCTGGTCGGTGCCCTTGCCTTCCCACGGGATACAGGTAGACGCTTTGGCACCGGCGTGGCCAATTTGCAGCGCAAACTTGGCATCGCTATTGGCGTGAACCCAATTCACAATACGCGCCCACGCCGCCTTTTGTTCTGCGGTGTAGATACCGGGGCAGCCGGGCGTGATGCGGCCCTCGGGCGACACACAGGTCATCTCGGCCATCACCAGGGCCGCACCGCCCATGGCGCGCGCGCCCAGGTGCACCAGGTGGTAATCGCCCGCCACGCCATTTACCGCCGAGTACTGCGCCATGGGCGAGACCATGACGCGGTTTTTGAGCGTGATGCCGCGCACGGTGTAGGGCGTGAACATGGGAGGCGGCGCGGGCAGCACAGGGTTGATCTGCATGCCTGCCTTTTCAGCAAACCAACGCTCAAAGCCGCCCAGCCACTTCGCGTCGCGCAGGCGCAGATTCTCGTGGCTGATGCGCTGGCTGCGCGTGAGCATGGAGTACATGAACTGCGGGCCGTCCAGTTGGTCGCAGTAGCGCAGGCCACACACTTCAAACCACTCCATGGCGTTCCACGCGGCATTTTGCAGGCGCAATACATCGATATTGCGCTCCGCCTGGTATTGCGCCAGCACAGCAGGAATGACCGCCAGCGTGTGGCCGTGGGTATCAAACAAGTTAGACAGCACGATGGCGTCTTCAATCGCCAGCTTGGTGCCAGAGCCAATGGCGAAGTGCGCGGTGTGCACCGCATCGCCCATCAGCACGACATGGCTGTTGCCGTTGAAGGTGTGCCACTGCTCGCACTTAACACGCTGAAAATTCAGCCACGCCGAGCCGCGCAGATGGCGCGCATTGGTCATGAGCGCCGCACCGCCCAAGGTTTTGGCAAATAGCTTTTCGCAGAAGGCAATGCTTTGGTCTTGGTCGGCTTGGTCCAGGCCGTGGGCCAGCCAGACGTGCTCGGGGCATTCGACGATGAAGGTGGTGGTGGTGTCGTCAAACTTGTAGATATGCGACTGAAACCAGCCGTGCTCGGTCTTCTCAAACGCAAAGGTAAAGGCATCAAACAGCTTGTTGGTACCCAGCCAGATGAAGCGGTTGGGGCGCACCACGATGTCGGGCTTAAACACAGCTTGGTGTTGGGTGCGAATCTGGGAGTTGATGCCATCGCTAGCAATGATGAGATCGGCATCGGGGTACTCTGCATCGCTCTGTGCATTGGTTTCAAACACCAGCTTGACGCCCATTGCCTCGCAGCGCGCTTGCAAGATGTTGAGCAGCTTCTTGCGGCCAATACCCACAAAGCCATGGCCGCCTGAGCGAATGCGCTGGCCCTTGATTTCCAGCTCAATATCGTCCCAGTGGTTGAACGCCTGCTGGATTTCTGCGGCAGACTTCGGATCGTGCTGACGCATGTTGTCCATGGTGGCATCGGAGAACACCACGCCCCAGCCAAAAGTGTCGTACGGCTTGTTGCGCTCCACCACGGTGATGTCGTGCTCGGGGTGGTTCCTCTTCATCAGAAGGGCGAAATACAAGCCGGAAGGGCCACCACCAATGCACACAATCTTCATCACAACTCCTTGCTGGCAAGCAGCACCCCCTGTGCGCCGTCAGTCAATGTAATTTACATATAAATAGTTTAGATGTAAAGTACTTTGCAAAATAAAGGCCTTAGTAATTTCCCTGCCCTGGCTACCTCTAGACTGGCAACAATTCCCACCAAACCCGTCACCACCATGCCCAAGCTCTACCGCGAATTCACCACCCAAGCGCAGATCGACGCGCAGTACAACCCCTCGCTGGCACTGGCCGATGCATCGGCGCCCGGCAAGCACTTTGTGGCCGCCGCGCACAAGGCGCGCAGCAGCCTCAAGGCGCATCTGGACATTCCGTATGGGCCCACGCTGGCCGAGACGCTGGACATTTTTGTGGCGGATGCGCCTAACGCCCCGGTCTATGTGTTTTTGCACGGCGGCTACTGGCGCTCGCTCTCGTCCAAAGAGTTCAGCGGTGTGGCGCTGGGCCTGCAGCCACTGGGCATCACCACCGTGGTGGTGAACTACGCGCTGTGCCCGTTTGTCACCCTGGCCGAAATCACGCGCCAGTGCCGCGCCGCCGTGGCCTGGACGCTGCGCAACATTGGCCAATATGGGGGCGACGCGAGCCGCGTGGGCGTGGGCGGCCACTCGGCCGGTGGCCACCTGAGCGCCATGTGCTTACAAACCGATTGGGATACCGACTACGGCCTGCCGCGCGACCCGCTGAAGGCGGCGCTACTGATCAGCGGCCTGCACGAGCTGGAGCCACTGCGCTACAGCTATCTGCAACCCATGATCCAGCTCGACGAACACACTATTCGCCACTACTCCCCCGCGCAAAATGTGCGCGCTTGCCCCACACCCACCTGGGTCACCTGGGGCGGTGCCGAGAGCACCGAGTTTGCCCGCCAAGCAGCCAGCTACCACGCCGCAGCCACGGCGCTGGGCAACCCGGTGGAACTGCGCGCCGTGCCAGGAGCCGACCATTTCAGCGTGATCCACGGCCTGGAAGACAGCGCCAGCCCCATGAGCCAGTGGCTGGCCGAAAAGTTGAAGGCGAATTGACCTCTCGTCCGCAGGCGCGTCATGACAGGTGTCGTTAACGCAGTGGAGTAACGCTGCACCATTTCCGTTGATTGCTATTGAATGGATAGTGGTATGTGCATATTCCACGAGGGCTATAGGCTGATCTTTCTTAGAGGTTATTCATCGAACACAGCAAGCCCGCCAAGTGCGTGGGCCCCACCATACGCCTCGTAGTAGCTGCCCTCGTACGGCAAAAAGTAGCCCAGCAAATGCCCAACCAGGCGGGGGATGATGCGGTTGCCGACGGTTGGGTCGGTCAGCTGTATCTCAGGATTCGACCCAAACTCGACCGACCTCTATCAAATTTCACTGCTCGAGAGCAGTCATTGATTTCCAGAATATTGGGGGCGCCTATTCTGCGTTGAACTAAACCGCTACGCGGTGGCTAGTGCACGGTGCGCCGCCACTGCATTTGTGTTTCGGGGCTACTTGCATAGACGGGCCTTGAGGTAAAGCCTTGGAGTTGGGGAATGTTCCCCGGCTTTGAGGAGAAACCGCATGACACCCTTACGTCAACGCATGCTCGACGCCATGACCGTGCGCGGCCTGGCTGAACGGACCAAGGAGTGCTACACCGATGCCGTCGCCCGAATGGCACGCCACTACCACCGCAGTCCCGACTTGTTGAGCCCGCCTGAGATCGAGGCCTACCTGCTGCACCTGGTCAAGGACCGCAAGCTCTCCTACAGCAGCGTCAACCACGCTGCCAGCGCCAGCCGCTTCCTGTTTGAGACCGTGCTGGGGCGCGCCAGCGACATCGTCCACCTGCGCCCGCCCATGGCCCGTGTGCCACAGAAGCAGCCCGAGTTGCTCGCGCGCCAAGAGGTCACGCACCTGTTTGCCTGCTGCTCGCATCCGGTTTACCGAACCGTGTTGCAAACCATCTATGCGGCCGGTCTGCGTATCTCCGAAGCCTGCGCACTGCGCGTGGATGACATCGACAGCGCGCCAGATCGCATGTGCGTGCGGGTTACGGCCGGCAAAGGCGGTGCCGACCGCTACAGCATCCTCAGTCCAAGCCTGTTGGCGTTGCTGCGCCAATACAGCCAAACCTATGCTCCGCAGCGCAACCCAGGTCGCTGGCTGTTTGCCAACGCCAATGGCACGACGTGCGTCAACATCGAAGCCGTGCAACGCGCCTACCAAGCGGCCCGACACTGCGCCGGCATCGTCAAGCATGGTGGCACCCATACCCTGCGCCACTGCTTTGCCACCCACTTGCTCGAAGGTGGCGTGGACCTGTACACCATCAGCCGCCTCTTGGGCCACGGCCACATCAGCACCACCAGCCGTTATCTGCACCTCATCAGCCCGCAGTTCAAACCACCCAAAGACGTGGACCCATTGGACCTGCTGGCGGGCCTGCCCAAGACCTGAAACGATCACGGCAAGGCTGAGCGCGTGGCCACCTGGCCGATGTGCTGCGCCAGCATGGTGCGGCACATCTGGTAAAGCACACCCTGTCCACACCCCAGGCCAAGGCCTGGCGCGGCATCGTCGCGTGCAGGACGGCGGCACTGGGGGGCCAGCAGCTGGCCTGTGAGACTTGTGGCCACAGCCACTGGCAATACCACTCCTGCCGCAATCGACACTGCCCGCAGTGCGGATCGCGTGCCAAGGACGCCTGGCTGCAGGGGCGTCTAGCGGATGTGTTGAATGTGCCCTATGCCCACTTGGTGTTCACGCTGCCGCACAGCCTCAATGCCCCTGTACCAGTACCACCCGCGCTGGGTCATCGACACCCTGTTTGCCAGCACCGCCCAAACACTGTCTGAGTTCGCGGCCAATGCGCGTTGGATGGGGTTGGTGGTGGCACCCCGGCCTTCAGCCTGGTACTGCACACCTGGACCCAGGACTTGCGGTTGCACATCCATGTGCATGCGGTGATGGCCTGCGGTGTGCTGGTGCAAGATGATCAGGGTCAAGGCCGCTGGCACACGCCGATCCGAAAGCCCGACTTTCTGTTCCCGGTGCAGGCCCTGTCCAAGGTGTTTCGGGGCAAGTTTCTGGCAGCCTTGGGCCGGGCCCATCAAAGTACAGACATCGCCAATGATCCGCAGGGCGGTGCCATGGCCTGGGCACAACGCCAAAGAGATCTATACCGCCACGACTGGGTGGTGTATGCCAAGACGCCGTTGGGTGGTCCAGCACAAACGCTGGAGTACCTCAGCCGCTACACACACCGCACGGCCATTGGCAACGAGCGCATCAAGGCGCTCACGCACAGTGAAGTGGTTTTTACCGTCAGAGCGGATGACCAAGGGGTAAGCGCACAGAACATTTACCCGGCTGTGAATTCATACGGCGCTACTTGTTGCACGTCTTGCCCACCGGTATCAAGCGGATTCGCCACTACGGAGTTCTGGCCAGTGCATGCAAGACGGACAAGCTCAAGCTCGCAAGGCTGGCACTACAGATGCCCAGCACCAACCCGCTGGCCCAAGAGTCGGCACAGGCGTTCATGGCGAGGGTGGCCAGGATTGAGACTATGCAGTGTCCGTGCTGCAAGGCGGGCACACTCAAGGTGGTGGCAACGCTGCCAGGGTACACACAGTTGCCGACACCGGGTAGCAGTGTGGCGGGGCAACCCAGGGGGCCACCGTGAGGTGCACCAGGGGATGCCAAGGGATCAAGAAATTCGCACCACGTCCAGTGGTGTCTGAGGCAGTGTTGCGCCGCACGCTGGCTGGCAACTGCGTGCAGAACAATACCCGAGCGATCCAGCGAAAGAGCAGTGCCCAGCCCCGCAATGTAGGCAATCCGCGCACGGCGCAACGACACTGGGCTGGGTCATAATCTATTGACACAAGCGGGGATTGGTTCAAACCCCCTATTGCCCAGAACACACGCCACCGTCTCGCAGGCGGTTCAGTCCAACATGGTTTATCTGCCGCGAATGACGTCCTCGCTTTGTGCCAGCTTTGTGGCGCGGCGGATAAACGCTGATTGTTAGCCATCTACCCCTGATAAAACGCAGTTAATCGGCCCGTTTCGCGATGACGGCTCAACGTCCAAGCTCAGGAACGCTGCGTGGCTTTATCGCGCAGCGTTCCTTGGAGCGCAGTGTTAGACCGCAGATCACGCAGTCGCCTCCTCAAGAATTTCCAGAGCCGCCTTCTCCATTGGGGCAACGGTCTTCTGCGTATCGACGATTCGTTTTGCACAGTCGAGTAAATCAGTCAGGCGGTCACGATCACCTGCAGCCTTAAGATCACGGATGATGCGTTTGAACTCTTTGTGATCGGGCTCACCGAGAGCCTTAATCGCAGAGTCCAGTTCTGCAGCATCAAGCAGCACATCAGCACAATGCCTCTTGAGGTACTCGGCGACGATAGCCCGTTCCGCCTTGCGCATTTGTCCATCTGCACGGCAGACAAAGACGAGGACAGCGACACCCATCCATTCTTTGTCGATGGCCGACAAAGCACGACCCTCATTAGAGTCGCCATATTGAGCAATTGCATCGCGGGCAAGGTCTTCCACGATTTCGCCCGAATCAAGATTGATTGCCTTTTCAATGCGTTCTCCGAGAAACGAACGATGGGCATTGCGAAGAAGGCAGTGGGCGTCGATGGCGTACTTTCCTCCGAACTCATGTACTCGCTTTACTTCGATATCCCTCTCGGTTTTTAGCCCGCGTTGGTCCTCATAGTTGATTCGGTATCGCCCCTTTGCGGGCAGCATTCTTGCGCGATAGAAGTCAAATTGCTCCCAGTTGTCCTTTTCCTCACCTTCGACCTCACCACGGTTCAGTTCTGTGGTACTGGGTGAAACGCTGGTTTCGATGCGAATGACTACTTCACGGGGTGTTGGTTTGCGAAAGAACGCAAGGTAGATTGCGAATGCTGTAAGCGCCAAGCCTAGGATCCAAGTCATATTAAGTTCTCCTCGCGGTCAATCAGGACTACGCACTGTCTGCGGTCTAACGTGAAGGTAACCGGCGACTTGCGCCAGGAGCCCGCGCAGCGGGCGTACGTCGCAAGGCGACCGTGTTGACCGACATGTTAAGGCGCACGCTTCGCACGTTGGAGTGCCTCTAGGACTTCGACCACTTCGCCACCCGAACCGAGATTGAATGCGTGAGTGCTTCTATCAAGGTTCTGTGTTAGCTCATTGAGCAGGCTCTTGGTCTTCGACACCAGATCGCGAAGCTCGTTAGGGGTGACGGCGGCCTCTCGGAAAGCATCCTCGACTGAGTGGGCCGCAGAGTGGTGCCCAAATACCTTATTGCGAAGAATGTTGACTTTGACCCACAGCGGCTTCACGTCCCGATACTGCCGGTCCAGACTGGCAAGCACGCTGGATCCGAGTGCTGCCTCACCTTGCAAGATATTCAGGAAGCGAGGAATGTTGTAGGTGTCTTTTCGTGTCTCGTAGAGCTTGTAGAGGTTCACCAGCAGTGCGACGAAGTGCGCATGGATTGCAGTCTGAAAGTAGATGGGATAGCGATTCAGGACGTCAATAAATTGCGGCCGGGTTTGATCGCTCTTCAAGGCCCACCAAATCTCGTAGTTCAACCCGGCGACAGTGACAATATGCCGTAATTCGGAGACATACGGTTCGTGAGAGCTTGAGGTCATTTGTGCGCCTTAACTTCACGTAGCCGAGCGCCTATCTTGGCATTTCCAAGTTAGACGACGAAATAATCAGGCTGGTGGGCTTGGGCTTAGCCATGCGCAACCCGCTAAACCGCACGAATATTCAATTCTTGGCAATACCGCTGGGTACTTTTGCATGACAACCATTGTATGAACCTGTCGCATATCCTGGCCAATCAAAGCCAATAGCTGCCATGAAAGAGCTGCGTGGGGGTCGACTCCCTGCCAGTTGGAGCCGGCAACCGTATGCCAACTCTACCAAATTGAGCACACCATAGCCGTCTGGCCCATAACTGTCTTTATGCATTCCACAGGCAAACACATGGGGCACGCTGGTCGCCTCGCCATCCTCCACATGGCCGCAGTAGACGTGCTGCCTGCCGGATAGGGCTTTGATGAACGACGCGCCGTTTTTACTTATTGCTACGAAATTAATAGTGGCTTGCGTATATTCCACGAGGGCTAGAGGACTATTTCTCTTACAACTCCGTCCTTAGCGACCATATCTCGGGGAACAGCACCACGTCCAGCATCTTGCGCAGGTAGCTCACGCCGCCCGTGCCACCGGTGCCGCGTTTGAAGCCGATGATGCGCTCCACCGTGGTCACATGGCGGAAGCGCCATAGGCGAAAGGCGTCTTCCAGATCAGTCAGTTCTTCGCCCAGTTGGTACAGGTCCCAATGGGCTTCGGGTTTGCGGTAAACCTGCAGCCAGGCGGCCTCGACTTCTTTGCTGGCTGCATAGGGTTGCGACCAGTCGCGCTCTGTGTGCGATGCAGGCACGGGCAAGCCACGGCGCGCCATTAGCCGTAGCGCTTCGTCATACAGCGACGGCGCTTCATACGCAGCTTGCACCAGCGCCAGGCGCTCGGGCGCATGGGCGTGGGGCTTGAGCATGGCGGCGTTTTTGTTGCCCATGGCGAATTCAATGCAGCGGTATTGAAAGCTTTGGAAGCCGCTACTTTGGCCCAAGTAAGGGCGCATGGCGCTGTACTCGGGCGGTGTCATGGTGGCCAGCACGTCCCATGCGTGCACCAGTTGCTCCATGATCTTGCTGACACGCGCCAACATCTTGAAGGCAGGCGGCAGGTCGTCTTGCGCAATGTGGCGCACAGCGGCCTGCAGCTCGTGCAGCATGAGCTTCATCCACAGCTCGCTGGTTTGGTGCTGCACGATGAACAGCATCTCGTCATGTGCGGGTGAGAGCGGCTTTTGGGCCGACAGAATGGTGTCGATCTGCAGGTAGTCGCCGTAGCTCATGGTGTTGCTGAAGTCGAGCTGGGCTTTTTCTTGGGCAACGATGGCTTCGCCAGCAGAGGGCGCGGCGTGCATGGGGCAGCCAGAGGGGGGATTGGTCATGTCAGGTAACGGCGTGTTGTTGGTTGAATTCAGGCTTTTGCCACTCTGCTGTTTCCAGCACTTGGCGCAGTTGCTCCACGGCATTCCATACGTCTTCAAAGCCGATGTAGAGCGGGGTAAAGCCAAAGCGCAAGATATCTTTGTGAATGCCACCATCGCCCGCGCGGTAGTCGCCAATCACGCCGCGTGCAATCAGCGCTTGCATGATGGCATAGGCACCGGAGCCTAACGGGCCTCCCGCATTGTGTTCGCGCGTCAGGCAGACCTGCGAGCCGCGTTGTGCGTGGTTGCGTGGCGTGGCCAAGCCCAGGCCGTGGCCCGCGCAGCGCTCTTCGACCAACTGAATGTACAGGTCGGTCAGCGCCAACGATTTGGTGCGCAGGGCAGCCATGCCGCCCAATGCCTGTGCCGCCACAAAGCCGTCTAACCCGCATTCCAACAACGACAAGCTGACGATGGGTTGCGTGCCGCACAGGTAGCGGGTAATGCCGGCAGCGGGTTTGTAATCTGCCGTGAATGCAAACGGCTTGGCGTGGCCCCACCAGCCCGACAGCGGTTGCCAAAAGCGGTCCGCATGTTGGGGGTTGACCCACACGAATGCCGGTGCGCCGGGGCCGCCGTTCAAATACTTGTAGCCGCAGCCAATGGAGAAGTCGGCCCGGGCACCCGTCAGGTCCACCGGCACCGCGCCTGCGCTGTGTGCCAGGTCCCACACCACCAGCGCGCCGGCCGCGTGTGCGGCGGCGGTGACGGCAGCCATGTCGTGCATGGCGCCGGTGCGGTAGTTGACATGGGTGAGCATCAGCACGGCAACATCGGCGGTGAGCGCGGCGGCAATCTCGTCAGGCTCTACCAGCTTGAGCGTGTAGCCGCGCTCTTTGCACAGGCCTTCGGCAATGTAGAGGTCGGTGGGGAAGTTGCTGCGCTCACTAAGCAAAACTTTGCGTTGCGGTGCGTCTTGCGCAACCATGGACAACGCGGCGGCCAGCACTTTGTAGAGGTTGATGGATGTGGTGTCGGTGGTAACCACTTCGTCAGGCCCCGCGCCAATCAGCGGCGCAATCATGTTGCCCAGGCGTTGGGGTAGCTCGAACCAGCCCGCGTTGTTCCAAGAGCGGATAAGGCCCGTGCCCCACTCTTGGGTGATGACCTCTGCAGCGCGGGCGGCTGCGGCTTTGGGCATGACGCCCAGAGAATTGCCGTCCAGGTAAATGACACCGGCCGGAATAGAGAAAAGATCGCGCAGCGCGCGCAGCGGGTCTGCTGCATCGCGTTGTTGGCAGTCTTGCAAAGTGATCATGGTATGTGTGGTCCTTGAAATACGTAAACTCTAAACCATCTGCCGGTCGAGGCTACAGAGCAGCCCGTGTGGCAGCTTTCAGGTCTCAAAATAAAACATGCTGTAGATTCGCGGATGATGCGCGTTGCGCAATTGGAGTTGGGGTGAATTTGGACCAAACAGAGCAACCTGCCCGTTGGAGCGTCTCGGAGCTGATTGATTTTGAAGTCGCACTCGACAAGTGGGACGCTGACGATTCTGCGGGTGTTGATGCGTTCAAAAGCAAGATCGCGCTCGCACCAGACGCCCGCACCACCAACCGATCGGCAATTTTCTTGGCGTGGCTGAAAGAGCAAGCAACACCGGGCTGCACGGCGACGGCTGGTCAACAGTTTGAGCGCGGCGTAAAGGCTGTCTTGTGGCTGGCGTTGTTCATCGGAGGTTTGGTGGGCGTGGGCACCACCGCGGGTTTGCTGGCCCACGACAGCGCGCAGCCGATCAACGCGGCACTGTTCCTGGCCGGTACGGTTGGCCTACAGATAGGCATGCTGTTGGTAGCGTTGGTGGCCGTGGTCGCACGCGCGGTAGGCGTTGACTTCTCCCCGTTGACTTCCTGGATGCATGCGCTGGTGCGCTTCAGTATCGGTGCGCTGAACCGCCTGCATGGTGAGCAGCGGGCGCAGGCTCGGTTTGTGTTGGCCAAGACCGGTCAGTTGTCGAGCCGCCTGGCACCGTTCATCAGTCTGCAAGTCTTGCAGCTCACGCAAGCATTTGTTATTGCATTCAACCTGGGCATTCTGGGTTCTATGTTGTTGGTCTACTTGCCCTTTGTAGAGCTGCGTTTCGGGTGGCAGTCAACGTATTCTTTTGGAGCAGATGGCGTGTTTCGCGCGTTGCAGGCCATCGCTTTGCCTTGGAGCTGGATCTCTGATTCGCTGGCGCCCTCGCTGCCACAGGTGTTGGCGACGCAGTTCGTTCGGGGGCAGGGTGCGTTCACCCTGGATGCCAATGCTGCACATGCCTGGTGGCCCTTCTTGCTGTGCGCGGTTGTCGTCTATGGGTTGATGCCACGGCTACTCATTGCCGCGCTCTTGCAAGGCATGCTGCGCTTGCGGCTGCGGCGCATCGCATTCACCCACCCTGCGGCGAACAAGTTGTGGCGCAGACTGCAGCGCCCCTTGTTCAGTTCCGATAGCGATGGCGAACCGCTGCCTCCTGGCGGTCCACTGGCCGACATGGGTCATGCTGGAGCGAAGAAGGTGTTGGCGATCAAGTCGCAAACCAGCAGCCTGAGCGACGAACAGGTGTCAGCATTGGTGCAGCGGTCGCTTGGGCTTGCCGTGCTGCAAACCGTCTCGGCCTACATCGACAACGATGCGTTCGAGCCCGCACTGGTGCAAGGACTGCAAGCCGATACAGACGTTGTTGTGGTGACACCGGGCACCGAGAACCCCATCATCGCTATTGCCGATTTCCTCAAGAAGTTGAGCGCCACCAACCGCGAAGTGATTGTCCTGCTAACGGGCGACCCCACAGCGGGCTTGGACGAGCGCCTGAAGATATGGACCCGCTTCGTGTCGATTCACCATTTGCGTGTAGGAGTGGCACGATGCCAATAGAACACGCTGTGCCAGCGTTTGCCATCATTGGTGCGGTTAACCACGGCAAGTCTTCCATCCTGTCGACGCTGATGGAGGATGACGCCGTCGCGGTGTCGTCCATGCCCGGCGTGACCGTGCATGCAAAGCGGTTTGCCCTGAGAGACCTTGTCGTCTTTCACGACACACCGGGGTTCCAGAACGCGCGCAAGGCGCTTGCTGAGATCAACCGCGCGCCCGCTGATGCCAATGACCCGTTGGCCAAATTTCGTGTGTTTGTTGAACAGCACCAGACCGACCCGCAGTTTGAAGCCGAGTGTCGTTTGCTTAAACCTGTTTTGGCGGGTGCCGGGA
Organism: Candidatus Aalborgicola defluviihabitans; assembly: GCA_016705575.1. GTDB lineage: Bacteria > Pseudomonadota > Gammaproteobacteria > Burkholderiales > Burkholderiaceae_C > Allorhodoferax > Allorhodoferax defluviihabitans. The sequence goes on from JADIXX010000008.1 coordinate 365,515, forward strand.
TCATCTATGTCGTGGATGGTTCGCTCGCGCCGACACCCCTCAACGAATGCGAAATGGAGCTGGCGCGCTTGACAGGGGTTACCCGCTTGGCCATCGTCAACCGCACGGGAGAGCAGGACTATATTGGCCAATGGCGGGCAGCGCTTAACCGGTCGTTTAACGCGGTTCGAGAATTCAACGCCCACAGCGCGAGTTTTGAAGACCGCAAGGACTTGCTCGAAACATTGGCCAACATCAACCGCGATTGGAAGCCCTATCTGCTAAAGGCTGTGACCGCGCTCCAGGAGGATAGGAGCGCGCGTATAGACGATGCCGCTGCGCTGGCGGTGTCGCTGGTCTGCGATTGCCTGACCTTCTCGGCGCGGCTCTCGCTCAAGATCGATAGCGCAGAAGCGCGCACGGCGGCTGATCTGGCGTTGCAAGAGCGATTCAAAACCCAGCTCGCAAAAATCGAATCCAGCGCGCACAACAAGATGATCGCGCTATTTGCGCACCACCTGGTGCAGTCATCCAGTGAGTCGGCCAGTTTGTTCAAAGACGGTTTGTTTAGCGTTGAGACTTGGCGTCTGATGGGTTTGAACGCGAAGCAGCTGACAATGACCGGGGCCGCCATTGGTGCGGTGGCTGGCGCCGGTACCGATGCGCTCACCCTTGGCCACACGCTGCTGCTGGGCACTGCAGTTGGGGCTGCGATTGGTGGAACGACTGCGTACTTGGTTGGCAAGAAGCAACCCAGTGTTTCTGTCAAAACGCCAAGATTTTCCAAAGCCCTGCAATTGCTGATGCCCGAAAAATTGCAACTCTCAGCGCAGGAAATGGTTGTGGGCCCGATGCAAGCCAACAATTTCCCATGGATTTTGTTGGACCGCGCGCTTTGCAGTTTGAACTATGTTGCTGGTCGTGCCCACGGACGGCGCGACGAAACAGCTATTCAGATGGACCAACTGCTGCCTTCACTGCAACAGAAGAAGCTGTCGGTTGAGTATTGGTCTGACGAAGATCGCAAGCGTTGTGAAAAGCTGTTTGCGAAGCTGCGGCTGAGCAAGACATTGGTAGGCAACGAAAGCCAAGAGCTGAAAGACATCATCGCCCGTCACTTTGGCGAAGTCGTTGCGTCGGCTGACAGGGCAACACACTAGCGCGTGACAACATCTCTTCAGGCGCAAAAGGCCCGAGTTGCGGAGTTGCGGGCCACATCATTCGCTATTGTTTTGGAAGCTGCATTGGCATATGTGACGAGGGCTAGCGGCCCATTTTTCTTATAACAATCCGGCGCCAAGGTACTTCTCCATTCCCAGCACCAGCGCGTCAAACGTGGCCTTGGCCGATGGGCTGTTGCGCAGGCCCTCGTGCATGGTGATCCAGATGTCGAGCTTGAGGGTGTAGAACTCTGGCAAAACCCGCACGAGCGGCGGGCTGGCCACCGTGCCACTCGCAACCCCACGGGCCAGCGGCACTTGGCAAAAACCAATGCCCGCGCCACACCGTATTAACGCCAGTTGCGCCACGCTGCTGTCCGCTCGCAAGGAAAACGATTCGCGGTCCAGCCCGCGCATGGACTTGGCCACTTCGCGAATAAAGGGCGTGGGCTGGTCAAAGCCAATCAAGCAATGCTCGGTGAGCTGGGCCACGCTGGTGGGTGTGCCGCGCCGCTGCAAGTAATCGGCCGATGCATGCAGGCCCACTTCCACCTGCCCTACTTGGCGGGCAATGAGCTGGTCTTGCGCGGGGCGCACCATGCGCACGGCGATGTCGGCCTCGCGCTGCAACAGGTCTTGCGTGCGGTCTGTTAGCGCCAGCTCTATCTTCAAGCCGGGGTAGTTGGCACACAGGCTGGCAATGATGGGCGGCAGTGTCTCTACCCCCACCACCTCGCTGGCGGTAACGCGCACCACGCCGCTCACGCCTTTGCCCCGGCTGGCGGCGGTGCGCTCTAGCGCGGCAGCGCTGCTCTCCATTTCTTCGGCGTGTACCTGCAGGGCCAGCGCAGCTTCGGTGGGTAGCAGGCCGGCCTGGGTGCGGGTGAACAGCACCAGGCCCAGCGTTTCTTCCAGCGCGGTAATGTGCCGCCCCACCGTGGGCTGGGCAATGCCCAAAGCGCGCGCTGCGCCCGAGAGCGAACCCTCGCGCAGCACCCCCAAAAGAGAGCGGTACAGCTCCCAACCAATGCTTGTGTCCATACAGAACTGTATAGCAGCACCATGGGTTTCGGCAATTCCATGTTTGCGGTTGGCCCCGCAAACTCGCTCCCTCATCCACTGAATGGAGCTTGATATGGAAACCACGACGCTGAACAAAACCGCACTCGTATTGGGCGCCACCGGCGGCATAGGCGGCGAAGTGGCCCGCCAACTGCAAGCCGCAGGCTGGGCTGTGCGGGGCTTGAGCCGCCACACGAACCCCGACGCCGACCAAGATGGCATCACCTGGCTGCGCGGCGATGCCTTGAACGGGGACGACGTGCGCGCTGCCGCAGCCGGCTGCACCGTCATCGTCCACGCCGTGAACCCACCGGGCTACAAGCGCTGGTCAACCGTGGTGCTGCCCATGTTGGACAACACCATCACTATCGCAAAAGAGCTGAGCGCCACCGTGGTTTTGCCCGGCACCGTCTACAACTACGGCCCCAACGCCTTCCCCACCCTGACAGAAGACTCGCCCCAAAACCCACTCACCAAAAAGGGCGCCATCCGCGTGGAGATGGAACGCCGCCTGCAAGCCTTTGCGCAACAGGGTGGCCGCGTCATCATCGTGCGGGCCGGTGATTTTTTTGGCCCGCAGGCCGGCAACAACTGGTTTGCACAAGGCCTGATCAAGCCGCAGCAGGCGGTGAAGCGCATCAGCAACCCCGGCAAGCCGGGCCTGGGCCACCAGTGGGCCTATATCCCCGATGTGGCCCGCACCATGGTCACGCTGATTGCCATGCGCCACACACTGCCCGCCTTTGCCACCTATCACCTGCAAGGCCATTGGGACCACGACGGTACGCAAATGGCCCAGGCCATTCAGCGCGTGGTGGTGCAGCACGGCGGAGCCAAGCCCAAGATCAGCGCCCTGCCCTGGTGGCTGCTGCGGCTGGCGTCGCCGTTTAACGAAACATTGAAGGAGCTGCTGGAAATGCGCTACCTGTGGCAAGTGCCGGTGCGCATGGACAACGCCAAGCTGCAAGCGCTGCTGGGCCAGGAGCCGCACACGCCGCTGGACGAAGCGGTGGAGGCGACGCTGCGCGGGCTGGGTTGCTTGGCTCGTTAATACTATTGTTTTAATAGCTGCTTACGTATGTTTGACGAGGGCTAGAGGCACATTTAGCCTATAAGAAATCAAAATTTGCCCATGCCCCCTAGCCGTGCCCAACCTTTGTCCGCATGATGTGACATGCTCCCAATCTCGAGCCTGCACGGCGCGCAGCGGGTAGACCTAATTCACGTCAACTAGCCAGCTCAGCAACGGCGTTACAGCACGGGCCAGCGCCATGTCGGCCACATCTTCACTGCGGCTCACCTCCAGCCGCGATGCCAACCATAGCTTGGGTGGTGCCAGCCCCAGCCCAAGCGACTGTGGTACGCCCATACATAGCCTGGCCCGGGTATGCCATAGGTGGGCGCGACGTAGACCACGCCGTGTGGCGCGACATAAGCAGGTTCAACAGCGACGGGGGCGACCACACAGCCTCCCAGAAAAACCGTGGTGCAGGTGGCCGCAATGCAGCTCATCGTTAAGAATTTCATGGCGGCGCAGCTGATGACCCTGCCCGGGTAAAGCTGTTGCAAAGCCAGTGTTCAAACCTGATAGTCTTTGCGTTCGCGCTGTGTCTGGGACCTGGCGCTGTAGAAGCGCTGGGCTGTGGCATCAAACGCGGGCTGCAGCCCAATTTTTTGTGTAAAACCTTATTTAACAGGAATCGGTTGGTTGGTCGGCACCGCAACCGCCGTCACGCTGTTTTTGGGGCTGCCCTCAATGATCTTGTCGGAGTACACCAGATAGACCAGCGTGTTGCGTTTGACATCCACCATGCGCACCACCCGCACGTGTTTGAACAGGAAGGATGAGCGGGCGTTGAACACTTCGTCTTGCTTGTCGATCTTGTCCTTGAAAGTGATTGGGCCGACCTGGCGGCAGGCCACCGCGGCGTCGGAGGTGTCTTCGGCAAACCCCAGCGCACCCGAGTAGCCCCCAGTTTTGGCGTGCGACAGATAACACGCCACACCACCCACATCCGGGTCGTCAAACACATCCACCACCACTTTGTCGTTGGGGCTGAGCAGCTTGAAGGTGGTGCTGACATCGCCAATGGTCTCGGCGCTGGCGGCGAATGCGGCGCTGGTTAGCAGCAATGACAGTAACAGTCTTTTCACAATGAACTCTCTTTCAAACCTCTAACGCCCCTCCGGAGGAGCAGGTGCCCAGCTTGCGCCTGCTGGGCGCGCTGATATGACCGACTAGCATTCAGTAGACTGATAGCTACTGTATTGATAGCTGTTTACGCATATTCGACGAGGGCTACAACCCTATTTCACCAACAAGCGTTCGCTGGGGTCTAAGGCAACCTCATCGTCCATGTCAATGGCAACCTGGGTGCAAACGGCCCGACACAGGGTAGAGACTTGCTCATTCTGCAGACCGTAGTAGATTTGGGCACCTTGACGGCGCCGGGACAGGACTCCACTCTTGTGCAATGTAGCCAGGTGCTGGGACATGTTGGATTGCGTGGTGTCAATCTGCTCCAGCAGTTCGGTCACATTGCGCTCTTGCTCGCAGACCGCGCTGATGATTTTGAGCCGCATGGGTGTGGCCAGCAGCCCAAAGAGTTGAGCCGCCGTCTCAAAAACCTTGTCCTGGCGGAGATCTTCCTCCATAAACACCCCTAAAGAATATGCAATGCCAACTAGGCCGCCCGGTCTGAGATCAGCGATGGCAGCGACAACACGTCACTGTCTGTCAGTTCACCCGGTATGACCTGAACCAGTTTTCCGTCACCACGGACCAAACCGGTCAGGGGGACAACTTTCCGATTCGTAAACTGCATTTTTAACTCGGCACTGCCGATCACCTGCGGAAAATCCAGTGCATTCATTCTGACATAGGCCGCGACCTTGGCTTCGCTTTCCCCGGTAGCCACGCCCACAATACGGATAGGCCGGTCACCCAGAGTGTGAAAGAGCGCGTTCATGCGGGCGTTGTGGCGTTTGCAATAGGGGCACCAGGTGGCCCAAAACACCACAATGGCGGCCACGCCTGCCCAGTCTTCGGTGCGCAAAACACCACCACCCACCACCGGCAGGGTGGGCCAGTGGATGGTTTTTACGGGGTCTTCTTCGCCTTGTGCATAGGCCGCTGGCAGGCCGGCGCACAGCAGCGCCGCAGCCCCGCCCAACAGCCTGCGGCGTGATGGGTGGGGATTGCTGGCAATCACTTCACGTCCGCTTCGCCCTGCTGCTCCATCAGCAGGTAGGTGTTGTAGGCGTTCATGCGATTGGCGGCTTTGAATAGCGGCAGGTCTGCGTATCTTGACCAGTCAATTTTGTCGTAGGCCTGCTCAAACGGGTCCATGTTTTTGGCCGCAGCGCCCATTTGTTTGCGCAAATACAGCAGGTAATCGCGGGTCAATTCAATATCCGCTACCGGGGTGAAAGATGCTGGCCCGTGGCCTGGAAGCACCACGCGCGGGTTCAGCGTCAGCAGCTTGTTGAGCGACTGAATCCACAGGCGACTATCGGCCGTGCCCACAAACGGAATACGCCCCCGAAAAACAATGTCGCCCGCAAACATGACACCCGACTGGGGATCAAAGATAACCATGTCTTCCGGCGTGTGGGCAGGCCCCACATGGTGCAACAACAACTTGACGGAACCTACCTGCAGCACAGTCTCCGGCCCATCCAGCCACCGGTCGGCACTCACAAAATGGGTCTTGGAATCGATCCAGGGGGCCAAATCTATACGCGTGGCTTCCAGGCGCTTTTGGGCAGTGTCAGAGTTTAAATACTCGCGCCCTTCTTGGTGGGAAATCACCGTGGCACCCGCCGCCTTGAAGACTTGCAGGCCATAAATATGGTCTGCGTGGTAGTGGGTCAGGATGACATAGCGAATGGGTTGTGAGGTGACCTTGCGAATCTCTGCAATCATGGCTTGCGCCAGTGCGGGAGAGCCCAGGGCATCTACCACCACCACACCGTCGTCCGTAACGATGAAGCCGGCGTTGGAGATGAAGTTTTGGTTTTCAACTGACCCCAGCGCGGTCTGGCCTTGTACAAACCACACCTTGTCGGCGACTTTTACGGCGTGCACCGCAGGGGGCTCTGCCAGCACGGCCTGTGTCATCCACAGACAACCCAGCAACAGGGCAGAAAGATTGCGAATCAGCATAGCGGTGTGCCTCGGCCTGTTCAAGGTTTTACGTACGCGTAGCCCTGGTTCTGCAGCTTGGTAATGCGGACCACTCCGGATGGGGTGAAGTCAGCCTCGGGGATAAATTGGTCTTCTTTGAGATTGCGCGTCTTCAGGGTGATCTGGCACACCTCAAACGCGACGCCGCGGTTTTTCATGGCAGACACCGGTCCCGCATAGAGGCTTCCGTTTTTGTCCTTGGCCCCTTCCATCAAAAAATCGATTCCTTTGGCATGGGCTACCACGATAATTTTGGTTGTGGGTTCCGTATCCAACTGGTTACGAATGTTGCGCAAAGCGGCCAACGCCTGCACATCAGAATCATTGATGTGGTAGACCACCCGGTCTTGCGACCAGGCCAGGCTGCAACCCAACAAGAGCAAAGCCACTGATATCCAGCGAAGAAATTTCATGGTGTCCACCTTTCTTGATAACTTACAGTACCCACTCTGAAACCGTCAGGGTTTCAAAAAAACAGTGTCTCTAAGCAATACCGGGGTTGTTAGTCACCCCCAGCAGCTTGGGCGTATTGATGGCCCGGGCCCGCACATGCCCGCCGGGTTGTGATTTCAGCCACGATTCCACCACGTCCCAAATGGGTTTGCCCCCGGCGTTGCGCGCTTCTTCAGCCACCGGCGCCCAACCCGCAACCTTGTAGTTCTTGCTGGCATCCAGAGGTTTGCCGCCAAGCTGCATATTGGTGATGCGGCTGCCCATTTTTTGCCCCGGCTCGCAGGTATAGCGTAGTCCGCCCACGCGCACCATATCGCCACCCTGTTGGTAATAGGGATCTGGGTTAAACAAGTTGTCGGCCACGTCTTCCAAAATGGTTTTGATGGTGGCCCCGGTCATTTGCGTCACGGTGGCGTAGGGGTAGGTAACAGCAAGCTGGTCCATCATCAGCTCCCGGGTGATGGCATCTCCGGGCAACAAGGTGGTTCCCCAGCGGAATCCGGGGGATAGCGCGATGTCGGCACCCTGCACGTCCATCAATGCGTCGCACACCAGTTGGTCCCAGCTGCCATTGAAATTTCCACGGCGGTACAGCAGGCCATCCGTCACGGCCAATGTTTCTGATAGCTTGCTGGCGAACGGTGCACGCACTTTCTCAATCAGCGCTGCCATTGCGGGATCGGGCGGTAGCTGATTGGAAAAGACAGGCAGCAGGCGGTAGCGGAAGTCCGCTACCCCACCGCTTTTTACATCCAGGTCCATAACGCCAAGGAACTTGCCGTTGCTGCCGGCATTGGTCACCAGCGTTTTTCCACCTGCGTTGGTAACCGGCACCGCAATAGGTACGCCGTCGTGGGTATGGCCGCCAAAAATGGCGTCCACACCGCGCACACGCGATGCCATCTTCAAATCAACATCCATGCCGTTGTGCGAGAGGACCACAACCACCTTGGCGCCCTTCTGGCGCACCTCGTCCACCATTTTCTGGAGGTTGTCGTCCTGAATGCCAAAGCTCCAATCCGCAACAAAGTAACGTGGGTTGGCAATAGGGGTGTAGGGAAACGCCTGGCCAATGATGGCAACCTGGAAACCGTTGATTTCACGGATCACGTAGGGTTTGAAAACCGGGTCGCCAAAATCAGTCGTCTTGATGTTTTGGGCAACAAAGTCGATTTTTCCCTTGAAGTCGTTCTCAACAATCTCTTTAACCCGCTCCATGCCGTAGGTAAATTCCCAATGCCCGGTCATGATGTCGACCGTCAGCAACTTAGCTGCATCCACCATGTCCTGCGCGTTGGTCCAAAGCGAGGTTGCTGAACCTTGCCAGGTATCTCCACCATCCAGCAAGAGCGCCCCAGGCCGGCTGGCCTTGAGTTGCTTCACCAGGGTCGCCAGATGGGCAAACCCCCCTACTTTGCCAAAGCGGTGTGCCGCAGTCTCAAAATCCAAATAGGTATACGCATGGGCCGCGCGGGAGCCGGCCGGTATGCCTGCCGCCTTGAGCATTTGTTCACCCACCAAATGGGGCCATTGGCCCCTCATGGAGCCCAGCCCCATGTTGACACTGGGTTCACGGAAATGAATGGGCATCAGCTGCGCGTGGCAGTCGGTCATGTGCAACAAAGACACATTGCCGAACTGTGGCACGTCATACATGCCATTTCCCGCAGTGGCAGCGTCTGCATTGGCGAAACGCCCCATCTGCAGACCCGCCACCGACGCCGCACCCAGCAGCTGAACAAACTCCCGCTTGGTAAGGTTCATGGTTTAGCGATTAACGACAGACTCAGGGTCCAACAGCAATGCCATCAAGTCTTTCAACTGAGCCTCGCTCAGGAGACCCGCTTGGCCAAACCGCGGCATGTCCGAACAGGCGTTGGTGGCTTTGGAGTTGTTGAGCTTGTTCCATGCGTATTCAACAATCGGCTTGGCGGTTGGGCTTTGCGGGTCGGTCACACCCCGGTTTGCACCATACCGGTACAAGCTGGGACCAATGGTGCCAAAGGAAAGTTCTGCCTTGCTGAGCTGGTGGCAGTTGTAGCAATTGCCGCCGTTGGAGCTGGTTGCTGCAGACTTCTCATTCCAGGTCATGCCACGCCCGTTTTGGGCCAGTTTTTCACCTGCGCGCCAATCACCCAGATACTTTCCATCCGACGGCGGCCGCACGCTTGCCAGTGCCGCCTTTTCAATGGACTGTGCGCTCGCCGCAGGCAGGTGTGCACCCATGGCCTTGGAGCATGCCGCGTTGGTTTCATCCTGCTTGAGGCGGTCTACCGTCGCGATGCCCTCATCCCGGAATGAGCTTTGCATCATCTGATTGAATTCAGCATCGGTTTTGGTATCTGCGGCAACAGGGCCCACTGCAAGCAGGCCGGCCAAGAGGAAATAGAGTGTTTTGAATTTCATGATGAGTCCTCATTAGCGCTTCAAGGCGGGAGCAACGGATTCCGCCCCCTTGGCATTCACACCCATATACATACCCAGTGCGATGGTTACATCCGACGCGTAACCAGGATAGGGAAACCGCTGTTGCCTGAAACAATCATTCAGACGGCGTTGCATGCCCCACAGTTCGCCACTGCTCACCCGATAGGCCGGCCACGCAGCGAAGCCCACACCATCACCCGGATTGGTCGTGAGTACGGGCAAGTCTTGAAGCCGAATCCGCTTGCCAGCCTGGCCGTGGCACGATGCGCAAGAAAAATCATACGGACCTGCACGGTAGAAAAAGGCGCGTTTACCCATTTCGTAGGTCTTGCGCTCTTGCGCGTGCCCTTGGGACAGGTTGAATCTAAGCCCCTTGGATTCAGCGGAAATCCACGCCACCAATGACTCTAGGGTGACTTGTTCGCCTTTGCCAAATTTCGTTTTGGCAATCTCGCCGGCATTGAAGCCCTGTATACGCTCCATGCAGGTGAGCAATCGGGATTCAAGGTCTTGTACGCGCTGGGTGTCGTCGAACCAGCGTGGCAGTTCTACAAATGCCCCTTTAACAATGCCCGGACCTTTGCCAAGGTCACACTGCTCCAGAGAAGCGCTATTGGGCCCGCGTTTGGTCTTCCACAACTCTTCGCCTTTGGCCTCGAAGAGTTCGGCAGGATTGCCATCTGCCAGCATAGCGCGGTATTCCGCAATGCTGTCTGCAGTGGACTTTTCTGTCTGTGCATGAACCATGACCGGCAGCAAGAGAACGCCAACAAGGGATATTAAATAACGCATAGTCTCCTCACATTCTTTTAGTTGGTAACGATGGGCCTATCCTCAGGAAATGGTGGCCTCGTCCGCACGTTTTTCACCCCGGTTGTCCACCCACGAAATGCCAATCTTGTCGCCTGCCTTGGCGCCCTTGACGCTGAATTGCAGAAACGGATTTTTGGAAATAGAGGGGCCCCATTGCGCCGTCATTACAGTCTTGCCATTGAGCTGAGCTGTAACCTCCTGGATATACCAGGCTGGAATGATTTTTCCAGCACCGTCTTTGCGTTGACCGGTTTCCATTTCATGGGCCATGAGCACACGGACCATTGCCTTGTCACCTGTCGCTTGTGCACGAATGCGCATCGGATCTGCCATAACTTTTCTCCTTAAATTGAATCAAGACGGTACGAATTAGCCGCCACAGCCACCAAGCGTTACCTTGATTTCCTTGCTGGCAAACAAGACCTTGCCATCGTCCATCATGGCCACTGCAAAGACGTTCGACGATTGCCCCATCTTGACCCGGGTTGCAAAGTTGGCATCAATCGCATCAGTGACATCAAACATGGCAGACATCATGGAAGGGTTCTTTTCCACCAAGATCAGCATGCGCTTGACGCCTGGCAACGTGGTGGATGCGCCGACTGGCACCACGGCACCGTTCTCCGCAATGTCCGACCCCGTGATGACAACGTCTTTGCTCTCTTGCGGCGTGCCGCCGCCCAGGGCCTTCATCAGATCACCCATGTTTTTGGCTTCAAAGGCTGCCGCGTTGTAGGTACTGGACTGTGCCCAAGCGACATGGGGGTACATGCCCAGGGACGCAAGCATGGCGGCTACGGTGGTGGACTGCTTGAGCAGTTCTCGGCGAGTGGTCATAGGGTTCTCCTGGTTCACAACGTGCACGGATGTGCGGTTTCAAAGACTGACGGGATTGGGCATTGCAGATTCATGGCGCACCTGAAGCGAGCCACTTGCCAATGGCAGCAGCGTCCGCTTCACTGAGGCTTTGGGCCGGCATGGGAGTACTTCCCCATACGCCGGACCCACCGGAACGGATTTTCCCGGCCAGGTACTGAGCGGCATCTGGTCGGGCGTCGTACTTCTTGGCGACTTCCCGGAAACTGGGTCCGAGGATGCGGTTGTCAACCGCATGGCAAGCGGTGCAACTGAATTTCTTGGTCAGTCCCACGGCATTTTCTGTTTCAGAGACGACCTTGGGCTGCGCCTGCCCCGAAGCTGCAGCCTCCGCCGCAGCGGCTGAGGCTTGGCCCAGCATAGCGTGGGCAGGTCGACTGGTGTCGGCTCCGATCTGCGCACCGACCAGTCTGTTTTGATCAGCCAGATTGCCACTCGCATTGCGTGCAAACTCGGGCAAGGCAGAGGCAATCATCACACCCGCAGGGCAATCTTTCATGCAGGCAACGGCCTTGACATCGGTTATTCCACCGTTGCCCATGGTCTTGCCGGGCCACAGACCATGCGCAGTGGTCATGCCCTTGCGATTGGGGAGCAACTTTTGGACATCGGCCATGTTCTCATTGGAGAGCACTAGATTGTCGGGGACAATGCTGCCCAAATTCAACAGGTAGGCCAGCACCGCATAGACTTCGTCCGGCTTAAGCGATTTGGGGGCCGTCCAGGGCATGGCCCGGTTGATGTAGTCCCACAGCGTGGACAAGGTGGACGCCTTCATCAGCGTCGTACGGGCGGGATAGGCGGGGTCCATGAGCCGGGCAACATGTCCGGTCTTGATATCGTCCGCCGTCGTGCCACCGACCAAGGGTGAAAATGTCTGGTTGCTCTCGCCAAAGACACCATGGCAGGAAGCGCACTTGCCTTCCCATATGTCCATTCCCTGTGCGACTGAACCTGAGCCTTTGGGAAGGCCTTTGAAATCCGGGCGCACGTCAATATTCCAGGCCGCCACTTCTGAAGATGTGGCAGCACGCCCGATGCCTGGGTAAGCAGGCTCTGCGAAGGTTGTGCCCACTGCACACACGCCCACACCCAGCCACACCACCATCCATTTGAACAAGTGGGTGTCAGGAGAGCTGAACATTTTTCACCTCCCCATTTTCCTGCACCAGCCATGTTTGAATGGAGTTGTTGTGGTAGATCGAGCGCGTACCCCGCACGGCGCGCAACTGGCGCGTGCTGGGCTGAACATAGCCGGTTTCATCCATCGCCCGGCTTTGCACCAGCGCGGGCTTTCCATCCCACACCCAGTCCATATTGAACCGGGTCAGGCATTTGCTCATGGCCTGCCCTTCCAGGCGCGCAGTCTTCCAGTTGCGACCACCGTCTACCGAAATGTCTACCCGTTTGACCTTGCCCCGCCCCGACCATGCGAGACCACTGATGTTGTAGAAGCCCTTGTCCAGCAGCAGCTGGCCGCCAGACGGTGTTGTCACCACGCTTTTGCATTCCTGGGTGCTGGTGTACTGGCGGTGCTGACCATCGGGCATCAAATCCACATAGTGGATGGACTCGTCTTTGGTGGCATAGGGCATGTCGCCCACCTCAATGCGGCGCAGGTATTTCACCCAGCTCACGCCCTGCACACCCGGCACCACCAGACGCAGGGGGTAGCCGTTTTCAGGGCGCAGCATTTCACCGTTTTGCCCATAAGCCACGATGACTTCACCGCTCTCGACCAGTTCCATGGGAATGGTGCGCGTCATGGATGAACCGTCTGCACCTTCAGCCAGAATAAAGCGTCCGCGTTTGAAATCGGCCCCGGCCATTTCCAGAAGAATCCGCAGCGGTACGCCAGTGAATTCGCTGCAGCTCAACATGCCGTGCGTGTATTGGCAGGTAGGCACGGCCACATTACCCCACTCCATACCCGTATTCGCACCGCACTCGATGAAATGAAACCGGCTGACGGAAGGCAGTCGCATGAGTTCGTCCATAGTGAATACCATGGATTGCTTGAGCATCTTCTCGTCCGACCCATTGATCATCAACCGGTGTTTTGACGGATCAATGTCCCACCAACCTTGGTGATGGCGCTCAAAGTGCAAACCACTGGGAGTGACAATGCCAAACAAGGATTGCAGCGGTGCGAATGACACCGAGGCCTGCGTTGTCTGCGTGAGTCCGGGGCTGGTCCGGCGTTGCACGTTCGCCTCAAAACTGGATGGTTTCCCATAGCCGTCCGAAACGACAGGACGACCCAGCCCCCGGGAGTGCTCCGGCAACTGCAGGATATTGGGGTCTCCGCCGGTGAGCGGCACAGGGTTTGACTGTGCGTGCGCCAATGTGGCAGCGGTGGCAGCTGCTGTGGCAAATGCCGTTCGCAGGAAATTCCGGCGCCCGTCCTTTGCCTCTGTGAACACCTGTTGCACACCGGCAGGATCAATAAAGCTTTCTGGTGCTTTGACCAAGCGTCCAGCGCCCTTCAGTGCATGTTCCAAAAAAACCCCTCATTTGACTGTGACCAGCCGCCACCAACTGTGCGCTTGTCGCAATCAATCACATTAGATTCGGCTAATATAAGTCTATGACGATATTAAATAACTAGGGGTTACCCTTGCGACGGCACTCCAATCCATCGGAGAAGCCATACTCCATAGGTGCTAGGATTTCTCATCTGAAACTAGCCGTTGCCTCGCCCGCTTTGGGCATCACAACACCCCGCATTGGACCCTTCCAAATGACATTTCCATTGAGCGCGTACGCCGCAGGACACGCGGTGTTGTGGGGTGCGCTGTGCATCGGCCTGGTGTTGGGCGCTTCTACCCAACTCAGTCGTTTTTGCACGATGGGTGCATTGACAGATTTTTTTGCCTACGGCGGCGTTGCCCGAATGCTGATGTGGCTACTTGCCATTGCCGTGGCTGCTTGGGGAACACATGCGCTGGTTGTATTCGGCTTTGTAGATGCCACAAAGACTTTGGCCTGGAGCAGCAGGTTCTTGTGGCTGTCTTACCTGGTGGGAGGACTGGCTTTTGGATTCGGTATGGTGCTGGCCTCTGGTTGTCCGCAAAGGAACCTGGTACGGGCTGGATCAGGCAGCCTGAAAGCCTTGGTGACACTGCTGGTAACGGCCCTTGCCGCGCAGATGGCATTGCGTGGCGTGTTCGCTGTCCCAAGGGTGGAGTTTCTGGACACCGCGACCCTTCAACTGACAAGCCCCCAGGACCTGGGTTCCCTGCTTTCGCCCCATTTAGGCAGCAGCCCGTCCGCAGTTCGATGGGGGGTGATTTTGTTGTTATCTGCTGCGACAGTGGCACTGCTCTACCGCCACAGACGCACGATGGATCGCACGCATTTTCTCGGCGGTATTGCCGTTGGCCTGCTGGTGCCATTGGGCTTGTTTTTGACGGGCTATATGGGGTTCATTCCCGAACATCCTGAAACCCTGGAGCCTGTGTGGATGAATACCTATTCGCACCGCCCGGAGTTGCTCACGTTCGCGGCACCACTTGCGCACAGCCTGGATCTGCTCACACTTTGGTCCGATCGCAACAACACCGTTACCTACGGTGTACTGGTTGTACTTGGCGTACTGTTGGGAAGCACGGTGTCTTCACTGTTGCGCAAGGAGTTTCGCTTCGAATCATTTACCAGCCCCAAAGACACAGCCCATCACCTCCTGGGTGCCGTCCTCATGGGGGTGGGCGGTGTCACGGCAATGGGCTGCTCCATAGGGCAAGGCGTGAGCGGCCTGGCCATGTTGTCGGCGGGTGCCGTGATTGCTGTGGCAGGAATCGTCTTGGGTAGCTGGGGTGGTTTCCATTTTCAGTCCTGGCAACTAGAACGTTCCAGCTAGTAGCTGCCCCTCCATTTGGAATCTGAACAGCTACCGGAAATGATGACAATCAACCCATGAAAGCTCCTCCTCGCCTCCAATCCCTGATCGAAGAAGGCCTGATCGACACCGTAGTGCGCCAGCTCATGAGCGGCAAAGAGGCAATGGTGTTTGTGGTGCGCAGTGGTGAGCACACCTTGTGCGCCAAAATTTACAAAGAGGCCACGCACCGCAGCTTTCGCCAAGCGGTGGACTACACCGAAAACCGCAAGGTCAAAAATTCTCGTTCGGCCCGCGCCATCGCCAAGGGCAGCAAGTTTGGTCGGCAAGAGCAAGAAGCCGCTTGGCAAAGCGCCGAGGTTGACGCGCTCTACCGCCTGGCCGCAGCGGGCGTGCGCGTGCCGCAGCCGTATAACTTTCACGATGGTGTGCTGTTGATGGAGCTGGTAACCGATGCCCATGGCGACGCCGCCCCGCGTTTGAACGATGTGGCCTTCACGAGCTCGCAGGCATTGACCCACCACGCCACGCTGATCAAAGAGGTGGTGCGCATGTTGTGTGCAGGGGTGGTGCATGGGGATTTGTCGGAGTTCAACATCTTGCTGGCGCATGCCAATGACACTGACTTCCCCGTGATCATTGACCTGCCGCAGGCGGTAGACGCGGCGGGCAACAACCACGCGCAGCGCATGCTGTTGCGCGATGTGGGCAACCTGCGCGATTTTTTTGGGCAGTTTGCGCCAGAGCTTTTGGCTACGGATTACGGCCCCGAGATGTGGAGCCTGTACCAAGCGGGCCTGCTGACCAACGAGACGCCGCTCACCGGCCACTATGAGCGCCAACATGCCGATGTGGACATGCAGGCCGTGCTGCGCGAGATTGACGACGCCCGGGCCGAAGACGCCGCGCGCAGGCTGCGCATGGCCACGTCCGCTTAGCACGGTTGTGCGATTTACCCTACTATCGCCCATCTCAAACTACAAACCCAAGGACACACAATGTTCAGTCATGTCATGGTCGGAGCCAACGACCTGGAAGTCTCCAGAAAATTTTACGACGCGCTGTTGGGCACACTGGGCATTGCCCCAGGCGTTGCCAACGCCAACCGCTATTTCTACCGCAGCCGCACGGGAAGTTTCGGTATTACAACGCCCATTAACGGCGAGCCAGCCAACCACGCCAACGGCGGCACGATTGGTTTCAACATGGAATCGACCGAGCAGGCCGATGCGTTTCACGCTGCGGGCGTAGCCAATGGCGGAACCACCTGTGAAGACCCACCTGGTTGGCGCGAAGGATCGGTGGGTAAGCTGTACCTGGCCTACTTACGCGATCCGGATGGCAACAAGATTTGCGCACTGTTCCGTCCGCCCAAGGCCTAACGGGCAGGTTGCCACTGGCGGTGCCGACGACAATGGAGCACTTTCCCAATCCCACGGCGCTGCCAAAGTAACAAGCCCATGACCGACAACTACAAAATAGCCGCAGAAGCCCGCGAAGCCGCGCTGTGTGAATCCTGCCGGGGCATCCAGCGCAACTGGCGCCGCGCTCCTGGCCACCCCGAGCTGGTGCAGGGCGATAACCGCAAAGAGATGCGCGGTGAGCGCTTTGTTACCGTGACCCGCTACCAATGCGACCGCTGCGGCTCGATCTGGGATTACGAGAACGACAAAACCAACCAGCACGCAGGCTGGTCGCTGCCGCGGCGCTAAGCGGGTCATCCTGCGCGCAGTGACAGCCACCGCACATGCCGTAGCGCGCCTGCGTACCGCACGCCTGGCGCGCAGTGCCAAACCCTTTTTAGCGCGCGGCGGCATCAAGGGCGTGCGGTGTACCGGTTGCCGGCTGGTGCCCATTCACTGCATTTGCGCACTGCGCCCCGAGGTGCCGACACATGCCGGCGTGTGCTTGCTGATGGCGGACATTGAACCGCTCAAGCCTAGCAACACTGGCTGGCTGATTGCCGATGTGGTGGCAGATACCTTTGCCTTTGGCTGGGCCCGCACCGAGGTGGACCCAGCCTTGCTGGAACTGCTGGCCGACCCGCAGTGGCAGCCGTATGTCGTCTTCCCCGGCGAGTTTGTGGAGCCGCAGCGGGTGGTAACCCAACTGATTGAAATCGATCCAACGGACCAAACCTCAGCCCGCACACGCCCCTTATTCGTCCTGCTGGATGCCACCTGGCCCGAGGCACGCAAGATGTTTCGTAAGAGCCCCTACCTGGACCGCTTTCCAGTACTGAGCCTGGAGCCCGACCAAGTTTCGCGCTACCGACTGCGCCGCTCCCGACGCGACGACCACTTTTGCACCAGCGAGGTGGCGGCCCTGTGCCTAGACATGGCCGGTGAGCCCCGTGCCGCGCAAACGCTCGAGGCCTGGCTGGACGTGTTCACCCACCACTACCTGCAAGCCAAACACCAGCTTCCCGCTGATCTGGAAAGCGACGCGCACCATCGCCTGCGTGGGCTTCGTGTCAGGATTGCTTGAATAACGCCCTTGCCACGGCAAGATCATCACTCGTATCGACATCGCACCAGCGACGCGCATCACCAACGGGGATTTCAACGACTTCGGCCGAGTACTTTGACAATAGTGCCCGAGCACCGGCGTCACCGCTCAGCGCCAGCAGATCTGGCAAAAAGCGCGGTGCGAAACCGACCGGGTGACCGCGTCGGCCATCGGCCACCGGCACAACGATAAGTGCACCACCACGCAGTGCGTCGGCGACCCGCGTGGAGTCCGTGCTGGCTACCAACGGCATATCGCCGAGCGCGATCAGCCAGCCGTCACCGTCCGGCGCTTGCGCGACTCCGGCAGCAAGGCTGGCACCCATACCGCGCTGTGCATCGACAGCAACACAAATCTCCGCACCACATGCGGCAAGCCGCGCAGCAAGTGCCTCGTCACCGCGCCGGACAACAGCTATCAGGCGATCCACCGCAGGGATCAATGCCCGACAGGCAACTTCCGCAATGCACTGACCGTTTGCCATTTCGGCGAGCAATTTACCGCCGCCGAATCGCTGGCCAGCGCCAGCTGCAAGCAAAATTCCGACAACCATCAGGCGAGTACCGGACAAATCGCCGAAGACCCGGCACACGCAGCTACGGGCGATCGGCATATCAGTTCGACACCGTTACGCCGCGCAGTGATGTCTGCCATGATGGCGAGGGCAATTTCCGGCGGCGTCTTGCTGCCTAGCGGCAAGCCAACTGGACTATGCAGGCACTCGATCAGATCATCCTCGATGCAACCACCGGAGACTGAGCCGACGAGACGGCCGTCGCCGCTGATCGCCAGCTGCGCCGCTGGAACACACGGCAAGCTGAACCATGTTTTGAGGACCGTAGCCAGTGTTACCGCAATGCCGGCTTCAATCCAGTTTGCGGCGCAACGCAGGACTTCGACATTGACGCTATCCATATCATTCGCTCTCCCATAGCCTTTGCAACAGCCGCCGGGCAAGGACTGGTGTGACCCGCCGGCGATACGGGACGCTGACGACCGTCGTCTCCATCGGCTGAACGCAACGCCGCACGCACTTCTCAATCATTGTAAAGGCCGCATCGTCGAGTCGTTTGCCAATCACCTCATCCAGACTATCGGCCAGCTCGGGGCGAGATGAGACGCCGGTACACGCGATGCGCAAGCCGCTGAGCACCTCACCGTCGCGCCGCAAGGCGATCGCGATACCAGCCAACGGAAAATCGATCGCCCCGCGCACCCGGACTTTGTCGTAGGCGCTCGACCAGCCATCACTGATTGGAACTTCGACGGCAACCAGCATTTCGTCGGTAGCCAGGGCCAGGCTGACCATTCCATCGTCGCAATAGAAGTCACGGATCGGCAGACGGCGCAAGCCTTGCGGGCCGAGTAACTCGACCGTGGCGTCAAGCGCCAGCAAGGCCGGCGCGACGTCCCCGCTGAATGCGGCGAAACAACGTGCCGATTTTGGCGCGGCGCGGCAGGTGTCGCCGGCGCACTTCATGCAGTACTCATTGCCCTCGCGCCATGCTTCGCTTTGGTTGTAATACTGGCAACGGGTATCCAGGCAGAGATTGCCACCAAGCGTTGCCACCGTACGATGCGTTGGACCAGCAACAGCAAGCGCCGCCTGTGCGAGTGCCGGTAGACTTTGTAGCACGCGCGGATCAGCAGCGAGCGAAGCCAGGGTGACACCGGCGCCGAAGCGCGCGCGATTCGCGTCCACGCTGAACTCGCGCAGTTCGTCTACGCTACCAAGATCAATCAGTACGGGCGGTGCCAGCAGGCCACGGCGGATATTGGGCAGAAGGTCAGTGCCACCGGCGATGAAGCGGCTGGCCGGGTTTTCACAAAGCATGACGACAGCGCCGCTGGCGCTGGTCGGGTGCATGAGACGGAACGAAGGCAGACTGCTCATCATGCGTCTCCTTCAGCAAGCTCAGCAACGGCGACCCGGGCTGGCGACTTGGCAGCCGCCTTCGACTTCTGGTTTAGCGCTTCAAAAATGCGGATGGGTGTAATAGGCAGTATCTTGAAACGGCGCCCGGTGGCATCCTCGACGGCAGCGGCAAGTGCTGACATGAAACCGGAAAGTGGCCCTTCGCTCGCTTCCTTGGCGCCAAACGGACCGTTCGGGTCCATGCTTTCGACGATATGGACCTCGATGTCCGGCGACTCGATGATTGTTGGCACTCGGTAGTCAAGAAAATTGGCAGCCATATGACGGCCCTTTTTGTAAACCGTTTCCTCGCTTATCGCCTGCCCCATACCCATCCACACCGCACCCTGTACCTGCCCCTCAACCGACATCGGGTTGATTGCAAAGCCGCAGTCGACGGCGGCCCACACCTTGTCGACAGTGACTTTCCCGAGATCAAGGTCAACACTGACCTCCACCGCCTGTGCCGCGTAAGAGAAACCCATCGTTGAACCGACCGCGCCACCACGCTGCTTGCCACCCTGGAACTCCGGTGGGCAAGTGAACGTGCCCTTCACGGTCAAGGTTCCGGTGCCAACCAGCGCCTCTTCAACGATTTCGGCAAAAGCGATCTGACGTTCAGGCTCACCTGCCACAGCCGCCATTTCGCCGAGCCACTCGACTTGTGCCTCATCAACACCGAGCCGACGCGCAGCGGCTGTGACCAACAGACACTTGAGATTTTCCGCCGCTTGCGCCGCTGCGTTGCCAACCATAAAGGTGACACGCGACGAGTAGGAGCCGTTGTCCTTGGGCGTGATTGCGGAGTCGTTGGCGAACAGGCGAATGCGGTGATAGTCGATGCCAAGGACTTCGGCGACAACCTGCGTGATGATTGTCGACGAGCCCTGGCCGATGTCTGCGGCGCCAGTCAGGATCGTCACCGCAGCGTCAAAGTCGAGCTTGAGAATGATGACCGCATGCGGCTCACCCGACCAATGCACCGGCTTGGCCGAACCACTGACAAAATGAGAGCACGCCATCCCCAACCCCTTGGCAATTCGGCCAACGCGGGGCATAGCGCCTTTGCGCGCCTTCCAGTCGCTCGCCTTCTCGACCCAATCAAGACACTCGGGCAGGCCGTAAGACATGATCTTCAAGCCATTGATCGTCTCGGTGGGAGCGCTCAGCAAGTTACGCCTGCGCACTGCGATCGGGTCGAGACCCAGCTCGGCAGCCATCGTGTCGAGCAACGACTCGAAAGCGAAGCGGACATTGACCGTACCGTGCCCGCGCATGGCGCCGCAGGCTGGCGTGTTCGAATACACGCGATAGCCGTCGTACTTGACCGCCGGAATGTCGTAGAGGCCGTTGAGCAACGCACCGGCATAGAGGATCGTCACCAGCCCGTAACCACCGTAAGCGCCACCACGCATCACCACTTCGGCCTGGCAGGCAGTGAGGCGGCCGTCGCGCGTCATGCCAATCTTCATGCGAATGTGGCTTTCGGGACGGCCCCGGTGCGCCAGAAACGACTCCTCACGGGTCTGTAACAGCCGTACCGTACCGCGCGCAGCACGCGCCAACAACCCGCAGATGATTTCGAAATTGAGGCACTCGGTCCGATGACCAAAGCCACCGCCAATGAATGGCTTGATAACCCGGATGTGCGCGGCCTCCATCTTCAGGCAACGCGCCAGTGTCAGATGTACATAGTAAGGAACCTGTGTCACCGACCACAGCGTCAGGTGGCCGCGATCGACGTCCCAGGTGGCAAGCGCAGCGTTGGGTTCCATCATCGCGTGATGGACCTCGGCACATTCGTAGTTATCCTCGCGCACCAAGTCGGCGGCGACAAAGCCAGCGGCGGCATCGCCGAATTCGTTATGCACTTCGCGTTCGATGTTGCCTGGCTTGTTTTCGTGAAGCAACACGGCGTCTGCCTCCCGCGAGTCTGAGGCCTTGAAGTAGGCCGGCAGCTCACGCACGCGCAGACGAATTAACCCAATCGCCAGGCGTGCCGTCTCTTCGTCAATCGCGGCGACCGCCGCAATCGGGTCGCCGATGTAGCGCACCTTGCCGCGTGCAAGCGGAAATTCGTTTTGGGCGATCGGGATGACGCCGTAGGGCATGTCGCAGGCGTCGCCGGTGATAACGGCGCGCACGCCGGGCAGCTTGAGCGCTTCGGAAATATCCACTTCGAGCAGTTCAGCATGCGCGTAGGGGCTACGCAGCAACATGCCAACCAACGCATCGGCGGCCGGCAGATCCGCGGTGTAGCGTGCCGCACCGGTGACCTTCTCAACCCCGTCGACAAACGGTAGTCGCGCTCCAACTCCGTGTGGATTTTTTCGGCTGGGCGCGGTCATGCGATCACCTCGGCACGAGACGCGGCTTCGACCGAGTCGACAATCTTGACATAACCGGTGCAGCGACAGAGGTTGCCGGCCAGGGCATTGCGTATCTCCGAACGGTCAGGATGCGGATTTTTTCGCAGCAGCCCTTCGGCGGTCATGATCATTCCAGGGGTGCAGAAGCCGCACTGTGCCCCGAGGTTTTCGTGGAAGGCACGCTGCAACCGAGACAGATTGCCTTCGTGCGCGAGACTCTCGATGGTCTCGACACGGCGCCCTGCGATGCTGTGCGCCAGCGTACTGCAGGCCAGCCTCGGTTCGCCATCGACGAGTACGGTACACGCGCCGCACTCCCCGCCGTCGCACCCCTGCTTGGTCCCGGTCAAGCCGAGCGAGTCGCGCAAGTATTCAATTAACAACGTATTTTCCGCAACAGCATCTTCGCGCTGCCGTCCATTGATCGAAATGCCAAGTATCTTCTTCATGTCATCTCCATAGCCAGCCATAGCATTAGGCCGAGGTCGACGTTTTTTCAATCACCATCGCCGCGTTGAAATAGTATGATAACAAACTGTTTGGCTTCAAACAATAAATATTAGCCAATTGACATAGGTCAACGAAATTTGGTGAACGGTGATTTCAATCGGCTACCGGCGAAACTCCCGCTGGTTTCGCGTTCGTTGGTACCGGTCTCTTTTGCGCGGATTACCTTGCCTCGGCGCTTCGGCGGGCCAACACGGCGGCACCTGCCGCGGCAAATGTTTCCGCAATCGCACGACCAATACCAGCGCCAGCGCCGGTGATAACGGCGACTTGTTCATTCAGCGTGAAATGGGAGGGGTTGTACATGGCTCGGCTCCTGGAGATGACATGGCATGGGATCCCGTTTAATACGATGAAAATGAGACCATATCTATTTGGCTCTATAGGCCCAATTCTTGTTGGGTTATTCAGGGGTGGGGCGGTGGGTGCGCAGATCAAACTTGTAAGTTTGCTGGTCACACGTGGCGGAACACTGGAAACTGGAACCTACGCCTGTCGTCAGCAATACAACCAGCGGGATACGGTAATCGAGTTCAATAGCGTTACTCAATACCACTGCGCGGCTGATGTTATGGCGATTTGGCGAATTGCTTTGCGCGGTTCACGGAGTTGATAATCCCAGGCATCGACCGAAAAAGCCGCTCAATAGCTGCTGAAAGTTGCGCGGGTGTGCCAGTTCATCGAAAGTCCTCAATGCGCGGGGGTGATTCAGTCACAGTCAGGTGCTTCCCGCGAAAGTTGACATCGGCCGGGTAGCGACCATGAAACCCGGGCATGGGCTCTGCGGAGAGCGGCTCGCCGGTGCACCAGACGTCGCTCTGGTACCGAAAATACGGCCGCGAAGGCAGGGTCACGCTCACGTCGGCGCCGAGCACGTGCTCACTGGCAAAGCGGCCGAAGGCTTGGCGCCGGACTACGCTGGCGGGGTCGCCACCGCAGACGCGATTGTCACGGCTACAGACGTCGATGCGCCCGCCGCCAGCAAAGATCAGCTCATTTCCATCTACCTCCACCACGCGGCGGGGTACGGAGAACCATTCACGCAGACATCGATAAACCTCATCGGCCTTGCGGGACTCAAGATCCCGCTCCACAGCTTCGGCCTTTGTCGGCTGCTGCGCGGTGTACCAGCGCCCGGCCTGCAAGAGGTTCAGGGTCGAGAGCACCAGAAGGGCAATGCCGAGCGGCGCCAGCAACAGCTTGCGAAAGCACAGGTAGGCGATCGGAATCGCTGCCAAGATGACCACAATGAGGATCAGGTACCACGCCAGAACAAAGGGCAGCAGCGCAAATCCGACCAGCCCGATGCCTGAGAAAGGCGGCGGCAGCCACAGCGCGAAGGCCTGGACAACGGAGTCCAGCCCGGCCAACACCACCAGCGGTGTTGCGGAGGATTTCGGTTTAAAGCCCAATAGGAAGGTGATGGAAGATGGCCAACGGTGACGGATGTTCGGCGCGCGACCTATTATGCCGCCGACCACGCCAGCCCACAGCTGCCGCCGGGCAGCTTCTTACCCTTATAGTGAGAGGATGTCAAAACCAACATTGTCCAAAAACACAACGCGGATCTGGAAGCAAGCCATCTCCGTCGACATTATCAACGCTACATCGGCCAACACGGCGGTTGCCCATCTGGGCATCGAAATTCTGGAAGTGGGCGATGACTTCATTCGTGGTCGCGTACCGGTGGATGCGCGCACGGTCCAGCCTTACGGGCTGCTGCACGGTGGCGTGTCGGTGACGCTGGCCGAAACGCTGGGCTCCTGCGGCGCCGCTTTTTCAGTGCCCGAAGGTCAGCGCGTGGTCGGGTTGGACATCAACGCCAACCACCTCAAGGGCACGACCAGCGGCTGGGTTACCGGCACCGCCCGGCCGGTGCACCTGGGCCGAACCACGCAAGTCTGGCAGATCGATCTACATAACGACGCCGGCGAACTGACCTGCGTATCGCGCCTCACCATGGCGGTGCTGGAGCCCCGCTGAGATGCACAAGGCGGTTGCCCGTGGATCCGCTCAGTGCATGCTGGACAGCAACGCCGCATTACCCCCGGCTGCCGTCGTGTTCACGGTGATGCTCTGCTCGGCACAGAAGCGGTACAGGTAGTGTGGGCCGCCGGCCTTGGGGCCGGTGCCAGACAGGCCTTCACCACCAAAGGCTTGCACACCGACCACCGCGCCGATCATGTTGCGGTTGACGTACACATTGCCTACGTGGGCAGCATGGGCCAGGGCCTGGGCGCGACTGTCAATGCGGGTCTGGATGCCCAACGTAAGGCCATAACCCAGCGCGTTGATCTGGGCTATGACATCGGTTGGATCGCCGCTCCAGCGCACCACTTGCAGCACCGGGCCAAAGATTTCGGCATTGACGTCGGCAATACTCGCCACCTCAAAGGCATGGGGTGCAATCAGATTTACTATTTTTTTGGTAGCTACTTGTGTAGTATCGGCGAGGGCTATAAGCACTTTTGACTCAGTATGCAGGCGCCGGATGTGTGCTTGAATGCCATCAAACGCCTCGGCATCAATCACCGGGCCCACGTCGGTGGCGATGTCGGACGTGTCCCCCACCACCAGTTCCTTGGCCGCACCTTGCAGCATGTGAATCACGCTGTCGGCTATGCCCGAATGCAGGCACAGCAAGCGCAGGGCCGAGCAGCGCTGGCCAGCCGAACGGAAGGCGCTTTGCACCACGGCGTCCACCACTTGTTCAGGCAGAGCGCTTGAATCAACCAGCATGGCATTGATGCCGCCGGTTTCTGCAATCAGCGGCACGATGGCGCCGTCATTGGCGGCCAGGGCGCGATTGATGATCTTGGCCACCTGGGTGGAACCGGTAAACACTACTCCGGCTACCCCGGGTTGCGCCACCAACGCCGCACCCACAGTCTCGCCCGCGCCGTGCAATAGTTGCAGTCCATCCACGGGCACGCCGGCGGCATGCAGCAGTTGCACCGCCACCTGGGCCACGCCGGGGGTCTGCTCGGCAGGCTTGGCCAGCACGGCGTTGCCGGTGGCCAAAGCGGCGGCAACTTGACCCACAAAGATGGCCAACGGGAAGTTCCACGGGCTAATGCACACCCACACGCCGCGCGCGGTGAGTTGCAGGGTGTTGGACTCGCCGGTCACGCCAAAACTGTGGGCAGCCAGAGATGGCGGCACGCCGTGCACTGCCGGCATGGCCAACGGCTGCATGATGCGCTGGGCCTCATCGGCGTAGTAGCGCAAAAAGTCCACGGCTTCACGCACCTCGCTCACCGCGTCGCCCCAGGTCTTGTGGGCCTCTTTGACCAGTAAGGCGCAGAACATGGGCGTTTGATCCAGTAGGGTGTCGGCCGCGCGACGCAGGATGGCGGCACGTTGTTCCACCGGGGTGTGGCTCCAGGCTTTTTGGCTGGCAGCAGAGCGGGCAAACACCTCGGGTGTACGCTGAGGGTCAAACTCGGGCACCACGGGCACGAACGTGCTGGTCAACGCAGCCATCAACGGCTCGCGCATGCTGGGCACGGTCAGGTCCAGTCCGGTGCTGTTCTTGCGGGCGCCGGGGTGCGTGCCAAACAAGTCGGGCGGCAGTGGCAGGCTGGGGTGTGGCTCCAGGCGCAGCGGGGAGATCAACAGGTCTTGCATGCCCACCGACTCATCTGCCAACTGGTGCACAAAAGACGAGTTGGCACCGTTCTCCAACAATCGGCGCACCAGGTAGGCCAGCAGGTCGCGGTGCGCCCCCACCGGTGCGTACACACGGCAGGACACCAACGGGTTCTTCAGCACCTCACGGTATACGCCCTCGCCCATGCCGTGCAGGCGCTGCAATTCGAACGGCGCTCCGGTCTTGGCACCCATTTGCAGGATGGCGGCGATGGTCGCTGCGTTGTGCGTGGCAAATTGCGGGTAAATGGCGTCGGGGGCATCCAGCAGCGCACTGGCACAAGACAGGTAGGACACATCCGTGTGGTGTTTGTGCGTGAACACCGGATAGTGCGGCAGGCCCAGTTCCTGAGCACGCTTGATCTCGGCATCCCAATAGGCACCCTTGACCAAGCGACACATAAGACGCACTTTGTACTGGCGCGAAAGCCTGGTGATGTGCTCGATCAGCTCGAATGCGCGTGTCTGATACGACTGCATGGCCAGACCCAAGCCGCGCCACTGCGGACAGTGCTGGGCCACCAGGCCGATAAGCTCTTCTAGCACCTGTAACGATAGCTCCAAACGGTCCACCTCTTCGGCGTCGATGGTGAGGTTGATGTTGGCAGCTGCGGCGCGCTGGCACAGGCCCCAGACGCGAGGCATCAGTTCGTCCATGACGCGCTGACTTTGGGCATCTTCATAACGCGGATGCAGTGCACTGAGTTTGATGGAGATGCCATCATTGACCTCCAGAGCCCCTGTCTTGTCTGCACGGGCAGCTATGGAGTCAATAGCGTCGCTGTAGCTTTGCAAATACCGCAGCGCGTCTTCGTCGGTACGGGCACCTTCGCCCAGCATGTCGTAAGAGAAGCGCACCCCGATACGCTTGCGTGCTATGTCAGCTTCGTGCTGGGCTTCTTTCATGGTCTGGCCGAGCACAAACTGGCGGCCCAACAGTTGCACTGCGCGCAGAGTGGCGGCCACCACGGTGCGGGCACCCAGCTTGCCCATGAGACCGGGCTCGCCCGGGCTGGCACCGGTTTGCGGGTCGGGCAGAAAGTGTTTGCTCATGGCAATGGCGGTACTCGACAGGCGCGCCAGTACCTTGTCACCCGATCCATCAAAGTCGGCACGGCCCAGCTGGTCGGCAGTCAGCGCAATGGCTGTTTCCGCATCGGGCACGCGCAACAGGGCCTCGGCCAGTCGCATCAAGGCCAGGCCCTCTGCGCTGGAGATGGGGTACTCCTTCAGCAAGCTTTCCATGGCCCAGAACGGTGGTGGGTTGTCGCGTACGGCCTGCACCCACGGTGTGGCGGCGCGGGCAGCGGCGGCCCAGTCGAGCGACTGGCTCAGGCTTTTCAGATTGCGGGCCACCACCTCTGCTTCGGGGCGATAAGGGAAAGGCAAAATTTGCGCGACGGACATGGTGGTCTCCGGTGTTATTTTGGCGTTGTCGTGGAAATGCTGGACAGTCTCCCGTGAAATGCGGCCGAAACTGACTAAGTCGCTATAGTCTTCGAATTGATGATTAATTTCTCACCATATTTTTATATTTGCATAGTTAAATACTCGAACACGCCTAACTATTGACTCAATGACCCTTACCACCGACCTCGACCGCATTGACATCAAGATCCTCAACTGCCTGCAGGACGATGGTCGCATCTCCAACCTGAAGCTGGCGGAGTCCGTCGCGTTATCTCCCACAGCTGTTTTGGCCAGGGTGCAGCGACTCACCAAAGACGGCTACATCCTGGGTTACGAAGCGCGGCTCAATCCGCTGAAACTGGGCGCCGGGATGATGGTGTTTGTGGAAGTGCTGCTGGACCGCACCACGCCCAATGTGTTTGAAGCCTTCAAGGCCGCCGTACAAGTACGCCCTGAAATCACGGAATGCCACATGGTCGCCGGAGGCTTTGACTACCTGCTCAAAACCCGTATGGCCGACATGGGGGCCTACCGCGAGTTTGCCGGCACCGTGCTATGGCAATTGCCCGGCGTGCGAGAGACACGCACCTACGCGGTGATGGAAGAAGTGAAGAACACCACAAGACTCTGTCTGAGTTGAGAGTGTTACCAAGTGTTGCAGTTGGTAAAAAGTGGTGCCTATAATGCCCCGAAAGTCGAGGCTGCACCACCTTGTGAAATGGGTCAGTGGGTTGTCTCATCCCATCAACGCGAGTCCCCTTTCCGGAATTCCAACGTATGCGCCATTCCGCACTGATCGTCTTGCTTACCAGCGCGACCCTGTGCGGGGGCGCCTTCGCACAAGGTTTCAAGTTCTCCAACGCCGACAACGACGATCAGGCGCGCGAGGCCGAACAACAAGCCCGTGTACAGGTCCTGTTGTCCACACCATGCAAAGCCAAGATCAAAAACCAGAAGATCATGGTTCTGATCGGCGAGAGCCAAGATGGCATGCTACAAACCAACCAGTCCCGCTACAGCAGCCACTTTGACGCGCTCAACGCGCGCCTGCAGGGCTTGGGCCTTAAGACCATCACCCAATCTCAAATCAAGGCGCAAGTGGCGCAGGCCGAGATTGACGCCTACTTCAAGAACGACCCTGACAAAGCCCTCAGCGCCTCAAAACGTTTGGCAGCCCAGTACATTTTGCGCGGACTTATCACCACCGAAGCGGGTTACAACACCATCGTGCGGGTCAACCAGGTGTCGATCCGCATGCAGTTCACGTTGACGGATGCCAGCGGTCGCATCCTGTCGCAGGCCAACGCCGAAAACGCAAGCTATTCTGGCGTGGACACCACGGGCATGGCCTTGACACTGGTGAACGAGAAGGCCGACGAAGTCGTTGCGCAGTTGTACAGTGACTATTGCCGCGTGGCCACGACCAAATAGGCGGTCCGGCGCCCGCCGTGGCCTGATTCAATTTTTATGGAGAACAAGACGATGAGCCAATATTTCCGTGCATTCAAGACCGGTGCCGCCGGTGCACTTTTGACACTGGCCGCCCTGGGCAGCTCTGTCCAGGCACAACCCAGTTTTGGCAATCCGTCTCCCACGGCCGGTACCTCCACCTCAGACCAGGCCAACGCTGCCGCAGACGCTGCGGCTTACAGAGAAGTGGAATACACCAACAAGAACAAACGCGGACCAGCCCTGATCGTGATTCCCGGTGAAATCAAGAGTAGCAACGCCAGCTTCACCCAGCGCTTCCTGCCAAACAACATTGCTGACTTTGCCGAACTGGAACTGTCGCAGGCCAATTTTCCTGTGCTGGAGCGCACCAACATCGGCCCGTTGCTCAACGAGATTTCACTGGCCTACAACCTCGGTGACCCCAATGCCGCGCGCAAGACCATGCAGATGGGCAAGCTCAAGACCACCAAGTGGGTGGTGAAGTTCGACATTCTCAAGGCCGAACAGATTGCCGAAAACAAGAAAGGCTTTGATGGCCGCGCCGTTGGCAGCCTGCTGAATATCTTTGGCGGCGGCAGCATGGCCGGACATGCCGCTGGCACGGTGGCCGGGTCGGTGCAAACCGGCGACAGCACCGGCGTCTGGCTGATCGGCATGCGCTACAAGATCATGGACGCGAACACTACCGAACAAGTGGCCCAAGGCTACAAAGATCTCAAGATGGAAGTCGGAGCCACCAGCACCAGTGTTTTGGGCTCGTCCGAAAGTGCCAAAGGTGGCGTGGGCCTGGACACCATGGTGCAGCGCCTGGTGCAGACCCTGGTCTGGGATATTGATTCCAAGTACAAATAAATATGACCCCCACGCTCGTCACTACGTGTACTTCGCTGCCCCCCACGGGGGCCCTCGCGCCTTGGGGCGGCCCGTCGGCGCTCAAGTCATGATCACTCGTCTGGGTAAATACGTTATCCGCCGGGAACTCGGCAAGGGCGCTATGGGCGTGGTGTACGAGGGCTTCGATCCCGTCATCGAACGCACAGTCGCCATTAAAACCATCTTGCCGCAGCAGCTCGATGGCGAAGAGGCGACCAAGGTTTTGGCGCGTTTCAAACGCGAAGCCCAGGCCGCCGGACGCCTGAACCACCCCGGCATTGTGGCGGTCTACGACTACGGAGAAGAGATTGCCGACGAAGACCATACCATGGTGGCAGGCGTTGGTGCTGGCCAGGAACGCCAGCGTGTGGCCTACATCGCAATGGAGTTTGTCAAGGGCCGGGAATTGCGCGATTTCTTTGAAGCCAACGAACGCTTTGCGCTCAAAGATGTCGAACGCCTGATGGCCGAAATTCTGGACGCCCTGGGACACGCCCATGCCCATGGCGTCGTGCACCGCGACATGAAACCAGCCAACCTGATCGTGCTGGACAACGGCAAAATCAAGGTGGCAGACTTCGGTATTGCGCGGGTCGAGAAATCGGAGCTGACCCAAGTGGGCACCGTGATGGGCACGCCGGCCTACATGTCGCCCGAACAGTTTATGGGCCAGCCAGTGGATGGACGCAGCGACATTTTTTCCTGTGGCGTCATCCTGTACCAGTTCCTCACCGGCGAAAAGCCATTTACCGGCAACTCCACCACCATCATGTTCAAGGTGCTGCACGAGGAGCCATTAGCGCCCTCGCTGCTCAACGTCGCTCTGCCGGCGGCGTTTGATCAGGTAGTGAAGCGGGCCATGGCCAAGAACCCGGATGACCGCTACCAGACAGCCCAGGAATTAGCGCAGGCGATCCACACTACGCTGAGTGCCGCGGCGAACCAGGCTGCTGCCGACCCGGACCAAACCTTGCCGAGCATGCCGTCAACGCCCAGCCCAATGGCAGCGGCATCGCCCGCTGTTGCGGCTACTGCGGAGAAGCCGACTGATACTCCTGCGCTAAAACCAACATCAACACCCGCCGCTGCTGCAGTGCCCACCGGTGACACCCAACACAAATCCAACGGTGCCATGGTGGCCGCCGTCTTGGTCGGTGCCGCAGTGTTGGGGGGCGGAAGCTACTACTACATGTATGGTGGCATGACCAACCCGCCAACCGCAGTGCAGGCGCAGGCACCGGTCGACGCCGCTTCCGTCAATACGGCAGCCATTGCGACCCCTGTAGCTGCCACGCCAGCTGTAGAACCCACGCTGGAACAGGGCACTATGGTCATCAGTGCCTTGGGCTTGGTGGATCCCAAGGAGTCCCGCTTCAATGGCGACGCCGCATCGGCCCAGGCAGAATCCCGTGCCGATGCCATGCGTCAACTCGTTGAAAAAGCCGTGGCGTTGTATGTGGAAAAGGATTCACTCAACAAGAATTACGCCGTGCTGGACCGCAAGCTGCTGTCCCAACCTGGCGCCTTCATCAAGACCATGATCCAGGAAGGCGCTGGCACCACCGGCAAGGATGGCTTGCTGGAGACTGAGGCCCGCGCGGTAGTCAAGGTGCGCGATGTGCAGAAGTCACTCAACCAGTTATCCAAGGAAGAACGCATCGAGTTCATTCGCAACAATGGTGACCCAAAGGTCTCCATCCAGATGTCCATCCGCAACGCGGATACCACACAAGCCTTGCCAACTGAGCGCTCCATGCTGGCCGAAAACGTTCTCAAGGAACGCATCAAGTCCTTTGGGTTTCGGGTGTGGTCAGCTGACGGTGAACTGCCCGCTGGCAGCAAGGCGCAGCCCTCAGACTTCCAGATCCAGGGCGAAGTCAAAGTCAAATTGCTGTCCGCCAAGTTGCCGGCATCAGGCCTGACCATCACCAAGACGGCGCTAACCTCCTGGACCATCAAGGCCATCGACAAGGCTAGTGGCGAAGAGGTGTACCTCAACACGGTCAACCCAACGGGCAAAAGTTGGGCCTCTGAGGATCAGGCACTGGCCGAAATCGGCAAACTGGTCGGCGACGAGTTCTCCAAAAATTTCTTTCTGGAGCATTTCAACTACAGCGCGCAAAAAGTCACGCTCAGCATTGCCGGCCTGCCCGATGCGGCCACCTCCAAAGCACTGTTGCGTGAGCTGCAGGGGTTCCGCCAGGTGCTGGACGCGCAGCCGGTGGGCGATACCGGCACCTACCAGTTGCAACTGGCCGATGGCAATGCCAGCGATCTGATCAACGACGCCGTTCTCAAGCCACTGAACACCAAACTGGGGCAAAACTGCTTTGCACTGGCCGGGGCCAGTGGCACCACGGTCAAAGTGAGCTTTTCCGCAAGCTGTGCCGATGCGGCGGTTCGCGCCCGGTTCGACACTTTGCCACCAGCCGGTCTGCAAAATGCCACCGGTGCACGCGGCAAGTTGCTGCAGGGGAAATCGGTCTAACCGCGCAGCGTAAACGCCACCGTCTCGGTATCAGGCAACTCCACGGAATGCCCAAAACCGATACGACCACTGCCACGAAGCATTAGTTCTTCGCGGCGCAACACCACCTCAGGCGCGTTGGCGAACGCTACGAAAGTGCCATTGGTGCTTTGGTCAACCAAAAAGAATTTATCACGGCGGCGTTCAATGCGGGCGTGCTGACGCGACGCATTGCGGTCCGCAATGACAATATTGCACTGGGCATCCCGACCAATCACGATGCCGTCGCGGTCCAACTCCCAGGTTTGGGTACCGTGTTCCAGGTACAGGGTTACAGGCTTGGTCGTGACCGCGATAGACGCTGTCGTCATGGTCAGCTCCTCGCCGCCTTGCCAAATCACTTCACGCACATCCACCTCGTCACCCTTGCCCTTGATGGACAGAGCCGCAATGCTGCGGGTGGACAATTGCAGCATGGGTGACAGGCCGGTCACGGTGGTGCCGGTTGTGATGATCTGCATGCCCTTGGCCAGGCCAGCCATGCGGGCCGCCAGATTGACCGTGTCACCAAACACGTCGTTGTTCTCTTCGATCACCGCGCCGTAGTGGAACCCGATGCGCACACTGCGCTTGACGCCTGACACCATGGGCAGGGCCATGATCTTTTGGTGCATGTCGGTGGCGGCCAGGCAGCCGTTGTCGGCACTGGGCAGGACGCACATGATCTCGTCGCCAATGGTTTTGACGACCCGCCCACCGTACTGCAAGACCACGGCCGTCAGGGCCACGAGGCATTCGTCGATCATCTGCTTGGCCTGGTCATCGCCGAAGGTCTCGTAGAGTCGGGTGCTGCCCACCACATCGGCAAACAGCACAGCCCGCACCACATTGGTGCGCGCTGAAGTCGCCTGGGCAATGCCGGCAAGATCGGTGTCGCTGGGGATGTTGGAAGGAGGATCGTAGTTGGCCATGGGCAGGACTTCTCACGCTGATTCTATACAGTTGCCTACCAAGAACGAAGGATTGCTGTAGGGATTGCTGTAGGGTTTGCTGCTGCACGTTGCCATTTTCTAGCTTGTATGTTTGAATCCTTTGGCGATATTTCCACAACGGCAGCACGCTGCCACTCACTTGATAGGACTGACAATGCAAAAACTGTTCACCGTGGTAGCTATGGGCCTGTTCCTGTCGTTTGGCGCAGCGCATGCTGCGGATGGCAAAACCGCACAGCAATCCAAAATGGGTTCGTGCAACAAGGAAGCCAGCGACAAAAAGGGTGATGAACGCAAGGCCTTTATGAAAGAGTGTCTCAGCGCCAAACCAGCAGCACCCGCCACACAGCAGGGAAAAATGAAATCCTGCAACACCGACGCCAAGGGTATGAAGGGTGATGAGCGCAAGAAATTCATGAGCGATTGCCTGAAAAAATAAGCCCCTTCACTTAGGGGCGTGCGGCTGCCAGCACGACCCCTAAAAATAATGCTGCACCCACCCAGTGGTTTAGCCGAAAGGCCTTGAAGCAGCCATCCCGCTGGCGTTGGCGAATCAGCAGGAAGTGCCACAGCACCTGTACTGCCGCAATGCACACCGCCAGCCACCACCAGACCGAGGCAACGTTGGAGCCAACCACAACGCTCCAGATCGCCAAATATAGACCGTAAAAAAACATGACGGCTGCAACATCCCATTGCCCCAGGGTAATGGCTGACGTTTTCATGCCGATGCGCAGATCATCGTCGCGGTCAACCATGGCGTATTCCGTGTCATAGGCCAGCACCCAAAACAGATTACCCACCACCAACAACCAGGCCTCTACCGGAATCTCATTGCGAATGGCAGCGTACGCCATGGGAATACCAAAGCTGAACGCCACGCCCAATATCGCCTGCGGCATGGAGACAAAGCGTTTGGCATAGGGATAGAGCAGCGTCACGCCCAAGGCCGCAAACGACCAGCCTACCGTCAGGGTATTGGTAGTCAATACCAGCAAAAACGCCAACAGGGCCAGGCCAGCGCCTACCACCAATGCTTCACGCACCGGCAAGGCACCGCTGGTCACGGGGCGTTGGGCGGTGCGCTTGACGTGCTTGTCGAACTCCCGGTCGGCCACGTCATTGATGCAGCAGCCAGCGCTGCGCATGAGAATGGTGCCGATGGTAAAGACCAGTAACAAATGCCAGCCAGGAAAACCGCCTGCCGCCAACCACAATGCACTGAGCGTGGGCCACAGCAGCAGCAGCCAGCCAGCGGGACGATTCCATCGAATCAGGTCAAGATAGAGTGGGATCTTGTTGTTCACATGAATACTATTATATTTATAGCGTACTAAGAAGGTAATTAGAGGGCATAAAGGCAATTCATCACGACAACCGGTGCACGCCAGGCAATTCGCAGGCGTAGATAGCATTGCGCAAAGCGGCAATTGCCTCGTAACGGGTAAAGCTGCGCCGCCAGACCAGCGCCACCCGACGCGACGGCGGATCACTCTCAGGTCCGTCCTGCACCGGCAGGTATTTGACCAGGGAGTCAGCGTGGCGCCGGGTTTTGGCGACCAAGGCGCCGGTCGGCACGCTCAGGCGTGGTACCAGGGTAATGCCCATGCCGGCGGCCACCATGTGTTTGATGGTTTCCAGGGATGAGCCCTCAAAACTCTTGCGAATACCCTCCGTATCGCTGGAAAAACGGGCGAACTCTGGGCAAACTTCAAGAACATGGTCCCGGAAGCAGTGGCCATTGCCCAGCAGCAGCATGGTTTCTTTTTTGAGCGCCTCGGTGGACACGCTGGCCTGGGATGCCAACGCATGGTTCATGGGCACGGCAGCAAGAAATGGCTCGTCATATAGCGGGGCAGAGGCCAAACCCGTATCGGGAAACGGCTCGGCCAGTATGGCGCAGTCAATCTCGCCGGTACGCAACATTTCCAGCAACTTGACGGTGAAGTTCTCCTGTAGCACCAGCGGCATCTGCGGTGTGCGCTGGATGACCTGGCGCACCAAATCTGGCAGCAAGTAGGGGGCAATGGTGTAGATCACGCCCAGCTTGAGCGGGCCAGCCAGCGGGTCCTTTCCACGCTTGGCAATGTCCTTGATGTTGGCGGCCTGCTCCAGCACGCTTTGCGCCTGCCGCACAATTTCCTCACCCAGCGGGGTGACGGTCACCTCGTTGGCACTGCGCTCGAACAGCTTGACTTCCAGCTCTTCTTCGAGCTTCTTGACCGCCACCGACAAAGTGGGCTGCGACACATAACAGGCCTCGGCAGCCTTGCCAAAATGCCGCTCCCGTGCGACGGCCACAATGTATTTCAGCTCGGTCAATGTCATAGTTTCACCTTAGGGTCGCTGGCTTGGTACTCCATGACCAAATAGATGCACGCACCCGACGCCATGGCAACAACCAGGTTCCACCACAGAAGCAGGAAAAATCCGGACATATCCATTGCGTTCAGGCCTTTAAAAACTCCGATTTTCCACCCAACCAGCGCGCCACATGGCGCGCTGCCAATACCGGGTGCTGGTCCAACAACATGGGGGCTTCGCGCCGCGCCCAGTCGAGCAGCACAGTGTCGCGGTTCAAGTCGGCAAAACGCAGCATGGCTTCACCCGATTGACGCGACCCCAGAAACTCTCCGGGGCCGCGAATGTCGAGGTCGCGCCGGGCAATCTCGAAACCGTCATGTGTCTCCACCATCGCCTTGAGGCGGGCGCGGGCTATCTCGCCCAGCCGAGGTGCGTCGCCCGTGGAATAGAGCAGCACACAGGCCGAGGCTGACGAACCGCGCCCCACCCGGCCACGCAACTGGTGCAACTGCGACAAGCCAAATCGCTCTGCGTGTTCGATCACCATCAACGAGGCATTGGGCACGTCCACCCCCACCTCAATCACCGTAGTACTGACCAGAACCGCCATATGCCCGTCCTTGAAAGCAGCCATAACGGCCTTCTTCTGGTCGGCAGGCATGCGAGAGTGCAGCAAACCAACCTGCGCCGCTTCACCACCGGGCACGCACTCGCCCTGCAACGCGGCGCTCAGACCAGCATGGGTTTCGGTGGCATTGGTCAGGTCCAACGCCTCGCTTTCCTCGATCAGCGGACACACCCAATAGACCTGACGGCCTTGGGAAATTTGGCCACGGATGCGCTCCACCACCTCATCGCGGCGGCTGTCGTGCACCACCTTGGTGATGATGGGCGTGCGCCCCGGCGGCAACTCATCAATGGTGGACACATCCAGATCGGCGTAATAGCTCATGGCCAGCGTGCGCGGAATGGGCGTAGCCGTCATCATCAGCATGTGCGGCTCCATGCCATCGTGCTGGAGCTTGTTGCGCAGCGCCAGGCGCTGGGCTACGCCAAAGCGGTGCTGCTCGTCGATGATGGCCAAGGCCAGGTTGTTGAAGTGAACCTTGTCCTGAATCACGGCATGGGTGCCCACCACCAGTTGTGCCTCGCCGCTCTCAATCATGGCCAGCGCCTCGCGGCGCTCTTTGGCCTTTTGGTTCCCGGTAAGCCAGGCGGTGGTCACACCCAGGGGTTCGAGCCAGCTCAGCAGTTTGCGGAAGTGCTGCTCAGCCAAAATTTCGGTGGGAGCCATCAGCGCACATTGCCAGCCGGTGTCAATGCAGATGGTGGCCGCCAGCGCTGCCACCACGGTCTTGCCTGAACCCACATCGCCCTGCAGCAAACGGTGCATGGGTACCGGGCGGGCCAGATCACGGGCCACCTCGGCACAGACGCGCTGCTGTGCAGCGGTCAACGCAAACGGCAGCTTCGCCAGCAACTCGGTGTAGAGCGGCAGCAGCACCGGCGTGATGGGCTCAGAATCCCCTTCCTGGGGCTCATCGGCCAGCATGGTCAACCGCGGGGCGCGCAACCGGGCACGTTCGCGACGCGACTGCAATTGCGACAACTGCTGCGCCAGCAACTCTTCTGCCTTGAGGCGCTGCCAGGCCGGATGGCTGTGATCCGACAACGTTTCCAACGACACATCCGGCGTGGGGTGGTGCAAAAATGATAGTGCCTGACGTAGTGTCCACAAGGGCTGATGCCCAATATGACTGCTAATCGTATCCAAATCACCGGGTGCAAAGGTATCGGAAAGCTCGGCTCGGGCCAGCCCGGCCTGCACCGCCTTGCGCAACACCGGCTGCGACAGGCCTGCCACCGTTGGATAGATGGGCGTGAGCGCCGTGGGCAAGTCACCGCCCGCAGCGCGAAAGGCCGGGTGCAACATAGTCCAGCCTATAAAACCGCCTTTGACCTCGCCCCGGGCCCGGATGCGGTTACCCACGGCCAGCGCTTTTTGCTGTGACGGGTAAAAGTTGAAGAACCGCAACGTGCAGGTGTCGGTGCCGTCGTTCACCGTGACAATGAGTTGTCTGCGCGGACGATAGCTGACCTCGCAGGCCGTGACCGCACCTTCGATCTGCAGATGATCGCCCTCGCGCGCCTCGTCCAGCTTGGTAATGC
Source organism: Candidatus Aalborgicola defluviihabitans (assembly GCA_016705575.1). GTDB lineage: Bacteria > Pseudomonadota > Gammaproteobacteria > Burkholderiales > Burkholderiaceae_C > Allorhodoferax > Allorhodoferax defluviihabitans. The sequence continues at coordinate 402,923 of JADIXX010000008.1, forward strand.
GGGTTTCGTCTTCGTAACGCAGGGGCAGGTGCAGGGCCAAATCGATGTCGCGTTTGAGCCCCAGCTTCTCCAACGCCTTCTGCGTGGGGCTCTTTTCGACCTTGCCGCTGGGCTTGGTGGTAGGGCTGTGAGCGGAACTTTGCGGCATGGGACAATTCTGCCTGTTCTTTTTCCTTGGTACGGGGCTTGTCCGCCCCTCAAGCACTATGTCTCTACCTGCTACTACAGCGGTGACCAACACCGTCACCACGTCCCACACGCTCAGCGACTTCGATTTTGAGCTACCGCAGAGCCTGATTGCCCAGCATCCAGCCCCCGAACGCAGTGGCTCGCGCCTGCTCGATGGTCGCACCAGCCCCCCGGTGGATCGCATCTTCCACGACCTGCCGGGCCTGCTGCGCGCGGGCGACCTGCTGGTTTTCAACGACACCAAGGTCATCAACGCGCGACTGTTTGGCGAAAAGGCGACAGGCGGCAAGGTCGAACTGTTGGTGGAACGTGTGCTTGGCGGCAACCAGGTGGCGGCCCATATGCGGGTCAGCAAAAAGCCCGAAGTTGGCGCCACGCTGAAGCTGGTGTGCGCGTCGGGCCAAGAAGACGGCCTGTGCGCCACCCTGCTGGGCCGCTGGCCCGATGCCGATGGCCCACTGTTCCGCTTTGTACTCTCCAACGACGCGGGCAACGACCCCTACACGCTAATGGAAGCCCACGGCCACGTGCCGCTGCCACCCTACATCACCCACACCGATTCGGCCGAAGACGCTATTCGGTACCAGACCGTGTTTGCCAAGAATCCTGGAGCCGTGGCTGCGCCCACGGCCGCCCTGCACTTTGACGAGGCGCTTTTGGACCAGTTGGACGCCATGGGCGTGCAGCGCGCGCATGTGACGCTGCACGTGGGCGCGGGAACTTTCCAGCCGGTCAAAACCGAAAATTTGAGTGAGCACCACATGCACAGCGAGTGGTACGAGGTGCCCGCCGCCACGCAGCAAGCCATTGCCGACTGCCGGGCGCGCGGTGATCGCGTTGTAGCCGTTGGCACTACCACCGTGCGCACCCTGGAGAGCTGGGCACACAGCGGCATCGCCACGGGAGACACCCGCATCTTCATTACCCCGGGATTTGAGTTCAAGCTAATCGACCTGCTGGTCACCAACTTCCACCTGCCCAAAAGCAGCCTGATGATGTTGGTCAGCGCCTTTGCCGGTTATTACCCCATCATGGCGCTCTACCGCACCGCCATTGCCCGCGAATACCGTTTCTTCAGCTATGGCGATGCCATGTTGCTGGCACGTCAACCCGCCTGACCCCACACTACCGGACCATAGCCTCATGCTGCAATTCGACCTTCTCAAAACTGACACCACCAGCCACGCCCGTCGCGGCACGCTGACGCTCAACCATGGCGTGGTGCAAACCCCCATCTTCATGCCGGTAGGCACCTACGGCACGGTCAAAGGCGTGATGCCGCGCAGCCTGGAAGACATGGGCGCGCAGATCATTTTGGGCAACACCTTCCATTTGTGGATGCGCCCGGGGCTGGACGTGATGGCCAGCTTTGGCGGCCTGCACGCGTTTGAGAAGTGGAACAAGCCGATCCTCACCGATTCGGGCGGCTTTCAGGTGTGGAGCTTGGGCGAGATGCGCAAAATCAGCGAAGAAGGCGTCAAGTTCGCCAGCCCCGTCAACGGCGACAAGCTGTTTTTGACGCCCGAGATCAGCATGCAGATCCAGACCGTGCTGAACAGCGACATCGTCATGCAGTTCGACGAATGCACGCCATATGACACCAAGGGCCACATCACCACCGAGCGCGAGGCCCGCACGTCCATGGAGCTGAGCCTGCGCTGGGCCAAGCGCTGCCAGGCCGAATTCACCAAACTGGAGAACCCCAACGCCCTGTTTGGCATTGTGCAAGGCGGCATGTTTGAGAATCTGCGCCAGGAGTCGCTGGACCAGTTGGTTGAAGTGGATTTCCCCGGCTACGCGGTCGGTGGCGTGAGCGTGGGCGAGCCCAAGGACGAAATGAACCGCATCATGGCGCACACACCGCACCGCCTGCCCGCACACAAACCGCGCTACCTGATGGGCGTGGGCACACCTGAAGACTTGGTGCAAGGCGTGGCTGACGGCGTGGATATGTTCGACTGCGTCATGCCCACCCGCAACGCGCGCAACGGCACGCTGTTTACCCGCTTTGGCGACCTGAAAATTCGCAACGCCCGCCACAAGACCGACCACCAGCCGCTGGACAGCAGTTGCACCTGCTACGCCTGCGCCGGCACATCGGGCGCCTCATGGGACCAGGGCGGGCGCGAGGGTTTTTCTAGAGCCTACCTGCACCACCTGGACCGCTGCGGCGAAATGCTGGGCCCCATGCTGGCCACGGTGCACAACCTGCACTACTACCTGAACCTCATGGCCGAGGTGCGCGCGGCGCTGGACGCGGGCACGTTCGGTACGTTCCGGGCGCAGTTCAAGCAACAGAGATCACGAGGCATTTGACCTCTAGCCCTCGTCAAGTCTACGCAATGCGCTTCTATTTTCATAGCAAAAATCAAACTGTCCAGATTGCTTTGACCTGCCAGCTGCGCACCCAGTCAGGCAGTTCTTGCGCCGGCATGGGGCGAGCAATGCCGAAACCCTGGGCCTGCTCGCATCCCAGCTCCAGCAACAAGCGGCCGTGTTCAGCCGTCTCCACCCCTTCGGCAATCACCTCACGGTGGAAGGCTGAGGCCAGGCCAATCACGCCCTTGACGATGGCCAGGTCGTCCTGGTCTTCAAGCATGTCGCGCACAAAACTCTGGTCGATCTTGATGACCTCGGCCGGCAAATGGCGCAGATGGGTCAGGGACGAATAACCGGTGCCAAAATCGTCCAACGCAAAGCGCACACCCATAGCCTGACAGGCAAGGATGGATTGGAACACCTGGGTGATGTCTTGCAGTGCACTGGTTTCCAGAATCTCCAGCTCCAGGCGCTGGCGTGGCACATTGGGGTACTGCGCCAACAACTGGGTCAGGCGCGCAGCAAAGTCGTTCAGCTGCAACTGGCGCGCGCCAATGTTTACGCTCACTGCCACGTCCAGCCCCTGTGCACGCCATTGGGTCATCTGCCCCAGGGCGGCGGCAATCACCCACTCGCCCAGCGTCACGCTGATGGGATGGTCTTCGATCAACGGTAAAAAGGCGGCTGGTGCCAGCAGCCCGCGTTCGGGGTGCTGCCAGCGGATCAGGGCCTCGACGCCAATCACCGCACCGCTTGCCATATTGACCTTGGGCTGGTAGTACAGAACGAACTCGTTGCGCTGCAGGCCACGCGCCACATGCTGCAGGCTTTCGCGTTGGGTCTTGACCGCCGTATCCTGGGCCACGTCAAACAGGTGGTAACGATTCTTGCCGGCCTGCTTGGCCACATACATGGCCTGGTCAGCGTGACGCAGTAACAAGTCGGCTTCCACGCCATCCTGGGGATAGACCGTAACGCCAATGCTGGCAGAAACCTGAAGACTGTTGCTGCCCATATCCACAGGGTCCGCTGCGGCCTGCAGCAGGCGCTGCAGCACCGGTTGGGCATCCCCCACCGATTCCAGATCCACCAGCACCGCCACGAACTCATCCCCACCAATACGCGCCAAAGTGTCACCATTTCGCAGCGCACCCTTCATGCGGTGCGCCAGCGCCACCAGCAACTCGTCCCCTACGCCGTGGCCATGGGTGTCGTTCACGGCCTTAAAACCATCCAGGTCCAGGTACAGCACCGCGACCGGTAAGCCCCGGCGCTGGCTCTGTGTCAGGGCCTGCTGCATGCGGTCGGCCAGCAGCACGCGGTTGGGCAGGCCGGTCAGCGCGTCGAAGTGGGCAATGTGCTCCAGCTGGCGCTGGTGTTCCTTGAGTGGCGTGATGTCAGTAAACAGTGCCACATAGTTGGTCAATTCACCTGCCGCATCGCGCACTGCACTGATGGTGAGCATCTCGGCAAACACCTCGCCGCTTTTGCGCCGGTTCCAGACCTCGCCGGTCCAGTAACCCTTTTCCTGCAGCACGCGGTGTCGATTCTCATAGAACTCTCGCCCTTGATGGCCTGATTTGAGAAGCTTGGGTGGAGACTGCCCGACAGCTTCCTCGCGGGTATAACCGGTGATCTCGGTGAAAGTGGCATTCACTTCCACGATAATTCCAGCTGCATCGGAGATGATGATGCCTTCGCGGGCATGGCTGAACACGCTGGCGGCCAGCTGCAGGCGGCTGTCGGCGTGCGACTTCTCAATCACCAGGGCCGCCAGCCGAGCCTCGTCCTCAATCAGCTCGATATCCGCTGCCGAAGGGCCGCCCGGCGTGCGGTGGTAAATGGCAAAGGTACCCAGCACCCGTCCCTGTGCCGACAGAATGGGCTGCGACCAGCACGCGGCCAATCCGGCTTGCTGCGCCAGGTCCCGAAACGGTATCCACCAGGGATGGGTGGCGATGTCCTCCACTATCGCCACCTTTCCGGTAAAGGCCGCCGTACCGCAGGAGCCGACACCCATCCCAATGGCCGCGCCATCCAAAGCCTGGATAAAAAAGACCGGCAGACTGGGTGCCGCAACATGGTGGAGATGTTGTCCTTGGGCATCCAGCAACAGAATGCTGCACAGACTGGTGGGCTGCATCGCTTGCACGTCCAAAACCATGGTCTCAAGCACCGCCTGCATGGAAACCTTATCCGCCAGACACTTGAGCACACGGTTGTGATGCTGCTGGCGCTCCTCAGCGCGCTTACTGTCGGTAATATCTGCCATCACGGCCACCAGCCCCACGGTCTGGCCATCCACAGCCAGCATGCGTCGCCCGGACAGATGGCCCCAGAATTCACTTCCGTCGGCACGCCAGTAGCGGCGCTCCACTTCGGACAGCGGGATTTCTCCAGCAAGCAATTGGAGCATCCGGTTGCGCCCGATTTCTCGCTGCGGCGGCGCAACCAGATCCACATACTCCTTGCCTGTCAGCTCTGCAATGGTCCAGTGAAACATTTCCGCAGTACGCCGGTTCACGTGGGTGATGCGTCCCTCCAGGTTGATCAGAAAGATGCCTACGCTGGAAGTATCCAAAATTTGTTGCAGCAGCAGCTCGCGTGCGGCCAAGTCGGCCACGGCCTTTTCAGTTGCCTGTTCGGACTGCAGGCGCTGCGCCGCGTCGTTTTCCAGTGCTTGGGCCATGGCATTGAAATGAGCGCCCAGTTCGGCCAGTTCATTGTCACTTTGCAAGTGAATGCGTGCGTCATAGCGGCCCCGCATCAGACGCTGTGCGTGGTGCCCCAGGCGTTGCAGCGGTATCAGAACGGCACGCCTGTTGTAGCGGACAAAAGCAAACAGGCCAATCAACGTGGCACCGACCAGCACCAACAGCAGCAGTACCTGGGTTCTCATGGCAGCGCGCAGGCTGTCGATACGGGTTTGGTTGCGCACATCGATCGCGTCAGAAAACTGCTGGATAGGCGCCATGATGCGGGCCTTGGCGTCTGCATAGCGTTCGCTGTACAGCAAGTTGTTGGCCAGGTGTGGATCGGGGGCGCCGCGCACCGTGTAAGCCCCAGCGGCATCGGCAAACAGCCCTTTCATGGCGGCAAAGGCTTGACGCTCCATGTCCAACTGCACATCGGACTGCGCTTGGGACTCGCGCAGCGGCGCAAAATCCTGACCCTGAACACCCTCACGTTCCATCAGGGAGAGCAAAGGTACGGTCTCTCCGGGCGCCACAGCGAGTGCCCTGCCCACACCGGCAAGATGCCAGTAGGTCGAATCGTAGTGGTCGGGTCGTGGGTGCAGACCATTGCGAATGCCGAGAATCTCGAAATAGTGCTGTTCAAACTGCACATCGCCGGTGGCCACATAACTGCGGGCCATGCGACTCATGTCATCTGAACTCTGCAGCAATTCATCGGCCAGTAGATGCGCCCGCCAGTGCTGTTGTTCGCTGGCAGCAATACGGCCCTGCGTGGTTAAAAGCGCCAAAACCAGCGCGCCCACGGCCAGCAGGATGAGCAGGGTCAAACTCACCATGAGCCGGTTCAAATGGCGAATTTTCATGCTTGACAACCCTTGACACTGCAACAGACTGTCACATAGCGTCCTCCCCAGGTGACGCGATAAACACGGTCAACACGCCGGTGTAGCCATATAGATGGCTGTGCGCAATTTCTCCAGCAGCGAAAAAACCGACCAGGGGCACATCGCCTAGGGCGCGGCGCACCAATTGCAACTCGGCACTGGGTCCGCCAAAGTGGGGGCCGCCGCGACCCGTGCAGCTCACATAGATCGCACCGGCAATGCGACGGGCTGGGTGGGGCTCGGCTTCCCGCGTCGATGCCTGTACTGCATGCGCGGTTTCGAGTGCTTGTTCCTGGGGCTCCAGTTCTTCACGGATTTCGGCACAGATGCGGGTCAGATCGGCCCGTGCGGCCTGCACATTACGCTGGCAAAACACCAGTTGCGTGCCGGCCTCAACCCGGTCCGCCACAGCAACGCCATGGCGCCCGGTGTCCAGCCCGATGATGTGACGCACCACCACGTCCTCGCCAAAGTGGCCACTGCGTTGTACGGCATCAGACCGTAAACCCTGTGCCGGCACCAGACCGACCAGAGTGGCACGCAGCACCTCCATTGCCTCCTGGGGTTGCTGGAGCGAAATCGACAGATCACCCAGCATCACGTCCAGCGCTGGTGCGCCGTCGAGCGTGACCACAACGTTGTGATCAGCCTCCGTGACCGTATGCGCCACAGAAACCGGTGTACAACCCTGGGTGACGCGTGACACCATGGCCACGTCCGGGCCAAAGGCCACACCACTGAGGCCGCCACTGAATACCCCACTGGCGGCACCGTGACCGCTTATGTTGCCGTTGCCCGCCACCGCAAATTGCACGGATTGGCCGCGACTGCTACAGAGGCCACCAAACAGGTAGCCGGCGTCGGTACGCTGGGCCATTTCCACAATCAGTTCGCCCAGGTCAGCAGTGCCAGGGTCGGCGTGCACCAAGGCAGTATGGGCCTCAAAGCCCAGGCCCAGCGGCGCCACCCCGGAAAATACGCGGTACTGATCGCTGGGCAACTCCAGCAACATGACGGCCATGGCTGGCTCGTCCCAATATTCCATGTTGTTGGACATGATGCCCACACCTACCGTGCCCGACCAGTCGGTCACCAGGGGCAGTTCGGCGCCCAGGTGCTCCAGAATGTCTTGGGCCGCACCAGCATAGTGGTCGGTGATGTAGAGCAACGCCAATGTGGGCGTACTGGCATAGCCGTGCAACGCCATTTGCGCACGCAACTGCGCCAGAACCAGGGCGGCAGCCATCTGCCACTGCGGATGGGTGGCGTGGGCGTAGGGAAAGAGCTTCATATCCGCACCCACTGCGGAGGTATTGCGTGAGCCGACCCTACCGGCTGCGGGGCGCAGTTTTGCGCGCCGCAGGCTTGGTTACACGCTTGACCGCGCCACTGGCGGCCTTCTTGCCAGCTGCTTTGGCGGATTTCATGGCCCCCTTGGCCATGCCGGTTGCCATGTTTTTGGTCATATCCACGGCGGTCTTGGTGGATGCCTCTTTGAATGCGCCAGCTGCAATCTGCTGAAACTGTTGGGTGAGTGAGCCCCACAGGTGCATCGGATCCACCATCGAACCCACACCCGCTGCCGCCTTACTCACCTTGGCACCGGCACTGCCCGATCCGGTGGCCACATCGCTAATGGTCTTGGCGGTGGATGCAGCGCGCTCGGTCACGCGCTGCACACCGGTGTGCACGGACTCGGCCGCCTTGAGCTTGAGGGCGTTGGCCACATCGCCAATGTTGAAGTTCATGCCCTTGAGGGTGGCCAAGGTCATTTTCTGCACCTCCAGCGCCTGGATGGTGGCGCCCAGGGCGCGGGAGTTTTGTTCCAGCCAAAAATGCACAGCCTTGAGCTCTTCAATGCGTTTTTCCAGCTCTTCCACGTTGAGCGTGGGTGCAACCCAGTTCCCCAGATTGGGCATCTGTGGAATGTTATTGCTGGCACCCTTGGCGATGTTTTGCAGGAAATCAAAGCCGGGAACGAATTTGCCGAAACCGGTGGTATCTGTATCGCTCATATGCACTCCATGGGAGGTTGTCTACTTTGAACAGTTGACAGCTTACTCCAATGTCGTGCTTTATTGCTAAACGATTACCACCCCCAACCGATCTAGGCTGCATCCAGCACCTGCACATCAACCCGTACATGCAGCCAATCCCGAAGGATCCGGAAAATGCTCGACAGGTTGTCCATACCGGGCCGGCCCTTGGATGACAGCATGGAGCGCAGGTTGGCGCACGACCGATTGGTTAGCTCGGCCAGCAACTCAAATCCGACCGTTGCCTTGACCACCTCGTGCAAGATCATCCGCGCAGCTTCAGGCTCGCCACCCAAAAATAGGGCGATGGACTGATCGAACAACGCCCTGGCGAAGGGCGCAGTGACCGCCCCAGGCGAGGCCAGAACCCGATCGGTGTTAAAACTTGATTGCATGGAACCCTCCTCGTTCACTCGCATTTAAAACCGCGCACTGATGGCCGCGTAAATGGAGCGCCCTGGCCCCGGCACCGGTATGCCCCAGGTTTTGGGGCTCTGCCCCACGTACGCGCCGCCCAATGGGGACGTATAGAAGCGGTCCAGTACGTTATCCACACCCAGATCCAGGCGAACCACTTTCCACTCGAAGCTGCTGCGCAGGTTGAGCAGTCCGTAGCCGGCCGTTTGCTGTTCATTGCGAATCTTGGACACCTCGGTTTTGGCATCCACAAATTGCGCCTCGACGGTATTCGTCCAGCGCCCGGTTGTCTGCACCAACGCCAGCTTGGCGTTGAGCGGCATGGTGTTGTACAGGCCAGCGTCCGTGTCGCCATTCTTGCCCTTGAGGTAACTGATTTGCCCGGTCAACTTGTAACTGCCAGCAGCGTCTGCATCTGACAGGGTGCGGTAGCCAGAAATATCCACCCCGGACAGCCGGGCGCTTTGGTTGGAAAAGCTCAGGTTGACGAAGTTATCGGTCCGTACCGGGCAAACCTTGCCTACCGCCGCGCAGGCAACCGCATCGATGTAGTCCTGCACATAGGTGGTGTACGCCGTGACCTGCAGACCCCATTGGGCCCGGGCGGCATCGTGCCAGTCGGCCGTGGCGCTCAGGGTGTTGGCGGTTTCGGGCTTGAGGTTCAGGTTGCCCACATAGCCATTGGCGTCGCCCATCCAGTTGATCATGTTCATGACCATGTTGTTGTTGGTCGACCAGGCAAAGCGTTCGTACAGGTTGGGCGAGCGGCTCTTGCGCGAAAAGCCCCCGACAAAGCTGCTTTGGGTATCGGGCGTGTAGCGCAGCAGGGCCGACAAATCCAGGTTGTTGTCGGTCTTCTTGTGGTCCAGGGCATTGAACGCACCAGGAACCGATGTGGGGTTGGCGGGATCGCCGTAGCCCATCATGCCAGCCATGGCGTTGTAACCCTGCACCTTGCCGGCATCCATGGTCACGCTGGCGCTGCGCACACCTACTTGCGATTGCCACTGGGTGCTCCATTTCGCATCCCACTCGGCAAACACGTCGGCGCGGTCACGCTGACCATCGCGGATGTTCCAGAACTTGTTGGGTGCCATCATGCCGGGGGTGGCGCTGACCGGGTCCCACCAGTCGCTCATGCGGTAGCGCTGGTATTCGGCGCCTACGGCCAACGCATCGCGGGTGGACAGGTTGACATCAGCCTTGACCAATGCGCCGGTGTTCTTGCCTTCGGTGTCCATGGGCATGCCCAGTGACGTGACGCTGCCCAGCTTGTTCTCCAGGAAGTTCATGGTGTGGCGGGTATTCTCGTTGTAAACACGCGCCTGCAATTGGCCCCAGTCGTACTGGCCGGTGTAGCGCAGGTTGGCCTGGTCGCTGGTGTTGCGCGTCATATCCATGCGCTGGTTGGGGAAGCCCTGGTACGGAATGTCCTGCGAACCCAGCTTGAGTTCCAGCAGGCGGTTTTCGTTGTGCCATGCCAAACCCAAGGACTGGTTGTTGGACTTGAACAGGGATGAACCCACTTCCTTGGGCCCCGGTGTGCTGACGGTTGTCGTGGGTACCAGCCCCGTCTTGAAAGCCTGTGCGGCTTCATAGTTGCCCGACTGCGCGGTGGATGCGGCGTAATTCAGGCTCACATTCTCGCCAGCTACCAGCAAGGACAGGTTGGTACCCCGACCATTGCCGTTGCTGCGGTAAAAGGTACCCGCCTGGCCCTTTACCAGGGTGCCCTGCCCGGCTTGGGCAAACTCGGGCGCTGCCGAATGGACGACGATAGCACCGCCAATGCTGTCACCGCCAGCGCTCACCGGGGTGATGCCACCAAATACTTCGATGCTACCCACGTTGCTGGGGTCAATGTAGGACAGCGGCGGGTTCATGTGGTTGGCACACGCCGAAATCAGGTCCATGCCATCGACCTTGATGCGCAGACGGTCATCTGCCAGGCCGTGCAGCGTTGGCAGGCTGGACACACCACCCGCGCCAAACAGGCTCAAGCCAGGAACATCGCCCAGCAAACCGGCTGTATCGCTGGTGGCTGCGCGTTTGCGAGCCAGGCCGGAGCCGCCCAACAAAGTGGTACCAGCCAGCGGATCGACCGGCTTGGTTTCGACAACCACAACCGGCGACAGGGTAATAGATGGAGATGGGCCGTCGACTGCCATTACGGGGCTGGCGACAAACGACAGAGCGGGAAAGGCCATGGCAATGGACCATGGAAGAGCACGAAGGGTGAATGGTGACACGGGGATACCTGGTTTGCGTTTTCAAATGAGAGAGGCGCAGGCGCACGACGCAGCGTGCGGCAAGCAAAAAAACCGACTCAGATGAAACGCGGTGGCCCGCGTGGGGGCGGTGCAAACGCAAAGTACGTGCTGGTAAACGTGGCCTGCCAGACAGATGCAATCCTTTGTAGGTACACCACAGGGGATGCCTGCACCTGCAAGCCCGGTGGCGCTACAAGACTGTCTGCGTGGTGCAGACACAAGGGGCAATGCGCCATGAGGGGCGCAGACTCCCGCCCCACAGGCGCAGAGTCCGAAGAAACCGTTTGGGTGCCTGTACTGGTGCAGACCTGCACCAACCCCATCCAATCGCCACTCGCCATGGCATGCGACATGGGAGTCGCCAGGGCCCCCAAGATTGCAATGAGCAAGGCTAACCACACCACCCGAGGGTGGCGCATCAGCCTGCAAAATGCAGTGGACGACATGCGCGTGGACGGCTAACGATCAGTGCTTGTGATCGCTAGGGGCCATGGTCCCCACGGGTGCGACGGCGCTCACAGGCAGCGTGACTTCTTGCTTGCTCTCCACACCCTTTGCGTCCTTGAACATTAGCGTCAGGGCCACGGTGCTGTCCTTGGCCAGCGGCGCCTTCAGGTCCATCAACATCACGTGGTAGCCGCCGGGCTTGAGTTCAACCGCCTTACCGGCGGGCAGGTCCAGGCCACCCTGCACGGCGCGCATCTTCATCACGTCGCCGTCCATCTTCATCTCGTGCACCTCGCTCACACCGGCGGCGGGGGTGGAAACGGACACCAGCTTGGTACCGTCCTTTGCAGTCAATTTCATAAAGGCGCCGGTAGCCTTCTGGCCCGGCACGGTGGCGCGGGCCCAGGCACCTTGTACGTCCACGGTCTGGGCGCTCGCAGCCTGGGCGAACAGGGCGCCACATGACAGGGCGAGGATGGCGGTGATGGTGTTGAGTTTCATGGTGGTTTTCCTCAGGTTAAAAAAGGGGTCAACGTTCAGGGTTCAATTCAACCAGGCCTTGAGCTGGGCGAGTGTGGGCTGACCGGTTACGCGCTGCTGTTTGCCGTTGCGCGCCACGAGCACCACATAGGGCGTGATATTGCGCCATTTCGGGTCGATGGCCTGGCGAATAGCCGGCTCAAAACCGTCAAAGGCGTAAATGCTGGTTACGCCAGCATAGTGGTGGGCGTGGGCCAGCGCCCGCTCGCCGCGCACATCCATCAGAATGGCCGCCAGCTCCACCGGCTGGCCCGTTGGCTGCGCATTCTGCTGCACGGTTTGCTGCAACAGTTCAAACACTTCAGGGCAGGTGGAACAAAAGCTGTTGGTGAACACGTAGGCCGCAGGGCGTGCACCCTTGGCCAGCAAATGCTTCCAGGTGGTTTGATCAAAATCGACTACGTTTTTGATAGCGCTATGTGTACTGTGATCGAGGGCTGCAAGCCCATTTTGCATATAAGAAACCGTAAATACCAAGGCTGTAGCTAGCCAAGCGCGGCGCGGCCATTTACCAGGGAATGTCATGAAGCTGTACCTCCTTTGCAGTGCGCCAGACTACCACCAGACGCCCACCCTGTTGCGCCAGACGCGGGTGGTCGTTGTCGCCCTGAGCTTGGGCAAGTGTTTTGACATGAAAGTGCTGGCCACCGTCGGCAGACAGCCAGACTTTAAGCGTGCTGGTCATGCCATCGGTGCTGCGCCAGACCACGGCCACGCGTGCGCCCTGGGCTGCGACATCGGCATGCTCGGCGCGCTCATCGGGCAGGCGGCGCACTGTCTTTTCATCGGGGCTGCCGTCTGCCAGCAGGCGGCCATAGCGCACGGCGGATACAGCCTGGCCGCCTTCTTGGCGGGCGCCAAACCACACAGCATGAAAGCCGCCACCCGCCGCCGCGGCCAGACCGGGCCCGTGGTGCGGGCAGGCGTCGATGTGCCAGTCGTCAAAAGTGGCGCGCACGAGCTGGGGCATTTGCGGTGCATCCGCATCGAGTGACGCAAAGGCGTGGTCCCGCACATTGGGCTCAAACACATGACGCCACAGGGCACGCACATGGCCGTCCTGGCCTTGCGCCAGCGCAATGCGGCAGCATTCACAACTGTGGTCAGCCAGCTTTATATCGGGGCCAAAGGTGGCACCGCCATCCACCGAGGTGTTGCGGTACACCGCTGCGCCACGGTAGTCGGGCTTGCCGTTGGCGCCGCGCGGCGCCGTTTCCAGGTCGCGCTTGTCCAACCACAGGGTATGCAACACACCCTGGGCGTCAAAGGCGATGGACTCGAAACGGTGGGTGATCTCCTGGCGGTCGGCATGCACGGTGAAGGGTTGCGAGAAGGTTTTCCCGCCGTTGGTCGAGCGCAGCATGCGGATCATGCCGGTGTAGGGCTTGGCACCGGGTTGCGTGTAGCTGATCACTGCGTAGCCCTTGGGACCAAAGGCCAGCTTGGGATGGTTTTCGCCATCGGCAGAGACTGCATCGCCCGTGGTGTCCAGCACGCGCGGTGCGCTCCAGCGCGGGGCGCGGGTGGACGGTGCGGTGGCCGTGGTGGTGGTGGTCGTTTGTACAAACAACTGGTTGTCGGCATTGAGCCCCACCAGCCACAGGGTGCCATCTGGCGCAAAGGCGGTGCCCACCGCCAGTTGCGCCCGGGGTTTGCGCGCCGGCTTGGCGGCTGCGGCCTTGGCGTCGGGCACCGCCATAGGCCCTTCGTGCGCTTGAGCCAACACAGTGGCAAGGCCCAGCGCCACAAGGGCCAGGCGCAGCAGGTGGGTGATGGTGGCTTGCTTCATGGTGCGTCGGTTCATGGTGGCCATCCTCACAGCAGGCTGTAACGCACTTCAGTCTGCACGCTGCGCTGGGGCATGGTGTGACCCTGCCAGGACGGCTGGTTGCCCACGTTGTTGATGCCTGCGCTCCACTCCCAGTGCTTGGCAAACTTCCAGGCGGCCTTGAGGTCGAGCTGGTTCACGCTGGAGGTGCCGCCATAGGTATTGGGGTTGTTGTCGATGTTCAACTCCGTGTTGAACATGGTGCTGGCCCAGCGCCAGGAAGCGCCAAACAGCCATTCGGCGTTGGGTCGGTAGCTGGCCTGCACGGTGTAGCGCTGTGGCGGGATGCGCAACCACTGTTTACCAACTTGGGCCGGGTTGGCCGCGTTGGCGGTAACCGTGGCATCGGTCCAGGTGGCGCTGCCGCCCAGATTCAGCCCCTGGATTCCCACGTCCCGACTCTGCCAGACCAGCTCGATACCCTGGGTCAGCACCTTGTCCACGTTGCTCACGCGAGTGACGGTGGGGGTCACCGTGGCGTCGGTCTGGCGCAGGATGGTGTCAGTCACATCATCGCGGAACAGGCTGGCGCGCAGCCAGTGCTTGCCCCATTCGCGCTCGGCCGACAACTCCAGCGAATCCGACACTTCGGGCCGCAGATTGGGGTCGCTGGTGGTGATGCTGGCACCGGTCTTGGTGCCGTTGAACAGTTCATCCACATTGGGAAAGCGCACGCCGCGCCCCAGGCTGGTCTTGATCACCACATCGTCCGTGGCACCCCAGGCCAGCGACAGCTTGGGGCTCAGGGCCGTGAGGCTGCGCCCGGGGAAGCTGCTTTGCGCCACCGGTGGGCCTGCAAAGTACTGCGAGCCATCCAGCGATTCAAAGTTCTCAAAACGCAGGCCGGTGGTCAGCATCCAGTCCGGGTGCAGCTTCCAGGCATCTTGCGCATACAGCGCGGTGATGGTGGTCTTGCCGTAGTAGCTTTGGTTTTGCGTGGTCTCTGTGCTGCGCCAATCACTGGCGTTGTTGACCACGTTTTCCAGCTGGTACTGGTTGCGGTGCAGGCCGAGCACCAACGCGTGCTGGCCATTGCCAAAGTCGCCTTCGGTGGGTGTGTAGGCGGTCTGCACTTCAAAGGTGTTCCAGCCAGTACCGTCGCGCCGCGTCACACTGCCGGCACCGCCAAGGTCAGCCTGCGGCTGGGCCAGATTGGCCTGGCGCGCTGCGTCGCTGATGATGCGGTAGTCGGTGGCCACTACCGAGGCGTTCCAGCCCTTGGCGTACTTGGTTTTCCAGGTCACACCGAGCTGGCGATGCACCTCATCACGCAGACTGGGCGCAAAGGCGTCGGGCGTCAGCGTGAACTGACGCACACCATCGGTCACGACACCGCCCCACACCGGGTTGCCCAGCGCATCGCGCAGATAGGTGCTGGCGCGCACGGAGCTGTCATCGTGCCACCAGGACAGGCGGCCCTCGATCTCCTGTGTGGGCGAAATCGCATAGCCCAGGCGCAGGTTGGCGGTGTCTTGCACGCTGTGGTCGATGCTGTTGGCACCAAAAATGGCGCGGTCGCGGCTTTGCGGATCCAGATCGTAGAGGATGCCGCTGACCCGCGTGGCGCTGGCTGTGGGCGCGGCGAAGGCACCCGCCGTGGCCCCGCGTACCGCGTTGGCATATCCCATGGGGTGACCCTGACTGTCCTGGTGTTGTAGGCCCAGGCTGTACCACAGGCCCGAATCCAGGCGCGACGCGATGCGGGCGGACAGCTGCTTGCTGGTCAGGCTCTCGCTCGTGCCGTATTCACTGAAACCCTGCTGGTTGAGCTTGATGCTGGCCGATGCCTCCAGGCCCCTTGGGTTTGCGCTCACTCACGATCAGTGTGGTGCCAATGGAGTTGCCAGGGTAGATCGCCGAAAACGGGCCATACAGCGCGTCGATGCGGTCAATGGCCTCGACGTTCACCATGTTCCAGCGCGGCGCATCAAAGCGGCCCAGGAAATTGGAAATCAGGTAGCCATCCAGGTACACCAGGGCGCGGCCCGGCTGCAGGGTGCCGTAGCTGCGTCCGCCCACGTTGGCGTTGCGGTCGCCAAAGTAGCGCTTGCGGATGGTGGTACTGGGCAGGTTGACGGCAATGTCTTCCGGGTTGTAGATGGTCTGCTCGCGCAGTTGTTCGGCGGTGCGGCTGGCCGTGCTGCTGGGCAGGTTGGGGTCCAGTGGCGCGCGTGCACTGGAAATTTGGACGGATTGGAGCTGCGCTTCGGTGGCGACGCCCTGGGCGAGGACAACAATGGGTAACGAAACAGGAAATGCAATGGCCACGGCCAACGCAATGCGATGCAAATGCATGAAACAACTTCCGAAATATCAAGAAAACAGCCTCTAGCCCTCGTCAAAAGGGCGTAAGGCGCTACAAGTTTGATAGTTCAGGCGGTTGGGGGCCCGCGCGCCGGCATGGGCGCGGCGGTGCGCGCAGCAATGTGCGCGCTGGGAATGGCCTGCAGGGCGTAGGCCAGGGGTTGCGTGGGTTCGGCGCAGAGGCCAACCACCGGGGGTGGCGCGGCCATGGTGGCGCACAGCGGGCAATCCAGGGTGGTAGAGCCCAGATCACTGGTGCTGCCGTCGGCGGCCTTGACCAACACCTTCATGGCACCGGCACCGGTACACACCAGCAAAATATCTTGCGGTTTGACGATGGGCGACGCCACCGCCACACCCAACGACAACACGAACCACGCCAGCACAAGGCGGGTGAAAGTCGTGAAGTGGCGCAGGGTTCGCATGAGCCGCATTATCAACGATGAGGCCAGCACAACCTTAACCTGGGTCAATTCTTTGGCAGACTACGCACACCCACCGTCACCGCACAATAGACCCACCATGATGCAATACACCTTTCTCTCCGCCACCATTTTGCTGGTGCTGATCACCGATCCCATTGGCAACATTCCGATCTTTGCCAACGCGCTGCGGCCCGTGGCGCCTGAGCGGCGTGCCCGCGTGATCCTGCGCGAAATTTTGATTGCCTTTGCCTTGTTGCTGACCTTCATGTTTGTGGGTGAAGGCTTCCTGCGGGTGATGAACCTGAGCGAACTGGCGCTGCAAATTGGCGGCGGCGTCATCCTGTTCCTGATCGCACTGCGCATGGTGTTCCCGCCGGCCAGCTCCGCCGAAGAGCAGCAGTTGGCAGAGCCGTTGATCGTGCCACTGGCCGTTCCGGCCATTGCCGGGCCGTCTGCCCTGGCCACCGTTCTGTTGCTGGTATCGCAGCAACCTGAGCGGCGCCTGGAATGGATAGGCGCCCTGTGCGTGACCATGGCTATCAGCGCCGTGGTGCTGGTATCGGCCGAGCGCATTCAGCGCGTTATTGGCACGCGGCTGGTCACCGCCGTGGAGCGGTTGATGGGCCTGGTGCTGGTATCGGTCGCGGTGGAAATGCTGCTGCGCGGAATCAAGACGTTTGTGGTGCAGTTGATGAAGGGGTAAGCGGCGCCACCACTTCCTGCTCAATCGCCCCAAAAATACTCTGACCTTCTGCGTTCTTCATCTCGATGCGGATGGTGTCGCCGTACTGCATGAAGGCGGTGCTGGGCTGGCCATCCATAATGGTTTCTGTGGCGCGTTTTTCGGCGATGCAGCTGTAGCCCTTGGGCCAGTCGGTGCGGGCCTTGTCGCCCGTGCCTTTGGTTACACCCTGGTTGCTGACCGTACCCGAGCCGATAATGGAGCCGGCGCGCACATTGCGCGTTTTGGCCAAATGGGCAATCAGCTGGCCAAAGTGGAAGGTCATCTCCGGCCCGGCGTCGCACAGGCCGACCTTGCGGCCATTCCAGGTGCTGGCAAGCGGCAGGTGGACGCGGCCCTTGATCCAGGCGTCGCCCAGTTCATCGGGCGTCACGGCCACCGGGCTGAAAGCCGTGGCGGGTTTGCTCTGCACAAAGCCAAAGCCCTTGGCAAGTTCGGACGGAATCAGGTTGCGCAGGCTCACATCGTTCACCAGCAAGATCAGGCGGATGCCGTCCAGCGCACGGTCGGCGGCGCAGCCCTGGGGAATGTCGCCGGTGATAACAGCGACTTCGGCCTCAAAGTCCAGGCCCCAGTCCAGGTTGGCGCAGACGATGGGGTCACATGCGCCCTGCAGGTCGTCGCTGCCGCCCTGGTACATCAGGGGGTCGGTGTAAAAACTCTCAGGCACCTCGGCGCCACGCGCCTTGCGCACCAGCTCCACGTGGTTGATATAGGCCGAGCCATCGGCCCACTGGTAGGCGCGCGGCAGGGGTGCCATGCACTGCAACGGGTCAAACGGGAAGGCGTGGCGGGCGCGCCCGGCGTTCAGGCGCTCGTACACATCCTGCAACTGGGGCGAGAGGTAATTCCAGTCGTCCAGCACCTGCTGCAGGCGGTTGGCAATGTGGGAGGCGTAATGCGCCTGGCTGAGGTCGCGCGAGACCACGACCAGTTGGCCGTCGCGCGAACCATCTTTGTAGGTAGCGAGTTTCATGTGGGAATTGTCGCTCTGAATTAAACTGCTCTGGCACAGCCCCAGTTCCCAACCATGCCCGCACACACCACCCCCACCCTTGCCCGACGGCGCCCAGCCTGGCGCTTGGTACTGCTGACGCTGGTTGTGCTGCTGGCGCACTGGGTCGTGCTGCGGGCTGCCCCGCTGGCGCTGGCCGCACATGAGGATCGCGAAGGCGCCAGCAGTTGGGCCTTTACCACCAGGACCATTGACGCTCCGCCTCCCGCGCGCGCCGCACCCACCACGCAACCGGTGGCCGTGAACCCGGGGCGTGTGGCACCCATCCACGCAAAAGCTGGTAAGCGCCCCACCCAGATTGCCAGCCTGTTTGTCAACCATTCCTTGGAAGAAAATGCCCCTCCAGCCCTCGACAACACTACGCAGCCAGCTACTGAAACGATAGCGCCATCATTGCCAGTCGAGCCTCCCACCCCTGAGACCCCGACGCTATTGGCAGCCGCCGAGATCCCGACGCCGACCGCACCCAAACCCCTGCCAGTCAAGACAGTGCGCAACTTCGTGATTCCGCCTTCGGCGCGGCTCAAGTACGCCATCACGGGTGAGGTGAAAGGCTTTCCGTACTACGTGAATGCCGAGTTGGTGTGGAAGCAGGACGGCCAGCGCTACGACGCCCGCATGGAAATCAGCCACTTTTTGCTGGGCTCGCGGGTGCAGACCAGCACCGGCGCGTTGACCGCGCAGGGGCTGGAACCCACCCGCTTTGGCGACAAGGTCAAGAGTGAGGTGGCCGCACATTTCGAACGCGAAAAGGGCAAGATCACTTTCAGCGCCAACACGCCCGATGTGCCGCTGTTGGCCGGCGCCCAGGACCAGCTCAGCATCTTCATGCAGGTGGCGTCCATGCTTGCGGGCGAACCCAATGGATATCCCAACGGCAGCACCCTGGCCTTTCAGGCGGTGGGGCCGCGTTCAGCCGATTCGTGGGTGTTCACGGTTGGCGCCATGGAACAGCTGAACATGCCCGGTGGCGAAATCAGTGCACTGCGCCTGTGGCGCGACCCGGCTGGCGAATTTGATCCCAAAACCGAAATCTGGATGGCCCCGGAACTGGGTTACTTGCCGGTGCGCATTCGCCTGACGCAGCGCAACGGCGACTTTGTAGACCAACAGTGGCGCTCAACGCAGAAATAGCCCCTACGCTTGTAACCTCTTGAATTCACAGGGTTTGCATCCAATTGCAATACAGGCCCTATCATGCTTCCTATGCACACCCTCTACGACTCCGACAGCTACACCGTCACCCACATGCTGGCCAACGCCGAGGCAGATGATGCAGAGGCGGCCAACGCAGCCCAGAACCCACAGTACCCCAACGGCATTCCCGTCATGGCGCGCCATGGCTTCGAGATTGTGGACAAACGGGCGGGCAAAGAGGTGTACCTGGACGGCTCATGGGCAGAATTGTTCCAGCAGCACATCGTCGCCTGGCAGGTCAAGACACCCACCCAGGAAGAGGTAGAAGACACGCTGGAGCAATATGCCGAGCTGGCCCAAAACCCAATCGTGGTGCACTAAATCCAACACAGAAAGCAATAGACCATGAATTCGCAACACATCAGCACCTACCAACAGCAATTAACCGCCTTGCGTGCGTCCCTACTGGCTCAAATTGCCGAGCAACGCGGCGGCGTGGTCAGCCGGGTGGAGGTTGCCGCCGACCACTTTGGGCACCCAGAAGACTCGGGTGCGCAACTGGCCTCCGAACGCGAACTGGAATTTGCCATGGGCGAGCGCGAATTGGCCGAACTGTCCGCCATTGACGCGGCCCTGGCCCGCATCACCGCCGGCAACTACGGCGAATGTACCGAATGCGGCGCCCACATTGCACCGGCACGCTTGCATGCCACACCCGAAGCCCCGCGCTGCATCCACTGCCAGGAAAAGCAGGAACTCAGCCACCCAGCCTGAGAAAACGACCGGGTTGGTCCATGCGCGACAATGGGCGCACTATGAAGCAGACCTATATTCTTACCCTGTCGTGCCCAGATCGTCTGGGACTGGTCCACGCCGTGTCCGGTTTTCTGCTGGAACGCGGCGGCAATATTGAAGAAGCCGCACAGTACAACGACCAGGACACCGGCCTGTTTTTCATGCGCGTGCAGTTTCACTGTGTGCGGCTAACCCACCAGGACTTGCGCTCGCAACTGGGGTTCTTCGCCAGGCCCTACTCCATGCAATGGAGCTTGCACGCCACCGCGCAACCCATGCGCACCGTGCTGCTGGTGAGCAAGGAAGGCCACTGCCTCAACGACCTGCTGTTTCGCTGGAAGAGCGGACTGCTGGCACTGGACATTCGCGCCATCATCTCCAACCACCGCGATTTCTACCAGTTGGCGGCCAGCTACAACGTGCCGTTTCACTACATTCCGGTCACTGCCGACACCAAGGCCAAGGTAGAGGCCCGGCAATTCGAAATCATCGAGACCGAGGGCGCCGAACTGGTGGTGCTGGCGCGCTATATGCAAATCCTCAGCGACGATTTTTGCCAGAAGCTGGCCGGGCGCGCCATCAATATCCACCACAGCTTTTTACCCAGCTTCAAGGGCGCCAAACCCTACTCCCAGGCGCATGACCGGGGTGTGAAGCTGATTGGCGCCACCGCCCACTACGTGACGGCTGACCTGGACGAAGGCCCCATCATCGAGCAGGACGTGGCCCGCGCAGACCACAGCAAAACAGTGGAAGACCTGACCGCCATGGGACGTGACACCGAAAGCCAGGTGCTAGCCCGCGCCGTCAAGTGGCACTGCGAACACCGCGTGCTCTTGAACGGTCACAAGACCGTGATTTTCAAATAGCTGCGGCCTGCCCGGGGCCTACTGGCACAGGCGCAGCAACTCCGTAGGTGCCGTCGGCTCGATGATGCCAGCACTGGGCGGCAGGGCTGGTACCGGCTCGGGCGCAGTGGGGTTGAGCACATTGTGGATGCGCGCCGCCAGCACAAAGCGGGGGTAGGCCACATCGCCCACGGTGTTGCTGCCATTGGCAAGTAGCACCACGTCATAGCCGCTGCCATAACTGGCATTGGCCGCCGCAAAGCTGACCGTCTGTCCGGCAGCGCCATAACTTCCCGGTCCACCCAGCGCCGCCAGACCCATGCCGATGGGAGAAAACTTTCCATTGACGAGCCGGGCTGGCGTGCGCATCAAAGCCAGACTGGCGGGCGACAACAATACACCACCCTTCAGTGCGCCATCCCATCGCACGATATCGGAGGCGGTAGACACCACGCCACCTGCCGCATCAAAGCCGGAATTGAGGTCCGGACAGATCAACCAGGCATCGCCCGGTTTGACGCGGTAGTAGCCACGCGCGGCTTCGGGTCTGGCCTGCGGCCCCAGCAGATAAGACTCCGACATGCCCGTGGGCTTGAACAGCAACTGCGTGAAGGCCTGCTCCAGTGGCTGGCCGCTGACACGCTCGATGACGCGACCCAACAGGACGTAACCGGCATTCGAATAATCGTAGGCCGCGCCCGGCGGCGCAAAAAGGCCGCGCGCAGTCAAGTTGGCAAAGAACTTTTCATTCGACAGCGGCGGCTCGGTCAGTACCGTCGGCACACTGCCCAGCAGCAGATCGTCGGGGTCTTGCAACGCACCGGGAATGCCCGCCACCATCTGCATGAGCTGGCCGATGGTGGGCTCCGGCCGGTAGCGCACCTCGGGTATCCAACGCGACAGTGGATCGGACAACGCAATTTTTTTCTGCTCCTGCAATTTGAGTAGTGCGGCGACCGTCAGTTGCTTGGTGACAGAGCCAATCTTCACCGGTGTAGCCGCCGACATGGGCACACCCGCCTTGATATCGGCTGCGCCATATCCGCGCGCATACAGCACCGTGCCACCCTTGCCGACCGCCAATTGCAGGCCCGGCAAGATAGACGGAACATACTCGGCCACCAGTGCATCAATCTGCGCGGCGACGGCTGGCGATACCTCGGCGGGCCGTTCAGTCACAGGCTGTTGTGCGCACCCTGCCAATGCCAGGCTGCACACCGCGATACCAGCCACTCGCCGCCCCGAAAACCCCTCAGCAAGTTGGAATGTTTGCATCGCGGTACCCTTCCGGTTTTAATCAGCCTGGCAGCTTACTTCCTCTACTGCCATTTTGGCAACATGTGAAGGTGATCGCGCTGAGGTTATTGGGCTATGCCCGCGTCGCCATGGCTTCACCCATGCGGATGACACCAGTGGGCGCCCATTGGGGGTTGAACGCCAACGGCCCACGCGGAAACAGCAGCACTACGGTAGACCCCAGCAGAAAACGTCCCATCTCAGCGCCCTGGGCCAACTTCACCCCGCCGTCTTTGTACAGGCGCTCCCACAAATGCCCTGGGCGCGGCGGGTTGACCATGCCATGCCAGACCGTGGCCATGCTGCCCACAATGGTGGCGCCCACCAACACCTGAACAAACGGTCCTTGGGCTGAGTCAAACACACAGACCACGCGCTCGTTGCGCGCAAACAACCCCGGTACGCCACGTGCTGTCGTTGGGTTGACCGAGAACAAATCACCCGGCACATAAATCATGCGGCGCAACACCCCATCGCAAGGCATATGAATGCGGTGGTAGTCCTTGGGACTTAGGTACAGCGTGGCGAAGTGACCGTCCTCAAACTCCGCGGCCAGTGCGGCATCGCCCCCCACCAACGCGGTAGTGGAGTAGCTGTGGCCCTTGGCCTGGAAGATTTGATCTTTGTTGACGGGGCCAAACTGGCTGATGGCCCCATCCACCGGGCATACCCAATCGGCCCGCGCCAGTGGGCGCGCACCATCTTTGAGCGGACGTGTAAAGAAATCGTTGAAAGTTGCGTAGCTGGCAATATCGGGGTTGGCCGCCTCTGCCATATTGACCTGGTAGCGTTTGACAAACCAGCGAATCACCGAAGTGGTCCAGCTACCGGCGCGGGCGCTAGCCAATTTGCCTGCCAGCGCTGTGAGCGCCTGCTTGGGGATGATGTACTGCGGCAATACGGCGAGGGGGTCGGACACGGCAGTTCCTGCGGATAGGTTGTTGGGCGGGGGAAACCCGCACGGGCGATAGCGGCCGGATTATAGTGAGCACATGAGTGCCGCCCGCATCCCCCCCATTCAGTGCTTGTTGACCTTTGAGGCTTTGGCGCGCTTGCGCAGCGTGACCCAGGCCGCCGAGGAGCAATGTGTGACCCCCAGCGCAGTCAGCCACCGGGTGCGCCAGCTGGAAGAAATCATAGGCACCAAACTATTTGGCCGCGCCGACTTTTCTCTCACCACCGAAGGCAGCGAATACCTGGCCCACGTGCGGGAGGGACTGGCCATTCTGCAAAAGTTTCCCAGTTCCGCCGCCGCACCGGGCAAACGCAAGCTGCGCCTGGCTGTTACGCCCACCTTCTCACGCTCCATCCTGATCCCACGCCTGCGCCAGTTCACCGACGCCTACCCCGAAATCGACCTCACGCTGCAGGTCTCCATTCCACTGCTGGACGTGGTGGCCGAAGACGCCGACCTGGTGGTACGCTTTGGGACCGGGCGCTATGCGGATATGGAACACACGCTGTTGATGAAGGATGAGGTTGCGCCGCTGGCCTCACCCGCGTTCGTACGCGAACACGGCCCGTTCGATGCAGCGCAGGACTTGCAAAGCCTGCCCCTGTTGCGAAGCCCACTGGAGCCCTGGCGCACCTGGTTTGCCGCGCGTGGTCTGGACTGGCCCGAGCCAGTGGAGGGCTCGCAGTTCAACGACATTGGCCTGATGTGCGATGGCGCGGCCGCCGGCATGGGCATTGGTCTGGTGCGACTCAAGCTGGGTGCGCCCTGGCTGGAAACCGGCTCCTTGGTACGCCTGGGCAGCAGCGATGTGTTTGCCAACGCCGTCCCCAGCCCGCACGCCCACTACCTGTGCTGGCGAACGGGCATGATGGACCGCTGGGAGTGCACTACCTTTGTCGAGTGGCTGAAACAGACCATCGCGTGAAAATTGGGGCACCATAAAGCCCGGTGAGTCCACGTTTTTTGTAGACTTTGCGCCTTTGACCGACAGCCCTGGATTTTCAGCATCCCAACAACACGGTGTCGGCAACGTGCAAGTGTCCTTTGTTGCATAGTTCAGGCAATTGGACTAAATTCATGCCGTCGGTACGGTGTAAATCCTCCCACTCCATAAAGGCCATTCCATGAAATATTTTTCACGCAACGCCGCCTTTGGGAGCGAACGGGTTCTCATGATCCCCCGAAGAATGACCATCCTTCTTTGCGCAGCTTTGGCCGCATGCGCCCCACAGGAAGTTGTGCGAAGCACAGCGCCCGAAGCGCCGGCTACCGTGGCGGTTGCACAGCCTGCACCGCCACCGCCCGTTGTCGCCCTGCCCTATGGTGATGCCGTCAAACTGGCCGCACGCGATTTGTTCACCAAAGCCAAATTGCCCGATGGCCAATCCTTCAATTTGGTCATCGACCCCCTGGTCGATGGAACGACAGGGATGCAGTCCGTCGCCACGGTTGCCATGGAACAGCAGGTCACAGAAATTGTTGCCAACAACTACCCCAGGTACCAGGTCAAGCCCTTCAATTCCGCTAACCTGGCAGCGGCGCCGCTGGTTTTCATTGGAACGTTTACACCCATCAACCTGCAAGGCAAGGCCTCCGGCGAACGAGATGCCTATCGCGTCTGCTTTGCACTGGCCGACCTCAAGACCGGAAAGATTGTCAGCAAAGGATTCGCCAGGTCGCAAACAGGCGGCATTGATCCGACACCCCTACCCTATTTTCGCGATGCGCCCCTTTGGGTCAACGACAAAATCGTGGAGGGCTATATCAAGACCTGCCAGGGAACCAGCGCGGGAGATCCCATCAACGCCGCCTATCTGGACAAGGTGAGCGTCGTTGCCGGCATTGATGAGGCCACCAAGGCTTACAACAATAGGAAATACAAGGAGTCTTTGGCTCTCTTCACGGCCCTTTTGCGAAATCCGGCAGGTGACCAACCCAGGGTGCACACGGGAATCTACCTCTCCAACGCCAAACTGGGGAGGCGCAATGCAGCCATGCAGGAGTTCTCAAAAATGGCATCACAAGGCATGGGAGCCAAGCGCCTGGCCGTCAAGTTTGGTTTCCAAAACGGTGGTTCGGCGCTGGCAAAGGACCAGAATCCCTACGATAGCTGGCTCAAGGAACTCGCCAGCGTGTCCTCAAAATTGGCCAAGACCTCAGAGACCTGCTTTGAAGTGGGTGGCCATACGGGCCGCGGGGGCTCAGAGCCACTGAACGAGCGTCTGGCACTTCAACGCGCCGAATACGTCAAGCAACGCCTGCTCGCGGTACACAAGGATCTTGCAAATGTCATCACGACAAAGGGGTATGGCTCCAGCGAAGCGCTTGTCGCAACCGGAAAAGGCGATCCCTTTGACTCTCTGGATCGGCGTATCGAGTTCAAATCGACCCAATGCCCGACCAAGAGTTGAGTCAGGGCTACGGTGAAGACGTATCGCAGCCGCGCTTGTGCACTGGCACTTGTCGCATGCGCATGGAATGTGTTTGCGGGGTCAGAACAGCCCACCGAGGCCCCGATCTTGCGGACCAGTATCGGCTCCCACAGCGCCCCGATTCGTGCCATCGATGTGGACAGCGGGGGACGCTACGCCGTCACCGCAGCGGAAGACAAGACGGCAGGCGTATGGGATCTTAAAAGCGGCAAGTTGCTGAAAGTCCTGCGCCCCCCAATGGGTCCAGGAAACGATGGAAAACTTTATGCTGCGGCCATCACGCCGGACGGTGCAATGGTCGCAGTCGGAGGTTGGTCGGCCGATAACGACGTGTACCTGTTTGATCGGGCAAGTGGCGCGCTAAGGCATCGCATCACTGGATTGCCGGATGTTGTTACCCAACTCGTTTTTTCGCCGGATGGAAAGACGCTCGCCATTGGGCTATGGGGAGTGAATGGAGTCCGTCTGTTTGGCAGCGATTCCGCCTGGCACAGCAGTCGTGAAACGGGTAGTGACAACCACTATGAGGGAGCAGTCTCAGGTGCGAAATTCTCGGGCGACGGGGCCCGGCTCGCCCTGGCAAGCACAGACGGCTTGATCCGGGTCTACAAAGTTGCCCAGCACTCACTCACGCTCATGAACAGCAATCGACCCGCCCAAGGCCGTCAGCCGTTTGGTGTGGCTTGGTCTGCCGACGACACGCTGCTGGCCGTGGGGTTTTCGAACTCCGCATCGGTCTCTGTGCTGAAAGCAGATACCTTGGAGCTGGCCTACGTGCCTAGTGCAGCAGGTATCCCCGGTGGGGGGCTGAATGCCGTTGCCTGGACACGGGATGGCCGCGAGCTGTTGGCCGCAGGAACCTGGAGGAGAACAGATCACTTGAACGGCATCAGACGCTGGCAAGAGCGCGGCACCGGTGCGGCCAACGACGAAAGCATTGCCAGCAACAGCATTGTAGGCATCCACGCCTTGCCCGACAGGCGTGTAGTCTATGCTTCCGCCGAACCCGCATGGGGATGGCTGGAAAGCACTCCCAGTGGATATGCCAATCATTCTTTTGGCAGCGCTCTGGCGGACTTTCGCAATGCGCGAGACACGTTTCGGCTGTCCCGGGATGGGGGAGCCGTCGCCTTTCCGCTGCACCGCAACGGGGGTTTGGGTGGTGTTGTCGGGTTTGACGTCGTGCAATTGCAGTGGACGTCTCCCCAAGCCCAATGGAAGCCGTCCAGCGCAGGAAAAGCGCCAATGGTTGTCGCGGATTGGTTTGAAAGCACCATGCCCACCATGAACCAGCGCCGCATAGTACTGAATGAAGCTGAGCTGTCCATGACAGTGGCCGTTGCACCGAACAACGCCGGCTTTGCGCTGGGGACCAGCCAGCACGTCCGGTATTACAACGCGAATAGAAAAGAACTGTGGCGAGTGGCTGCGCCAGGCACAACCTGGCAGGTCAATATTTCCGAAAACGGTCGATGGGTTGTAGCAGCGTTTAGTGATGGAACCCTACATTGGTACGCAGCGCAAGATGGTTCGGAGCAATTGATTTTGTACGCGCACCCGGATGGCCGCAGGTGGGTTTTATGGTCGCCATCCGGATATTTTGCAGCGGGTCCAGGATCTGAAGACTTGATGGGTTGGCATCTCAACCGTGGCAAAGATCTGGCGGCGGATTTTTTCCCTGCCTCACGTTTTCGGGGCAATTTCTATCGCCCCGACGTGATCGCCAAGGTAATTGAAAT
This sequence comes from Candidatus Aalborgicola defluviihabitans, assembly GCA_016705575.1. GTDB lineage: Bacteria > Pseudomonadota > Gammaproteobacteria > Burkholderiales > Burkholderiaceae_C > Allorhodoferax > Allorhodoferax defluviihabitans. The sequence continues at coordinate 430,237 of JADIXX010000008.1, forward strand.
GGGCGACATTCAACAGGCGGTCCGCCTGGCCGACGCGGACGCCGACCGGAAACCGCGAACCGAGGTTGCCGGAGTTGCGCTGCCTCCCGTTGTGGAAATACTGGCACCACTGGGTGAGGTGTCGACCTCCAAAGCGGACGTAACGCTTCGCCTTGTCATCCGCTCGCCCAACGATGCGCCCGTGTTGTCAGTACGTGTCCGGGTCAACGGTCTGTTGCAGCCAGAGACTCGCCTTGCGGGAAGCCCGGATACATCCGGCGCATTCGGGCGCGAGATCACCGTCAAGGTCCCCGCAGACGACTCGGAGATACAGGTATTTGCCGAGAATCGCAACGGAGTATCGACTCCCGCTGTTGTTCCGGTGAAATGGTCAGGTGCAAGGCCCCGCGACACGACACCCGGAAACTCGGCCAGGAACGACCTCTCCCTGGCGCCCAAGCTCTATCTGCTGGCGGTTGGCATGTCCAAGTACCGCAATGCGTCATACAACCTCGACTTCGCCGCCAAGGACGCGGCTGACTTCAGCGAGGCGATGGCCTTGCAAAAGGGAAGCTTGTACCGCGATGTGGAGGTCAAGGTTCTCACTGACGGAAAAGCCACAAAGGACGACGTTCTTGACGGGTTGGAGTGGCTCAAGCGCGAGGTAACTTCCCGTGACGTCGGTATCCTTTTTCTTGCCGGGCACGGCCTCAACGACAACGCTGGCAACTACTTTTTCCTGCCCTACGACGGCAATCCGGAACAACTGCTGCGAACCGGGGTTGCACAAAACGACATCAAACTCGCGTTGAACAGCATCGCCGGCAAGGCTTTGTTCTTCATCGACAGCTGCCACTCAGGCAACGCCCTGGGGACCGCGAAGACCCGTGGCGTGGTCGACGTCAATGCCGTAGTCAACGAACTTGCATCCGCCGAAAATGGCGTCATCGTTTTTGCTGCGTCAACCGGTCGGCAGTTTTCGAGAGAGGCACCTGAATGGGGCAACGGCGCGTTTACCAAAGCGGTAGTTGAAGGACTGACTGGCAAAGCAGATTTCCGAAAGACTGGGATCGTCACTCACAAGGCGCTGGACTTCTATGTAGCCGAGCGCGTGAAAGAACTGACCAATGGCCAGCAATCGCCGGTCAGTATCACGCCATCTGGCATAAGCGACTTTCCCATTGCGCTGGTGAAGCGCTAGAAGCAGCCGCATCCAAACTGAATGCACGCCCGGCTAACCCCTGCCCCGCGTCCCATCACATTGCCATGGCACCTCGCCAGAGAAAACACTGGATCAACGCAGCCGGTTTGGCCCTGCCCTGGCTGCTTGCACTGGCGTGTTTTGCAACCCATTTATTCCAACTGCTGGAAAGCCAATGGCGCGACCAGCAATTCCGTTTTCTGTCGCTCAACTATTCCATCCTGGATGACGAGCCTGTCGCCATTGTCGGCATCGATGACGAGGATATGGTCCAGTTCGGCGTCCCAGGCGCTTTGCTACACAGGGAACTGGGTGCGTTCATGGAGGCCATGGCCATAGCACGTCCCAGCGTGGTAGGCCTGGCCGTGCTGCTACCTGCCAGTTCGTTTGACAAGCTGCTGCCGGGGCTGGATGCGGCTTTGGCGCGCGCCATGGGTGCACCGACGACGCCTGGGCTCATCAACTACGCCATCCGTCTGGCCTTCCAATACCTGCCCCTGCACCTGGTACTTGCTTGGCAGCGCGAGGGTCAGGTGGACCTGTTGCGTGCTACGTTCTCTAACAAAGCCGTCTTATTGGGTGGCGTCATGTCATTCGACGATCACCAGCGCACACCGCTGGCGCTGCCTGGCTGGACCTCCCCGTACGGAACATCACACGGTATTCTGTTCACGCACAACAGCGGCGCAGCATGGTGGGCACCATTCACAGCAACGGCGGCACACTGGACAAATTCATAGAGGATGGCCTCATGACCGTGTTTGGCGCGCCCGCCATCGACATTGGTGTGGGTTTGGATTACGGTCCCGCCTTGATCGGCTGCGTTGGCTCCCGGGACCGTTACGAATATTCTGCAATTGGTGACACGGTGAACACTGCATCACGCATCGAGGGACTGACCAAGGACTCCGGGGTTCCTGTCCTGCTATCCAACACTGTGTACCATCACATCCCGGACACCCGTGCCTTGGTGTCCATGGGTACGATGTCCATCCGGGGTCATTCTGCAATCGCGGTATTTGCCTGGAAACCCGAACCGGGGAACAGCCATGAGCCTGCTTAGAGCCGCCACCGTTGCCGTGCTGGTTGCCAATTTTTTTCTGTCCACCAGTGGCTGGGCAGACGTCCTGATCACCGATGTGATCGGTAAGCCCGGCCTGGTCAGCAAACCGCCCCTGGCAATACTGAACGAAGTGGTTAACGGAAGCCTGGTCGAAGCGCCGGCGGGCCTCCAATTTACCGCGATCGACTTGGTCACGGGCAAGGAGTACCTTGCCAGCGGCCCGGGGCAGTTTCGCATCGCCAGCGCCGGCGTGCTCTCTCTGACCACCGGCACAGTCAAGGTGCGAAGCGTCGCAGACGGCTCACTGCCTGATGTCCGGATTGCAACCGGCAAGCTCTCCAGGGCCTCGATGACTATGCGGACCCTGCTGGTCAAACTTCCCATGTATCCGTCCAATACAGCCATACCGGACACCACGCCTACCCTGCGATGGGCGCACATGGCAGGTGCCAGCAGCTACCGCGTGACCGTCAGTGATGACACCAACAGGGCCATCTGGCAGCGCAACACCACCGAAGCACAACTGGCGCTCATCCCCGATTCCGGCCTGCGGCTGGGCAACCAGTACACCTGGAAAGTTGAGCCGCTCAACCAGACCGGCGACCCGGTTTCCAACGCCACCAGCGCGGGTTTTTTTGTGGTGGCAGAAGATGCAGCAAGGGTTCTTGCAGCAATCAAGCCAGAGCCCGGCGCGTCATTTTCGGCCTGGGTTCTTTATGCCGCCCAGCTGCAACAGGCCGGCGCCACAGACGATGCGCAAACCATCTGGCAAGCGCTGGCGCGCGAACGACCCGGCGACGTCAACCTGAAAAAACTGGTGAAGTGACTTTTCCGCTGCCCACTTTGCGATGGGCGGGGCACGCCAGCGTGACGGAACAAAGCTCTGTCCTCAACCGATCAGGGGTGCTTTTCACAAACCCCGTTCAAATTCTTCACCCCACCGCGCCAGGGTTTGCCGTACAGTCTTTGCCATGAATACCTCCAGCGCCTCTTCAGAGACCGATTTGCTACAAAAAACAGAGCTACAATCGCATATTGTACGAGGGCTAGAGGCCCATTTGCCTTCAAGTTCTTTGCTCTGGAACAGGGAAGACACCACCCCCTACGAATGCGATGGCCTGACGGCCTACCGCCAGCGCCCCCTGGTAGTGGCCCTGCCCGAAACCGAGGCCCAGGTGGCTGCCATCCTCAAAACCTGCCACACAATGGGCGTGCCGGTGGTGGCGCGTGGCGCGGGCACCGGGCTATCGGGCGGTGCCATGCCACATGCCTTGGGCGTCACCCTGTCCTTGGCCCGCTTCAACAAGATCCTGAAGGTGGACAAGCGTAGCCGCACGGCGGTCGTGCAGTGCGGTGTGCGCAACCTGGCCATCAGCGAGGCAGCGTCCCCCCTGGGCCTGTACTACGCACCCGACCCCTCCAGCCAGATTGCCTGCACCATTGGCGGCAACGTGGCCGAGAACTCGGGGGGTGTGCACTGCCTGAAATACGGCCTGACGCTGCACAACGTGCTCAAGGTCAAGGGCTACACCATTGAAGGTGACCCCATCACCTTTGGCGGCGATGCGCTGGACACCCCCGGCTATGACCTGCTCAGCCTGGTGGTCGGCAGCGAGGGCATGTTGGCCATCATCACCGAAGTCACCGTCAAGCTCGTGCCCAAACCAATTTTGGCGCGCTGCATCATGGCCAGCTTTGACGACATCCGCAAAGCCGGTGACGCGGTAGCGGCTGTCATTGCCGCCGGCATCATCCCGGCCGGACTGGAGATGATGGACAAGCCCATGACCGCCGCCGTAGAAGACTACGTGCACGCCGGCTACGACCTGACAGCCGAGGCCATTTTGCTGTGCGAGAGCGACGGTACGCCCGAAGAGGTGGAAGAAGAAATTGGCCGCATGAGTGGTGTGTTGCGCAGCCATGGCGCCACGGCCATCGCCGTGAGTCGCGACGAGGCCGAGCGCCTGAAGTTCTGGAGCGGGCGCAAAAACGCCTTTCCGGCCAGCGGGCGCATCAGCCCCGACTACATGTGCATGGACAGCACCATCCCGCGCAAGCGCCTGGCCGACATCCTGCTGGCCATCCAGGAGATGGAGAAAAAATACCAATTGCGCTGCGCCAATGTATTCCACGCCGGCGACGGCAATTTGCACCCGCTGATCCTGTTCGATGCGAACGACCCTGACCAATTGCACCGCTGTGAACTGTTTGGTGCCGATATTCTGGAAACCAGCGTGGCGATGGGCGGCACGGTGACCGGCGAGCATGGCGTGGGCGTGGAAAAGCTCAACAGCATGTGCGTGCAGTTCAGCGCCGCCGAGAACGCCCAGATGAGGGGCATCAAACGTGCCTTCGACACCAAGGAATTGCTCAACCCCGGCAAGGTGATTCCAACGCTGCAACGTTGCGCAGAGTACGGCAAGATGCTGGTGCGCAGCGGGCAGATCAAGCACCCGGATTTACCACGATTTTGACACCCTGGACCAGGCTGAGCTAGTCTACGAGAATAGGCCGATGGTGTTTCTATTCTCAAATATCCTGTCTGCGCGAATAGCCGCCGCGACCCTCTTCGTGATTGCCGCGAATTTCAGCCTGTGCAGACCAGCCCTTGCACAAGGCTGGGTGGAGCCCACCATCGTGTTAAACACGTCCCCGGGTGGATTTGCTCCTTATACCTACATGGACTCCAATCACGCTTCACATGGGATTCTTTACGACGTTGCGCATCGGATTCTGAAAAAGCTTGGCTACCGCGTGATGACCTCAGAGGTTCCTCGCAAGCGGGTTGAACTCCAATTGATGTCGGGAGAGCTGGATGCCACACCCCGCGCCATAGAGTGGTCCGAACATGCCCGGGACTTTGTTTTTACCGACCCTATCATCAGGGTCCGTTCGGCTCTGGCTATTCGTGTCGACAGTGGCTACACAACCGTCAAAGAGTTGCATGGTCATCGCATAGGAACGCGTTTGGGTTATGTCTATACGGTGCTGACGCGTGAGTTCGCATCGGGGCAGCTGATTCGCTCAGACGCCACCTCTGACCTATCGATGCTGAAGATGCTGCAAGCCAAACGCGTCGAGGCAGCGCTGGTCGACGAATCGGCTGCACGCTGGCTGTTCCAGCGCGAGGGAATTAAAGATGTGCGGTTTTTACTGGAGTCCGTGGATAACGGGGTTGAACTCCGGCTGATGTTCGCCCCGCAGCGCCGTGCCTTAGTCAAAGATTTCAACCACGAACTTTCAACACTTAAGCGCAGTGGCGAGCTGGCGCACATCATCGCCAGATACACGGACCCATGAGAGGGTGTACGTTCGCTAAATCGTATCCAACGCCACCCGTAGATGCTCCACCGTGCGATCCATGTTGTGCAGCTTCTCCAATCCAAACAACCCCACGCGAAAGGTGCTGAAGTCGGCTGGCTCATCGCACTGTAGCGGCACGCCAGCGGCAGTCTGCAAGCCAGCCGCCAGGAACTTCTTGCTGTTCTGCACACCCGGGTCTTCGGTGTAACTCACCACCACACCCGGCGCCTTGAAGCCTTCTGCGGCCACACTTGCAATGCCCCGGCTCTCAAACAGCGCGCGCACCTTGCTGCCCAGTTCGATTTGCTCGTTACGCACCTTTTCGAAGCCGTAATCGCGGGTTTCCTGCATCACATCGCGCATGCGTGTCAGGGCGTCGGTGGGCATGGTGGCGTGGTAGGCGTGACCACCCGCCTCGTACGTTTCCATGATCTGCATCCATTTTTTCAGGTCGCAGGCAAAGCTGGTGCTGGTGGTGGCGTCAATTGCGGTGCGGGCACGTTCACTTAAGCAAACCATGGCGCAGCAGGGTGAACCGCTCCAGCCTTTTTGCGGTGCGCTAATCAGCACGTCCACGCCGGTGGCCTGCATGTCAACCCACAGGGTGCCTGAGGCAATACAGTCCAGCACCATCAACCCACCTACGGCGTGCACGGCGTCGCTCACGGCACGGATATAGGCGTCGGGTAGCAACATACCGGAGGAGGTTTCGACGTGGGGTGCAAATACCACGTCCGGCTTGTCGCGCGCAATCGCGGCCACCACTTCGTCCACTGGGCAGGGAATCCACGGCGCCTGTTTGCCATCGCCGACGCGGCGGGCTTTCAATACAGTGGACGCGCTGGGTATGCGGCCCATGTCAAAGATTTGCGTCCAGCGGTAGCTGAACCAGCCATTGCGGATAACCAGAGTCTTCTTGTCGGTGGCAAATTGGCGTGCCACGGCCTCCATACCAAAGGTGCCGCTGCCGGGCACCACAATGGCGGAGCGTGCGTGGTACACCTCTTTGAGGATGGCGGAGATGTCCTTCATCACGCCCTGGAAGCGCTGGGACATATGGTTGATCGCACGGTCGGTGTACACCACCGAAAACTCCAGTAGTCCATCAGGGTCAATTTGTGGCAGTAATCCGGGCATGGTGTTTCCTCACGTTGGTAAATTGGCTTAGGGCTTAGCTTACATGGTAGTTGTCTGTGACCGTCTGATCGACCGGTACAAACCCATGGCCAGTGCACCGGGGCTTGCAAAAGGACGAAATCACCAAGCATCAATCCGCAGCTCGTTGGCCAGCGCCGCCACCTTCCCGGCGGCCAGGCCCTGGAGCAACCAGCTGCGCGTATCCGCAGGGTCAATGACAGCGTCAATCTCCAGCGTCGTCGCCATGTGGATGGCACTGCCTTTGTCGTACTGCTGCGCCACCAGTTGGTCGTACATGGCCTGGCGCTCTGGGCCTTCTGGTACTTCCTCCAATTCGCGGCGAAAGCCCAGACGCACAGCCCCCTCCAGCCCCATGGCACCAAATTCACCGGTTGGCCAAGCCACCGTGAACAGAGGCGAGTGAAAGCCCCCGGCCGTCATGGCCATGGCGCCCAGGCCATAGCCCTTGCGCAGCACCACACTCAAATACGGCACGCGCAAATGCGCCGCCGCAATGAACATCCGGCTCACATGGCGCACCTGAGCGGTGGCCTCGGTATCCGGCCCCACCATGAAGCCGGGGGTGTCTACCAGGCTCACCAGCGGCAAGCCATGGGCGTTACACAGTTGCATGAAGCGCGCCGCCTTGTCGGCCGCATCGGCATCAATGGCGCCACCCAGATGCGCGGGGTTGTTCGCCAACAGTCCCACCGGGCGCCCGCCGATGCGGGCCAGTGCGGTGTGGATACCGAGGCCAAAGCCGTTGCGCAGCTCCAGCAACGAGCCCACATCGACCACACCAGCCATGACCTGGCGGGTGTCATAAACACGCAGCCGGTTCTCGGGCACCCCATCGCGCAGTGCCAGCTCTGGCGGGGCGGTGAATTCAGCAACCGGCCCATGAAAGAAAGACAGGTAATGCCGCGCGGCAGCGACGGCCTGCGCCTCATCGTCCACCAGGATGTCGATCACACCGTTGCCATGTTGCACGGCGCTGGGACCAATCTGTTCTGGTTTGAACACGCCCAGCCCACCGCCTTCGACCATGGCCGGGCCACCCATGCCGATGTTGCTGGCGCGGGTTGCAATGATCACATCGCTGCAACCCAGTAACGCCGCGTTGCCGGCAAAGCAGCGCCCGGCCACGATACCCACCACCGGCACCTGACCGTTGAGGCGGGCGTAACTGGCAAAGGTGGCCACATGCAGACCGGCCACGATGGGCATATCCACATCGCCCGGACGCCCGCCGCCACCTTCGGCAAACAACACGACGGGCAACTTGTTTTGCAGTGCAATGCCCAACATGCGGTCGGTCTTTTGGTGGTTGCGCATGCCCTGGGTACCAGCCAGTACCGTGGCGTCGTAGGCCATGGCCACCACGGAGTGGCCGTTGACTTGTCCCAGGCCGGTGACCATGCCGTCGGCAGGGGTGTTCTGGATCAGATCTTCCTCCGTGCGGCGGCTGCGCTGGGCGGCTACCGCCAGGGCACCGTACTCAGTGAAGCTGCCGGCATCGCACAGGTCGGCGATGTTTTCACGGGCGCTACGCAGGCCCTGGGCGTGGCGCTTGGTCATGGCCTCAGGCCGGCTGGCGTCTGCCGTGAAGGCCTCTCGCTCCAACAGGCGCTGCAGATCGGGGCGCGGGGTCGGGGCCACACCAGCTTTTACCGAATCATTGTTGGAATTTTTGGCCTCTAGCCCTCGTGGAACATACGCAATATGCTCTGAAATTAATAGCACATCGTTTTCCCCCACCAACGCGCCCGCTGCGACCAGTAACTCGGTCACACGGCCATCCGCCAAGGCGCGCACCTCGTGCTCCATTTTCATGGCTTCCAGAATGACGACCACATCGCCGGCTCGAACCGTGTCGCCGGGTGCAACCAGCCATTGAACAACTTGGGCTTGCAGGGGAGAGTGGAGTGGGTGCATGGTGGCATTGTGCGGTAGCGCCCAGCGCGGGTCCGTCAATCGAGCGACAGCGCGCCGGGGCTGTGCAATTTGCTCCACAATCTCGGCATGTCGCATACCCCCCTCATTGAAATGACCCGTGGTGGAACCCTGGAGAATCAGCATTTTGGCTCGATCGCCGTGGTCAACACCCACGGCCAGTTGCGCGCCTTTGCTGGCGACCCACACTGGCTCACCTTTACCCGATCCACGATCAAGGCGCTGCAAGCCCTGCCCTTTTTGGAAACCGGTGGGCCGCAGTACTTTGGCTTTACCCCACAGCAAATCGCCATGCTGTGCGCCAGCCACAACGGCGAAGACATGCACGTAGCACAAGTCACAGACATGCTGGACAAGGCCGGCTTGGGCACACGTGCCTTGCGCTGTGGCTGCCATGTGCCACTGCGCTTCAGTTTCTTCGACAAGGCGCCACCCAACGATGCCGTGTTTGACGAACTGCACAACAACTGCAGCGGCAAGCATGCCGGTTTTTTGGCCTACTGCGTACAACACAGCCTGCCGCTGGACGACTACATCGGCCCCGACCACCCGCTGCAACAGGCCATTCGCCGCGACGTGGCTCGCGCCGTTGGCATGCAACCTGATGACCTGAAAATGGGTATCGACGGCTGCTCGGCTCCCAACTACGCCATGCCGCTGTGGCGCCTGGCCTACGGCTACGCCCGCCTGGCCAATGGCGCACAAGACCCAGAAATGGGGGACAGCTTTGCCCAATTGAGCAGCGCCATGACCACCCACCCCGACCTGGTCAGCGGCACCGGTCGCAACGACCTGGCCTTCATGCGCGCGGGCAGGGGCGACTGGGTCAGCAAGGTGGGGGCCGATGGTGTGCAGGTGGTAGGCAACACCCGCCGTGGCGAAGCCTTTGCGCTGAAGATCATCGACGCCAACAAGTCTGCCCTGTACGCTGCCAGCGTGGAAGTGATGGAACAATTGGGGTGGCTGGACAATGCCCAACGCGACGCCCTGCAGGCGTGGCGCGCCATACCCATCATCAATGCGCGCAGCCTGATGGTTGGCGAACGCCGCGCCGTCTTTTCTCTGCAAACCCCTTAACCGCATCACACCTGCATGAACAACAAAATCAGTCTCATTGGCGCACCCACCGACATCGGTGCTGGCAGCCGTGGCGCCAGCATGGGGCCAGAAGCCCTGCGCGTGGCCCAAATTGCCTCTGTACTGACCCAGCAGGGCCTGGAGGTACTGGACCGGGGCAACCTGTCCGGCCCGGCCAACCCCTGGCTGCCGCCGGTGAACGGCTACCGCCACCTGGCCGAAGTCACAGACTGGAACCAGACCGTGCACGACGCCGTGTACACCGAACTCGCAGATGGGCGTCTGCCCATTTTGCTGGGCGGCGACCACTGCCTGGGTATTGGTTCTATCAGTGCCGTGGCGCGCCACTGCCGCGACACGGGCAAGAAGTTGCGGATTCTCTGGCTGGACGCCCATGCCGACTTCAATACCAGCGCGCTAACACCCAGCGGTAACATCCACGGCATGCCCATGGCCTGCCTGTGCGGCCATGGCCCCAAGGAGCTGATTGAAATCGGCGGCCACGTGCCCGCCATTTCACCCAAATGGATTCGCCAGATTGGCATCCGCAGCGTGGACGAAGGTGAAAAGCGCTTTGTGCACCAGATGGACCTGGAAGTGTTCGACATGCGCTACATCGACGAGATGGGCATGCGCGCCGCCGTGGAGCTGGCCTTGGCCCTGGTGGATGCCAATACCCATCTGCATGTGAGTTTTGACGTGGATTTTCTGGACCCCGACATTGCCCCTGGCGTGGGTACCACCGTGCGCGGCGGCCCCAACTACCGCGAAGCGCAGTTGTGCATGGAAATGATTGCCGACACCGGGCGCCTGGCCTCGCTGGACGTAATGGAGCTCAACCCCGCGCTCGATGAGCGCAACCGCACCGCCGAGGTGGCGGTGGATTTGATTGAGTCGCTCTTTGGCAAAAGCACCCTGATGCGCAAATAGTTCAACGAGCCGGAAATCTGCCGCCGGGCCTTACTACTTCTCTGGGTAGAGAACCACCTGCACATAGTTGTCGCGTTGGAGGTAACGCTGCGCGGCGGCCTGCACATCGGCTGGGGTAATGGCGTCTACCAAACGGTCATAGTCCAGCATGCGGGACGGGTCATCACCATACAGCGTGGCAGACGCCAGCCGCCCCATCCAGTAGCCGTTTTCACGCAGTGATTTGCGGTGCGTGGTGTGCCAGTTGATCTTGACCTTGGCGAGGTCAGCCGCGTCCACTCCGGCTTCCTGGAGTTTCTGGATTTCGCCCAGGGCAGCGGCAATGACCTTGTCAACGTTGTCCGGCGCACAGGGCAGTGTGAGCCCGAGCTGGTAGTGGTTGTAAGGCACGCGGGACAGCCCGCCGCCCATGCCGCCACCATAGATCAGGGTCAACTTTTCGCGCAGCACGTCAATGATGCGGAGGTTGAGCACCTCTACCAAGGCCTGCACGCGCAACTGCTCTTCATCGGAGTACATTGCCTCACCCGTAAAGCTGATTGAGACCGTGCTCTTGGCCTCAGTACCCGCCCGCACGTCCTTCTTCACAATGCCTTTGACGGGGCGAATACCCAAGTCCACATACTGCATGGGCAGGTCAGGCGTGGGCAGGCTACCCAAGTAGCGGGCAATCAGTGGCTTGATTGCCTCTGGCGTAAAGCTGCCCACCAGAATGAAGGTCATGCCCTTGGCGCTGGCAAAGCGGTCCTGGTAGATGGCGCGGCTGCGCTCCAGGCTCACTTGGTCAAAGTCTGACGGGCTGGGCAACAACGCCACACGAGGGTGGTTGTTAAACAGCGTGCGCAGGATAGCATTGGAAAATTCTGACTCCGGGCTCGCCATGGTGTGGCGCGCTGCATCCTGCGAGCGGCTGATAAAGGACTGGTACAGATCCGCATCCAGGCGGGTGGGCCCAAATTTGAGCGTCAACAGCTGTAGCATGGTTTCCAGATCATCCTGGCTCGCGTGTCCATTGGCCGCGTCGTTCCATGTCTGCAGGCCGGTGTTCACCGAGACCACTTTGCCAGCCAGCATTTTCTGCAACTCGGTGGGCGAGAAATTCCCCACCCCCATGGAAGCCGCCACCAGACCGGCATAGCCCGCATTGAACATGTCCGCCTGCCCGTATAAGGATTGGCCACCGAAGCGGTTGACCGCCATCAGGATTTCGTCATTCTTGAAATCAGTGGGTTTGAGGATAACCCGCACACCGTTGGACAATTCCCATTCGGTCAGCCCCAGGGACGCGTTGTGCTGTTCAGCCACCACACGGCCTGCGCTGGGGGGCTGCTCCATCAGGGACTGGGACAGCGCTTTTTCTTCACGCGCGCCCACCGCGTTCTGCTCTGCCACCAAAACGCGCTTCAGCAAATCTGCTTCAACGGGCGCCGGGCTGTCGCCCTGGTCGGTACCCATATAGACCACCAACTTGGCGGCTTGCTCAGGAATTGCCTCCTGGGCATATCGGTTTACATCGGCCAACGCAATGGTCGGCAAAAGGGTGCGCACGTATTCGAGTTCATTTGCGATACCGGGAATGGTTTCCTGTTCTAAAAAATTGCGCAGGTATTCATCCGCGTAACCGGCGGAATTGGTCTTGTCGCGTTCGGCGTAGGACTGCTCCAGTTGGCGCAGCATGCTCTTTTTGGTGCGCTCCAGCTCGGCCGAACTGAAGCCAAACTTGCGAGCCCGCATGTTTTCTTGCACCAGCGCGTCCACGGCTGGCTCAACCCCCTGGCGCCCCAGTGCCGCACCCGATGAGAAGGATTGATATCCGCGCACCAGCTTGGAGACTCCACTACCGCCGCCCAAAAACGGCGGCTGCGATTGTTGTGTCAACTCCTGTATCCGCAAGCCGAGCATGGAATTAAACAATTGCTCCACCAGAGCCTGGCGGTAGTCGCCCAGGGTGAGCACGGTGGGTGCCGGGTGCAGTGGGTAGCGAATCATCATTTCGTTGTCAGTGGCTTCTTTGTCGGTAACGACCAAGGCCTCGGACTGGCTGCGCACCGGCACGTTGGCGTAGACCCGGGGGCGCTCGTTCGCCGGATTTTTAAGCTTGGAAAAATGGGCCTCCACCATCGCCTTGGCGGCCTGCGGCTCAATATCACCCACCACCACCACCGCCATCAGATTGGGGCGGTACCAGTCCTTGTAGAAGCGTTTGATGGCGTCATGGGAAAACCCCTCTAGACTCTCTTTGGTGCCAATGGGTAACCGCTTGGCGTAGAGCGAACCCTCAAACAGTTTGGGGAACAGCTTCTGGTTCATGCGGTCTTCTGCACCACGGCCCAGGCGCCACTCTTCCAGCACGATGGCGCGCTCGGCGTCGACGTCGGCAGCGTTAAAGCTCAGACCCTGTGCCCAGTCCTCCAGCACCAAAAAGCCTTTTTCTACGGCTTCGGGGTTGTCGGTGGGGAGAGGCAAGATGTAAACAGTCTCATTGAAGCTGGTGTACGCATTCAAATCTGCACCAAATTTCAGTCCAATCGATTGCAGGTAAGAAATCAGTTCATGCTTGCCAAAATGGGTGGAGCCGTTAAAGGCCATATGTTCGGTGAAATGGGCCAGACCCAACTGGTCTTCATCTTCCAAAATGGAGCCGGCCTTGACCACCAAGCGCAACTCAAGGCGCTTTTCGGGGCGACTGTTTTTCTGGATGTAATAGGTCAGTCCGTTATCCAGTTGCCCCACTGTCACCTGCGGACCTATGGGCAAAACTTGCGTCAGATCAGGCGCAGCCTGCACGCCGACGGCAAGTGCCAGCATCACTGCGGCAACACCGAGTTTACGAAGAAGCCTGGAGATCATGAATATCCTATCCGTTGCAATCGCACGAGCTTAGCAGCCCAATGCCCATGCACCCAAACGCAGGGGATATTCGCCGCATACCGTCCATGTAGAATTCCCGCGATGTTTCCGCCCATGCCAATAATGCACCACTGTTAACCGCAATGGTGTTTCTAAGGTACTCCGTTCTGGCGCTCAGAATCCTGGTATGGGTTTTGCTGGCCAGCTTGCTGGTTTTTGGGCTGGCTTCCGGTTTCGGTCTGGTGCACGAGCGTGGCAAGGCACTGCAAGCGGCCCATTTAGCGGCCGAGGATGCGGTGGGGTACCGCCTCTCTGCCATTTCCAACTCCCTGTGGCAATACGACATAGCGGGTATGGACACCCTGCTGTGGGGCATGGTGCAATCCGGCTCCATCGTTCAGGTGGAAGTGCTGGACCACGACAAACCCATCGCCTCGGCCCGCAAGCCTGGCTCGGACCTGCAGTCCGACCGGGTATGGACCCGGTCGATCATGGCCCCCAGCGAGAAAGCTCCCATCGGCAGTCTGCGCATCCACGAGTCCTATGCCGAAATCAACTCGCAGATTACCGATTCACTGAAGACACTGGCTATCACCGATTTGGTGAAAATTCTGAGTCTGTCGGCCATTCTGTTCTTCATCGTGTACCGCAATGTTACGCGCCATTTGCACCGATTGGCGGAAGGCGTGACACGCCTGGGTCGCTCCGAAAACGAGCCCCCCATCAAACTGTCCCGCAAAAACATATCCGGTTACCGCGATGAGCTGGATGTATTGGTGGATGCCATCAATGGCTTTGTGGGCGGACGGCGCGAAGAGATGCATCGGCGTTCAGTGGCCGAGATCCGCCTGCACGAACGCATTGCCGAAATTGAGGCTACTCTGGGTGCCCTCTCGGATGGTGTGATCGCCCTGGATGCACAACTGTGCGTCCGTTACGCAAATACTGCGGCCTGCAAGCTGCTCAATACCCGCTCCGATGCCATTGACGGACAATCCATTCACACCGTTTTGCAAATTGTTCATGCTGGCACGGGTGATGATCTTGGCCAGCTCTACCGTATGGTTTTGAGCAGTGGCACGGCCGTGCATCTGCAGCGCGACACCCGCATACAAATCAACGCCGACCTGGCCTTCGATGCACGCGTTAGCGCCACACCTGTTTCAGGATCGGCCGATGTGGCACTGATTCTGGTCTTTACCGATATTTCTGAAGAAGTCTCTGCCCACCAGCAAATTGAGTTTCAGGCATTCCACGACCCATTGACCCAATTGGGCAACCGTTCCATGCTGGCACGCGATCTGCCCCGCGATATTGCGCAGGCATTGGAAAACAGGCAGCAAGTCGCGGTACTGTGCCTGGACCTGGACAACTTCAAGAACATCAACGACGCGCTGGGTCACCGGCTGGGCGACAGCATGCTCAAACAACTGGCGCTGCGTTTCGGGTCAGCCGTCCATGGGGTGGGTTGGGTGACGCGCCACGGCGGTGACGAATTCATCATCGTGTTGCCCAACATCGTGTCAACCGAACCCGTCATCGCGTTGGCGCAACGGCTGCTGAGCGCGATTGCTGAGCCCTTCGGGATTGAAGGCCATGAGCTACGGGTGACATCGTCCATTGGCATCAGCATGTGCCCCGACCATGGATTGGATGTAGGCAAATTGGTGAGTAACGCTGACCTGGCCATGTATGCCGCCAAACGCCATGGCAAGAATACGTTCCGTATCTTTGAAGACACCCTGCTGCAACGCTCTACCGCGCGGCTGAAAATGGAAAACGGCTTGCGTGTGGCCTTGCGCGAAGGGCAGTTTTCCCTGGTTTTCCAACCCAAGGTACATCTTGCAACCCTGCGTGTGACCGCCGTAGAGGCCCTGCTGCGCTGGCACGACCCCCGTGAAGGCTCTATCCCGCCCGAGCGATTCATCCCCGTGGCCGAAGACACCGGGCTGATCATCGAAATTGGGGAGTGGGTGCTGCGCCATTCACTGCTGGCCGCGCAGCAACTCAAGATGGAGCTGGGCTACAGCGTTGCGATTGCGGTCAACGTGTCACCCGTGCAGTTTCGCAGCAATGAGCTGATGGCCACCTTGCGCCAGCTCCAGGCCGAAACACCAGACCTCAGCGAATTGCTGGAAATCGAGTTGACGGAATCGGCACTGTCCGGCGATCTCAATGAGGTCGTGTCCAAGCTGAGTGCCTTGCGCGAGTTGGGGCTCAAGGTGGCCATTGACGACTTCGGCACCGGCTATTCGTCACTGGCCTATTTGAAGAATTTCCCCATCGATATCCTCAAGATTGACCAAGCGTTTGTGCGGGGTCTGTCCCACAGCCCCCAAGACAAGGCCATCGTGGCCGCCATCGTGCAGTTGGGCCGCAGCCTGGGCTTCAAGACCGTGGCCGAAGGTGTGGAGCTGCAAGACCACGCCAGCATCCTACTGGGGTTGGGCTGCGATTACGCCCAAGGCTACTGGTACGCTCACCCGCAACCCCTGAACATCCTCGCCAATACGATCCGTACTATTTCAAAGCCAACTTAATCCATGTCTATACGCACCACCACCCTTGCCCTGACCCTGATGGCCTGCGCGGTACTAACCGCCTGCGACCGCACTCCAGCCGCGCCGCCCCCGGTGACATCCGCTCCTGCTGCAAACGAGCTGCCATCCCTCGTCCCCGTGCTAGCGCCCCCAGTCGCCCCTGAGCTGATGGGCGGCAAACGGGTGTTTGATAAAACCTGCGGCTTGTGCCACGGCGCAGGTACCGGCGGCGCACCACGGCCAGGCGACAAAGCCAGCTGGGCGCCACGTATCGCACAAGGCGATGAAACCCTGTACCGCCATGCACTGGAAGGGTTCAATGGCGCCACCGGCTTCATGCCCGCGCGCGGCGGAGACACCTCAAACACCGATGCCGACGTCAAGGCGGGTGTGGATTACATGGTTGCGATGTCGAAGTAACGCCGGTATTACGAATCCGGGTGCTGCATACGGCGGCGCAGGATGAAATACACCGCCACCAGCATCAGCCCAATCAACAACAGCGCCAGCCCCCAAACAAAAGTTTGCCGCGGGGACTGTTCAGCGGACTTTGCTGCGGCTGGGCGATGAAACGTTAAACCATTGCCGGCAACGATTTCATTGGAGGGGGACAGTTGCGTGCGCAGGGCCTGCACGGCCTCGGGCTTGGCAAACCCCAAACTGGGAGAGAACTTTTCGGCCGTGGCCAGGGATTCACGGGCCTGGTCTAGTTCACCCCGGCGGGCATGCAACTCCGCCTGCGCAAAATGTGCCTCAGCACTATTGGGGTGGGCACTGAGCACCTTCTGCATCATCAGCTGCGCCTGATCCAGATTGCGGCCAGCCTGCGCCATGGCGTAGACCTGGGCCAGTGTGGGCTCAGGCTGGGCCATGGAGGATGCGCCAACGCCCAGCGCGGCAGCCACTAGCAGGCTCGTGGCGGTCATCCGGCAAAAAGACGCCATCGACGAGGTCTTCACTGTGTGTCGCATCTTGAATCCTTCAATCCACAAAAAAGTCCGGCAAGAAATTCTTATTGCCAGGCGTGACGGCATAGCGGTCCAGATCGGTCACCCCATGGGCGGCCAGCACAGTGTCGTCGATGTGAAAATTGCCGGTATCGAACTGCGCAGCCGTGAGCACGTAATAGGCGGCATCGGCCATGATGTCGGGTGTGCGGCACAGGGCTAAATCCACACCGGGGATCATCTGCATGGCGGCGGTGGCAATGGCGGTGCGCGGCCAAAGGCTGTTAACCGCAATGCCCAGCTTTTTGAACTCGCCCGCATGGCCCAGCGTGCACATACTCATGCCGTACTTGGCCATGGTGTAGGCGGTGTGCGGCGCAAACCAGTGCGTCTTCATGCTCAAGGGCGGCGACAGCGTCAGCACCTGGGGCTTGCGCCCGGCAGCGGCGGACTTCTTCAATTCGGGCAGGCAGGCCGCCGTGCACAGGTAAGTGCCGCGCGCGTTGATGCCGTTCATCAAATCGAAGCGCTTCATGGGCGTGGCCTCGGTGTTGGTGAGGCTGATGGCGCTGGCGTTGTTGACCAGGATGTCGATACCGCCAAAGGTCTGCACCGCTTTTTCCACAGCAGCAAACACGGCGGCATCGTCACGGATGTCCACTGCCAGCGGCAGTGCCTTGCCACCGGCAGCCTCAATCTCTGCAGCTGCACTGTAGATGGTGCCGGGCAGCTTGGGGTTGGGCTCGGTGGTTTTAGCCAGGATCACGATGTTGGCGCCGTCCGCCGCCGCACGCCTGGCAATGGCCAGGCCGATGCCGCGCGAGGCGCCAGTGATAAACAGGGTCTTGCCTTTGAGGCTATTGCTAGTTTGGGATGCAGTTGTCATGGTTTCTCCTATGGCTGCTATATATTTGAATGACTACAACTTTGATAGCTGTATACGTATATTCCACGAGGGCTAGAGGCCTATTTGATACATCATGTTTTGGAAAAATCGGGCTTGCGCTTTTCCATGAACGCCGTGAAGGCTTCCTTGGCGGCGGGCTCCTGCAACAGGCGGGCAAAGCTTGCGCCCTCTTCCGCGATCTGCGCCAGCACCTGGGGCATCAGGCCCTTTTTCATCAGGCGCTTGGTCTCTACCAACGACTCCAGCGGCTTGGCCGCCAGCTTGCGGGCCTGCGCTTGGGCTACGGCGTTGGCCTCGGTGGGCGGCACGATGCGGTTGACCAGGCCCACTTCCAGTGCGGCCTCGGCCATGAAGGGCTCGCCCAGCAGCAGTGCCTCGGCGGCACGGTGGTAGCCCATCATCTGGGGAACCAGCAGACTGCTGGCCGCCTCCGGGCACAGGCCCAGATTAACAAAGGGCATGGAGAAGGCGGCGTTGTCGCCGGCATAGACCAGGTCGCAGTGGAACAGAAGTGTGGTGCCAATGCCCACGGCCGGGCCGCAAACGGCGGCAATGATGGGCTTGGGGTGTTGGGCAATGGCGTGCAGAAAGTCAAACACGGGTGAGGCTTGCAGTGCGGGAGACTCCTGCGAACTCGGCTTGCGCTGCAAAAAGTCGCCAATGTCGTTACCCGCGCTGAACACGGTCATGTCGCCCTGGATCACGGTGACGCGAATCGTGGGGTCCGTCTTGGCCTGCTCCAGGCCGGCGGCCATGGCGGCGTACATGGCCGGGGTGAAAGAGTTTTTCTTGTCCGGGCGGTTGATGGTGAGTGTCAGCACACCGGCGTCAATGTGGGTGAGGATGTCTTGCATGGTGGTATCAGTTTTTATAGTAAACAACCTGGTGGGTGGTGGCCAGCATCACACCGGCTTCATTCCAGAGCTGGGCCGTTTGATCAAAGTAGCCATTGCGAAAAGCCTGCGCGCGGGCCTGGCCCAGTATGTAGCCGTTGCCGCTGGCCTGCAACTGGGCAGTATCGGCATGGAAGTACACGGTCATGGTCACGGTGCCTATAGGCACCAGGGTCGCACGGCGTATGAACACGCGCGGGAAGAATACATCGGATAGCGCAGTGAGCGAGGCAAAGTCCAGCGGGCGCGGCGGGTTGTCACGCATCCACAACTGCGTCAGGCTGTGATCGCCGCTGCCATCCCAGGCCTGGGGTATGGCGCCAGAGATGGGACGCATCTCGTACCGCTTGATCCACTCCATGGGCACAGGCCCCAGGCCGTGTGGCATCTGCTCTGGCGGCGGGCACAGGGGCATGGCCTCCTCATCCACGCCCCAGGTCTCGCGGCGCAGTGCCGTAAATGCGGTGCCGGTAAGAACCGTCTCGCCGCCTTGCAGCACCTCGATGATCCAGTGCTGGGTGGAGCGGTTGGTGCGTGCGGCGCGGGCCTGAATCACAAAAGGACCATGGGCCAGGGCTGCTGCAAAGTTGATGGTGAGTGAAATCGGGTCGCCCAGGCGCTGCGGGTGCAGCAGCACGGCATTCAACATCTGTGCAGCACTGATGCCACCATACGGCCCCACCATATTGGCGTAGGCCGCGCTGGTGTGTCCAGCAAAACTCCCATCACTCTGCAGTTCCAGGGCGATGGCCTGGTCAAATGCATGGCTAGTCAAAATTGCTTCTCCCAATAAAAAGGCCACCCGTAGGTGGCCTTGGTGCGGTTACGCTAGACGCGCTCAAAAATTCCCGCAGCACCTTGACCCGTGCCCACGCACATGGTCACCATGCCGTACTTCAGATTATGGCGATGCAAAGCATGAATCACTGTCGCGGCCCGGATAGCACCGGTGGCGCCCAGCGGGTGGCCCAGGGCGATAGCACCGCCCATGGGGTTGACCTTGGCCGGGTCCAGCCCCAGGGTGTTGACCACCGCCAACGACTGGGCAGCAAACGCCTCGTTCAGCTCAAACCAACCAATATCGCTGTGCTGCAAACCGGCGTAGCGCAGCGCGGCTGGAATCGCCTCGATGGGGCCAATGCCCATGAGTTCGGGTGGCACACCACGCGCAGCGTAGGAAACAAAGCGCGCCAACGGGGTCAGGCCAAACTGCTTGACCGCCTTTTCGCTGGCCAGAATCAGGGCGCCGGCACCGTCGCTGGTTTGCGAACTGTTGCCGGCTGTAACGCTGCCACGCGCCGCAAACACTGGGCGCAACTTGCCCAGTGCTTCCAGCGTGGTGTCGGGGCGCGGGCCTTCGTCCAGGTTCACGGTGCGGGTTGTGGTCGTTACCTCGCCAGTGGCCAGGTCCGGCGTGCGCTCGATGATGTCAATGGGCGTGATCTCATTGGCAAACTCGCCCGCCTGCTGGGCCCGCACGGCGCGCAAATGCGATTCCAGCGCAAAGGCGTCTTGCATCTCGCGCGTGACCTTCCACTGCAGGGCCACTTTTTCGGCGGTAATGCCCATGCCGTAGGCAATGCCGATGTTCTCGTCACGCTCAAAAATGGCGGGGTTGAACGAGGTCTTGTTGCCCCCCATCGGCACCATACTCATGGACTCGGCACCACCGGCGATCATCACGTCGGCCTCGCCCACGCGGATGCGGTCGGCCGCCATTTGAATGGCGGTGATGCCCGACGCACAGAAACGGTTCACGGTAACCCCCGCCACCGGATGGGGAAAAACCAGACCGGTCGCGATGCGGGCCATGTTCATGCCCTGCTCGCCCTCGGGGAAAGAGCAGCCAATGATGGCGTCCTCAATGGCCTTGGGGTCCAGCGTGGGCACCTGCAGCATGGCGCTCTTGATGGCAGCCACCAGCAGTTCATCGGGGCGGGTGTTGCGGAAGTAACCGCGACCGGAACGCCCGATGGGCGTACGGGTGGCCGCAACGATGTAGGCGTCTTGAACCTGTTTCATGGAAAAACTCCTTAGGATTTTTGTAAAGGCCCAGGCTCACGCCGGAGCACTGGCTGGGTTGGGTGCTGTCACCTTTTTTTTGGACGGCACCCAGGCCCAGATAAATTCACACACAATGGGCTCTTCGCCCGAGGCATCGGTTACGGTCACAGGGACCACCACCTCGCCCTTGTCCTGGGACTGCATCAGACGGCGCTGCTGCGCGCTTAAGTGCGCCACGGCCCGCATGTCGCCCTGGGTGCGGCGCTTGAACTGCACCTTGAGCTCCTTGGCCAAAGGCAGGCAGTCGTCGCGCACATTCATGCCGACCACCATGCCGGTGGCGGTCTCGGCCAGCAAGGTCATCGCTGCAGCGTGCACGCCTTGAATGTGGTTTTGCACGCAGCGCTGGTTGGTGATGGCAATCTCCACCTTCTCGGGCGTCATCACGGCATAGTCCAGACGCGCCGTACCGGTAAAAGGCACAGCACGGCGCAGCACCCAATTGCGTACGCGTGGGCGCAGCAGTGCTGGCACTTTGTCCAGCATGGACAAAGTGCGCACCAGGCGGTTGGGATGTTGGGTCATTGGCACTCTATAGAACGGCGTTCGTGGCTGAGGAAGCGCAGCGAGCAGGTCTCAGGCAAGGCGGACGGAGCACAGGAACCGCAACGTACTCCCTGTACGTGAGGATTCCGAGCACCGCCCAACGCGGCATGAGGACTGCGCAGTAGCTTCATCAGTTACGAACCGGCTTGCCGGTGGACATCATGCCCATGATCCGCTCTTGCGTCTTGGGGTGATTGAGCAGGCTGCCGAAGGCCTTGCGCTCCATGGCCATGCAGTATTCCTCGCTGACCAGGGTGCCAGCATCCACCTGGCCACCACAGACCACCTCGGCAATCAGCCTGGCAATATGGAAGTCGTGCGCGCTGATGAAACCACCGTCGCGCATGTTGACCAGTTGCGCCGTGATGGTGGCAATGCCGCTGCGCCCAGCCACCGGGAACAGGCGCTTGTGCGGTGCGCGATAACCACCGGCAAACAGGGCTTTGGCCTCGTTGATGGCGACAAACAGGAGTTCGTCTTTGTGCGGCACCACCACATCGCTGTCCAGCAGATAGCCCAGCTTGCGGCTTTCCAACGCGCTGGTGCCCACTTTGGCCATGGCGGCGCCGGTGAAACCTTCGGTGAGGAACGGCAGCAAATCCTTGGAGGTGGACAGTGCCATGTTCTCGGCCGCACGGCGAGCGATGTAGGTGAGTCCGCCAGCGCCAGGCACCAAGCCCACGCCCACTTCCACCAGGCCGATATAACTTTCCATGGCTACGACGCGGCGGCTGGAGTACACCGCCAGCTCGCAGCCACCGCCCAGCGCCAGACCGCGCACGGCGGAAATGACCGGCACGTTGGAGTAGCGCAGCGTCAGCATGGCTTGCTGCATTTCTTCCTCAGCACCGCTGACAGCGGCGGCGCCACCGATCATGAAGGCCGGCAACATAGCCTGCAGGTCAGCGCCGGCAGAGAACATGTCGTCTGGCGACCAGATCACCAGGCCTTGGTAGTCCTTCTCGGCCAGTGCCTGGCCTTGCAGCAGACCTTCGACCACACCAGGGCCGATGGCGTGCATCTTGGTCTTGATGCTGGCGATCAATATTGCCCCGTCCAGAGTCCACAGGCGGATGGATTCGTCTTCAAAGACGGTCTTGCCAGCCGTAGCGGCCGACGCGGCATTGGCACCCAGCACGCTTTCAGGAAAGTGCTGACGGGCATAGACCGGCAGGCTGCGCGGCGCGACAAACTGGCCCGTGGTGGGGTTGAATGAGCCTTCTGGCTGGTGCACACCGCCGCGCTCTGCCACCGGGCCTTCAAACACCCATTGGGGCAGGGGCGCCTTGCACAGCGCCTTGCCGGCGGCTATGTCTTCCTGGACCATCTTGGCCACTTCCAGCCAGCCAGCCTCCTGCCAGAGTTCAAACGGCCCTTGCTGCATGCCAAAGCCCCAGCGCATGCAAAAGTCCACATCGCGGGCGTTGTCGGCAATCGTTGCCAAATGGATGGCTGCGTAGTGGAAGCTATTGCGCAGAATGGCCCACAAAAACTGGCCTTGCTTGCCTTCTGCATTGCGTAGCAGCTTGAGGCGCTCGGCCGCGGGCTTCTTGAGCATGCGGGCATAAACCTCGTCTGCCTTCTCACCGCCCGCCACATACTCTTCGCTGTCCAGATCAAACCGCAACACGTCGCGGCCTACTTTCTTGAAGAAGCCGGCCTTGGTTTTTGGCCCAGGTTGCCCAGCTCCAACAGCTTTTTCAGCACTGCAGGCGTGGCAAAGCTGTCGTAGAACGGATCGGTTTCGACGGAGAGCGTGTCTTGCAGCGTCTTGATGACGTGGGCCATGGTGTCCAGGCCCACCACGTCGGCGGTGCGGAAGGTGCCGCTGCTGGCACGGCCCAGTTTTTTGCCGGTCAGGTCATCCACCACATCAAAGGTCAGACCGTAGTTTTCCACTTCCTTCATGGTCGCCAGCATGCCGGCAATGCCGACGCGGTTGGCGATGAAGTTGGGGGAGTCTTTGGCGTGCACCACACCCTTGCCCAGGGTACTGGTGACAAAGCCTTCCAGCATGTCCAGGTATTTGGCATCGGTGGTGGGGGTGTTGATCAACTCCACCAGGGCCATGTAGCGCGGTGGGTTGAAAAAGTGGATGCCGCAGAAGCGGTGCTTCATTTCTTCGGGCAGTGCCTCGGACAGCTTGGTAATCGACAAGCCCGAGGTGTTGGATGCCAGGATGGCATGCGGCGCCACAAAGGGGGCGATCTTCTTGTACAGATCAAGCTTCCAGTCCATGCGCTCGGCAATGGCCTCGATGATCAGGTCGCAACCGGTGAGCAGGTCCATGTGCTCTTCGTAGTTGGCTTGCTGGATTAACACCGCGTCATCCGCCACACCCAGGGGCGAAGGTTTGAGCTTTTTCAGGCCTTCCACGGCCTTGGTGACGATGCCATTTTTAGGGCCTTCCTTTGCGGGCAGGTCAAACAACACCACGGGTACTTTGACATTGACCAGATGGGCGGCGATTTGCGCACCCATCACGCCGGCGCCCAGCACGGCGACTTTCTTGACTATAAAGCGGGACATACGGTTCTCTCAGATTTGATCAGTGGAGGACAGCGCTTGCGGTCATGCCGCTGCAATCTGCCCCGCAAAATTACGGTGATACCCGAATCCAGGTCTGGGTCCGGTAGAAGAAGCCGATGTAGCCACGCATCTGCAGCTTGGCACCGCCCTCAATGGGGGTCACGGTGGCTCGGTAAATCTTGCCGTTATTGGGGTCCAGCACCTTGCCGCCCTCCCACACGTCCGAGCCTTCGGTTTTCTTGAGGCCACGCAGAATTTCCATGCCTTGGATGGGCTGGTCCTTGCGTTCATCGCTGCATTCGACGCACTTGTCGTCCTGTTTGCCTTTTTCCAGGATCTTCTCAACCCGGCCGGACACCACGCCGCCGTTCTCCACGATGCGGATTTCGGACTTGGCACTACCGTCCTTGTCGTCGATGGTTTTCCACAACCCCACGGGGGTCATCTGGGCCATGGCAGTGCTGGCTGCCAAAGTGAATACAGTGGCTACTATTGAACGCAACATATTTGCTCCTCTTTGTTGTTATGCCGAATAGGCGTGGGGGGGGGTAAGTATCAAGCCAGGGCGGCGTCAGTGTCCATCAGGACTTTGGAGCCAGCACGAGCAGTGCGCATCAGCGTTGCGGTCTCAGGAAACAGCTTGGAGAAGTAGAAACGCGCGGTCTGTAGCTTGGCCAAGTAGAACGGGTCGGTATTCCCGGTCGAGATTTCACGCAACGCCACCTGTGCCATACGTGCCCAGAAGTAGCCAAACACCAGGTGCCCGGCGACGCGCAGGTAATCTACAGCTGCTGCGCCCACTTCGTCGGCGTTCTGGAAACCCTTGAAACCGATTTCGGTAGTGAACTTGGTCATTTGGTCACCCAAGATGGCGATCGGGGTGATGAATTCGGCCATCTTCTCGTTGACGCCTTCTTCCTCCACCAACTGGCCCACCAGCTTGCCAAATTTCTTGAGCGTAGCGCCATTGTTGCCCAGCACCTTGCGGCCCAACAGGTCCAGCGACTGGATGGTGTTCGTGCCTTCATAGATCATGTTGATGCGGTTGTCGCGCACAAACTGCTCCATGCCCCATTCCTTGATGAAGCCGTGGCCGCCAAACACCTGCATGCAGGCATTGGTTGAGATGTGGCCGTTGTCGGTCAGGAAGGCCTTGACGATGGGTGTCAGCAACGCCAGCATCTCGGCGCTTTCCGCACGCACCTTTTCATCGGGGTGGTAATGCTCTTTTTCCAGCAGCATGGAGCAAAAGCCCTGCAGGGCACGGCCGCCCTCGGCGTAGGCCTTGGCGGTGAGCAACATCTTGCGCACATCGGGGTGCACGATGATGGGGTCCGCTGGCTTGTCCTTGGCTTTGGTGCCCGACAGGCTGCGCATTTGCAGGCGGTCCTTGGCGTAGGCCAAGGCGTTTTGGAAAGCGACTTCGGTCAGGCCCAAGGACTGATTGCCCACGCCCAGACGGGCCGCATTCATCATCACAAACATGCCGTTCATGCCCTTATTGGGCAGGCCTACCAGGGTGCCCACGGCTTCGTCCAGCACGATCTGGGCGGTGGCATTGGCCTTGATGCCCATTTTGTGTTCCAGGCCACCGCAATAAATGCCATTGCGCGCACCCAGCGAGCCGTCTTTGTTGACGTTGAACTTGGGCACGATGAACAGACTCACGCCCTTGATGCCGATGGGCGCATCGGGCAGGCGGGCCAGCACCAGGTGGATGATGTTGTCCGACATGTCGTGCTCGCCGGCGCTGATGAAAATCTTGTTGCCGGTGATCTTGTAAGTGCCGTCCGCCTGTGGCTCGGCCTTGGTGCGCATCAAGCCCAGGTCAGTGCCGCAATGGGGTTCGGTCAGGCACATGGTGCCGGTCCACTCGCCACTGGTCATCTTGTGCAGGTAGGTGGCCTTCTGCTCGGGTGTGCCATGGGCTTCCAGGGCGGCGTAAGCTCCGTGGGTCAGACCGGGGTACATGGTCCAGGCCTGATTGGCGCTGTTGAGCATTTCATAAAACATGCTGTTCACCACAAATGGCAGGCCCTGGCCGCCGTACTCAGGGTCGCAGCCCAATGCCGCCCAGCCGCCCTCGATGTAGGTCTTGTAGGCTTCCTTGAAACCCTTGGGTGTAGTCACGGCATGGGTCACCGGGTCCAGCGTGCAGGCTTCTGCATCGCCCGAGATGTTGAGCGGAAAAATCACTTCGGAGGCGAACTTGCCGCCTTCTTCCAGCACGGCGGTGATGGTGTCCGCGTCCATGTCGGCATGCTTGGGAATCTGCTTGAGATCGTCGACAACCTTGAGCACTTCGTGCATCACAAACTGCATATCGCGCAGGGGTGGGTTATAGGTAGGCATGCTGAATACTCCTTATTGAACAGTGATCAGGAAACGGAAGGTGTGCCGTAGCGCACGAGAATATTTTCAAAACCCTTATTGGCCCTTGCAATCGAAGCCGGTTTCTTCAGGAAGCGTGCTTCATAGTGGAGCGCGAGGATGAGGCCGTGAATCTCAAACGCCATCTGCTGCTCGTCCACATCGGCACGCAGATGGCCGCAATCGCGGGCCATCACGATGGCGCGGTCCATCGCATCCAGCCAGGTCTGTACCGAAGTGGCCAGCGCATCGCGCACAGGGCCCGGGCGGTCATCAAACTCAACAGCGCCGCTGATAAATATGCAGCCGGCCTGGATTTCTTCGGCCACCAGCCGCATCCAGTTGGCAAACAGCGCCTTGACGCGCGGCAGACCGCGTGGCTGTTGCATGGCGAAATAGAAAACGTCGCGCTCAAACAGCGTGAAGTACTGGTGAATGACCGAAATCTGCAGCTCTTCACGCGAGCCGAAATGGGCAAACACGCCCGACTTGCTCATGTTGGTGGCTTCTGCCAGTGCACCAATGCTCAGGCCTTCCAGCCCCACGTGGGTGGCAAGCCCCAAGGCAGCATCCACAATGGCCATCTTGGTTTGCTGGCCTTTTTGCAAGGCGCGCCCGGAAGGCGCCTTACCCGCGCCCGCAGTTTTAGGGCGGGTTTTGCGAATCAGCTTGGCGGACACAGAGGCGATGGACATGGGAGCCTGACACAACAAAATAGAACGATCGTGCTATTTTGCAGCATTTCCATGGCGCCAGCCAACTATTTTCGGTTTCTAGAGGCTGAAACCTAAGAAACGCGGGGGTTTACCCCAGCAGCAGACGCAAACTGGCGTCCAGATGCTCGGACGGCAGGCGCTTGTACCCAGAGCGCACAAAGCGCTGTAGCCGTCCACCGGCAAAGGCCATCAGCACCGAGGCGCGGATCTGGGCGTCCACCGTGGGCGTAGCCGAGGCGGCAGACAGAGCCCCGTCGCGCAGGCATTGCTTGAGGGTAGATTCAATCTTGTCAAAAAACTGGTTCATGCGCTGCTGCAGGCGTTCATTCTCATGAACCAGGGCATCGCCCACCATGACACGGGCCATGCCGGGGTTCTTCTCGGCAAACTGCACCAGCATGGCGATCACTTTGGCTGCCTGGCGCGGGCCTTGGTCAGCCAGGCCTACCGTGGTGGTCTGCTCGCGTTCCACAATCTGGTTGACCAGGGTGAAGACCGACTGCTCGATGAATTCGATCAGCCCCTCAAACATCTGGGCCTTGCTGGCAAAGTGGCGGTACAAGGCTGCCTCGCTCACATCCAGCCGGGCCGCCAGCGCCGCGGTGGTAATGCGCTCACCACCAGGTTGCTCCAGCATGCTGGCCAGCGCTTGCAAAATCTGGATGCGCCGCTCGCCCGGTTTGGGGCGCTTACGCACTGGTGTAGCGGGTGCCGCCGGTTCAAGCCCTTGTGGCGCGTGCTCGGAAGCGTCAGTGGATGGGATGATGGTGGCGTCTGGCATGGTGCACTCAGCGTTAGGTGTGAACAATTCTCGCATAGCACCTGCAAGGGTTTTTCCTAGGACACAGCCAGGTTCTCCCTAGGCCGGCAGGCACACCCGCATGCGCAGCCCGCACCCGCCCTGTCCTTGCAATACTTGCAATTGGCTTGAATGCACCCGGGCGATCTCATCGGCAATGGCCAGACCCAGGCCGGTGCCCTCACCTAGAGTGCCTGGTACGCGGTAGAAGCGCTCCAGCAGGTGCACGCGTTCGGCCTCTGGAACGCCGGGGCCGTTGTCCTCCACCTCCAGAAAGGGCTGCGCACTCCCGTCGGGCGCAACGCCCCAGCCACAGCGCAGGGTGACGCGCCCGCCGCGCTGGGTGTAGCGGATGGCGTTGTCCACCAGGTTGCTCAGCAGCTCGCGCAGCAGCCAAGTGTGGCCACTTGCGTGCACCTGGGCCGCTTCCAGCCCCAGGTCGATGTTTTTTGCCGTGGCGGCGTCCAGATGGGTTTCGAGCATGACTTCGCACAGCTCCTGCAAATCCACCCGCTGCACGGGCTGAATGTGGGCGCTGCGCGAATCCGCGCGGGACAGAGCCAGCAACTGGTTGGCCAACTGCGAGGTGCGGCGCACCGCCTGGCGCAGCCGGTACACCTGACTTGCTTCTAAAGTAATAGCGGTATGTTCAATATCGACGAGGACTGGAGGCGTATTTTCCCTGTAGACCCGACCCGGATCAGCCTGCGCTGCAGTACTGGTCACGGCCTGGGCCCAGGCTTCTACCTGGGCCTGCAATGCGGCCAACGGCGTGCGCAGCTGGTGGGCAGCGTCGGCCACAAAGCTGCGCTGGCTTTCCGCTTGGGCGTTGACCAGATCGAACAGTCGGTTGAGTGACTCCACCAGTGGGCGCACCTCTTCAGGGACGCCCTCGGCGTCCATCGCCGAGAGGTCGCGTGGCGAGCGCCGCTCGACCGCATCCTTGAGCGCCAGCAAAGGCCGCAGCGCGTGGCGCACCGCCCAGTTCACGGCAAAAAACGCGGCTACCACCAAGATAAAGTTGGGCAGGGCCACCTTGATCCACAGGCGGCGCAGCCACTGCTGACGCGGGTCCGATCCATCGGCCAGGCGCAGCACCAGTTCGCCAGCTGGCGTTTTCATGCGCTGGCTGACGATGCGAAAGGTTACCCCATCAAACTCCTGGCTGGAAAACTCGGCCTCACCCGTGGCCGGGGGCATGCCGCTGAGCCAAAGGTCCCCCAGCAGCACGCTGCCATACCGCCCGACCAGCGCAAAGGCGGCCAGACCCCGACGCTGGTTCAGAAAGTCTTCTATGGGTGGGGCCATCAGCATCACTGGCGGATCGGTCTCGGTCGCACCACGCGCCACCACCGACGCCGACAGCAGCGGCACCAGGCTCAGGAGCTGGCGATCCTGCTGCAATGAAGCGCTGTCGGCAGAGCGAAAGTCAAACCAGGTATTGAGCGAAGCCAGCAGGAGTAGCGGCGTCAGCAGCAACAGCAACAGACGCCGTTTCAGCCCTGAAGCTATGGCTTGGCGCGCCGGCATGGCTTTCAGGCCCCGGCTGTTGGCGCGGGGGCGGCGTCGGGCGGTGGCGCCAGCAACTCCAGCCGGTAGCCAAAACCGCGGATGGAGCGCAGCGCCAAGCCGTGGGGTTCGAGCTTGCCACGCAGGCGCGAGATATAAACCTCCACCGCGTTGGGGGTGATCTCTTTGTCCCAACCGGTCAGGGCCTGCAGGAGCTTGTCTTTGTTGGCGGGTTTGGGGGCCTGCAGCATCAGGTATTCCATAACGGTCCACTCACGCGGACCCAGCTCGATCGGCACACAGGGACCGGCCGCGCCGGTGGGTCGGACACAGGCTTGGCGCAGGGCGGTGTCCAGTTCAAGCGGGCCAAAGCTCAACGTGGCAGATGTGGCCGCCTGGGAGCGGCGCAACAGCGCGCGCAGGCGGGCCAGCAGTTCAGGCAGCTCAAAGGGTTTGACCATGTAGTCGTCACCCCCCAGATCCAGCCCCTGCACCCGGTCTTGCAAGGCATCGCGCGCGGTCAGGATCAGTACGGGCATAGTGCGGCCTTCTTTGCGCAGGACCTGCGTCAGCTCCAGGCCGTCCATACCGGGCAAGCCAATGTCGATAACGGCCAGGTCAAAGGATTCAGTGCGACTCACCTCAAGGGCGCGTTCGGCGCTGCCCACCCAGTCCACCGCATAACCGGCACCACACAGACCGAGCTTGATGCCGCTGGCCACCATGACATCGTCTTCCACCAATAAGAGTCGCATGATTTTGGCCTCCAGCCCTTGTCGGATAGGCGTATACAGCTATGACAATAATAGCAATCAACACGAACGGATCATGGTGCCAAAAGCCTGATCGGTCAGAATTTCCAGCAGCAGCACATGCGGCACCCGCCCGTCAACAATGTGCACCGCGTTGACGCCGCTCTTGGCCGCGTCCAGCGCGCCAGCAATCTTGGGCAGCATGCCGCCACTGATGGTGCCGTCCGCAAACAGTTCGTCAATGCGCTGGGCCGTCAGGTCGGTGAGTAGCTGGCCACTCTTGTCGAGCACACCGCTTATGTTGGTCAGCATCATCAGCTTCTCGGCCTTTAGCACGGTGGCCAACTTGGCGGCCACCACGTCGGCGTTGATGTTGTAGCTCTCGTTGTTTTCACCAAAGCCGATGGGGCTGACCACCGGGATGAAAGCGTCGTCCTGCAGTGCTTTGACCACGCTAGGGTCCACACTGACGATGTCACCTACCTGGCCCACATCGTGCTCTTTGGTGGGGTCGGCGTTGTCCAGCATCTTGAGTTTTTGTGCGCGGATCATGCCGCCGTCGCGTCCGGTCAGGCCCACGGCCTTGCCACCGGCCTGGTTGATCAGACCCACAATGTCCTGCTGCACTTCGCCAGCCAGCACCCACTCCACCACCTCCATGGTTTCGGCATCGGTCACCCGCATGCCCTGGATGAACTCACCCTTTTTGCCCAGGCGCTTGAGAAGCCCTTCAATTTGCGGGCCGCCGCCGTGCACCACCACCGGGTTGATGCCCACCAGTTTCAACAGCACCACGTCTTCGGCAAAGGCCTTTTGCAGCGCCGGGTCGGTCATGGCGTTGCCACCGTATTTGATGACCATAGTCTTGCCATGGAACTTGCGGATGTACGGCAGTGCCTGGGCCAGGATGTCAGCTTTGTCCCTGGGAGCGATGGTGGTGGTGTCAGACATGATCAATTGCGTAGAAAGTGACTGGACAGATTGTGCCGCATGCCGGGCATACGCGGCTCGGGCCGACAGTCAAGTGCCAGCCTTGCGGGGCTCCCACCCCTAGGAGAAACCCGCGTTGATTGAGTCGCCCATTCACCGTAATATGGTTATATTTAATAATTACATAAACCCATGAAAACCGCACTGAAAGCTGTCATTCTCTCGTCCGCCCTGCTGGCTGCGGCTCCTTTGCTGGCTGGTGATTCCGGCGTCGGCGACACCGAAATCCTGATCGGCTCCTCCGCCGTCTTGACAGGCCCGCTGGGCCCCCAAACCACGGAATACACGGTGGGCTCGAATTTGTATTTTGATGCCGTTAACGCCAGCGGTGGCATCTATGGCCGCAAGCTCGTCTACAAACCCGTTGACGACGGTTTTGACGTGAAGCGCACGGTGGAAAACACGCGCAAAATGTTGTTAGAAGACCGGGTATTCTTGGTCTACAACAGCACCGGCACTGCCAACACGGCGGCCATTTTGCCGCTGGTGACAGAAAACAAGACCGTTATTTTTGGCCCGGTTACCGGTGCAACCACCTTCCGGGACAACTACAACCGCTACCTTTTCAACGTACGCGCCAGCTACGCCAATGAGGCGCAACGCATCGTCCAACAACAATTGGTGGTCGGCATCACAAGATTGGCCATGGTCTACCAGGACGACGGCTTCGGCAACGCCCTGATGACGGAAGTCAAAAATGCAGCGCAGGCGCGCAAACTGGACCTCCCCACCTTTGTCAAGATCGACCCCAAGGCGCCCGACTTCAAGGCAGCCGCCGCCGCCATTGTTCAGGCCGACCCCCAGGCAGTGGTGATGGGCACGGCCGGCGCAACCTTTACCGGGTTTGTAAAGGCGCTCAATGCCACTGCAAGCCACCCGGTGATTTATGGCTTTTCGGTGGTCAGTACCGATATGCTGAATCGTGAACTGGGCACCGCTGCGCGCGGCATTGTGTTGGCGCAGATCATGCCGTCACTGCGCAACCCTTCCGTGCCGGTAGTGCAGGAATACCTGCGGCTGACCAAGGCCAAGGGCCCTGATGCCAAGCCATCAACCTCGCAATTTGAAGGCTTTATCCACGCCAAGATACTGGTGGAAGGACTCAAACGCGCGGGCAAAAACCTGAGCACCGAGAGCTTCATTAAGGGTCTGGAAACGGGCGGCGACATCAGCTTTGGCAAGTTCGTGGCGCATTACT
Organism: Candidatus Aalborgicola defluviihabitans; assembly: GCA_016705575.1. GTDB lineage: Bacteria > Pseudomonadota > Gammaproteobacteria > Burkholderiales > Burkholderiaceae_C > Allorhodoferax > Allorhodoferax defluviihabitans. The sequence goes on from JADIXX010000008.1 coordinate 462,490, forward strand.
CGCCCCACAGTCACACCGGCTCGTCCTACGTGGAACTGGCGATCCTGGATACCGACGGACAGCTACGGTATTGACCCGCGCTGCCCTTGCAGATCGGTAGTCAGCTATCGGCCACGTAGGGGTTGCTGCGCCGCTCCTGCCCGAACGTGCTCTCGGGCCCGTGGCCGGGGATGAACACCGTGTCGTTACCCATGGGCCACAAGCGCTGTGTGATGCTGGCGATCAGCGTGTCATGGTCGCCCTGCGGAAAGTCGGTGCGGCCAATGGAGCCGGCAAACAGCACGTCGCCTACAAAGGCACGCTGTGCCTCACTGGAATAAAACACCACATGGCCTGGCGTGTGGCCGGGGCAATGGCGCACGGCAAGCGTGCTATTGCCGACCGTGACGGTATCGCCATCTTGCAGCCAGCGCGTGGGCGTAAAGGGCTTGGCCCGGGCAAAGCCAAACATCTGGCTTTGCTGCGCCAGGCCGTCAATCCAGAACTGGTCGCCGGTGTGCGGGCCAATGATGGGCAGTTGCAGCCGCTCGGCCAGCTCGCCGGCGCCGCCGGCGTGGTCGATATGGGCGTGGGTCAACCAGATCTGTTTGAGCGAAAGGCCCAGGCGCTGCACCTCGCCCAGCACCCGGTCCAAGTCGCCACCGGGGTCGATAACCGCCGCGTCCAGCGTCTGGTCGCACCAGACCAGCGAGCAATTTTGTTGAAACGGGGTGACGGGGATGATGAGATAGCGCAGCATGGTGCATCAATATAACGGCTAGGGCCGGCCGGGGGAATCCCCTATGATTGGGACATCATGGCCAACACCGCATCCACTTCGCTTGTCGAATTTCGCAATTTGAGCTTTAGCTATGGCGACCATCGGGTACTCGATTCGGTTTCGCTCACCATTCCGCGCGGCAAGGTCACAGCCCTGATCGGCCCCATGGGCGCCGGCAAGACCACTACGTTGCGCTTGATGGGCGGCGAGCAGAAGGCGCAATCGGGTGCCATGCTGTTTGACGGGCAGGACGTGGGCCAGATGGACCAGACACAGCTGTATGCAGCGCGCCGGCGCATGGGCATGCTGTTCCAGTTCGGCGCCCTGTTTGCCGACTTGAGTGTGTTTGACAACGTGGCCTTTCCTCTGCGCGAGCACACCGACCTGGCAGAGCCGCTGATCCGCGACATCGTGCTGATGAAGCTCAACGCAGTGGGCCTGCGTGGCGCGCGCGATCTGATGCCAAGCGAAGTCTCCGGCGGCATGGCCCGGCGCATTGCACTGGCGCGCGCCATTGCGCTAGACCCCGAACTAGTGATGTACGACGAACCCTTTTCTGGCCTGGACCCGATTTCGCTCAAAACCGCAGCGCGCCTGATCCGCCAGCTCAACGATTCCATGGGTTTGACCAGCGTATTTGTGTCCCACGAAACCAAGCACACGCTGGAGCTTGCCGACCATGTGATCGTGCTGGCCAGCGGCAAGGTTGCCTTCGAAGGCAGCGTCAACGCCGTGCGTGCCAGCAATGACCCGATGGTGGTGCAGTATCTCAACGCGCGCCCTGACGGCCCGGTACGCTTCCACTTTCCGGGCGCCGCCGTTGAGCAGGACTTTGGTTTGCCTGCGGCAATTGGTAACGCAACGTAAAAGGCCACCCGCCCACCGGGCCCTACTGGCAAGATTCCCTGGCATTACCTTTCCAGGAGTTCTTCATGCGACCGTACCTTGTCGGCACGCTGGCCACCTTGGGCGTGGTGGCACTGGCCGCCCATGCCGCAGACACGTTTGACCCGGCCACCACCTTGCTCTCGCTGGACACCATCACATTAGGCAGCACTACCTACCGACAGGTGCGGGCTACCGTGTCGTCTTACACCCTCCTGGGTGTAGATGGTGGCAGTGCCACACCCAACAGCTTTGATACAACCAGCAATTTGCTGACCCTGGGCGCCATCGGCTACCAGGGCAGCACCTACAACAATGCGCGGGTACACATCAACAACTATGTGGTGTTAAGCGCGAGCACCGGAAGTGCCGACGCCATTTTTGGCAACCTGGCAGCTGCCGACCTGGGCATTGGCGCCAACCTCAACGGCGCGGTGCCCTTCCCTGCAGACAACGCCTGGAACACCGACATCTCATCTGCCGCCATAGACCCCAACTCAGACACGCTCATTGCCAGCATTGGCCTCACGCGCGGGCTGCACCCGGATTTTGGTGCCGGCCTGTATGACGGTGCGCCTATCGGCATTCCCTATGTGGTGGTGGGCAATGGCCAGCCCAAAGTAGCCATCAGTTTCACCGATTACGGCGACGAGAGTGATCCTGGGCCTTACCCGGTTCCAGCCAATGCACCCATCGAAGGCGCGCTGGCCAATGGCGGGGCCTTTGACGGTGACCGCCATGTGTTGGTGATTGACCGCGACGCCAACCGCCTGTACGAAATGGGCAACGCCTACCCGCAGGTCGATGGCAGCTGGAAGGCCAGTGGCGGCGCGGTGTTCCACCTGAACTCCAACACCGTGCGCCCCACGGGGCAGCCTGGCTGGACCAGTGCCGATGCCGCCGGCCTGCCCATCTTCCCCGGCCTGGTGCGCTATGACGAGGCTGCCAGTGGTGTGATTCATCATGCATTCCGCTTTACCGTTAGCAGCACACGCAAGGCCTATGTGCCGCCGGCCACGCACTGGGCCTCTGGCAACACCAGCGCCAGCCTGGCGCCCATGGGTATGCGGGTGCGCCTGAAGGCCAGCTATGTGATCCCGGCCAGCTTCAGCACCGAAAGCCGTGCCATCCTGCAGGCAATGAAAACCTACGGGATGCTGGTGGCGGACAACGGCTCCAACTGGTTCGTCAGCGGCGCACCAGACGACCGCTGGAATAACGACAAGCTGCTTGCTGAACTGGGAAGCGTTAAAGGCGCCAGCTTTGAGGTGGTGCGCATGGACGGACTGGTTTTACCGTAGCCTTGCGGCCGCTGCCATGTCCTTAAGATCTTCGTGCTTGATCTCCAGATACTGGGCTAAATCCATTTCGTGCAATTGCGCCGCGTGGCGCTCAGTCAGCGCAAACCAGGTACGCAGCCGCGCTTCGGTCTGCACCTGGTCGCTACCCGTTGGTACGCTGGTATAGGCCTGCAAGGCCAGGTAGTTGCGCACGACATTACGTTCCATTGAGCCGCGTTCGCCCTGTATATATTGGGGTGCACCATCTGCGCCACGGCCCAATACGGTGAAACCAATCTTGGTACGCCCCACCGTGGTCAGATACAGGCCGTAGGCCATCTTTGCCAGGGAGCCGTAACCATAAGCGTAGCCAACCCGCAGAAAGCTGCGCTGTGCATCCACAGGCGCGGCCTCAAACACAATGCGGTAGTCGTACGTGCCCAGCGGCCCGCGCTGCGCCTTCAAGCTCACACGCAAGTAGTCGGCTTTTGTAGCCTCAACCACCATGCGGTAGTCCATGCGGTACGTGGTAGCGGGCGTGGCGCCTTGCTTGGGGCCGGCTGCCATGTGCAGCACCAACCCCTCTGACGTCTGTTCGGACAGGCAGGACCGCACATTGAGATGCAAGAAAAGCATGCCGCACACCGATTCGCCAGAACCCAGCATGCTGCGAATACGCTCCATGGGCTGCCCCAGCTCGGCATAGACCTCGCCCTCCAATCGCTTGCCATCGTCCTGAGAACGCAGCACCAGCGGCTCACCAAAGGCCTGCGCCTGCAATTCGGCTTGCAGTTGCGCACGCCGCGCCAGCAATTGCGCCCCATCCGTCGGCGCACCGATAGCCACGTGGCTGCCCAACACCCCGGCGATCAACACTGCCAGCAACCGAAAGCAGCCGTACTTGGAAATCATTTTCATGTATCAATTGGGGCTGTAGCCCTCGTGTAATTTACCTAATACGCTATCAAAGTGATAGTAAAACCATTCAATATCCGATGTACCAAAAGCACTCACGGCGATGGCATAAGTGCGCCAGTCAATGGAAAGATCATTTGTCAGTCGTGTTTACCTATACTTTTAAACCCGTTTGCAGTCAGTGTAAAAACCAGCGTCGCTGTAGCCACCGCATCCATCTGGAAGCCGAGGTGATGCCATAGGCCATTGCGGCCTTCCTGATACCCTCTGCCTGTGTCGGGTAGGTGTGAATAACACGTGAAATGGTTCCCAGACCGATTCCGGCGACCATTGCCAGCGACAGGCCGTTGATCATCTCGCTGGCGTGGTGCGCCACCACCGTGGCACCCAGGATGGTGTCGGTGCCGTCACGAACGTGGATTTTCACAAAACCGCTTTCTTCGCCGTCGATGATCGCCCGGTCAACCTCATGCATCGGCACCGTGTAGGTTGTCACGGGGATACCGCGTTCACGCGCTTGCCGTACGTACATACCGACATGGGCGATCTCGGGGTCAGTGTAGGTGCACCACGGAATCGTCAAAGCACTCATGCGTTCGCGGCCAAAACACAGCGCATTGTGCACGACGATGCGCGCCGATGCCGCAGCGACATCGACGAATTGGTGCTCCAGGCAGACATCGCCGGCAGCAAAGATGCGCCGGTTCGAAGTGCGCAAAAAATCATCGACGACGATGCCCTTGTCAGCGACATAGGCAACACCAGCGGCTTCAAGGTTCAGGCCAGAGAGTGATGGCCTGCGGCCGATGCCGGTGAGGATCGCGTCGACGGTGAACGTCGCGACGTTGCCGTCGTTGATCGTTTCGACAAGTTTTTTGCCACCTTCAACACGCACGTTGACTGCCCTTGTGTTGAGATGGACCTCGACACCGTCGCGTGCCAGTGCCTCGGCCAGCAACTGGGCGGCATCACGTTCTTCCTTTGGCAGGAACAGCGGCTGCGAATGGGCGATGATGGTGCGGCAACCGAAGCGGCACAGTGCCTGCGCCACCTCGCAGCCCACCGGGCCGCCTCCGATCACGAGCACGCTGGCGGGCAGCTCGGTCAGGTCGAACAACGTTTCGTTCGTCAGGTAGCCGGCGGCGTCGAGGCCCGGAAGCGTTGGCAGCACGGCACGCGATCCGGTGGCGATCAGCGCCTTCTTGAAGCGCAGGCGCAGGCCGTCCACATCGACCGTGTCTACACCGACAAAACGTGCTGTGCCAAAGAAGAGATCGATGCCATCGGCGGCAATACGCTGTGCCGAGTCGGTGCGGCCAATGCGTGCGCGGATGCGGCGCATGCGCTCCATCGCCTGGGGGAAATCGCCCTCGGTGTTGGGTGGCGTCCGGGCTCCGTAGGCCGCCGCGTTGCGCATCTCGGCATGCAGGCGCGAGGTGCGGATCAGCGCTTGCGAGGGCACTGCACTGTAGTTGAGTGTCAGACCGCCCAGCAGGTGTTTTTCAATGAGCGCCACGCGAGCGCCAAGCGCCGCCGCAGCCCGGGCGGCCATTAGCCCGGCTGGCCCAGCTCCAATAACGAGTAGGTGATAAGGTTCGCGCGGTTGCGGGTTGCGCCAGTCCGGCGGGCGGCCGTTGAGGCAGAGCTCACTGTCGTGAATACCGGTATGGGGCAGGGGTGGCAGGGTAGAAGGTTGGGGCATAGAAGAGTCCATGATCGACTGACTACAGCCAGCCACCTTTGAAGCCCGCCCGGTGCAGCCCTGCGCGCACAAACGGGTTGGCGCGGCCCAGCCGCCAGGGCAGCCCACTGCGGTAATTTTCGATCATCAGTACGATCATGCCTTGGTCAAGGCCGAATTCACCCGGAGAGATCCAGCCATTGGGGCCGGCCTCAGCCACGGTCGGGTTGAAGCCGCTGGCGCGAATGAGGGATGGGTCATTGGTACCGGATCGCGCCTCCAGCGCGCGCAGCGCAGGCAGTACCAGCTCAGGTGCGAAGACCAACGACGACAACGTCGACGAGCCGCAGAGTGTGCCGTCGTCAGGGCCGTAGGGCACACCGCGTGCGGCATAGCCATAAAACGTCTGGTTGCGGCCGGCGATGCTACGCGCTTCGGCCTGGGGTCCGTCGCCAGCCGACAGACCCCAGCAGTCGGCACCGTAGCCGGTAAAGCTGCGGGGGTTGCGCATTGCATACTCGCGTTGCACATAGGTGGCACGCCGGCTGTTCTCGAAGTAGTCGCAGTCTTTCTCGCGCATGAAAGCATCGCGGATGCCGCGGAAATCGATCCATGCGTGCGAAAACTGGTGAATAAAAAGTGGCCCGGCAACCAGGAAGTTGTGGCCGTACAGGTTCTCCCACTGGTAGGTTACGGTCCAGGCGGGAAAGCTTTCATCAGTGAGTGCATGGGTGGGCGAGCCCAGGCCCAACACGTAGAGTAGGATGGCCTCGCTGTAGCCTTCCCAGCCGTAATTGAGGAAGCCGCACTCGGGCTTCCAGCCATGCGTCACCGCACCTCCATCGCGCTGCGCCCAACGCCAGTCAACGCGCCGGTAGAGCGCGTTAGCCAACTGGCGCAGTTCACGTTCTTCGATTGTGTCAGCATCGAAGTAGGTCGCCGCAGTTAGTACACCGGCCATCAGGAAACCTGTGTCAATCAAAGAGACTTCCGAGAGCCACACACGTGTGCCGAGTTCCATATCAAGGAAGTGGAAGTAGAAGCCCCGATACCCAGTTGCGTGCGCGCTACCCGACTGATCGCTGCCCATGAGGAAACGTAGCGTAACCAAGGAGCGCCGAACGGCTTCGGTGCGTTCCATCCAACCGCGCTCAATGCCCACTGGGTAGGCCGACAGCGCGAAGCCAATCACCGCGATGCTTGACGGTGCGCCCTCTCGCATCGTGTCGGCCACCAGCCCATTGCGCGGGTTATACGCTTTCAGAAAATACTCAAACGCGCCTCGCTGCAGACGTTCGAGCATCGCCTCGTCGGCGGGGTCGACTGTCACGGCGAAGCGATCGCCTTGTCGACGATTGCCTGCGCTTCCTTCAGGATGCGTTGGAGGTGATCGTGCCCATTGAAACTCTCGGCGTAGATCTTGTAGATATCTTCGGTGCCCGACGGTCGGGCGGCGAACCAGCCATTCTGGGTGGTGATCTTGATGCCGCCGATGGCCGCGTTGTTGCCGGGTGCACGGTCAAGCACAGCCGTGATCGTTTCACCGGCGAGTTCGTGCGCGGTAATGTCCGCGGACTTCAGAGCGGCAAGCTGCTTCTTTTGCGCTGCATTCGCCGGCGCCTCGACGCGGTCGGCGACCGGCTCACCGAGTTGCTGCACTAACTCCGCGTAAACTTGCGCAGGATCTTGCCCACAACGTGCCGTGATCTCGGCGGCCAGCAGCGCTGGCACAAGACCGTCTTTGTCAGTGGTCCAGACCTTGCCGTCGCGGCGCAAGAAGCTGGCGCCAGCGCTCTCCTCGCCGCCAAAACCCAGCGAACCGTCCAAGAGTCCCGCTGAAAACCATTTGAATCCGACCGGTACTTCAAAGAGTTTTCGACCAAGTCGTGTTGCGACGCGGTCTATCAAGCTGGTGCTGACAACCGTCTTGCCGATCCCGGCGTGCTCGCTCCATGAGTTCCGATTCCTGAACAAATAGTCGATGGCAACCGTAAGGTAGTGGTTGGGTGGCATCAAACCGAACGTGGGCGTAACAATACCGTGGCGATCGTGATCGGTATCGCAAGCGAACGCGATATCGAATCGATCTTTCATACCTTGCAGACGTTGCATTGCATAGGGTGACGAAGGATCCATACGAATCTTGCCATCCCAGTCGACGGACATGAAGCCAAAGGTCGGGTCAACCAAATCGCTGACGACGGTCAGGTCGAGCCGATAGTGTTCGGCTATGCGAGCCCAGTAGTGCACACCCGCGCCCCCGAGCGGATCGACGCCGATGCGGACCTTGGAATCACGAATGACGTCGAAGTCGATCACATTGCCGAGGTCGGCGACATAGGCGTCGACGAAGTCGTGGCGGTGTGTCGTCGCCGCGTGCAATGCTTGCGCATAGGACATCCGCTTGACACCGGTAAGCGAAGTCTCGAGGAAGCGGTTCGCTGCGGCCTCGATGCCGCCTGTGATGTCGGAACCCGCAGGGCCACCGTTGGGCGGGTTGTACTTGAAGCCGCCATTGTCCGGGGGGTTGTGCGAGGGCGTTACGACAATGCCGTCGGCTAAGCCTGAAGTGCGACCTCGGTTGTAGGCCAGGATGGCGTGCGAAACAGCCGGGGTCGGCGTGTAGTCGTCGTTCGTCGCCAGCATCACGTCGACACCGTTGGCAGCCAGAACCTCGAGTGCGGTGGAGCAGGCCGGTTGCGACAGTGCGTGGGTGTCGATGCCCAAAAACAAAGGGCCGGTGATCTCCTGACTTTGGCGATACTGGCAAATGGCCTGGGTGATCGCCAGCACATGTTGTTCGTTAAACGAAAGATCAAGCGACGAGCCACGATGACCAGAGGTGCCGAAGGCCACGCGTTGCGATTGCACCGTCGGGTCGGGCAAACCGGTGTAGTAGCCAGTCACAAGCCGGGGCACATCGACGAGCAGCGAGCGCGGCGCGGGCTTGCCGGCCAGAGGGCTGATCAGTGTGGGCATAGTCGCTCCTTCAGGTTCGGATAGCTTTGGGGTTGGGTCGGCGCTGGCGACGATAGCGCTCGATCAATGTATTGGTTGAGCTGTCATGGCCGAGCGGAACTTCACTTGCGCCATCGAGCTCAGGCAGCACGCGCTGTGCCAACACCTTGCCGAGCTCGACCCCCCATTGGTCGAACGAGTCGATGCCCCAAATGACGCCCTGCGTGAAGACGCTGTGTTCATAGAGCGCGATCAACGCGCCCAGCGTCGCCGGCGTCAGCCGTTCGGCCAAAATCGTGTTGCTCGGCCGGTTGCCGTCGAACACGCGGTGCGGCACCAGCTCAGGCGCAGTGCCTTCAGCGGCCACTTCTTGGGCAGTCTTGCCAAAAGCCAGCGCCTCACTCTGGGCGAAGAGGTTGGCCATCAACAGGTCATGCTGATCTCCCAAGGGATTCAGGCCCTGGCAGAAGCCGATGAAGTCGCAGGGCACAAGCCGTGTGCCCTGGTGGAGCAACTGATAGAAAGAATGTTGTCCGTTGGTGCCTGGTTCACCCCACAGTATCGGCGCGGTTTCAACGTCGACGCGCTGGCCGCCCTGCGTCACGTGCTTGCCGTTGCTCTCCATCGTCAGCTGTTGAAGATAGGCAGGGAAGCGCTTCAGGTACTGGTCATATGGCAAGACGGCAGTCGTTGCCGCGCCGACAAAGTTGTTGTTCCAGACCGCCAGTAGGCCAAGCAGCGCAGGCATGTTTTGCTCGATGGGCGCGTGGCGAAAGTGCTCGTCCATCGTATGAAAGCCGGCCAGCATTTCGCGAAAATGTTGCGGCCCGATAGCGATCATGGTCGACAGCCCAATCGCTGATTCCAGCGAATAGCGACCGCCGACCCAGTCCCAGAAGCCAAACATATTCTCTGTGGCGATGCCGAATTGCGCCACGGCCTGCGCATTCGTCGAGACCGCGACGAAATGGCGCCCCACCGCCGAGTCGCTGCCTAGCTGGCCCACGGCCCATGCCCGCGCCGCATGGGCGTTGGTCAAGGTCTCTTGCGTGGTGAAGGTCTTCGAGCAAACGATGAACAGGGTCTCACAAGCATCAAGGTCGCGCGTGGCTTCAACCAGATCGGTGCCGTCGACGTTGGAGACGAAACGCACAGTCAGGTCGCGCTGGCTGTAGTGTCGTAACGCCTCATAAGCCATCACCGGCCCGAGGTCTGATCCGCCGATACCGATACTGATGACGTTGCGGATACGCTTGCCGGTGTGCCCTAGCCACTGGCCACTGCGCACGCTGTCGGCAAACCTGACCATGCGCTCCAACACGGCATGGACTTCGGCAATAACATCGATGCCATCGACAAGGATCGTCTCGGTGGCTGGCGCACGCAGCGCGATGTGCAACACCGAGCGCTTTTCGGTCGTGTTAATCGCGTCGCCGCGAAACATGGCCTGAATCCGCTCGGCCAGCCCGCATTCATGAGCAAGCCCGGCGAGTAGTTTAAGAGTGGTGTCATCGATGCGGTTCTTCGAATAGTCCAGATAGAGTCCAGCCGCTTCGAGCGCATAACGCCCGCCACGCTGTGCGTCGGCCGCGAACAGCTCACGCAAGTGGGTGTGGCCAGTCTTTTTGTGGTGCTCGCTGAGCGACTGCCACGCTGGCAACGAGACAACTGAGCCCGTCATGATCCTGGCCCTCCCAGGGCTTCACTCTTTTCGTGGATGCGCGCCAGCAGCGCCTGCCAAGATACTGTGAAAGCATCGCCGCCCTCGCGCTGCAAGCGTGCGGCCAACGCTTCGTCGTCGACGCCCTCACGCCTGAACTCTTCCAGCACCGCCTCCGCATAGCCTCCATCGGCCGGCAAAACAGTATCTGCCTTGCCGTGGTCGGCAAAGTCCTGCAGTGTCTTCTCGGGAATTGTGTTGATGGTGTCCGGTGCCGCCAGCGCCTCGATGTACAGCGTATCTGGCGCAGCTGGATCCTTGGTGCCAGTGCTGGCCCACAAAAGCCGCTGCGGCCGCGCCCCGGCTTTGTCAAGTTTCAGCCAACGCGGGGATGCAAGCAGATCCCTGTAGGCTTTGTAGGTGCGCATCGCGATCGCAATCCCCAGCCGATTGTGAAACGCAGGCGAAATTTCCTGTTTGACAGCAACGTCCCAACGACTGACGAACAGCGATGCGACCGAGCGCACGTTCGGATCAAGGCCCGCCTCAAGGCGGCGTTCGATGCCACGCATGTAGGCCTCGGCTGAAACCACGTACTGTTCGCGCGAAAACAACAAAGTCACATTGACCGGCACACCGTTGAAAATCGATTCTTCGATGGCTTGGGCACCTGCCGGGGTTCCCGGTATCTTGATGAAGAGATTCGGTCGGTCCGCTGCCTCATGCAGTGAGGAAGCCGCTTGGATGGTCTTGGTAGCGTTGTCGGACAGCAAAGGAGACACTTCCAGCGAGACCCAGCCGTCGAGCCCTTCGGTTGCATCGAAGATTGGGCGAAACAGATCGGCCGCCCTCGTCAGATCCTCCAACGCCAGCGTGAAGAACAGCTCTTCTGCGGGTTTGCCGCGCCGTGCCAACCGGGCAATGGCTTCGTCATAAAAGCTGCCGTGGCCGATCGCGTGCTCGAAGATCGTCGGGTTGGACGTCAAGCCGGTCACGGAGTAGTCGGAGATGTAGCGCGCCAGCGTGCCCTTCACGAGCATCTCGCGGCTGATGTTGTCAATCCAAAGACTCTGGCCCAGGTCGTGCAGTTTTTTCGCGTTGAAGTTCATGTTCTTTCCTGGTACATGCAAGCCTTGTCAACCTGCTGTTTGATAAGTGAAGTGGGATCGAGCTCGGCGAGCTCGCCGATATGCTCAATCGTGAAGTCGGCTGCTGGTTGAACCACGACAATTTTCGGGTCCAGTGCGTAATGACCCTGTCGCGGGAAGATGGTGGTGAGCCGATCTTGCAAGATGGCTTTCATGGCCGCCAGGATGCGCAGCTTATCGTCGACCATTACGTAGTGGCGGGCTGGATAGTGGCGTTGCACGGCATCCAGCATTTTTTCCTTGTGAACGTAGACCAACGCCCGGCCATCGACCGCGTCCAACAGGCCGGAGCGCTGCATCTTGCGCGGCTGCAACACGACGTCACCATCAGTCAAAATTACGGTTTTCCCGAAGCGGTCCAGATTTGTAATGACCTCCAACGCACGTGCATAGAGTCGATCCGAGAATGGGTAGTCGAGGAGGAACGAGGACATCATCAGCAGCCGCTGCTCGTCGGCGCTGCCCTGTTCGACGTCGACGCGGTAGCGCCGCAAAGCGCCCAAATAGTCGACATACCCGAGTTCCTCGCGCAGCACATCGAAAATCGTCCAGTAGCGCTGGGCACTTGAAATGCCAAACTCGCTCTTCAGGTGGACGCGCAGAACTTCAACGATGCGGTCTCCGTCGAGCAAGGTGTTGTCCACGTCTAACAGAAAGACTACGTCGACCGTCATCATGGCGCTCCAGGTTTGCAGGGTGGCGTGTCGGGTGCTGGTTCGTGCCAGCCGCCGTCTCCAGCGATCAGCGCCGACGCCTCGTCAGGCCCCCAGCTTCCGGGTTCGTAGGGTAGCGCTGCGCCATGATTAGCGAGTACGGGTTCGACCACGGTCCATGCTGCCATTACGGCGTCCTCGTCGGTAAAAAGCGCGCGGTCACCGGCCATTGCGTCACCAAGTAGGCGCTCGTAAGGCGACATTTCGCTCTTGTCGTCTTCCCCGAGATACAGCTCACGCTGAGTACCAACAAATTCCTTGCCCGGGCGCTTGGTTCGCGCAGCCAACGCTATACCGGCCACTGGCTGCAGACGAAATCTGAAGTAGTTAGCACGACCGCCGGCAGGCCCAGAATCGTCGAACAAGTGCTGTGGTGGTGGCTGCATCTGCACCTGCACCTCGACCACTGATCGCGGGAGCTGCTTGCCAGCACGCACATACCACGGCACACCTGCCCAACGCCACGAGTCGATGAAAAGACGCAACGCGCAGAAAGTTTCGATATCGGAGTCGCTCGCCACCCCCTTTTCGGTGCGGTAACCAGTGTATTGGCCACGCACCAAGTCTGCGGGCTGCAGTGGCCGCATGGCGCGCAGCACGCTGGCCTTGGCAATGTGCAGTGCCTCGAAGCTCTGGAACGCTGGCGGTTCCATCGCTAACAGTGCAATCACTTGAAACAGGTGATTTTCGACCACGTCGCGCAGGCAGCCGGCACTCTCATAAAACGCGCCGCGAGATCCAACACCAAAGTCTTCCGCCAGCGTCACCTGTACGCTGGCGATATGGTTGCGGTTCCACACCGGTTCGAGGAAGGAATTGGCGAAGCGGAAGTAGAGGATGTTCATGATCGCCTCCTTCCCCAGGTAGTGGTCGATGCGAAAGATCGACGACTCGGGGAACACCGTCTGCGCTACCGCGTTGAGTTCGCGCGCCGAAGCGAGGTCGCGGCCGAAGGGCTTCTCGACGATGACGCGCGCGTCCTGCGCCAACCCCGCGCTACCCAGACTCTGGATCACGGTAGCGAACAGCGACGGTGGAATAGCGAGGTAGAACGCTGGCTGTTGCGCATCGCCGAGCGCAGTCTTCAGCGCGGTGAAAGTTGACTCATCGTTGTAGTTGCCGCTGACGTAATTCATCAGCGATAAAAGGCGGTTGAATGCCGCTGAGTCGTCTATGCCACCTTCATGGTCCTCATGCATCAGGCTTTCACGAACATGGCGATGCCATTCGTCAACATCCCACTTCGACGACGCAACGCCGACAATCGGCACCGTAAGATGTCCCTTCTTCACCATCGCGTACAGCGCAGGAAATATCTTCTTGCTAGCAAGGTCTCCGCTGAACCCGAAAACGACCAAAGCGTCGGATTGCGCGCGCACTTCGCTCATCGTGCATCTCCGGCGTGTTTTTCGAGGTGGCCGCCGAAAGCATGTCGCATCGCCGAAAGCAGCTGATCGGAGAAACCAGCCTCGCCGCGCGATGAAAAGCGCGAATACAGTGCGGCGCTAAGAACCGGCGTGGGAACTGCTTCGTCGATTGCCGCCTGGATGGTCCAACGGCCTTCCCCCGAATCAGACACGCGACCGTCAAAGGCTTCCAGTTTTGGGTCCTTCAACAAGGCTCCGGCCGTGAGATCGAGCAGCCACGAACCGATCACGCTGCCGCGACGCCAAACTTCGGCGACTTCGGATAGGTCTATGTCGTAACGGTAGAACTCGGGGTCGCGTAGCGGCGTTGTCTCAGCATCGCTGATTTGTTTCTGATTGCCGATATTGGCGTTACGCAAGATGTTAAGGCCTTCAGCGTAAGCCGCCATCATGCCGTACTCAATGCCGTTGTGGACCATTTTGACGAAGTGTCCAGCACCGGACGGTCCACAATGCAGGAAACCGACCTCGGCCGACGTAGGCGCACCGCTGCGGCCAGGTGTGCGCTCGGCGGTACCGGGCCCTGGTGCCAAAGCCGAGAAGATCGGCGTCAGGTGCTGGACGATGTCTTTTTCTCCGCCAATCATCAGGCAATAACCACGCTGTTCACCCGCAACGCCCCCACTGGTGCCAACGTCAACGTAGTGCACCCGGGCTTCACGCAGGCCATTCGCACGGCGTACATCATCGCGATAGAAGGAATTGCCGCCGTCGATGACGATGTCACCCTGTTGCAAATGCGGGGCCAAGTCTTTGAGTGCCATATCAACGACAGCGGCGGGTACCATGAGCCATATCGCGCGCGGCCGTGTCAGCGCCGCTACGAACTCCACAATCGACGCGGCGCCAACCGCTCCGTCACTATGCAGCGCGGCTACTGTCTCAGGTTTGGTGTCATGCACAACGCAGATGTGGTCCTGCTTCATCAGGCGGCGCACCATGCTTGCGCCCATGCGACCGAGGCCTATCATTCCGAGTTGCATAGATTGCTCCAAGTTAGTTGTTGTCAATTGCGCACCACGTCAATCAACACTACGTGGGTTTGACCATCATCAATTAGCGTTACGGTATTACCGGGGGTCGCGATGCCATTGATCACCACGCCCGCAACAGTACCTGCTGCCGCTTCCCGGCACGTGATGGCATAGGTGGAAGCCCCGAATCGGTAACTAACATTGAAACACGTCCAAGTCTTGGGTATGAGCGGCTGCACGTGCAGTTGGTTCCCGCTTCTTTTTAGGCCTAACAGCGACTCGTTGATAAGTTGCAGCATCCATCCTGCTGATCCCGTATACCAGGTCCACCCACCGCGTCCGGTGTGCGGTTCGAATGCGTAGACGTCACCGGCGAGCACATAGGGTTCTACCCGATATTGGGCCACCTCAGCGGCGTCTTTCGCATGAAGCAGAGGATTGAGCATCGCACACAACTCCCACGCTCGATCGGTATCGCCCAGCGCAGCAAAAGCCATCGCCGCCCACATCGCCGCGTGTGTGTATTGGCCACCGTTCTCGCGTACGCCGGGCACATAGCCCTGGATGTAGCCAGGCGAAGGCTTACTCGTATCAAAAGGCGGATCGAGCAACTGCACGATGTGGGTGTCGCTGTGCACCAACCGCTCGTACAGCGATGCCATCGCGAGCTGCGCATGATCGGCCGGGGCCGCACCAGACAGCACCGACCAGCTCTGCGCGATTGAGTCCATTTGGCATTCCGTGTTTGCCGCCGAACCGAGCACTGTTCCGTCGTCGAACCAGGCCCGCCGATACCAAGCACCATCCCAAGCAGATGCCTCAACGCTGGCACCCAATCGCTTTGCCTCAAAGTGGCAGAGGTCAGCAAACTCGGTGTCGCCACGGGCGCGTGCCAGCGGTGCAAAGCGCGCCAACACCGTGACAAGGAAGAACGCCATCCACACACTTTCGCCCTTGCCCTCAGCGCCAACCAGGTTCATGCCGTCATTCCAGTCGCCGCTGCCCATCAACGGCAGGCCGTGTTCACCCCAGACCAAGCCGTGGCGAATCGCCCTAACGCCGTGCTCATAAAGACTCGCCACCTCGTCTGCCACCTTGGGCAGCTCGTAATTCGATGCCTCGCCGTCCTTCAGTGCCCGGCTATCCAAAAACGGACACGCTACGTCTAGTATGTCAAAGTCGCCGGTCACTTCCGTATAGCGGCAGATGACCAATGGCAGCCACAAGAAGTCATCTGCACAACGCGTGCGCACACCCTTGCCCGACGGTGGATGCCACCAATGCTGCACATCGCCCTCGATGAATTGGCGACTGGCAGCACGCAACAGGTGTTCTCGCACCAGCGCTGGTGCAGCATGGACGAGTGCCATCACATCCTGTAACTGGTCACGAAATCCGAACGCGCCGCTGGACTGGTAGAACGCCGTGCGACCCCACAGGCGCGATGCGATTACTTGGTAGACCAACCAGCCGTTTGAAAGCCTGTCGAGCGCTGCGTCTGGTGTGTGTATCTGTACCGCACCAAGAGTCTGACGCCAAAATGCATGCACAGCGTCAAGTACATCGTCCGCGGCGCCAGGCCGGCGCCAGTGGAGCACCAGTTCGCGTGCTTCTTCGACCGTCTTACCTGCGCCAAGCCTGAAAACCGCGTATTGCGTTTGCCCAGGTGCCAAGTCAACACTTACTCTTAGAGCAGCACAAGGGTCAAGTGCGGCACCTATTCTTCTCGAAAGCTCTATGTGCGTCAGTGCAGCCGGTGCAGACAAACTACCGTTCGGCCCGAAAAAGTCGGCGCGGTCGCAACAGATATCAGTTGCAGCATTGTCTGCATCGAAGAATGCGGTACGACGGGCGAAGTCAGTGTTGTAGCCATTACGAGCGAACAGCGCGCCAGTAGCCACTTCGCGCTCCGTTACCACTTGCATCTGTGTTTTTGCGCGCTCGTCACCCAATACCCACTCGACGTAACCGATGACAGATAGTTTGCGCGGCTGATCCGATTGGTTGCATAGTCGCAGTACTGAAAATTTGACTGGGCTGTCGATGGCCACGTATAGGCGCAATTCAGAGTCGATGCCACTTTGGGTGTGCTCGAATGTGCTGTAGCCGAACCCGTGGCGTGTGGTGTAGTCGCCGGCGGCGCGTGTGGGTAGTACCGTGGGTGACCAAAAAAGACCACTGGCCTCATCCCTAATGTAAAAGGCCTCCATGTTGGGATCACTGACAGGATCGTTGGACCACGGGGTCAGGCGGAACTCGTGTGCGTTCTCGCTCCAAGTAGTTGCGCTACCGCTTTCAGACACGAGCGTGCCGAACTCGGGGTTTGCGATCACATTGACCCATGGCGCGGGTGTCATGCGCGCCGCGGATGTGGTGATGACATATTCACGCCCGTCAGGTGTAAACCCGCCGAACCCGTTGGCATCCAACAAGTCGAGCGGTGCCGCGCGTTGTGCGAGTTCGGCAGTTGGCACCGCCTCCGGGTTCTTGATAGCTGTTGGCTCGGCGTAGCAGGCGCTTACTGGGAGCTGTTCCGCCAGTGTCTGGGCGTCGCTTATGACGATCCTCGCGACGCTTTGCAACAATATCCGATCACCCGCGTCGAGCCCTTTGTCATCCAGCACGAAGACGCCGCCGGGCTTCCCTAGGCGATCGGGTTCCACTTGTGCTTCCATCTGCTGCCGAACTTGGTCAAACAAGCGTGGCTTGCCATCGGATGATTCAGCGCACAAGACGGCTAGTTCGCAGCTAAGGCCAAAGGCGTTCCAATAGGCGTGACAGTGCGCCATCTGTTTCGCAATGTTGGACCAATCGGGCCCACTCAGACGCAATAGCACGATAGGCAAGTCGCCAGAAATGCCGAACCCCCAAAGGCTGGACTGCCCGCGGCGGTTTTGTTCGATGACATCTGCGTCGGCACGAAATTGAGACGCCGCGAAAACGAGCGATGCCGCCATGCGTTGGAATAGCAGTGCATCAGAGTCACTTATCTCAAGGGCGAGGAGTAACTTCCGCTGGTATTCACCACCCTGTTGCAGAATCTGCGTAACTACCCCAGGATTTCTGACTTTGCGCAATAACGCCGCACAGGATTGGCGCGTGGCCGAGACACCCGTTAGCCAATCGATCGTGATCGAGTTACCAGGTTCCAAAACGAATGGGACACGGATAGCGGCCACGGCGTCGAGCACGGGGCCCGTCGATCCGGATAGCCCTGCACCATCGACCAGCGCCTGCGGATTGCCCGCATCGCGTCCCCGGCCGAGAAAGCGCATACGATCGGTCTCAAACGTCAGAGACCCTGTCGTCGAACCATTGATCATGACGGTATGGAAGAACCATGGTGCTGGATCGTCAGAGGTACTGGGCCGGCGTGTTGCGAGAATCGCTTGCAATTCGGTCTCAACCTCGGTCTCGATGAAAAGCTTGCTGAAGGCCAGGTGCGCGGAATCGGTCGCGTTTCGGGTAAGTACGATTTCAGCGTAACTGGTCGCGCTGAGTTCTCGGCGCTGATTACCATTGTTTGAAATCACCACACGGCGCAGCTCCATCGCATCGTCAAGTGAGACCGCCATTACGGTATGGAAGTCGATTTCATGCCTATGGTGCAAAACCGGCGAACTACCTGGCTCCTGCTGCTTCGCTGGGAACCCGGCAGACTGGGGCGTGTGGTCCAGCAAATAGCAACGTGCACCGCCGTCATCAAACGTCGCATCCGCCCGCCAACGTGTGATCGCCATGTCCCCCCAGCAACTAAACCCATGGCCCGCTGGCGTGAGCAAGACATGGTATGAACCATTTGAAAGAAGTTGAAGTTCGGACATGTGCTGAAACTTGAACGAGGCAATAGCGCGGCTTGACCCCCTAGAGTGTGCGCTTTTGCAATGCCGGTCTGTGCAATAGCGAACAGTCAGGCTGCCAATACAGACAATAGGATCGCCAGATACGGGATACGACCCGAAGTGTCAAAGCTGTCGCCGGCCGCCGCTTCCTGCACAAAGGATTACCATGTCTACCCACCACACGAGTCTCTTGCCCACGCAGTTTGCGCGCATGGATGCCTATTGGAGGGCAGCCAATTACCTGTCTGTCGGGCAAATTTATCTCTACGACAATCCACTGCTAAAGCGACCACTTGTGCTTGCCGACATCAAGCACATGCTCCTGGGTCATTGGGGTACGACACCCGGTCAGAACTTTATCTACGTACATCTCAACCGGGTTATCCAACAGTACGACCTTGACATGATTTACGTCTCCGGACCTGGGCATGGTGGTCCGGCGGTCGTGGCCAACACATACCTCGAAGGCACCTATAGCGAGGTCTATCCAGATATCAGCCGGAATGAAGCTGGTTTGCAGAAGCTATTTCGGCAGTTCTCATTTCCCGGAGGGATTCCGAGCCACGCATCGCCTGAATGCCCGGGCTCCATCCACGAAGGCGGCGAACTCGGCTATTCACTCAGCCACTCGTTTGGTGCCGTGTTTGATAACCCCGAACTGATAGTGGCGTGCGTCGTCGGTGATGGTGAGGCAGAAACCGGGCCACTGGCAACCGCTTGGCACTCCAACAAGTTCCTCGATCCGGTAACCGACGGCGCGGTGCTACCGATCCTGCACCTCAACGGCTACAAAATCGCCAACCCAACTGTGCTCGCGCGCATCACACATGTGGAACTAGAGCAGTTCTTTCGCGGTTGCGGCTGGACGCCTATCTTTGTGGAAGGACACGAGCCCACCCTGATGCACGAGGCGATGGCCACCGCACTGGACGACGCCATCGAACAGATCCGCAAGATCCAGAACGATGCACGCGCGACGGGCAAGGCTGAGCGTCCGCGCTGGCCAATGATTGTTTTGAAATCACCAAAGGGTTGGACGGGACCGAAAGAAGTTGACGGCTTACAGATCGAGGGAACCTTCCGTGCCCACCAAGTACCTATCACGGACCCTAGAACGCATCCGGGACACCTCGCGTTGATCGACACATGGCTCAAGAGCTATCGCGCCGAAGAGCTGTTTGACGACCAAGGTCGGCTGATGCCGGAACTGGCCGAGCTCGCGCCCGTCGGCACGCGCCGCATGGGCGCCAACCCGCATGCGAACGGCGGCCTGCTGCTGCGCGATTTGCATATGCCGGACTATCGCAACTACGCCTGCGAGGTGCCCGTGCCCGGCGCACCGGGCATTGGCGACACCCACGTGCTAGGACCCTTCCTGCGTGATGTGGCGAAGTTCAACGACGCGCAACGCAACTTCCGTGTATTCGGACCTGACGAAACACTGTCCAACGGATTGGCCGCGCTCTTTGAAGTCACGCAACGCCAGTGGGACGCAGAGACTCTGCCGAATGATGAGTTCCTAGCTCCCACCGGCCGTGTGATGGAGATGCTCAGCGAGCACCAATGCGAAGGTTGGCTAGAGGGCTATTTGTTGACGGGCCGCCATGGGGTCTTTAATTGCTACGAGGCCTTTATCCACATCATCGACTCGATGTTTAACCAGCACGCCAAGTGGCTGAAGGTGACGTCCCACATTCCATGGCGTCGAAAAATAGCGTCGCTGAACTACCTGCTGGCATCACACGTCTGGCGCCAAGACCACAACGGTTTCACGCACCAAGACCCGGGCTTCATCGACCACGTGGTCAACAAAAAGGCCGAGGTCGTCCGCGTCTATCTGCCGCCCGACGCCAACTGTCTGCTGTCGGTAATGGACCATTGCCTGCGCAGCCGCCATTACGTCAACGTAGTGGTGGCCGGCAAACACCCGGCGCCCCAGTGGCTGACGATGGAGCAAGCCGTTAAGCATTGTGCGCAGGGCATCGGCATCTGGGAGTGGGCCAGCAACGACGGCGATACGGCCCCCGATGTCGTGATGGCCTGTTGTGGTGATGTACCAACGTTGGAGACTCTGGCCGCGGTGTCTATCTTGCGCGAGCATTTGCCAGACCTGAAGATCCGCGTTGTCAACGTTGTCGATTTGATGCGGCTGCAACCGCATACAGAACATCCGCACGGTTTAGTGGATGCGGATTTTGATGCGCTGTTTACCACCGACAAGCCGGTCATTTTTGCCTTCCACGCGTACCCGTGGCTGATCCACCGTTTGACCTACCGCCGCCACAACCACAACAACATCCACGTGCGTGGCTACAAGGAAGAGGGCACGATCACGACACCATTCGACATGACGGTTCTTAACGACCTTGACCGCTTTCATCTGGTGATGGACACCGTCGACCGGCTGCCGCAGACCGGCGACGCGGGCCTGGCGTTGAAGCGACGACTGGAAGACAAACTGATCGAGCACGGCCAATACATTCGGCTGCACGGCCAGGACATGCCAGAGATACGCAATTGGCGATGGGTAGTTAAAGCATGAACGAAAAGATTTTGCGAGCGACCGCAGCCGCACTGATGGCCGACCATAAGGGTCTGCTGGCGATGGATGAGAGCAACCCAACTTGCAACAAACGCTTTGCCGCGCTGGGCATCCCACAGACGCCGGACACCCGGCGCGCATGGCGTGAACTGATTGTGATGACACCGGGGCTGGCGGACAGCATCAGTGGCGCGATCCTGTATGACGAGACCATTCGCCAGTCAACGCGCGCGGGCATGCCCTTCGCGCAGGCACTGGTCGAGCGTGGAATCATCCTCGGCATCAAGGTCGATGCTGGCGCAAAAGTGCTGGCTGGACATCCTGGTGAAGAGGTGACGGAAGGACTCGATGGCCTGCGCGAGCGCTTGGTGGGCTATGCCGCGTTGGGTGCACGTTTTGCCAAGTGGAGGGGCGTGATCGCCATTGGTGATGGCTTGCCTAGCAAGGCCTGCATGACGGCCAACGCCCACGCCTTGGCCCGCTATGCCGCACTGTGCCAAGAAGCCGGACTGGTGCCCATCGTCGAGCCCGAGGTGTTGATGACAGGACCGCACACGCAACAGCGCAGTGCCGAAGTCACCGCACAAGTGCTGCACGAAGTGTTTGAGCAATTGCATTTGCAGGGCGTGCTGCTAGAAGGCATGCTACTGAAACCAAACATGGTGTTGCCAGGGTTGGACTGTGCCGACCAGAGCGACGTCGACAAAATCGCAGATGCCACGGTCAATCTGTTCATGCGCGCAGTGCCAGCTGCGGTGCCGGGCATCGCATTTCTTTCTGGCGGCCAGAGTGCGGAGCTGGCTTCGGCGCGGTTGAACGCGATGAACCTGCGCTTCACAGGTCGATTGCCCTGGGCGTTGACCTACTCATTCTCCCGCGCGATCCAGCAACCGGCGCTAGACATCTGGCGTGGCGATGCCGCTAACGTGCAGAAGGCGCAGCGCGCGCTACAACACCGTGCCGCCTGCAACCGCGCCGCCCGACGTGGCGAGTACACGCCTTCGATGGAGCACGTTGCTTCAACCTGAAAGTAGGATCACTATGAACAGTCCACTCGGTCAGCAATGCGTCAACACCCTGCGCTTCCTGTCGGTAGACATGGTGCAAAAGGCCAATAGCGGCCACCCGGGCCTGCCACTCGGTGCGGCGGCAATGGCCTACGCCTTGTGGACGGGGCATTTGAAGCACAACCCGGCCGATCCCAAGTGGCCTGATCGCGACCGTTTCGTACTGTCGGCCGGACACGGCTCTGCGCTGCTCTACAGCCTGCTGCACATAACGGGCTACGACCTGTCGCTCGACGACCTGAAGCAGTTTCGGCAATGGGGTAGCAAGGCACCCGGGCACCCTGAGCGCGGTCACACGCCGGGCGTCGAGATCACGACTGGGCCATTGGGCCAAGGCCTCGCCAACGCCGTCGGTATGGCTATCGCAGAAGTCCACTTGGCGGCACGCTACAACCGCGACGGCCATACGCCAGTCGACCATCGCACCTGGGCCATCGTCAGTGACGGAGACCTGATGGAAGGCGTTGCTGCCGAAGCGGCTTCGCTGGCCGGTCATTTGAAACTGGGCAAGCTGGTATGCCTGTATGACGACAACCGTGTCACGCTCTCGGCGGGGACCGACATTACTTTCAGTGAGGACCGCGCGCTGCGGTTTCAAGCCTATGGCTGGCATACACTGGTCGTAGACGACGGCAACGATCTAGAAGCGATTCATGCAGCTCTTGCTGCGGCGCGTGCCGAGACTGCCCGGCCAACATTGATACTGGTACGAACCCACATTGGCTTCGGGTCGCCAGAGCAAGACAGCTTCAAGGCCCATGGCTCCCCGTTGGGTGTGGAAGACGTGATGCGTACGAAGCAAGCATTGGGCTGGCCGGTAGAACCGACCTTTTTGGTGCCTGTTGCAGCGCGTGATCACTTCCGTATGGCCTTGACGCAAGGAGAGCAAGTGCAAGCGGATTGGAATGGGCGTATGCAACGCTATGCCCAGACCTTTCCCGAATTGTCAGCAGAGCTCCTGGGCCGTTTGAACGGCGACTTGCCGCAAGGCTGGGACGCGGATATCCCCGTCTTCGATGCTGACGAAAAAGGTATAGCCACCCGTGTGGCCGGTGGACGCGTGATGAACGCCATCGCGCCAAGGCTACCCGCGCTGTTTGGCGGATCGGCCGACCTGGATCCTTCCACCCACACGGCATTGAAAGGGCAGGGTACCTTCAACCCGCCGCTGCTTGCCGGGGAGGATGCACAAGGCAGCGACGCAGGCGGCTGGAACCTGGCCGGTCGCAACCTGCACTTTGGGGTGCGTGAGCATGCCATGGGCGCCATCGTCAACGGCATGGCCGCACATGGCGGCTACCTTGCTTTCGGGTCAACGTTCTTCATCTTTTCTGATTACATGCGCCCCGCTATACGGCTGGCTGCACTGATGGGCCTGCACGTGGTGCACGTGTTCACACACGACAGCATCGCAGTGGGTGAAGACGGCCCGACCCACCAGCCGGTGGAGCAACTCGCCAGCTTGCGCGCCATGCCAAACCTTAGGCTGATCCGCCCGGCAGATGCCAATGAGACTGCGGTGGCATGGAGGGTGGCGGTTGAAACGCGAGATCGGCCGGTACTGCTGGTGCTGACGCGCCAGGATCTGCCCATATTGGATCGTAGCCATTTTGCCAGCGCCGAGGGTCTACGCCGAGGCGCATATGTCGTGCTGGACGCGCTTGCTGCCAATAGCAGCCCGAGCTTGCCGGACCTGATTTTGTTGGCAAGCGGCTCAGAGGTCGCACTCATTTTGGCCGCGGCACAGCGTCTGCAGGCCGGTGGTGTTGCAGTGCGTTGCGTCTCAATGCCCAGCTGGGATTTGTTCGATGCACAACCCCAAAGTTATCGTGACGAAGTATTGCCACCTGCCGTGAAAGCGCGACTGGCCGTGGAACTGGGGGCCTCGCTAGGTTGGCACCGCTACGTTGGCGACCATGGGGATGTGCTGGGTGTCGATCGGTTTGGCGCGTCGGCGCCTGCAGACGCGCTGATGCCGGAATATGGCTTTACGGTCGACAATGTGGTGGCGGGGGCTCACCGCTTAATTGACGCTTCAAATAGATTGTTTTGATCTGTTATGCGGGCGCAATTCTTGAGCTTAGATCCGAACTGAACATCTTCTAGTTGGAACCGATAGACGTCAACGTATGGAGAACCGAGAGTGCCTCGGACTTATGGCATAAACCAGTCTAAGATTTCTGCCACACTCTTTCGGTTCAAGATGTCATCGGCGGCAACAATAGCGAGTAGCATTCGGGTGCAGCTCAAAAGTACTACTATTCATCATGTGCTGTTTGACGAATTGATCAACATTCGGCCACGTAGCAGCCCAACCACAACCGCTCAGATGACCACGCTGTACAAGACGCGGCAATTTGAAGTGCTTTGTATGGTTTTGCTCGTCGGCAATGAGTGGCCTGGGCATGCGGTTGCCGGTGCCATTCGTTGAAAACCTGCGCATGCTTTCAGACGCCCCACCGAACCAGTAGCCGCTGCCACTTCTATCATATCGGGTGCTTGCCTGAGGCCGCTAAGTTGCTGCGTCCGTTCGTCGTCACCTAGCGATTCAGCCCAGTCAAGTGCAACGATTACGAAACGCGCTTTAGAATCGGGCTTTCAGGAAAATCGTGGGACCGTCCATTCTGAGGTCTAGTGTCCCATTGCTGCCATCACTATCGATATTGATCCGCGTCGAGCTGTACTCGGCACCAATTCCAACGTTTTTCGCAAAGTACCATTCGGCACCAAGAGAAGCGTTATAGATACGTCCGCTCAAATTTCCACCTATCTTTTCTATACCTGACGCGTCGACATACATCCTTGAATTGGGAGAGAACGCATGACGCCAACCGAGCTGGATAAGCGGTGCAACGGCGTCGCTGCTATAGCTTGCGTTAGCTGAACTCGACGCATTGTTGATATTGGTTGCCGCGTTCGCGTCTACACCGAAACGGATGCGATAGTAAGCAGCGCCAACCCCAACCCCTATAACGTCCGGTCCTGATCCAAACCACCATTTATAGGATGCATTGGCCAAATCCAGACCCACGTTGACGCTGGCATTGGCAGAGAAAGTGAGGTCGTTTGGGTCTGTTGAATAGGTGCGGCTCACGCTGTCGGAATATTGGCGGTAGAACCCGTAATAGTCGAATGCGAAACCCTGACTGTGGCCTAGCAAAAAGTCCGCCTTTAGCCGTGGGATATGAACCTGATGAGAAGACACATCACCCGAACTGGCAGATCCGTACGGTGTATTGAGCGTCAGATTGGCATTGGGGCTGACAATGTAATCGCCAATAGAAATACTGATGTTGTCCAGCGCCTCCGAATGCGATTTTGACTGCGGTGTTGACTCGGCTGCTGATGCTGGCGTCAACATCGCGCCCAGGGAAAGTAGGCCTGCCATCACAGCAGGCTGGCGTAGGGTAAGTACAAACAGCAACATAGCAAATCACCTGTGAAAAATATCTATACGAAATGGATAGCAACCACGCAATGTCACGCGAGTGCTAACAGGAACCACTTTACGTATAGCAAAGAAATTGTCTGTGCGATGGTCAACTCTGACTTGGTCCAGATGCGCGTCCTACTCAGCAACAGACCCAACGCTGGCATCAGAGGCGCACGCCCCAGCATCACGTTGGAGAAATTGTTGCACTTCATGGCTTTAAAAGGTTCAGCCAATTGAATTTTGCATATACGACTCCGCGAATGCGGAACCTTTCCAATTGACCACGGCAGCCGGACCCAACAACTGAAGACCTCAATTGCCGAACAAAATCGGGCTCTGACACACTGTGATCAAACGCACAGATGCGTTGGGAGTATTTCAATATTGTTCAATCTTCTGGCCATGGGCATTTTCGAAAGTCGGTCCCAATTTAATTACGCTCTGGCAAGAGAGTCTTGCATTTCAGGAAATTTATGGTCATTCTTCTCTTCTTGTACGGTAACTTTATGGCGCCAACTACCCGCTCAAATTCAGGCTTTGTTGGCATTCGGCGACCGCGCACCTCTACCGGGTCGCGCGGGCAGGATCTCGCTCTTATAGATGGGGGCTGGACGACAAGCTGCGCAAGATGCTCGTTCCTGGGCATGGTGGAGAAAGTTCATGAAGGTCGATTCTGTGTGTATCAGGGACAGGCAGTTCGAGCATGGGAACTTCCAATTCGTCGGCCAGGGTGGCGCTGGCCCCATCACCATGCACGAGCAACAGCAGCACGCCGTGCATCACGATCTATAGCGCATACAACATGAATCTATCAACACAAGGCTTGGAGCGCTTCATCGTTGCCCAGGATTCGGTCTATGACGTTGCACTTGACGAACTGGCCATGGGCGAAAAAACGACGCACTGGATGTGGTTTGTTTTTCCGCAATTGAGGGCGCTTGCGCGCACCCCGACTGCCAAGCACTTTGGACTGGAATCCAAAGAGGAAACGCTGGCATTTTGGCAGCACCCAGTTTTGGGGAAAAGATTGATGGAATGCACCAAGTTGCTGCTCGCACAACGAAACAGCAATGTCCATGATATTTTCGGTTCTCCCGATGACTTGAAGTTTCGCTCGTGTATGACCTTATTTTCACAGGTCGTCGCAACTGAGCCCACCTTCAAGCAGGCTCTAGACCGGTTCTGTGGAGGCCGAGCGGACGAGGCCACATTGAAATTGCTTTAAAACGCTGCAACGCTCAATATCGATCAGTTCCAGCGCATCAACGAGACCTGTTGCCACCATGACTGACGACAGAGCTATTCTGATACTGGCGGCCATCTGTCGTTAGCAACTGTGGGACATGGGCGTGATTCGGGGCGTTGGCGACGGATAATTTGCTGTAACCATGACCATTGCGGGCAACGCACAGGCCATGCAGTTGCGAAGCATCAGCGCCAGGCCTGTGAAGCCGCAAGTGAGCCGGCGCCACACCAATGATTTCCGCTGCGCCTATCCGCGCATAGGTTCTTCGCGTCAGGAGCAATGTCGCCGACCCAAATCCAAGCGGGCAGCGTCCCATCAGGTCAGCACTGTGGCGTCCCACTGGGTCATGCCATCGCTATGGTGGTCGCATGCGTATGGCAATGGCCCAAGTGATCGTCCGTCCCATCAAAGAACCGGGACCCATTCGCTGCTTGGTCGGCACGGCCCGCGCGCCCAGTCGGCGACACCGTAGCGAGCGAACTAATCGATGCGGAGTTGATGGCGCAGATGGTCCAGCAATTCAGAACGGTTGCATATGGTCATTTCTCTTGGGCTTTTTTTCTGGATTGATACTGCATGCACCATGTTCATAGCACCTGCTGACACCCCTACCTTGCTCCGTAAATGGCAGTTCTCATCCCGCTTCAAGCGCAAAGACTATGGCTGGTGACGCTACAAAGATCGCTATCGGACCCGTAAATTCATGTCAATGTCTTGCGAGACCTATGTGTTCGATGGCACTGAGTGGTTGTGTCGCAATAGCGGGGCACGTGAGCCCTGGACGAGAACGACGACATGAAAAACCAATGGAGTTGGTTTGCCAGTCCAACGGGGAACCAAAATACATGTCGAGGCGGTCACGGTCAGCGAGATTAGTAGGATACTTCACCTGCACGTTGTTTTCTAAAGGAGCGTTATATGTCAGGCTGGTACGAACTTTCATCCAACGACAAAGGACAGCATTTCTTTGTTCTCAAAGCAGGTAATGCGGAGACGATTCTGCGTAGTGAGCAGTATGAATCGAAAGCTGCAGCAGAAAATGGCATTGCCTCGGTACAGAAGAACAGCCCACTGCCGGAGCGTTATGACCGTAAGGATGCAACCGATGGTCGTTTCTATTTCAACTTGAAGGCGGCAAACCATCAGGTGATCGGTACCAGCCAAATGTACAAGGCGACGGCTGGGCGGGACAACGGAATTTCCTCCGTGCAAACCAACGGTCCGAGTAGCACTGTCAAAAGCGTCTAATTTTCAAGCAGGACGTTTCTGGCGGCCACTGCAAAATAACTTGCAGCCCAGCATCGGATCTTTGATTTATCTAACGATTCAATGGTCCTGTAGACAATGCTGTTGAGATACTTCGCTTGGTGAGCTTCGATGTCCACGCAAGCATGTTCGTTGACGTCGCGAATGGCAGCGGCGTTGGCGCCACATTTGTAGATGGTGCTCGGGCGCTCAGACGGCTGCACTAAACGTCCACACGAGCAGCAAATTGTTTGCCGGCATGCTCATCCGCTGCGCCAATCTCAATCCTGCCTCGACGGCCTCCTTCTCAACATCTTCAAGGCGACGAATGCCCCAAGCGGGATTCTGAGCTCGTAAGCTCGTATCAAATTGTTGGTTGCCTTCTGAGGTCGGTACGTCCCTTTCCAGATATGGACCATAGGTGATCAGTATGCCGTGGAGCGATAGTATTTGCCCGGCTCCTTGCATCAGTGCCTTGGTTGTAGCCCACGGGGAAATATGAATCATGTTCGCGCAGTAAATTGCATCAAACTTCGCGTCTACATCGTCCAACCACGGCCACTTCAGGACGTCAAGAACGCGTGGGCCATGTACGTTATGCAAACCTTGCGTATGCAGGGCAATATCGGAAAAGCCATCCACGTATGCATCGCTGGGCTGCCAGTTCCACTGTGGCAGATTCCGGGCAAACCATGCTACGTGTTGTCCGGTGCCAGAAGCTATCTCCAGTGCCTTGCCACGATCGGGTAGTACGCGGCGCAATGTATCCAGTATCGGCTGTTTGTTGCGATCGGCTGCGGGACTGTATCTAACTGGGGCCATACTTCCAAGTATAGGCAGGTTACTCTCTCGCCCTGCTGATCCACGCGCTAGCCAGCTTGCCAGTCTGGTAATGCATACGTGCATAAATGTTCATGCCGACACCCACCGTCCCCCGTCGGGGACATACAGTGCGCAGTTCAAGACGTTCACGTGGACGAAGGGCAGTTTCCAAAACCGCCACCGACCAATTTGGTCAGATTCCGAACGAGGGGCTACCTTTCAACGAACGACTGGAATCAGCCAGTCCCTGCTGGTCCGTCCAACACTTCTGCTTGAAGCGCGGATCCTTTGCCCTCCCAATTTAGGCAGTGGATCCGCAGCCTTACCGCCGCTAACTCCACTCACCGGCGATTCGGATTGCCCGGAAAGCGGTCATAGCGGTTGGGAATACCGTCCCGGTCGTAGTCGCCCCAAGAGCCTTGGGCGTACTCGTTACGGCCATGGTGGTTGTAGCGTTGGTGGCCCCAACCGTACGTTGGCGCTGGCTGCACGTAAACCGGACGGGGACGCATATAGACCGGTTGCGGCTGCACATAAACGGGGCGGGGATGCACATAGGCCGGGGCAGGCCGCACATAGGTGGGCCGGGGGTGCACGTACACCGGGGCGGATTGCACAAGAAAGCCAGGGCTACCCAGCGTTACGGAAAACTGCACGTTGTCGCGTGCCTGTGCCGCGGTGGTAGCAGCCAAAGTGCCCAGAGCCAAAGCCGCTGCGGCGAGAAACTTGAGTGAAACGATACGGTTCATGGATTACTCCTTGGGTTAACAAGGTTCTATAGTGCGCCCCGGTGCATGAACGCAAACTGAACCAAATCAATAAGTTTGCATAGTAGTAACACCGTGTTTCAGGTTGCGGGCAAGACAATGTTCACCTGCGCTCCGCCCCAGGCCGATGCTCCCAGCGACAACGTACCTTCGTGACTGGCTACCAAGTCGTTCACCACGGCCAGGCCCACACCATGGCCGGGCACCTTTTCGTCCATGCGCACATGCAATTGCAGCACAGCCTGCGTATCGGTAAAACCAGGGCCGTCGTCTTGCACACTGATGCGCAGGGCATCTCCATCGCGCCATATTCGCACGCTCACACGCCTTGCCGCCCATTTGGAAGCGTTATCAAGCAGGTTACCCAGCATCTCAAAGGCGTTTCCTTCGTCCATTCGCCAAGTCAGGTCAGGCGGGCAGTCAACCGTAAAGACCAACTGCTTGTCGGCATACACCTTGGCCAGCGAGTCGCGTATGCGATCTACCACCGGGGCTAGCGCCAACCAGGGCGCAAAGCGCGTGGCGCCGCTCGCGCCGGCGCGGCCCAGTTGGTGCTGCACGATGTGGTCCATGCGGCTCACCTGTTGCGCAACGGTGTCGGCCAGTTGGTCGGGCTGGCCCAGTGAGGAGCGCAGCACGGCCAGCGGCGTTTTTAAGCTATGGGCCAGATAGCTCAGCGCTTCTTTGTAGCGTATTCGACGCACCCGTTCTTGTTTAATGAGGGTGTTGAGGTTGTTGGTAAGGGCGGCAATTTCGGTGGGGTAGACGCCTTGCACTTCGGACTGCTCACCACTTTCAATGCGGGAAATTTCTAGTGACACCCGTTGCAGCGGCGCCAGGCCCCAGCGCAACAACAGTGTCTGTGAAAACAAGAGCAAGAGGCCTGCCCCGCCCAACCAAGACCAAAGCGTTCGTTGAAAGACCTTCGTTTCGCGGTCGAACGCAGCGCTGCTCTCCACCACCGAAAGCACCAATCGCACCCCGGTCTTGTCTTGCCCTGCCCACCGCACGCCGTAGCCGGCGGTCAGGAATGTGCCTGATGGTGCCCGCACTGTGTCGTAGCGCCACTCGCCTACTGGCACATTGCCATCAAAAGGCGGAGTAAAGCCCAGCGTGGATGCGGACTGCCACGTCTCGCTACGCGCCACGTTAACAATACTGGCATACAAGCCCGACCCGGGTAGCGACAGGCGTGGCTCTGCAAACTCCGTCGGCATAACCAGCGCGCCGGAAGTGTCCAGTTCGGCCCCGGCCAGTAAAAGATACACGGTGCTTTGCAGTCGAGCGTAATGTGCGGCGCGCACGCCGTCCGCATGGGCACGCTGCAAGGCCACGCCTGCAACTGCCATGAAGGCCAGAAATACCAAAACGGCGCCCACCATCAGCCGCGTGCGGATGGACGACGCGTCGAACCTCATGAAAAGGTAACCCGCGTCATTCGAGGGTGAAGCGGTAGCCGCGTCCGCGCAGGGTTTCTATGGGCTCCAGCGTTCCTTCTGGGTCCAGTTTGCGGCGCAGGCGGCCCACCAGCACCTCCAATACATTGCTGTCACGGTCCTGGTCGTGGGGGTAGAGATAGTCCGATAGCTCTTGTTTGCTTACCACGCGGGCGCGCTCCCGCACCAAAAATTCCAGTACACGGTATTCAAACGCGGTGAGTTCCATAGCCGAGCCATTCAGCTTGGCAGCCTGCGCACCAATGTCCAAGCTGAGAGGCCCCACCGTTAGCACATCAGTGGCGGCCTTCATGGCGCGACGCAGCAGCGCCTTGACGCGCGCAGCAAGTTCGGGGTATTCAAAGGGTTTTACCAAGTAGTCGTCAGCGCCAGCTTCCAGCCCGACGACCTTGTCTTGCCAGCTGCCGCGCGCGGTAAGGATGAGGATGGGCAGAGCCTTGCCTTCGGCACGCAGCCGCTGCACGACTGTGAGGCCATTCATCTTGGGTAGACCCAGATCGACAATCGCCAGGTCCACAGGGTACTCTCGCACCTGGAAAAGACCGTCTTCACCATCCGTGGCTTGGTCCACCCGGTAGCCATCAGCCTCCAGCCGCAATGCAAGTGAGAGCCGCAGCGGCGCATCGTCTTCAATCAGCAGCAGGCGCATTTAAGCTACAGCGACCGACCCGTGGCGGCGTCGATCATTACTACCCGCACGTCGCCACCGGCTGTAACCAGCTTGACGCGCCACGCTACCCGTTTTCCCATCTGAGCCTTGTCCACCGATAACACCCTTCCACTCACCACCTGCAAGGCCGCTACAACCGCTTCGTCGCGGCTCACATCCGCCCAGGCGGGCGTGCAGGCCAGCATGAGGGCTACGAGCAGCGAGCAGGCAAGACGTGTGAGCATGGACGCTATCGTACTACTAGGAAATCGGATTAGTACATGGCGGGGCCAACGGGGTCTACCGACACACGCACTTGCAGGTTAGGGCCCGGGTCTTCGCGCATTAAGGTTGTGTATGTCTGACCACGGTAGTCGTAAGCCACGCGGTAACCGGTCAGGCGCGCCTGCACGTCGTTTACCGTTTGGCAGCGGGTGACTTGGCGCGGTGCTTCCTGCACCTGTTCGTAATGGTTGTTGCGGCCGGCAATGCGGTCGCCCGCCAAGGCCCCAACCAGTGCGCCGAGGGCTGTGGCTGCCTCGCGGCCTCCATTTCCCCTACCTACATGGTTACCCACCACACCACCGGCCAACGCGCCCAGCACCACGCCACCATAGTTGGGCGTACCACTGCTGACACGTTGAGAATCAGTCACCCATTCGTTGCGGCACTCGTCGCGCGGTACGGTGATATTTTCATACTGCGGCTCGGCACTACGTACGCGGGCGTTGTCATAAAAAATATCGGCTTGCACAGCAAAAGTGCCAACAGTGCAAGCAAGAGCGATAGCAAGACGTTTCATGGAATGCCCCTTTGGGTTGGTATGGGCGTATCTTGCTGCTGGATGGGTGAACGGTGGCTGAATGGATGCGAGAAAACGGCCAATTCACGTCATCGGACTGCGGACCTTTGGCTTATGAGCGGTAAAACCTAACATGGAGGTTACTAATTACTCCAATTTCACGGATGCCATTTGGACTAGTGCTATCGCTCATTACAACAAAAACACTGACCATGGCCACTGACCAAGGTGGACGCCCCACCATTGAGCTGGACCACATACTTCGTGACCCCACCTCCGTGGGGTCTTCAATGCTACCGGGTGCCCGGTGGTCATGGTGCCCCGCCAAGCGATGTGCAGTCTGTTCCCCTAAAAATCACTTGGCTGCTGCCTGCCAAATGCGCTTGAGTTGCGCATCACGCCCACAACTGAGGCGGTAGTACTTGTAGCGAACCGGGTTCTTTTTGTAGTAGTCCTGGTGGTAATCCTCGGCCAGATAGAACGGGTCGGCGCGTTTCACCTCGGTGTAAATGTCTTTGAACTGCCCCGATTTGAGCAGCGCAACTTTGCTGGCTTCAGCCACGATTCGCTCGGCCTCTGAGCCCCAGTAAATGCCAGAACGATATTGGTTGCCCACATCACAAAACTGGCGGTCTTTTTCGGTGGGGTCGATGGTGCGCCAGAAGTATTCGACCAACTGGGTGTAGGTGACTTTGTCGGGATCGTAAGTCACGCGAACCGCCTCGGTGTGACCCGTGGCACCCGCACTCACGCTCTCATAGCTGGGGTTGACCACTTTGCCGCCGGTATAGCCCGACTCGGCCGCTATAACACCCGGGAGTTTTTCAAAGTCAGACTCGGTGCACCAGAAGCAGCCTCCTGCAAAAACAGCCGTGGCGGTGGCGGCTTGCGCGGCCGCTGTGAGCGCTGTCAAACCGAACGCAAAAAACATTTTTTTCATATCGAACCTTCAATAGTTAGCTTCGCAGAGCCGGCAGGGCCTGTCCCTCAGGCACAAACGCCAGCGCAACGCCGTTGTTGCAATAGCGCTTGCCGGTTGGCTTGGGGCCATCACTGAATAGGTGGCCCTGGTGGCCGCCACAGCGCGCGCAGTGGTATTCCGTTCGCGGGAAAATCAGCTTGAAATCAGTCTTAGTGCCCACGGCTGCCTCTAGCGGCTTCCAGAAGCTGGGCCAGCCTGTGCCGCTTTCATATTTGTGAGCCGAACTGAACAGGGGCAAAGAGCACGCGGTGCACACAAACGTGCCAGCACGCTTTTCCGCGTTCAGCGGGCTGCTGCCTGCGGGTTCTGTGCTCTCTTCAAACAATACCTGAAAGGCTGCGGGCGAGACAAGCTCACGCCACTGCTCCTGCGTCTTCTTGATCGGAAAGGGTGCTGCGCTGGCTGCGCGTGATATCGAGGCAAACGCAACAGTCAGTAGGCTGATCTGCTGAATCAAGGTTCTTCTTTTCACAGTGAATTTCTTTGATAATTTATACGGGACCCCCTTGGAACCGGTGGCCGCAGCGACACTTGCTTCTATTCGGCAAGTCTGACAGGACCCTATAGACCTCTCACGCGTGAAGGTCAACATTCCGGTAAGCCTTCTTCCTATGTGAAGACACCCAACCAATGTCTCATGACCTTCTCGGGTATTCGTTCGCCGCCACAGAAAGGCGCGATGGACAAAGGTGGGGTTTGAGCGGCAGAGCGCTTGGCTGTTTTTCTGGAGATGCGCAGACGCCAGATCGCTTCGCGCACGGATCACCCGTCTTAAAGGGTGAGATTAGACTATGCCGAACTATCCCGGACACATGTCACTCAACGCTTGAGCATGACAGGCAATCGTTTTGCGCAGGTACTCAATGGGGTCGAACCATGAGGTGTACACATTATCAAATCCGTCAAACGGCTCCTATTTCCCTCCAGAGTCACTTCCATTCATGAAGATTCTCAACGCAACCGAAACGCGCACCGCATTGCCCTTTGACCGTCTGATCGAGGCGTTGCGGCGCATGTTCGTTGAGGGCTGCGAGGTGCCACTTCGGCACACGCACACACTGAAAGCCTCCGACGGTAGCCAGGGAACCGTCCTGATCATGCCGGCTTGGCGTGCGGATCGGTACCTTGGGATCAAAACGGTCAACATATTTCCGGGCAACTCAGCGCGAGGTCTACCGGGGTTGTTTGCTACCTATGTGCTTTACGACGCACGCACTGGAGAGCCGTTGGCGCACATTGATGGCAATGAGATTACGGCGCGCCGCACGGCAGCAGCCTCAGCGTTGGCCGCCTCGATGTTGGCACGCCCGAATGCAAGACGCCTGCTGGTAGTCGGTGCAGGGCGTGTTGCCAGTCTCATCCCAGAGGCCTATCGCCAGGTATTGCCGATTGAAGAGGTTCAGGTTTGGGCCCGCAAGGCCTCGCAAGCACAACTGCTGGTGAATGAATTGAAAGCTGACGGCATCGCGGCCAGCGTTGCGATCGAACTTTCAAGATCCGCAGCGCGGGCCGACATCGTCAGTTGTGCCACGCTGGCGACCAATCCGGTCATCGAAGGGGCATGGCTCAGTCCAGGCAACCATCTTGACTTGATCGGCAGTTTTACGCCCACCATGCGCGAGGCTGACGATGCTTGTTTCGCTGGTGCCAGTCTCTTTGTGGACACTACCGAAGCGTTACAAAAGAGTGGGGACCTGCTTGGCCCAATGTCGCGCGGCGTCTTCTTGGCAGACGACGTGTGCGGTACCTTGGAAAACCTATGCCGCGGAAAGGTTTCTGGGCGGCAATCGGAAGACCAGCGCACCGTTTTCAAGTCGGTTGGCACTGCACTGGAAGATCTGGCTGCAGCCGCGCTCGTGTTTGAAGGCAGCGCCTAACGCTTCCAAGATCGTCGACATTATTTCAACTGCGAAGAAAAGCGACGCGGCTGAGGGGAAATCCGTCGTGCCAAATCCGGGCAGGGGTTAATAGCCGCGTACGCCACGGCGTTATTCGGCGCAAGTTTGATGCATTGCAGAGCTCCAATTAATGGCAATGAGCCCACGGTCAATCTAAAGCCAAACAACCAGAAAGCCGCATGCACTTTCGCCCCACTTTTCGAGTTACGCTTCTACTAGCGCTCGCAAGCTTGGCCTCGGGCTGCACCGACATGTCTTGCCTGTTGCAGGCGGCCAAGGGGCACGTCGACATCATGTGGGCTGCGCGGTGGACACACTCAAAAGCCCCGACAACGCCAGCTACACGGGCTATGCCGACTTGCAACGCCGTCCCGTAGTGTGGAACGTCGTTGCCCCACCCGCTTTAGCACCCGGCGGCTGGATTTTCGCAACACGCAGAAAGTTGCAAGCGATCTACGCGACAAACGTAGCTGGAGCTAACAACGCATCCTTTGCCGCGCTGGCGGCCTACGTTGACTGGGTCGATGCGTTTGAGACGCTGTTTGTCAGCAGTAGCGGCGACTGAACAGCCTTTTACAGCGCCGCAAAAACCCTGGCCAATCAACCGCACGAAGTAAGGACGCCTCATTTGCAGCAGATCTAACGGGCAAAGCTTTAGTCAACTATCAGTCCACCGCAGGCGTTGATGGAAAAGCCATATGTAGCTGCGTGCGTTGAGCACAGTCACACCAGGCAGGCGCCGGCCCAACACCCGCTCATCAACCGTTCGGGCCTGACGCTAGCGGACACCATGGCGCTGGCCTCCCAGGCCTCATGCTGCACGCACAGGCCGGCAAACACGCCGTAGCCCGGTCCGGCACGCAATTCGTCCCCCGCACTCAGGCTTTCGCCGGCGCGAATCGAGCCACCGGCGATGATCGAATCGGTTGCCTTGATGCCCAAGCCGGCTTCCAGGTGCAGTGCGCAGCGCAGCGATGCGCCACAGAGAATTCCCTGCCTAGCGTGGATGCTGTCCGAACCGGTGATGGCGCCGCGAACGTGCAAGTCCTTACCGCAGGCAATCGCTCCCTCCACCACCAGGTCCTGCCCGACCAGCACTTTGTCCACGGCGTCGAACTTGCCGCCGCAGGTAACGTCCCACAACGCGCGCAGCCCGCCGCCGCAGCGAATCGCCCCCAGGGTTTCGATGCTCATTTCACAGCGGATGTCGCCACCGCTTTCCAGCGTGTCACTGCTGCGGATAGCCGCGCCTGCCTGGATGTCCTCCCCCGCGATGATGGTGCGGCCAGCGCGAATGCCGCCGCCAGCGCGGATGGAGCGACCGGCGCGGACAAGGGAATTGACCTCGATGCCACCCCTCACCTCAATCGACCCCGCAAACACCAACGCCTCGGCCTCGACAGCGTCGAGCTTCAACACCGCGTCGGTAGGGCCGAACTGGTTTAGCAGCCAACAGGCGTCATCGATGCGCCCGGCTTCCACCAGCGCGTCAAGTACCTGCTGATAGTCGCCACCTTCCTGGTGGTTGCGCACAAACCAGCGATAGCCCTGCGCGCACGGATTTTTCGAGCGCACGAATTTTGTCGTGAAGTCCATGGTGGTTGGGGACATGACGATTCTCCATCGGCAGCGGTACTTGCCCTACACCGGGGGCGGCCGCATTCGCGCTTGAGCAAAAGCCCGGCGATAGATGGTGTTGCGCTAAATAGAGAGGGAGTTATCGCCGGGCCGAGGGATGTGCGACCGGCTTATGCAACCAGGGCGTGCACGCCACAGCGCGCCTACCGCTCGTCAGGCCGCGAATCGGGCCTGCGACGCTGGAGAGGCGGGTACAGGAGACTGAACGTACCTGCAGTTCGCAATGCATTGGAGAAGTGTAGCCAGAATCCGCCTAATTCCAGCCTGTTCGGGCCTATTCTGGCAAAGAGTGTCGGGACTTTATGGCCACCACCGCCAGGCCGAGCTCCAGCCGCGTGGCTGTGGTTTGGGTGTTGCAGGGCTCACTTCTTCTGCGATGGCTCCGTCTTTTTGCTGCTCGCTATCGGCTTCTTTTGAAGAAACTTGGCTGCCAATTCCGCCTTTTTGCGTATGCGCTCGCCCATGACGCGATCCAGCTCTTTGTGGCCGCCGGCCTTGTTCATGTTGGGATCTTTACCAAAAACGCCTGCCATAGTGATTACTCCTTTGCCGCAGTCTAACGGACTGCCTGGCGCGCAGGCGCCGTGCCATGTCAGTGTCCCGTTGGCAGCTTGCCGAGCGGGCACTGCGCCCACCAAATCTCGGCTGCTCTTATATTCAACCAATTGGTTCATTCAGGGTTATCGCAACACCCACCAAACCCAACGCCTACAACCGGAGACACAACATGCAACCAACCTACCAGCCCAACGCAAACCTAGACCTCAGCTTTACCCGCATCATCAATGTGCCCAGAGCGCAGGTGTGGCGCGCCTGGACCGAACCTGCGTTGCTCATGCCCTGGTTTTGCCCCATGCCCTGGAAGACGATTGACTGCGAAATAGACTTGCGCCCCGGTGGTCTGTTTCGCACCACCATGCAGTCGCCCGAAGGCGCTGAGTTTCCCAATGCTGGTTGTTACCTGGAAGTGGTGCCGCAGGAAAAGCTGGTGTGGACCAATGCGCTGCTGCCCGGTTTCCGGCCCGCCAATCCCACGGCTACGTGCGGTGATGCCAACACCGAGTTCATGTTCACCGCCATGGTCGAACTGGCCGACGCTGATGGCGGCACCCGCTACACCGCTACCGTCATTCATGCCGACGAAGCCGGTTGCCAAAAGCACGCCGCCATGGGCTTTGAAGCCGGTTGGGGCGCGGCGCTGGACCAACTGGTGGCCATGGTTCAGCGGGGCATCTGACCATGGCGGAGTCAACAAAAAAACAAAAGCTGGTGGTGCGCGGATTTGCCTTGTCGCTGGACGGCTTTAGTTCTGCGTCGGGGCAAAGTTTGGAAAGCCCGTTTGGCAACGGCGGGCTGGTGATCATGGAGTGGGCGTTTCAGACCCGCACCATGAAAACCATGTTTGGGCAGGAGGGCGGCAGCACCGGTATCGACGACAGTTTTCTGGCCAAAGGCTTTGACAACATTGGCGCCAATATTCTGGGCCGCAATATGTTTGGCCCCGTGCGCGGGCCTTGGCCTGACGAGGAGTGGAAAGGTTGGTGGGGCCCCAATCCGCCCTACCATTCGCCGGTTTTTGTCGTGACCCACCACGCCCGCGCGCCCTTGCCCATGGAAGGCGGCACCACCTTTCACTTTGTGACCGATGGCATCGAATCTGCCTTGCAGCAGGCGTTTGCCGCTGCAGAGGGTAAAGACGTGCGCTTGGGCGGCGGCGCCACGCTGGTGCGCCAATATCTCAAGGCAGGGCTGATCGACGAACTGCACCTGGTCATGACCAACAAATTGCTAGGGTCTGGCGAGCGCTTGTTTGATGGGACGGACAACCTCGCGCGCGACTACGACTGCGTGGAAACGGTTGGGTCTGAGACCGTCACGCATGTGCGTCTTGCTAAAAGGAAGCGCAGCTAAATAGTGACGACTGCTATAAAAATAGAAGCTGCATGTGTATATTTCACGAGGGCTAGAGGCCAATTTGGTTCAGAAGCGTTTGACCAAAGACAACAAACCCACCAGGTGCTTGCGACAATTGACTTGATTTAACTAGACGATCGGTCTAATATCGGCCGAATGGAAACCCCTGCCACCCCTACGCGCCGACGCGGCCGGCCGCCCAAAGCGCGTGAGCACTTGGCCGACACCCGTGGTGTGCTACTACGCGCAGGGTTGGAGGTGCTGACCGAAAAAGGCTTTTCGGCCACGGGCATCGACGAAGTCCTGCGCCGCGTGGGGGTTCCCAAGGGCTCGTTCTATCACTACTTCGACAGCAAAGAAGCGTTCGGCTCAGCACTCATTACGCAGTACGCGGACTACTTCGCACGCAAGATAGACCGCCATCTTTTGAACGAAAACCTGACGCCCATGGCCCGCTTGCATGCCTTTGTTGCGGATGCGCAGGCGGGCATGGCCCGCCATGCCTTTCAGCGCGGCTGCCTGATTGGCAACCTGGGCCAGGAAATGGGCGCGCTCCCGGAGAGTTTTCGCAGCCAACTGCGGGCTGTCTTCACCGATTGGGAATCGCGATTCGCAGTCTGCTTGTGTGCGGCGCAAGCCAGCGGCGAGGTGTCCAAGCAAGTCGATTGCGAACAAGTCGCCAGCTTCTTCTGGATTGGCTGGGAGGGCGCCGTGCTCAGGGCCAAGCTGGAGCAAAGCGCGTCGCCGCTGGAAATCTTCGGACGTGGATTTTTTGCAGGGCTAACGCCCCACTGATTTTTTAACGCAACTAGACCATCGGTCTACATCAACAAGGAGCGCAAGATGTTCAAAGGAATTTTGATTGAGAAAGATGACGCCGGTTACCGCGCCGGTGTGCAAGACATCGACGAATCACAGCTGCCCGATGGCGATGTGACCGTGCGCGTGAGCCACTCCACGCTCAACTATAAAGATGGTCTGGCCATCACCGGCAAGGGCCCCGTGGTGCGCAAATTTCCCATGGTCCCTGGCATTGACTTGGCTGGCATCGTTGAAGACTCTGCGCACCCCGACTACAAGCGCGGTGACGCAGTCTTGCTGAACGGCTGGGGTGTGGGCGAAGGCCATTGGGGTGGCTTGGCACAAAAGGCCAGGCTCCAGGGGAAATGGCTGGTGCCCCTGCCAGCGAGTTTTACGCCGCAGCAGGCCATGTCGATCGGCACGGCAGGCTACACCGCCATGCTCTGCGTGCTGGCACTAGAGCGCCATGGCGTGAAGCCATCGGATGGAGAAATTGTGGTGACCGGTGCTGCGGGCGGCGTGGGCAGCGTGGCCATAGCCATCCTCGCCAAACTGGGCTACACCGTGGTCGCGGTTAGCGGCCGACACGAAGAGGCTAACTATCTGAAAGGGCTGGGCGCCACTGACGTGCTGGAACGCGCGCAATTTGCGTCGCCGGGCAAGCCCTTGGGCAAAGAGCGCTGGGCGGGTGCGGTCGATGTGGTGGGCAGCCACACTTTGGCCAACATTTGCGCCACCACCAAATACCGCGGTGTGGTCACCGCGTGTGGCCTGGCCGGTGGCATGGATTTACCGGCGTCGGTGGCACCGTTTATCTTGCGCGGTGTCACCCTGGTGGGCATCGACAGCGTCATGTGCCCCACGCCCGACCGGCTGGAAGCATGGCGGCGTTTGGGGGCCGACCTTGACATTGCGAAGCTGGGTGCGATCAGTCAAGAGATTGGCCTGAGCGAGGTGGTGCCGTATGCCGTCAAGCTAATGAACGGTGAAGTCAAAGGCCGCATCGTGGTGGACGTCAACCGCTGACCGAAAGCAACACGCCGGCGGCGTTTGCGCCAAGAACCGTTCTATCGGCACTTTGGCTCGCTAAAACGTAGCGCATCGACCACCCGCGAAAACGCCGGAGTGGGTTGTCGACGGCTCGGGTAGTAAAGGTAGTAGCCGTCAAATGGCGCACACCAGTCCTGTAGTACGCGCAGCAATTGCCCATGCTCGATGTGTGGCGCGAACTCCTCTTCTGGCAGAAAGGCAACGCCCAGTCCTTCGAGTGCGGCGAGCACGATATGGGGCGTGCTGTTGAATACAACCTGCCCGTCGACGCGCACGTTCAACGGCACACCTTTGCGCTCAAACTCCCAGACATACAGCCCGCCATGCGTTGGAAAGCGCATGTTGATACAGCTATGGGCCACCAGATCCCGTGGCGTTTTTGGCGCAGGATGCTTGGCAAAGTAGGCGGGCGACGCGACGACGGCCATGCGCAGTTTCGGGCCTATGGGCACCGCAATCATGTCTTTGTCGATGGTGTCGCCCATGCGCACGCCCGCGTCAAATCGATCCGCCACGATGTCCCTGAAGCCGTAGCTGATATCGAACTCGACCTTGATGTCGGGAAACTCGGCTAGCAACGGCGCGATCTTTGGCAACAACGTCGCTCGCGCGATGTGGTCGCCGCAAGTGATGCGCACGGTGCCAGCGGGTTTGTCCCGCAGCTCGGTTAAAGCGTCCAACTCGGTTTCGATTTCATCGAAGCGATGGCCGATGGCTTGCAATAGCTGCTCGCCAGCTGCCGTTGGCGACACGCTGCGCGTGGTGCGTGTGAGTAGACGGATTTCGAGTCTGGCTTCCAGACCACTGATGGCTTGGCTGAGCGCCGACTGGCTTACGCCCAGCAGCGCAGCGGCGCGGGTAAAGCTGCCTTCCCGGGCCACCGTCACAAAGGACAAAAGATCGTTGAGGTTGCGTCTGACCATACTGTAGTTTCCCATGGATATTGATTAGCAAGACTTATATGGTCATTAAGCATTCATTAGCTAGTCAAAACAAAGCCTGGCCACGAAAATTCAGTCTGTTGCACAGAATGAATGGAAATTGACCTATGACCCGCCAGACTCCATTCCAAACGCGTATTGCATGACGGCATCCACAACAAACACCTCCTTCAACAACGCCGCCAAGCAAGGCGCAGCCGAGGCACCAGCGGCGCTATGGGGCGGCGTCTTCGCGATGACGCTGTGTGTCTTCGCGTTGATTGCCTCGGAGTTCATGCCGGTGAGCCTGCTGACGCCTATGGCCAACGATTTGGGGGTCAGCGAAGGCCTCGCCGGGCAGGGCATCGCCATATCCGGCGCATTCGCAGTGCTGACCAGTCTGTCGATCTCACGTATCGCCGGCAGCATGAACCGCAAGCTTTTGTTATTGGGCTTGACGGCGTTGATGGCCGTGTCTGGTGTCGTGGTCGCGCTGGCCCCCAACTATCTGACGTACATGGCTGGGCGCGCGCTGATCGGTGTGGTGGTGGGCGGATTTTGGTCTTTGTCGGCAGCCACGGCCATGCGCCTTGTGCCGCCCCAACAGCTACCCCGAGCCCTGGCCGTTTTCAACGGTGGCAACGCGCTGGCAACCGTGATTGCCGCTCCGTTGGGTAGCTACCTGGGTTCCATCATCGGTTGGCGTGGTGCGTTCTTTTGCTTGTTGCCGGTGGCGGCCATTGCTTTCGTCTGGCAGTGGGTCAGCCTACCGTCCATGCCGGCGCAGCCTCGCCCGGCAAGCTCCGGCAACGCGCTCAAGCTGCTCAAAAACCCAGCGGTCCTTATGGGCATGCTGGCGGTGAGTGCATTCTTCATGGGGCAGTTTGCGCTGTTCACTTATCTGCGTCCATTTCTTGAAACGGTAACCCACGTGGACGTATCGACGCTGTCGCTCGTTCTGCTGACCGTTGGTGTCGCAGGGTTCATGGGCACCTCGGCCATTGGCACGTTTCTAAAGTGGAACTTTAGCCGCACCATGGTCGGCATTTCGATCTTGATGGCCGTGATTGCGCTGGCGCTCACTTTCTTTGGCGACGACCTAGCCGCAGTTGCTATTCTGCTGGGCGTGTGGGGACTGGTTGCCACCGCCGCGCCGGTGGGCTGGTGGTCGTGGCTGGCTAAAACGCTGCCCGCTGATGCAGAGGCCGGTGGTGGGCTGATGGTGGCGGTGGTTCAGCTCGCCATTGCGTTGGGCTCTACTATGGGGGGCTTGTTGTTTGACACCAGCGGATACCGCAGTACGTTTTTCGCGAGCGCATCTATCTTGTTGATTGCCGCATTCCTCGCCTTTTTGACGACTCGCTTTCAGCGCGTTACGGCGGCCTGAGCCACGCATCTAGTAAGAAGATACCCATGACAACTCCTCTAGCCCGCAAACTCAATACCCGAAAATTCTGCGCCCATGCCATGGGCCTTATGCTCGGCATGTTGGTGCTTGGCGGCTCCCAAGCTGCCCAACCGGTGAACCCGAATACCAAGGAATCAACCATGTGGATAAGCATTGCCGAACGCCGATTCGCCATCAGCCTGGCGGACAACCCTGCTGCCCGTGCGTTCGCTGCGCAGTTGCCGATGACGCTGGACATGGAGGAACTCAACGGCAACGAAAAGATGTTCGACCTACCGACCGCGCTGCCTCAGAACCCCAGCCGTCCGGGTACGATCCGCAATGGAGACCTCATGCTGTACGGCGCCAGAACCTTGGTGCTTTTTTATATGACGTTTGACTCGTCCTATTCGTACACCCGTCTTGGCCGCGTGGACGACCCCACAGGTTTGGAGCAGGCTTTGGGTCAGCGCGGCGTGCGCGTCATTTTTTCCAAAGATTAGTTTTCCCGATTGATACAGGAGTACACCCCATGACCATCAAAGCCTTCGGCGCCCACGCAAGTGACAGCCCCCTCGAATCCATGGACATCACCCGGCGTGCGCCTGGCGCGCATGACGTGCAAATCGACATTGCCTACTGCGGTGTCTGCCATTCCGACCTCCACCAAGTACGCGCAGAGTGGGCGGGCACGCGCTACCCCTGCGTTCCAGGGCATGAAATTGTGGGGCGCGTGTCGGCCCTGGGTGCCCACGTGTCGGGTGTCAAAGTCGGCGATCTGGTGGGCGTTGGCTGCATCGTTGACAGCTGCAAGCACTGCGCCGATTGCGACGATGGTTTGGAAAACTACTGCGACCATATGGTCGGCACCTACAACGGCCCCACACCTGACGCGCCCGGCCACACGCTGGGCGGCTACTCGCAACAAATCGTGGTGCACGAGCGCTATGTGCTGCACATTCGCCATCCAGAAGCCCAGCTGGCTGCCGTCGCGCCCTTGCTGTGCGCGGGCATCACCACGTACTCGCCACTGCGGCATTGGAAGGTGGGGCCCGGCCATAAAGTAGGCGTGGTCGGCATCGGTGGCCTGGGCCACATGGGCATCAAGCTGGCGCACGCAATGGGCGCCGACGTGGTGGCGTTCACCACGTCGGAGTCCAAGCGCGCAGCCGCCATCGCCCTGGGTGCGGATGAGGTCGTTGTCTCGCGCAATGCCGATGAAATGTCCGCGCACACCAAGAGCTTTGACTTCATTCTCAACACGGTCGCGGCACCGCATGATCTGGATGCGTTTCTGGCCCTGCTCAAGCGCGACGGCACGATGACGCTGGTCGGTGCACCGGCCACGCCGCACCCATCGTCCAACGTGTTCAACCTGATCATGAAACGCCGCAGCCTGGCCGGTTCGATGATTGGCGGTATTCCTGAAACGCAGGAGATGCTGGATTTTTGTGCCGAGCACGGCATCGTGTCTGATATTGAGATGATCCGGGCCGACGAGGTCAACGAAGCGTACGAGCGCATGCTCAAGGGCGATGTGAAGTACCGATTCGTCATCGACTGCGCCACATTGGCGGCACCCTGACGCGTGTTGTAGATAGGGCAGACTGCTATCAAAAGA
This sequence comes from Candidatus Aalborgicola defluviihabitans, assembly GCA_016705575.1. GTDB lineage: Bacteria > Pseudomonadota > Gammaproteobacteria > Burkholderiales > Burkholderiaceae_C > Allorhodoferax > Allorhodoferax defluviihabitans. The sequence goes on from JADIXX010000008.1 coordinate 506,974, forward strand.
GAAGCTTCTCACGCATATTCCACGAGGGCTACTGGTGCTTTTTCTTTCGTAAGTTGTTAACCAACGCCAGCAAGCCCCAGGTACCGCGCTTGGAGCTTCTTTCATGGGCATTTGCGCGATCGGATTTAATTTAGTATGATACACGTCATGCGAAAAACATCCGCCAATATCCGTACCGCCACCAAAGAAGCCTCGCACGAGCGCATCGTGGATGCTGCTGCGCGCGCGATCCGGCGCAGTGGGTACAACGGAACCGGTGTTGCCGACATCATGAAAGAGGCCGGCCTGACGCATGGTGCTTTTTATGCTCACTTTGAATCCCGCGAAGCCATGCTGGCCGAGGCCGCTGACCGCGCGGGTGCGGACGCGAATGCATTGGCCGCCAACATCACCGCCACCGTGCCGCCGGAGCAAGCTTTGCAGGCGTTGTTGCAGGTTTATCTCTCCAAAGAGCATCTAGCGGCCATCGAAACAGGCTGCCCCATCTCGGCCCTAGGTTCTGAAATGCCCCGCCAATCGCCCGAAGTGCGCAGTGCGGCCACGCGGCGCATCAAAGAGATGATCGACCTCATCGCCCGCCAAATGCCGGACTGGGGCCAACCCAGCGCGCACGAACGCGCGCTGGTAACCGTGGCGACGATGGTGGGCACGTTGACGCTGGCACGTGCGGTGAACGACGCCGCGTTGTCCGATGCACTGTGTGCGGCCACGCTAAACCAACTGACTTCCCCAAAAGTTTGATCGCCATGCATGGTGCATTTTTTGGCTCATAAATATGACGATCATCATGCCAAATACAGACCCGATCAACACCTCAACTTCGACTACGCCACGGACCACATTTGAATCGAGAACCACCATGAAAGCCCTGACCTTTAAACGCTATGGCAAGTCACCCGACATCGACTTTGCCGACCTGCCCCGCCCCACGTTGCAGCCCGACGAAATGCTGGTTGAAGTGCATGCGGTGGGCCTCAACCCCATCGACAACATGATCACCACCGGTGTGTTCAAACCGGTGCTGAAACTGCAACTGCCCGCCACCATGGGCAGTGACCTGGCGGGCGTGGTCAAAGAGGTCGGCAACCGCGTCACGCGTTTCAAGCCCGGTGATGCTGTCTTTGCCAGCCTGTTTGATCTGGGTACCGGCTCACTGGCCGAATTTGCGGTGGTACCTGAACATGCTGCCGCGCCCAAGCCGGCCAATCTGGATTTTGTGCAAGCTGCCTCGGTGCCCATGGTTGGGTTGACCGCGTGGCAGGCGCTCAAAGAGCGTGCCCAGGTCAAGCGTGGGCAGAAGGTGTTTATCCCGGCGGGCTCCGGCGGCATCGGCACGTTTGCCATCCAGTTGGCCAAGCACTTCGGTGCCAAAGTGGGCACCACCACCAGCACGGGCAATGTTGCGCTGGTGAGTCGCCTGGGCGCAGACGAGGTGGTGGACTACAAGAAGCAAGCTTTTGAGAAAGTGCTGCGCGGCTACGACATGGTGCTGGGCACGCTCAAGGGAGATGAGTTGGAGAAAAGCTTAGCCATCCTCAAGCCGGGCGGCAAAATTGTTTCGCTCATCGGACCGCTGGATGCCGCGTTTGCCCGCGCGCGCAAACTCAACTTTGTGCTCCAGTTCGTCTTCAGCTTGATGAGCCGCAAGATCATGCGCATGGCCAAGCGCCGCGATGCCTCCTATTCCTTTCTGTTTGTACGGTCTGATGGGGCGCAACTCCAGCAAATCGGAGACCTGCTCAAGGCAGAGCAGCTTAAGCCCGTGATCGACAAAGTGTTTCCTTTTGAGCAGGCCAAAGAAGCGCTGGAATACCTGGCCCAAGGACGCGCCAAAGGCAAAGTCGTCGTGCAAATTCGCTAAACACTGGGCCCTACCAAGGCCCAGGGTTTTGCCACGTCCATTCATATGACAACCATCATCCCAACCTATTTTTACCCTAGGAGCTACCCATGAAAATCGAAAATTCTGTCGTCCTCGTGACCGGTGCCAATCGCGGCATCGGCTTGGCGTTTGCCCGCGCATTGCTCGCCCGTGGCGCCCGCAAGGTCTACGCCGCTACGCGCAATACAGCATCGGTGACGCTACCCGGCGTGCAGGCCTTGCAGTTGGACGTGACCAAGCCCGACGAGATCGCTGCTGCGGTCCAGCAAGCCGGCGACGTGACACTGGTCATCAACAACGCCGGCATTGCCCAGCCCGGCGGCTTTCTCGCGCCCGATAGCGACGCCGTGTCGCGCCGCATCTTTGAGACCAACTTCTTCGGCGTGCTGAACATGAGCAAAGCCTTTGCGCCGGTGCTCAAAGCCAACGGTGGTGGAGCGCTGCTCAATGTGTTGTCTGTTGCGTCGTGGGTGAACGGTGGTGAGCTGGCGGCCTATTCGGCCAGCAAGTCGGCCGCGTGGTCGCTCACCAATGCACTGCGCCACGAGCTGGTCGCGCAAAAAACCCAGGTGCTGGGCTTGCACATGGCCTATGTGGACACCGACCTGACCCGTGGCTTTGAAGTCCCCAAGACCAGCGCGGAAGATATCGTGCAGCGCGCGCTGGACGCTCTGGAGGCGGGTGCGGATGAAGTGCTGGCCGATACGCTGACCGAGCAGGTCCGGCAAGGGCTGACGGCCCCGCGCCCGTCCTACCTGCCGCAAGCCTAACGAAATCAAAGCCAACACTTTAGGAAATGACATGAACGCCGCACGTAAAGGTATCGCACTCGTAACAGGTGCATCGTCGGGCATTGGTCTCGTGACCGCGCAGGCATTGGCCCAGGCGGGCTACCGCGTCTTTGGCACCAGCCGCAAGGTGGTTCCTAGCCCTGCCGGCATCACCAGGGGGGATGTTTGGCGTGGCGCGTGTTGTCAACGCGGTGCTGCCCATCATGCGTGCCCAGAAGGGCGGCCGCATCATCAATATGAGCTCCATCCTGGGCCTGATCCCTTCGCCGTTCAGCGCCTACTACGCGTCTACCAAACACGCGATCGAGGGCTACACCGAATCGCTGGACCATGAAGTGCGCGGCTCCGGTATCCGCGTGGTGTTGGTGCAACCCGGCGTGACACGCACCGCCTTTGAAGAAAACCTGACGCGCGCCGACCAGCCTATGGACACTTATGCAGAAGGCCGCGCACGCAGCGAAGGCCTCATGCGCAAGTGGGTAGAAGCTGGCGATGACCCGCAAGTCGTCGCCGACGCTGTGGTCCGGGCTGCCACGGCCACCAAGCCGAACTTGCGCTACCCAGCGGGCAAGCAGTCCAGCCAAGTCAGCATGTTGCGCCGTTACTTGCCACGCGGCATCTTCGACAAGATCATGCGAAAGTTCAACGAGTTTCCGGCGTGAAGCTGTGAACGCTTGCTATCCACAGCACCCCGTATTTGCTACGAAAAAAGAAGCTGCCCACGCATACTTCATGGGGGCTTGCGGTGTGGGGGAATCCAATACGCCAGCGCCCCCGCCGCCGCGAAGGCAATGAGCCCGGTGGCAGCGATGCCTGCGCCCAGCGACAGGCTGGCCGCCAGCAACGACAGCAGCGCAGGCCCGCACGACCCACCGATGTCCGACATCAAGCGCCACACGCCGAGGAAGTGCGCACGCCCATGCCGGGGCGAATGGTCGGCGCCCAGTGTCATGATCAGCCCCGATCCAATACCGTTGCCAAAGCCAATGGCCAGAGAGGCCAGCAGCAATGTAGTGAAGCCCGTGGTGAGCGGCATCAACAACATCGCCAGGCCCATGATCAGCATCGATGGCACGGCCACCCATTGCCGGCCCTTGTGGTCCATCACCTTGCCAGCCGGGTAGAACACCAGCATGTCGATCCCACCCGCCAGACCATACAGCAGCGATGCCACAGCCGGTGCCAGCCCAATGTGGTCCGCCCACAGCGGGATCACGACCTGACGCGACGCCCGCACGGCACTGACCAGCAACACACCCACACCCAGCGTGAGAAACACGCGCTTATGGTGGCGCAAGGTCGAGGCGATGGTGGCGGCCGCAGGCGGCGGCTGCCCAGGAGCGATGGGGGGTAACTCCAAATCTGGCAAACGCGCGCCGACGGCCGCAGCGGCCAGTACCCCGGCGATGCCAACCCCGAAGGCCGCCGACAGCCCGAACCAATGAACTGCTGCCGCCCCGAGGAAGGGGCCGATAAACATGCCGATACGCATCACCCCACCCAGCGTCGACAGCGCTCGCGCGCGGTGCAAGAACGGCACTGCCTCGGTCATGTAGCTTTGGCGCGCCAGGTTGTAAACCGCCTGCGACATGCCCACCATCAGGCAGCCCGTGGCGAACAAACCCAGATGCGAGGTCAGCACACACAGTGCCATGCCGATAGCGCTCCACAGCCCCGCAGCCACGATGGCCTGGCGCTCCCCCCAGCGCGCCGTTATCACCGAAGCGGGAATGTTGTTGAGCAACGAGCCGATGCCGATCAGCGCGATGACCAGCGCGGCCACCGGAACGGACGCGCCCAGGTCACGCGCCATCAGGGGAATGATCGGCAGGATTGCACCTTCGCCCACCCCGAACAGCAAGGACGGGCCGAATGCAGGAACGGCGATCCGCTTGAGGGAAAACTCGGCCGAAGAGGAAGGCGCAGGCATGGGTGGGGAAGAGAAGGCAGGCAGTGCGCCATTGTGTCATCGGCTTTGCGCTAGCGCTGGTGTGCTATCAAATAAGAAGCTGCTTGCGCATATTCTACGAGGGCTGGAGGCTTATTTGACTCATAGCCCGTTGACTGAATGCAGTATTTCCGCCATGTGCTTTCGCCCCAGCGGAGTTATCTCCAGCGCGCGCTCGTCCGCGTGGCGTCCGCAATCACGGCGGCCACGCTGGCCAGCCTGGGCTCATACGTGGGGTGGGTAGGGGCGGAGGTCATGCCGCAGCAATATAGCCGTGGGCGCCTGCAGGTAGCTGGCGGGCACCGGATGGGGGAAGGTTCGCTCCTCTTTCCCACTCCACCCCCAGGCCTCGTAGTTGCTGCCCTCGTGCGGCACAAAGTAGCCCAGCAAATGCCCGCCCAGGCGGGGGATGATGCGGGCCCAGTTCTCTGCGTAGGTGGTGAACTGGGATTTTTGGAACGGGTCGATTTCGTAGCGGATGAAGCAGGTGATGGGCATGGGGACTCCTCTGGGGTGGTGATGCTTAGGAGTTTGGGTGGCGAATGCGGGGGATGCTTTGGTGGGTGACGAAATGATGAGTAGCGAATAGGTATGAGCTGCTAGCCGAGGCCTTCCAGTTGTCGTGAGGACTGCTACCCAGTGATACTTGTATCGTAACGCGGTTGCTGTTGGCGATGACGGTGGCACAGCTACTCGGGGGTTTTCTAAGGGCTACTAATGAGTCTCGAGCTAGAACTGAAAGACCGAATCTTGAGTGGGTGTTACAAGTTGATCGGACGTCACCACTCGTATCACAATCACCTGCATCTTGATTGGTTGCGGAGTTGCGAACGTATCGCGGGTGCGCCAGCAAAGGTTGTCAAAGTCCCCGAGTATTGGGAGCTCGATCAGAAGTTCAATCCGTTTTATGTTCGCAGGAACGCGGCAGCAATTGCAAAGTCGATCTCGCGAAAGATCAATTCGCACTCATATGTGCCCAATGATCCTCACCGGAAAAAAATACCAAAGCCTGGTGGCGGCGAGCGCGAACTTACTGTGTTTCAGATACCCGACGCAGCGGTTTCTTCATACTTCTATTCCCGACTACTGGCGAAGAACCGGCATAGGTTCAGTTCCTTTTCATATGCATATCGAAATGATCGCAATGTGCACTTTGCAATACAAGATATTGCAGTAGACCTCGCGCAGAACGCACGAACCTTCATAGCGGAATTTGACTTCTCCGATTTCTTTGGTTCTATTGATCATGCATTCCTATTTGCGCAGTTTCACGAGAATGGATTTTTGGTAAGCGTTGAAGACGAGGAAGTTATCAAGGCGTTCTTGAAAGGTCGCGATCGAGGAATTCCGCAAGGCACCTCACTATCGTTGTTTCTTGCGAACATGGTGTGCTGGAAACTGGACAAATCGCTTGAGAAGGTGGGTTTGAAGTTTGCGAGATATGCCGATGACACAGTTATCTGGAGCCCAGACTATTCCGCTATCTGTGAGTCATTCAATATTGTTGACGCTTTTTCTCGAGAGGCAAAAGTGCCGATCAATCTCAAGAAATCAGATGGAATTAGCCTTTTGGCTAAAGATGGTCTGGCTGCGGAAATCGCTTCAAAGCCATCATTTAACTTTTTGGGATACGCAATTGGAGATGCTCGAGTGTCAGTTCGAGATCGGACTGTTGAACGTATCAAGAAGCAAGTTTCCTATTTGCTGTATCGCAATCTAGTGCAGCCGCTAAAGAGTAAACCCTTGAAGGGTCTAATTATTCCCGCCAATGATCGAGACAAGGCGCTTTTGACTGCAATGCTGCAGATTCGCCGTTACCTCTATGGAGGGCTCTTACATCGGGATTTGGTTGCATACATTAAGGGAGAGCGAAAGTCACTTCACTTCAAAGGCGTCATGAGTTTCTATCCTCTTCTAAATGACGTCCCTCAACTACGTGCTTTGGATGGCTGGTTGGTTTCAGCAATTGATCGCTGCGTCCAGGCACGCTCTAAGTATTTGCTCTCACATGGTTTTGATCGGCGGCATTCTTTTCCATTCACAGTGGAGCGAGACTTGCTAGTCGGGAAGTACCGTAGAAAACGTATCTATGGAAAACGCTTGTTGGAGGTCCCAAGCTTTCAACTAATCTTCAAGGCTCTACAACGCGGTGTGATTGAGTCTGGGATTGAGCGGGTCATGCATCCAGAGTCATCGAAATATGGCTACGGAGACTCGTGACACATTCTCGAATTTCATATCCGTTTTAGCTGTAGGGAGCCTCCCCTCAAAAGATAGAGCCCCGATGCGCCCCAAACCCCGCCATCGCCCCATCCGCCATCCGCCATCCGCCATCGCTAGCGTCACATTCCCCGCCGCCCGCGCCGCATCCCCATACGCAAACACATTGGGCACGCTGGTCGCCTTGCCTTCGTCTACTTGGATGAACCGGCCCATGGGGCCGTCTTCCGGCGCGCAGCCAAGTTGCTCGGCAATGGGGCTGGACAGCAAAGTGTTGGGCTGGGTAAACAGGCCGTTCATGCGGAAGCTGCGGCCGTCTTGCAGCACCACATCGGCCACGCCATCTATGCGCGCAATCAGCGCGGGCTCTATCTGCGTGCCGCGGCGGGCGATGCTGGCCAGCTCTTCCTCTGTCGGCGAGTAGGCAGCGTTCAAGTAGTGGGTGGGACTGCCCCAGCGCTCGGCCAGGCCGGGCACGAGCGGCAGCTCGTCGCGCACGCCGGTGGCTAGTATCAGGCGGCCTGCGTCAGGTGTACATTGCCCAGCCGCAGTAGACTTCTTCTCATAGCAGTACCACCCAATCGCACCATGCCCTCCAAGTCCTACCTCTCCAACAGCACCACCTCCGAAATCCAAGCCTGGGAAGCGCTCAAGACCCTGGGCGATGGCGCCATGGCGCAGGGCGGCTTGCAGGCCGTGTTCCAGATGTTTGTAGGCACCCTGACCGGGGCAGAAGAAGTAGCCCGCGCCAGCGAGGAGGCGGCCACCCCGAGAGCATGACGCCCGAGGTGATAGCGCAGTGGCTCACCACCGACTACGCCCCGGCAGCAGGCGCTGGCGCAGGGCAAGGCACACAGCCACCAGCTCGCCACCTGCCCCCCGCCACCGTGCAAGACTATGCGCGCCAAGGCGCCGTGGTGCTGCGCGGCGTGCTCACCCCCGATGAAGTGGCCACACTGGCGCGCGGCATAGAGCACAACCTGGCCCACCTGAGCCCGCTGGCACTGGTGGCCAGCCAGGCGGATGATCCGGGCAAGTTTGTAGAAGACTTTTGCATCTGGCAGCACAACCCTGATTACGCCACCGTGATGCAGCACAGCGCCTTGCCCCGCGTGGCCGCAGCGCTGATGCAAAGCGACACCGTGCGCATCTACCACGACCATTTATTGGTCAAAGAGCTCGGCACCAAGCAAGCCACACCCTGGCACCAAGATCAGCCCTACTACAACGTGGCGGGCCGGCAGAACGTGAGCTTCTGGATTCCGGTAGACCCGGTGCCGCTGGAGAGCACGCTGCGCTTTGTGGCCGGATCGCATGCGGGTACCTGGTACATGCCGCGCACCTTTCGCGATCAGCAAGCCAAGTGGTTCCCCGAAGGCACGCTGGCCGACCTGCCGCAGATTGATGCGCACCCCGATCAGTTTGAACAACTGGCCTGGGCCTTGCAGCCCGGCGATGCCGTGGCCTTTCACATGCTGACGCTGCACGCCAGCAGCGGCGTGGGGCCAGCCAGCCGCAGACGGGTCTTCTCGGCCCGCTACCTGGGCGACGACGCGCGCCACGCGGTGCGAAGCTGGCGCACCTCGCCGCCGTTCGCCGGCTTGGCTGATCATTTGCCTGATGGGGCGGTGATGGAGGATGCGCTGTTTCCGCTGTTAACTATTAAATAGATAGCGGTATGATCAATATCGACGAGTGCTAGAGCTTGTTTTTTCTTACACCGGCTGGGTGCACAGCTTAGGGCTGTGCCGTCAAGGTTGCTGGTCTGCCTTGCACGTCCACGCCCAGGGCCTTTAGCTTTTTTGCAAATGAGTCCCTGCGCTTAGCGGCCTTTGCCGCGGTTTCTTGGGCCGTCTGAATGGCCTTGGGCCCTTTTTTGGCAGCCACCGTGATCAGTCCCAACTTGTGAGCGGCATCGGCCTCTGCCCTACTGAAAGCGGCAATAAGTTCGGCATGGGGTGCGGATGGATTCACAAGGGCCCCTGTGTTTAAAGTGCCATTTTCTGCGTTTTTTTGTGGAGACCATTGGGGAGACCTCTAAGGGCCAGTGTTCTGAGACGGCAGTCAAACAAGTTTCATAGGCTTGCTCCTTCAACGTTGTTGCGCCACTATGCGTCACAAGTTATGCTCAACTGCTGCTACAGAAAGGCAATCAGTCGCTGAGTCTGACTGCGAATTGATTTTGGCGTTTTAGAAACTATCCGGGAGTACCCAAGTGTTTTTTCTATCGATTCGTCAAGTCTTGCCTGTCGCCTTGATGCTGTTCACTGGTCAGTTTGTAGCCGACGTTCAGGCAGCCGCACCGGCACCGGCACCGGCACCGGCAGTAGCTTCGCTCACGGAAATCAATGTGACCTCCTACGCCAATGGCGCATGGATACTCAAAAAACCTGCTGAGTACAACGAAGCCTGGTCGGCATTCTGGCTGCTGGATGAACGTGCTCTAACGGGCTGGGCGACCCCGAATGGCTCGGTCGGGCCGCAGGAAGTGTTGATTGCACTGGCCGAAGAATCGGTGATCAAGACCGTTGAATTCGACAATGCCAGCGCGGACGGAGACAGTGAGGGCAGCCGCAGCGCAAAAGACATCGTGGTTCAGGTATCAAACCAGGGCCCCACTACTGGCTTCGAGACCATCGCCACCGTCTCGCTCAAGGCGCGCCAGGATAAGCAGAGATTTTCCGTTATCAAACTCACGCCAGCGCGCTGGGTGAAGTTGACTATCAAGAACAACCATGGTTCTGCTGAATACATCGAGCTTTTCGACTTCCGTGCGTTTGGCGAGCAAAAAACCAAAACGGTGGCGGCAAGTGTGTCGGGCACTTATGCGACCAATTACGGCAATTTTCATCTTCAACAGGAAGGCGCGTCAGTGTTCGGTTGCTATGAACACGGCGGCGGTTTGGTGACAAACGGCGGCGTGGAAGGCCGCGTCACCCGCTTTACCTGGACACAGACCACCGGACGCGGACCCGCCATCTTCGCCTTTTCGCCCGATGGCAAGGAGGTGCTGGGCATCTGGTGGTACGACGGTCAGACCGATGGGCCCGGTGAACTCTGGTACGGAACAAAAACCAGCGACAGCGTCGGTAGTTGTCCGCACTGGAAAGGGGTTCAGACCGCCTCTTCGCAAATGGCGAAAGACATTGGCGAGACCGGTCGGGTGCGAATCTACGGTATTAACTTTGACATTGACTCGGATGTGATCAAACCCGAATCTAAAACTGCTCTGGATAGCATCGTCAAACTGACGAAGGAAAAGCCCGACTGGAAATTCACCATTGAGGGTCACACCGATTCCACTGCGACGGCCGCACACAATCAGACGCTATCGGAAAAGCGTGCTGCCTCAGTAAAGTCGTATCTGGTCACGGCTGGCGTGGCGGCTACACGTTTGAATACGCTTGGCTTTGGCGCGACCAAACAAGTGGGCGACAACAATACGTCAATTGGCCGCGCACAGAATCGGCGGGTGGAGTTGGTGAAGAACTGAGCCGGACTACCCCACTCGTGCAATACGCGACCCAAGCCATTTCCGCCATCGGCTGCAATGGCTGATACAGCAGTCACTGAGTCCATATTCCCTGCTGCTTTGAACATTGCTACGTTGAAGCCATCTATTGTTGAAATGGTCGCAACGCGTTGACAGAACTTTGTAACGGCACAGACCTCGTCAAAATCCCGTCAAAAATGCAAAACGCCCTCTTGAAGAGGGCGTTTGTTCAACGTAAGTCGTTGATTTGATTGGTTGCGCGAGAAGGATTTGAACCTCCGACCTTTGGGTTATGAGCCCAACGAGCTACCAGACTGCTCCATCGCGCGGTAATCCAAGATTATACTCTATTCTGCGGCTGCTGCGTCAGTGGTTTCATCCGTTGCAGCTGGGCGATCGACCAATTCGACCAATGCCATGGGTGCATTATCACCAACACGGAAGCCCATCTTCAGGATACGGGTGTAACCTCCTGGACGCGCTTTGAAACGCGGGCCCAGATCATTGAACAGTTTGGTAACGCTGTCGCGGTCACGCAGACGATCAAACGCCAAACGGCGATTGGCAACGGTTGCTTCTTTGGCCAGCGTAATCATGGGTTCAACCACGCGGCGCAATTCCTTGGCCTTGGGAACCGTGGTTTTGATGACTTCATGTTCGATGAGAGAGTTCATCATGTTGCGCAGCATCGCCAGTCGGTGCGAAGTGGTGCGATTAAGTTTACGTAGTCCGTGTCCGTGGCGCATGGTGATTTCCTTTGAGTTTTAAACAGGCAGCCGTATCAGGTACTGCCGTTGGCGCGGAACCCCTGAGGGTTCAAAAAATTAACGCTTTTCAAGTGCTGCTGGTGGCCAGCTTTCAAGCTTCATGCCCAAAGTCAGGCCACGTGAGGCGAGCACTTCTTTGATTTCGTTGAGCGACTTTCGACCCAGGTTAGGGGTTTTGAGCAGCTCATTTTCGGTACGCTGAATCAGGTCACCGATGTAGTAGATATTTTCAGCTTTCAGACAATTGGCGGAGCGAACGGTCAATTCCAACTCATCCACGGGACGCAACAGGATCGGGTCGAATTGCGTATTGCCGCGTGGTGCAGGCGCATTGAAAGCAGCCAGCTCGCTACCTTCCAGTTGGGCAAACACCGCTAGTTGTTCCACCAAAATCTTGGCGGAGGCCCGCACGGCATCTTCGGCGGTGATGGCTCCGTTGGTTTCGATTTCGACCACCAACTTGTCCAAGTCTGTACGCTGCTCAACACGGGCGCTCTCAACCGTGTAGCTCACGCGCTTCACCGGAGAGAACGACGCATCCAAAACGATACGACCAATAGACTTATTGGGCTCATCAGCATGACGGCGCATGGTGCCGGGTACATAGCCGCGGCCTTTTTCAACCTTGATCTGCATATCCAGCTTGCCGCCATGCGACAGATTGGCAATGACATGATCCGGGTTGATGATTTCCACATCATGCGGAGTCTGAATATCGGCAGCGGTGACAACGCCTTCCGCGTCCTTACGCAGGCTCAGCGTGACTTCATCGCGGTTGTGCAGCTTGAATACCACACCCTTCAGATTCAACAAAATGTTGACAACATCTTCCTGAACGCCATCAATGGAAGAGTATTCGTGCAAAACACCAGCGATCGTCACTTCAGTTGCCGCAAAACCAGGCATTGAAGACAACAATACGCGGCGCAGGGCGTTTCCAAGAGTGTGGCCATAGCCACGCTCAAAGGGTTCCAGCGCCACTTTGGCGCGATTGAGCCCGGAGTTGTTCGACACTAATGGATTTGGGCTTAAGCAAACTGTTTTGCATGCAACTTCCTCTCAATACCCCCGACTCGTTACATCGGTAAGGCTGGTGAAGCACCTTGGCCGTAGTGCCCCACAGCCAAGGAACGATTTCAAAAATTCAAACGCGATTAGCGTGAATACAACTCGACGATCAACGACTCATTGATGTCGGCGCCAAATTGATCACGGTCAGGCACGGTCTTGAACGTACCTTCGGCCTTTTCCAGGTTCACTTCAACCCAGGCAGGCATGCCGACTTGCTGAGCCAGTTGCAGCGCTTCGACCACGCGATTTTGCTTCTTGGACTTTTCCCGCACGGCAACCACATCACCGGTTTTGACCATGTAGGATGGGATATTGACCGAACTACCGTTGACAATAATCGCCTTGTGGGAAACCATTTGACGGGCTTCCGCGCGTGTCGAGCCAAAACCCATGCGGTAGACAACGTTGTCCAGGCGGGATTCCAACAGGAACAACAAGTTGGCACCAGTATTGCCTTTGCGGCGATCGGCTTCTTCAAAGTAGCGCCGGAACTGACGCTCCAGCACGCCATACATGCGCTTGACCTTCTGCTTTTCACGCAGTTGGAGACCGTAGTCAGACGTACGGGCACCGGAAGTGCGACCATGTTGACCGGGTTTGGAGTCGAATTTGGCCTTATCCCCAATGGCGCGGCGAGCGCTCTTGAGAAACAGGTCAGTGCCTTCACGGCGGGATAGTTTGGCCTTGGGGCCTAGATAGCGTGCCACTTGAACTTCCTTTTATGTCATCTACCGCATCAGAAACGCGGGAGCCACCAGCGGCTGCTGGTGGCGGTGGGCTTGTTAAAAATTAATACGACGGTATCTGATTGCAAAGCAATCAAATACGGCGGCGTTTCTGGGGGCGGCAACCGTTATGAGGAACCGGAGTCACGTCCGCAATCAGGTTGATGCGAATGCCCAGTGCGGCCAAAGCACGCACGGAAGATTCACGACCTGGACCAGGGCCCTTGATTTCAACATCAAGGTTCTTGATGCCTTGGTCAAGCGCAGCACGACCAGCAACTTCAGATGCTACCTGGGCTGCAAAAGGGGTCGATTTACGCGAACCCTTGAAGCCCTGGCCACCCGAAGACGCCCACGACAGAGCATTACCCTGGCGATCGGTGATCGTGATGATGGTGTTGTTGAAGGAAGCATGCACGTGTGCGATTCCATCAGCAACGTTCTTGCGAACTTTTTTACGAACGCGTTGTGCCGCATTATTGGCGGGAGCTTTTGCCATGATGGTTTATCCCTGTTATTTCTTCAAAGACTGTGCGGCCTTACGGGGGCCTTTTGCGTGTACGTGCGTTCGTGCGAGTCCGCTGACCACGCATAGGCAACCCACGGCGATGGCGGAAACCGCGATAGCAGCCGATGTCCATCAAACGCTTGATGTTCATGGTTGTCTCGCGACGCAAATCGCCTTCGATGGTGAATTGAGCGATTTGATCCCGGATTTTCTCCAGATCACCATCGTTCAAGTCTTTGACTTTTTTGGAATATGCAATGCCACAAGCCTCGCAAATTTTGCGTGCGCGGGTGCGACCGATACCAAAGATGGCGGTCAGGCCAATTTCGGAATGCTGATGCGGCGGAATATTGATGCCAGCGATACGTGCCATTTTCGTCCTCTAAAACTCTTGCAATCAACCCTGGCGCTGCTTGTGACGCGGATCGGTACAGATCACGCGCACAACGCCCTTGCGTCGGATGATTTTGCAGTTACGGCAAATTTTCTTGACCGAAGCCGAAACTTTCATATTTCTCTCCTAAAACACTTAGCTCCGTTCCGACTTTGAATCGCGCGGAACATGCGCTATTTACTTTGCTCTGAACACAATCCGCGCACGACTCAGGTCGTACCGCGCGTTAACTCGACAGTTACTAACGTCATCTTTTGACATCTCAACTCCGCAACACCTCAAGAAGATTTGAAATTAGCCTTCTTCAACAGTGATTCGTATTGCTGAGACATCAAATAATTCTGAACCTGGGCCATGAAATCCATGGTTACCACCACGATAATCAGCAACGAGGTGCCACCAAAATAGAACGGTACGTTGTATTTGAGAATTAGAAATTCTGGCAACAAACAGACAAAGGTGATGTATATCGCGCCAGCCAACGTAAGGCGGAGCAGGATTTTATCAATATATTTTGCGGTCTGTTCGCCAGGACGAATTCCTGGAATAAACGCACCACTCTTCTTCAGGTTATCTGCTGTTTCGCGGCTGTTAAACACCAACGCCGTGTAAAAGAAACAGAAGAACACAATCGCACTCGCATACAACAACACATAGATCGGCTGACCCGGGCTCAACGTGCTGGAGATGTCTTTCAACCAACGCATCGAATCACCAGAGCTAAACCAGTTCGCAATCGTTGCTGGCAGCAAGATAATGCTGGAGGCGAAGATGGGAGGAATCACACCTGCCATGTTCAGCTTTAAAGGCAGGTGGGATGATTGCCCACCATAAACTTTATTCCCGACCTGGCGCCTGGCGTAATTCACCAAAATCTTGCGCTGGCCACGCTCAACAAACACCACAAAATAAGTTACCAGCGCGACCAGAACAATCACCAGCATCGCAACGATGATATTCATGGCTCCGGTTCGCACCAGTTCAAGCAAGCCACCAATCGCGCTTGGCAATCCGGCTGCAATACCACCAAAAATCAGAATCGAGATGCCGTTACCCAAACCGCGCTCGGTGATCTGTTCACCCAGCCACATCAAAAACATCGTACCTGCAGTCAACGTTACAACCGAAGTCATACGAAAACCGAACCCTGGAGAAATTACCAAACCAGCCGACGACTCCAACGCCAAGGCAATACCCAATGACTGAAACAATGCCAACCCTACGGTGCCGTAACGGGTGTACTGTGTGATCTTGCGACGTCCCGCTTCGCCTTCCTTCTTCATTTGCTCGAAGGTAGGCAGCACATACCCCATCAGCTGCATAATGATCGACGCCGAGATGTACGGCATGATCCCTAGTGCGAATACGGTAAACCGTGACAACGCACCACCGGAGAACATGTTGAACAAGCTCAGGATGCCACCCTGCTGGCCTTTGAACAACTGCTGCAGTTGGTTGGGGTCAATGCCGGGTACCGGGATGTGTGCGCCCACGCGGTACACTACCAGCGCGAGCAACAAAAACGTCAACCGACGACGCAAGTCACCGAACTTGTCCGTCTTTGCCATTTGACCTGCAGAAGTTGCCACTTATTTCTCTTTCAGCTCGTTGACTCAGGCAACGCTACCGCCAACTGCTTCAATAGCAGTCTTGGCACCAGCGGTTGCACCGATACCGGTCAGCTTGACTGCCTTGGTCAAGGCACCAGTGTTGATCACCTTCACCACCTTGATCATTTGACCTACCAGCTTTTCCTGCTTCAATGTCAGCAGATCCACATCGGCCAGACCCAGTGCTTCCAGGGTGGTCAAAGTGATTTCTGCATTGAACTGCAACAGATGCGATTTGAAACCGCGCTTAGGCAAGCGACGATGCATGGGCATCTGACCACCTTCGAAGCCCACTGCTGGACCACCACCGGAACGCGACTTTTGACCCTTGTGACCACGGCCGGCGGTCTTACCCAGACCGGATCCGATGCCACGACCAACCCGACGCTTGGCGTGTTTGGCGCCATCCGCAGGCTTAATGCTATTGAGTTCCATCATCAACCTCTTAAAGCACCTTGACCAGATAACTGATCTTGTTAATCATGCCGCGCACTTCGGGTGTATCCACCAGTTCACTGGTGCTACGAATCTTGCGCAAGCCCAAGCCACGCACGGTAGCGCGGTGCGACTCTTTCGTCCCAATCGGGCTACGCACCAATTGGATCTTTACGGTTTGTTGTGTAGTCATTTTGAAGTTCGCTTTCAGACGAAGATCTCTTCGACGGTCTTGCCGCGCTTGGCAGCAACTTCCGAAGGTGTGGTCGAAACTGTCAGCGCATCCAAAGTGGCACGAACCATGTTGTAAGGGTTGGAGGAACCATGGCTCTTTGCCACGATGTCCGTAATGCCAACCACTTCAAAAACAGCGCGCATGGGGCCGCCAGCAATAATGCCGGTACCTTTGGGTGCTGGTGCCATCATGACATTAGCAGCACCATGGTGACCCTTCACCTGGTGGTGAATGGAACCGTTTTTGAGCGACACTTTGATCATGTTGCGACGGGCTTCCTCCATCGCCTTCTGGACGGCAGCAGGCACTTCCTTGGACTTACCCTTACCCATGCCAACCCGGCCTTCGCCGTCACCCACCACGGTCAATGCAGCAAAACCGAGAATACGGCCGCCTTTAACCACTTTGGTGACGCGATTGATCGCAATCATTTTTTCGCGCAGGCCGTCTTCAGGCCCTTCAGCCTTACCCTGCATCTTCGCTTGAACTTTAGCCATTGTGTATTCCGATCTGCTTAGAACTGCAAGCCAGCTTCACGTGCCGCATCAGCCAGCGCTTTGACGCGGCCGTGGTACGCAAAACCTGCACGGTCAAATGCGACTTTCTCGACACCGGCAGCCTTGGCTCTTTCGGCCACTCGCTTGCCAATGACCTGGGCCGCGGCAACATTGCCACCCTTGCCCGCCGCACCCAGGGCCTTGCGAACTTCGAGTTCGACCGTGGAGGCTGTAGCCAGCACCTTGCCGCCGTCGCCAGAAATCACGCTGGCGTAGATATGCAAATTGGTGCGATTCACCGTCAGACGCGCAACGCCCTGATTGGCAATGCGGATACGGGTTTGACGGGCCCTGCGAAGACGCTGCTCTTTCTTGGTCAACATGTTGCAGTTCCTTATTTCTTCTTGGTTTCTTTGATCGTGATCTTCTCATCCGCATAACGGATGCCCTTGCCCTTATAAGGCTCGGGAGGACGAACAGCACGGATCTCAGCGGCGATTTGACCAACACGTTGGCGGTCAGCACCCTTGATCAAAATTTCGGTGGGCGTCGGCGTAGCCACGCTGATGCCGGCTGGCATGTCAAAGTTGACAGGGTGGGAGTAACCCACAGCCAGATTCAGCTTGGCGCCAGTCGCCTGGGCCTTGAAACCCACACCAACCAAACTCAGCTTCTTCTCAAAGCCCTTGGTCACACCAAGCACCATGTTGTTCACCAATTGGCGCATAGTGCCGGACATGGCATTGGCTTCGCGGGATTCATTGGCAGGCTGAAAATTCAGCTTGCCGGAGTCGTTGGCCACGGTCACCAAGTCGTTCAGGGACAGTTGCAGCGTACCGCCTGCACCTTTGACGCTGATCTGGCTACCCTGGATGGACACGTCCACACCAGCGGGCACAGTGACGGGAAGTTTACCTACACGGGACATTTCTAATTTCTCCTCGATGTAGCGTTAAGCGACGTAGCACAGGACTTCGCCACCGACACCGGTAGCGCGAGCCTTGCGGTCGGTCATGACGCCCTGGGGGGTCGTTACGATGGCAACACCGAGGCCGTTCTGGACCTGGGGTATGGCATCGCTGCCGCGATAAACGCGCAGACCAGGGCGGCTCACACGCTCAATGCGTTCGATAACAGGACGACCTGCGTAATACTTCAGTGCAATTTCCAATTCAGACTTGCCGTCTGTTGTGGAAACCTTGAAGTTGTCGATATAGCCTTCGTCTTTCAACACTTGGGCAATCGCAACCTTCACTTTGGAAGATGGCACGGAAACGGTAGTTTTGGCCACCATTTGCGCATTGCGAATGCGTGTCAACAAGTCGGCGATGGGATCACTCATGCTCATGTTTGGTTCTCCTGTCGCTTACCAGCTGGCCTTGACGATGCCGGGGATTTCTCCGGCAAAGGCCATTTCACGGATCTTGGCACGCGCCAAGCCAAAGTGCTGGAACGTGCCACGAGGACGACCAGTGATGGCACAGCGGTTGCGTTGACGGGTTGGATTGGCATTGCGTGGGAGCTTCTGCAGACCCAGACGGGCAGCAGCACGCTCTTCATCGGTGCGCTTGGCGTCACCGGCAATTGCCTTGAATTCCGCGTATTTCTTGGCGTACTTAGCAGCCAACTGATCGCGCTTCAGCTCACGCTGGATTAAAGCCATTTTAGCCACAGGTCGCCTCAGTTCTTGAACGGGAAACGGAAGCCGGTGAGGAGCGCTTTGCACTCTTCGTCGGTCTTGGCCGTCGTGGTGATACTGATATTGAGGCCGCGCAAGGCGTCAACCTTGTCATATTCAATCTCAGGGAAAATGATCTGCTCTTTGACGCCGATGTTGTAGTTACCACGACCATCAAATGCGCGACCGGAAATACCGCGGAAGTCACGTACACGGGGCAGAGCCACGGTAACGAAACGATCCAGGAATTCATACATCTGCACGCCGCGCAGGGTCACCATGCAGCCGATAGCCTGGTTCTCACGAATCTTGAAGCCAGCGATGGCCTTCTTCGACATGGTGACAACGGGCTTTTGGCCGCCAATCTTGGTCAGGTCGCTTACAGCGTGATCCATGACCTTCTTGTCGGCAACGGCTTCGCTCACACCCATGTTCAGGGTGATTTTGCTCAGACGCGGCACTTGCATGGGCGAGGTGTAGCCAAATTTGGCCATCAGCTCGGGCGCCAGTTTTTCGCGGAAATGTTGTTGCAAACGAGCCATGGTTATGCCACCTTGATTTCTTCGCCGCTGGACTTGTAGACGCGAGCGCGCTTACCGTCAGCCAGCACCTTGATACCAACACGGTCCGCCTTACCCGTTGCAGCATTGAAAATTGCCACATTGGATTGGTGGATGGGCATTGTCTTTTCAACAATACCGCCTACCGCGCCCTTCATGGGGTTGGGCTTGGTGTGCTTCTTCACCAAGTTAACACCATCGACTACTAAATGGGAGTCATCCTTGCGCAGAGACACCGTCCCGCGCTTGCCTTTGTCACGTCCGGCGATGACGATGACTTCGTCGCCCTTGCGAATCTTGTTCATGTCGTGTCCTTACAAAACTTCGGGAGCCAGGGACACGATCTTCATGAACTTCTCGGTACGCAGTTCACGCGTAACGGGTCCGAAAATGCGGGTGCCGATAGGCTCCAACTTGGCGTTGAGCAGCACTGCTGCGTTGCCGTCAAATTTCACCAAAGAACCGTCGCCACGGCGAATGCCCTTGGCCGTACGAACCACAACCGCGCTATAGACCTCGCCTTTTTTGACGCGGCCACGGGGTGCAGCTTCTTTGATGCTAACTTTAATGATGTCGCCAACAGTAGCGTAACGGCGCTTGGAACCACCCAGCACCTTAATGCACAGGACGGACTTCGCGCCGGTGTTGTCAGCGACTTCTAATCGAGATTCAGTCTGGATCATTTCAATATTCCCAACTTGCACCAGGAGCAGCGACCACCGATTTATTGGCAACCACCGACACCGAGTCAGTCTTGGGCCCGCTGTCCACACCGTAAACCACTCACGATGCATCCATTTGGGCAGAAACTCCGCCCTATTCGAGCGAAGCCTGCAATTATGCCACAGCTATTTGTCTTGCGCAATTATTTTTTGCGACAATGTCCATCTGCACGGCGTTTGCACCCTGAACGCCCCAGCCACCGGAGAACACCATGCACGAACATCTGGCATTTATTGGCGGCGGCAATATGGCCTGCGCCATGATCAGCGGCCTGCAGGCCCAGGGCCTTTCCATCAACAAGATCGACGTGGTGGAGCCCTTTGCCGAGGCCCGCGAGCGGCTCAAGACTGATTTTGGCATTGCCGCCAATACAGTAGCCGGGGATTTTCTGGAACGTGCCACCATTGTCATATGGGCGGTCAAGCCCCAGTCGTTCAAAGAGGCTACCCAGCCCGTGCAAGCCTTTACCGCAAATGCTCTGCATCTGAGTGTGGCCGCTGGCATCCCCAGCGACAGCATTGCTGCTTGGCTGGGTAATGCACGCATTATCCGCACCATGCCCAACACCCCGGCGCTGATTGGCAAGGGCATCACCGGCCTGTTTGCCCGACCTGCCGTCACGCCCGCAGACCGTCAGCACGCCGAACGCATCGTCAAGGGTATGGGACAGTATCTATGGCTGGAGCAGGAAGGCCTGCTCGACGCAGTTACCGCCCTATCTGGCTCCGGGCCGGCCTATATGTTCTATTTCATGGAGGCCATGACCGCCGCTGGCGCCGAGATGGGCCTGACGCGTGAACAGGCCTACCAGTTGGCCGTGGCGACCTTTATCGGCGCTGGTGAGCTAGCCCGCGCTAGCCATGAGCCACCCGAGATCCTTCGCCAGCGCGTCACATCCAAGGGCGGCACCACCTATGCGGCCATCACCTCCATGGACAACAGTCACATCAAGGATTTGTTTGCCCAGGCCCTGCACGCAGCCCACCAGCGCGCCCGCGAGATGGGTGTGGAATTCGGCAACGCTTGATAGTCATTTAGGGCTCTAGCCCTCGTGGAATATACGTAGCACGCTTCTGGTTTCATAGCGTCTTCCAAAACCCCGGGGTGCCGTAATGGTGCTTGAGGTAGTCGATCCAAAGCCGCACGCGCAACGCCAGGTGCTTGCGTTGTGGAAAAACAGCGTAGATGCCGTTGGGCGGAGCGGCGTAGTCTTCCAGCACCGCCACCAGGCGCCCAGCAGCGATCTCAGCCTCCACCTCCCAGGTGCTGCGCCAGGCGATACCCCAGCCAGCCAGGCACCAGTCGTGCAGCACCTGTCCGTCCGAGCAATCCAGCGGGCCTCCCGGTTTGAGGTAGCTCACCGCATCGCCGTTGGTGCCGCCGCCGGGCGCGGATCGGAAGGCCCAGCCCCGGGTCTGGGATGCATCGCTGGACAAGGTCAGGCAGTCAAACCGCACCAAATCAGTCGGGGTTTGCGGCGTGCCACAGCGCGTCAGGTAGGCCGGTGTGGCCACACACAGGCGGCGGTTGTCGGCCAGGCGCACGCTGACCAGGGACGAATCCGGCATGTCGCCCACCCGCACGGCACAGTCATAGCCCTCGCCTGCAATGTCCACGATGCGGTCCGACAGGTTGAGCGATATCGTCACCTCGGGGTGCAGATCGTGGAACTTGGGCACCAGCGGCGCCACGTGGCGGCGCCCAAAACCTGCCGGGGCAGTGATGCGCAAATGGCCACTGGCCTTGACGCCGCCGGCACTGACACTGGCCTCGGCGTTGGTCACGTCGGCCAGAATGCGCTGGCAATGCTCCAAAAAGGCGCTGCCCTCGTGCGTCAGGGTGATGCGCCGGGTGGTGCGCAGCAGCAGCTTCACCCCCAGGCGTTCTTCCAGTGCGTCGATGCGCCGCCCCATGATGGCCGGCGCCACGCCCTCGGCAATGGCGGCGGCGGTCAGGCTGCCACGGGTGGCGACGGAGACGAAGCTTTCTAACTGTTTGAGCTTGTCCATGTCAGTCCGTCCGGGTCTGGATGGCAGTGCGTTTTACTCCGTGTCCCCCGCCCGCTGCGCGGGCTCCTCCTTTACCTACGTAAAACGCACTACCATCCAGCCCCTTAGCCCTCGTGGAATATGCATGGCAAGCTACGCTTTTCATAGCACCACACCATCTGCATGCAACCGATTCACTTGGTCTACGCTATAGCCCAAGCTTTGCAACAAGCCGTCGGTGTGCTCGCCCAGCTTGGGCGGGTCCAGGCGTAGGCCCAGGCGCTCGCCGCCCAGCATCAGGGGTAGAAGCGGCACCTTGGTTTGTCGGCCATCGGGCAGCTCCATCGGCGCCAAGCCACCGGTGGCGTTGAGGTGCGGATCATCGAACAGATATTGCGGATCGGTGATGGGGGCAAAGGGCAGGCCGTGCTGCTCAAACAACGCCGAGAGCTCGACGGCGCTGTGGACCACCAAGCGCTCGCGCAGCAGCGGGATCAGCCAATCACGGGCCAGCACCCGGCCGTTGTTGCTGGCAATCCGTTCGTCCGCCAGCAGGTCGGCAAAGCCAAAGGCGTCGCAAAACACCTTCCACTGGCCGTCGCCCACCACCGCCAGAAAGATCTGCTGCCCATCTTTAACCTTGAACACGTCGTAAATGCCCCAGGGTGAGATCTTCTCGGGCATGGGCGCGGCGGGCTTACCGGTCACCGCGAACTGCAGCATGTGCTGGGCCACCAGGAAGATGTTGTTCTCAAACAAGGCGCTTTGCACCTCCTGGCCCTGTCCGGTCTGGCTGCGCTGCATCAAGGCGGCCATGGCGCCCACCGCGCCAAAGACGCCGCCCATGATGTCGTTCACGCTGGAGCCCGCACGCAGCGGATCGCCGGGGCGCCCGGTCATGTAGGCCAGGCCGCCCATCATCTGCACTACCTCATCCAGCGCGGTGCGGTGGTCGTAGGGGCCGGGCAAAAAGCCCTTGTGGCTCACATAGATCAGACGCGGGTCCAGCTTGCGCAGGGTTGCGTAGTCCAGCCCCAGTTTCTGCATCGTCTCCGTCTTGAAGTTCTCGCTGACGATGTCGGCGGTGGCAATCAGCTTGAGGACAATTTCCCGCCCCTGGGCACTCTTCATGTCCACCGCAATGCTCTTTTTGTTGCGGTTGAACAGCGGGTAGAAACCGGCACCGCTGCCCAGCAGCTTGCGCGTGTTGTCGCCAGTCAAGGGCTCGACCTTGATCACGTCCGCTCCCAAGTCGCCCAGCACCATACCGCAGGTGGGCCCCATGACCATGTGGGTGAACTCGACGACGCGGATGTTGGCCAGCGGTAGGGGGCGGGCGGGGTCAGTCGTGGTGGCCTGGGATTCAGTTGGCTGCATAAATTACCCACATAAAAGTCACAAATAAACTCAATAATAGCCAATTAATCAGCCACCAAGGTTGCAATACAGTAGAGGCATGTCCAAAACCCCGGCCACTGCTGCGTCTGCCCCCGCCAAAAGCCACAAGCCTGCGGGCCACTGCGCGCCGCAGGCGGTGTTGTTTGACGCCTATGGCACGCTGTTTGACGTGTACAGCGTGGCGCTGCTGGCCGAGCAGTTGTTCCCCGGCCACGGTCAGGCCTTGAGCGTGCTGTGGCGCGACAAGCAGATCGAATACACCCGTTTGGTGACCACCAGCAACCACGGCGCGCACTACCAGCCGTTTTGGGAATTAACCCGCGCGGCGCTGGTTTTTGCTATTAAAAAGCTAGTGCCACCCATAGATTCGACGAGGGCTAGCGCTGAATTTGATTCACAAGTTTCTCAGCTCATGAACCAGTACCGGTCCCTGAGCGCCTTCCCCGAAAACCGCGCCGTGCTGCAAGCGCTTAAAAGTCAGGGCATTCCCACCGGCATTCTGAGCAATGGCGATACCGCCATGCTGACACTGGCGCTCAAGTCCAGCGGCCTGCACGATCTGGTGGACCACATCATCAGCGTGGACCCGGTGCGCAAGTACAAGACCGCCCCCGAGGCGTACACCCTGGGCGAGCAGACCCTGGGCCTGGCGGCAGCCAAGGTGCTGTTTGTCAGCAGCAATGCCTGGGACGCACTGGGCGCCACCTGGTTTGGCTACCAGACGCTGTGGGTCAACCGCAGCCAGCAACCGTGGGAAGAAATTGGCCCGCAGCCCACCCACAGGGGCACCTCCCTGCGCGATGTGCTGTGTGTGCCTGGGTTGATCTCCCTTACTGGAGAACTGGCATGACAGCCGTCGATATCGTGCTGATTGTGCTGGGGGGCTTTGCCGCCGGGGCGGCCAACTCGGTCGCCGGTGGCGGCTCGTTCTTCTCGTTTCCCGCCATGTTGGCAGCGGGCGTGCCGCCGGTGGTGGCCAACGCCAGCAATTCGGTGGCGCTGTGGCCGGGCAGCCTGGCTGCGGCCTGGGGCTACCGCGCGGAGCTGGTCCGCATGCGCGCCCATTTGCTGGGCCTCAGTGTTGCGGCACTGGCGGGCGGCATGGCCGGTGGCCTGCTGCTGCTGGCAGCGGGCGACGCGCAGTTTGCACAGTTGATTCCCTGGTTGCTGGCGTTTGCCACCGGCCTGTTTGCCGCCAGCCCGCAGATTGCCACGTGGCTCAAAAGCCGGCGCGAACGTCGGGCGGCAGCCGACGCCACAGCCGCCCCCACTGCGCATTCCAACTCGGTGGTGGGTTGGCTGGCGCAGTGTCTGGTATCGGTATACGGCGGATTCTTTGGCGCGGGCATGGGCATTTTGATGATGGCCAGCCTGTCTATTGCCGGGCACGAAGACCTGCACGAAGTCAACGCGCTGAAAAACCTGTTGTCCTCGGTGGTGTACAGCATCACGGTAGCCACCTTCATCACCGCAGGCGCCATCAGTTGGCCGCACACCCTCATCATGCTGGTAGCAGCCAGCGCGGGCGGCTACTTGGGTGTGCGCCTGGCGCGCCGCTTGCAAGGCCCCTGGCTGCGCCGCATCGTCATCGCCGTGGGCGCGGCGCTGACCGCCTACTATTTTTTCAAGACACCCGGCTAGCACCGGCCCCTATCATTTTTTTGTTTCCAGTTCACTTTACGGAAGAACCCCCACCATGAGCACTACTGAACGCACTACCACCCACCGCCTGCAAGTTGCCAGCAATTTGCACCGCTTCATCGAAACCCAGGTTCTGCCCGGCACCGGTGTAGCGCCAGCGGCATTCTGGAAGGGCTTTGACGCCATCGTGGCCGATCTGGCACCCAAAAACATCGCCCTCTTGGCCGAACGCGACCGCCTGCAAACCGAGCTGGATGCCTGGCACAAGGCCAACCCCGGTCCCATCACCGCAGGTGATCCTTCCAAGCCCACCGATATGACGCAGTACCGCGCATTTCTGGAAAAAATTGGCTACCTGGTGCCAAGCCCTAAAAAGCTGAAGATCACCACCAAAAATGTGGACGCCGAACTGGCCAAGCAAGCCGGCCCGCAGCTGGTGGTGCCCATCATGAACGCCCGCTACGCCCTGAACGCCGCCAACGCCCGCTGGGGCAGCCTGTACGACGCGCTGTACGGCACCGACGTGATCTCTGAAGACAATGGCTGTGAGAAGACCCTGCAACGCAACGGCAAGACCGTGGGCTACAACCCCAAGCGCGGCAAAAAGGTCATCGAATACGCCCGCAACGTGCTGGACCGCACCGCACCGCTCAAAAAAGGCTCGCATGTGGGCTCCACCGGCTACCGCGTCAACAAAGACGGCCAGTTGGTCGTGGCGCTGAAAGACGGCGGCACCTCCAAGCTGCAAGACAACAGCCAGTTCATTGGCTTCCAGGGCGAAGCGAAAGCACCATCGTCCGTGCTGTTGGAACACAACGGTCTGCATCTGGACATCATCATCAACCGCGCCACGCCCATCGGCAAAACGGACGCCGCTGGCGTTGCCGACCTGGTGGTGGAAGCGGCCCTGTCCACCATCCTGGACCTGGAAGACTCGGTCGCCGCCGTGGATGCCGACGACAAGGTGCTGGCCTACAGCAACTGGCTGGGCATCTTGAACGGAACGCTGACCGAGAGCTTTGAGAAGGGTGGCAAGACCATGACACGCGGGCTGAATGCCGACCGCGTCTACTCGGCTGCCAATGGAAAAGGCAAAGTCACCCTGCACGGCCGTTCGCTGATGTTTGTGCGCAATGTCGGCCACCTGATGACCAACCCGGCCATCACCTACACCGCGGCCGATGGCTCTACCAAAGAGATCCCCGAAGGCATCTTGGACGCCGTGGTCACCACCACCATCGCCATGCATGACCTGGCCAAGACCAAGAAAGACGCCATCCGCAACTCGCGCAAGGGCTCGGTCTACATCGTCAAACCCAAAATGCACGGCCCAGCAGAAGTGGCCTTTGCCGCCGAGCTGTTTAGCCGTGTCGAGAAGATGCTGGGGCTGCCCGACAGCACCGTCAAGCTCGGCATCATGGACGAAGAGCGCCGCACATCGGTCAACCTGAAAGCCTGCATTGCCGCCGCCAGCAGCCGCGTCGCCTTCATCAACACCGGCTTTTTGGACCGCACCGGCGATGAAATGCACACCGCCATGCAAGCCGGCCCCATGATCCGCAAGGGCGACATGAAGACCAGTGCCTGGATTGCCGCGTATGAGAAGAACAACGTGCTGGTTGGCCTCTCCAGCGGCCTGCGCGGCAAGGCGCAAATCGGCAAGGGCATGTGGGCCATGCCCGACCTGATGGCCGAGATGATGAAGCAAAAGATCGGCCACCCCAAAGCTGGTGCCAACACCGCCTGGGTGCCCAGCCCCACCGGCGCCACCCTGCACGCCCTGCACTACCATCAGGTGCTGGTCAGCGACGTGCAAAAGGAGATGGAAAAAACCAACTACGAAAAAGCGCGTGACGGCATCCTGGCCAACCTGCTGCAAATTCCGGTCACCGCCACCCCCAACTGGAGCGATGTAGAGATTCAACAGGAGCTGGACAACAACGCCCAGGGCATTCTGGGCTACGTGGTGCGCTGGGTGGACCAGGGCGTGGGCTGCTCCAAGGTGCCCGACATCCACAACGTAGGCCTGATGGAAGACCGTGCCACGCTGCGCATCAGCAGCCAGCACATGGCCAACTGGCTCTTGCATGGCGTGGCGAGCGAAGGCCGCATCAAGGCCACCTTCCAGCGCATGGCGGCGGTGGTGGACCAGCAAAACAGCGGCGACCCGCTGTACCAGCGCATGGCTGGCAACTTTGACACCAGCATGGCCTACCAGGCCGCCTGTGATCTGGTCTTCAAGGGCCTGGTGCAGCCCAGTGGCTACACCGAGCCGCTGCTGCATGCCTGGCGTTTGAAAGTGAAGGCGGCTGCCTAAAAAAGCCCGCCAAACCCAGCCCGCGTGCGCATTCTGGTAAATCGCTCTAGAATCAAGCGCGACTTACACAGCACCCACGAGGGCTGGCTATTATTTTGGCTATTGCCCGGAATTGCAAAACGATTCCGGGCTTTTTTATGGGTGCGACGCGAGTGCCAGGCCGTCTGCACCAGTTCATTTTCCGCACTGTTGGCCGTGCCCAGCAGGTCTTCGTCATGGTTTTATGGCTTGAAAACGGAAACACGGCGGCCAGATGTGTACCATCGATAACCACCCCCAACTGCGCCGCGTCCTGCACGACACCCGGCGGCACCTGTTTTGAGCCTTTTCTCCATGACCAAGTCGTTTGATTTTTCACCCGCTGCAATAGCCCAACTGGCCCACGCGGACGTGGCCCGAGCCCTGGCTGAGGACGTGGGCACCGGTGACCTGACCGCCGGCCTTATTGCCCCCGACCAGGGTGCCAGCGCCCATGTTCTGGCACGCGAAAACGCCGTAGTGTGCGGCCAGGCCTGGGTGCAGGCCGCCATTCTGGCGCTGGACCCCCAAGCCCACATCCGTTGGCATGTGCAAGATGGTGGCCGCTGCGAGGCCAACCAGGTGGTGTTTGAAGTGCAGGGTCGCGCCCAGGCCCTGTTGACTGCCGAGCGCACGGCGCTGAACTTTCTGCAACTGCTCAGCGCCGTGGCCACCAAAACCGCCACCTATGTAGCCGTTGTGGCCGGCACGCGCGCGGCCATTGTGGACACCCGCAAAACCCTGCCGGGCCTGCGATTGGCACAAAAGTACGCCGTGCGCTGCGGCGGCGGCACCAACCACCGAATAGGCCTGTATGACGCCGTGCTGATCAAAGAAAACCACATCGCCGCCGCCGGTGGCATTGCACAGGTGCTGCAACAGGCCGCAAAGATGGCGAAAGAGGCCGACTTTGTGGAGATTGAAGTAGAGACGCTGGAACAATTGGCGCAAGCCCTGGATGCCGGTGCCCGCATGGTGCTGCTGGACAACATGAGCGTGCCCCACTTGCACGAGGCCGTGCGCATGAACGCCGCCAAAGCGAATCCGGCCATTCTGGAAATATCGGGCGGCGTCACCCTCAACGGTTTGCGCGCATTGGCCGAAACCGGAGTAGACCGCATCTCGATTGGCACCCTGACCAAGGACGTGCAAGCCACCGACTACTCCATGCGCTTTGAAACATTGGCAGGAACCCCGGCATGACGAACACAGCCGCCACCATTGACGTGGATTACGAGCAGCCCGACACCACGCTCGCGGGCGTAGCCAGTGCATGCAGCACCCGCCATGCCTGGGCCCGCGTGCCGGTGGAGCCCAGCCCCACCGAACGTGCGGCGCTCAAAGACAAAATTCGCCGCCTGCTGAACGAGAAGAACGCGGTCATGGTGTCGCACTACTACGTCCACCCCGATCTGCAAGACCTGGCCGAAGAAACCGGCGGCATCGTCAGCGACTCATTAGAGATGGCGCGCTTTGGTCGCGACCACGCTGCGCAAACCTTGGTGGTATCGGGTGTGAAGTTCATGGGCGAAACCGCCAAAATTTTGTCGCCTGAAAAAACGGTGCTGATGCCCGATCTGGACGCCACCTGTTCTTTGGACCTGGGCTGCCCGATTGACGAATTTAGCGCCTTTTGCGACGCCCACCCGGACCGCACCGTGGTGGTCTACGCCAACACCAGCGCGGCCGTGAAGGCACGCTCCGATTGGCTGGTCACCAGCAGTTGCGCGCTGGACATTGTTCGCGCGCTCAAAGACGCCGGACAAAAAATTCTGTGGGCCCCAGACCGGCACCTGGGCGGCTACATCCAGCGCGAAACCGGGGCCGACATGGTGATGTGGAACGGCGCCTGCATCGTGCACGACGAATTCAAGGCCTTTGAGCTGGAAGCGTTAAAAAAAGAACACCCACTCGCCAAAGTGCTGGTGCATCCGGAATCTCCCGCCGATGTCATAGCCCTGGCCGACGCCGTGGGCTCCACCAGTGCGATATTGAACGCGGCGCACACCATGGACGCGCCCGAGTTCATTGTGGCCACCGACAACGGCATGATGCACAAGCTGCGCACGCTCAACCCCGGCAAGGTGTTTTATGAAGCCCCCACCGCCGGCAACAGCGCCACCTGCAAGAGCTGCGCGCATTGCCCCTGGATGGCCATGAACGGGCTGGCCGGGCTGGCCCATGTGCTGGAGACGGGCACCAACGCAGTCCACGTGGACCCGGCCCTGGGTCTGCTGGCACGCCGCCCGATTGACCGTATGCTGGCCTTTACCGCGGCTTTGAAGTCGGGCAAGCCAGTGGCGGGTTTGGTGCCCAACATCGGCGCGGCCTGAACACATTGGAGGATGGTATGCGGCTATTTCTAACCTGCCTGCTGGTGGCTTTCTCCATCGGATCTGCGCATGCCCAAGCGGCGGCGGGCCGCTCCACGGGGCAGACCCTGTACCTGCCCATCTATTCCCACATCTGGCATGGCGATACGGCCAATGCAGGTGAGAGGGCCAAAACGCTGCTATCGGTTTCGGTGAACATTCGCAATACCGACCCGGCCCGCGCCATCCGCGTTCTGTCGGCGCAGTACTACGACACCGATGGCAAAAAGCTGCGCAACTACGTCACCACACCCCAGGTCATTGGCCCCTTGGGCACACTGGAATTGTTCGTTCCCCGTGGCGATGACTCGGGCGGCTCGGGCGCCAATTTCATCATCACCTGGAAGTCGGATGCTGCCGTCAACCCGCCCATGGCGGAAGGCGTGCATGCCAACCTGCCAGTCGGCAGAACTATCGCCTTCATCAGCTCGGCGCGGGTCTTGCCTGACGATTGACGCACCGGCGCTATCCGGCGATAGCCAAAACTCAGTCCGGCACCAAGATCGTGGGCACGGCTATGGCCATCGTATTGGGGTAATCGCGGCTGAAGTGCAGACCACGGCTCTCGTGGCGCGAGTGTGCGCTACGCACGATCAGCTCCGCCACCTGAACCAAATTACGCAGCTCCAGCAGGTCGCGTGTGACATGAAAGTGCGCGTAAAACTCCTGAATTTCACCCTGTAACAAAGCAATACGGTGGCTGGCGCGCTCCAGGCGTTTGTTGGTGCGCACAATGCCCACGTAGTCCCACATGAAGCGGCGCAGCTCGTCCCAGTTGTGCGAGATAACCACGGCTTCGTCGGCATCAGTCACCCGGCTGTCATCCCACGCGGGCAGGGCCGGTGGTTGGGGCAGGGGCGTGGCCACGATGTCGGTTGCCGCCGAGCGGGCAAACACCATGCATTCCACCAGTGAGTTGCTGGCCAAGCGGTTGGCGCCGTGCAGGCCGGTGTAGGTGGCCTCGCCAATGGCGTGCAGGCCGGCAATGTCGGTGCGGCCGCTCAAATCCACATGGATGCCGCCGCAGGTGTAGTGTGCCGCCGGCACAACGGGAATGGGCTGCTTGGAAATGTCAATGCCTAGTTGCATGCAGCGTGCGTAAATGTTGGGAAAGTGCTCCAGCAAAAAGGCCAACGGCTGGTGCGAAATGTCCAGGTACACGCAGTCAAAACCGCCCTTTTTCATCTCGAAGTCAATCGCGCGGGCCACCACGTCGCGCGGCGCCAGCTCGGCGCGCTCGTCATGCTGGGGCATGAAGCGGGTTCCATCGGGCAGCAGCAGCCGCCCGCCCTCGCCGCGCACCGCTTCCGAAATCAGGTAGGACTTGGCATGCGGGTGGTACAGGCAGGTGGGATGGAACTGGATGAATTCCATGTTCGTCACCCGGCATCCGGCGCGCCAAGCGGCGGCTATGCCGTCGCCGGTGGCGGTATCAGGGTTGGTGGTGTAGAGGTACACCTTGCCCGCCCCGCCGGTGGCCAGAATGGTGTGTGGTGCGCTAAAGGTGAGCACCGTGTCAGTGGCCTCGTCCAGCGCGTACAGGCCCAGGCAGCGGTTGTCCGTGGCGTCACCCGCAGAAGCCAAACCCAGCTTGCGTTCGGTAATCAGGTCCACGAGCGTGTGGTTCTCGAACAGCGTGATGTTGGGTGTGCGGCGCACGGTCGCTATCAACGTCTTTTGCACGGCCGCACCCGTCGCATCGGTCACGTGCACGATGCGCCGTGCGCTGTGGCCGCCTTCACGCGTCAGGTGCAAATGGCCGTCTTCTTCGGAAAAGGGCACACCCAATTCGCGCAGCCAGGCAATGCTTTCGGGCGAATGCTCCACCACAAAACGCGTGGCCGCCGGGTCAGACAAACCGGCACCAGCCACCAGGGTGTCCTGCACATGGGCGTCGAAGCTGTCGCCCTCGGCCAGCACGGCCGCAATGCCACCCTGCGCCCAGTTGCTGGAGCCATCGCTCATGCCGCGCTTGGTCAGCACCGCCACGCGGTGGGTGGGTGCCAAATGCAAGGCCGCCGACAAGCCGGCCAAGCCGCTGCCGACAATCAGGACGTCAAAGTGGTAATGCGCAGCAGAGAGAGAAGTGGTCATGTAAATACTACTTTTTTGATAGCTGCCTATGCAGTATTGACGAGGGCTAGAGGCCTATTGGATAAAACTTTTTATGAAACTGGTTCAGATCGTGGGCAAAGTCTGCAGCAAAAGACGCTGCACATTGCCACCCATGATGGCGCGGATGTCACCAGCGTTGAAGCCAGCCGCCATCAGGCCTTCGGTCAACTGCGGCAGGCCCGTTGCGTCAAACGGCATGCGGGTGGCACCGTCAAAGTCGGAGCCCAACCCTACATGGGCTACGCCCACCTGGTCCACCGCATATCGGATGGCTTTGACGATGGCGGGAACATCGGGCTGGCACACCGCGCCGTCCCAGTAGCCAATGCCCACCACGCCGCCGGTGGCAGCAATGCGCCGCAGGTGGTCGTCCGTCAGGTTGCGCGGGCCTGGGCAGGTTCCGGCTACGCCCGTGTGCGAGACCAGCAGGGGACGTTTGGCCATGGCCAGCACGTCGTCAATCAGGGGTTTGGAGGCGTGGGCCAGGTCAATCAGCATGCCCTTTTCCTCCAACTTGGCAACCACTTGGCGGCCAAAGGGCGTCAGCCCTCCCTTTTCCAGCCCATGGGCGGAGCCGCCAACTTCGTTGTCAAAAAAGTGCGTCAGGCCCGTGATGCGAAAACCGGCGTCATACAGCCGGTCGACATTTTCCAGCTTGCCTTCCAATGGGTGCAGTCCCTCAGTGGCCAGGATGGCGGCAACACGGTGGCTGTCCTGGCTCCAGGCGGTTATGAAGGCTTGCAGATCCTGCCGGCTCTTGACCACCACCAGGCGGCCCTGGCTATCTTGCGCGGCACGGTGCAATTTTTCGCCCATGTACAGGGCGCGTGCCAGCAAGCTGTTCCAGGTGGCCGTGGGCCAGCGCTGGGCCATGGCTAGCAGCGTAATGCTGTCGGTATCAGAACCATTGCGTTCGTAGTTCAAACCCTTGGGCGTTTTGGTGACGGTGGCAAACACCTGCAGGGCCACATGGCCGTCCAGCAGACGCGGCAAGTCGACGTGGCCACGCTCGTAGCGTTGCAGCAGGTCGCGGTTCCACAAGAGGGCATCGTCATGCAAATCGGCCACAAACAGCGCCTGGTGCGCAGCGGTGGCTGGGGCACTGGCCGCATAGGGCGCAGGGTGTGTGACGGTGTTCATATGCCCATCAACGATAGTGGGCACATTGAAAAAAACCAACAAGCCAACGACCAGCAGCACCAGCGTGCCTATTACAGTTTTGCGCATCAATGGGCCTATTCGGTCATTCGGCCTGGTGCAGAGCAGCCAGGTTGATCAGCGCCGACACCACTTCCGACTTGAAACCCACCCGACTCTGGCCATCCTGGTGGCCGCCGCTCATGATGAGCTTTTGCAGGTATTCCACGCAGTCGCGGTGGCCCCAGAACTTCTCGATGGCCAGGGCGATGCGGACATGGTGCTCGGCAATGACAGCCATTTCGTGGTCGATGCGGGCCTGTAGCGGACGCTCATGCAGAGGCATGGGGCGCGTGGGCAAATCCTCTTCCTCCCATTGCAATGAGGGAAAGCCGGTTTCGACATAGCGTGAATCGTTGAAATCTGGCACGAAAGTAATGTTCTTCTACAGGGATAGCCACCAGTGCGTATTATTCCGCAAAGCGGCGGGTGTCACAGCCCCACGGCACAATAGATGCATGCCCAATCTACCACCCTTTGTCCCACCCCAACGCTTTACCGACGCCGCTTCAGCCCTGGCCCAGGTCACCCGCATCTACGACGGCAGCATTCACCACCTGCGCCAGGCCATGCAGGACTTCGTGGGCGGCGCCGATGCCATGGGCCATGTGCGGGCCTGCTACCCCATGGTGCGCATCCATACCGACACGGTTTCGCGCACCATCTCCCCCGAGAGTGCGCGCCTGAGCTACGGCTTTGTGGCCGGACCCGGCCGATTTGAGACCACGCTGACTCGGCCTGACTTGTATTCGCACTACTACCTGAACCAGTTCAACCTGCTGCTGCAAAACCACGGCGTGGAGCTGGAGGTGGGCACCAGCTCGCAGCCCATACCGGTGCACTTCTCGTTTGCCGAAAACGACCATGTAGAAGGTAACCTGACGGCACAGCGGAGAACCCGGATGCGCGACGTTTTCGACCTGCCCGACCTGGCCGCCATGGACGACGGCATTGCCAACGGCACCTACCAGCCACGCGCCGGCGAGCCCGAACCCCTGTCGTTGTTTACCGCGCCCCGGGTGGATTACTCGCTGCACCGGCTGCGGCATTACACCGGAACCAGTCCTGAGCATTTTCAGAACTTTGTGTTGTTCACCAACTACCAGTTCTACATTGACGAATTCATCGCCCTGGGGCACGCCGCCATGGCCGACCCCACCAGCGAATACATTGCTTTTATCCAGCCGGGCAATGTGGTGACGCGACGTGTGGGGTTGGAGGCCGAGCCGGCCGACGCCCTGGGCAAGGAGCCACCACGCCTGCCGCAGATGCCGGGCTATCACCTGGTGCGTGCCGACAACGCAGGTATCACCATGGTCAACATTGGCGTGGGGCCTGCCAATGCCAAGAACATTACCGACCACATTGCCGTACTGCGGCCACACGCCTGGATCATGTTGGGTCATTGCGCAGGCCTGCGCACCACGCAGCAACTGGGCGACTATGTGCTGGCCCACGGCTATGTGCGCGAAGACCATGTGCTTGACGAGGAGTTGCCCCTGTGGGTACCGATCCCCGCTCTGGCCGAAATCCAGGTGGCGCTGGAGCAGGCGGTGGCAGACGTTACACAGATCAAGGGCGCTGCACTGAAAAGCATCATGCGCACCGGCACCGTGGCATCCACCGACAACCGCAACTGGGAGCTACTGCCCGACAACCAGCCCCAGCGCCGTTTTAGCCAAAGCCGCGCCATCGCCCTGGACATGGAAAGTGCCACCATTGCCGCCAACGGGTTCCGCTTTAGGGTGCCTTACGGCACCTTGCTGTGTGTGAGTGACAAGCCACTGCATGGCGAGATCAAGCTGCCCGGCATGGCCAACCACTTCTACCGTGAGCGGGTAGACCAGCACTTGCGCATCGGCATGCGGGCCATTGAACTGCTGCGCGCCCAGGGCACCGAGCAATTGCACAGCCGCAAGCTGCGCAGCTTTTCCGAAGTGGCCTTTCAGTAAGGCCCCAACCCCCCGGCACAACCCCCCCCACAAATTTTTTTGCACTTGCCCGGGGTGGCCTCACACCCAAAGCCCCACCGACTGGGATAACTTGCATAGGAAATCACCATGAAATCCGCCACTCTTCTTGCCTCACTGGCCATGCTGGCAGCCACTACAGTACTCCCCTCAGCCGGTGTTCGGGGGCGGGATCCCATCAAGGCCGACCGCGAGCCAAAAACCGCAACGGCAAACGGGGCTAACGGCATAAAGGAAGTGAGGCGCGTCCCCAACACCTGGCCACGGGTGGCGTTATTTCACCGACCCCGCAACACGCCGCGCGGTTGTCATTAGTCCGCAAGGTGACTATTACTACAGCCGCGGCATGGGTCTGCACTGGATCGCTGCAGAACAGACGTAGCCCCGAAGTGACAGCAGCGTCTGCGCCACTCCACCTAGCACCTTGCTGCGCGGCTGGTAGCCCTTGCGGCCATTGAGCCCGGGCTTCGCCGTAGTCTCAAACTTCCAATTGGCCTGGCCATTTTTGGCCAACACGGCCAGCCCAGCCACATGCCCCTGCCAAGTCCCGGTTTACCTGGGTAACTTAATTTTTGAATTTACATTGCACACAATTTAATTGTGTACTATAATAAAACCCATGCCACGCAAATCATCCACCGTTCAACCCAACCCAGCCCAGCAATTGGACAACCAGTTGTGCTTTTCGCTGTATTCGGCTTCGCTGGCCATGACCAAGCTGTACAAGCCGCTGTTGGATGCGCTGGCGTTGACTTACCCACAATACCTGGTGATGCTAGTGCTGTGGGAGAGTGACGGCCCCAGCGTCTCCGCACTGGGTGAACGCCTGTCTCTGGACTCTGGCACCCTGACGCCCTTGCTCAAACGCATGGAAGCCGCTGGCTGGTTGCAACGCCAGCGCTCCAGCGAAGACGAGCGCCGCGTGCACGTCTGGCTTAGCCCCGCCGGACGCCAGTTGCAGGCCCGCGCTGCCCACATTCCCGGTTGCGTGCTGGCCCAAAGCGGCCTGCAACTGGGCGAGATGGTGGCGCTCAATCAGAAGATTAAACACGTGCGTGGCGCCATGCAAACCCACGCCGCCTGACCTATTTACCTATTCACCCATCCACCCACCGGAACCACCACCATGACAACACCCTCCACCTTCCGCACCCATTGGGTTCGAGCCGCCTTGGCCCTTGCCTTGGGCGTCACCGTAATCGGCCAGATCGCCTATGCTGCCAACACGGTTGATGTGAATGACGCGAGCTTTCGCTGCATGCGCCAGATGGCCCAGGTGCGTCACTTCTATGTGGACAACCTGCTGGGCAATGTCCTGGACACGGTCAAGGTCGCCAATGACCCCAAGGGGGCGGTCTATCCGGCGGGCTCTGTGGTGCAACTGGTGCCCACCGAGGCCATGGTCAAGCGCGAGGCAGGTTTTAGCCCCGCCACGGGCGACTGGGAATTCTTTGAGCTGGAAGTCAACGACAAGGGCACCCACATCGGCAAGCGCGGCTTTGCGGACGTAAACAACCGCTTTGGCAAGAACTGCTTCTCCTGCCACGCCCCAGCGCGCGAGAAATTTGACTTTGTCTGCGAATCCGACCACGGCTGCGAGGCGATTCCGATCGACCACAAGATGACCGGCGCCCTGCAACGCTCTGACCCGCGCTGCGGCCCTGCTGTTCCCGAAGCAGGCGACACCCTGGCACTGTGGAAGCTGCGCGCCCTGGTCGTCATTGGCAGCACGATTGGCTGGTTCAAGAGCCTGATTTGACCTGCATTCACTTTTACCCAACCGCCCACTTCTGGGCATCAACGCAAGAAAGCACCCCACCATGAGCACCCCTCTGCAAAAAGTCATCTACCAGGCCCACGCCAAATCCACCGGTGGCCGCGACGGCACCACCCGCACCTCGGACGGGCTGCTGGACCTCAAACTCGCCGTTCCCAAGGAAATGGGCGGCGCTGGCGGCGGCGTCAATCCCGAGCAACTGTTTGCAGCCGGCTACAGCGCCTGCTTTATCGGTGCCATGAAGTTTGTGGCGGGCACGCAGAAGATTGCCCTGCCCGCTGACACCAGCATCGACGCCACCGTGGGCATCGGCCCCATCCCGGCCGGCTTTGGCATCGAAGTGCAACTGGTGGTCAGCATCCCCGGCATGGAGCGCGCCGCCGCCGAGGCCCTGGTGGCCAAAGCGCACCAGGTGTGCCCCTACTCCAACGCCACCCGTGGCAACATTGAAGTAACCCTTACCGTTGCATAACAGAACGGCCTCTAGCCCTCGTCAGATATACGCAAGTAGCTATTCATTCAATAGTAATTTGGGGATTCAAGGTTTCGAACCAAGCCTGGGCGACAGCGCTGCATAGATTATTGGCAGCCCTGTCGCCCACGTGCGCCTTGTGGGTTGTTG
Source organism: Candidatus Aalborgicola defluviihabitans (assembly GCA_016705575.1). Lineage (GTDB taxonomy): Bacteria > Pseudomonadota > Gammaproteobacteria > Burkholderiales > Burkholderiaceae_C > Allorhodoferax > Allorhodoferax defluviihabitans. Next base: position 543,926 of record JADIXX010000008.1, read on the forward strand.
GGCCAACCGCTTTGCATTAAGGTCAGGACATGATGAACACCACCGCCACCACCCTGCTGGTTCGCAAGGACCATTTGCAAACCACCACCCTGCAAAGCACGCCCCTGTCCACTCTGGCCGACGGTCAGGTGCGCGTGGGAATTGACCGCTTTGCGCTCACCTCCAACAACATCACCTATGCGGCCATGGGTGACGCCATGCAGTACTGGCACTTCTTTCCAGTCGCACCCGGCGCCGATGGCGTGCAGTGGGGCAGTATTCCGGTGTGGGGCTTTGGCACAGTGACGCAGTCGCACCACCCCGACGTGGCCGTGGGCGAACGCCTGTACGGCTACTTCCCCATGGCCAACACGGTAGACCTGACGCCGGCCAAGGCCTCAGCCTCGGCCTTCTTTGACGGCGCACCGCACCGCGCTGAACTGCACAGCGTCTACAACCAATACCTGCGCTGTGCCCGTGATCCGTTCTACACCGCCGACACCGAAGACGTGCAGGCCCTGTTGCGCCCGCTGTTCATCACCTCGTGGTTGATTGACGATTTTCTGGCCGACAACCAATTCTTTGGCGCCACCGCTGACCCGACGCAACCGGCCCAGCTGCTCCTCTCCAGCGCCTCCAGCAAAACAGCCTACGGCACGGCCTTCCAGTTGGCACAACGCGCGGGTATCGAGGTGGTGGGACTGACCTCGCCCGGCAACGTGGCCTTCTGCGAAAGTCTGGGCTGCTACCACCGCGTGCTGACGTATGACCAGCTCTACGACATCGGGCCGGATGCGCCCAGCATTTACGTGGACTTTGCCGGCAACGCGGCGTTTCGCAAGGCATTGCACACGCACTGCCGGGGCTTGAAGTTCAGCAGTTCCATTGGTGCCACCCATGTGGACGATATGGGCGGCGCCAAAGACCTGCCCGGCCCCAAGGCCACCCTGTTTTTTGCCCCGGCCCAGATCAAGAAGCGCAGCGCCGAATGGGGCGCTCAGGGCCTGGGTCAGCGGCTGGTGCAATCCTGGGCCGCCTTTGTGGCCCGGGCTACCAACCCCGCACAACCCTGGCTGCAAGTGCAATACCATGCGGGAGGTGATGCAGCGTTAGCAGCCTACCAGCAGGTGCTGGGTGGCAAAGGCGATCCGCGCCAGGGGCATATCCTGTCGCTCTAGCCTCCGTGGTGACGCTAGCCCCCTAGTACAGGAGACATTGTGAGAATCGCCCTGCTATCCGATATCCACGCCAACATCCAGGCGCTGGACGCCTGCTTGGCCCATGCCCGCGCTCAGCAGGCAGAGCGCTTTGTTTTTCTGGGTGACATGGTGGGCTACGGCGCCGATCCGGGTGCTGTGGTGGAGCGCATCATGCGTCTCACCGAGGAAGGCGCCATGGCCATCCAGGGCAACCACGATGCCATGGCCATCCAGCCCCCGGCGGAAGTGCGCACCGTGGGCGACAGCACTGCCGCCTGGACGCACCGCCAGTTGACGCCCGCGCAGCGCGAGTGGATGGCCAAGCTGCCGCTAACCCTGCAGCAGAACAACGTGCTGTTTGTGCACGCCAGCGTCAACGACCCCGAACTCTGGCGTTACGTGTACGACCAACGTGCCGCCAAAGCCAGCCTGGACGCCGCAGCCAGCTGGCCCGACGTGCGCTACGTATTTGGCGGCCATGTCCATCTGCAAACCCTGTACTACCGTGGCACGGGCGATGGCCTGATGGCCTTCGCACCCCAGCCCGGCATCGCCGTTCCCGTACCCAAGCACCGCCAATGGCTGGGTACGGTGGGTTCGGTGGGCCAGCCCCGTGACGGCGACACCCGGGCCATGTACAGCCTGTTGGATACCGAGCGCGCGCAGCTCACCTTTCACCGCGTGGCGTATGACCACTTTGCCGCTGCCTCCGCCATTCGCCGCACGGGCCTACCCGACTTCTTCGCCGACCGCCTGGAGGTTGGCCGATGAAACTGCTGGAAACCGGAGCCGTGGTAGACGGTTTCACCATCGACGACTGCATCCACTCCGGGGGCATGGCCCACATCTACCGCGTGCACTATGCCGACGGCCAGCGCGACCCCGGCTTTGCCATGGCCATGAAGGTGCCGCGCATGACAACGGGCGACGGCGCCGAGAACATCGTCAGCTTTGAGATCGAATGCCAGATCATGCAAGTGCTGCAAGGCCACCATGTGCCGCGCTTTGTGGCTGCGGGTGACTTGTCGCGCCTGCCCTACCTGGTGATGGAATACGTCACCGGCGAGACCCTGGACCACTGGCTGGACGCCGAGACCCCGCCCAGCGTGGAGCAAATCGCCTGGCTGGGCAATGCCATGGCGCGTGCCGTGCATGCCCTGCACCAGCAAAACACGGTGCACCTGGACCTGAAACCCGCCAACGTGCTGTTTCGGGGCGACGGCACGGCGGTACTGCTTGACTTTGGCCTGTCCTACCACGCGCACTACCCAGATCTGCTGGCCGAACAGTTGCGCAAAGCCGTGGGTTCGCCCGCCTGGATCGCGCCCGAACAAGTGGTGGGCGTGCGCGGTGACCCGCGCAGCGACATCTTTGCCGTGGGCGTGATGCTGTACCAGTTGTGCACCGGAAAATTGCCGTTTGGCGCCCCCCAGACCACGGGTGGGCTGCGCCAGCGCCTGTGGGTAGACCCGGTGCCACCCCGCAAACTCAAGCCCGACCTGCCCGAATGGTTGCAAGAGGTGGTGATGCGCTGTCTGGAACCGGAAGCCGCCCAGCGCTACCCATCGGCCGCCCACTTGGCGTTTGATTTGAGCCACCCGGAACAAATCACCATCACCGAGCGCGGAAGCAACACCACCGGCACCAATTTCCGCACCCACTTCAAACGCTGGATCAAGGCTGCGGGCATGCACTACAAGCCCAGCCCCATGGCATCACGGCAGATCCAGGAAGTACCCATCGTCATGGTGGCCATACCGCACAAGGATGTGAGCGACGTCACGCTGTATTCACTACGCCAGGCGGTGGCGCGCTCGTTGGGCACGCGACTCGGTGCCCGCCTGGCCTGCGTGACTGTCATCTCGTCGGGTCTGACCAGTTCTTCGGAAGAGGAGAAAAGCGAGACCAACGTGCACCGGCGCTACCTGACCATGTTGCGCCAGTGGGCCCAGCCGCTGGACCATCCGGGCCACCAGACCTCATTCCATGTGCTGGAAACCGGCGATGTGGCGCAGGCCTTGCTGGAGTATGCGCGTGGCAACAACGTCAGCGTCATCGTGATGGGCGCAGCCACGCACGGCCTCAAGACCCAGCGCTTTGTGGCCACCGTGCCCATCAAGGTGGCCATGGATGCACCCTGCACCGTCATTCTGGTGAAGCAGGCGCTGCCATTTGAGGCACTGGCAGACGGTGACTCCCAAGGCAACCCATCCAGTACCAAAGGCAACACGGATTCAGATGGAGACGCCGATTCCGCTGCCGCCCTGTATGGCGACGGCATGTGGCCGCTGGGATAGTTTCACTACCGGGGCTTCAAATCCTCGTCAGGTCGCCCTGCGCGGCCAATCCTTGCGACAATGCCCCTCATCTATACAAAGAGGGGTTGACCATGAAGGGCAATGTTGCAGCCATCGTGCTGATCGTACTGGGCGCTTTTTTTCTGCTGACCAACTTGGGGCTGCTTAATGTCAGCCTGGCGGCACTGCTCAAGACCTGGTGGCCACTGATTCTGATTGCGGTGGGCCTGGCGATGATCGTCAAGCGCACCGATACCAGAAGCACCGATGCCAAAAAGGACTGATGCGCCACGCCTTTGACGCCCTGACTCCCGACGCGGTGCTGGACGCGCTGGACAGCGTGGGCCTGCGCGGCGATGGGCGCCTGACCGCCCTGTCCTCCTACGAAAACCGCGTCTACCAGGTGCAACTGGAAGACGGCAGCGCCGTGGTGGCCAAGTTTTACCGGCCCGAGCGCTGGAGCGACGCGCAGATTCAGGAAGAGCACGACTTTGCCGCCGAGCTGATGGCGGCTGAGATTCCCGCCGTCGGCCCACTCAAACTGCAAGGGCCAGACGCCGCCGGGCCGCAAACCCTGCACCACTTTGGTGGCTTTGCCTTTAGCGTCAGCCCGCGCCGTGGCGGACGCCCGCCTGAACTGGACGATGGCGAGGTGCTGGAGTGGATAGGCCGTTTTCTGGCGCGCATCCACACCGTGGGTGCGACCCGCCCTTTTGTCACACGGCCTCGCTTGGACGTGCACAGTTTTGGCACGGAATCCATGCAGTGGCTGTTGGAGCACGACAAAGTACCGCTGGATGTGCAATCGGCTTGGACCAAGGTTTGCACAAACGCTATTGATTTGGTAGCTGGTTACGCAACGTTGACGAGGGCTAGTGGCCTAAATGATGCCAAAGAATCTGGTATCCGCATCCTGCGCCTGCACGGCGACTGCCACCCCGGCAACATCCTGTGGACGCCCACCAACGCCCTACAGGCCGCTGGCCCCGGCCCGCATTTTGTGGACCTGGACGATGCCCGCATGGGCCCCGCCGTACAAGACCTGTGGATGCTGCTCAGCGGTGACCGCCAACAGCGCACACGCCAGTTGGGCATGCTGGTGGATGGGTATGAGCAGTTCCGCGACTTCAACCGCGACGAGCTGGTGCTGATTGAGCCGCTGCGCACGTTGCGCCTGATCCACTACAGCGCCTGGCTGGCCCGCCGCTGGGACGACCCCACCTTTCCCGTCAACTTTCCGTGGTTTGGCTCCAGCGACTACTGGCAGGGCCAGGTGCAGATGCTTGAAGAGCAGATCGAGGCGATGCAGGAAGATCCGTTGATCGTGTGACCGCCCAGCCCACCATGAAGGCCCTATCACCAAAAACCCAGCACCAACCGCGCTTGAATATCGTCGGTGCGGGGCGCGTGGCGCAAACGCTGTCGCACCGCTGGCACCAGCAGCGCAGCTTTGTTATTCAGGATGTGCTGACCACGTCGCTGGCCAGTGCTCAAACGGCGTGCGGCGTGATTGGCGCGGGGAATGCGGTCGCTCAGATGGATGCCCTGCGCGATGCCGAGGTTTGGATGCTGGCCGTGCCCGATGCCCAGCTGGCGGCCTGCGCGCAGGCACTGGCAACTGCCCGCTCGGTAGTCGGCTCGCCTGCCGCACACCCAGCTCCCATCGCTTTCCACTGCAGTGGCGCACAAGGCGCTGCCACGCTGGCACCCCTTGCGGCGCTGGGCTGGCGGGTGGCCAGTGCCCATTGCATTTTGAGCTTTGCATCGGTGAGCGCAGCGCTGGAGCAATTTCCCGGAACGCCCTGCGCGCTGGAGGGCGACGCGTCGGCCTGCGACACACTGCGAACAGCATTCACCGCCATTGGCGCGCATTGCTTTGATGTGGCCAGCAGCGACAAGCTGCTCTACCACGCAGCAGCTGTGTTTGCCACCAACTTTCTGCCAGTGTTGCAGGCCACGGCCGAAGACCTGTGGCAGTCCACCGGCATGCCAACAGAGCTGATTCCCCATCTGCGCGCCACGCTCTTGCGCAACGCCGTGGCCAACATCACCGCGTTGGGGCCGCAAGCTGCGTTAACCGGCCCGGCTGCGCGGGGCGACACCGCCGCCATTGCGCGCCAGGGGGCGGCGGTTACCGCGTGGGATGCACCAACCGGTGCGGCCTATGCAGCGCTCAGCGCGCTGGCGCTGCGGCTGGCGGCCAAGATTCCGGGGAATCCCTAGGGAAATTGGTCTCTAGCCCTCGTCGGCTATATATAAACAGCTATCGATTTGATAGTGAACTGGTTTGTGCCGCACGATTCTGCTGCACAAAGCGCCACAGCGATGCCAGCACCACCAGCACCAGCGCATATTGCAGAGGTTGGTTTTCGTCGAAGTCCTGTGCCTCAGTCGCCAAAAAGTAGGCGCTAACAGCCACCAGCAACGCCACCAAACGCAGGCTCCAGGCTGTGGGTTGCAGGTGCTTGGTGTCCATACGCGCCAGCAGGCGCGTGCCCAGCATGCCCGCCAGCAGGCCCAGACTAAGGCCGACCACCACATCACCCGGCCAGTGCGCACCCACCGCAATGCGCGACAAGCCAGTACCCGCCGCCAAAACAAACAGCCACAGGTAGCGCTTGCGCCCTTGCTGCGGCAGGGAGAAGTAGATAGCCGATGCCACCGCAAAGGCGGTCAACGTGTGGCCCGATGGCATGGAAACGTTATGCAGTGTTTCACCAACGATACGAATCTGGTCGTTGTCTACCAGGGCGGCAGGGCGTGGACTTTCGATCAGGCCCTTGCCAACGCGCGCAAACACCACTGCAAAGGGTGCGGCGCACAACCAGGCCCACATCAGGCGCGGCGCCAGTACCAAGAGTGGTGCGGTCACCCCCAAAACAGCCCAGGCGTTGCCCAGCAGGGACAAACCGGTCCACACCGTTGCCGCCACGGGTGCGCACAGGTGGTTGATGGCCACAAACATGGCTGGCTCAAAGCGGTGCAGCCAAAGTGGCGCGCCCAAGACAAACAGCAGAACAGGCAGTAACCACAGGCGCAGGGGAATGGAGGAAACAGGCATCAGGATTCGCATTGCAATCAGGGACTGTGCAATTGGGGTTGTGGCTGGCCGGACCAGCCATGGCAGGCGTAGAAGCGGTAGGTGGCAATGGTGGCACCCAATCGCTGTGCGTCTTGCGTGGCCAGCAGGGTGCAGTCGGTAAACCCATGCGCCGCACCCAGCGGTACGGTGTAGGCCAATTGCGACCAGTCCACCAGCAGCGTATCGGCCCCGGCGGGCAAGTCGCCAGCCCACAGGTCGAACTGATCAAACCGGTCCTCCAGCACATGCACTGGCAAGGGGCGCGCATACCAGCCCAGGCGGCTGGCCAGGGTCCAGTTCTGTACGCTCACACTGTGCAGGCCTTGCTGTGCAGCCAGTGTGCGGGCCTGTGCACCCGCTTGTTCCCATCCATACAGATCGGCAAACGGGTTGGACGGTTGGGCGCTGTTGCCCTGGCCGTTGACGTTGGTGATAAAGGGTTGGCCAGCGGTGAACATCAGACCCAGCAAGGCGGCACTAACCGCGCCCTGCATAACCACTAACACTGCAATCAGGCGCCTGCGCCCATCCCGCACACTGCGGGCCAGCCCAATGCCGGCCATTGGCGCCAGCGCCACCCACGCCGGAGCCGTCCAGTGCGGCAGGCTGGTGCCGCCGCCGGCCAACACGGCCAGCACCACAAATGGAACGACAAAGAACCACGCTACAGGCCGCAGCGCAGGTACTACTCCACGGCGCACGCCAGCCCAGCCCCACCACAGCAAGGGGCCATACGCCAGCACTTGCACCAGTAGAAACCGCACAACCTGCACGGCCCGCCAGCCCCCACCGGCCCCATGCTGGGCCTGGTAGGTGAACGATATCCAGTGGTTGGTGTGGTTCCAGTACACCACGGGCAACACTAGTACCACGGCAATGACGACGGCCAGCCACGGCCAGAGGTTGCGAAGGAGACGGGCACCATGGGCCTGCAAGAGGCACAGCGCCACCGCCAGCGCGACAAATATGGCGGTGTACTTGCTCAGGCCCGCCAGCCCCAGCAGCAAGCCCAGCAGCAGCCAAGGCATGGGGCGGCGAACGGCGGCGACATCCATCAGGTCCAGGGTCAACCACATCACCGCCACAGTCCAAAATACCAGCAAGGTGTCGGGCAGGAGTCCAATGCCCAGCACATGCAGCAAGGGCGCAAAGGCCAGCACCAACACCGCCCAAAAGCCTGCACGCCCAAAGGCCAGCGGTTGCGCGCCAGCCTGCAAACGTTCGGCCAGGCCATGCACCAGCAGTGCCGTGCCCAGCCACAACAGTTCGGGTAGCAACCGCAGTACCCAAGTGGGCGCGTGCACAGCCACCAGCGGCCACTGTGCCCAGCCTACCAGGGGGGGATGGTCGAAGTAACTCCAGTCAGGGTGCGCTGCGTACAGGGCGTAGTGCGCCTCGTCCACTGACAGCCCCAGAGACGCACCCAACACACCATGCAGGGCACAGGCCAAGGCCAGCAGCAGCCAGCTAGCGCGGGGCAGGTTCAGCAAGGGAGGGGTTGAGCGCAAGGGTGGCAATTGGCAAATTGAAACCCCCGCAGTCTAAAGGAACCGGTGGGACCGGTTCAGCGCCATGAAACGCGGCGCAGTGGGGAAACTACAAACCGCCTACGGCTTGCGGGTACGCTGCTGGTAGGCCAGCAATTCGCCCACAAAGCCGCGGCGGAAGGCCACCACGCAGACAACAAAAATGACGCCGATGATCACCGTGACCCAGGAACCCACGCGATCGGCCAGGTAATTTTGCAGCCCGATGATGGTGAAGGCCCCGAGAACCGGGCCAGCAAAAGTGCCCATGCCACCCAACAGCGTCATCAGTATCACTTCACCCGACAGGGACCAGTGTGCGTCGGACAGCGTCGCGAACCCCAGCACCAACGTCTTCATGGAACCCGCCAGACCGGCCAGCCCTGTGCTGAGCACATAGGCCAGCAGTTTGTACTTATCCACGTCATAACCCAGCGAAATGGCACGGGGCTCGTTCTCGCGGATGGCTTTGAGCACCTGCCCATAGGGCGAATGGACCACGCGGATGATGAATGCAAACACAGCCACAAAAACCGCCAACACCACGTAGTACATCACCTTGTCATTGAGCAGGGGAATCAGGCCAAACAGGGTTCCACGGGGCACACCCTGCAGGCCGTCTTCGCCTCCGGTGAAGGGTGCTTGCAGAAACAGGAAGTACAGCATCTGCGCCATGGCCAGTGTGACCATGGCAAAGTAAATACCCTGGCGCCGGATGGCAATCAGCCCCACCAACAACCCGGTGCTTGCGGCGATGAGGGTGCCCCCCAGCACACCAGCCTCTGGGCTCCAACCGGCGGTGCGCACCAGCCAGCCCGTGCAATATGCAGCGGCGGCGAAGTAAGCCGCGTGGCCGAACGACAGCAAGCCGGTAAACCCCAATAGCAGGTTAAACGCGCAGGCAAAGATGGCAAAGCACAGGGCCGTCATTATGAAGATCGGGTACAGGCCAATAAATGGCGCGGCCACCAGAATCGCCAGACCGGCAAACCAGGCCAGACGGCCAAGACGGGGGTCGAGCGTCATTACATTTCCTTCCCAAACAGACCAGCGGGCCGGATCATCAGAACGATGGCCATGATCACAAACACCACAATGCTCGACGCTTCGGGATAAAACACCTTGGTCAGACCTTCAATAATGCCCAGCATCAGACCAGTCAGAATGGAACCCATGATGGAGCCCATGCCACCAATCACCACCACGGCAAACACCACAATGATCAGATTACTGCCCATGAGCGGGTTGATCTGGATCACCGGCGCAGCCAGCACACCGGCAATCGCGGCCAGGCCGGAACCCGCTGCGTAGGTGAGCATCACCATCAGCGGGACATTGATGCCAAAGGCCTGCACCAGTGCGGGGTTTTCGGTGCCGGCACGCAAGTAAGAGCCCAGGCGGGTGCGCTCGATGGTGTACCAGGTGGTCAGGCACACGACCAGCGACGCCACAATCACAAATGCGCGGTAGTTGGGCAGCACCATGAAGCCCAGGTTGGTCGCGCCCTGCAACAGATCGGGCACGGGGTACTGCTGCCCCGAGACACCGAACTGGTCGCGAAAAACACCCTCGGCAATCAGCGCCAGACCGAAGGTCATCAACAGGCCGTAGATCGGATCGATCTTGTACAGCCGCTTGAGCAGCGTGCGCTCAATCAACACACCCAAGGCGCCCACCACCAAGGGGGCAATGATGAGTGCCATCCAGAAGTTGAGGCCGGCGTATTCCATGCAGCCCCAAGCCACGTACGCGCCAATCATGTACAGCGCGCCGTGGGCAAAGTTGACGATCCCCAGCAGACCGAAGATCACCGCCAGCCCCAGGCTGAGCATGGCGTAAAAGGAGCCGTTCACCAGGCCCAGCATCAGCTGGCCCAGGAACGCTTGCAACGGTATGCCGAAGATTTCCACCGATTCAGTCCTTGCTTATTTCCAGAGTGCGCACTTCGACTCGGCCTTGGTCGTGAAGGCCACGTCACCCTTGATGGTTTCCACCACGTTGTAGTAATCCCATGGCTCGGTGCTCTTGTCAGGCGACTTCACTTGCATCAGGTACATGTCGTGGACCATGCGGCCGTCGTCACGGATGTAACCACCCTTGGCATACATGTCGTTGATCTTGCTCTTGCGCAACTGGGCCAGCGATTTGGTTCCATCATCAGTCCCAGCAGCCTTGACGGCAGCAAGGTAGTTGGCAGTGGCGGAGTAGTCGGCAGCCTGGATGGAGGAAGGCATGCGCTTCATCTTCTCGAAGAAACGACGGCTCCAGGTACGAGCTTCGGCATCCTTGTTCCAGTACCAGCTGTCGGTCAGGTACATTCCCTGCGTAGTTTTAAGGCCCAAGGAGTGAATGTCGTTGATGAAGACCAGCAGGCCCGCCAGCTTCATGGTCTTGGTCACGCCAAATTCATTGGCGGCCTTGATGGCGTTGATGGTGTCGCCACCGGCATTGGCCAGACCCAGAACCTGCGCCTTGCTGCTTTGTGCCTGCAGCAGGAAAGAAGAGAAGTCACTGGCATTGAGCGGTGCGCGCACGGAGCCAACTACCGTTCCACCCGCAGCCTTCACCACGGCGGTGGTGTCGTTTTGCAGCGCAGTGCCAAAGGCGTAATCTGCCGTCAGGAAGAACCAGCTCTTGCCACCAGCCTTGACCACGGCACCGCCGGTTCCCTTGGCCAGCGCCACGGTGTCATAGGCGTAGTGCACGGTGTAGGGAGAGCATTGCTCATTGGTCAGCGCCGAGGAGCCTGGGCCAATGGCAATAAAGGGTTTCTTCTTCTCGGCAGCCACCTTGGCCATAGCCAAGGCAGTACCGGAATTGGTACCACCCAGCAACATGTCCAGTCCCTGGGTGTCAAACCACTCGCGGGCCTTGGCTGCAGCGACGTCGGCCTTGTTCTGGTGGTCGGCATAGACCACTTCGATCTTCTTGCCATTGATGGCGCCACCCGCATCGGCCACAGCCATCTTGATGGCTTCCACGCCACCCATGCCGTCGATGTCGGCATACACGCTGGACATGTCCGTAATGATGCCAATGCGAATCACATTGTCTGAAATCTGGGCTTGTGCCGTACCAACGGTGCCTAGAGCGAGCGTGGATACCAGCCCGCAGGCTAAAGCGATTTTGGTGAGTTTCATAGCGTATCTCCTAAGTAGTTATCAAGGGCCAAAAAAATCAAACACCCAGGTACTCGTGCAGTTTTTCCATCTTTTCTGGAAGCTGCGCCTGGGTGAATTCCTGCAAAATATTTCCATGCTCCATGACCAGAAACCGGTCGGCCAAGGGCGCCGCAAACCGGAAGTTCTGCTCGACCATGACGATGGTGTAGCCCTGCTTGCGCAGCGCCAGAACCATCTCGGCCAGCTTTTGCACAATGACAGGGGCCAAGCCTTCGGAAATCTCGTCGAGCAACAACAACTTGGCGCCCGTGCGCAAAATGCGCGCCACGGCCAGCATCTGCTGCTCACCGCCCGACAGGCGCGTGCCCTGGCTTTGGGAACGCTCTTTCAGGTTGGGGAACATGGCGTAAATCTGGTCCAGACCCATGCCGCCGGGTGCCAGCACGGGGGGCAACAACAGGTTCTCTTCGGTGGACAGACTGGAAAAGATACCCCGTTCCTCCGGGCAATAACCCAAACCCAGGCGTGCAATGCGGTGGGTGGCCATGTCAATGGTTTCGACACCCTTGACGCGGATGGAACCCTTGCGGCTACCGGTCAGGCCCATGATGGCGCGCATGGTGCTGGTGCGGCCCGCACCATTGCGGCCCAGCAGCGTCAACACTTCGCCTTCGTTCACGTGGAAACTGGCTCCGTGCAGGACATGCGATTCGCCATACCAGGCGTGCAGATCGCGGACTTCAAGAAAAGGTTGCGCCATAGTCAATGCGCCCCTTTGAGTTCGACGTTGGCACTGCCCATGTAGGCCTCAATGACCGCCGGGTTACGGGACACCTCGGCATAGGGCCCTTCGGCCAGCGTGGCGCCCCGCTGCAGCACCGTGATGGTGTCGGCAATGGTGGAGACCACACTCATGTTGTGCTCCACCATCAAAATGGTGCGGTTGACTGACACTTTTTTGATCAAGTTGCGGATGCGATCTACGTCCTCCAGGCCCATGCCCTGTGTGGGCTCGTCCAGCAGCATCAGCTTGGGGTCCATGGCCAGTGTGGTCGCAATTTCCAGGGCGCGCTTACGCCCATAGCTCAGTTCCACGGCGGTCAGCTTGGCAAATTCCTGCAGGTCCACGGCTTCGAGCAGCTCCATGGCCTTGCGATCGAGATGATGCAGGCTATTCTCCGATTTCCAGAAATGGAACGAGCTGCCCAGGGTTCGTTGCAACGCCACACGCACGTTCTCCAGCACGGTGAGGTGGGGGAACACCGCCGAAATCTGGAACGAACGAATCACGCCACGCCGCGCAATACGTGCGGACGACTCCCCCGTGATGTCCGTACCGTCAAACAGGATCTGGCCCGAGGTGGGGATCAAGAATTTGGTAAGCAGGTTGAAGCAGGTGGTCTTGCCAGCTCCATTGGGACCAATCAGCGCATGAATGCTGCCACGGCGCACCCTCAGGTCCACCTTGTCGACGGCCACAAAGCCCTTGAATTCCTTGGTCAGCTGTTTCGTCTCCAGGATGCAGTCCACCGTGATGTGTCTCCGTTGAATAGCGCGAGGTTAGTTTCAGTTCCCACTTGCCGCAATACGGGCAACTACTTTGGGGTAAACCCCTGACTTTTGCGTCACGTTGGAGACATCAACCGCGACGCCGCTCCAGCTTGCTTTCATCGTAGTAACGCGTCTTCTCGCGAAACATGGCCTGATCCGCCTCGTGCAGGGCCGCCTCAACCTCACCAGCCGCTTTGCAACTGGCAATGCCGATGGCCATACTCAGGCGCTGGCCCGTGTAGAACTGGTTGTTCATCTCGATCATGGATTCGATGCGTTCCTGCAAGCCAGCGGCCACGCGGTCATCACAACCAGGCATCAGGGCAATGAACTCGTCGCCACCAATCCGCGCTACGCAGTAGGGATAGCCTGCCGTGGCACTGGTCAGCACCTCGCCAGCGCGCCGCAACACGGCGTCCCCGGCAGCATGGCCCTCTGCGTCGTTGATGCGCTTGAGGCCGTTGAGGTCCATGGCCATGATGGTCAGGGGCCACGGGCCTTTGCGGGAAATACGGTTGAGCTCGTCGACGTAGAACGCGCGGTTGCGCAGCCGTGTAAGGGCATCGTGCTTGCCAAGGTACTCCAAATACGCCTCGGCCTTCTTGCGTGCGGTAATGTCCACCAGCGACACCAGAACCAAACCCCAGGTGTCCAGGTAACCGGGCAGCACGGCGAACTGCATGTGGATGTTGATCAGCTCGCCGCTGAGCGAATAGTTCACCACCTCGCGCAGCTGCACCGTCTTGCCATCCCACAGGTCCAGCAGTTGTTCGGCAAATGACTCATGCATTTCATCGCGAAATACCACCCCAAGACGGCTCAACAGCTCACTTTGACTGGCCGCCGAGAACATGGTCAGCGTCTGGCGGTTTACTTCCAGGACCCGTATTTCCTCCATGCAGCGGCTGACAAATTCCTGATGCACGCTGATGAACACACGAAAGTCCTGTATGCCCTGTGACCGTGCCTCATCCAGCAGGCGCTTGACGCCGCTGAAGTCTTCCACCCACAGTGACACGGGCGAGTAGTCAAACAGATCACGAGCATACTGTTCACTCACTGTCAGTTTGTGCTGTGCCTGGCGGGCCTGGGTGATGTCCTGTAGCGACACCATGACCCGCTCCCACGTGTCTTCATAACCCTGCAACACCCGCACATGAATTTGCACGTCGATGCGGCGTCCATCCAGTGCGTAGTTGACAGTCTGGTTGGAAAACTCCAGCTGCCCCTGCCAGAGGTAGTTCAGCTCCTGGGATATCTGTGCCATGGTGTCGTCGCGAAACACTTCTGACAGACGATCAATTAATGCCTGCTGGCTCTCGGCTGCAAATACTTTCAACGTCTGCCGGTTGACCTTGATGACGGTAAGGCTCGCTACGCACAGCTGAACCCGCGCGGGGTCCTGCGCCAGGTGCGCTGCCAGATCAACGACACCCTGCGCGCGCCACGTGTCAAACAAGCGTTTCAGGGCGCTGTAATCCTCCAGCCAAAGGGAGATGGGAGCAGACTCGAACATCAGTTCAAAATCGGTCTCAGGGTTCGTCTTCGCCATACTTTGCCTCCTGCGACCATTGTCCTCCAGCTTTGCAAGAAATGCCCATGGATAAAATGAGCGAACCGCCTCCGAGCGGTATCGACCATGCCAACCAACAAACCCAACGAGCTACAAACACACACCAAACGTGTGGAATTGCACCGCTCTGCGCTGGTGCGTGGTCTCTACTTGGTGGCGGGAATACTGGCTCTGGTGGCGGGCGTTGCGGGCGCCTTACTGCCGGTCCTGCCCACCACCCCTTTTGTGCTGCTGGCGGCGGCCTGTTTTGCCCGCAGTTCCGACCGGTTCTACAACGCCATGCTCAACCACCGCATAGCCGGCCCCATCATTGCCGACTGGCGGGAACACCACGCCATGCGGCGCAAAACCAAACAGTGGGCAGCGCTGATGATGGTGTTGTCCTTTGGCACCTCTATTCTGGTTGTGCCGACCCTTCAGCTCCAGCTCTTTTTGCTGGGCATGGCATTGGTGCTGGGGTTGTTTATCTGGCGAGTTCCAGTCCGCCCGGAATAGCGCACAGTTACACTAAACAGTATGTGCCAACTCCTGGGAATGAACAGCCACCTGCCGGCCAGCCTGACGCTGAGCTTCTCCGGGTTTTCGCAGCGTGGCGGCAGCACCGACCACCACGCCGATGGCTGGGGCATCGCCTTCTTTGAAAGCGAAGGCAGCGTGCCCGGCAAGGCGGCACGGCACTTTGTGGACAAGGAAAGTGCCGCCACGTCCCCCATTGCGAAGATGCTGCGCAGCTACCCCATCAAAAGCCACAACGTGGTAGCCCACGTACGCAAGGCCACAATAGGTGAAGTGCGGTTGGAGAACTGCCACCCCTTTGTGCGCGAACTATGGGGGCGCTATTGGTTTTTTGCCCACAATGGCGACCTGAAAGACTTCACCCCGCACCTGCACGGTGCCTTCAAACCCGTAGGCGACACCGACAGTGAGCTGGCCTTTTGCTGGCTGCTGCAAGAGTTGAACAAATCCCACGCCGGTGTGCCCAGCGTACAGGAACTGACCCATACGTTGCGCGAACTCGTGCCCCGCATCGCCAAACATGGCACCTTCAACTTCCTGATGAGCAATGGCCAGGCCCTGTGGGCCCATGCGAGCACCAAGCTGTGCTACGTGCTGCGCCAACACCCCTTCACCCAAGTACAACTCAAGGACGAGGATCTGCGGGTGGACCTGGCCGAATTCAACGGCCCCGACGACCGCCTGGCCATAGTGGTGACCGAGCCGTTAACCACCAACGAAAACTGGGTGGTTATGGCACCGGGAGAGATGAAAGTATTTATGGATGGCTGCCCTCTCCTTTAGGGCGTCGACTTGCCCATATCTTCGTTCACCAGTGACTTGGTTTTCACCGCCCACACCAAAGCACAACACGCAAGCGTCCAGACGATGACAGCGCCGGACGGTAAATCGAGCAGTGCCGAAAGTGCCAGCCCAATTGCATAGCCAACAACGCCAATGGCGTAGGCGCCTGTCAATTGCCGTCCACCTTTTGATGACCGCGTCGCCAATGCGGGAATGATGAGGCTGGAAAACACCAGATACACACCCACCAACTGAACTGAAGCAGTCACTGCCAAGGCAAATACTGCATAGAAACCGAAACGACCAAGTTTGGTGACCCACCCCAATACCATGGCCAACAGGATGATGGCAGAGACACCGGCCAACCAGATCAATTGTGTCGTATTGACCCATAGAATCTGGCCTACGAGCAGATCCTTCAGATGTTCGCCACCATGGGGATTCCCGGACAACATGAGGATTCCGGCACAGGCGGCCAGAATAAACACCACTCCAATGAGCGCTTCCTGCTGACGGGGCGCCTTGCGTTCCGTCCAGGTTAGGAGCAACGCGCCGAGCAAAGCGGATACAACGGCCGCAATCTGCACTGCCACCCCACCTTCGGGCAATCCCACTGCGTCGGCAGCAATGACACCAAGTCCCGCAATCTGCGCAATCGCAAGATCAATGAACACGATGCCGCGGTCCAGAACCTGTGCCCCCAGCGGCACGTGGGTCAAAAGAACCAACAGCCCAGCGATGAATGCTGGCCCCAGAATTCCCCAGTCCAATGCACTCCAGTTCATCGTTTTGCTCCAGCTGCAAGCAACCGACTAACCGTGTCGTCAAAAAGACCGAACAGGTCTTTGGCACCATCGGTTCCTCCCACCGTAAAGGCAATCTTGACTGCGGGAACCCCTGCATTGCGGTTCAACCACTCAGAGGCCTTGGAATCCTGATAGGCAGAGTAAATGACCATTCTGGCCGGTGTGCTTTTAAGGGTCAGCAACACTTCCTGCAAATGGGATGCAGTCGGTTCCACTCCGGGTTTGGGCTCCAGCACCGCAACCTCTTTTAGACCCAGCCAGTTATAAAGGTACACATATCCCTTGTGTTGGGAAACCACCGATGCACCGCGAATAGGTGCCGCCTGTGCGGTCCATTTATCAATGGCTTGCTGCCATCGCTGGGTAAAGTCTGCCAATCGCTGCGCGTATTGCGCTGCGTTGGCAGGGTCCACCTTTTGCAATCGATCCGCCAACGCAATGGCCACCTCGGTAATGTTTCGGGGGTCAGTCTGGATATGGGGATTACCGGCAGCATGCACATCCCCTTGGCCACGGTCTAGCTGGGTTGGAACATCCAACTTGTGTACAAAGTCTGCGGCGGCAAAGTTGCCGGGCTGTCCTGGTTGAACTTTCCTATTTCCTGACTGCTGCAAAAGCAATGGGAGCCATCCAACCTCCAGTTCAGCACCCGTGCAGACCACCATGTCTGCGCTGCGTGCCTTGGCAATCAAACTGGGTTTGGCTTGAATTTGATGGGGATCCTGTAACGCACTGGTAGCGACAGACACGTCCAACAGGTTACCGCCCAACTCCTGCGCCAAGGCACCCCATTCAGGCTCGCAGGCAAGAACCCGAACGGTTGCAAAAGAGGGCAAGGAAGCAAGTGCGGCCACAGTTGCAAATACCCATTTGATGTGTTTCATATTTTGTAATCCTTGTGTTTGACTGGCTCAATAGCCGTGTGCGCCATGTGCGCCAAGGCTCATCTGGTACTGGAGGAACAGTTGGTTGTCAGTTTGGTTCTCACGGGCACGGTCCTGCGATAGCTGCAACCTCACGCGCGAAAACTCGCTGGGGTTGTAGTCCAGCATCACCGAATCCTTTGAGGGTCGATAGCCCGTTCCCAAAAACGCAGTTGAGTTGATACCGTAATTGGGAGAGCCGGCATCCAATTGTTCGGTGCGCAATCCCAAGCGCCACTCGGGCATGAATTGGTAGACTCCTTGCAGATACCAACCTGATTGGTTGGCCACATAACCATCACCGGTATTCGCCCCAGTCACGTCATAGCTCAGTTGGCCGCTGCGTGCACTGGAGATGTACTCGCCCTGGAGCTTGAAGTTGGTCTGTTTGACATTGCCGTTGGGTGCCCATTTCCAGACACCATCCACAATCCAGACCTTGGTGTTGCCGGTAAATGCGCTGGTGACCAAGGTACCGCTGCCATTCAGATTGTCGAGCAGCAAGTCATTGGCCTGTGCCCCAAGCAACGACACGCCGGCGCGCCAGCTATGGCTTTCACCAACATCGCCGCCCGTGTGTAATGTCAGGGCCGACATGCCGGCACCGTTTCGCCCAGTGTCGCTGCCGGGAAAACTCTTGCCGCGCCCCAACTCGAATCCCAGTTCGATGTATTGGTCGGTTGGTGGCAACCAGCTGATTTGAATGCCATCGTCTCCATACTGTGTGCCCAGCAGCGCCTGGTATGCCAAGGGGCTGTCCACGAAGTCCCACGTGTGCGAATGATGCGAATTGAGGTATCCAATCCCCGACAGGAATCGCCCAGCCTTGGCGGTTACACCGTTTCCAAGTGACGTGCTCTGGATATAGGCCTCTTCAACGGAAACCGAATCGTCAGAATGCAGGGAGATGTTGGCCGCCCCCCGCAGCCAGGGGTCAATATTGGCGGAGAATCCCAGCTCAGATTCCGTGAGATTGAAGCCACGCGAGCCCGGCCCCGCGCCTGACACCTTGGACAACTGGAAACCCGCAATGTTGTAATTTGCCGGATCTACCGAGGTGCTTGCATACAACCCTGAAAGAACCAGTGACATCGCCGGGTTGAAAGCATTCGCGTTGGACATGGGGGTTTCTGCGGTCGCAGATGGCTGCGAGGGATTGCTGGTTGCAGCAACCTGCGGCGCTGATGCATTCACCGCGGCGGCATGTTCTGCAACTTCCAGGCGAATCTCCATTGCTTTAATGCGCGTTTCGTAGTCTTGGCGCATGGCGTCAATTTCCTGACGCAGGTTTTGTATTGAAATGGAGTTGGGCTGGGATTGGGCTGTGGCGCACAGGGGTACCGCCATGGCAAGCGCAAAGCTTGCCGACAAAAGTTTCTGCATGGTCTATCCTGAAAATGAAATCCAACGGAACCACCCATACCACGTAGCACGGACGGCACACCGAAAAAATCAAATCAGGAAGGCGGCGCGCGGCTTTCGTAAGACGGCCAAAAATTGACGGTGGGGGGTACCCACGAGTCGGCAACGTAATTCTCCCGGGGAATGGCACCAGCCGGAAAACTCAAGATATTTTTATTTGTCGCGCCACCGAGTGCCGCCAGCGCTGTCAGGCATTGGCCGCAATGGTCTTCGTGAAGGCCGGGAGTGCTGTCATTGCCGCCAACTTGAGCAATCTGCCCTGCATGGATGTGCGAGATCAAATGCGAGGTAGCCGTCATCTGCGCCAAAGGCAACAGAAGCACCATCGCAATCACAAAAGCCAAGCGATTGGTCAACAAAAATCTACGGACGGCGCTCATGATTTAAGAATGATAACTGAGCCGGCTTTTGGGCGAGTTGCCAGCACCGGAATCTGCAAAGCTACACCGCTGCCTCCAGCGCATCCACAAACATTGCTGCCACGTCAAAGCCGGTCTGGTCGGTGATTTCCTGGAAGCAGGTTGGGCTGGTCACGTTGATTTCGGTCAGGCTGTCACCAATCACGTCCAGCCCCACCAGCAACAGGCCACGGGCCGCCAGGATAGGCCCGAGGTTTTCAGCAATGCGGCGGTCCGACTCGCTCAGTGCCATTGCCACGCCCTTGCCGCCCACCGCCAGGTTGCCCCGCACTTCACTGCCCTGCGGGATGCGCGCCAGGCAAAACGGCACTGGCTTGCCGCCAATCACCAATATGCGTTTGTCGCCTTCGGTGATGGCGGGCAGGAATTTCTGCACCATCACGGTTTCAGCGCCATCCTTGTTCAGGGTTTCGATGATGCCGCCCAGGTTCAGACCATCGGCCTTGACGCGAAAGATGCCCATGCCACCCATGCCGTCCAGGGGTTTGAGGATGATGTCTTGGTGCTCAGAGTGGAAACGGCGAATGGCCTGCGCATCGCGCGTGACGATGGTCGGGCCAATGAACTGGGGAAACTCGAGAATCGCCAGCTTCTCGGGGTGGTCGCGCAGAGCGCGCGGCTTGTTGAACACCTTGGCGCCTTCGCGCTCGGCCTGCTCCAGCAAGTGGGTGGCGTAAAAGTATTCGCTGTCAAACGGCGGGTCCTTGCGCATGATAATGGCGCCAAAGTCTTTCAAGTCACGCAGGCGCTGCCCGGGCGTCGGGGGCGCCTCGTGGAACCAGCGATCTTCGTGGCCCGTGAGCACGATGTGGCGCATGTGCGCCTGCACGACACCGCCACGCTCCCACAGCAATTCACGCGGCTCGCAGGCCACAATGCTGTGCCCGCGACGTTGCGCCTCACGCATCATCGCAAAGGTGGTGTCCTTATAAATCTTGAACGATTCAAGGGGGTCGCAAACAAAGAGTAATTCCATAGCTTTGAACAGCAGGTTTGGTAATCGAGGGCGTATTAGTTGCGACTCTACCGCGACTGGAGCAGCAGGCAGGGCTTGGGGCTAATCGGTTTTGCGCAGCAGGGTGCTACGCCCCAGGTTTTGCACCAACAAGGCCAGCGCACCTGCCACCACACCCCAGAAGGCCGAGCCCACGCCCGCCACCACCACGCCGCTGAGCGTGACCAGAAAGGTAATGACCGCCGCCTCGCGGTGGGGTTCATGCTGCAAGGCGGATGTCAGCGCGCCACCAATGGTGCCCAGCAGTGCCAGGCCCGCAATGGCGGCCACCAGTTCCGTGGGGAAGGCAGTCAGCACGCCGGTGATGGCCGCACCAAAGATGCCAATCACCACATACAGCGCGCCACAAGACACCGCTGCTGTGTAGCGCTTCTTGGGGTCGGCGTGCGCTTCCGGCCCCATGCAGATGGCAGCGGTGATGGCGCTCAGATTCAGGGCGAATGCACCAAAGGGTGCTAACAGCAGGGTGGCTACGCCGGTGAGCGTGATGATGGGCGAGATGGGAATGCCGGCATCGCCACCCTGGGCACGACGATCACCATAGCCGCAGGCCTGGATGGCGGCCACACCAGGCAGGTTCTGCGAGGCCATGGTCACAATGAATAGCGGTAGCGCCAGGCTGACCAGGGCCGAGAACGTGAACTCCGGACGCACCAGCACCGGTGTTGTAATGCCTAATGCGATGTCAGCCCTCGTGAAACCTGTTGTTGCAGCTACGAAAACAATAGCAATTACCAGAGTCAGGGGCACCGCGTAACGCGGCCATTGGCGCTTGCCCACCAAATACGCCAGTAGCATGACCAACACCAGTGGCAAGGCCGTTTGCGCCGCGCCAAAACCGGACAGGCCAAAACGCGCCAGTACGCCTGCGAGCAGGGCAGCGGCGAGAGCCACCGGAATGCGGTTCATCACCCGCTCAAACCAGCCAGTTGCTCCGGCCACGGTAATAAGACCAGCGCACGCCATGAAGGCACCCACTGCCTCAGCCATGGAAAAGCCGCCTGTGGCACCGGCCGTGGCCAATACCGCAGCACCCGGTGTGCTCCAGGCCACCATAACCGGTTTTTTCAACCACAGCGAAGGCAACACCGTGCACAAGCCCATGCCGATGCCCAGCGCCCACATCCACGAGGCAATCATCTCCGGTGTGGCATGAAAAGCCTGGGCCGCCTGGAACACGATGGCGACCGAACTGGTGAAACCCACCAGCACGGCAACAAAGCCGGCAGTGAAGGCGGGAGGGCTGAGGTCTTTAAAAAACTGCATGCAGCTGATTGTGACCCAGTGCTCAGATCTCGATCTTGGAGCCCAATTCCACCACGGAGTTGTTAGGCAGGTTCAGGAAGTCTGCGGCACCACTGGCATTGCGATGCATCTGGGCAAAAAGCTTCTCGCGCCAGGGTGCCATGCCCTTGCCCAGGGTAGGCACCACGGTGTCGCGCGAAAGAAAATAGCTGGTAGTCATGGGGTTTATATCGCAGCCCCGGCCTTTGATCTGCTCCAGCGCCTTGGGCACATCAGGATCGTTCTTGAAGCCGTAATTAATCACCACCTGCCAGCAATCGTGGCCCAGGGAATCAAACTCCAGACGCTTGGTCATGCCGATCCAGGGCACCTCGTGGTTGCGCACCGTGACGAACAGGTTGTTGGCGTGCAGCACTTTGTTGTGTTTGAGGTTATGCAGCAGGGCGTTGGGCACGGTGCCGACATCAGAGGTCAGGAACACAGCCGTACCTTCCACCCGCGCCGGCGGGCTGATAAACACGGACTCCAGAAAGCTGGGGAGGTCGATGGCATCGGCGCGCAGCTTCTCATTCATCAGCCGCCGGCCATCCTTCCAGGTCAGCATCAGGGCGAATACGGCACCGCCAATCATCAGCGGGAACCAGCCACCATCAATCAGCTTGAGCAGGTTCGACGCCCAAAAGGCAAAGTCCACCACGAAGAAAAACCCGGTGGCGCCGATGCACAGTGCCAACGGGTAGTTCCAGGTGTAGCGAACGACATAAAAGGTCAGCACCGTAGTGATCAGCATGTCGGTGCACACGGCAATGCCGTAGGCTGCTGCCAGGTTGCTCGATGAGCGGAACATGACCACCGCCAGCACAATGGTCACGAACAAACCCCAGTTCACAAACGGCAGGTAAATTTGACCGGTGTCTTTTACGCTGGTGTGCAAAATCTGCAAGCGCGGCAGGTAACCCAGCTGGATCACCTGCTTGGTGACGGAAAACGCCCCGGAAATCAGCGCCTGCGAGGCAATCACGGTGGCCATGGTGGCCAGTGCCACCAGCGGCATCAAAGCCCAGTCCGGGGCCATCAGGAAGAACGGATTTTTGACGGCTTCAGGATTGCCCAGCAACAAGGCTCCCTGGCCAAAATAGTTGAGTGTGAGCGCCGGCATGACGATGGCAAACCAAGCCAGACGGATCGGCTTCCTGCCGAAGTGACCCATGTCTGCATACAGCGCCTCACCACCGGTGACGCAGAGCACCACGGCGCCCAAAATGATGAAGGTAACGCCCGGTTGCTCCCAAATAAAAGACAATGCGTAATAGGGGTTGATGGCCAGCAAGATGCTGGGTCGGTCGGCAATGTGGACCACGCCCAAAATGGCAATTGTGGCAAACCAGACCAGGGTGATGGGGCCAAAAAACTTGCCGATACCGCTGGTACCGTGCTTTTGCACCATGAACAGGCCCAAGAGAATGATCAACGTAAGCGGGATCACAAAGCGATGCAAGTCGTGCGAAATGACTTCCATACCCTCCACCGCCGACAGGACCGAGATGGCTGGCGTGATGACGCCGTCGCCATAAAACAGACAGGTGCCAAAAATGCCAACCAGCAGCAACACGCGCCGTTGCTTGGGTTTGTCTTTGATCGATTGGGACGCCAGGGCCAGCATGGCCACCAGCCCGCCTTCGCCATTGTTGTCGGCACGCAGCACCAGGGTCACGTACTTGAGGGACACGATGACCGTCAGGGTCCAGAAGAAGATGGACAGAATGCCGTAGACATTGCCTGCAGTGAAGGGCACATGGCCGGAGCCAAAGACCTCCTTGACTGCGTACAGGACGCTGGTTCCGATGTCGCCATACACAACGCCAATGGCGCCCAGGGTAAGCGCCGGTAAAGACGATTTGGATGCTGACACACGTTCACCCAGCCAAGCTTGCGGCCGGGTCCATTCCATTTGGGATCGCTATTTTGCGCCAGCCGCCCTTTTGCACAAGACTCTGCGCTTGCATTTCACCGAAAATCGCAGATATGTTGCAATGCAACAACTGGCCGTCACTCAGGGGCTTGGCGCAAGCCCTGTGTCAGGCGTAGTGTTCAGCTTGTGGGTCGGTCGCTTCAAGCTCGTAGCTGGCGGCCAGCATGGCCAAACGGCCGATCACCCCATACATGTAGAAACGGTTGGGCGCACTGGCGCCGGGTTTTACACCAGGTTGAGGTAAGTGCGTACTCTCGGCAAAAGCCAGTGGAACAAAGCTGGAACCCGGAGCATTCAGATTTTCGTCGGTCTTGCGTCCAGCGTGCACACGGTAGAAGCCGCCCACGACATAGCGGTCCATCATGTAGACCACAGGTTCGGCCACTGCGTCGTTCAGACGTTCGCTGGTGAGCACCCCCTCTTGCAGCAGCACGTCATAAACCGCAGCCGCGGGCTTGCCGGCAGCAACCGTGGGGCCTATGTGCTGGCGCAGGGACTCCAGTTCCTTGGCGTCACGCACAGTCAGGATATCCATATGCGGGTCACCGTTGTCGGCCTTGACCACGATAAAGGGCTTTTCCTTGATGCCATATTCCTTGTGCTTCTTGCGGATCTTGCCCAGCAGCGCATCCACCCGCGTGGCAAGCTCTTGCACACCGGCATCGGTAGAGAAATCCACCTGGGCGCACTTGTCAAACAACGGGTTGATCAGCCAGTGGTCCACCCCGATCAGTTTGCCAAACCGTTTGGAAACTTCTTCAAAACACTTGGAGTGCACGCTCTTGCGCCGCGTGTTCCAGCCGGCATGCAGGGGCGGCAACAGGTATTGCTGTTGCAGGTCTTCCAGGATGCCAGGGGCGCCGGCATGCAGGTCGTTGTTCAGCAAAATAGTGCAAGGGTCGAAATCCTTGACGCCAATGCGCCCCCTGCTGCGCACCACGGGCTCCAGCGTAATGCTTTCGCCATTGGGTAGGGCCATGGTGACGGGCTTCTTGACATCGGGGCTGATGGAGCCCAGGCGCACGTTGAGGCCCGCCATGTGGAAGATGCGGCGCAACTGGGCCAGGTTATTCAGGTAGAAAGTGTTCTGGGCCTGGTTTTCCGGGACGATGAGCAGGTTTCGCGCTTCGGGACAGATTTTTTCGATCGCTGCCATGGCCGCCTGTACCGCCAGCGGCAACATGGACGACGACAGGATATTCCAGCCGTCGGGAAACAGATTGGTATCCACAGGCGCCAGTTTGAAGCCGGCATTGCGCACATCCACCGAGCAGTAAAAGGGCGGGGTGTGCTCCATCCACTCCAGGCGAAACCAGCGCTCAATGGCCGGCATGGAGTCCAGGATGCGCTGCTCCAGTTCGTTGATGGGGCCAGTCAACGCAGTAACGAAATGGGGAACCATGCGGTCCTCTTGAAAAAATTGAATCGGAAGCTGATTCTAGGACCTGACGCTGCCGTGCAGCGGAAAACTCAGATGCGTACCTCGCCATCGCCCAGCACCACGTATTTGAGCGAGGTCAGTCCCTCAATGCCCACGGGCCCACGGGCGTGAAACTTGTCGGTGCTGATACCAATTTCGGCGCCCAAGCCATATTCAAAGCCATCAGCAAAGCGGGTACTGGTGTTGACCATGACGCTGGCCGAATCCACCTCGCGCAAGAAACGCTGGGCGTGCATGTGGTCGCGGGTCAGGATAGCGTCGGTGTGGTGGGAGGAATAGCGGTTGATGTGGGCAATGGCCTCGTCCAGCCCCGGCACCACCTTGATGCTGATGACGGGGGCCAGGTATTCGGCGTACCAGTCGCTTTCCTGGGCCAGACTTAGCTGCGCAGAGGTTGCTGCAATTACTCCTATTTTTGTAGCATCTTGTGTAGTATTGACGAGGGCTGGAGGCATATTTGATTGCAATATTTGTAGCGCAACCGGATCGCAGCGCATTTCCACCCCCTTGGCAGCGAACACCAGCCCGATCTGGGGCAGGAAGGCCTGGGCTACCCCGCGGGCCACCAACAGGCTCTCGGCCGCGTTGCAGGGGCTGTACTTGTTGGTCTTGGCGTTGTCCACCACTTTCAAGGCCATGGCCAAGTCGCAGGGGTCATCCACATAGACGTGACAGTTGCCGTCCAGGTGTTTGATAACGGGCACCTTGGCGCCGGCGCTGATGCGTTCGATCAAACCCTTGCCACCGCGCGGGATGATCACATCCACGTATTGGGGCATGGCGATGAGCTGGTCCACCAGGGCACGGTCGGTGGTTTGCACCAGTTGCACGGCATCCACTGGCAGGCCGGCTTCAAGCAATGCCTGCTGTACCAAACGGGCCAGGGCCTTGTTGGAATCAATGGCCTCGGAGCCACCACGCAGAATGCAGGCGTTGCCGCTCTTGATGGACAGGCTGGCAGCCTCGATCGTGACGTTGGGGCGGCTTTCAAAAATCATGCCAAACACGCCAATGGGCACGCGCATCTGGCCCACACGAATGCCGCTGGGCTGCTGTTTCATGCCAATGACCTCGCCAATCACATCGGGCATGGCGGCCAGCTGTTCGCACCCTTGGGCACAGGTCTCGATCACCTTGGGCGTTAAACGCAGTCGGTCCACCAGGGGCGCGGCCAAGCCAGCCGTGGTGGCACGTTCGATGTCCAGTGCGTTGTCCACCTGCAACGCATCCACATTGGCCCGCAGAAGGCTGGCCAGGGCGAGCAATGCTCTGTTTTTGATAGCCGTTGATGCAGCGGCCATGAGGGTTGATGCCACTTTTGCCTGAGAACCCAGGGCGTGGGCGTATTCGGTGATGTTGAGCGCATTCATACCTCGGATTTTCGCAGATATGGCGCCTGAACCCACAGAATGATCTGACAAACCAAAAATCTGTAACTTGTGTAACATGATCCTTACGCCAACAAAAAGAAACTGGGCTCTCCCAAGGAGCGTTGACCATGCTGACCCGTTGTGCGCTGACCTGGCTGATTACCATTTGCGCCTGCTGCCAAGCCCACGCAGTAGGCCCGGACTGCTCGCGTCCTATGACACTGGCCCTGCACGACCACGGCCTTTTGTACTCGGCCGCCACCGACTCCGGCATCGACAAGGATGTTGCCGAGGAGCTGATCCGCCGTTCCGGCTGCAAGGTAACCGTGACCCTGATGGCCCGCGCCCGCATCTGGCAACTGATCGAATCCGGCGCGCTGGATTTCAGCCTCTCGGGTATTCGCAATGCCGACCGTGACAAATTTGCCGCCTTTGCCTGGTACTTCAGCAACAAGTACTACCTGCTGGCGCGCAAGGACGCCGGGGTGCACAGTCTGGCTGATTTTGCGGGTAACGACAAACTTCAGCTGGGTGTGATTCGTAGTTTTCGCTACAGTGAAAGTGGCAATACGTTGGTTGACACCCTGCAAGCGTCCAGCCGCTTGAGTCAGGCTGGCGGGCTGGAGCCGCTGTACCAGGCGCTGATGCTCAACCACATCCAGGGCATGCTGATTGAGCCATTTGACTACCCCACGCTGGGCGAGAAGAAGATCCGTGACATCACCACCATCATCGCCTTCAACGACCCGCCGGTACCGCACGGCCTGATCATGTCGAAAAAGGCCGTTTCACCAGCCGAACAAGAAAAATGGCGCGCTTTGGTGAATGCCATGCGTGCTGATGGCACCACCCGGCGCATTTTTGAGAAATATTTCGATCCTGACCTGGCTGCAACCCTGGTCAATTTTTGACACAGCCCCGTGACGACCAACCGCGCCGCACCCCATACCGCGTTGCGTCTGTCCCTGCTGTTGCCATGGCTGATCCTGATCACCACGGTGGGTGTAACGTGGTTGGTCCGTGACCATGAACAGGCTCTGACCCGAAATGAACTGCGCACCCAGCTGGATTTTTCCCTGCGCGAGACTGTCAGCCGCATCGAACAGCGTGTGGCCGCCTACGAACAGCTATTGCGCGGCGTGCAAGGCTTGTTTACCACTACGGCACTGGGCAACCGCCGCGCGTTGAATGACTATGTGGCAGCCCTGCAAATCGACGCCAATTTGTCGGGTATCCAGGTTCTGGATGCCGCCCCACAAGCAAACGCCCAGAGCGCCTGGGCCGATCCAATACGCCGTCAGGCCATGGAGCAGGCCCGCGACTCCGGAATGGCCTCCATCACCGGCAAACTCGCCGTGGGCACAGGAGCTGAAAAGCACCCAGGTTTTGCCATGTATTTGCCTGTATTCACCCCTGGGCAGCCCCACGACAACGTGGCCCAACGGCGCGCGCAGCTGATCGGCTGGATTTACGCGGTCGTCAACATGGAAGACTTCATGGCCAGCCTGTATGGCAAGCAGGCGCCCGGCATCACCTTGGCCATTTACGATGGGGCCGATCCCACCAAACCATCTGCGCGTCTGTACCAGACCAGCAACTTGAACGGCTCACCCATAGTTGCCGCACCCGACGGCCTTCAGGCACTGGAGTACATGGTGGTCGCAGGCCACAACTGGACGCTGGACCTGGGCATGCGCAGTAATTTTGACAACCATCCAGGACGTGATGTGGCCACCGTGATTGCCGTCACCGGCGTGGGACTAAGCCTGACCCTGGCTTTGCTGAGCTGGTTCATGGTCACCGGACGTGCCCGCGCCCTGCGCTTGGCCGCCGAGATGACCGATGAACTGCGCCACATGGCCCAGCACGACCCGCTGACGGATTTGCCCAACCGAGCCATGTTCAGCCACCGCCTGCAGGATGAGCTGGAACGGGCCAAGCGCCACAACGGTCGCTTCGCAGTGATCTTTCTGGACCTGGACTACTTCAAGCCCGTCAACGACCACCACGGACACGCCATGGGCGACCGCCTGCTGCGGCAAGTAGCCCGCCGCCTGCGTGAAGCCGTGCGTGCGTCCGATACGGTGGGCCGCATTGGAGGCGACGAATTCGTGGTGCTGCTGCCCGAGCTGGGTGGCGTCGACCTGGCGTTTACCCTGGCTGAGAAAATCCGGCAGTCGGTACGCCAACCCTATACGGTAGACGGGCTGGAGCTGTGCATCTCTTGCAGCCTGGGCGTGGCGGTTTACCCGGACGACGGCCACGATGAATTAACCTTGACCCAAAGCGCCGATGAAGCGATGTACCGCGCCAAAGAAGACGGCCGAGACGGCGTGGCTCGCGCAAGCGACAACTGCTCTTCAGTTCCAACGTGAATCGGTACGAACAAAAGCAATTGGCCTTGCGAAGGGGTTGATGAGCCGCAGATGGACCTCAGTTCGGGCGGTTCGTTACAACCAGCCAAAATGCATGCAACTTGCCGCCCAAGGACGTGCGCTCGTCCGACAGGACTTCCAGAAAGTCGGACAGCCGCTTGGAGCGCGCAATCGCAAACATTACTAGGACCACAAAGAAGGCGGTGGCAATGATGCCATGCACCAGTCGTTCCAGCGGCGGTCCCTCGCCAAAGGCGATGATGTTCATGCCAAAGTAGCCCGTGGTCACAGTGGCGATCAGGCCCAAAATGGTAATCACAGTGAGCCGCACCACCGTGTTGGACTGACGGCGCTGCGAGTCACTGTCCAGATAGTGGCTCATCTCACGAATTTCGTCCCGTAATTCGTCATACAGCGCGTCGTTGCGCAGGTGGTTGGAGCAGATGCGAAACGTCGCCTGCAAATGCGGCCGTTCGGACAGTTCATGAAACCAGTAGCGGTGGGTAAACCGCAAGAAGGTCTCGAAATTGGAGCGGATGCGCCGCTTGAATGTCCGCACCGAATCGTCGTTGCGGATATCGAGTGCATTCACTGCGCCGACCAGCACGTCCGAAAACACCAGCAGGGCAGCACGGTGCAGATGCGCCAACAGGAACACCAGGAAATACTGGTGCCGGAACTGGGCCAGCACACCGCGCTCAGGGTTGGTAAAAAACATGGAGGCACTGTCGCCGACCACGGTCAATGCATTGCCGGTGCAGATGAAGCGGGTGTTGGGACCGGCATCCGAATCCGTCCAAAAACGGTCCTGGCAGTACAGCGACTCGAAGTCGATAACCGTGGGATCATTCACCGGCAACTGCTCGTCCGGGTGCAGCGTGGATGCCAGGCCCAGGCGAACCCATTCATGAGCACTCAAGCGCCGGGGCTGGTCCAGTGCCACATAGGCCATGACTGGCATGCGATGGTATTCAATCAACCGGTAGCGCAGATCACCGACTTCGTCCGAGTGGTCCAACACCAGGGGCCGCAACAGGCAAGCCCAGTGTTCCGAGATGCAGGGACTGCGATGCTGACAGACAAACTGCAAGTATTTGTCGCGATGGGCGGAGTCCGAGCGGGCGATCACCTGCCCGTCCACCCCCAGCCACTCTGCAGCATGGGAATTGTGCACGCCATCCCCCTCTTCGTCCCAGCCGGACGGGTAGGCCCGGCCAAAGCGAAACAGGAAGTCGCGCACCACGGCCAAAGGCAGGTCCGTAGTCCGCACCTCGATATTGAACTGCACGAGGTCCAGGTCGTCGAAAAAGTAGAGGTCGATATGCACAATATCAAGCTCTATCGGCGCGCTATCCGGGCGCAGGGTTACTCGCAGCCTGGCAATGTCATTGCGGCGAAACACATGCATGGGCGAGCTGTCCGTGTCATCCTGGTCTCCGGCATGCCGGAAACGGCCCTCGCCGTACAGAAAGCGTTGCACGTAGGGCAAAAACGAGACGAACTCTCGGTAGTGCCGCTCGCGAAACTGACCAGGATCGTCAGTGAACTCGTCGTCGATCCGGGTCCAGCAGTGGTTGTGTTTCGCGGCCTCAAGCACCTGCCAATGGCGCGACTTGGCGTCCTTGCCAGGCCGCGGCTCAATCTGCAGGGGCCACACCAGACTGGCGTGGAACAGGCTGACCGGGTGGTCGTTGTGATCGCCTGTTGAGTCGGTCATACTGTCCTGGGTCCCGCGCACAAGGCGCATAGTTGCAGGGCAAGGCGCTGCAAAGCCTGCCAGCCCGAGACCGGCCAGTCCGGCTGCTTGAGACCTTTCACGATTCCGTCCACCACGTGGGCGGACTGCAGTAACTCGGCCAGTGCGGACTCGCTCAGGCGCGGCAGCACGCGTTCAAACAGCCGTTCCTTGGCGCCCCAGACACGCTGCTCGCGCAGAGCCACGGGCAGCGGACGGCCCTGCGCCATGGCGTCTTTGACGCGTTTGAGGGCACGTATGTCCTCACTCAAGGCGTAGTGCACCAGCACTTCGGCCTCGCCTTCGGCCTGCAGGCCGTCGAGCATGCGCTGCACCCGCAGCGGCTGGCCGGCGAGCACCGCCTCGCTGAGCTTGAATACGTCGTAACGGGCCACGTTGAGCACCGCGCCTTCTACCTGCTCAAAACCCAGAACGCCACCGCCAGCCGCATCAGCCGGGTACAGCAGGGCCAGTTTCTGGATTTCCTGGTGGGCGGCAAGCAGGTTGCCTTCTACCCGATCGGCAAAAAACTGCAGGGTGCGCTGGCCCTCTTCACCGGCGGCCACGCGCTGGCCTTGGGTTGCGAGGCGCTGGGCAATCCACTGCGGCAAGGCGGCGCGCTCCACCGGGTCCACCTGCAGGGTCATGCCAAAACTCTCCAGCGCGGCAAACCAGGCGCTGGATTTGGTCATCTTGTCCAGGCGCGGCAGCATGACGATGGTGAGGGTGGCGTCATTGTCCTGGGACATTTGCGCCAGTTGCTGCAACGCGGCGCTGCCGTCTTTGCCCGGTTTGCCCGATGGGATGCGAATTTCCACGATCTGCTTGTCGGCAAACAGGCTTAAAGACCCACCGGCAGCTAGCACTTCGCTCCAGTCAAAGTGGGCGCCGGCTACCGTGTGAGCGGTGCGTTCGGTATAGCCCAGCGGCCGAGCTACGGCGCGAATGGCGTCGAGTGCTTCTTGCTGCAGCAGCGGTTCGTCGCCATGCAGGGTGTACAGGCTCTTGAGACCGCGTTGCAGGTGGGCGGCCAACTGGCCCGTACTCACATTCATGCTCAGGGCCCGTTAAGCGACTTAACCGCTGCCAGCCGGCGCACCAGCTGTTGCAGCAGGTCGGCCTGCATGTCGCGAAACAGCAGCACTTCTTCGGCTTCTTTGGCCAACACCGCTGATTCGTTGAAGCTGATATCGCGCTGCTGGGAAATGGTGGTGGGGACAATCAACTCCCGTCCATCAGGCGTGCGCATGCGGAATTGGATGCGGATGCGCAACTGGAATTCACGCACCTGGCCCGAAGCGTTGACACCCACCACACTCTTCTCACGCGCTTCTTGCAGGATGTCCACTATCACTTGCGGCGGTGTACCACCAGCACCGGGTGCCACAGGCACGACGGCATTGCCGAAATAGCGGATCAGGTCGGCGGCCAATAGGCCATTTTTCTCTGGGGTCACCGCCACGGTCTGAAAGGCAAAGGTGGGCGCACTGCGCAATTTGAAGCCACACGCCGCCAGGCCCCAGGCAGCGGAAACAGCAGTGAGCAGGGTTCTGCGTTGCATGGCGTTAGAGAACGACGTTCACCAGTCGCCCTGGCACGAGGATCACGCGCTTGATAGGAGCACCATTTGCAAACTGAACAAAGGCCGGGCTGGCGAGGGTCAGGGCCTCAATCTCGTCCTTGGACGCGCCAGACGGCACCATCACCGAGCCGCGCAGCTTGCCATTGACTTGCAGCATGAGTTCCAGCTCGTCTTGCACCAGAGCCAGTGGGTCCACCACGGGCCAGGCCGCATCCAGCAAATCGCCCAGGGCCTGGGCATAGCCCAGCTCGCTCCACAGCGCGTGGGCGATGTGCGGTGTGGCTGGGTAGAGGATGCGCAACAGAATGGAGAAGCCTTCAATCAGTGCCACTTGGGCGCCGGCACTGTCGTGCGCCTTGAAATCTTCCAGGGCATTGATCATCTTCATGGCGCCGGAGACTACCGTGTTGTATTGCATGCGCTGGTAGTCATAGTCCACCTGCTTGAGCACCGTGTGCATCTCGCGCCGCAAGACCTTGGCTTCCTTGCCAAACACTACGTCATTCAGGCTTCCAGCCCTCGCAACACTTACGTCAGCAGCTACGAAATCCATAGCAACCAGTTTGACGCCAAAGTTCCAGACGCGGCGCAGGAAGCGGTAGCTGCCCTCTACGGCGGCATCGTTCCACTCCAGTGTGGCCTCGGGCGGGGCGGTGAACATGGTGTACAGGCGGGCGGTGTCAGCGCCGTATTTCTCGATCAGGTCTTGCGGGTCCACGCCATTGTTCTTGGACTTGGACATGGTGCCCAAGCCCTCGCTGTCGATGGGCGTACCAGCAGGTAAGTCACCCACAGTCTTGATCAATTTGGCGCCAATGATTTTTCCGCCATCGTCAAACAGATGTTCCACATCCTGCGGCCAGAAATACTCCTTGCCGCCTTTGTCACCCTTGCGTGAATAGATTTGGTTCAACACCATGCCTTGGCACAGCAGCTTGGTGAACGGCTCGTCAATCGTCACCAGGCCCAGGTCGCGCATGACCTTGGTCCAGAAGCGCGCATACAACAGATGCAGGATGGCGTGCTCAATACCGCCAATGTACTGGTCCATGGGCATCCAGTATTTGGCGCCCTCGGCCACCATGGCTTCGGTGTTTTTCGGGTCGCAGTAGCGCATGAAATACCACGAACTGTCGACAAAGGTGTCCATGGTGTCGGTTTCGCGCCGCGCGGCCTTGCCACAGACCGGGCAGGTCACACCAGCGTGGAAGCCTTCGTGTTTGACGAGCGGGTTGCCGGAGCCATCGGGCACGCAGTCCTGCGGCAGCACTACGGGCAGGTCTTTCTCGGGCACCGGCACCGCGCCATGCTCGGCGCAGTGGATGATGGGAATGGGTGTGCCCCAGTAGCGCTGGCGGCTCACGCCCCAGTCGCGCAGGCGCCAGGTGGTTTTTTTCTCGCCCAGGCCTTTGGCCTTGAGCGCCTCAGCGACAGCATCCACAGCATCGGCGCAGGAAAGGCCGCTGAAAATATCGGAATTGACGGTCACACCCCGCTGCTTGTCGCCGTACCAATCCTGCCAATGGTCATGGTCGTAGGTCAAACCATCGATGTGCACCACGTCGTCTATGTGCAGGCCATATTTTTTGGCAAAAGCGAAGTCGCGCTCGTCGTGCGCTGGCACGCCCATGACGGCGCCATCGCCATAGCCCATGAGTACGTAGTTGCCCACCCACACGTCCACTGGCTCACCCGTGAGGGGGTGGGTAACCTGCAACCCGGTGGGCATGCCCAGCTTGTCTTTGACTGCCAATTCAGCCTCGGTGGTGCCACCGGCCTTGCACTCCTCGATGAAGGTCGCCAACGCAGGGTTGTTGCGCCCCGCATGCACAGCCAGCGGGTGCTCAGGCGCCACGGCGCAAAAGGTGACCCCCATGATGGTGTCGGCACGGGTGGTGAACACGTACATGCGGCCATCGCCAATCAGTACTCCATCAGCACCCTTGATACTGTGGGTGAAGGCAAAACGCACGCCGCTGGACTTGCCAATCCAGTTCTCTTGCATCAGCTTGACGCGATCGGGCCAGCCCGGCAGGCCGGTTTGCACGTGGTCCAGCAGTTCTTCGGCGTAGTCGGTGATTTTCAGGTAATAGCCGGGGATCTCGCGCTTTTCGACCGTGGCGCCGGTGCGCCAACCCTTGCCGTCAATGACTTGCTCGTTGGCCAGCACCGTCTGGTCCACCGGGTCCCAGTTGACGACCTGGGTCTTGCGGTAGGCAATGCCCTTTTCCAGCATCTTCAAAAATAACCACTGGTTCCACTTGTAGTACGTGGGGTCGCAGGTGGCGACCTCGCGGCTCCAGTCGATGGCCAAGCCCATGGCCTGCATTTGGCCCTTCATATAGGCAATGTTGTCGTAGGTCCATTTCGCGGGTGGCACCTTGTTCTTCAACGCGGCATTTTCGGCGGGCAGGCCAAAGGCGTCCCAGCCCATGGGCATCAAGACGTTATTGCCGTTCATGCGCAGGTAGCGCGCCAGCATATCGTTGATGGTGTAGTTGCGCACATGGCCCATGTGCAGCTTGCCGCTAGGGTAGGGCAGCATGGAGCAGGCGTAAAACTTCTTCTTCAGATTGCCCTGTGCATCGCGTGCGTCTTCGGTCACCCGGTAGGCGTTCTGC
The DNA here is from genome assembly GCA_016705575.1 of Candidatus Aalborgicola defluviihabitans. Lineage (GTDB taxonomy): Bacteria > Pseudomonadota > Gammaproteobacteria > Burkholderiales > Burkholderiaceae_C > Allorhodoferax > Allorhodoferax defluviihabitans. Next base: position 578,480 of record JADIXX010000008.1, read on the forward strand.
CCGTTCCAAAGGGGCTGTGCCCAATGCGCGTGCGCCGCTTTTTCGATGTCCAGATGTTGGTATTTGTCTTGCATGGGTCAAAGGGCGGCAGAATGCCGCCTGGTGGAGTGCCAGAGTGGGATTTTAGGCGCTGCGCGCGTCAATGCGTAGCAGCGGCAGTCTGGGCCACAAAGCCGATACGGTGCAATCCGGCCTGGTGGGCCAATCCCATCACTTCCACGACCCGTCCATAGGGTACTTGGGCATCCGCACGCAGTCGAACTTCGGTGTCTGGGTACCGTTGTGCGGCTTGGCGCAGGGTCGCAGACAGGGCGGCCTGGTCCATGGGCAGATCGTCCACATAGGCGCGCCCGCTACGGTCCAGGGTGAGCAACAGAAATTGGGGTGCATCAACCGCCGCTATGCCGGCCGCGCGGGGTAAATCCACCTTCACGGCACTGACCAGCAGGGGCGCGGTGATGATGAAGATCACCACCAGCACCAGCATCACATCCACCAGCGGTGTCATGTTGATCTCGCTCATGGGTTGCGGACTGGGCCTGCGCTCCAGGCGACCAAATGTCATAGTTACTCAGCCGTCAACAACAATTCGCGCAGGTCGCGGGCGAAGCCTTCCAGATCAGCCTCGATGCGGCCAATGTAACGTCCCAGTACGTTGTAGCCCAGCACCGCTGGAATGGCAACCATCAGGCCGGCGGCCGTCATGATCAGCGCCTCACCCACCGGGCCGGCAATCTTGTCAATGCTGACTTGGCCGGCACCCGAAATGCCGATGAGTGCGTGGTAGATACCCCAGACCGTGCCTAACAACCCCACAAAAGGCGCAGTAGCGCCCACAGTTGCCAGCAGCACCTGTCCGGCCTGCAACTTGAGCAGAACCGCATGCAGGGCATCACGCAGCACCCGGGTGAGTTGTTGGGAACGGTCCCCCGCCCCGGCCAAGGTCCCTGCCATGGTTACCTGAGTGGCCTCGACCAACGGACACACCAGACCTTCACGGTCAAACGCCCGCAAGGACTGCAGGCCATCATCCAGGGAAGCAGACTGCCAAAAAACTCCGGTACTGCGGGCTACATCCCTGTGTGCACGGTGCAATAGCCATGCTTTCCACAGAATCACGACCCAACTACCTACCGACATAAGCAGCAGCGCCAGCGCTACGCCGGCGGTTGCCGCATCACCCTGGCGCAGCAACTCGCTGGCGTTCACCGCAGACCCAGAACATCAAACATGTCATACAACCCCGACTTTTTGTCGGCCAGAAAGCGGACGGCGCGCAAACTGCCCTGGGCATAGGTGGCCCGACTGGAGGACTTGTGGCTGATTTCGATGCGCTCGCCAATACCGGCAAACAACACGGTGTGGTCGCCCACGATGTCGCCACCGCGGATGGTGGCAAAGCCGATGCTGGACGGGTCACGTTCGCCAGTCACGCCTTCGCGGGCATAGACCGCGCAGTCTTTCAGGTCGCGACCCAGGGCGCCAGCAATCACTTCGCCCATCTTGAGGGCAGTACCGGAGGGTGCATCCACCTTGTGGCGGTGGTGGGCTTCAACAATTTCAATGTCGTAACCGGTTGACAACGCCTTAGCTGCCATTTCCAACAATTTGAGTGTGACATTGACGCCCACGCTCATATTGGGGGCCATGACAATGGGAATCTGTTGGGCAATGGTGGCGATTTCGGCCTTCTGGGCCTCGGTAAAGCCGGTAGTGCCGATGACGGCAGCGACACCCAGCGCACGGCAGACCTGCAAATGGGCGAGGGTTCCTTCGGGGCGGGTGAAGTCGATCAGGGCTGAGCCAGCCTGCAGACCCGCACGCAGGTCCGCAGTGATCACAACGCCCACGGGTTTGCCAGCCAAAGCGCCGGCGTCTTGGCCAATGGCAGCACAACCGGCCATATCCAGAGCACCGGTCAGGGTGCAATCGTCTGCCTCCCGGATCGCATCCACCAGCATTTGTCCCATGCGGCCAGATGCACCGGCCACAGCAATTCTGTACGTCATGTCACGGTCCTCAAAGGGGAAACTGGCCTACGGGCGCGCGGATTCCAGAGGCGGATAGTCCGTCGTGGCAGCGGCCGGTCCGATTATGGGAGTCGGCCGGGAGGGTGGTGGATACTTACTCAAGGCTTCCTCGGATGCTTCCAGTGCAGGCCCCGCATTGGAGGGCACCGACGACTTCAAAGTCGCCACAAACTCCGCTTCACTGGGCAGCTCGTCGGCATCGACGTGATCCATCACGCCATCCTTGAAAAACACCGTAACCTTGCGCGACTGGCGCAACCCACCTTGCTGCTTGAGGGTGAACACATAGTCCCAACGATCGGCATGAAACACGCTAACCAACAGTGCCGTCCCCAGGATTTCGCGCACCTGGGCGCGCTGCATGCCGGGTTTGAGCATGCCAACCTGCTCACGGGTCAGCACATTACCTTGGACGATGTCAATGCGGTAGGGCGAAACAATTCCGGCGATCCGGCTGGACGCGCCATTGAAGCTGCTACAACCCGCAAGCCCTGCAAGCGCCAGGACAACCAGGTTCAAGCGAAGGGCACGGCAGTTAATGTCGGACATGGAAGGTTACGCAAGCTATGATCGTCGGATTGTAGCGGTTGAGCACCGCGCGCCACCCCGAGCTGTCCAGGCGGAAAGATGCCAATGACCAATATCGACGAACTCAAGAACACCGGACTGAAGGCCACCATTCCCCGCCTGAAAATCCTTGAGGTGTTCCAACGCAGCGCGCAGCGCCACTTGACGGCGGAAGACGTTTTTCGCGTCCTGCTAAAGGACCGCTCCGACGTCGGACTTGCCACTGTGTACCGGGTTCTGACACAGTTTGAGCAAGCCAGTATCCTGAGCCGCAGCCACTTTGAGAGTGGAAAAGCCGTGTACGAGTTGAACGAGGGCAAGCACCATGACCATCTGGTGTGTCTGGACTGTGGCCGGGTCGAGGAGTTTTACGACGCGGAAATCGAAAACCGCCAGCAAGCGGTGGCAAAGGCCAAGGGTTTTACCATTTCGGACCATGCACTCAGTCTTTACGCTAACTGCGTCAAGGACAATTGCCCTCACCGCGCCGAGATGGAAAGTGAGCGTGGCAGCGTTTCTGCCGAACGATCCTAGTCTCCTTTTTCCATGGCCTTGCGATGGCGTTCGACAAATTCCTGGTACGTATCAATGCCACGCAATTGCAAAATGGTGTTGCGCACGGCTGCTTCCACCAACACGGCAATATTGCGCCCTGCCACCACCTGAATGACTACCTTGCGCACCGGCACGCCCAGGATGTCCTGGGTTAGCGGCTCGTAGGGAATACGTTCGTATTCACGCTCCAGCGTTTCGCGGCGCACCAAGTGCACAATGATTTTGAGCCGCATTTTGCGGCGCACTGCGGTCTCTCCAAAAATGCCGCGAATGTCGAGCAGGCCAATGCCCCGAACTTCCAACAGGTTCTGAAGTAACTCCGGGCAGCGCCCTTCGATGGTGGTCTGGTTGATACGGAAAAGGTCCACAGCATCGTCAGCCACCAGGCCATTGCCACGGGAAATCAATTCCAGGCCTAATTCACTTTTCCCCAAGCCGGACTCGCCGGTGATCAACACCCCCAGGCCAAGAATGTCCATGAACACGCCATGCATGGAGGAGCGGTCGGCGAAGTGTTTGGACAGATATGCCCGCAGAACGTCAATCACAAACGCCGACGACTCGTGGGTGGCAAACATGGGAATCTGCGCCCGCTCGCACATGGCCAGCAATGCCTGCGGAGCCGTTTGCCCATCGGCCAGCACCAGCACCGGCGGCTCCAGAGTCACGATGCGTGCAACGCGGCGCGCACAATCGTCCGCAGTGGCGCTGGTGATGTAGGCTATCTCTCGCTCACCGAGAATTTGTACGCGGTAGGGGTGGATGTAGTTGAGATAACCCACCAGATCAGCGCCTGAGCGGGCGGCCCGCACCGCAACCTCGTCGAAGCGACGCTCGGATGCGCCCAAGCCGGCGAGCCACTCCCAATGTAGACGGGTGCGAAACTCTTCAAAGAGAACATCGGCGCTAACTGCGGTGGGTTTCACGGAAAACGCCGAAAATCAGGCTCGAATCAGGCCACCTGCGCTGACTTCCAGCAGGAAATCAGCGCATGCATTTGTGCGGCATCGGTGCTAGCCTTGAGTTTTTCGCGCAAATCTGCGTCACTGAGCAGCTCGGCGATCTCAGACAGTATTTCCAGGTGCTTTTGCGTAGCAGCCTCAGGCACCAGCAGAAAAATCAACAACTCAACCACCTGGTCATCAGGGGCATCAAAACCAATGGGGTGGGCCAGCTGGAACACGGCAGCCATGGGTGCTTTGAGGCCTTTGATACGCCCATGAGGGATGGCCACACCATGGCCCAAACCAGTAGAGCCTAAACGTTCACGCGAGAACAGGCTGTCGGTGACCAGTGCACGGCTCAATCCGTGCAGATTCTCGAACAACAAACCCGCCTCTTCAAAAGCCCGCTTCTTGCTGGTGACTTCTACTTGCGCCAGCACTTGCGCCGGGGACAGGATACTTGCTAAACGGTTCATGGTGTGGTCGGACTATACACAAAAAAACCGCCCGGGGTCCGGGCGGCTATTTGGCCAAAAAAGGCAGCAAACGGATCACATCAAGCGCTTGGGCGCTTCATGGTGATGGTCTTTCACTCGGTCCTTGTGGCGAACGACCTGACGGTCCAGCTTGTCAACCAGTTCGTCGACAGCGGCGTACAGGTCTTCATGGGAACTTTCAGCAAACATGTCGCTGCCTTTGACGTGGATATTGCATTCGGCACGTTGCCGGCGCTCCTTTTCCTTTTGCTTCTCAACGGTAAGTAGCACCTTGACATCAACCACCTGGTCAAAATGCCGCATGATTCGATCAAGCTTGGTCGTGACATAACTACGCAGGGCCGGGGTAACTTCAAGATGGTGACCGCTGATCGTCAAGTTCATAAATAGCCTCCAGTTGCTCTCGGGTTAAAAATCTTGCACCGAATGGGTGACAAGAACAGCATGCAAATCTTTCAAAATTTGACCGCCGCGAAATGACTATGCGCCCGAAAATGGCGAATTGCAACGCCTATTTACCTGCCGCAGCGCAGCATATTTACGTCTCACAAAATGCTATGTCCTAGCAAGCACGCGCCACCTTTGGCAATGCGATAATTTGAGAGGTACCACTTCTGGCGAGCACTTCTTGGAATCTGACCCCGATTGATGACCCCGATTGAACCACCATGCTCAATATTTTCACGCTCGCCAACGGGCGCCTCTTTCAGGAAGAGATCGAATCACTGGAAGAACTGTCGCAGTTTCAACCCATTTGGGTCGATCTGGAGTCACCTACGGTTGAGGAAAAGCGCTGGGTCAAACAGTACTATGGCCTCTCCATTCCCGAAGACGCTATGGATGAGGACATCGAAGAGTCCGCGCGCTTCTACGAAGAAGACAACGGTGAACTACACATCCGCAGTGACTTCCTGATCGCCGACGACAACGACCCGCGCACAGTTCGGGTTGCATTCATCCTGAACCAGGTCAACAGTGAACTCAAGAGCAAGGGTGTGCTGTTTTCCATCCACGATGAAGACGTCCCCGTGTTTCGACTGTTGCGTATGCGCGCGCGCAGGGCACCAGGCCTCATCGAAGATGCCAAGGAAGTGTTGCTCAAGCTGTTCGATGCCGATGCCGAATACTCTGCCGACACGCTGGAAGGTATTTATGACAATCTCGAAAAGGTAAGTACCCAGGTGCTTTCCGGCGACGTCACGGATGCGCTTGCAAGCGTGGTGCTGGGGTCCATTGCCCGCCACGAGGACATGAACGGGCGCATTCGTCGCAACGTGATGGACACGCGTCGTGCCGTGAGCTTCATGATGCGCAGCAAGATGCTCAATGGCGAGCAATTTGAGGAAGCGCGCCAGATTCTGCGAGACATCGACTCACTCGATTCGCACACTGCCTTCCTGTTCGACAAGATCAACTTCTTGATGGATGCCACCGTCGGTTTTATCAATATCAACCAGAACAAGATCATCAAAATTTTCTCTGTGGCCAGCGTGGCCTTGCTGCCACCAACCCTGATCGCCAGCATTTATGGCATGAACTTCAAGGCCATGCCGGAGCTGGACTGGAGCCTGGGCTACCCCTATGCACTGGCAGTGATGATCGCCAGCGCCTTGGTACCTATGTGGTACTTCCGCAAACGCGGTTGGTTGAAATAGGTGCGTGTCTCACGTCCATGAAAGTAGACGGCATTCCATACCGCACCATTTGGCTTAAGCCAGGGGACGCGCGTGTGGTGCAAATCATCGACCAGACCCGGTTACCCCATGCCTTCGAGGTGGTCGATCTGCATACCGTTCAGGATATATGCAGCGCCATCCGGGACATGACCGTGCGCGGGGCTGGACTAATCGGCGCCTGCGCAGCCTATGGCATGTACCTGGCCACTTTGGAGGCACCTGAATCAGGTTTTACCGATTTCATGGCACGGGCAGGCGCCGCACTGAAGGCAACACGACCCACTGCGGCCAATCTGGCATGGGCCGTAGACCGCATGGCACAGGCCATTAACTCAGGCACCGCACCTGATCAGCAACGCACGATAGCCCGAGAGGCAGCACAAGCCATCGCCGATGAGGATACCGAATACTGTCGGCGCATCGGCGTGCATGGACTACCCCTGATCGCCGCACTGTCGCGGCGCAAACTGGGCCAGACGGTCAATATCCTGACGCACTGCAATGCGGGCTGGCTGGCATTTGTTGACGGCGGCTCGGCCACGGCACCCATCTATGCTGCCCACGATGCCGATATACCGGTACACGTTTGGGTGGACGAAACCCGCCCCCGCAACCAGGGCGCCAGCCTGACCGCCTGGGAGTTGGGACAACATGGTGTGCCGCACACCCTGATTGCCGACAATGCCGGCGGGCACCTGATGCAGCACGGATTGGTGGACATGGTCATCACCGGTGCCGACCGGGTCACCCGCAACGGCGATGTAGCCAACAAGATCGGCACCTATCTCAAGGCCCTGGCTGCACGTGACAATGAAATTCCCTTTTACGTTGCCTTGCCTTCATCTACGTTAGATTTCTCCCTGCACGATGGCATTGCCAACATCCCAATCGAGGAACGTGACGCCGATGAAGTGCGCTTCATGACAGGCCTGACTGCGGCGGGTACGGTGGAATGTGTGCGCATTTGCCCAGCGACAACACCAGCCCGCAACTGGGGCTTTGATGTCACACCAGCCCGGTTGGTGACGCAATTGATCTGTGAACGTGGCCTTTGTGCTGCCACTGAAGACGCCATCCTTTCGCTGTTCCCGGAGCACCGCTAGATGGACGAAGGATACGTCAAATATGTGGCGGAGCGTCGTGACGGGATAGTGCCGCACTCCGCCCAACTGGACGAACTCAACCAGGCACGGACTGCGCTGTTTGACCTGGGATTGATTGGCGTCTATCCCGACGGAGTCGGCTACGGCAACCTGAGCTTTCGCAATAGTGGCAACCAGTTTGTGATCACCGCCAGCGCCACGGGCGCCCTGCGTACATTGCAATCGGAACAGTTTTGTTTGGTGGAGTCATTCGCGGTAGAGAACAACTGCGTACAGTCCATGGGATCGCTACCCGCCTCGTCCGAGTCCATGACGCATGGCGCTATCTATGCCGCCCAGCCCTTGGTGCATTGGGTGATGCACGTGCACAGCCGGGTATTGTTTGACGACCTGCTGCGCCGGCTTGCGCCATCAACTTCTGCAGACATTCCTTATGGAACTCCCGCCATGGCGCGCAGCGTCGGAGCATTGGTGGCTACGCAGCAGCAACTGCCGTTCGTATTTGTCATGGCCGGCCACGACGAAGGTGTGGTTGCCTGCGGAGCGAACATGCCATCCACCTTGCAGGCCCTGCTTGCATCGCTTCAAAGGACATCAGAAACATGATCCGAATCGGCATTATTGGTGGCAGCGGCCTGGACAATCCGGACATCCTGGTGGGCGCTTACGACACGCTGGTTAATACCCGTTGGGGGGACCCCTCTGCCCCCCTGAAGCGGGGAACAATTGCAGGAGTCGAGGTGGCAATACTGGGTCGTCATGGCCGCGCGCACACCATCCCACCCAGCCAGGTCAACTACCGCGCCAATATTCAGGCACTAGAGGCTGCGGGTTGCACCCACATCCTTGCAACAACGGCAGTGGGGTCGCTACGCGAAGAGATTGGCCGGGGTGACTTGGTCATCCTGGACCAATTCATCGACTTCACCAAGCAGCGTGCCATGACGTTCCACGAACAATTTGCGTCCCATCAACCAGTGCACACACCCATGGCCGACCCGTTCAACCCAGACCTGCGGGCCACCTTGATTGATGTTTGCAAACGCAATGGTTTTGCCTTTCATCCCACCGGAACCGTGGTGACGATAGAGGGTCCTCGTTTCTCGACGCGGGCAGAGTCCAGGATGTTTCGCGCCTGGGGTGCTGACGTCATCAACATGTCCATCGCCACCGAAGCGGCCCTGGCTAACGAGGCCAAAATCCCTTACGCTGCGGTAGCCATGAGTACCGACTATGACTGCTGGAAGACCGATGAAGAACCCGTGAGCTGGGATGCGATTCTGGCGGTCTTCAACAGCAACGCGAAAAAGGTCACGACCTTACTGATGGAGGCCATTCCACAAATTGCAGCCCACAGTGGTTAGAAAAACAAAACCACCCTATTTGTCGCGCAACTCCCTGCGCAGAATCTTGCCCACTGGTGTCTTGGGCAACTCGGAGCGGAACTCAATTACCTTGGGTTGTTTGTAACCAGTCAGATTTTCCTTACAAAAGGCGCGTACAGCCTCTTCGGTGAGATTGGGGTCCTTCTTGACGATAACCAGTTTGACTGCCTCGCCGGACTTGGCATCGCTCACGCCCACGCAGGCGCACTCCAACACGCCCGGCATCTGCGCCACCACGTCCTCCAACTCGGTCGGGAAGACGTTGAAGCCGCTAACCAGAATCATGTCTTTCTTGCGGTCCACGATTTTGAAGAACCCGCGTTCGTCCACCACACCCACGTCACCGGTCTTGAAGAAACCGTCGGCAGTCATGGCCTTGGCCGTCTCATCCGGGCGTTGCCAGTAGCCAGCCATCACCTGCGGACCCTTGATAGCAATCTCACCAGCCTGACCGGGAGGCGATTCATTGCCATCATCATCCAGCAGCTTCATGAACGTATTGGGCAGGGGCACGCCAATGGTTCCGGTGTACTCAGTGGCGGTGACCACATTACAACTGGCAGATGGCGAGGTTTCGCTCAAGCCGTAGCCTTCACAAATGGGGCAACCCGTCTTCTCGAACCACAACTTGGCCACACTGCTCTGTACCGCCGTGCCACCTCCAACTGAGACCTTCAAATGGCTCCAGTCGACGGTATTGAAATCGGGGTGATTGGCCAATCCATTGAACAGGGTATTGACGGCTGGGAACGAATGGATGGTGTGATTGCGGAGTTCCTTGAGCACACCAGCAATATCACGCGGATTTGGAATCAGAATCAGCTTGCCGCCCATGCGCATCGATAACATCATGCCCACTGTGAACGCGAAGATGTGGTACAGCGGCAGCGCGCAAACCCCGGTGGTCTGTTCGTTGGCCGGTATTTGGTACATCACCGGGTTGTTCCACGCTTCCGATTGCAGCACATTGGCAATCAGGTTGCGGTGCAGCAGCACCGCCCCTTTGGATACGCCCGTGGTACCACCGGTGTACTGCAGCACGGCCACGTCGTCGGCCTTGATGTCCGGCTTTTTGAACGGCGCCTTGGTCCCGACGGCAATGGCGGCATTGAATCGAACCGCTTCGGGCAAGCTGTACGCGGGCACCATTTTCTTGACGCTGCGTACAACGTAGTTGACCAAAGCGCCTTTGAGCAATCCCAACTGATCGCCCATCGCGCACAAGACCACATGCTTAATGGGCGTTGCGGAAATGCACTTTTCCAGCGTGTTTGCAAAGTTCTCAATGATGACGATGGCTTTGGAACCCGAATCCTTGAGTTGGTGTTGCAACTCGCGCGGCGTGTACAAAGGATTGACATTCACCACAACAAAGCCGGCACGCAAGATGCCAGCTACAACCACAGGATACTGCGGCACATTGGGCATCATGATCGCCACGCGATCACCCTTGGTCAAACCCAGGCTCTGCAAATACGCCCCAAACGCCTGGCTCAAACTATCAGTCTGGGCATAGGTAACATCCTTCCCCATGAAGTTGTAGGCCACACGGTTAGCGTATTTCTGAAAACTTTCTTCCATCAACGCCACCAAAGAGGTGTAGGCAGAAACATTGATGTCGGCTGGCACCCCTTCGGGGTAACTACTGAGCCAAATGCGGTCTGTCATGCTTGCCTGTCCCATCTGTGATGTAACCAGATATTCTGCCTTTGAATGGCTAGGGTCACCACTTGGATAACCCTTGGTGTTTTCCCTAGCCAAACCGAAGTCAAGCCTTCAACGCGGTCAGGACTTCGTCCAGCATCTTCTTGGCGTCGCCAAACAGCATGCGGTTGTTTTCTTTGTAGAACAGGGGGTTGTCGACGCCCGCGTAACCGGACGCCATGCTTCGCTTCATCACGATGGACGTCTTGGCCTTCCAGACCTCCAGCACCGGCATACCCGCGATGGGGCTGCTCGGGTCATCCTGCGCTGAAGGATTGACGATGTCGTTGGCGCCAATCACCATGCTCACATCAGTATCGGGAAAGTCGTCATTCAACTCATCCATTTCGAACACAATGTCGTAGGGCACCTTGGCCTCGGCCAGCAACACGTTCATGTGGCCTGGCATCCGTCCGGCCACCGGATGGATACCGAAACGCACGTTCACGCCCTTCTCACGCAGAAATTTGGTGATTTCGAACACGGTGTGCTGGGCCTGCGCGACCGCCATGCCATAGCCCGGAACGATGATCACATTTTTTGCTTCGCGCAGCAGTTCTGCCGTTTCGAGGGCGTTGATTGGAACTGCCTCACCCACCGGTTGGGCTGCGTCACCTGAAGATTTGGGAGCCGCACTGGCAGTGCCGAAACCACCTGCAATCACGCTGATGAAGCTGCGATTCATGGCATTGCACATGATGTAAGACAGAATGGCACCGCTGGAGCCCACCAGGGCACCCACCACAATCAGCAAATCGTTGGACAACATGAAACCGGTGGCCGCTGCAGCCCAGCCGGAATAGCTGTTGAGCATGGAAACCACCACCGGCATGTCTGCGCCGCCAATGGCCATCACCATGTGCACGCCAAACAGCAATGCAACCACGGTCATCACGATCAACGGCATCGTGCCAGTGGCCACATCATGGGCGTTCATGAACTCGCGCCCAAAATAGATCACGATCAACAAGCCCGCCAGGTTGAGCCAATGGCGCCCCGGCAGCAGCACCGGGCTGCCACCGATGCGGCCCGACAACTTGCCAAACGCAATCACAGAGCCCGCAAAGGTGACGGCACCAATGAAAATACCGACATAGATTTCAATTTCGTGGATCGACTTGGCCGCGCCTTCAAAACCTTTGGAAGCCTCGGGGTCAATGAACGTCGCAAAACCCACCAACATGGCTGCCAGACCCACCATGCTGTGCATCAGTGCGACCAGTTCGGGCATTTGGGTCATTTGGACCGTGCGAGCGGCATAAATGCCGATGCCCGCACCGATCAGCATGGCGACGACGATCCAGGGGATGCCGGCCATCGTGACCTTTGGACCGAAGACGGTGGCCAATACCGCCAACGTCATACCGATCATGCCGTAGAGGTTGCCGCGCAAGGCGGTCGTTTGGTTGGACAGGCCACCCAGACTGAGGATAAAAAGTATGGTCGCACCAATGTAGGAGACCGTTGCCAATTCTGCAGACATCTGTCGTTTCCTTACTTATTTACGGAACATGGCCAGCATGCGCTGGGTAACGGCAAAGCCGCCGAACATATTGATGGCCGTCAGCACTATGCCTGCTGCAGCCACCCAGCTGATGACACTATTGGGCCTATCTACCGCATTGGCCAATGGCGACACCTGAATCAGGGCGCCAATGGCAATGATGCTGCTGATGGCATTGGTCACGCTCATCAGCGGTGTATGCAGCGCCGGCTTCACGTTCCAGACCACCATGTAGCCCACAAAACAGGCCAGCACAAACACGGTGAAGTGCGACAAGAACTCTTTGGGTGCCGACGTTCCGACGACCCAGAACAACAGGGCCATCACACCGAACAGAATGGCGAGCTTGTTCCCGGCCATGGGTTCACTGACCGCCCCATGCCCCTTCTTGGCGGCCGCTGCGAGAACAGGTTTGGCAGCCGCAGACGCAGCGGGTGCCGCTGGCAACGTAGGCGCAGGTGCTGGCCAAGTGATCTTGCCTTCCTTGATGACGGTCAGACCGCGGATGGCATCGTCTTCCATATTGACGTTGATGATCCCGTCCTTGGTCTTGCACAGCTCTTCGGCAAGGCGGAACAGGTTGTTTCCATACAGCGTTGACGATTGCTTGGCCAGGCGCGAGGCCAGGTCGGTGTAACCGACGATGGTCACACCGTACTTGACCACCGCTTGACCTGGCTCGGTCAGCTCGCAGTTGCCACCCTGCTCGGCCGCCATGTCGACGATCACACTGCCGGGCTTCATGCTTTTCACCATCTCGGCGGTAATGAGCTTGGGTGCAGGCTTTCCGGGGATGAGGGCGGTGGTGATGATGATGTCCGCCTCGCGAGCCTGTTGGGCGTACATATCGCGTTGGGCTTGCTGGAAACCTTCGCTCATCACCTTGGCATAACCGCCACCGCCGGAACCTTCCTCCTCGTATTCAACCTTCACAAATTCACCACCCAGCGACTTGACCTGGTCGGCCACTTCGGCTCGGGTATCGTTGGCGCGCACGATGGCGCCGAGGTTGGCGGCCGTTCCGATCGCCGCCAAACCGGCCACACCGGCACCGGCGATAAAAACCTTGGCCGGCGGCACCTTGCCTGCCGCCGTGATCTGGCCATTGAAGAAGCGTCCAAAGGCGTTGGCCGCCTCAATGACGGCGCGGTAGCCAGTGACACCGGCCATGGATGTCAACGCATCCATCTTCTGCGCGCGACTCAGCATGCGCGGCAGCGCGTCGATCGACAACACGTTCACGTTCCTGGCGGCAAGCTGCTGCATCAGTTCCGGGTTCTGGGCTGGCCAGATGAACCCGATCAGCGTTGCGCCCTCGCGCAGCAGGCCTACCTCTTCTGACGTCGGCCCCCGGACCTTGAATACGATATCCGACGCGGCCCACAAATTGGCGGCACCGTCAATCACTTCGGCACCCGCTGCACGGTAGGCGTCGTCACTGAAATTGGCCAAGTCCCCTGCGCCAGACTCCACAGCCACCTTGAAGCCCAGTTTGATGAGCTTTTCGACGACCTCGGGGACCGTTGCCACACGTTTTTCACCCGGGAAAATCTCGCGCGGGACGCCAATGCGTTGCGCCGTTTCTGTGGATACACCAGTTTGCATGAAGCGACTCCTCGACAAGTTATTCCAACTATCCCGACGTCTGCGACAACAGGGTTACTGTCCGGGACGTAAGCAACCTGAAAGCTTAACTGAATTTAGGGCGCTTCTCGGCAGGGGTACTAGTGACATGTGTCAAACTAGCGTTAGTTAGGCAACTCCCCCGGAGAATCAGGCATGGACACCCGCTGGAAACCCAATGTGACTGTCGCGGCTGTGATAGAGCGGGCAGGCCAATTTCTGCTGGTTGAAGAGCAGACCGAACAAGGCCTGCGCCTGAACAACCCGGCCGGTCATCTCGATTGCGGCGAGTCTCCTGCCCAGGCCTGCGTGCGCGAAACACTGGAAGAGACCGCCTACGGATTCACCCCACGCGCGCTGGTCGGCATCTACCTATCCCGCCAACAATCCTGCGGCGGACACGACACCACTTACCTGCGTTTCGCCTTTTGCGGGGAGCTAGGTGCCCACGAACCCGATCGCGTACTGGACACTGGCATTGTCCGCGCCCTGTGGCTCACCGCTGACGAGATACGCGCCAGCAGCGCACGCCACCGCAGCCCGCTGGTGCTGCAGTGCTTGGAAGACTATTTGACTGGGCAACGCTATCCCCTGGATTTGGTGCATACCGAGTCCAGCGTATACGTTTGACACAATTACTATTATTTTGATAGTGACTTATGTAATATCGACGAGGGCTAGATGTCTATTTTCATCACAACCATTCCACAGAAGCCATCCCCTTAAAATCCAGGGATGACAAAGCAACGTGTGGTGGTGGGGTTGAGCGGCGGCGTGGATTCTGCGGTTACCGCCTATTTGCTCAAACAACAGGGCCACGAGGTGATCGGCATCTTCATGAAGAACTGGGAAGATGACGACGACAGCGAATACTGCTCCTCCAACATCGACTTTGTGGACGCCGCCGCCGTGGCCGACGTGATTGGCATCGAGATCGAGCACGTCAACTTTGCCACCGAATACCGAGACCGCGTCTTTGCCGAGTTTCTGCGCGAATACCAGGCCGGGCGCACGCCCAACCCCGATATCCTGTGCAACGCCGAAATCAAATTCAAGGCCTTTTTGGACCATGCCATGCGCCTGGGAGCCGAAAAAATTGCCACCGGCCACTATGCGCGCGTCCGGCTGAACCCGCAAACCGGGCTACATGAGCTGCTCAAAGGGTTAGACCCCGGCAAGGATCAAAGCTACTTTCTGCACCGCCTGAACCAGACCCAGCTGTCCAAGACGCTTTTTCCAGTGGGTGAGCTGCACAAGACTGAAGTGCGCCGCATTGCCGAGAACATGCACCTGCCCAATGCCAAAAAGAAAGATTCCACCGGCATTTGCTTTATTGGCGAGCGCCCATTCCGGGAGTTTTTGAACCGCTACATTGCCAAGGAGCCGGGCCCCATCAAGGATCCGCGCGGGCGCACTATCGGGCAGCATGTGGGCTTGTCGTTCTACACCTTGGGCCAGCGCCAGGGCTTGGGTATTGGCGGCATCAAGGCCAAAGGTGTTCAAAGAGGCGGGGGCGAGCATGCACCCTGGTTCGTGGCACGCAAAGACATGGCCAGCAATACTTTGTGGGTGGTACAGGGGCATGAGCACCCTTGGCTGCAGTCCCTGTCGCTACAGGCGCAAGATGCCAGTTGGGTTGCTGATACACCCCCTGCGGCCACCGGGCTGGCAGCCAAGACGCGCTACCGGCAGGCCGACGCACCCTGCACGCTGCACAATTCCAGCCCTCAGAGTTTTGGTCTGGAATTCACCCAGGCACAGTGGGCTGTTACCCCGGGGCAATCCGCCGTGCTGTACGACGGCGAGGTGTGCCTGGGCGGTGGTGTCATTACCTCAGCCCATACGGGCGAGTAGCGTTTCCATATCCTTGAGCATGTGGTCCAGGTCGGCCTTTTGCGCCGCATCAGGTTGCATGCGGGCTTGCAACTCCTGCTCCATGAAACAAACGGTCATGCGCAGGTAAGTACTGTCCAGCGCCTTGCGAACCGCAGCAAATTGCTGGCCGATCTTGAGGCAATCCTCGCCTTCTTCCACCATGCGCTGAATGCCACGGATCTGTCCTTCGGCACGGCGCAAGCGATTCAAGACATCGGTGCGGGCCTGGCTGTCAGTCAAAACGGTCACTTTGCAACTTTCATCAGTTCTGGAATTAGATCTGGTCATTTTCGTTGATGTTTCCCTATTTGGCTGACGCCGGAAAAAGCCTTACTTCAACCGAGCTTGCAGACTGTCGTACACCTCAATGGCAATGGGTATGCCCTGCCCTACGCTCTGGGTCACCGTGCAATAGGTCTCAAACGTGCTTAGCACGCGCTCCAGGTGTTCCAGTTCAGCCGCAGGCACGCCCATCGTCAGTACCGCACGCATCTGCAACACCCGAACGCGACCCTGCTCGTTACGGCCCACTTCGGCGTACACATCACATTGAATGGGTTCGGGCGATTGTTTGAACTTGCGCAGGGCAAACAACAAAGAGTCCGACAGGCAATTGCCCACCGCAGCAGCCAACAGCTGCACCGGTGAAGGCCCGACGCCATTCCCTAGGGGTGCAGGCTCGTCCGCCAACAAAGATGGCACCTGGGCACCAAATTGCACATCAAACTGGTAGTCCTGCTTCTGGCGAAGCTGGATGTGTACATTGGATTCGCTCATTGCGCTTGCGGTTTCAGTTGGCGCAGCCGATTTTCGACTCGGGCACACCCAGCTTCTTCAGGATGATGCCCAGCGGGCAAAAGTTGGTAAAGCCCGACTGGAACAGATTGACTCCCACAAAAGCGGTAAAAGCCAGCGCCCACTTGCTAAGAAAAAACGGGCTGCCTTCCACACCCAGCGCCAAAGAAATCATGATGAACAAGCCTGCAAACACAACGATATAACGTTGAACGGTCATGGTGGTTACTCCTATAAAAATCCAAACAAAGGCCGCAACACGCACGCGGCGTGCTGTGTGCGTATTACTTATCGCCAGACAAGCGAACGATCCCCAAGAGTTTGAGAACGTATTTCTCATAGATCGGCTCCGAGGTGCCCTTTTTGATCTTACGGATGAAGTACTTCTCAAACGCAATCTTGGCGAGATGGACCCACTTGCCTTTCTTGAACCAGTTCACATTGCGTGGTGGGATTTGCGGCAGCGCCACGAAGGCTGCGCCGGTGTCACCCATGTCAGCCAGGCAGATCGCATTCCAGGTGCCCTTGGCTACCGCGGGCTGGCCCTTGAGTTCGTCTGCAATGTTGTGAACGATGGCACCCACCATGCTCTCGATCATGTAACCGGTTTTGGGGGTTCCGGTGGGCACCGGCGTTACCTCGACCGGTGGAATGGCCACGCACACGCCCGCCGAGAAGATGTTGCGGTAAGCTTTGCTGCGCTGGAATTCATCAATGATCACGAAGCCACGTGGGTTGCACAGATTGGGCACGGCCGCCACCGGATCGACGCCCTTGAACGCCGGCAACATCATGGACAACTTGAAGCCCACTTCATGTTCCTTGTACACGGCACCGAGTTCGTCAAGCTGGGTAACGAACATCTTGCCGTCTTCCACCCGGGTCGTCTTGGCATTGGTGATCCACTTCATGTCGCGGCCCCGCATTTCAGATTCCAGCATCGATTTGCTGTCGCCCACGCCACCCAGTCCCAAGTGGCCAATGTAGGGCTCACTGGTGATGTAGGTGATTGGCACTTTGTTGCGCAATTTGCGCTTGCGCAAATCCGTATCCAGGATAAAAGCAAACTCGTAGGCCGGACCAAAACAACTGGCGCCAGGCATTGCGCCAATCACCACCGGGCCCGGGTTTTCCAGAAATTTTTTGTAATCAGCAAAAAATTCCTGCGCATGATCCACCGTGCAGATCGAGTGGGTGAAGCCGCCGCCCCCGGAATTGGCAGGACCCGCGCCGGGCACTTCATTAAACGAAAGCTTGGGGCCAGTGGTGATCACCAAGTAGTCGTAATCCAGTGTGTCACCACCATCCAATGTCAGGCGGTTGGCCGTCGCGTCAATGGCTGTCACTGCTTTGGGAACGAACTGAATGCCCTTGCGCTCCAGATAAGGGGCAATCGGAACGGTAATCTGCTCACGCTCGCGCCAGCCAACCGCAATCCACGGATTGCTGGGGACAAACTGAAAATAATCCGTTGAATTGACAACGGTGATGCGGTGCTCTTTGTCCAGCATCGCGCGCATTTCGTAAGCGGCGGGCATGCCACCGATGCCTGCGCCCATGATGACGATATGTGCCATGGTGTGTCTCCTTCTGTTATCAAGTTGTTGAAGTGGAATGGACTAACGGGTTCGCGTCTTCGCGCGATTCCATACGGCGCCGGTACAAGGCGTAGTAAAGGACGGGTATGACCACTAACGTCAATAGGGTCGACACCAAAATTCCAAAAATCAGCGAAATGGCCAGTCCATTGAAAATGGGGTCATCCAGAATGAAGAAGGCTCCGATCATGGCGGCGACCCCCGTCAGCACAATGGGCTGCGCGCGCACCACGGCTGACTGCAATACCGCTTCTTTGAACGGCATGCCCTCACGGACTTGCAGCTCGATAAAGTCCACCAGCAAAATGGAATTCCGCACAATGATGCCCGCCAATGCAATCATGCCAATCATGCTGGTGGCGGTGAACTGCGAACCCAGCAAGGCGTGGCCTGGCAGTACTCCAATGATGGTCAGCGGAATGGGCGCCATGATGACCAGCGGCGTGAGGTAGTTGCGGAACTGGGCCACCACCAACAGGTAGATCAGGATCAGGCCCACGCCATAGGCGGTGCCCATGTCGCGAAAGGTCTCGTAGGTGATTTGCCACTCACCATCCCACTTGATCGCATAGGCTTGGTAGGGATTATTGGGCTGGCGTATCCAGTATTCACCCACTGGGTCACTACCTGCAGGTGTTGCATCCTTGAGCGTTGTTCTAACAGCAAACAGGCCATACAGGGGTGAATCCAGCTTGCCTGCCATATCACCCATGACATAACTCACCCCGAGCAGATCCTTGGTGTAAAGCGGCTTGTCAATCACTCCACGCTCCACCTGTACCAGTTCAGACAAGGGAACCAATTGGCCGTTGGCTGCGCGCAGGGGCAGTGCCAGCAACGCCTCCAGGCCCACCTGGCTTTCCGGTGGCAACTGGATGCGCACCGGCACCGGGTACTTGGAC
The DNA here is from genome assembly GCA_016705575.1 of Candidatus Aalborgicola defluviihabitans. GTDB lineage: Bacteria > Pseudomonadota > Gammaproteobacteria > Burkholderiales > Burkholderiaceae_C > Allorhodoferax > Allorhodoferax defluviihabitans. Next base: position 597,238 of record JADIXX010000008.1, read on the forward strand.
TGTCCATCATGCAGATAGGCAGCATCAGTGCCAGACAGTGCTGATGCCACCGTTTGTGCGATGGCAGCCACGGGAATTCCCAGGGACTCGGCACGCTGGCGGCGCACGCGCAGGACAGCGCGGGGTGCGTCGGCAAGCAGGCTGGTGTCCGTTCCTACGATGTCCGCTGTAGCGCCAAAAGCGGCCGCAACCTGGGTGGCCAGCTTTTGTCGACCCGCTTCGTCGGGACCATAAACTTCAGCCACCAACGGTGACATTACAGGTGGGCCGGGCGGCACCTCCACGACCTTGACTTTGGCGTGGTGCTTGGCACCAATCGCCTCAATGGCAGGACGCAGACGTTGTGCAATGGCATGGCTTTTCTCGCTGCGGTGGTGCTTGTCCACCAGGGCCACCTGCAAATCACCTTGCTCGGCATCGGCCCGCAGGTAGTACTGGCGAACCAGACCATTGAAGGTGATGGGCGAGGCGGTTCCGGCATAGGCCTGCAGATCACGCACCTCTGGCTGCTGGGCCAGGAAGACGCTGAGGTCTTGCAAGGTGGCAGCCGTTTCTTCCAGCGGTGTGCCGGCTGGCATATCCACCACCACTTGAAACTCGCTCTTGTTGTCAAAGGGCAGCATCTTCAGAACCACCCACTGCACCAGCACCAGCCCGACGGACAACAGCAAGGCCACCAAAATTCCCATCAACAACAACCAGCGTTTACGCGCACTGTTCAAAAACGGGGTCAGGATACGATCAAAAATTGCCTGTACCCGGGACGGCTTTGCTGCCGGACTGGCGTGCGAATCCGCCGCGGTAAGAGCCGTTGCATGGTGATGCATGAACTTCAAGGCCAACCAGGGTGTGACCGTGAAGGCAATCGCCAAGGACAGCGCCATACCGAGGCTGGAATTGATGGGGATGGGGCTCATATATGGGCCCATCAAACCCGACACGAAAGCCATGGGCAGTAGGGCCGCAATCACCGTCAGAGTCGCCAGGATGGTGGGGCCACCCACCTCGTCCACCGCGCGCGGAATCAGATCGCGCAGGGCCGCCCGCGGCTCCAATTGCTGGTGGCGGTGGATATTCTCTACCACCACAATGGCGTCATCCACCAAAATACCGATAGAAAATATCAGGGCAAACAGCGAAACGCGGTTCAAGGTAAATCCCCAGGCCCAGGATGCGAATAGGGTCGCAGTCAAGGTCAGTATGACAGCCGACCCAACAATAATGGCCTCGCGGCGCCCTAGCGCAAAACCCACCAGCAAGATCACCGAACCGGTGGCAAATGCCAGTTTCTGAATCAGCTTATTGGCCTTTTCAGCCGCTGTCTCACCATAGTCCCGGGTGACGGTCGCTTCGACGTTGGCAGGGATGACGGCGTTGCGCAGCGATTGCAAACGCTCAATCACGGCACGGGAGACGTCAACTGCATTGACACCCGGTTTCTTGGTCACACTGATAGTTACAGCAGGAAACGACTGTCCGCCAATGGATGAATCGACAGCCAGCTCGGCGCCCGCCGTAGCGGCTCCGGGCGTGAAACGGACATAACGCTGAGCCTGCTGCGCACCTGGTTCGACACGGGCCACATCGCGCAAGAAAACGGGCACACCTTGACTGCTACCCACCACCAAATCACCCACGTCATCGGCGGTCCGCAGGAATTCGCCAGCATCCACCATCAGGGTATGGGCAGCTGCTCCGGTACTGGAAGCCTCCAGCACGGCACCGGCAGGTTGGCCGAAATTAGCAGCTGCAATGGTCTTTTTGAGAGCAATAAGGTCAACTCCGCGTGCGCGCAATCGGCCCGGGTCCAGCACTACTCGAATCTCCCGCCCAGGACCACCCAGGGTCTGCACTTCACGCACACCGGCAACCGCCTTGAATTCGGCTTCCACGGTGTGGGCAACGCGTTCCAGTTCAGAGGCGGGCAAAGCTTCCTTGCTCCACAATGTCACGGCCACAACCGGCACATCGTCGATACCTTTGGGCTTGACGATTGGGGTCAAAGTGCCCAGGTCGCGGGGCAGCCAGTCTTGGTTGGCGTTCAGCACGTCATACAGCCGCACCAAGGCCTCGGTACGCGGCACACCCACCTTGAACTGCACCGTCAAAATGGCCATGCCAGGGCGCGCCACAGAATAGGTATGTTCAATGCCTGCAATTTGACCCAACACCTGCTCAGCAGGGCGCGCCACCATGTTTTGCACATCCGCGCTGCTGGCACCCGGGAAGGGTATCAGCACGTTGGCCATAGTGACATTGATCTGGGGCTCTTCCTCACGTGGCGTCACCAGCACGGCAAACAGTCCGAGCAACAACGCCACCAGTGCCAGCAGCGGTGTTAACGCGTTCGATTGAAAGGCCGCCGCGATGCGACCGGAGATGCCCATTGTGTCTTGTGCCTTCATGGGTTACTCACTTGACCGAGTTACCAGCAGGTGCCGCTTTGGCAAAACCGGCCCGGATTGCATCCACGGCAATGCTTTCTCCGGGCTGAATACCGGTAAGCACTTCAACCCCTTGTGCACCCATGTCCGCCCCCAGGCGCACTGCACGCAACGAGAAAGCCCCGTTGACTACGCTGTAAACGGCAGTCAGCTCACCACGGCGCAACACAGCCGTTTGTGGCACCAGCATCTTTGCGGCCACGGCACCAGCAGACGCCTGTGCAAATCGAACCCGCACCTGCTGCCCGGGCAGTAGCCCACCACTGTCTTGGGGCGCCAATTCAAAACGCCATTCGGCGGTCTGGGAAACAGGGTCTGCCGAGGGCATAGCGCTGCGCGTCAGCGGCACCACCCAAGTTGGGTTGCCTTGCTCTGGCGTCACCAGTACCTGGGTTTGCACCGCGCTACGTACCGCTGTAATTCGTGAGGCAGGAACCTGCACCACCGCCCGCAGCGGCAGCGGCGCATAAACCGTCAGCAAAGGCTTGCCGGGAACGGCCAGGTCGCCTGCTTCAGCCTGCGTTTGCAAAACCCAACCGTCGTATGGCGCAGTAACTCGCGTAAATCCCTGGGCAAGGCTGGACTGCAGGGCTGCAGCACTGGCTACATCACGCGCAGCAGCCGCGCCCTTGTACTGGGCTTGCGCTGTATCCAAGGCCGCCTGACTGACAAACCCCTTGCGTTGAAGATCTTGTGTGCGTTCCATCTGCGCCTTGGCGTTGCGCATTTCCGCATCCGCCTGGCTGATCTGGGCCTGACTTCTTTGCACGCCAGCCACGGCCTCCCGGTCATCAATGGTGGCCAACACCTGACCCGCACGAACCTTGTCACCAGGTTTCACCGCCAAGCTCACCACACGGCCAGCAACCTGTGAGGAGATGGTGCTTTGTTTGACCGGCTGAATGACGCCATCCAACTCATACACCGTCCCGATACTTTGGACCTGCACCACCATCGTTGGAACTGGCGCTGTTTGCGACTGTACCGAAGCACCCCATACCGAGGCTGCCACCAGCAAAAGCGCGTGTGCGCGCCACCGTGTTCCGTGGCTGCTTTGATATCGTGAATCTGTCCTGTTCATCTTGGCTCCTGTATACCTGCCATAGTATATACATACTATCGGGGGTATGCAAGCCATCGGATTTTAAACAAGCACTAGCGCAGCGCAACCACCAGCATCAAGCTGCCAATCAGCAGCGGTTGGTGGAGCATGTACCAGCTCAGACTCCAGCGGCCCATCCAGCTAAGTGCTTGAATAGCGGCGTTAGTGCCGGGTGCTGGCAATTGATCCATCCAGCCCCGGTTCAACACAAGCTGGCCAAACGCCATGCCCCACCACATCATGCCCAGCCACGGCAGCAATGGCACGTAGTCTTCGGTGATGGGCTTGTGGCTGATCAACCCAATCCAGTTGAGGGCATTGGCATTCCAGGTCTCGGGATACGTCAGCAGGGCATGCAGTTCCGCAGAGAAAAACCCGGCTCCATTCGCAAGTAGTCCCGCCAGCCACAACCACGCGCCCCAAGATGCGGTCATGCGGCACACAATGAGCATGACCGCCATACCGTGCAGCACACCAAAATAAATCCAGCTATTGGGGAACATCAACGCAGACCCCACGCTGACCGCTACGGCACAGCCTGCAATCTGTAGCCAGCGGCGCCAGAACCGGCTCCAACTTTGGCCGGCATGCACAGCAATGGCCTGACCAAAGCCTGCACACAACAGGAATAGACTAAGGATGCAGGTGCGCTGCCCAGTCCACACGGGTGCGTGGTAGAAATTCTGGTGGATAAAACCAAAATGATTCAAATCAAACGCAAAGTGAAAGAGCGTCATCCACAACACAGCGACACCCCGAACGATGTCCAGCGCAGGCAATCGTCCCATTGAAGGCCGACTGTGCGCCATCACTGACTCAAGGGTGGCAGCTCCAGTGTGAGCCGGGCCGCACCCTGTGGGCCGTCGGCCAGAACGGCCTTGCGGGCAGTAACCGACTGCAACACCAGGCTGCCATCCACCACCGCACCCACGCGGTAGGGCTTGGCCGGCTTGCCATCCACTGAAATAAGCGCCGCCCCACTGTGTGCGGGGTCTGCCACTACCCCCACCAGCACATAGGGGGTCCGCGAAGACGCAACCTGTCCATCAGCTTGCGAAACCGGCGTGTTTCCGCCGCCCAGTGCGCGCGCCACCGCCTGTGGGTCCACCCCGGTAACGCCCGCACCCGCCATTGCAGCCGACACCGATACACTGTGGCCTTGCATGCTCTTAAGCACCCAGTAGGTGCCGGTGAGCGCCGCCAGCGCGGCCACTGCGAAAGTAACCATACGGACCCGCCAGATGGGAATAGCGTTTGTTTGCATTGCACGATTATGATGGAACGACCATGACCGCACGACCCACTTACCCCCTGACCGCCCGCTCCAAGCGACGCAGCCACCGCCCAACCGGCTTTACCCTCATTGAACTGATGGTGGTGCTGGTCATCATTGGTGTGCTTGCCGCGCTGATCGTGCCCAATGTGTTGGACCGCGCTGACGATGCACGTGCGACTGCCGCCAAGACCGACGTCAATAACCTGATGCAGGCGCTCAAGCTCTACAAACTCGACAACCAGCGCTACCCCACCGCCGCCCAAGGTCTGCAGGCCTTGCTTACCAAACCCACCGAAAGCCCCGTTCCGCCCAACTGGAAGCATTACCTGGACAAGTTACCCAACGACCCTTGGGGCCGCCCCTACCAGTACCTCAACCCCGGTGTGCGTGGCGAGGTGGATGTTCTCTCGTTCGGAGCAGATGGCCAGCCCGGTGGCGAGGGCAAAGATGCGGACGTCGGCAGCTGGGAATAGCGGGTTCACCCTGCTGGAACTACTGGTCGTGGTCGCCATCATGGCACTGGCCACAGCCGGTGTGGGGCTGTCGCTGCGCGACTCCTCGCAAACTCAACTGGAACGTGAGGCCCAGCGCCTGAGCGCCCTGCTCGAATCTGCACGTGCCCAATCCCGAATGACCGCCAACCCGGTTCGCTGGACCACCACGCCCACCGGTTTTCGTTTCGATGGCATCACCGACTCAGAACTTCCCACCCGGTGGCTGGGCGACGATGTCACCACCGCCCAGACCAGCACCCTGATTCTAGGTCCCGAACCTATCATCGGCCCCCAGCGCGTGCGCCTGGTTTCACGCAGCCAGCCCAGCCGCAGCCTCACACTGGCTACCGACGGCGTGGGGCCCTTCGCCATCCTGCCCGACACCGAGGCGGCCACCGCAACACCATGAAGGCGCACCGCCGACGCCCCGCGCTCATCAAGGGATTCACGCTGATCGAAGTCCTAGTGGCTCTGGGCATTGTGGCGGTGGCATTGGCAGCAGGTGTGCGATCCACCGCTTCCCTGTCCCGCAATGCCGAGCGCCAGTCCGACCTGCTACTCGCACAACTGTGTGCCGAAAACTCACTAACCGCCGTGCGCCTGTCGCGGCAAATGCCCGCCGTTGGCGATAACACCAGTGTCTGCGAACAGGCGGGGCGCAGTCTGGACGTGACCCTCTCCGCGCGCCCCACCCCCAATCCCAACTTTTTGCGGGTTGAAGCCCAGATAGCCGACCGGGCGCAGCCCCTGTTGACCCTGTCCACCGTGGTGGGACGGTACTGATGCCCCCCACGCGTAACAAGGGCTTCACCCTGATCGAATTGCTGGTCGCCATCGCAGTCATGGCGTTGATGGCGGGTTTGAGCTGGCGCGGGATTGACGGCATGGTTCGCACCCAGCACCTGTTACAGCAACGCGCGGACCAGTTGATGCGGCTGCAAGCCGGTCTGGCGCAATGGACTACCGATCTGGATGCCATGGTGCAGTTGCCCAATACCCAGGCGCTGGATTGGGATGGCCGGGCACTGCGAATTACGCGGCGCAGCAGCACTGCACCGGGTGATGGCCTGCAAGTAGTGGCCTGGACGCGGCGCACTGAGGGCGCATCTGGTCAGTGGCTACGCTGGCAATCGGCACCGGTTGCCACCCGGGCTGACCTGCAAGTCGCCTGGACCACCGCAGCCCGTTGGGCGCAGAACCCGGGCGATGCCGAAAAAGCCGCTGAAGTCCGCATCTACGCACTAGACCAGTGGCGGGTGTTCTATTACCGATCCGATGCCTGGACCAACCCGCTGTCCAGCGACGTTGCCATCCCTCCCCCCAATGGCGAGAAGGTACCTGGCCCGAACCTGACCCTGCCCGATGGCGTGCGCCTGGTGCTAACCCTGCCAGCCGACAGTGCTGTGTCCGGCACCCTGACCCGCGATTGGGTGCGCCTGACACAGAGTGGTGGCAAATCATGAGTGCAGCGCCGGTCCGCCCCCAAGCACGCGATCGCGGCGCGGCCCTGCTCACCGCCATGTTGACGGTGGCGCTGGTGGCCAGTTTGGCATCAGCCGCCCTGTGGCAGCAGTGGCGCAGCATAGAGGTGGAAGCCGCCGAGCGTGCGCGAAGCCAGTCGCTGTGGGTGCTCACTGGTGCGTTGGACTGGGCTCGACTGATCTTGCGCGAAGATGCCCGTTCCGGCGGTGCCGACCACCTGGGCGAACCTTGGGCCGTGCCACTGGAAGAGGCCCGTCTGTCCACCTTTCTGGCTGCCGACAAGGGAGCATTGGCAGACACCACCGATGCCGCCACACAGGTCTTTCTGTCCGGGCGCATCACCGACCTGCAGGGTCGCATGAACGTGATGGACCTGGTGGAAAACGGCAAGGTATCTGAACCAGCCCTGCGCGCGTTCGCCAAGCTTTTTGAACAACTCGGCCTGCCACGCTCCGAATTGGCCGGCCTGGCCGAGAATTTGCGCCTGGCCCAAAGCAATCCCGGCGAGAACAACTTTGCCGCCTTGATGCCGCAACGCCTGGAACAATTGCGCTGGTTGGGCCTGTCGGCACGCAGCCTCGCGCTGCTGGGCAACACCATCACCTTGTTGCCGGCGCGCACGCCGGTCAACCTCAATACCGCCAGTGCGGTCGTGCTGTATGCCTGCATTGCCGGGTTGGACATGGCACAGGCACAGCAACTGGCCAGCAGCCGCCAGACGACGCCCTTTCGAGCGCTGGCCGATGCCGGCAAGGTCGTGACGGCGGTGGCGGCTGAGCTCAACGACCAGCAACACAGCGTGACCTCGCAGTACTTTGAAGTCCAGGGCCGCCTGCGTATCGATCAGACCGTGGTGGAAGAGCGTTCGGTCGTGCAGCGCGAAGGCCTGACCGTCAAGACCCTTTGGCGCGACCGCGGCACCCAAGCAGCACCGACTGCCCCCCTACAATGAGCCTGCTCAAAAAAAAGCATGTCCAACCTGATCATCACCCTCCCCAACGGCCTGCCAACCACGACCGCGTCTTGCGCGGCCGTGTTGGGCGACGACATGGGTGCGGTGATTCGGCATGTGGTAGCGCCATTGGCCCTGCTGCCCGAGGCGGGCGAGAGCGAAGTTGTGGTCGTGGTGCCCGCAGAGCAGTTGTCCTGGCACCGCGTAGAACTCCCCAAGGGAACGCTGGACCGCGGCCTATTCCAGGACGGCAGTACCGCACGCCTGCGCACCGTGCTGGACGGCCTGCTGGAGGACCGTCTGCTGGACGAGCCCGAAAACCTGCACCTGGCCATCCAGCCGCAGCCCCGTGCCGGTGAACCGGTCTGGGTGGCTGCCTGCGACCGCGCTTGGTTGCGAGCCTGGCTGCAGGCGCTGGAGCAATCCGCACGCCCGGTGGCGCGCATCGTGCCCGCTCTGGAACCCGTTGCCAGTGGCACAACCGACGCCCATACCCTACACGCTGTGGGCACGCCCGAGCAGGCGCACCTAATTTGGGCCAGCCCACAGGGCGTGAGCGTGCTACCGCTCAACGCCGCCAGTGCCGCACTGCTGGCAAACGCCCGTGGTGATGTAGCCCAAAGCGATGTTGTTCCTGGCGAAATCGTCGCCGAACCCGGCGTAGCGGCGCTGACCGAACACCTGCTCCCGGGCCGCATAAGCTTGCAAACCGCTGCGCAGCGCGCCATGGCCGCCGCCCGGTCTGGCTGGGATTTGGCCCAGTTTGACTTGCTAAGCACCCGCCAAGCGCGTACCCGCAAGCAGTTGTCGTCCCTGGGAATCAGTCTCTGGCGCGCCCCACACTGGCGACCGGCCCGGTGGGCTGCGCTGGCTCTGGTAGTGGTCAATTTGGTCGGCCTGCAAGCCTGGGCCTGGAAAGAACAGTCTGCACTGCAGGCCAAGCGTGACGCCATCCGAGCCGTGCTGCTCAGCACCTTCCCCGATGTGCGCGTGGTGGTCGATGCGCCACAACAAATGGCGCGTGCGCTGGCCGACTTGCAGCGCCAAAGTGGGGCTGCCTCTAGCCTGGACCTGGAAACTATGCTGGGACTGTTTCAGACGCTAGCCCTCGAAGAATCTACACCTTCAGCTATTGAATTCATAGCGGGTGAGTTGCGACTTAAAACCCAGCCGATCTCTGACGCCCAGCTAGCGAGCCTGTCCACCCGGCTTCAGGCGCAGGGCTACGCGGCCCAAATGCGCGGCGACAGCCTGGTCATCAGCGTGGAGCGCCGTCCATGAACTCCACTCAACCCAGCCAAAACCCGCTGGCCGCTTGGCAGGCTCGCTGGACACAACTGGCACCGCGCGAAAGGCGCCTGCTAACCCTGACCGTGGTCGTGGTGCTGGCTGCGGTGCTGTGGCTGGCCGTACTGGGCCCCGCACTGCGCGTGTTGCGCACCTCCACGGCCCAGGCTGCGGCACTGGACGCCCAGCTGCAACGCATGCAGACACTCCAGGCACAAGCCAAGGCCTTGCAGCAGCAAGCACCATTGGGCTATGACGACGCTGTGCGGGCACTGAAGCAATCCACGCAGCAGACCCTGGGCACCACGGCCCAGATCAACATCAACGCCGACCGTGCCACCGTGACCTTGCAGGCCGCAGGCGCTGATGCCCTGGCCCAATGGCTGGCACAGGCCCGCCTGAACGCACGCTCTGTGCCGCTGGAAGTACGAATCAACCGCATCAGCACCCCGGCGGGCACCACCTGGTCGGGCGTGATGGTCATGGGTCTGCCCCCTCGGTGATGGCGATGGCACTCTCCCATACCCATCATTCAACAGCCGCGCCTTGGCGCTGGGCCTTTTCGGGTGCGGTTCTGGGTCTGCTGGTGGCCATCGTGGTATTTGCGCCAGCGCGCTGGCTGGCGGGAGCGGTAGAGCAGGCCAGCGGTCAGCGCGTGAGCCTGGCGGGAGCGCGTGGCAGTGTCTGGCAAGGCTCCTCACAACTGGTGCTCTCCGGTGGCATTGGAAGCGGCGCAGGGGCAGCGCTACCGGGTCAGGTCCACTGGCAGATACGCCCCAGCTGGAGCGGCCTGCGTATTGCCCTGCAGGCCGATTGTTGCGCCCAGCAGCCACTGGAGCTGAAAGCCACCGTCACGGGCTTAAGCAACCTGCGCGTGACGTTCATGGACGGTGCATCCCAATGGCCCGCCGGTCTGCTGATCGGACTGGGCACACCGTGGAACACGATCCAGTTGCAGGGCCAGCTAGAGGCCAGCACACAGGGCGTGTCCCTGGAGTTGGCCCCAGGGCGTCTGAACCTGAACGGACGCATCCAGGTGGACGCGATGCAAGTAACCTCACGTCTGTCCACCCTGTCTCCTATGGGCAGCTACCGCATCACCGTGCAGGGCGGCACAACGACCGGACTGCAACTGGCTACGCTGGACGGCGCCCTGCAGCTCAGTGGCCAAGGCGAATGGCTGGGCCAGCGCCTGCGATTCAAGGGCGTGGCCAGCGCCGCGCCAGAGCGCGTTGAAGCCTTGTCCAATCTTCTGAACATTGTGGGGCGACGCGATGGCGCCCGCTCCATCATCACCGTGGGCTAAGCCGGAGAGACCACCACATGAACACACCGATTTTTCAACGCCCCCGGTTAGCTATTGTTTCAATAGCTGCTTATGGACTATTGACGGGGGCTAGCGCTCTATTTTGCTCATCAGCACAGGCGCAAACGGCTCCAACTAGCACCGGCGTGACCAAACGCGGTGAGCCCATCACCCTGAACTTCACCAATGCCGAAATCGAAGCCGTAGCCAGAACCATGGCTACGCTAACCGGACGCAACGTGGTGGTGGATCCGCGTGTAAAAGGCACGATCACACTGACCACCGACAAGCCCGTGAGCCCGGCCCAGGCCTACAGCCAGTTCCTGGCCATGCTGCGACTGCAAGGCTACACCGTGGTGGATTCTGCTGGCCTGGACAAGATCGTACCCGAGGCCGACGCCAAGCTGCAGGGCGGTGCGGTATTTGACGGCAGCCTCGTGGCAGGCAACCAGATCGCTACGCAGATCTTCAAACTCAACTTTGAAAATGCCAACAACCTGCTGCCCATCCTGCGCCCACTGATCAGTCCTAACAACACCATCAACGTCAACCCTGGCAACAACTCCCTGGTCATCACCGACTATGGCGACAACCTGCGCCGTATCGCCCAGATCATTGCCGCCATGGACGTGTCCAACGCCACCGATGTAGAGGTGATCAACCTCCAGCACGCCATTGCGGTGGACCTGGCGCCCCTGGTGCTGCGCCTGCTCGAATCCGGCGGTGGTGTGGCCACGGCCCCAGGCACTCAAGCCGATGCTTCCTTCAAGACCACACTGCTGGCCGAGCCACGCAGCAACACCATCATCTTGCGTGCGGCCAATCCGGCACGCATGGGGCTGGCCAAGTCATTGATTGCGAAGCTGGACCAGTCCAGTTCCCAAAACCCCACCGGCAACATCTACGTGGTTTACCTGAAGAATGCCGACGCCACCAAGTTGGCCGCAACATTGCGGGCCGCCGTTTCGGGGGAGGCGCGCAGTCCGGCCACCTCCACGCCCGCCACTGGCACGGCGGCACCGGCGGGCACCACCACCAATACCAGCGCCAGCCAATCCACCACTGGCGGGCAGATCCAGGCCGATGCAGCGACCAACTCCCTCATCATCAGCGCGCCCGAACCCCAATACCGCCAATTGCGCGCAGTCATCGACAAGCTCGACGCCCGCCGTGCCCAGGTGTACGTGGAGAGTCTGATCGCCGAGGTCAATGCCGACAAGGCAGCCGAGTTTGGCATCCAGTGGCAAAGCCCACTGGGTAGCAATGGCGACGGCAGCGTGGGCCTCATGGGTACCAACTTCAGCATAGGCGGCACCAACATCGTGACGTTGGCCACCAAGGCACTTAGCGGTGGCGCTACGCTGGCCACTGGGGGCAATTTCGCAGTGGCCAACCAGGTCAACGGCGTCTACGTGCTGGGTTTTCTGGCGCGCTACCTGCAGGCCAATGGCGACGGCAACGTCCTGTCCACACCCAACCTGCTAACCCTGGACAACGAAGAGGCCAAGATCGTAATCGGCCAAAACGTGCCCTTTGTCACCGGCCAATTCACCAACACCGGTGCAACGGGTACCAGCGGAACGGTCAATCCGTTTCAAACCATCGAGCGCAAGGACGTGGGCCTGACGCTAAGGGTCAAACCACAGATCAGCGAGAACGGTACGGTCAAACTCACCATCTTCCAGGAGGTCTCCAGCATTCAGCTCTCCACCCTCAACGCACCCAACGGTCCGACCACCAACAAGCGCTCCATTGAATCCAATGTGCTGGTCAGCGACGGCTCCATCGTGGTGCTGGGTGGTCTGCTTTCGGACGAATATTCGAATAACGTCGAGAAGGTACCTGGCCTAGGCGATGTACCGCTGTTTGGCAACCTGTTCAAGAGCGAGACCCGCAGCCGCAAGAAAACCAACCTGATGGTGTTCCTGCGTCCGGTGGTGCTGCGCGATGCTAGCGCCACCGACTCTCTGACCATGGACCGCTATGAGCTGATGCGTGCTACGCAGCAGGGGGCTCAGCCAGCACCCAGCTTGTCGGTTCCGGTCAACGCCGGACCGGTCATGCCAACGGCGCCTATTCCGCGCGCGGAACAACCCACCCCCAAGCCGCAGTAGCCATGGCCCAGTCCGTGCAGTACCCCCTGCCTTACGCCTTTGCGCGCAGCCACCAGTTGCTGCTGGAGGAGGCAGACGGGCAGTTGACACTGTGGCTGCATGCGCTCGACAGTGAGCGCACCACCAGCGCCGTAGGCGAAGTCAACCGCAAATTTGGCATCACTCAGGTTCAAACCGAAGGCATTGAGGCCTTGAGCCAACGTATCAGCGCCGCTTATGCCCAAAGCGAGTCCAGCGCCGCCACCGTGATCAGCGAGGTAGAGGCCGACGTGGACCTCTCACGCATGATGCAGGCCCTACCCGCCATCGAGGATTTGCTGGAAACGTCGGACGACGCCCCCATCATCCGCATGCTCAACGCCCTGCTCACGCAGGCCGCACGTGACGGCGCCAGCGACATCCACATCGAACCCTATGAGCGCCACAGCAGCGTGCGTTTTCGCGTCGATGGCTCGCTGCGCGACGTGGTACAGCCCAACCGCGCCCTGCACGCCGCACTCATTTCGCGCCTGAAGATCATGGCCGATCTGGACATTGCCGAGAAGCGCCTGCCGCAGGACGGCCGCATATCTTTGCGCATCGGCACACGCGGGGTGGACGTGCGGGTCAGTACGCTGCCCAGTGCCCACGGCGAACGCGCCGTGCTGCGTTTGCTGGACAAGAGTGGCGGCAAGCTGAGCCTGGAATCGGTGGGCATGCAGGGTGATGTACTGCAACGCTTTGAGCACCTGGTGGCCCAGCCCCACGGCATCATTTTGGTCACTGGCCCCACCGGTTCGGGTAAGACCACCACGTTGTATGCCGCACTGCAAAAGCTCGACACCCGGCGTCAAAACATCATGACGGTGGAAGACCCTATCGAGTACGAACTTGCCGGCGTCGGGCAGACCCAGGTCAATGCCAAGATCGACCTCGACTTTGCCAAGGCCCTGCGTGCCATCCTGCGCCAGGACCCGGACGTGATCATGATCGGGGAAATCCGCGATTTCGAGACCGCGCAGATTGCCATCCAGGCCTCGCTCACCGGGCACCTGGTACTGGCCACGCTGCACACCAATGATGCGGCCAGCGCAGTGACCCGACTGACCGACATGGGGATCGAGCCATTTTTGTTGAGTTCTTCTTTACTCGGCGTATTGGCGCAACGCTTGCTCCGTAAACTCTGCACGCCCTGCAATGGCGCAGGCTGCCCCGATTGCGGACACACCGGCTACCAGGGTCGCACGGGCGTGTTCGAACTGCTGGTGACCAACGATGCCATCCGTGCGCAGATTCACCACCAGGCATCCGAAGCCGACATTCGCGCGGCAGCCCAAGCCAGTGGTATGAAACTGATGCGCGAGGATGGCGAACGCTTGGTACAGACCGGCATTACCTCGCGCGAGGAACTGGTGCGCGTGACACGCGACTGATCGCTACGGTAATTTCAATCCGCTACTCGTAGGCCGCCAGCCGAGGGCGCTCCGATTCACTGAACAAACTTTGCTGGAGTTGCACCAGCCTCGTCTGGCGCTCGGATTCCGTGGCATTGGCATCGGCCTTGAGCAACTTGGCGCGCTCATCCTGGTAGCGGGCAATCCGGCCTTTCCAGGCCGCTTCGTCGCGGTCTACCTCTGCTAGGCGCGCTGCAGCCTGCGGATCAAACTCTTTGGCGCGCATACGGTAGACGTCGTCTTCGCTGGCGCCTTTGGCTCGCAACTCCTGGGCCATCTGGTCCACACGAACCACCACAGAGCTCGCGTCACGTTCCTTGCGCAGGTTTTCAGGCATAGCCGCATCCATAGCGGCCAACTGTTGCTTTTTCTGTTGTTCACTCAGGTTCGGGTTCTGGCTGATTTCAAGGCGCGCCACGGCATCCATGTCGTAGGCATCTTCAAATCCAAACATGCCCGTCACTTCATCCGCACTGAAGTAGCGTGCACGCAGGTCCTGCATGGCCAACAGGCGTTTGCGGATGGCGGTCACGCCTTGTCCCGCCAACTCTGAACGGGATTCCAGCTCCACCAATTCACGCTTGAATGCAATGTACAGACCAAGCAGGCGCTGGGCCCTTTGCGCCTGGTCAGGTGGCAAGCGGCGTTGAAGTTCGCTCTGGATGTGGGCAGTAATGGCTTCGATGCTCTGCTCGCCCACCGTACTCAGATAGTAGTCGAACAGACGTCGGAGTTCCCCATAAGCCAGTGCGCCGGACACTGCAGTGCCGCTGGCTGTTTGCATGGATTGCAGGTCGCCATCAGGCAGCGTGTCCTGCAACGAGCGCACAAAAGGCGCAGGTTGGTGGGGCTGCGCCACGGATGGCGCAGTGAGTGCCTCAGTAGGATCGCTTTGCTGCCACCAGTAGAGCCCCATCCCGCTTAGTGCCAGGGCCAGCAGGCCCAGACCAACGCGGGTAGGGCTGAGTCGCATGGACGTTTACAGGCCCATACCCCGCAGCCGGTTGGCTTGCTGGCGGTACAGGGTGACCGGGTTGGTCTCAAAAATGTTGATCAGGCCCACGGTCTGGTTGACTTCGTCCATGTGGTTCATGGCATAGTCATCGCGGATGACGCGGCCCAGGTGGGTTGAGCAGCTTGCCACCAAACCGTCCGTCTTGGCACCGCCAAAGGCCAGCGAGGTCAGCGCCAGGGCCGGGTCCATGATGTCAAACACATTGGTGTAGGGCTTGGCGCCACTCCACGAGAAGTAAGACACACCCTTGACCGTGTAAGCACCTTCGCCGCATGCGCTGGTGGGTATGCCTTCAGGATGGGCCTGGTTGAACTTGAGGGAACCCGCCGTGCTCAGTGACTTGGCTGCCGCCAAAGCGTTTTGGCTTAAGCCAGAGCCGCCGCTGAGGAAATTGATCACCGTTGCCAATCCGTTGGTAACGGAAACGACTACGCTATTGGCCAGTGTTCCGGGAGGTGCCACGCCCAACAACACGTCCGCCACGGCCGATCCCTTGTTCACACCACCCACCGAAGTGACAGACGCCACCAGGTCCGGCCGAATAGAGGCCACGTAGCGAATAGTGGGGCCGCCATGACTGTGGCCAATGAGGTTGACCTTGGCCGCGCCCGTAGCCGCCAGGATTTGCTTGACCTGAGTGAGCAGTTGCTCGCCACGCACCTCGGTGCTGTTGGCGGCAGAGACCTGCGTCACGTATACCTTGGCCCCATCCGCACGCAAGGCAGAAGGAATGCCGTACCAGTATTCCACCGGGCCGATATTGTCAAAGCCAAACAGGCCGTGGACCAGCACGATGGGGTATTTGGTCTGGGTGTAGCCCGCCGCGAACGCGGAGGCCGGAAATAGTGTCAGGGCCAGCATGCAGGCGCCCAGCCAGGTCATTACGATTTTTTTCAAAATAATCTCCAGTTGGGCCGCAGGCCCTGGGGTTGAAAGGAATCCGTCCGATAAGGCAGTGCGACCTCTTGGGTGGGGGCGCTGTCGCAGGATGACCCGGCACCGGCCGCTGGTATCGGTCGATCCAAATCAAAAAAGCACGATCGTGCGTTTTCATTGATATTACTGGACTGTCGCCATCGTGTCATTCTGGAAAACCCGGATGACGTGAAAAATCTGGGTCGTGATCGACTTAGCGCATTCACGGAAATTCAGCGGATAACATCGAGCCATGCCCGCCTACACATTTGAAGCCCTGGACGCTGACGGCAGCACCCGCAAGGGCGTCATCGAAGCCGACACCGCCAAGAGCGCCCGCGGCCTTTTGCGGGCTCAGTCTCTGGTGCCCATGGTGGTGGAGGCTATAACTGCCGGTAACGCTGCCGGGGCGAACACGCCGGCCAGGGGCACCACGCTATGGAGCAGCCGGGTCTTTGGCTCCACCGCCCTGGCAATCTGGACACGCCAGATCGCTGGCTTGGTGGTATCGGGCCTGCCGTTGGAGCGCGCACTGACATCGCTATCCGAGGAGTCCGAAGACGAACGCCAGCGCCAACTGGTGGCAGCCCTACGCGCCGAGGTCAATGGCGGCACGGCTTTTGCCACAGCCCTGGCACAACACCCACGCGAATTCAGCCCGACCTATTGCGCCGTGGTCGGTGCCGGCGAACACAGCGGCAACCTGGGCCTGGTACTGGAACGGCTGGCCGATGATCTGGAGCAAGGTCAGGCGCTCAAGGCGCAGTTGGTGGGCGCTGCACTGTACCCCGCCATCGTGACACTGGTGGCCATTGCTATCGTGATGTTTTTGCTGGGTTACGTGGTGCCCCAAGTGGCCGAAGTGTTTGCCGGCAGCAAGCGCGCGCTACCCCTGTTGACGGTGATCATGCTGGGTCTGGGCAACTTTGTCCGCAATCAGGGTTGGTGGTTGTTATTTACTATTATTTTTATAGTTATTTGTGCACGTTTGGCGTGGGCTAGCGCCACTTTTCGCGAACGTTTTGATGCTGCATGGCTGAACCTGCCGGTGTTGGGCAAGCTGTCCCGCGGCTACAACGCTGCACGCTTTGCCAGCACCTTGGCCATGCTGGCCAGCGCCGGCGTGCCTATTCTGAAGGCCTTGCAGGCAGCGGCCGACACCGTATCCAACCGCGCCATGCGCATCGACGCGCTGGACGCGCTGGTACTGGTACGTGAGGGCGCACCCCTGGCACAAGCCCTGGCACAGAAGAAGCGGTTTCCCGGCCTCTTGGCGATGTTTGCCCGCCTGGGGGAACAAACCGGCCAGCTCCCAGTGATGCTGGAGCGCGCATCTCGACAACTGGGCACCGAGGTGCAACGCCGAGCCCTGCAACTGGCCACGCTGCTGGAGCCGCTGCTGATCGTCGCCATGGGACTGGTGGTAATGCTGATCGTGCTGGCGGTGCTGCTGCCCATCATCCAGCTCAACCAGCTGGTGCGCTGAACTCAGGCCCGCTGGTCGACCTTGTGTATAAAGCGGTGTGCACGCAAAATCAGATGCCTTCAGCCACCCAGCGCCGTAATCGGGTCATACCACCAATTTTTGATGATTGGCTGCGACCCAAACTACTAATGCTTTCGGCCTCGGTGTCCTTTCCCGCTCGGCGCAGACTGGCAGCATGGGCCAGGTTCTTGATCGTCATACAGGGAACAGCATGGATCACATCGGTTAGAAAGCGGGGCGTTAAATAGGATGGAGCTGCCACCGATACGGTTGCAACAACGGGAAGTGGCGGCGCCCCAGTCCATTCATCGCTCGGTCGCTACTGCTACTGACTACCAGACAGCAGGGTCTGCTCCAGAAAACGTACCGTGGCATAGAACTCAAAGTCGGCATTGGCTTTGCGCCGAAATCCGTGACCCTCGTTATCAGCCAGCAGGTACCACACCGGTACGCCGTTCTTGCGTACTGCCGCCACCATTTGATGAGCCTCGGTGTAAGGCACGCGCGGGTCGTTCTTACCCTGCACCACAAACAGCGGCACGGTGATGGAGGCAGCATTGTTCAACGGCGCAATCTTCTCGTGAAAGGCACGCATTTCCGGGTCGCGCTCATCGCCATATTCGACGCGACGCAGATCACGGCGGTAGCTTTCGGTGTTGTTAAGGAACGTAACAAAGTGGCTGATGCCCACCACGTCGATAGCGCCGCGGATCAGCGGGCTGTAATCCACCGCCGTAGCCAGGCTCATATAGCCGCCATAGCTGCCACCGGAGATGGCGATGCGCTTGCCGTCCAGGCGTGGATGGCTGGACGCCCAGGTCAAAAAGGCACCGCCGTCTTTGACCGAATCCTTGCGCTTGAAGCCATTGTCCAAATCCAGATAAGTCTTGCCGTATCCCATAGAGCCGCGCACATTGGGCAGCAGCACGGCTACGCCCATTTCGTTGAGGAAGTAGTTATAACGACCCATGAAACGCACGGTCGACTGCCCCTCTGGACCACCGTGAAAGCTCACCAACAGCGGGCGCTTACCGGGAAACTTGGCCGCATCTGGCAGAAAAAGCCAGCCGCTGATGGTTAAACCATCAAAGCTCTTGATTTGCACCAACTCCGGACTGACGAACGTGTCGGGCTGCACCCCAGGCGCGGAGGCCGCCGTCGTCCAGCGCTCGGTCTTGCCGCTGGTTGCATCCAGCGTGTAAACATCGCCCGGGCTTTGCGGTGAGTTGATTGAGAACGCCAGCGCGTTGCGCTGGGTTTCGTGCCACTTTCCACCACCCAATGAGCCACCTGGGATGTCGGGGCGTGCCATTTCCTTGCCGGTGATGCCGTCAAACAGGTGCAACTCATCGCGCCCGTTGACATTGGCCACGGACATCAGGCGCTGGCCGTCTGCCGACAGGCCGATATTCTCAATATCCCAGGGGATGTGATGCGACAGCATGGTGAGGGACTGATCACGCCGATCAAACACCGCCAGCTCGGAAAATTCGCCGCCCTGGTTGGTGGTAAGAAACAGGCGCTGGCCGTCAATGCTCCAGGCAAAACCGCTGTATCCGGCCGCTGGCATACCGGCTTTGGGCAGAATCTTTTCACGCGCACCGGTCTTGGCATTGATCAGGAACACGTCCGAATCATTGGGCGTACGGTACTGCTGCGCGGCAATAGTGCTGTCGTCCGGGCTGAATTCAAAGTTACCCCAGCCGCCACCGGGCAGCTCAGCTAAACGCGTGTGGCCCTCAGGTGTCAAGGGGTCCACCATTAGAAGAGTGGTGGCCACCTGGGCACGGCTGCCACTTTGGGCTGTTTTGTCCAGCGGGACGGATTCAACCAACAACCGGTCGCCTGCACGGGTCCAGGTGTAGCCGCTGCGCTCGTCCGGGTTGGAAAGCAGGGTGGACGCACGCGTGTCCAGGTCCATACGAAACACCTGGGTGGCTTCGTTGCCGCCCACATCGCGGCTGTACACAATGTACTTGCCATGCTTTGGCGCAAAGGAAGCCGATGACACGTAATCCGGGAAATCCGTGATCTTCTCCAGTTTGCCACCGGGGGTTTTGAGCCAGTAAATCTGGGCAATGCTGGCACCTTGTTCGCGGTGGCGCACCAGCATGGAGCGCTCGGCAGGGTGCCAACCCACAAAACCATAGCCACGGAACTCGGTGTACAGCGACACTTTGTCGGCGATAGCCTTGGAGATGGGCGGAATCCCGTCCGCCAGCAAATGGGTATTGGGCTGCACCACGTCCTGCGCACCCGCGCAGGCCACGGCAAGGGCAAATACGACACCAACAAACGTTTGTCTCATTCCTTCATCCTTATTGATTTTTGCAAACCTATTGTGATCGAGTCGCATCCCACCCCTGCAAATCAGCAGATCGTCACATGGGATGGGAAGTTGGTCGCAAACCTAGTGCGCCACGCGCCGCCCTTGCCTACATTACGGACCAACAACCAAACGGAGCCCACCATGACAACCCGCCGCACTCACCAAATCCTTGCCTTGATCGTGGGTAGTACCCTATCGGCTATCTGTCTGAGCACTGTGGTGGTCGGTATGCAACGCCCTGAGGCGCCCCGCCTGTACTCGATAGAATTGCCGACTGTCACCGTCGTCGCCCACCGGGCTGCGGCTCCGCAGGCTACCGCACAGGCCAACCCGGTTTTCGACAAAAACAGCTAAGCTTGCGGTTGTACATGGCCGCGATGCTAACTGGCCGGTGCCGCAGACTGGCGCCATAATCGCGACCTTGGCACTGTCACATTGACTCTGGTCAAACACTTCTTGCCCCCCAAAATCATTGATGTTCCCCACGGAAAGCTCTCTATGTTGCGACCTCTAATCCTAGTCATTGTCCTGCTTGCGAGCCTTTCAGCCTGTGACAAATTTCCGGGGAAAGGGGATAAAAAAGATGCTGCCGTCGCTCCTGCCAAGTTGGTCATCGGTGCAGAAGACATCATCACCGTGACCGCCAACGCACTGGCGTCGGGTCCGGTGGTAACCGGCTCTATCCAGCCCGAACGCAAGGCCGACCTGCGCGCCGAAGTGTCAGCAGTCGTGCTACAGGTACTAAAGGAAAACGGGGATGCTGTCCGCCAGGGTGATGTGCTGGTGCGTCTGGACCAAACCGCCATCCGCGACAGCCTGCACTCCGCCGAGGACAACGCCCGCAATGCCGCGCAATCGCTGGACCAGGCCGAGCGCAACCTGCAGCGTCTCAAAACTCTGCGGGCGTCGGGCATGACCTCGCTACAGGCTCTGGACGATGCTGAAGTGCGCCGCAACGGCGCCCAGAGCGAACTGTCTGCCTCCAACACCCGCTTGGTGCAGGCGCGCCAGCAACTGGAACGCACCATCGTGCGCGCACCGTTCAACGGTGTCGTGGGCGACCGCAAAGTGTCCGCCGGCGATACGGCCTCTATCGGCAAGGAACTGCTCAAGGTCATCGACCCCACCAGCATGCGCTTTGCCGGGCGCATTTCGGCCGACAAGGTGAGCCTAGTAAAGATCGGACAGACGGTTAGTTTCCGCATCAACGGCTATCCTAACCAGGAGTTTCACGGCAAGCTCACGCGCATGGACCCCAGCGCCAACGACGTGACACGCCAGGTGGAGGTGTTGGTCAGTTTCACCGACGCCAACCAGCCCCGCGTGGCCGGCTTGTTTGCCGAAGGCAACATTGCCACCGAGAAGGTCATGGCCATCACCCTGCCCGAGTCTGTGATGGTGAGAGCCGGGGACAACGTCTCGGTCTGGCGCGTCAAGGACAAGAAACTCAATAGGGTCGAACTGGCCTTGGGCGTTCGCGACGCCCGCACCGGTTTCTATGAAGTCCGCACCGGGCTGGCCGATGGCGACGTCATTCTGCGCAATCCCAGCTCCAACTTCAAAGAGGGGCAGGAAGCCGAAATGGCGACCAGGAAGCCCGCAGTCGCCGGTTCTGCTGCCGCTGCCGCACAAGGAACCTGAGCATGTTTCTCTCCGACTTCAGTATCAAGCGCCCGGTCGCCACCATTGTCCTGATCATCGCGCTCATGGCCATGGGCCTGCTGGCACTCAACAAGTTGCGGGTCAACCAAAACCCGGATGTGGAAATTCCCGGCATCCAGGTTTTCATCAACTACCCCGGAGCCTCGCCGGACTCAGTCGAACGCGAAATAGTCAACCGGCTTGAGCGCTCCTTCCAAAGCGTCTCGGGCGTCAAAAATGTGTACTCCACCAGCAAGGAAGGCAATGCCAGCTTCTGGATCGAGTTCGCCTTCAACAAGAATATGATCGAGGCGGCCGACGACGTCCGCACTGTCATTTCCAGTGTGCGCTACAAGTTGCCCACGGAAATGCGCGAACCCATCGTGCGCCATTTCGACCCGGCCGCCCAGCCCATCATGAATCTAGCGCTGTCCAGCAGCAAGCAAAGCCACGCCGAAATTTCCCGCGTCGCTGAAGACGTGCTGGCCGACAAGCTACGCGCGGTACCCGGCGTAGCCACCGTCAATGTCAATGGCTCACTCAAACGCGAACTTTCGGTGCTGTTGCGATCGGACAAATTGCGGGAGTTCAACGTCTCGGTGGGTGACGTGACAGCCGCCCTGCGCGCGCAAAACGCGAACGCTCCGGTGGGTAAGGTGCTCAGCTCCCTGGACGAGGAAAGCATCCGTCTGGTCGGACGCATTGAGTCGCCCGAAGAATTCCAGGGCATTGTAGTCAAGCGTGTGAATGGCCAGGTGGTGCGCTTGTCACAAGTAGCCACTATTCAGGACGGCTATGCCGATCTGGACGGTTTTAGCATCCGCAGTGGAAAGCCTAACGTGGGAATCTTTGTGGTGCGTGCGCGAGATGCCAGCACGGTCAGCGTGGCTGAGGATATTCGAAAAGTAGTGGAAGACGTCAATAAGGATTTCGACAAGGACGGCAATGGCACCAAGCTGGAAATCACGCGTGACGGTGGTACAGACGCCCAACGCAGCCTCAACAACGTGGTCGAATCTTTGGTGCTGGGCGCCTGTCTGACCATTTTCGTGGTGTACGCCTTTCTTAACTCCTGGCGCTCCACGCTCATTACTGCGTTAAGTCTTCCTACCTCAGTCATCGCCGCCTTCATTGCTGTCTGGCTATGCGGTTTTACGCTCAACTTCATGACGTTGCTGGGGCTCTCGCTGGCGATTGGCGTGCTGATTGACGACGCCATTGTGGTGCGGGAAAACATCGTGCGCCACATGCAACGCGGTTCTGACCGGCGCAAGGCCTCGCTGGATGGCACGGCCGAAATTGGCCTGGCGGTGGCAGCCACCACCTTCTCCATCATCGCGGTGTTTATTCCGGTGGCCTTCATGCCTGGCGTGTCCGGCGAATGGTTTCGGCCCTTTGCATTGACAGTAACCTGTTCGGTGCTGGTCAGCCTGGGCATCTCTTTTACGCTGGACCCCATGCTATCGGCCTACTGGGGCGACCCACCGGACCACCATACCGCGCCAAAGAAAGGCTTTGAGGCGGTCCTGGCACGCTTTAACACCTGGTTTGACCACCAGGCAGACCGGTACGGCAACGTGATTGCCTGGGCCCTGCACCACCGCCGCTGGATGGCCATCATTGCAGTGTCCAGCCTGCTGGTGGCCATAGTGTTGCAAGTCAAAGTCGGTGGCACCGCCTTTTTACCAACGTCGGACTCCGGCAACCTGATGATTGAGGTCCGCACCCCTCCTTCGTCTTCGCTGGAATACGCACGGCTAAAAATGGAACGCGCTGCTGAACTGGCGCGCACCATACCCGAGACCAAGGACACCAACAGCAACATTACATCGGGTGGTGGGCGCATCTATATCGACATCGGCAAGCGCAACACCCGCGCCCGTACCGCCAAGGCGATCGCCACCGATCTGCGTGAAAAAGTTCGTGGCCTGGTCGGCGCCGAATACACTGTGCTTGACGATCTGAATAATGGTGCACGCAAGCCGATCCAAATTGACTTCACCGGGCCAGACTCCCGCAAGTTGTTGGAAATTACCAGTGCCTACATGGATAAGTTGCGTCTGATTCCGGGTGCCGTCGATGTGGGCCTGTCGCAGCAAGATCCCAAGAAGGAGCTGACCATTGAACTCAACCGCAGCTTGGCTAACTCCATGGGCATCTCGGCCAACGACGCAGCACAGGCCTTGCGGGTGGCCTTTGCTGGCATCGAAGTTGGCGACTGGGTAGACCCCACCGGCGAGACCCGTGACGTTGCTGTGCGCCTGCATCCCGACGACCGGGTTAGCAAGGAAAACATCGAACGCCTGCCCATTGCCGTGAGTGGAACCAACCTGATGGTGCCACTGGACCAGATTGCCACCATCAGCATGGGCAAGGGCCCATCGGGCATTGAGCATGCCAATGGCA
The DNA here is from genome assembly GCA_016705575.1 of Candidatus Aalborgicola defluviihabitans. Classification (GTDB taxonomy): domain Bacteria; phylum Pseudomonadota; class Gammaproteobacteria; order Burkholderiales; family Burkholderiaceae_C; genus Allorhodoferax; species Allorhodoferax defluviihabitans. The sequence continues at coordinate 620,920 of JADIXX010000008.1, forward strand.
AACGCACCATCACCGTGTCTGCCAATGCGCAGGGCCGTTCCAACGGCGAGGTGACGGACGATGCCATGAAGCTGGCCAAGAGCTTTGACTACCCACCGGGCTATGGTCTGTCCCTGGGCGGTGCCGGCCAGGACCAGAAGGAGTTGTTCACCGAAATGTTGATTGCCCTGCTGTCGGGTATTGGCCTGATGTACCTGATCTTGGTGATGCAGTTCGGCTCATTTACCGCACCGCTGGGCGTGATGCTTTCCCTGCCGCTGTCGTTGATCGGCGTGGTGCTGGCGCTCTTGATCACCCGTGGCACGCTCAACCTGATGAGCTTCATTGGCATCATCATGCTCATGGGCCTGGTGGCCAAGAACGCCATTTTGCTGCTCGATGCTGCCCGCAAGAAGGAGGCCGAGGGCGTGGACCGCGAAGATGCCCTGATGCATGCCGGACGGGTGCGCCTGCGACCCATCCTGATGACCACCTTTGCCTTGATTGCCGGCATGATGCCGGTTGCCATTGGTTTGGGTGAGGGCGGCGAGTTTTACCAGCCCCTGGCAGTGGCCATCATTGGCGGCACTATCACCTCCACCCTGCTGACCCTGCTGGTGGTGCCCACCTTCTATGACAGCATCGAAATAAGTCGCGACCGCATGGTGGCCAAGTACCAGCGACGTGCCACGCGCATGAACGGTCTATTGGCCTTTGCCCTGACCTTTGCCGAAGCGATTCTGACACTGTTGTTGCTGCGCCTCGTGTACCGGCTGCTGATGCGACTGGTTGGCCGAATCACCGGGACTCGGCGCCTGGCACCTTCCGGATCACACTGACACCAACCGAAATCCAGCCGGCCACCACCCACAAAACGGGCGTAAGGGGCGTGGCGTCTGGTCAGGGTGTGCCAAATGATGTTGTCAGGAATTGCCTGCGTGTTCATGGCATCGTCAAAAGCATTGTGCACTGAAAAACCCGGAGCGGTGGGGCACCGATCCGGGTTTTGAATTGGGAAAACGGAACTGTCTAGAACGGAATGTCGTCATCCATGTCTTCAAAGCCACTGGCCGGGCGCGGAGGTGGTGCCTGGCGTGCGGCAGGTGCGGCGGCAGCGGGGCGGGGCGCTGGTGCAGGACGGCGCGGTGCGCTGTCGTAACTGCCTTCGTCACCCGACGGCTCGCCCATGCCTTCACGGCCACCCAGCATCTGCATCTCGTTGGCGATGATGTCGGTGGCGTATTTCTCGACTCCATCCTTGTCGGTGTACTTGCGGGTCTTGATGCGACCTTCGACGTAGACCGGACGGCCTTTTTTCAGGTACTGGCTCACGATCTCGGCGAGCTTACCGAAGAAGGTTACGCGGTGCCATTCGGTCTCTTCCACCATTTCGCCGCTCTTGTTTTTGTACTTGCTGCTGGTGGCAATGGTGATGTTGGCCACCGGCTCGCCGCTGGGCATGTAGCGCACTTCAGGGTCGCGCCCCAGGTTGCCGACCAGAATGACTTTATTGACTGATGCCATGGTGTTCCTAATTCTCTGAATGTGGGAAGGAGTTTAGCCGGCCTTGGGTGCGTGCGACTGGGTTAGAGATGGAGCCTCCATGGGCCAGGCTACGAACAACCAGGCCAACATGGCCAAGGCAGACACAATGAACAGAGCCTGTGGCCCATGGCTCTTGACCAGCCACCCACCCACAGCGCCACCAGCAAACAGACCCAGCGATTGCAGGCTGTTATACATCCCAAGGGCCGTGCCCCGGGCACTGGTGGGTGCCAGACGAGACGCCATACTGGGTTGACTGGCTTCCAGCACATTGAAGCCACAGAAAAAGACAAACAGCACAAAACCCAGGGCATTCACCGTGGGCGTGCCGAGCACAATGCCCAGCAGCCCGAGTTGCACCAGGCAAATCACCCCTACCGAGGACAAAAAGACGGCACGCAAATAACCCCGCCGTTCCAGCGGAAACAGGGTCGCGCCCATGACCACAAAAGAAGCCAGAACGGCCGGCAGGTAGACCCACCAATGGTGATCCTTGGGCAAACCGGCCTGAACCAGCATGGTCGGCAACGCCACCCACATGGACAGTTGCACCGCATGCAAAATGAACACGCCGAAATACAGGCGTCGCAGGCCAGGATTGTGCGCAGCAGTACGCAGGCTCGCACCCAGGCTGACCGGGGCCTGCTCGGCGTGCTTGGTGGGCTCCGGCGGAACCATCCACAGCACCACCGCAACACCAATAATTGCCAAAACGCAAGTGAGCGCAAACATGCCATTTAATCCCATGACGACATTGAGTAGCGGCGACAGCACCAGCGACACCGCAAACATCAGACCAATACTGGCGCCGACCAGTGCCATGGCCTTGGTTCGCACCACGTCACGGGTCTGATCGGCCAACAGCGCGGTGACAGCGGCCGAAATGGCGCCGGCACCCTGCACTGCGCGTCCCGCAACCAGCCATGCCATGGTTGGTGCCAGGGCCGCTATGGCGCTGCCCAGGGCAAAGACCAGAAGCCCAATTACCATGATGCGCTTGCGACCAAATCGGTCCGAAGCCACCCCAAAGGGAATCTGCAACAGGCCCTGGGTCAGGCCGTAAATTCCCATTGCCATGCCGATAAGAGCCGGGTCATCGCCCCCTGGGTATTTGCGGGCTTCCAGAGAGAAAACTGGCAGCACCAGAAACAGGCCCAACATGCGCAGGGCAAAAATCAAGGCCAGCGACGCGCTCGAGCGTCGCTCCTGAGCGGTCATAGCCGTTGTAGTGGGTGGCGTCCCGGCGTCTGGAGACAGGGTGGTGGATGAAGACAAGACTGTAAAACCCATGGGCACCGCACGGTGCGGCAAGAAACTCCATTGTCTCCGATCCACCTTCAACCGGCCCAGGCTGGGCCGAAAATACCGCAAGTCACTATCATGGTGGGTTTCCCTTTACCGGCACCTACCTTGAATTCTTCATTTGACGACAAGCACCTCGAAGCCCAACTGGAAGGGAAGTACCTGGCCCGCGCCTTGCAGCAACAAACCATCAGCATCCGGGGTGCGCGCACGCACAACCTGAAGAACATCGACCTGGACCTTCCGCGCAACCAGCTGGTGGTGATCACGGGGTTGAGCGGCTCGGGCAAGTCCAGCCTGGCCTTTGATACCCTGTACGCCGAGGGGCAGCGCCGCTATGTGGAAAGCCTGTCCACCTACGCCCGCCAGTTCCTGCAATTAATGGATAAGCCCGACGTGGACGTGATCGAGGGCCTGTCGCCTGCCATCTCCATCGAGCAAAAGGCCACCAGCCACAACCCGCGCTCCACCGTGGGCACGGTGACCGAGATTCACGACTACCTGCGCCTTTTGTTCGCCCGTGCCGGAACGCCCTACTGCCCCGACCACGACCTGCCCCTGCAAAGCCAGACGGTGAGCCAGATGGTGGATGCCGTGCTGGCCCTGCCGGTGGACACCCGCCTGATGATTCTGGCCCCGGTTGCGCGCGAGAAGAAGGGCGAGTTTCTGGATGTGTTTGCCGAAATGCAGGCCCAGGGCTATGTGCGTTTCCGGGTCAACGGCGTGATTTATGAAGTTGACGATCTGCCCGTGCTCAAGAAGACCGAGAAGCACGATATTGACGTGGTGATCGACCGCGTCAAGGTCCGCGCAGATATGCAGCAGCGCCTGGCAGAAAGTTTCGAGGCGGCCCTGCGGGTGGCCAACGGGCGCGCCATCGCCCAGGAGATGGATACACCGGATAGCTCTGAAAATGATAGTGCCTTACGTAGATCCGACGAGGGCTACAGGCCAAAAGAGCATTTATTCAATGCGAAGTTTGCCTGCCCGGTGTGCAGCCACTCCATCTCGGAGCTGGAACCGCGGCTGTTCTCTTTCAACTCGCCCGTGGGCGCGTGCCCTGCCTGTGACGGCCTGGGGCAGCAGGAGTTTTTCGATCCGGCGCGGGTGGTGGCTTTTCCCACGCTCAGCCTGGCCAGCGGCGCCATCAAGGGCTGGGACCGGCGTAATGGCTATTACTTTTCCATGCTGGAGAGCCTTGCCAAGCACTACAAGTTTGACATCGATGCCCCGTTCGACACGCTCCCTCAAACGGTGCAAGCGGCCATCCTGCACGGCTCGGGCGAGGAGGAGATCAAATTCAGCTACGTCATGGATTCCGGGGCGTCACAAGGCAAAAAGCTCTCCAAAAAGCACGCCTTTGAAGGCATCCTCCCCAACATGCAGCGGCGCTACCGCGACACCGACTCCAGCGTGGTACGCGAAGACTTGGCCCGCTTCCGCAGCACCCAGCACTGCCCGGCCTGCGATGGGTCGCGCCTGCGTCTGGAGGCACGCCACGTCAAGATTGGCGACGGTGATCAGGCCCGGGCCATTTACGAGATCAGCCGCGCCACCCTGAAGGAAAGCTACGCCTACTTCCAGACCCTCACTATGCACGGTGCCAAAGGCGACATTGCCGCCAAGGTGGTGCGCGAGATCGGCTTGCGGCTGAAGTTCCTGAACGATGTGGGGCTCAATTACCTCAGCCTGGACCGCAGCGCCGAGACGCTCAGTGGTGGCGAAAGTCAGCGCATCCGCCTGGCCTCGCAAATTGGCTCCGGCCTGACTGGCGTAATGTATGTGCTGGACGAACCATCCATTGGCCTGCACCAGCGCGACAACGAGCGCCTGATCGACACCCTCAAGCACCTGCGCGACATTGGCAACAGCGTGTTGGTGGTGGAACACGACGAGGACATGATGCGCGCAGCCGACCACATCATCGACATGGGTCTGGGCGCGGGCATTCATGGCGGGCGTGTCATTGCCCAGGGTAATTTTGAGCAAGTCAAAGCCAACACCGAATCACTCACCGGCCAATATTTGGCCCATACGCTGCAAATTGCGGTTCCCAAACGCCGCACGCCCTGGCTGCCCACCGTGCACGGCAGCAGCTACAAAGGGCCGGACAAAAGCAAGCAGCGCTTCGCGCCCAGCCCGGCTGCCGAACGCCGTGCAGCACGTGAAGCACACCACCAGGCCACGCTGGGTGACTTGCAAGCCTTGCGTGTGGTGGGCGCCACCGGCCACAACCTGAAAAATGTCAGCGTGGATTTCCCTGTGGGCCTGTTCACCTGCGTGACGGGTGTATCGGGTTCAGGCAAGTCCACCCTGGTGAACGACACGCTCTACGCGGCTGTGGCGCGCACCCTCTACCGCGCCCATGAAGAACCGGCAGCGCACGTGGCCATTGAAGGCATTGAGCATTTCGACAAGGTCATCAATGTTGACCAGAGCCCGATTGGCCGCACGCCGCGCTCGAACCCAGCCACCTACACCGGCTTGTTCACCCCCATCCGCGAGTTGATGGCCGAGGTGCCCATGGCGCGCGAACGCGGTTACGGCCCGGGGCGCTTCAGCTTTAACGTAGCCGGTGGCCGCTGCGAAGCTTGCCAGGGTGACGGAATGGTCAAGGTAGAGATGCACTTTCTGCCCGACGTGTACGTGCCCTGCGACGTATGTTTGGGTGCGCGCTACAACCGCGAAACGCTGGAGGTGCTCTACAAGGGCAAGAACATTGCGCAAATACTGCAGCTCACGGTAGAGGCCGCATACGACTTCTTGCAGGCGGTACCCACCATCGCCCGTAAGCTACAGACGCTATTGGATGTGGGGCTCTCGTACATCAAGCTCGGCCAAGCTGCCACCACCTTGTCCGGCGGGGAGGCGCAGCGCGTCAAGCTGGCACTGGAACTGAGCAAGCGCGACACTGGACGCACGCTCTACATTCTGGATGAACCCACCACGGGGCTGCACTTCGCTGACATTGCCCTGCTGTTAAACGTTTTGCACCAGCTGCGTGACGCCGGCAACACCATCGTTGTCATTGAGCACAACCTGGATGTCATCAAAACCGCCGACTGGCTGATTGATATGGGCCCCGAGGGCGGTTCGGGCGGTGGCACGGTGCTGAGCATAGGCACACCAGAAGACATTGCTGCCAACCCGGCCAGCCATACCGGGCGGTATCTGGCGCGTTTGCTGTAAGCGGTTCAACTGCGGCATGGTTCGCCAGCGAGCGTGCTATTGTTCGCCCACGCAGCCCACAACGGCTGTCGCTCTACCATTAAAGCCCACTCCGCACGCCACACAATGCAACTGTTCGAGCGCAATGTCGAAGTTGATCGTCTTCTCAGCACATTGGACGACGCCTGCCCACTGGAAGAAGCCCTGCAGAACCAATGCACAGTGGCATGGTATTTACGACAGCGGGACAATGCCCACGCCAACCAACTGGCGCAGTGCGTGCGGCAGGCCTTGGCGGCACAGCACGCCATCCCTTCACCTGCGGCCCAACGGCTGGAGGCCCGTTTAAGTCTTATCGATGCAGAAACCGCCTGGCTGATGTCCGATCTGGAGCGCGCGCTCCAGATGGCCCAGACCGCGCTGCAGGTTTTCAAGATCTTGCAAGACTCTATTGGTTGTTCAGATACGCAGGGCATTCTGACGTCCATCCACTCCAGCGCCGGCAACCTGTCATTGCGTGACGAATGCCTGGCCGCAGCCGTGCACAGTGCACAGCAAAGCGGCGACGCCCAGCGGCTGGACTTCCTGGAGGCCACCCAGGCGCGCTACGCGACCTTGCGCGATGTGCACCTGAGCCATGCGCTGTGGGGTGCGCGCTTCTCCGAAGGTGAGGAACCGGTCCACCCCTGTGCAGCTACCAGCGTCCACTCTTACTTTGCAACACGCGACTACAACTCTGGCAACTTCGCCGGTGCCCTGCAACACTTTGACCGCGCCTTTGCTGCCGCAATGGCCTCTGGCCAGGTCGTCACGGCGGTGGTCGTGGCAGTCAATACCGGAAGTGCTTATGGAGTGCTCAACGACCACGAGGCCGCACTAGAATGGCTGCAACGCGGTCTGGATCTGGCCCGCCCTAATGGCTGGGCCATCACACTGGGCCCCTGTTTGCGCCAGATGGGCGAAATTCTTCGGGTCATGGGCCGGCTGGATGCGGCGCAATCGCTGCTAGACGAGGCCATGCAGGTCTACACGCCGTTGCGCCACTCGCGCAATTTCAGCTCAGTGCTGAGCGGTCTGGGTGACCTGGCCCAAACCCGCGGCGACTACCAGCGCGCGCTGGCCCTGTTTCGCGAACAGGTCGAACGGGCCCAGCATATGGCCCAGACCGACCAGGCTATTGAAGGCCACATCGGAATTGCCAGCGCTTTGCTGCAATTGGGTGATGTTGCCGAGGCAGAACGCGAGGTGCAAGCCGCCTTGCAACTGGCACAAAACCAGGGTGCTGCGGTGCTGGAAGTCAGTTGCCTGCGGCTGATGGCGCGCATCGACACCAGCCATGGTAAACGGGCGCTCGCCCTTGAGCGCCTGGAACAGGCCCTGGTAGCTGCCCGCCAGATCGACGGTTATCTGATTCCGGGCGACCTGCTGTTCCTTTTGGCCGAAGAATATTCCCAGCAGGGACGCCATGCTGAGGCCTATCGCATGGCGGTGCAGGCCAGCGAAGCGCGCGAACGGGTATCGAGTCAAGAGGCGTCCAACCGCGCCACTGCCATGCAGGTTCGCCTGGATACCGAGCGTTCCCACGCGCAAACGGAGCACCACCGCCGCCAGGCCGAGGCTGAAGCGCGCCGAGCCGAATTGCTGCAACAAAGCAGCGACACCTTGGAACGACTGGGGACGATTGGTCAAGAAATCACCTCGCAGCTGGACAAGGAAAATGTCTTTGCTGCCATTGAACGTCACGTGCACGGCCTGTTGGACACCACCAGCTTTTCCATTTATATGATGGACGCTGATGGCCAGGGGCTGACGTCGGTGTACGACATCGAAGAAGGCGTGCGTCTGCCCAGCGACCGGGTACACATTAGCGACACACAGTCTTATTCGGTACGCTGTGTTCGGGAGCGACGAGAGTTGTTAGTGGACTTTGCCGACATGGTCACAAAACCGAACTATGTGCCCGGCACCCTGGCCACCATGAGCGCCCTGTTTGCACCGCTGGCCATTACTGATCGGGTGCTCGGTGTCATGACCATCCAGTCGACCCGTGCCCATGCCTATGCCGAAAACGAACGCCTGATCTTCCGCACCCTGTGCGCCTATACGGCCATCGCCCTGGACAACGCGGTGGCCTACTCCCACCTGCGCGATGCCAAAAACCAACTGGTGGTGCAGGAAAAACTTGCTGCTCTGGGCTCACTGGTGGCTGGTGTGGCGCACGAACTCAACACGCCCATCGGCAACAGCTTGCTGACTGCCAGCACGCTGCAGGAGAACACAGCGGTGCTGGAAGCTGCCGCCGCCGGCGGGACCATGCGTCGAAGCGCCCTGGCCGACTACATCGCTTCCACGCAAGAGGGACTGGAACTGGTGATCCGTGGGTTGCACTCTGCCGGGGAACTGGTTCAGAGCTTCAAACAGGTTGCTGTGGATCGTGCCACGGAACAGCGACGCAGCTTCGACCTGTTACGCACCAGCCAGGAAGTAGTGGCCACCCTGCAACGCGGCGTCCAGAGGGCAGGGCACAAGCTCACCATGGATATGGAACCGGACATCCTGCTCGACAGCTACCCCGGCCCTTATGGCCAAGTGCTGACCAACCTCATCAACAACGCTTTGCTGCATGCGTTCGAAGGTCGCCAGGGTGGCACTATGCACCTGCACGCCCAACGACTGCGTCCATCGCAAGTTGAAATTCGGTTCACGGACGATGGTGTGGGCATCGCGCCCGAGAACCTGAGCCGAGTTTTTGACCCGTTCTTTACCACCAAGCTGGGCAAAGGCGGTAGCGGACTGGGTATGTCCATCAGCTACAACATCGTCACCTCGCTGTTTGGCGGTGAAATGGCAGTCAGCAGTGTCCTTGGTCAGGGTAGCTGCTTTACGTTGCGGTTGCCACTGGAAGCGCCACTCAACACGGTGGACACGCTGCACGCGCCTGAACTGGAGCGTTAAGAAGCAGGGTGGCTTACTTCGCAGCAGCGCTGGGACGGTCGGCCACCCGATCACGCCAGGCCTGCAACGCCAGCATGCCCTCATGGCCGGGCTTGAACTTCATCAGCTTGGCAAACTCGATGGCACAAAACGCAGTGATGTCGGCAATGGTGAAGCGGTCACCGGCAATCCACGGCTGGCGCTCCAGCACATGGTCAAACCAGGCTGCCACCTCGCGCACCTTTTGCGCCTGGGATTGACCAAACTCCGGAAATTGCGGCTGCTCCAGTGGCGCCAGACCTGGGTGGGTGTGGCGCACGACGTTGGCGATGCCACCCAACAGGTACAACTCAACCCGACGGTCCATCATTTCGATGAATGCGCGCTCCTCAAAATTCTCGCCCATCAGGTTGGGTTCGGGGTGCAGGCCTTCCAGATAGGTGCAAATGGCACGGGTTTCGGTCAGCACGCGGCCATCGTCCAGCTCCAGCGCGGGCACTTTGGCCAACGGGCTCTTGGCCCGGTAGGCCTCACCCTTGTGTTCATTGGCGTTGAGATCGACATTGACCAAGTCGATACCGGCAATGCTTTTTTCAACCATGAACATCATCACGCGCCGTGGGCTGGGCGCACCGGGCGATACATACAGTTTCATGCGAGTCTCCTGGATTTCATTACTTGCGGGATTGTCCCGTTTCCAGCATTTTGCGCGCGCCTTCGGCAAACGCTTTGGCCTGTTCGGCATCGTCCGTGCGCAGGTCCAACGATGAAGGCGGCATTTGGATGCCGCGCAGCACCGCAGGGCGAGCACGAATCGCATCGAGCCAACGCTTGAGGTTCGGCAGGTCATCCATCTCTACCCCCGACCATCGGTGGGTGCGCACCCAGGCCCAGTTGGCGATGTCGGCAACGGAGTAATCACCATCCAGGTATTCATGGTCCTTGAGGTGGCCATCCAACACGCGAAACAAACGCTTGCTTTCCCCCTGGTAGCGGTCAATCACACTCTGGATTTTCTCGGGAAAATATCGATGAAAAACATTGGCCTGGCCCATCATGGGACCGATACCACCCATCTGGAACATCAACCACTGGATCACGCGCGAGCGGCCCTTCATGTCCGTCGGCATCAGACGTCCGGTCTTCTCCGCCAAGTAGATAAGGATGGCGCCCGACTCAAACACGGCAAAGTCACCCTCATCACGGTCGACAATGGCGGGAATGCGCCCGTTGGGGTTAATGGCCAGAAACGTTGGCGTTTTCTGCTGACCCTTGGACAGGTCCAGCACCTGCAGGCTGTAGGGCAGCGCCAGTTCTTCAAGGGCTATGGATATCTTGTGCCCATTGGGCGTGGCAGCGGTATAGAGATCAATCATGGCGGCGGGGCTCCCGGCAAGTTTAGCCTTGCATTCTGCCCGCGAGCACCAAAGCGCGCTGTCACAGGGTTGCCAGGTTCTAGCCCATGAAGCCTAGATTGGTCGGGTAGTCGGGTCGCCCAGCGGCCACACCAAAGCGCCGCAGATTGGGCAGAATACCGGCAAGCTCCGGGTCAGTGACGCCGAACCAGGTGGCCAAGGTTGCTGCGTACTGATCCACCGCAGTAGATGGCAGCAGGCGCCCCTGCCCCACATGCCACTGGTCCTGCGCCGCAGCCGTGCTGCCTACGCTCACAGGAGGTGGCGTACCGTAAAAAGCAGCACCCCGTACGGCACCGCCCACAACCAAGTGGTGGCTGCCCCAGCCATGATCAGTGCCGTCGCCATTGGAGGCCAGTGTGCGGCCAAAGTCCGAGGCGGTGAAGGCGGTAACATGGTTGGCCACGCCCAACTCCACTGTGGCGTTGTAAAACGCTGTCATGGCATCACTGACCTTGCCCAGCAGTGCGGGGTGCTGGGCAATCAAGTTGTCATGCAGGTCAAAACCCCCAATGGACACCATGAAGACCTGGCGTTTGGCACCCAACGCATTGCGCGCACCAATGAGGCGCGCCACCATCTTGAGCTGGTCAGCCAGCGAGTTGCTGGCGGGAAAACCCGTACCCAGGCTCACACCGGCCAGGCCGGAGGTGATCTGCGTCTCCGCCCCAATGGCCCTAGCAGTGACGCGGTTGTATTCGTTCTCCAGAACATGGGTGCGCGGCTGCTGAACCAGGGTGGCCAAGGCGGCTTTCACTGCGCTAGAGCCATACACATTGTTCTTGACCGCGTTGATGGCCACAGCACCGCCGGGACTGACCTGGTAAGACAAGGCGCTGTCACCCGACAGAAACACCGCGTTGCCCGTGACGTTGATGCAGGTGAACAGCGAATTGCCGTTGCCAGCCATGGCCAGGTCTCCGATGTTGCCGCCCCAGCCAATGGTGGAGCCTTCGGGCGAGGACGACTGCCAAATGGACTGCTGGTCATTGTGGGAGAAGAGCTTGGGCGGACGCGGATAGTTGGCACGATCAGAGCTGCTGTACTGTGCCTTGGTCAACGGCACCACTAGCGGGCCAACATTGAGCTGCACCGCCGCATGGCCTGCATTAAACAAATTGGCCATCCCGGTCATAGCCGGGTGCAGCGCGTATTGCCTGCCACCCGCCAGCGGGGCGAAAGGATTGAGCAAAGTGGGTGCCAGTGCAGACTTGGCTAGAGCAATACCACCGGCTGTCTGGCCGGCACCACCGCGTCGTATGGCGCTATACAAGTTGTAGCTTTCGTCGTCATAGGTGACGACCGTATTGGCATAGTCATTACCACCATAGAAAAACACGCAGACCAGGGCTTTGTAATCGGTGGCATCGAAGGCTGCCGCCTCGCCAATGGCAGCCAGGTTCAACGCGAACGGCAACGCAGTGCCGCTCAGAGCCAGCTGGGCGCTGCGGCGCAGGAAGGCACGGCGGCCCTGGTTGTCGGGTTGTTGGTTATGCATGGCTATTTCTGGATCAGGTATTCGCTGGATGCCATGACCAGCAGCACCGCTGCGGCCACGCGGTTGCGCTTGTTGGCGTCGGTACTGGTGGCGGTCAGCGCCGTGGCATTGAGTGCATTCACGATCAGGGTCTGGTTGGTTACCGACATTTGGCCCGCGCACAGCAGCAGGTTCAGCCGCTTGACCAGCGCGGTGGCGTCCAGCACCAGGGCCAGCTCAGCTGTGTAGCTGGCGGTAATGTCATACCCATTGGTGGTATTGCTGGTGCTTTGCGGCAGGTCCGGTGCATTCACGTAAATACCGTTTCGAATGACGCCCTGCATGGCATTAAGGTAGCCGCCCACGCTGCTCTCGTTGACCAACTGAAACTCAGGCGCCGGTGTGAGCGAGGCACTCAATGCCGTACTGGGCGGAACATAACCGGGGCGGAAATAATTGAACACACTGGGTGAGCGCAGCGGGCTTTGCCCCAGCTGCGTGGCGGGGTTACTCTGGTCGCCGATCTTCCAGCTACCCCGCGCGGACCCAATGCCAAAGCTGCGCCCCCATTGCACAAACCGCACCATTGGTTCGCGCAGCTTGCCAAAACCATTCTGCATGAGGCCGCCGGGGCCACGCGCTTCGTCGTCCAGCAACACAGCGGACAACACCGCCTGCAGGTCGCCGCGCACGCCGGCTCCATTGTTGTTAAAAGCGCTGGCCACCCGCGCTACGTAAGCCGGACTGGGGTTGCTGGTGACCAGCCGCTGGATCATCTGCTTGCCAAAGAAGGGGCCGACGTTGGGGTGGTTGAACAGGGTGTCCAGCGCCGTGCGCAGCGCGGCCACACCGTCGGTGTCGGCCGGCACGGTGGCACCAAGAAAGGTGGCTGCCAGTGCAGAGTGGTTGTTGGGGGTTAGGCGCATGGGGATGCGCGTGAACACCGTGTTGGGAATGTTGCGACGGTTAACTGGTTCCAGCGTGTTGACGTTCTGCGTCTGGTCGAAGTCCCATCCGGTGAACACGCGGGCAATGTTGGTGATGTCGCTTTGGGAGTAAGTCTCGATTTTGTTGCCATTACCGTCGCGCTTTTCAGTTCCATCCAGGTTGAGCTGATACAGGCCGATGGTGAAGAGTTGCATCACCTCACGACCGTAGTTTTCATCCGGTGCGCGATTTGTGGCGACGTTTTCCTTGAGGTTCCCTTTGGTGTTCAGGTAGTAGCCCATGGCCGGGTGGAGGGTGACATCCTCCAGCAGCTTGCGGTAGTTGCCAAAGGCATTGGACGCCAACATGTCCCACCATGCGGCAATGGCGTAGCTGCGCCAACTGAAATCCAGTCCTGATAGCGACACCACGAAAAACTCGGACAAGGCCAAGGCCACGCGCTTGCGCACCGCATCGCTGGACGTCATGAGCTGATTCCAGACCATGTAGTCGCCGGGGTAGGTGTTGTCGTAGAAATTGGTGCTGCTGCTGATGGTGCCGTAGCCGCGCACATTGAGCCAGTCAAAACCGGTCTGGCTCGCCGGGGTAGCGAATTGCTCGCCCAGCCAGGCGGCATAACCTTTGGCACGCACGGCGGCCATCTCGGCATCGGATGCAGAAAACTGGGCCTGTAATAGAAACCGTGCGGCATCTTCGTCGTTGTTAGCGGACGGGTAATGGCGACCGACACCTTGATCTGTCGGATCGGTGGGAGGTGCGATGGCTGTGCCACTGCCTCCACCGCCACAGGCGGTGACCAGTGCAGAGAGTGCCAGAGCAGCCGCAAGGGGCGCGTTGGGGGTTTCGCTTGTGGAGCCTGGCGGTGATGCAAGCGCCGGCTCACATTCGCTGTAATCTGTGACGCGCATAGTGTTATGACTCTCGTTCGACAAGAGTTTCAGCTTAGCGGTAATCACTCCCACGCATTGTGATAAATGCGCCGTCAAGCGCATCAAGTGTTACGCCATGTAACGCCTGGGAGCTAGCGCGCTGCCGCCAACAGGTCGCGGGTGCGCAGGGCCTCGCGCCGCGCCGCATCGGCAAAGTTCACACTGGCGTCGGCGTACAAAATGGCACGCGATGAGTTGACAACAATGGCTCCAGCCGTGGTGCCATCCTGAACGCGCAGGCCAGCCTTGACGGTGGCAACTGCGTCACCACCCTGGGCGCCCACACCCGGGATCAACAGGGGCACGGTGGGGGCAAGGGCCCGCACGCGCTCAATCTCTGCCGGGTAGGTAGCACCGACCACCAAGCCTAGCTGGCCATTGAGGTTCCAGGGGCCTTGCACCAACCACGCAATGTGTTCGTATAGCAAGGGCTGGCCTTCCACCGAGGCCAGACGTTGCGACTGCAAATCATCCCCACCGGGGTTGGATGTACGGCACAGCAGGAAAGCCCCTTTGCCGTGGTACTGAAGATAAGGTGCTACCGAGTCAAAGCCCATAAAGGGTGACAGCGTGACCGCATCAGCACCATAGCGCTCAAAGGCCTCAATGGCGTACTGCTGGGCTGTGCTGCCAATGTCGCCCCGCTTGGCGTCCAGAATAACGGGCACATGGGGCGCAACGTTGCGAATGTGGGCAATGAGCCGCTCCAACTGTGCCTCGGCGCGGTGCGCGGCAAAGTAGGCGATCTGCGGTTTGAAGGCGATCACCAGATCAATGGTGGCGTCCACAATGGCGGCGCAAAAGTCAAAAATCTTGTTGGCGTCACCCCGCCAGTGGGTAGGAAACTTGGCCGGTTCCGGGTCCAGCCCTACGCACAACAGCGATCCATTTTGCTGCTCGGCAGCGCTCAGTTGCTCAAGAAAGGTCATGAGCCCTATTGTAGGTGGGCCCCCTCCAGCACATCCAGGGCCAAACACAAATCGGCCCAGGCTTTGGCCTTGTCGGCGCTGGCGCGCAACAGCACTTTGGGGTGGTAGCTCACCACGACCGGAATACCCTGATAGTGGTATACCGTGCCGCGCTGCTTACCCAGGGGCAAGCTGGCCTGCTCAGGGTGTTCCTGTAACAACAGTTGTGTGGCAAAACGCCCCAGCGCCAATATGAGCTTGGGTTGCACCAACCCGATTTCGCGTTGCAGGTACTGCGCGCACTGTTGCAAGTCTGCCGCCTGGGGCAGGCGACCGGCAGGTGGGCGGCATTTGACGACGTTGCACAGGTAGGCACCCTGACGGGCCTGGCCGTTGCGGCTGGCATCCACGGCTTTGAGCATGTTGTCCAGCAGCACGCCGGCTTGCTCCGCAAAAGGCTGGCCCAGGTGGTCCTCGTCTTCATCGGGCGGGTCTCCCACCACCATCCAGTCGGCTTGCACCGCGGTTGCAGGGGCGCACAGCGTGGACTGCTTGCGCCCAGCGTACAGGCCGCAGGCCTGGCAGGTGGCGGCCGATTGGGCCAATGCGTCCCAATCCATGTCTTGCAGCGCCAAAGGCTGGCCGGGTGCTGACGCGGACCTAACGGGCACAGCCACTGCCTGGGTGCGCTGGGGTTGTCCGGGTGGTGGTGCAGGGGACGCAGATTGCTCTTCAGCGAGCGTACCGGTGGCCGCCACCGGCACCCTTTCAGGCAGCCAGACGTGCACACCCATCTCTTGCAGCATGGCGCGTTGGCGGGTGTCGAGTTCTAAGACCATGGTGGATTCTCGCCGTTACAGCTTCAGGCTCATGACCACGGCATCCTCACGCTGGCCGTGGATGGACGGGTAATAGTCCCGGCGGTAACCCACGCGTCGGTAACCATGGGCTTCGTAGACCCGCATGGCCCGTTCATTGCCAACGCGCACCTCCAGCCACAGCCACTGCGCTGTGCGACCTCGCGCCCACAGGGTCAGCGCGTCCAGCATGACGCGGGACCAACCCTGGCCTCGGTATTCGGGCGCCACGGTGATGTTGAGCAGATGCACTTCCTCAAAGCCCTCCATGGCCACAAAGTAGCCCAAGAGCGCATCGTCTGCCACCAGCATCTGGGCCTGGTAGCCGGCTTGAAGCGCATCCAGGAAATGGCTACGGTTCCAGGGGTGGGCGTAGGCACGTTGTTCCACCGCCAACACGGCGTCCAGTCGCTCGGCCGTCAGGCTCTGAAATTGCGCTTGCGCCATGGCCTTGGCACTGGACATGCTCAGATCCCGGTTGCGACCAAGCTGGCCACCTTCTCGGCCATGCGTTCGGCCGTGGTCTTGGCTACCTTGTCGCGGATATAGCTGGGCAGGGCGTCTTTGGCAGCCACGGTCATGCCCGCAGCCATCAGTTGGGGGGCCAGACGCAACATTGCCATGGCGGTGGGCAGTGCGGGAAAATGCATCGCCGTGGAGGCGGCAGCATCACCAGCAGCCACGCGTTCGCCGTATACAGTAAACACATTGCCGGCCATCAGCCAGGGCGCGTTGTCTTTGCCGTTTGCCGCATGTGGACGGGTCAGGTTTTCAGGGCGCACCAGGGCGCTGGCTTGCTGTTCGGTCCATTGGCCATCGACGTTCCAGGCATAGGTAGCGGCGTACAACTCGTCCATGCGCGCGTCCAGCAGGGCCGTTACCACAGCCGTGCTTTGGCCATTCAAAGCGGTGAAACGCGCCTCTTCCGCCAGTGCCAACAGGGAGTCAACCGGCAGCACGGGCACGTTCGCGCCAAAGGCCAAGCCCTGCGCCACCGAGCAAGCGGTCCGCAGACCAGTAAACGATCCCGGCCCGCAGCCAAAGCAGATGGCATCGAGTTGATCCAACCGCAAACCGGCCTGCAGCAGCAAATCCAGGACAGCCGGAATCAGATCGGTAGACGCTTTGGCGCCGCCTGTGGCGTTGTGTTGCCAAAGGCGCACCTGGCCCTGCTCCGTGCGCGCAACGGCAACCGACATCACTTCGGTCCCGGTATCAAACGCCAGCAGATTCATGGTTTCCACATCACCTATAGCCATTTCGGCCTCTAGCCCTCGTAGATGCTACGTTAGGCGCTACTGATTTAATAGTAATTTTAGCCATGCCACGCACCCCAAACACAATGCCACAGGTCACCAAGGCCAGGCCGGCCAGCAGATTCCAGACCAGGGGCTCGCCCAGAAAGATCGCTGCAGAGATGGCCGACAGCCCTGGAACCAGGGCCGTAATCATGGTGGAACGCACCGGGCCAAAGTACTGAATCATCTTGGTAAAGGTAATGCCCGACACCACCACCGAGCCCACGCCCTGGAAGAACATCTGAAACGTCATGTCAGCAAGGGGTGCCACCAGCGCCTGACCCGGAACCAGGTGCAGAAGCAGCAGCACGGTGTAGATGGGCACATAGACGATAGAAGCCACCGCCGTGACGGCAATGGTGGCGCGCACCGCATCCAGCGCAAAGTGGCGCACCAGCACACTATAGGTGGACCAACACAGCGAGGCCAACACAAACAGCACATCGCCCCGCCAGACGCCACTACCGTCCAGCGCATGCAAGAGGCTGCTGCCGCCCACCAGCAGGTCGCCTCCCACGATCAAAACCAGGCCCAGTGCCCGGCTGGTAGAGACGCGATCTCCCAGAATCACGTAAGCCAACAGCGTGGTCCACAAGGGCAGGCTGCCCGGCATCAGCACCGAGGCGTGGGCCGCTGGCGCAAACACAAAACCGCTGTAGGCCAACATGGCGTACAGCAGGCCGCCAAAAAAACCGGTGATCAGGGTCTGGCGCAAGGGCAGCGGCGACAGACCAAACAGCGAGCCGGCCCAGGGCTGCGTGCGGCGGTCACGGCGCACCAGCCACCAGCCCCAAGGCAGCAAAATCAGGCCGGCACCAAGCAGCCGTGCATAGACGATGTCAAACACGTTGAGCACACCGCCGCGTGCCGGATCGGCCGATGCGCGCGCGATAACGATGAACGATGTCCAGATCGTGACCGTGATGACCGCCGCCAACACGCCCACCGCTTTGGGCGACAAGGCTGCAAACGGGTTCTTGAACGGGGTGGGCATCGCCAAGATTATCGGGGAAGGCGCGCCTAAGCTGGCCGTGCGCCGGATAATCCCGCAGATGCTGTTCACCTTGCGATTGCTTCTTGTCTCCCTTCTCGCCGCCTTATTGGGCTGCACGGCCCAGGCCCAGGGCCTGCCTCCCGAAATTGACGCCGCCCTGGCCCGAGCCAAAGTGCCGCGCGATGCCGTATCGGTTCTGCTGTTGGACGCGCAGGGCCAGAGCGCGCCGCGCATCAGCCACCGGGTGGACGTGCCCATGAACCCTGCCTCGGTCATGAAACTGGTTACCACCTTTGCCGCGCTGGACCTGCTGGGGCCAGCCTACACCTGGAGCACGCCGGTCTATATCGACGGCACGATGCGGGACGGCACGCTGCACGGCAACCTCATCATCCAGGGCCAGGGCGACCCGAAGCTGGTGCTGGAGCGCTTGTGGCTGCTGCTGCGCCGGGTGCAGGGCCTGGGCATCCAGACTATTTCCGGTGACATCGTGCTGGACCGCAGCGCCTTTGACATACCGCCACTCGACCCGGCCAGCTTTGACGGCGAGCCGCTGCGCCCCTACAACGCCGCGCCCGACGCGCTGCTAATCAACTTCAAATCGGTGGTGATGACCCTGGCGCCCGAACCCGGCAATACCGTGGCCCGCGTGCAATACGACCCGCCCCTGGCCGGGGTACAGATGCAGGCCACAGTGCCGTTGCTGGCGGGTGACTGCGGCGACTACCGCGCCCAGCTAAAGGCTGATTTCAGCGATCCCAACCGCATCCGCTTTGCGGGCGGTTACCCCGCAAGCTGTGGCGAAAAAGTCTGGGCTGTGGCCTATGCCGACCCTGGCAGTTACGCCGCACGCGCAGTGCAGGGCCTGTGGCAAAGCATGGGCGGCAAGCTGCAAGGCAGCGTGCGCTTGGGTGTGATTCCCAAAGCCGTCGGTGGCGCTGCACCCAAACCCTCGTTCGAGCTGCGCTCTGCCCCCTTGGCTGAAATCATCCGTGACATCAACAAGTTCAGCAACAACGTGATGGCGCAGCAGGTGTACCTCACTTTGGGCCGCGCACTACCCACTGCCACCACCGCAAGCACCAGCGGGGCGATCACCACGCCAGCGCTACCCGGCAACTATGCCGCGTCGCAGACCGTGGTACTGCATTGGTGGAAAGATCGCATCAGCCCTACCGACTTGCCCATAATGGACAACGGCTCAGGTCTGTCACGCAGCGAACGCATCAGCGCCCAGGCCCTGGGCCGACTACTGCAAACCGCCTATGCCTCACCCACCATGCCGGAGTTAATGGCGTCTCTGCCCATCACCGGCGTGGACGGCACGCTGCGCCGCGTCAAGACCCAAGCTGCGGGCTCGGCCCACCTGAAAACCGGGAGCTTGACCGACGTGGTAGCAGTGGCCGGCTATGTGCACGGGACTGGCGGCAGGCGCTGGATACTGGTGGCCCTGGTTAACCATGCAAATGCCCGCGCCGCCCGCCCAGCCATTGACGCCCTTGTCGAATGGGCAGCCAAACTGCGCTGAATACCCCCATCTGTATTTATCTTTACACAATTAAGCTGAGCCCTCCAATCCCCGTCAGTATTTACCCCATGGTCCGTGAGACTCAACCCTTTTATCATTAACAGTCCGAAAACGAACGGTCGTTCTATTTAATGGAGAGAGCAATGAAACAATGGAAATGGGCAGCGGTTGCTGCGAGCTGCGCGGTATTTTTAGCGGGATGCGGCGGAGCCAGCGACGGCTCTGACATCACGCCCAAGACCATTGCGCCTTCGGTCAAAGTCTTTGGTGACAGCATCATGGACAGCGGCACGTTTGGCTACAAGTTCACCATCCAGAGCGCCGACCCTGCAAAGCCCTTCCTGATCTTCCCGGAATTGGTAGCCGCCAACTTTGGCGTGAGCAACCTGTGCTCTTTCTTCCGTTTTAACGGAACGACCTTCATACCCAACACTGCCTGCACCAGCTTTGCAGTGGGCGGTGGCCGCGTTAACAACCTGACCAATGCATCGGCTCCCAGCAACAGCGTTCCGTTCTCTATCACTTACCAAATGGCAGTGGGCTCGGCCACACTGGCGCCCAGCGATTTGGTCATCATTGACGGTGGCGGCAACGATCTGGCGGACCTGACCGGTGCCTACCTGGGCGCCACCACACCCACTGGTGTTGGCACCTATATCGGCCTGCTAAACACCCTGCTGCCTCCAGCCACCGTATCGGCCATCATCGGCGCAACTCCCACTCCCACCAGCTTGGGTACTGCCGCTGGCGCTTATGCACAAGCCGTGGGCCAGACACTGGCGGCCTCCATCAAGGCCAATATCGTCGCCAAGGGTGTGAGCAAGGTTGTTGTCGTCAATTCGCCCGACATCACTGTTACACCACGCTTCATGGCTGTTCTCTCCGCAGTAGCCGCTGCTGGCGGTAGCGCCCAGCGCGATGCCGTGCAGGGCGCCGTGCGCGCCTGGACCGCTGCCTTCAATGGTGCTTTGGCCCAGGGTCTGGCCGGCACCAATGTGCAGTTATTTGACCTGAACACTGAAGGCGGCAAAATCAGCGCCAACCCGGCCCAGTTTGCCCTGACCAACATCACCACCCCGGCTTGCCCCAAGGTTGCTGGCGGTCTGGACACTACCACCGGTCAAGCCAGCCTGAGCTACCCTGCCACCGTGGCAGCTTGCAATTCGGCCAGCATGTCGGCCAATATCCCTGTGGGTGAGACCGCCGCCGACTGGTGGACACGTTATGCCTATTCAGACAACTTCCACCCTACGCCAGCACTGCACAAGTTGATCGGCCAATCCATCAACCTGCAACTCGCAAGAGCGGGCTGGTTGTAATTCACGGAGTCCACACATCATGAAAAACACACACATGAAATTCCTCCTGATCCCCGCCCTGCTGGCCTGCACGTTCGCTGCCCAGGCGCAATCCGCTGGCACAATGCTGATCCGCGTGGGTGCCACCAACATTACCCCCAATGTCACCAGTGACGACCTGACAGCCCCCAGCCTGGTCGGCACCAAGTCCAGCATTGGTAGCTCATCGCGTCTTTCAGGCGGCATCACCTACATGGTCGATGACCACTTTGCCATTGATCTGCCCCTGGCCATACCGTTCCAGCATGACATTTCGGGTGACGGTGCCATCCGGGGCGCGGGCAAGATTGGTGACGTGAAGGCGCTGCCGGCTACCTTGTTTGCACAGTGGCGCTTCCTGGATGCCAACGCGACAGTGCGCCCTTACGTGGGCGCCGGCATCACCTATGCCGCGTTCTATGGTGCGAGGTCCACCTCCACACTGACCGCCCTCACCGGTGGTACACCAGCCAACCCGACCACGCTGTCGGTGGACTCCAAGTGGGCCGCATCGTTCCAGTTGGGCGCTACATTCCAGATGAGCGGCGGCTGGTTCATTGATGCGAACTACGTCTACACGCCCCTGCGCACCCGCACCACGCTGTCAACCGGCCAGACACTGGATGCCACGCTGAACCCCAGCGCAGTTAGCTTGGCCGTGGGCATGAAGTTCTGACCCTCATCGGGTCCACATCCAAAAAGCAGCCTTCGGGCTGCTTTTTTTATGGCGCTACTCCTCCCTTACGCGTCATCTGCACAAGTCAATGCCAACACAACGCATGTCCCATCCGTCCCCGAGCGAATACTCATAACGGCACCCAGTGCCTTGGCGCGCGCAAGCATGCTTGCCATGCCCTTGCCTGCAGAGGAATTTGATGAATCAGGGGGGATCCCTGTCCCGTTATCGCAGATTTCAATGGTGATGTTTGAAATAGGCTGTTGAACATGAGGGTGGGCTGATAGGGTCACACAATTGGCCCCCGAGTGAGTGACGATGTTGGTAAATACCTCAAGGAGAATCATTTGAAGATCGTACGACTGCCGCACACCCCAGTGCTGCATAGTAGGCAGGGGGTCAACATTCCACTTCAAGCTGATACCCGCCGCTTGCAAACGCGGTGACAGCCGATAGCGTATCGCGCCAAGCAATGATGGTATGTCGCCTTCGACATCCTGCATGGCGTCGACTGTTATTTTGAGCTGGTCCACTGCCATTCGCAGTTGGGCCGTGATCTCGGCCTTGGACGCAGAAACCTGCTGTGCCATACGCAAAGCCCCAACCAAATGGCTGCCCAGCCCGTCATGCAAGTCCCGCATCAGCCTCTGCCGCTCAAGCAATGCACCTTGTTCCATGTCGCGGACTCTTTCGCGTTCGAATGCTGCTGTCAGTTCTACATCGCGGGCAGCGAGTTGATCAGCCAATGATGCATTCATCGCCGACAAAGCGTTCGTTGCCCTGCGCATCCGCTCAGCAATAATCCAAGCGAATCCTATGCCGAAGCCTGTCCAGGCATAGCGGACCCAAGCGATATCCGTGTAGATGGATGGTGACATCCATCTCACAGTGACATCCCGAATTGCACAAATCAACATAATCGCTACGGCACCCGCAAGTATTTTCCGCTCGAGGTTTGAGTTTCGCGATAGTGTTGAAAAGACCACCCAAGCCATGGCCAAGACGTCAATGGCAAGCAGGCCCATCCAAAGAAAACCCAACGTGCGACCACCATAGATTCCAACAGCAGCAACAGCAGGTATTGCACCAATAATCAGGAAATTGGTCAGTTTGCTCACCCACCCTTTGTCCTGATCAATAACGATCAAAGCAAACTTGCACTGCAACGGCACACTCAGCACAAAGGCGGCCTGGATGACGTGGCCCCAGAGTGGCCACGGAAGCGGGGCAGGACTAAGCAAGTGCCGAGCCGTCAGAAAGGACCACAAAAGTTCAGCCAGGGCGTAGTAAAGGTAGGAAATGTCACGTTGGCGAACCCACCACAGCAGTCCCAGCATGCCGAGCATTACCCCAACCACAATCAGCATCAACCTCAAATTGATTTGTTCAAACTCGTCCCTCGCAAATAGTTTGTGAACCTCTTCGGGTGAGCCCGTGGTGATCGTGGAAAGGCCACCAAAGCGGCCGCCTTTCGCGGCGATGATCACCTCCAATGTGGTTTGCGGCGTCAGCCAATCTGTTGGAACGCTGAAATAGCGCGGTCGGGTTGCTGCATCGTCATAAGGCCCCGGAGGGTTGGATCCATAGCGCGCCAGCTCATGTTGGTTGATGTTGACTACAAACGAGTTTCCAACACGTGGTATGTAAATGGCCAGGGGTTCCGATATGTTGCTAACCGGAATCTGCATCACAAACCTGGCTTGTCCGTCTACCGCGCCAATGCTTCGGTCCCAGTTGAAGGATAAGTGAATAGGTTCGGTTTGACGCGTTGTGCCTGCGACTGTAATAGCCACCTCGGCCTCATCAATAACAGCGGGTGCCGCCCCTGATATTGATGGAACACTTGCAAGTGCAATAGCCAGGAGCAAGGCTGCACAGTTCATCAACCTGATCGCAATGGAGAGCATCACGTCGACTTTAGCAGTGCTATTGGCATAGGCCAAATTGGCCTTGGGTCAGTGTCATTCCAAATGGGTGGCAGTTGGGCAATCTATGATGACTGCCCCCTTTGCCGATTGGTATGCTTGAGGAACTATGTATTCGCAACACTTCGGGCTGACGCAGGACCCGTTCTCCATTGCCCCTGACCCACGCTACCTCTTTATGAGCGAGCGTCACCGGGAGGCCCTGGCGCACCTGCTGTACGGCGTGGCTGGGCCCGACCGGGCCAACAGTGGCATAGGCGGCGGTACGGGCGGGGGCTTTGTGCTGCTCACGGGTGACATTGGCACCGGCAAGACCACCATCTGCCGCTGCTTCCTTGAGCAAATCCCGCAAGGCTGCCATGTGGCTTACATCTTCAACCCCAAGCTCACCGTCACCGAACTGCTGCAGTCCATCTGCGAAGAGTTCCACATCCCGCTGGCGCCCACACCCGGCAACCCGCCCACGGTCAAGGCCTATATTGACGCACTCAACGCCTTTTTGCTGCACAGCCATGCCAATGGCCAAAGCTGCGTGCTCATCATTGACGAGGCACAAAACCTGGCACCCGACGTGCTGGAGCAGTTACGCCTCTTGACCAACCTGGAAACCAGCGAACGTAAGTTACTGCAGATCGTGCTGATAGGCCAGCCCGAACTGCGCACCATGCTGGAGCGCCCCGAACTGGAACAACTGGCCCAGCGGGTGATTGCGCGCTTCCACCTGGATGCACTGAGCCAGACCGAGACCGCAGATTACATCGCGCACCGCATGGCCGTGGCCGGCCACCACGGCGCCCTGCCCTTTGATGCGGCTGCGCTTCAACGCATCCACCAACTGGCGCGCGGTGTGCCACGGCGCATCAACCTGTTGTGCGGGCGTGCGCTGCTGGGTGCCTGGGCCAACGGATTGCACGAGGTTAGTCGAACGGTGGTGGACCAAGCGGCGACCGAAGTCTTTGGAGACGCTCACTCTAAAAAATGGAGCCTGCACCTGTCCCGTACAGGCCTGACTTGGGGCGGTGTCTGCCTGGTGTTGATGGTCGCTGTCCTGGGCATTGCACTGTGGCCGCCCGGTCAACACGCGGCCACCATTGCGCCCATCCAGCCGGCCATCGGCGAGCTCAGATCTGAACAACAACTGGCCCCTTCCACACTGAAAATGATCGAACGCACCTCCCGCGAGACTGCACCGCGCCGAGCGGCCAGCGTACCCTGAACCCATGTCCTACATTCTTGATGCATTGAAAAAGGCCGAAGCCGAACGTGGGCGCGGCGGCGTGCCGGGTTTGCATGCGCGCCAGGTCACTGCGCCCCATGTTCCCGGCGCAGGTGGTAGACATGACCGCCTGTGGATCGCCCTGGTTGCATTCCTGGTGGTGGCTGGACTAGCGGCTTACCTGTGGACGGCTCAATCAGCACCATCCCCGGCTGTGACGCTGGCGACTGCACCTGTGGCCCAACCCGTGCCGACATCTGCTCCGGTGACCGTGGCTGCACCACCCATCGCATCCGCACAAGCCACGCAACCGGCAATGCCCCCACCAAAACCCGTGGCTCGCATAAAAGCATCGTCGCCGCTGCCCAACCGAGCTAGCGTTCCCGCAGTGGTCAGCACCGCCAAGGTGACACCCGCATCGAAACCCGCAGCCACATTGGTACCGCTATTGAGCGAACTGCCCGAAGACCTGCGCCGCCAGATTCCGGCGATCAAAATCACGGGTAGCGTGTATTCGGACAACCCGTCGCAGCGTCTGCTGCTGGTCAATGGCCTGGTGCTCAATCAGGGCGGCACCGTGGCAGCTGAGCTGACCGTGGTGGGCATCCAGCAAGGCCAATCAGAATTCAGCTTCAGGGGAACGCATTTCAGGTTGGTGCACTAGCGCGCTGCAATCGGTCGCGCACGCCTTCCCAGTCCTGGGTGTCGGGCGGTGTCTCCACCCAGATCAGTTTGACGCCAGTGGCGTCCAACTCGCGCAGCACAGAGAACAACTCGTGTGCGGTCGGGGCTGCATACTGGGGCATGTTACGCAGCACGATGTTGCGTGGCACGTTCTTTAACAGGGTGCGGGCGTAGACGGCAATCGAAGGGCGCGCGACCGAGTCAATAGCGCCGTCCAGCATCTTGAGCGCAGTCTGTAACGCCTTGGCGTCCATCAGGCGCACGGTGGCGTTGGGGGCGTAGTGGGATTCCAGAGTACCCGAAGCCTTTGGGGCCTCTAGCCCTCGTGTTTCCTGCTCCAATAGCTCTTCTTTTGATAGCAATTTGCGGCCGCACGCCTGCTCCACCTGGGTACGGCTGATGGAGCCTGGCCGCAGCAACACGGGCGCGCCACGCGTGCAGTCGATGATGGTGGACTCAATGCCCAGGTCACACGCACCACCGTCCAGAATCAGCAGGTCGGGGCCCAGCTCGCTGTCCACATGCAGAGCGGTGGTCGGGCTGACACGGCCAAACCGGTTGGCACTGGGCGCGGCCAGGCCCCACACCGGCGCCACGCCGGCTGGCGCGTCGTGCAGGGCGCGCAGCACGGCCTGTGCAGCCGGGTGCGAGGGGCAGCGCAGCCCCACCGAAGCCTGGCCACCCGCAGCGGCGGTGCCAACGCCTTCGCGGCGCGGCAGGATCAAGGTGAGCGGCCCCGGCCAAAAGGCCGACATGAGCTGCTGCGCAAAGGGTGGCACCTGCGCCGCAAAATGCGCCACGCCAGACATGCCGCCATCGTGGGCCGACACATGCACGATCAGCGGGTGGTCAGCCGGGCGGCCCTTGGCGGCAAAAATCTGCGCCACCGCCACATCGTTGCCGGCGTCTGCTGCCAGGCCATACACCGTTTCGGTGGGCAAACCTATTAGTCCACCCGCGCGCAGGGTGTCGGCACAGGTGGCTATCGAGGCAGGATCAGAGGCGCTGAGGATCATGGCGGGCGAATGCGAAGGAACGGGCTAAGTTGACGTGCCGTGAGGTGCGGATCAAAACGCCGCAATGCCCAGCAGGGCAGCGGCCTGCAAGGCCGTGGCGCGCACCTGCTCCACAGTTGCCCCGGTAACCGTCAGATGGCCCATCTTGCGGCCCTTGCTGGCCGTGGCCTTGCCGTACAGGTGCAAATGCGTGCCCGGCAGGGCCAGCACCTGCGCCCACGGCGGGGAGCCCCCGTCGGGCCAGATGTCACCCAACAAATTGAGCATGATGCAGGGGCTGTGCTGGCGCGGTTGGGTCAGTGGCAAGCCGGCCAGGGTGCGTACCTGCAGGTCAAACTGCGACACATCGCAGGCGTCGATGCTGTAGTGGCCGCTGTTGTGCGGACGTGGCGCCATTTCGTTGACCACCAGGCCACCCAGCGTCTGCGCGGCGGGGCTGGCAGGGTCCAGTACAAAAAATTCCACGCACAACACACCGATGTAGTTCAATTCAATTGCTATGGATTTTGCAGCGGCTACTGCACGTTCCACGAGGGCTAGAGGCAGATTTTCTTCATAAACTTCGGTCACGGCAAGGATGCCGGCACGGTGCAGGTTGCGTTGCACTGGCAAGTTCACGCAGGTGCCATCTGCGCCACGCGCCACGATGACCGAGCATTCCAATTGCAGCGGCAGCATCTTTTCCAGCACACAAGGCACGCGCTTCAAGTCGGCCCAAGCGGCAGCCAGTTCAGTGCGGTTGGCAACGCGAACCTGGCCCTTGCCGTCGTAGCCCATGCGGGCGGTTTTCAATATTCCCGGGAAGAAGTCAGCCCCCACGCTCGAATCATCAGCCACAGCAGCCAGTTGTTCAGCCGTTTCAATCACCGCATAAGGCGCCACTGGCACGCCACAACCGGCGAAATGCGCTTTTTCCTCCGCACGGTCCTGGGCAATGGCCACCGCGCTGGCCGCTGGTGAGACGGTGCAGCTTTTGGCCAACGCTGCCAGGGCGGGCGCGGGCACGTTCTCAAATTCGGTAGTAACCGCTACACAGAGCTGGGCCAGTTGTTGCAGACCGGCGGGGTCGGTGTAGGCAGTCTGAATATGGTGGTGGCTCACGCGACCGGCTGGGCTCAACGGGTCCGGGTCCAGCACGGCTGTGAAATAGCCCATTTGCTGCGCAGCCTGCACAAACATGCGGCCCAACTGGCCGCCACCCATCACGCCAAGTGTGATCTCTGGGCTCATAAGGCGGGGGGGACGGTCATCCCACGGGCCACCTCGGTCTGGTGCGCGCGGTAGGCTTCGAGTTGCTTGCGCAGCGTGGGGTGGTCGCCGGCCAGCATGGCCACGGCAAACAGGGCCGCATTGGCAGCGCCAGCTGCGCCAATGGCAAAGGTCGCCACTGGTATGCCCTTGGGCATTTGCACAATACTGTGCAACGAATCCACGCCTGAGAGGTGCTTGCTGGCGACCGGCACGCCCAGAATCGGCACCGTGGTCTTGGCCGCCAACATGCCCGGCAGGTGGGCCGCGCCGCCGGCACCGGCGATGATGGCGCGCAGGCCGCGACCCACGGCGGCTTCGGCGTAGGCGAACATGTCGTCGGGCATGCGGTGGGCAGAAACCACCCGGGCCTCATGCGCGATACCAAACTGTTGGAGAATCTGGACTGCATGTTGCATGGTGTCCCAGTCGGAACTGGAACCCATGACGACGCCGATTTGAATGTTTGTCATTCCCCGATTTTACTTTTTCAACTTGCGCTGTTTTGCCGATGGGCCTTCACCAGGTAAAAGCACCCCCTGAGAGCAGCGACCTCCGTCGCGGCACAGCGTAGTGGCACTACACTTGTCACATGATTAACGTCACCATTGAAAACTTTGAATCCGAAGTTGTTGCCGCTTCCGCTTCCATTCCTGTGCTGGTCGATTTCTGGGCCCCCTGGTGCGGGCCCTGCAAGGTTATCGGACCGATCCTGGAGAAGGTGGAAACCGAATACGAAGGCCGCTTCAAGCTGGTCAAGATCGACTCCGACGAACAACAGGAACTGGCCCAGGCCTTTGGCATTCGCAGCATCCCCACCTGCGTGCTGATGGTCGGTGGAAAGCCGGTAGACGGCTTCATGGGCGCCAAGCTCGAGAGCGAGATCAAAGCCTTTTTGGACAAACATGTGCCCACAAGCGAGGTGCTGGAGGCCGAATCCGATGCCGAAGACGCCCAGGCCCTGCTCGCCGCTGGCGACCCACAGGCCGCGCTGCACAAGCTGCACGAGTCGCTTTCCATCAACCCCGACAACGACGAAGCCCGCTACGACTACGTCAAGCTCCTGATTGAATGCAACATGCTGGACGATGCCGAGGCAGCGCTGGCAACCAAACTGACCGAGATTCCGCGCCAGCTGCGCTTTGAAGCTTTGGGCCAGTTTATAGACGCTATCAACTTTGTCACTACAGATGCACGCGGTACGTGGACTCCCGAACAATTTGATGCTCTGATAGCAGCCAACAAACGCGACTTTGACACCCGCCTGGCCAAGGCCCGTGTGCTGATGGTCGGCGGCGACTGGACCGCCTCCATGGACGAGCTGCTGGAAATCATCATGCGCGACAAGGCATGGAATGAGGCCGTGCCCCGCAAAACCTATGTCGCCATTCTGGAGCTGCTGACGCCGCCCAAGCCCAAGGTTGACATGCTGGCCAGCGGCAAGACGGCCGGTGGTATCGAAATTGCCGGCAAGACCGTGGGCGAAGTGGACCCACAGGCCCAACTGGTGGCCAGCTACCGGCGCAAACTGAGCATGGCGTTGAATTAGGCAGCGCAGGCGTGAAAGCAGCCAGGGCGTAAGATCGCCGTATGCCAACACCTGCAAAAAAAACGACCAAGCCTGCGGCGAAGACCAAAACAGCCACACCATCAACGACGGGCAAAAAGGCGCTGCCGTTTTTGCGCTTCTCCCACTCAGAGGCTCTGCGCACCAAGACGCTGGATGTCCTCACCACCCTGGAGCAGTCTGACGATCCCACCGCGCACCGGGACGCGCTGGCCAAGCTGGTGGTCGAGTTGAATGATGTCGGCATGAAGTTCTACTTCATGGAACCACTCAAGCTGGCAAAACCCGGTTTTCTGGTGGAGCAATCCGCAAACCTTGGAATGGCGGGCGCCATTCAAGTCATCGGGTCGGTTGTTCGTAAAATTATTGGTCGCATGGAAGCGCCACAGCTGTTGTCGGTTTGTGCATCGATTCGTCAATTGATGCGGTAATACACGGTCTTTACTATTGATTTTATAGCGCCTCACGTATATTGCCCGAGGGCTAGAGGCTTATTTGATGTGCAATTATGCCGTCAACCGCGCCGCTTCTCGCGCCGCCACGCGGCCCTCGTCGGTCGGCACCACCCACACCTCCACCGCGCTGTCGGGGGTGTGCACAGCCATGATTCCCCTGGCGATGGCCGCCTGGTTCAGGGCCGGGTCGATCTGTACGCCCAGGTAGGCTAGGCTGGTGCAGACTTCGGAGCGCAGTACTGCGTCGTGCTCGCCAATGCCACCGCTGAAGGCCAGCACATCCAGCCCACCCATGCAGGCGGTCAAAGCGCCGCTCGCGCGCACCACGCGACGCGTGAACAGGGCAATGGCCTTGCGGGCCGCATCCGAGCCGTCGGCGCGCAAGCGGCGCATGTCTGCAGAAATGCCAGACACACCCAACAGGCCACTCTGCTGATACAGCATAGTCTGCAGACGCTGATGGTCCCAGCCCTGCTCCAACAGGTACAGCAGCACGCCGGGGTCCAGCGCGCCGGTGCGGGTTCCCATCATCAGGCCATCCAGCGCCGAGAAGCCCATGGTGGTGGAGCAGCTTTTGGCGTCCGTTGCGGCGCACAGGCTGGCGCCATTGCCCAGGTGGGCCATGACCACGCGGCCCCGGGCGCGCGGGCTGTGTTCCAGCAGGTTGTCCATGATGAACTGGTAGGACAGTCCGTGAAATCCATAGCGGCGCACGCCCTGCTCGGACAGTGATTGCGGCAGCGCAAAGGCGTAATCCTCCTCGGCCAGCGTAGCGTGATAGGCCGTATCAAAGCAGGCGATCTGCGGCAACTCTGGAAACGCCAGCCGAAAGGCGCGCACACCCGCCAGATTGTGGGGTTGGTGCAGCGGCGCCAGCGAATTGAGCCTGGCCAGTTGCTCCAGAATCGCATCAGTCACGATCACACTGGCACGAAAGTTTTGGCCACCGTGCACGACGCGATGTGCAACGGCCTCTATCGCCGGCATGCCGGTTTCGCGGGTCAACAGGCTGCGCAAGGCCAGCAAGGCACGCTCAAAGGTGCTGCCGTTACCGTCTTGCAACAGCTGCTGATGCGACACACCGTTGAAAGTCCAGCCCATTTCGGGCGTTCCGTGGGGCTCCAGCCCCTGAATACTGCCCGACAGCACACTGGCCAGAATCTGGTCAGCGTGGCGCGGGTACAAAGAGAACTTGAGGCTTGACGAACCGGCGTTGACAGCAAGAATGGCCATGGATGCTTCCCGACTCAGGATTGTTTGTCTTTCCAGGCCTCGCGCGAGCGGGTCCGCCGGGCATGGTGCGCCGCCAGCAGGGCCAGCAATGCCGAGGCCACGCGGCTGGCAGGACCGTCAGCGCGGCTGGTCAGGGCAATGGGTATCCGCGCCCCCAAAACCAGGCCCGAACCCGATGCACCGGCCAGGTATTCGAGCTGCTTGGCCAGCATGTTGCCGCTTTCCAGGTCGGGCACCGCCAGAATGTCGGCGTACCCAGCCACCGGCGAGTCAATCTGCTTGATTTGGGCCGCCTGGGCGGAGATGGCGTTGTCAAAAGCCAGCGGGCCGTCGAGCACGCCACCGGTGATCTGACCGCGCTCGGCCATTTTGCACAGGGCTGCCGCATCCAGTGTGGACGGAATGCTGGGGTTAACGGTTTCGAGCGCCGACAGAATGGCAACTTTGGGCTGGTGCACACCCATCACGCGGGCAAAGTCGATGGCATTTTGTATGATGTCCATCTTCTCGGCCAGAGTCGGCTTGATGTTCAGGGCCGCATCGGTGATGAGTAGCGGCTTGTTGTACAACGGCACGTCAAAACGGAATACGTGGGACATACGCCGCCCGGTGCGCAACTCGGGGCGCGCAAGCACGGCGTGAATCAATTCGTCGGTGTGCAGGCTGCCCTTCATGATGACTTCAACCTCACCCGAGACGGCCATGTCGGCGGCCTTGTCCGCAGCAGCGTGACTATGAACCACCGAGACGACCTCTACGCCCGTCAGGTCAATGCCGCCTTCCTTGGCCAGGTGGCGAATGCGCGCCTCGGGGCCAATCAGAACCGGAATGATGAGACCATAGCGGGCGGCATCCATGGCACCGCTGAGTGAGCCAATGTCGCAAGGGTGTACCACCGCGCAACGCACGGCTTCCAGGTCTTTGCCTTGTGCCAGCAGCGCCTTGAAGCGCGCTTCGGGATCGAACAACTGGATCTGTGGGCCGTTGTTGCGTGGCATACGCACCTTGTGCGTGGGCGCTATGACGAGGGCCGTGCCATACAGCACGCGCTCACCTTTTTGGTTGACCAGTTGGCACTCCAGCTCGACGGTCTTCTTCGCGTCATTTTTGCTGAGCACGGTGGCTGTCACGGCCAAGGTGTCGCCCACCCGCACCGGCTTGCTGAAATGCAGCGTCTGCTCCAGATAAATGGTGCCAGCACCCGGAAACTGCGTGCCCAGTAGAGCTGAGATCAGTGCGCCACCCCACATGCCGTGCGCAATGATGCCGTGGAACAGGGTGTCATTGGCGTATTCCACATTCAGGTGTGCCGGATTGGTGTCGCCCGATACAGCGGCAAAGGCCTGAATATCCACCGCCGTGAGCGTTCGCAGCATGCGTGCGCTCTGGCCAACCTGCAACTCGTCGTATGTGACGTTTTCAAACGTTTCTTCGTTCGGATTCATGTTCATAGCGTGGTCCCACATTAACTGGTCAGGCGCTGCAACGCCTCTTGGTACTTGGCAGCAGTTTTGGCAATCACCGCGTCGGGCACCCGCGGCGCAGGCGGCGTTTTACTCCAGGGTTTGCCGTCTACCAGGGCCTGCTCCAGCCAATCGCGCACAAACTGCTTGTCATAGCTGGGCGGGTTGCTGCCTTCCACGTAGCTTTCCACCGGCCAGTAGCGGGAGGAATCGGGGGTGAGCACCTCGTCCATTAGGGTCAGGGTGCCGTCGGCGTCCAGGCCAAATTCAAACTTGGTGTCGGCAATGATGATGCCCTTGGAGAGTGCAAATTCGGCTGCAGTCTTGTAAATCTGGATGCTGATGTCGCGGATGCGGGTGGCCAGGTCCAGACCAATCATCTCCACCGTTTTCTCAAAGGTGATGTTCTCATCGTGGTCGCCCGCCGCAGCCTTGGCCGCTGGCGTGTAAATGGGCTGGGGCAGCTTGGATGCGTTTTTAAGACCCGCAGGCAGCTTGACGCCGCACACCGCGCTGTTCTCCTGGTATTCCTTCCAGCCGCTACCTGCCAGGTAGCCGCGCACCACAGCTTCTATGGGAATAGGCTTCAAACGCTTGACCAGCATGGAGCGGCCTTCCACCTGAGCCACTTCATTGGGCTGCACCGCGCCCTCAGGCGCGTCGCCAGTCAGGTGGATAGGGCACAGGTTCTGTCCCTTGGGGCCAAGCTTGTCGAACCAAAACAGGGCCATTTGGGTGAGCAGCTTGCCCTTGCCCGGAATGGGCTCGCCCATGATGACGTCAAACGCGCTGAGGCGGTCGCTGGCGACCATGAGGATGCGGTCATCCCCCACGGCGTAGTTATCACGCACCTTGCCACGGGCAAGCAGCGGCAGGGACGTCAGGGCGGAGGTGTGTACGGTAGAGGTCATGGTCGGAGCAAACGAAACGGGGTGCCACAATTAAAAATGCCCGCTGAACAGCGGGCGGGCCAGAAACTATTCCCGCTGATTATCGCAAGGAATGCCGTATGCGTAGCACCTGTTTCGCCGCCGGGCCGCCCCAAGGCGAAATGCTCCCCTCTGGGGGGCAGCGCAGTACACGCAGTGACAAGCGTGGGGGCCCTTTTACCGCACCGTCTGCGCCAGTTCACCCTTGGCGTACCGGGCGGCCATGACCTGCAGGTTGTCGCCCTTGATCTTGCCACCCTGGCCTTCGCAACCAAACTGCAGGTAGCGCTGCTTGGCAATAGCCTTGGCGGCCTCGCGGGCGGGTTTGAGCCACTCGCGGGCGTCAAACTTTTCGGGGTTCTCGGCCAGGAACTTTCGTACCGCGCCGGTCATGGCCAATCGAATATCGGTGTCGATGTTGATCTTGCGCACGCCGTGCTTGATGGCTTCCTGAATTTCTTCGACCGGCACACCGTAGGTTTCCTTCATCTTGCCGCCGAACTGGTTGATGATGGCCAGCAAGTCCTGCGGAACGGAAGATGAACCATGCATCACCAGGTGGGTATTGGGGATGCGAGCGTGGATTTCCTTGACGCGGCTGATAGCCAGAATGTCGCCCGTGGGCTTGCGGCTGAACTTGTACGCGCCGTGGCTGGTGCCAATGGCAATGGCCAAAGCATCGAGTTGCGTGGCCTTGACGAAGGTGGCGGCTTCTTCCGGGTCGGTTAGCATCTGGCTGTGGTTGAGCTTGCCCACAGCGCCAATACCGTCTTCTTCACCGGCTTCGCCCGTTTCCAGGTTGCCCAGGCAGCCGAGTTCGCCTTCAACCGTTACGCCGCTCTTGTGGGCCATGTCGACCACCTTGCGCGTCACCTCAACGTTGTAGTCAAAGCTGGACGGCGTCTTGCCGTCTTCCATGAGCGAGCCGTCCATCATGACCGAGCCAAAGCCCAGGCCAATGGCACCTTCGCAAATTTTGGGGCTGGTGCCGTGGTCCTGGTGCATGACCAGCGGGATGTGGGGATACGCCTCACAAGCTGCAAGGATCAGGTGCTTGATGAAGGGTTCACCGGCGTACTTGCGGGCACCGGCACTGGCTTGCAGGATGACGGGGGCTCCTACTTCGTCAGCAGCGGCCATAACGGCCTGCACTTGTTCGAGGTTGTTGACGTTGAAGGCTGGAATGCCGTAGCCATTGGCGGCGGCGTGGTCCAGCAGCTCGCGCATAGAAACGAGTGCCATTTTCGAGATCTCCAGAGAAGTTGGTAACCGCTTGGTAACTTGTACCGCTACGGCATTTTACCTACCTCACTCCACGCGGCAGATTTTCAGCATATTGGTGCCCCCCGGCGAGCCCATAGGTTCACCACAGGTAATGGCGTAGACGTCACCGGCGTGCACGATGCCACGGGACTTGAGGTAGTTTTCGGCCTCACGCAGTGCGGTGTCACGGTCGGCGATGGTATCGGCAAACAGGGGACGCACATTGCGGTACAGCGCCATCTTGCGCTGGGTAGCCACTTTGGAGGTGAGCGCATAAATCGGCACGCGAATCAGGTGGCGGCTCATCCATAGCGGGGTGGAGCCACTGTCCGTCATGGCGACAATGGCCTTGGCGCCCAGGTGGTGTGCAGTGAACAGCGCGCCCATGGCAATGGTCTGGTCGATGCGCTGGAAAGTCTTGCCGGTGAAGTCGGCCTCCAGCTCAAAATCTTCATGGTCTTCAGCCGCGTGGCAAATTTTGGCCATTTCCACAATGGTTTCCAGTGGGTATTTTCCGGCTGCGGTTTCGGCCGACAGCATGACCGCGTCGGTGCCATCCAGCACGGCATTGGCCACGTCGCTAACCTCGGCACGCGTGGGCACGGGGTTGGTGATCATGGACTCCATCATCTGGGTGGCTGTAATCACCAAGCGGTCATGCTCTCGGGCCAGCTTGATCATGCGCTTTTGCAGGCCTGGCACCAAGGCGTTGCCTACTTCCACTGCCAGGTCGCCGCGCGCCACCATAATGCCGTCGCTAGCCAGCAAAATTTCAAGCAGTTTCGGGATGGCCTCGGCCCGTTCAATCTTGGCAATCAGTCCGGGCTTGTGGTTGTACTCGGCCGCCGCAACGTTGCACAGCTGGCGCGCCATTTCCATATCGGTCGCATTCTTGGGAAAGCTCACAGCCACGTAGTCGGCCTGGAAGCTCATGGCGGTGCGGATGTCCTCCATGTCCTTGCCCGTGAGTGCAGGAGCGGTCAGTCCGCCACCCTGCTTATTGATGCCCTTGTTGTTGGACAGTTCACCACCGACCTTGACGGTGGTGTGCACCGCCTCACCCTGCACGGAATCAACCGTGATCACGATCAGGCCGTCGTTGAGCAGCAACACATCACCGGCTTTCACCTCACGCGGCAGGGCCTTGTAGTCCAGCCCCACGGCATCGATGTCACCCAACTCCGTGCGTGCGGCGTCCAACACAAATTTCTGGCCTGGTTCCAGAAAGATCTTGCCGTCTGCAAACTTGCCGACACGGATTTTGGGGCCCTGCAGGTCGGCCATGATGGCCACTTCTCGCCCAGCGCGCTGGGCTGCTTCGCGCACCAACCCAGCGCGGGTGATATGGTCTTGCGCCGTGCCGTGGCTGAAGTTGAGGCGCACCACGTTGACACCGGCGCGAATCATCTGCTCCAGCAGGGCAGGATCGCTGGAAGCGGGTCCTAGGGTGGCAACAATCTTGGTGGCGCGACGTGACATGAATCTGACTCCTCTGGTGTGGAGGGCATTTTCTCACGGAACAATGAACAACGCGGTTATCAACTGCATAGACAACCACGTGGGTTTCGGACTTTGAATATGGTGTGGCAATGTACCACCCTGATTCAATAGATGAGTGGCGGCGAGGTGCAGACCAGCTTTGTACTACGCCAAGCACAATGCTCGAAACCAGGTGTGTAGCGAGCCCGATCTGGTGCGCCGGGGACTGCTCAAGGTAGACCTCAAGGTCGGAGACGTGGAATTGTTCTAGCCCGCAGCACGACGCGACAGCACTTCAAACGCCGGCAGGGTCTTGCCCTCCAGCACCTCCAAAAAGGCGCCGCCGCCGGTGCTGATGTACCCGATGTGTTTCTCGATACCGTACTTGGCAATGGCCGCCAAAGTGTCGCCACCGCCAGCAATGCTGAATGCGCTGGATTCAGCAATGGCCTGTGCAATCACCTTGGTGCCGTTCTCAAACGCGGCAAACTCGAACACGCCCACTGGGCCGTTCCAGACGATGGTGCCAGCCTTCTTGAGCTGTTCGGCCAGGGCCTGTGCAGTTTGTGGACCGATGTCCAAAATCAAATCATCGTCAGCTACATCCGTCGCAGCTTTGACCGTTGCTACTGCTTCAGCCGAGAAGGTCTTAGCAGTCACCACATCGGTCGGAATCGGCACTGCCGCGCCGCGTGCTTTCATGGCCTCGATCACAGCTTTGGCCTGGTCCAGCAAATCGGGTTCAGCCAGACTCTTGCCGATTTTCAGACCCGCTGCCAGCATGAACGTGTTGGCAATGCCACCACCGACGATGAGCTGGTCTACATTGGCGGCCAGGCTCTTCAAAATGGTGAGCTTGGTTGAGACCTTGGAGCCAGCCACGATGGCCACCAGTGGGCGTTTCGGGTTCAGCAAGGCTTTGCTGATGGCGTCCATCTCGGCGGCCAGCAGCGGGCCAGCGCAGGCGATGGGTGCGAATTGGGCGATGCCATAGGTGGAGGCCTCGGCACGGTGGGCAGTGCCAAAGGCGTCGTGCACAAAGATATCGCACAGGGCGGCCATTTTTTTGGCCAGCGCTTCGTCATTTTTCTTCTCGCCCTTGTTGACGCGGCAGTTTTCCAGCAGTACCAGTTGACCGGGCGCAACCACCACGCCATCCACCCAGTTGGCCACCACGGGCACGTTACGGCCCATCAGTTCACCCATGCGTACGGCCACCGGTGCCAACGAGTCTTTTGGCTTGAATTCGCCTTCGGTGGGGCGACCCAGGTGAGACGTGACCATCACTGCAGCACCGGCCTTCAAGGCCATTTCAATGCAGGGAATGCTGGCACGGATGCGGGTGTCTTCAGTGATGGCGCCCGTGTCATCCTGGGGCACATTCAGATCAGCGCGGATGAAGACGCGCTTGCCAGCGACTTGGCCACTGGCACACAGATCGGAGAAACGGATGACGTTCATGGGGATTCCCTCAATGGAAAGTGAAAATACCGTGCACCACGCGCATGCGGCCCACCCCGCGATTGTAAAAGCGTGCGGAGTGCGGCTACCAACCCAGACCAACGTGCAGCGGCAGGTACACCGCCATGCCCACCACGATCGTGCCCAGCACCACTTGGCCAGCCCCTTTGCGCCAGAAGAAGTAGGCCACCCCGGCAGCGGCGGCAAACAGGCGTGCATCCAACACGGTGTGGATCAGGGCGCCCTGCACCATCACGACCTCAGGCACGATGACAGCGGCAATTGCCGCAATGGGCGCGTACTGCAGGCCACGCTGGGCCCACTGTGGCAGCGCCCAGTCTTTCTGTGAAATGAAGAACAACGAACGCGACAGCACCGACACGCAGGCCATCGCAACGATGGTCAGCATAGTCCAGGCGTCGGTTTCGCCGCTGAAAAAACCGTCCATGCTCAATGCACTTCACCAACGGGAGGAGTTTGCGTTGACACGATCTTTTCCAGAAGAAGGCACACCAGCACCGAGGCAGCAATTGCGGTGAGGATGTTAAGTTTGAGCGGCAGCGCATAAGCCGCCACAGCAGCGCTGCCCGCCACAATTGCCGAGACCCAGCGCAGCCGGGTAGACGCCAGCGAGCACATCATGCCCAACAACGCCAAAATACCCGCAAAGCCCAGCCCCCATTGGGTGGGAATCGCATTGGCCAGCACCACGCCCAGCAGGCTGCAGGACGTCCAGGCAAACCAGTTAACGCCGCCATTGCCCATCAGATAGGCCATCTGACCGATGCGACCGGCATCATCGGCGGCAGGCTGGGGGTAACGATTGACGAACAGCACATAAGTCAAATCACCGGTCATGTAGCCGGCCAGCAGACGTTCACGCAACGTCAAATGCATGACATAGGGCCGCATGTGCACACTGAAGACGACAAAGCGCAGATTCACGCACATGGCCGTGGCAAGGACCACCCAGATGGGCGCCCCCGACAGGATCAGTGGGATGGATGCCAGCTGGGCACTGCCGGCAAACACGATGGCCGCCATGAACAGGGCCTCAATCGTGCTCATGCCGGACTTAACCATCGCCACGCCGGTCATCAGGCCCCAGGCCGCGATGCCGGGCGCCACACCCAGCATGTCCGACGCACCCCGGCGAAACTCGGGTGCGCGGCGGTGCGCGCTGTCCAGAATCATGGGCCGGTCATAGTTTGGGCGCGGTGGTCGCCGGGCTCAGGTCAAAGTGCATACCCACGCGCACATCAAAGCCACGCAGAAAGTCCGCCACCGCCAAACGCTTACCGCCAGGACGTTGCAATTCCGTGAGGATTACTACTGAATTCATAGCTACAACTGTAATACCGTCGAGGGCTGCAGCCACAATTTTTCCCAGGGTTTGCTCCACAGCGGGTACTGCGGATACCTGGCCCGCGCGCGCGCCCCAAATCTTGATGATCTCGCCATTCAATGTGACCGTGGCCCCCGGAAACGGATCAAACGCACGCACTCGTCGCGCAATAGTGGTTGCATCCAGTCGCCAATCAATGGCCGCTTCGTTCTTTTCGATCTTGTGGGCGTAGCTCACACCCTGCATCGGTTGAGGCGTGGGTTTGAGGTGACCCGCAGCAGCCTGTTCCAACGCCAGCACAATCATCTTGCCACCCAGATCCGCCATGTGGTCGTGCAGGATGGCAGTGGTATCCGTCTCCGAGATAGGTAGGCGTTGCATTAACAACATATCGCCAGTGTCCAGCCCCGCGTCCATCTGCATGATGGTCACGCCAGTTTCGGTGTCACCAGCCTCGATGGCGCGGTGGATGGGCGCCGCGCCGCGCCAGCGCGGCAGCAGGGAGCCGTGGATGTTGAGGCAGCCAAATTTCTGGCCGACGGCCATGTCATCCAACACCCACTGCGGCAGGATCAGACCGTAGGCAGCGACCACCATCACGTCAGCATGGGCGTCTGCAATAGACTGGCGCGCGTTGCTGGCGTCCTCGGGGTATTTTCCATCCAGTCGCAGGCTGCGCGGCTGGGCCAGGGGCAGTGCATGCTCTAGCGCAAACTGTTTAACTGCTGACGCCTGCAGTTTCATGCCGCGCCCGCCCGGCCGGTCGGGTTGGGTCAGTACCAGGGCAATCGTGTGGCCGGCGGCATGCAGACACTGCAGCGCTACACGGGCAAATTCCGGGGTCCCGGCAAAAATGACCCTCATGACTCTGCCCGGGTTGCGGCGAACCTCACTGCTCGTCCTCACGCTGGGCCTTGAGCATTTTCTTCTTGATGCGGTTGCGCTTGAGCGGCGAGAGGTATTCCACGAACACCTTGCCCATCAGATGGTCCATCTCGTGCTGGATGCACACCGCCAGTAATTCCTCGGCCTCAATCACGCGAGGCTTGCCGTCCAGGTCCAGGGCGCGCACGTGTACTGCGTCAAAACGCTCCACACCGTCGTAGATGCCGGGTACCGACAGACAGCCTTCCTCGTTGAGGTGGGTGGTCGGACTGGTCCACGCCAGTTCGGGGTTGATCAGGACCAGGGGTTCATCACGCTCTTCAGATACATCAATCACGATGACCCGCTCGTGCACATCAATTTGTGTGGCTGCCAGGCCAATGCCCTTGGCCTCGTACATGGTTTCCAGCATGTCAGCAACCAGGGTGCGAATGCGCGGGTCAACTTCGACCACTGGCTTGGCAACCTTGTGCAATTTGGGATCGGGGTAGCAGAGAATCGGGAGTAGGGCCATGGTTTTTAACGGAGGACGCGCCTGGCAGGCGAAGGCGGGTTACCCCGCAAGATTTTGGAAATGTGGCTATTTTCGCCACTTTTGCAGGTCTGCGCAGCGTCATATGGCTAAAAACGTTGCCGAATCAAGGGCTTGAGCGCAAAATCGCGCGTAACTTATCAAGTTCTTTTTTGGAACCCCCGCACGATATGACGACACATTTGATGGCCACATCCACCATAGCGCTCGGCAAGTTGGCCACGCTGACCGCCATTGCCAGTGCACTGGTGGCCGCGCCTGCGTGGGCCCAGCACTATCCCGTAACCACTGCCCAAAAGCAGACCGCCAACGTGGTCGCACAAAGTGGCGTACCCTTGAGCGAGTTGGCTGCCAACGCGCCAGAGCGCTATACCGTCAAGTCTGGCGACACCCTGTGGGCCATATCCCGCCTGTACCTCAAGAGTCCCTGGCGTTGGCCCGAGTTGTGGGGCATGAACCTCAATGACATCAAGAATCCGCATCGCATCTATCCGGGCCAGGTATTGGTGCTGGAACGCATGAACGGCATGGCCAGCCTGAGGCTCGAAGCTGAACAGAATGCCGAACCGCCTACTGTGCGCGTGTCACCCCGCACCCGGTATGAGACGCTGTCGGATTCCGCGCTGCCCACACTGCGTTCCCACATCATCGAAGCCTTCCTGGCCGAACCGATTGTGGTGGATGATGCTGGCCTGAAGGCGGCGCCTCGTATTGTGTCTGCCCTGGAAAGCCGTGTACTGATTACCCGGGGAGACCGTGCTTATGCCCGCGGATCAGACGACGCGCCGCTATTGGACGACCAAGGCAAAGACCAGTTTTTCCGCGTATTTCGTAACGCCACCCCACTGAAAGACCCCGATACCGGTGAAGTATTGGGATACGAAGCCCAATATGTGGGTAAGGCCCTGCTAGTGCGCGGCGAGGGCACTGCTGACACCGTCAATCGGGACGGCAGCCACACCGAAGAATTTGTTCCCGCCACCATCGACATCATCAGTGCCAAGGAAGAGATCCGGGTCGGTGACCGGCTGATTCCTGAGCCCGCACGCCAAATGCAAACCTATACGCCGCGCGCACCTGAAGGCAAGGTAGAGGGACGCATCGTGTCAGTCTACGGTAACGCGGTACTTAACGCTGGACAAAACCAGGTGGTCGCCATCAACCGCGGTACTGCCGATGGTATGGAACCCGGCGTTGTGTTGGCCATCCTCAAAGACGGCGCCCGCAAGGTTGACCGCACCGGGGATACCCCCATCACCATGAAACTACCCGATGAACGCAACGGTCTGATGATGGTATTCCGTACCTTCGAGCGCGTCTCCTATGCCTTGATTCTCGAAATCACCGATGGCGTCCAGGTGGGTGACCGTCTGGTCAATCCGCGCCAGTAAGACGTCCAGCGTTGGTGCATGGATCGGGAAGAACTTGGCGCGTGGTTGCGCCTCGAATTGACGCCCGGTGTCGGCAACGCGACCGCGCGCAAACTGCTGGCCGCGTTTGGGCTACCTGATCAGGTATTTTCGGCATCAAGACAAGCCTTGGAACAAGTCGTCAGCCCAGCGCTGTCCACTGCACTTCAAAGCACACCTGCCGAATTTGCAGATCGACTGGAAGCCGCCTGGCAGTGGCTGCAGACCAGCCCGCAACAACGTCGCGTATTGACATTGGGCGATTCCAGCTACCCGCAGTCACTTTTGCACTTGGAAGATCCTCCGTTGCTGCTTTACGGCATGGGGGCGGAATCGGTGTGGACCCGTGGCGACCTAAGCCACTGCATGCCACACAGTTTGGCAGTGGTCGGCAGCCGCAACCCGACCGCACAAGGTGCGGTCAACGCACGGCAATTTTCCAAAGCTCTGACCCAGGCCGGACTGACCATTGTTTCTGGCCTGGCGCTTGGGGTCGATGGTGCGGCCCATGAAGGTGCGCTGGATGGCGCATCGCCGGATCAACTGGCCACCATTGCGGTCGTCGGAACCGGCCTGGACCGCGTGTACCCCAAACAACACCGGGACTTGGCCCATCGTATTGCGCAACATGGTTTGTTGCTTAGTGAGTACCCATTGGGCACGCCACCCCTGTCAGCAAATTTTCCCAAACGCAATCGCATCATTGCAGGACTCAGCAATGGAACGCTGGTGGTGGAGGCCGCGCTACAGTCAGGCTCACTGATTACCGCCCGCCTGGCGACGGAGCAAGGAAAGGAGGTTTTCGCTATTCCCGGCTCGATCCACTCCTCCCAGGCACGAGGCTGCCACGCGCTGATTCGCTTGGGTGCCAAACTGGTGGAAAGTGCGCAGGACGTGCTGGAAGAATTGCTCCCACAAACATCCGTACCGGCCCGAGCCACGGCAGCCGACACCACTCCGACAAGTGCACCTGAAGACAGCCTGCTGGAGGCGTTGGGTTTCAACCCTGTTGGCCTGGACGCTCTATTGGCCCGCACTGGACTGGATACGCCCACCCTACAGGCCCGCCTGATGGAGCTGGAGATTCAAGGCCAATTGGTCCGGCTGCCGGGTGGTCTTTTTCAGCGCATGGCCCTGGGTTGACGTACCCTTTCAATTGTGGCGTGCAACTAAACGGGAAATAAGCGGGAAGTCCAACGCCTTGACTACACCCCAATTTTCTGCGTTATATTGGGACCATGTTTGAAGTGCTTGTCTTCGTTTACGAAAACTACTATGCCGGGGACAGCTGCCCCGATCCGGCCCATCTGGAGCGCAAACTCAATGCCGTCGGATTTGAATCGGACGAAATTAGTGATGCGCTGACGTGGCTCAATGGGCTTCATCACGCCGCCCGGGGCTCCAAGGGTTTTGCGGGCACTTCGCAACAAGTTCCGCCAGAGTCCTGGCTACGCGAGCCCTGCACTACCAGCGTACGCATCTATCCGGTGGCAGAGCAAAACCATTTAGGGCAGCAATGCCTGGGTTTCATCAGTTTCCTGGAGTCTTCTGGCGTACTGCCTGGGTCCATGCGCGAGGTGGTGATTGACCGCGCCATGGCCGCACCGGGCGCTCCCGTATCGCTGGATGACCTGAAGATCATTATTCTGATGGTGTTCTGGAGCTTTGGGCAAGAGCCCGATGCGCTGGTGCTGGACGAGCTCTGTGACGATTCAGACGACCGCGTGGCGCACTGACCAATTGAGGACAGAGTTGGCTCGCTGCGGGTAACTGCGGCCTGTTCCGCAAAAACTCAGGCGAGCAATCGCTCTGGGTTGGCCTCGATTTTGGACAGGGCGTCGCGCGTGGCGCGCACCGTCAGCGTTTCTTCTTCTTGCGGCAACAAAAGACCAGCCTGCAAATACGCTGCCAACCGCCCACCCTGAATCAAAAAACTCTTGCCAGAAGTGGCTGCAAACAGGTTCAAATGCTTGCGTTCACTGCGCCAGGCAAATTGCACTTGGGTGATCTGGTTGTTGTGGTCCAGGGTGAACCAGGAGCCCAATTGCAGTTCCTGCGCCCAGGCCATCATGGCGGCCGTAGGTTTGGAGCCACCGTTACCCACCACCTCGATGGCCGAAGCATCAATGCCCAACATCATTTCGATGCTTTCGGCGTCCAGCGGCAGGTCACCCATGCCGTCTTCACTCACAAAATCTTCCAGATTGCCTAGGCGCTGTGCCATGGCATCAATCTTCGCCTGGGGAATGGCCTGGGTCTTGGACAGGAATGCATCCGCCAGCGTATCGCTCACAGTTTTGATGTGTGCATCCTGCTCCGACGGCGCCATAGCCAAAAGCGTCATACCCGAACGCAATCGCAGCAGCAGATTGGGCAGGTCCTGAATCACGCGCGCGCGGTCAGCGCGATTGGGCTTGGCGCTGGCGGCCCACACCAAGTCGGTAGCCGATTTTTTGAGGGTCAGAGTGTCTTTGTGTTGCGGCCCTTTGCGCACCGCAGCAACTGCGAGCACTTCGGCCCAGACCTTGAACAAGAATTCCCGGATCTCGTCACGCACGGGCATGTCCTTGAGCATGTTGCGCATCTCGATGGTGTACTGGATGGCCAACGTTTCCTTTTGCTCTACCTGTTGTGCGACGCTGACAACCTTTTGCGTAGCACCTTTCTCGGTGAGGAACTTGGAGAGGAATTTCTGAAATTCCTCGTACACCACTTGGTACACCTTCTTGCCGGTTTCTGGATATTGCTCGATCACCTGAACAATGCGCTTGATCTCCAATTCCATTGCGTTTCCCTGCACGCCGGTGGAGTCAAAACCCATCACGCAGGAGCCCATGCGGTCGATCAGCAGGCGGGCTGGATGGGTAGTGGTGCCCAGAAAATCCGGGTCTTCCAGGGCAACGCGTAACACCGGCATCTGCAACCGTGCAAACCAGACGCGAATACCGGGCGGAATGCGATCCTCAGCCAAAATGGCCTGGAACATCAAGGCCACAATTTCAATGGTGGCCTTCTCCCCCTTGGTTTCGGCTTTCTTCTTGAGCTCAGTGGTCTTTTCACGCAAGTCCACCGCCACGCGGGCGACTCCAGCTGGGCTGTAGTCCTCGTACATGGTGCCGCCAGATGCGTAGCTGCCCGCCTGACCCGGCCGGGGTGGAGCCATCGCTGCCGCCAATGCCGGCGACGGTGTGTGGTGCTGCTGCGTGCCGACAAAATCGCCGCCACCGTGGCTGACAAAAAGCCGGCGAATCTGCCCAATCACACCTTGGGCACGGCTGCGAGCGCGCGCCATGGGCGTAGCCGCTGTCATCATGCGCGTCTCTTCGGACGCGCCGTAACCCTGACCCACGGCGTTTTGCATACCGGAAGACTGCTTCCAGAAGGGCGTGGGCGACGATGAACCCGGGCCGGACGTTTGCGCACCGTCGGGAGCACCGCCACCACCCGAAGACGCAGCGGCCGACCGGTTGCCCCAAC
This sequence comes from Candidatus Aalborgicola defluviihabitans, assembly GCA_016705575.1. Classification (GTDB taxonomy): domain Bacteria; phylum Pseudomonadota; class Gammaproteobacteria; order Burkholderiales; family Burkholderiaceae_C; genus Allorhodoferax; species Allorhodoferax defluviihabitans. The sequence goes on from JADIXX010000008.1 coordinate 665,802, forward strand.
CCAAGCGACCGCCAAAAAACCCCCCGCCCGCACGTCCTTGCCCCTCGCCACCACCGGCATGGCCTCCTGAGACACCTGGACCGCTCGCATTCCCGGTTTGATCACCCGATCCTTGGGTCGGTGCGTACCCCCCTTGGGGTTGACCGCCGCCTTGCTGGGCGTAACCGCCACCGGCTTGTCCAAAATCGCCATATCCACTGCCACCCCTTTCGGACTGCTGCTGTTGCGACGGCGGCTGATTGACGGGTGCTCCCGGCTGCGGGCGTGGTCGTGACGACGCGCCACGGGTGGGGCTCTTGACGCGATCTTTGAGCTCAATGGTGGGCATAACGCCCTTCTTGATGAGTACCTCGTTAGCGTTGGCGTAGGCGGTCTTCAGACGCTCGATCAGGAGCTTTTGCACTACTTCGGTCACCATGGACCATGCGTCTCCCGGCATACCGGAATTGGCCCACTGCTCCACCATTAAAAGGACCAGAACTTCGGGGCGCAAGACATCATTTCCGGCAAGCTCTTCAGTTCCTTCCAGAAATTGCATGCGCAGCCGCAAGTCTTCCAACTGGCTGTTGACCTTATCCATCACGGCCATAACCATGCGGGACGCCAGAATTTTGTTCTCAACGACATCGGTGCCCACCAGCTGCAAGCCTACCGCTTCAAGATTCTCGGCCTTCTTTTTCTTGGGCGGCTCCAGGCAGTCTTTCCACACCTTCATGGTGCCTTCTTGCCAAAGGGGACGGCACTTCTTGTAGGCCATCCAGACGTCACGCCGCTCCTGGCTCTCCCGCGCATTGCAGGGCTCATCCATCAGCGTAGTGAGATGTTCCTGCGCCACAGCGGCGATTTCACCCATGGCCTTACCCAGCTCAGCCAGAAAACGTTCACGCACCGCCCTGGCGAATTGTTGCCGGGGCGAGAGACTAGGAGAGCCGTGCGCTGTAGCCATGGTTTAGAACAACATTAAACGGTAGCACCCGCATTCGGGTCCGCAGGGTCACCATCTTTCTTGACGGTACCCTTGACTAGGTCTTCCCGCTGAATACCCAGCCACATCGCGATGGCGGCGGCCACAAACACCGAGGAGTAAATACCAAACAAAATACCGATGGTCAGCGCCAGCGCAAAGTAATGCAGGGTAGCTCCACCAAACACCAGCATGGACAAAACCATAAGTTGCGTCGAGCCGTGCGTAATGATGGTACGACTGATTGTGGACGTGATCGCGCTATCGATGATCTGCATCGTATTCATCTTGCGATAACGTCGAAAGTTCTCGCGGATTCGGTCAAAAATCACAACCGACTCATTCACCGAATAACCCAGCACCGCCAGCACCGCCGCCAGCACCGGCAGAGAGAACTCCCACTGGAAGAAGGCAAAAAAGCCCAAGATAATGATCACATCGTGCAGGTTGGCGATGATGGCAGCCACCGCGAATTTCCATTCGAAGCGGATAGCCAGATACAGCATGATGCCAACCACCACACTTGCCAGGGCTTTAAGTCCATCAGTTGCCAGTTCGTCGCCCACCTGTGGGCCAACAAACTCGGTACGGCGCAAGTTGGCACTGGCATCGGCAGCCTTTAGCGTGGCCAGCACTTTCTCGCTTTGTGCACCAGAACTGCTGCCCTTTTGCACCGGCATACGGATCAGCACATCTTGTGCGGTACCGAAGTTCTGCACCTGCACATCGTTGATGCCCAGGGCCGCTACGCTCGTACGAATGGTGTTCAGGTCTGCAGGCTGGGAGTAGCTCACCTCCATCAGCGTGCCGCCCGTGAATTCCACAGAGAGATGCAAACCGCGGGAAAATAGGAAAAAAACCGCCGCCAGAAACGTGACGAACGAGACCACGTTGAACACCAACGCATGCCGCATGAACGGAATGTCGCGGTGGATTTTGAAGAATTCCATGCCTTTTCCCTGTTAGTTTGTCGTTACCTGATTGCCGGAATCAGGCCGCCAAACCGTCCCAATGGACACGCTTTTTAGTTTCTTTTGCCGACCGTACCACAAATTTACCACTCCGCGCGAGAAGAAGACCCCCGAGAACATGCTGGTCAAAATTCCCAGGCAGTGCACCACGGCAAAACCCCTCACCGGACCTGACCCAAAGGCGAGCAAGGCCAAACCGGCAATCAGTGTTGTTACGTTGGAGTCGATGATGGTGGCCCAAGCGCGGTCGTAACCAGCATGGATGGCCGCTTGGGGCGAAGCACCGCTGCGCAACTCTTCGCGCACCCGCTCATTGATCAGCACGTTGGCGTCAATCGCCATACCCAGTACCAGCGCCATGGCCGCCATACCCGGCAGCGTCAGCGTTGCCTGCAACATGGACAGCACCGCCACCAGCAGCAACAGGTTGAAAGCCAGCGAAATACTGGAAATCATGCCGAAGAGCATGTAATACACGCACATAAATACAGCCACGGCACAGAAGCCCCAGGTTACGCTGTGGAACCCCTTGGCAATGTTTTCGGCACCCAGGCTCGGGCCGATGGTGCGCTCTTCGATGATTTCCATCGGCGCGGCCAGCGAGCCAGCGCGCAACAACAGCGCAGTGTCGGCTGCTTCCACGGTGTTCATGCGGCCGGAGATTTGCACCCGGCCACCACCGATTTCAGAACGGATCACTGGCGCGGTAACGACTTCGCCCTTGCCCTTTTCGAACAGCAGGATCGCCATGCGCTTGCCAATGCTTTCCCGGGTAACGTCGCGGAAAATGCGGGCACCCTTGGCGTCCAGTGTCAGATGCACCGCAGCTTCCTGGGTTTGCTGGTCAAAACCGGGCTGCGCGTCGGTCAGGTTGTCGCCGGTCAGGATCACCTGTTTCTTGACGATCACGGGTGCGCCACTGCGTTCCAGATAGCGCTCAGAACCAAATGGCACGGCGCCGGTACCTTGCTCGGCCGCTCGTGCCTCGGTGCCTTCGTCCACCATGCGGATTTCCAGCGTGGCGGTACGGCCCAGAATGTCTTTGGCCTTGGCCGTGTCCTGCACGCCAGGCAGCTGTACCACAATGCGATCCAGTCCCTGCTGCTGAATCACCGGCTCGGCCACGCCCAGCTCATTGATCCGGTTGTGCAAGGTGGTGATGTTCTGCTTGATCGCCTGCTCTTGCACCTTGCGTGCCGCAACTGGCTGAATAGATGCCACCATCTTGACTTCGGTACCGTCGGCTGTCTCCATGGTGCTCAGTTCGGCGAACTGGTCCTGAATGATGCGTCGTGCGGCTTCTGCAGTGGCAGCGTCCTTGAAACGGATCTCGATGGTCTGGCCATTGCGGTTGATGCCGCTGTGACGCACATTCTTTTCACGCAAAGTGGTACGAATATCACCGGCCAGCGACTCCGCGCGCTTGGACAGTGCGGCCTGCATGTCCACCTGCAGCATGAAGTGAACACCACCACGCAGATCCAGACCCAGGTACATGGGTGAGGCGTGCAGCGCGGTCAGCCAGGCTGGTGAACGCGACAGCAGGTTCAGCGCAACCACATAGCTGCCTTCAGCACCTTCGGGGTTGAGTGCCTTCTGGATGGCGTCCTTGGCCTTGAGCTGCACATCGGTGCTGGCAAAACGCGCCTTAATGGAAGTCCCATCCAGTGTCACCGCATCAGCGGTGATATCTGCGGCCTTGAGCGCGTCTTGCACGCGACCCAGGGTTGCGTCATCGAGCTTGAGCGAGGACTTGGCCACCGAGACCTGAACGGCCGGCGACTCACCAAAAAAGTTCGGCAGGGCGTACAACGCACCTACTACCAGTGCGATCAGGATGATCGCGTATTTCCACGCCGGGTAACGGTTCATGATCGCACTTCAGACTGGGGAGACAGTTTAAATAGAATTACTTGATGCTGCCTTTGGGCAACACCTGAACCACAGCACTGCGCTGGATTTGAAGTTCCACGCCATTGGCCACTTCCAGACCCAGGTAGTTGTCGCCCAGTTTGCTGATCTTGCCCAGCACACCACCGGCCGTCACCACCTCGTCACCCTTGGCAACGGCGTCGATCATGGACTTGTGATCTTTCTGCTTTTTCATCTGGGGGCGGATCATCACAAAGTACAGCACCACAAACATCAAAATCAACGGCAACATACTCATCAGGGAAGACTGCATGTCACCCCCGGCAGCGGCGACAGGGGCAGTTTGGGCAAAGGCAGATGAAATAAACACAGGCTAGAACTCCACAAAACGAGGGAAACAAACAAGTGCTTCACCACCACTAGGGGCGGAGCACACCCAATCGGGCAACCCTTGATTGTAATCGGGCAGCCCTTCTTGCCGCTCTCAGAATACGTTTTTGTGGACTTTGTTGCTTGAAGGGAACTCAGGCTGGACGATGAAACTGCTCCAGCAAGGTTCCCCATTGCTTGCGCGCCGCAGCCAGATGGCGGGCTTTGACATGCCCAAACCCACGAATTTGCTCCGGCAATTTGGCGAATGCCAGTGCGGCATCGCGGTTTTGCCCATTCAGCATTGGCAACATAGTTTCCAGTTCGGCGCGGTATTCCTGCACCAGTGCGCGCTCTTCCCGGCGTTCGGCGGTGTAGCCAAAGATATCGAACGGGCCGCCACGCAATACTTTCAGGGGTGCCAGCCCACGAAATGCGGTTTGCATCCAGGGGCCATAACTGCGTTTTTGCAATTCGCCCGCCGCATTGCGTTTTGCGGAGATCGGAGGTGCAAGATGGTAGTGCAGCTTGAATTTGCCCTCAAACTGGGCTGCAACCTTTGACAAAAAGGCGCCATCGGTGTGCAGGCGTGCAACCTCGTACTCGTCTTTATAGGCCATGAGTTTGAACAGGTACCGGGCCACCGCTTGGGTCAAAGGAAGAGCGGTTGCTTTGCCCGTCGGCAGGTCGGCATCGGCGATTGCCACTTCGGCACGGCGCACGGTTTCGACAAAACCGGCATAGCGGGCGGCGTAGCCTGCGTTCTGGTAACCAGTCAAATACTCCACCCGCTTGGCCACCATGGCGTCCAACGACTCTTTGACCGGCAGCGTGAACTGCACCACCTGGCCCGGGTTCAGCAGATTCTGAACAGCAGGCCAATCCAGCGCCGCTTTGCGGCCCCAGGCAAACGCCGACTTGTTGGCGGCCACAGCCACGGCATTGAGTTCTATGGCGCGCTCCAGGGATGCCAGTTGCAGCGGAATCCAGCCCTTTTGCCATGCATAGCCCAGCATGACAGGGTTCGTAAAAATACTGTCGCCCAAAAACTGCACCGCTATGGCATCGGCATCAAAGGCGCCCACACCCTCTGCGCCCACCACTTGGATGATGTCCGCCAGGCATTGCTGGGCCGGGTTGATCCAATTGGGGTTGGACACGAACGCCGCAGTGGGAGCACTGTGGGAATTCAACGCCACATGGGTGCGACCCTGGCGCATGCGCAGCGTGGTTTCTTTGCCGGCCACCACAATGGGGTCGCAGCCAATCACCAGATCGGCCGAAGCCATGCTGACCCGGGTGGTGCGGATTTCGTCCTGGTTCGAGGCAATGAGGACATGGCTCCAGGTGGCACCGCCCTTTTGCGCCAAACCGCCTGCGTCTTGGGTGACAATGCCCTTGCTTTCCAGGTGTGCTGCCACACCCAGCAACTGACCGATGGTGATAACACCGGTCCCCCCCACGCCGGCCACGATGATGCCCCAGGCCCCACCATCCAGTGATGGCAAGTTGGGTTCAGGCAAGGCACTTGTATCACCCGGGGCAGCAACAGCGCCCTTGGCCTTTTTGCGCAACTGACCGCCTTCCACCGTAACAAAACTGGGGCAAAAACCATTCACGCAACTAAAGTCCTTGTTACACGTACTTTGGTTGATCTGGCGCTTGCGGCCAAACTCGGTCTCCAGCGGCTCCACGCTCACGCAGTTGCTCTGCACGCTGCAGTCGCCGCAGCCTTCGCACACCAGCTCGTTGATGACCACGCGCTTGGCCGGGTCCACCAGGGTGCCACGCTTGCGGCGGCGGCGCTTTTCAGTGGCGCAGGTCTGGTCATAAATGATGACAGTGGTGCCCTTGGTCTCCCGGAACTGCTTCTGAATGGTGTCGAGTTCGTCGCGGTGGTGCACAGTCACACCCTGCGCCAGTTCCACTTCGGCGTATTTCTCGGGCTCGTCCGTCACCACCACAATCTGGGCGGCGCCCTCGGCCCGCATACTCTGGGCGATCTGCACCACGGAATGGCCTTCCGGGCGCTCACCGATCTGCTGGCCGCCCGTCATGGCCACTGCGTCGTTGTACAAAATCTTGTAGGTGATGTTGACCCCGGCAGCAATGCTCTGGCGCACGGCCAGCAAGCCGCTGTGGAAATAAGTGCCGTCGCCCAGGTTGGCAAACACGTGTTGCTCGTTGCTGAACGGCTGCTGCCCGACCCAGGGCACGCCCTCGCCACCCATTTGCGTAAAGCCCACGGTGGCACGGTCCATCCACACGGTCATGAAATGGCAACCAATGCCGGCCATGGCGCGCGAGCCCTCGGGCACCTTGGTACTGGTGTTGTGCGGACAACCGGAGCAGAACCAGGGCTGACGGTCGCCCGACTTGATCTCGGCCTGGGCACGGCTGATGTCAAGTGCCTGCATGGCACTTTCCTTGGCCGCCAAAATGGCCAACTGCGTGTCCAGGCGCGCGGCAATGTCGGCGTCCACGCCCAGATTTTTGAGGCGTGCGGCAATGGCGCGGGCGATGATGGCGGGCGACAGATCGGCATTGGCGCGCAACAGCGTGTTGTCGCTGGGGTTGGGCATGCCCCATTCGCCGCCGCTGCCAAAGCCCGATCCGTCGGTCTCCATCTCATTGAACTTGCCCAACACGCGCGGACGTACGTCGGCACGCCAGTTGTACAGGCCTTCCTTGAGTTGGTACTCGATGAGCTGGCGCTTTTCTTCCACTACCAAAATCTCTTGCAGGCCAGTGGCAAATTCGCGGGTCAGTTGCGCCTCCAGCGGCCAGACCACACCCACCTTGTGCAGGCGGATGCCCACGCGTCGGCAGGTGGCATCGTCCAGCCCTAGGTCCAACAGGGCCTGGCGGGTATCGTTGTAGGCCTTGCCACTGGAGATCAAGCCCAAACGGTCACTCGGACCTTCGATCACGTTGTAGTTCAGGCGGTTGGCGCGGATGTAAGCCAGGGCCGCATACCATTTGTAGTCAAACAGACGGGCTTCCTGCTCCAGCGCGGCGTCGGGCCAGCGGATATGTACTCCGCCGGGTGGCATGACAAAGTCGGTCGGAATCTTGATCTGCACCCGATCCGGGTCAATCATGGCCGTCGCGCTGGACTCCACGATCTCCTGGATGGTCTTCATGCCCGCCCACACACCCGAGAAGCGGCTCAAGGCAAAGGCGTGGATTCCCAGGTCCAGAATTTCCTGCACGTTGGCCGGAAAAAACACCGGGGTTCCGCAGGCCTTGAAGATGTGGTCGCTTTGGTGTGCCGCTGTCGAGCTTTTCGAGATGTGGTCATCCCCGGCCACTGCGATCACACCGCCCCAAGGGGTGGTGCCAGCCATATTGGCGTGCTTGAATACGTCGGAGCAGCGGTCCACGCCGGGGCCCTTGCCGTACCAGATGCCGAACACACCGTCGTACTTGTTGCTGCCCTTGGGCGCAAAGCCCAGTTGCTGGGTGCCCCACATGGCGGTGGCGGCCAGCTCCTCGTTCACTCCGGGCTGGAATACGACGTGGTGGGCCTTGAGGTACTTCTCGGCTTTTTGCAAGGACTGGTCGTAGCTTCCCAGGGGCGAACCACGATATCCGCTGATAAAACCGGCCGTATTCTTGCCGACGCGTTGGTCGCGCACACGCTGCAACATGGGCAGCTTCACCAGGGCCTGAACGCCGCTCATGAAGGCATGGCCATAGTCCAGCGTATATTTATCGTCCAGCGAGACAGTTTGCAGCGCTTTGAGAATGTGGTCGGGCAAGGGTGCGTTCATGGGCGGTGTCTCCAGGGCTGGCCTCGGGGGCCGTTGTTCTGGAGTCAGTGTAGGGCGGTCTGGCTGATATGTCTTTGCGTTCTATCGCCCCTGTACCCTGGCAAAAGAAAGGATATTGCTACAAAATACCTATAAATGGAACAACTAGACAAATTTGACCTTGCCATACTCCAAGAGCTTCAAAAAGACGGCCGCCTGAGCAACACCGAACTGGCGTCGCGGGTTGGACTTTCCACAGCGCCTTGCTGGCGGCGTGTGCGCGCACTGGAGGAGTCGGGTGTCATCAAGGGCTACCGTGCCGAGCTGGACCGCAAGAAAATCGGCTTGGGCGTGCTGGCCTTTGTTCGGCTGGACGCCGAACGCAATACCGGCGACTCCACGCGCGCGCTGGAAGAAGCTATTCACAAGTTGCCCGAAGTGGTGTCTTGCCACTACATCAGTGGCACAGGCACCTTTGAGTTGCAGGTCATCACCCAGGACCTGGACAGCTTTTCCCGCCTGGCACGCGAAAGCTTGATCAACCTGCCCCACGTCAAGGACTTGCACACCAGCTTTTCTCTGGGTGAAGTGAAAACCAGCAGCGCGCTACCGCTGGGCCACCTGCAGAGCCGCTAGGCCACACCCTTCTGGAGCGCGCACCATGAACACCCCACAACCCGCTTCCGCCGGCCATAGCAACTGGCGCCGCCAACTGACGGGTTTCTTGATGCTGTTTTCGCTTCTAGCCCTCGTCGCCATTGCACAACCCACTATTAATTCAATAGTGTTAGAAAGCCAACTACCGCTGCGCAATATCCAGATTGAGGTGCGTCAGGTGCAAAGCGGTACCCAGGAAACCCACAACCGGCAAAGCCAGCGCAACAGCACCAGCAGCACCGTGCTGGTACCACTGGGTGAATGGGTCAGGGTGGCAGAGTCCGACATAGACAGCCGCACTAACCGTGCCGGTTGGGGCGGCCCGGGCGTAGAAGGCACCCAGCAAGCCAGCGAATTGCAGGTGCGCCTAAGCGTGCGATAGGGTTTCGCTGAAACATCGGGTATTGCGTGGTGACGTTATCTGGCCTGTTTGGGCCACAACGCCCATAACTGCAGTGGCTGGCGCAAGCGGCCTGCCAATTCACCTGCCTCGGCGCCCCAGCCCACGAAATAGTCCGCCCGCACAGCACCGGTAATGGCACTGCCCGTGTCCTGGGCCAGCACCAGTTTCTGCAGGCTCATCTGGGGACCACTGGATGCCAGCCACACCGGCGTACCAAAGGGAATGGACGCTGGGTCCACCGCAATGGAGCGCCCAGGCGTCAGTGCCACGCCCTGGGCGCCACGCGGGCCTTCGCTGGAGTCGCGGTCGCTGATGGCTTCTTCGCGGAAGAACACTACGCGCGGATTGCTCCACAACAGTTCTTGCTGGCGCTGCGGGTTCTGCGCCAGCCAGCTTTTGATACCGGGCCAGGAGGCATCTTTGACCAGGCCCTGGTCCAGCAACCAACGGCCCACGCTGCGGTAGGGCTGGTCGTTGGTGCCGGCATAGGCCAAGCGGACCCAACGCTGGCTACCATCGGGCTGGGAGATGCGCAGACGCCCGGAGCCCTGAATCTGCAGCACCAGGGCGTCTACCGGGTCGGCCATATAAGCGATAGCACGCCCCTGCAAGGCGGCCTGGGCCTCGGGCAGAGTGTCGATCTCCTGGCGCGAGTACCAGGGCTTGCGCTGGGCTAGCCCCGCTGGTGGTCCGTACAGGGGCACGCCAAAACCATTAGCGGGCAAGCGGCTGGCTTGCATCATTGGCTCGTAATAGGCTGTCAGCAAACCTGTGGTTTCACCCTGCGGTGATTCCACGCGGTACGGTTGCAGGCGCTCCTGCATCCAGGCACGCTGCTCGTCCGCGCTACCAATGCTCAGTCGGCGGATATCGCCGCACAGGGGTGCAAACGGGCCACCGGGGCGCTCACACCCCTTGAGCCATGCGTTCCAGGCATCAAACAGGGCGTCGTCGGCCAAGCCGGGCAAATCAGACCAGGCAGCGGGCACCCAGCGACTCTTGGTCCGGTAGAGCGTTCCGGGCACCGATCCCACCCCTTGCGACGGCGGCGTGCGCACATCCTCACCCGGCGTCGGGACACTGATCGGCGCACTGCCGCAGGCCACCAGAGTTCCTACAATCAGCGCCATTGCCCCATAAGCCAGGAGCCGTTTCATGTCATTGTTATTTCTGGAAGCCCTGGGCGCGGGGCTGATACTGGTTGGAATCATCTGGTGGACCATGTTCTCGGGTCGTAAAAATGGCGAACTGCCGGATATCGATGCCGCTGAGTCTTCTCCCGATTCTTCAGATAAAAAAACACACTAGCCCTCGTCGGATATGCGTATACAGCTATCAATTCAATAGTAAATTAAAACTACCACCGCCACACCTGTCAGAGCACACGGTGCTGCAGCGCTGGCAGTTGCGATCGGCATTGCGCCAGACGCGCAGAGTCCAGCTCGCCGCAAACCACACCGGGCTCTTGTGCCTGCTGCGCCAGCACCTGCCCCCAGGGATCAATCAACACCGACTGCCCCCAAGTGCGCCGACCGTTAGGGTGGGTTCCGCCCTGGGCGGCGGCGGCCACAAAAGCCAGGTTCTCAATCGCACGGGCACGCAACAGCACCTCCCAGTGGGCCTGGCCGGTGGTGTGGGTGAAGGCGCTGGGTACCAAAATCAAGTCAACACCATCCTGCGCATAGCTCCGATACAACTCCGCAAAGCGCAGGTCGTAGCACACGCTTAAGCCCACCTGCCAAGTGTGGCCGTCACGCGAGGGCAGGGCAAACCGGGTCGGCTGTGAGCCGCGTTGCAATACCCTGGATTCGTCGTAGGACTCGACTCCATTGTCAAAACGGAACAGGTGAATTTTGTCGTAGCGCGCCACGCACACGCCCTGCTGGTTGAAAGCCAGTGAACTGTTGAAAACCCGGTCCGGCTGCGACGCACAGAGCGGCAAGGTACCGCCCACCAGCCACAGGCCCAGCCGGCGCGCCGTATCCGACAAAAACTCTTGAATGGGTCCGCTGCCATACGCCTCCTGTATGGCCAGCTTGTCACTGTCGTGCTGTCCGATCAGACAAAAGTACTCCGGCAGGATGGCCAGTTCGGCGCCCATCTGTGCCGCCTGCTCCAACAGACTTTGGGCCTGCACCAGGTTCTCGGACAGAATGCCAGTGGACACCATCTGGATAGCTGCAACCTTCATTTGGATGACTCCTGGGTTTGGCTCGCTGGGAGAGCAGGTGCGGCAGGGGGAGCCGAAGCCGACTTGCGATTAAGTTTGGTCACCCGGGGATCGGTCCAGGTGCCGTCGAGCATAAATTCCTGCGTGGCCGCCTCCATCAACGGGCGGCGCAGGATGAGTTGGGCCAGAAAGGTGCTCAGCCCCACCACCGGGTTGATGGCGGACGCCAGCAACGAGGCACCGCCGACATTGATATCCGGCACCACAACCACCTTGATGGCCTGCGTCTCGTGGGCGATGTCGGCCTGCCCCTCCATCAACACGGCGGCGTTGATGCCCTTCATCTGCAGGTTGTTGGTGCGGGCAATACCCTGGGTAATGGACACATCGCCGCGAAAAAAATCAAAGGCAAAGCCTTCGCTGAACACATCGCGAAAATCCAGTGTCAGGCGCCGTGGCAGCGACTGCAGGCTGAGCACGCCGAGCAGTTTGCTGATGCCAGGGTCGGTCTTGAGGAACTGCCCGTTTTCCACATTGATGTTGAAGTTCCCGCCCAGGCTGGGGTAGTCCAGCGTGATGGGCGAACCCAGCCAGGCAACCTGACCTTCCACCAGGCCCCGCCCCTTGCGCACCACGCCCTTCATGCCGAAACGGTTGAGCAGTTCGCCCGAGTCCGCAATGTCGAGCTTGAAGTTCATCACCGTGCGCCGGCGTTCCTTGATGCTGCGCGGCGCGGGTGCACCGGCGCCTGGGTTGAGGTCGGTCCAGTTGCCGCTGGCAGTCAGCACGGCTTCGGGGGTGGAGATGTTGAAGCGGTTGAGGCGCCATTCACGTGGCACATCCCGTGCGGCGGCGCTGGCCGAGGCACCCAGATTGACAGCGTCGATCTCGATTCGGCCCAGCTTCTTGCCCCGCAGTTCCAGGTCGTCCACCACAATGTCCAGCGCGGGGATGCTGGCGGGTTGTTCGTCGAGCACGCTTTCCACATCCTGTGCGGCGCTGGGTGCGATCACCAGTCGGGCCAGGCGACCGTACAGACGCCCGGCGTTGGCGCCCGACGGCTGGCGGTACTCGACGTAACCATTGAGCTCGGAGGCATCCATATTGGCCCGCCACAGCGTACCGTCGCGGCCACCACCAATCACCAAGTTGTTGAGCTTGTGCCCGCCCACGGTCAGCTCCCGTGCGCGCACTGCCAGGCTGGTGGGCAGGTAGCCGATGCTCACCTGATTGGCGGGACTGGTGATGTTGGCGGGCGACAGGTCGGCCCCGGCGGCGCGGGACAGGACGCTGGACCAGGCATCCATGTCCAGACTGGCCAGGTTGATGTTGGCCACCACACCTTCAGTTGGCAAAGGGGCGGATTCGTCGGCGGCCAGCCCCACACCAATGGCGCCGCGCAGCACCCGGGCATCGGCACCGGACACGTCGCGCACATAAATCAGGTTGAGCAGTTTTCCTACGTCCAGTAGCAACTGGTCTTGCTGGCGCGCCGTGCCCTCGCTGCCGGCGATGGGGCGCACCGCTGCAATATCGAGCCGCACTGGCAGGGTTGCCTCCGCCGATTTGGCAAAGGGTGCGGGCAGGGTCAAGGCCATGCCCACCAAGTTGCTGTTGATCTGCAATTCCGGAACTTTGCCGCGCAACCCGAGTGTGGCTGTGTACGCAGCCGAGCCGTTAGCGTACTGCGCCAGCCGCGCCGCAAACCCCAACTCTTTGGCCTGGCGCAAACCGTCGGAAGTTGCAGTGCCTTGCAAACGCAGCACCGGGGGTGCAGACGATTTGTTTCCTGCGGGCGCGCTGCCAGAGAGCGCGGTCAGCCCACCGTCAATGCGCACATCACCCCCCAAGGCGCGAGCCTGCACACCGGCTACGGAAAACCCGGTTTCCGAAAACGCAATATTGCCACGCATGCGCGCAAGGTGCGGCGTATCCGGAGTAACCTGCAATTCGTTCCCCGCCAGGGCAATAGTGCCTCGCACGGTGGCCCGGTCCACCGCCGCAATCGGAAAGGCCAACTTGAAACGGTAGTCCGCCGCCCCTGCGGCACTGGCATGGTCCAGCGCCTTGCCCATCAAGCCGCCCAACGGAGAACCATTGACCACGCCGAGTATGTCGGTCAGCGGCCCCTGGGCCGCAGCGGTGACGGTAACCGTGGCGCCACCGTACAGGCTGTCCACCACACCGTCGACCTTGGTAACGCGCAGGCCCGCAGTATTGGCTACATTGCCGTGCGCACCCTTGACCTGCAGCACGGCGCGGTCAATCACCAGTTCGCCCGAGAGTTGGGTCAGTGCCGGCCACTGCAGACTGCCCTTGTCCAGCAGGAAAGACGGCACATAGGCAAAGGTAGCGTCGTGCATGTCGGCCGATATGCGGAAGTCCCCCTGCTTTGGCGTGGTGTAGGGAAAGTCATGCAGATTGCCCTTGACCTTGAATTTGACGCCCGTTGCCGTACCTGCTGTTACCGCTTCACGCACGTAGTCACGCACGTCTTTGGGCAGGCCCAATGGCAAATAGCGGTGGACCCTGGTGCCATCGGCCCGGCTCAGGCTCCCCTGCAAGTCCAGCAATCCTGGAAAACGCTTGGCGCTTGCGGCACCATCCACCGTCTGCCATTTGACTTGGGCCTCGCCCTGGGCGTCGGCATTGCCGAAACGCAGATTGGGCAGGGTCAGGCTGATCTGGGTGCCGTCCAGCTTCCATTGCACATCGGTGCTGAGTTGGTCAAAGGGCAGCAGCGGGTCTTCAAACACACCTGGCAAATCCATGCTGCCGTCCTTGACCGCCACTGTGGCCCGGCCACCGCTCTGGTTCAGGTCGAAGTCAATGTCCGCCCCTTTGAAGCCGGGTCTGGTCTCACCCGCTGTTGCCCGTGCGGCAAGTTCCAGTTGGGTCACGCGGCCCTTGGCGGTGTAGCGGCTGGGCTGCTCCATGGTTCCCTGCCAGGTGGCCTGCAAATGCTCTACCAGCCCCTTGGGCGCGAGTTGCTGCAAGGCGGTGCGGACCTTCTCTGCCAGTGGCAACCGCTGGGCAATTTGCGACAGGGCAGCCAGGTCCAGGCGGTCGGCCACCAGTTCGCCACGCGCGGGTTTGCGCAGGTCTGCATCGAACACCGATAGCCGCACGTTGCCGCCGGGCCAGTGCAAGCCATCCGCAGTCTCAAACTGCAAGGCCTGGGTAGAAACTTCGCCACCACCATCCAGCCGACGGGCACCCAGACGGCCGGTAACTCCACGCAGTGCCAGAGGCTCCAGTTTGGGGCTGAGTGTGACCATGACGTCATCCAACGCCAAGTCGGCAGTGGCGCCTGTCACGACGCCGCGGCTCACATCCACCCAGGCACGCACTGAACCAGCGCCCTGGGCCAGATCCACCCCCAGGTCGGCGTAGCGACGCAACTCGGCCAGATCGACCTGTGCAAATGTTGCAAATAACTGCCCTTGCCATTCACGCCACCGACTAGCACTGCGTGACAGCAATGGCTGACGGAAAATGCCGGCCACGCTCAGACGTCCACCCCAGTGTGCAGGCGGGTTGGCGTCCAGGCGCATGGAGTGGGACCGGTGCTGATTGCGCAGAACCCAGTCCACATCAGTCAGCGCGATAGTGGGCTCATTGCGCAATTCATCCGTCCATGTGACGGTACCGTGGCGAATCACCAGCTCGGGCTGTGAGAACACCCAATCAGCAGCTGTGCTGTCCGCATTATCCGCACTGGATACAGGGATACCCGCCACCCAGATGCGCCCATCCACAGAGCGCCGAACGGCCAGTTCCGGGTGGTCCACAATGATCTGCTCTATTCCCAGGCCCATAATGGATCGGGCCGAGAGCGCCGCCAACACCTGCGGCAGCCTGAGGGTTTCGCGCCCCTGTGCATCCAACAACCGGACATCGTTGAGTTCGAGCGAAGGGATCAGACCGTTGGAGCGGGCGACGATGTCCCCCACCCGCACGGTCACGCCCAACGCACGGGACACTTGCTGCTCCAGCGTCGGACGGAATTCTGCGATTCGCGGCACAATCACGAAATGCAGTGCGCCCCAGACCATGATTAACACTATCCAGACGGATGCCACCAACCAAAAAGCTGCGCGCACAGCGAATGCGCCGACCCTGAGCAAGGGAGAGGGGTTGGGAGTCAATTCAGTCATCGCAATCGGAACACCATGTCAGGAATTATGACCCGCAATGGACACCAGGATCTGAGCGATGGTTCCCGCTTCAGCCAACGTATTCGCCGACGCTACGCCCAGCAATTAACCCTACTCCCGGCGGGCACACCCACACGGGCCAGCATGCAGGCGCTGTACGAAGGCTTGCTGGCCAATGGCAACGATGTGGGCAGTGGTCTGCGCACTGTGCGCCAACTGGTCGTTGAGCGGCTCATCCACCTGGATTGCAACGAAGGTGCCTCCCTGTCCGCCGTAACCGGTGTCATGACCGACTTGGCCGAATTTGCCCTGGATACGGCTTACCACGAGAGCTGCAAAACACTGGACGCACAACATGGCGCACCACATACGCCACAGGGCATGCGAGCCGAGTTGTGTATTGTCGGCATGGGCAAGCTTGGTGCACGTGAACTCAATGTATCCAGCGACATTGATCTCATCTATATCTACGACCAGGATGGCGAGACCGGCGGCAATGCCGAAGGCAGAAACCGCGTATCCAACCAGGAATACTTCGGCAAGCAAGTCAAGGCCATTTATGCGCTGGTAGGCGACACCACGGAGCATGGCTTTGTCTTTCGGGTTGACTTGGCGCTGCGCCCCAACGGTAACTCTGGACCTCCCGTGGTTTCGTTGGGGGCGTTGGAAGAGTATTTTCACGTTCAGGGGCGCGAGTGGGAGCGTTTTGCCTGGCTCAAGAGCCGGGTGGTGGCCCCCACGCAGTCGATTGGATCGGCCTGCGCGCTAAGCCTGCGCAGCGTGGTGATGCCTTTTGTGTTCCGGCGCTACCTGGACTACAACGTCTTTGATGCCCTGCGCGTGCTGCACCGCCAGATCCGCGACCACGCCACCAAGCGCAGCGCCGGCAAGCCCGAGCGCAACAACGACGTCAAACTCTCGCGCGGCGGTATCCGCGAGATCGAATTCACCGTACAACTGCTGCAGGTGGTGCGAGGTGGCCAGTTCCCCGAGTTGCGCACCCGTCCCACGCAGAGCGCTCTGAAGCGATTGGCCCAGGCTGGCCTGATGCCGCAGGCCACGGCCGAAGCATTGGCCCAGGCGTATGTATTTTTGCGCCAGGTGGAGCACCGCATCCAGTACCTGGACGACCAGCAGACCCACGTGCTGCCCACGGCTGATCCTGAGCTGGAATGGATTGCCCACACGCTGGGCTTTGAAGGAACTTGCGCCTTTCTGGGTGAGCTTGACCGCCACCGTGAACTGGTCGCCCAGGAGTTTGACGCCCTGCTCGGTGGTGCCCCGAAAGAATGCAAAGGCTGTGGTGGTGCGGCAGCGGCTTCACCAGGCACTAACGACTTCGACGCCCTACTGGCCCCACTCACTGGGCGTTTCCATGAGCGGGTGGCGAGCTGGCGTCACCACCCCCGCGTCTTGGCCCTGCGCGAAGAATCCCGCGCACGCTTGGCCCGGCTGGTACTACGCACAGCGCAATGGTTGGCCGAGGGCCGTGTCAGTGAAGACGCCGCAGTGCGGCTGGCCGACTGGATTGAACCCCTGCTGCGGCGCGAGAGTTATCTGGCTTTGCTACTGGAGCGCCCTGTTGTGCATGAGCGCCTTCTGCACATGCTGGGCGCTGCTCGCTGGCCTGCGCGCTACCTGCTCAAACACCCCGGCGTCATCGACGAACTGGCAGGCAACGCCCTGTTCGAGGAACGGTTTGACCCCGCTGATTTCGAGCAGGAACTGGAACGACGACGCAGTGCCTTGCAAAGCAGCGGCGAAGATGACGATGAGGCCCTGCTTGACTTGCTACGCCGCGCCCACCATGCGGATGTGTTCCGCATTCTGGCGCGCGACGTGGAAGGACGCCTAACAGTAGAACAGGTTGCGGATGACCTCAGCGCCCTGGCCGAAGTGGTATTGCGCGTTACCACCCGCTGGTGCTGGGAACGGCTGAAGAACCGCCACCAGCCGGAATGCTGCTTTGGCATCATTGCCTACGGAAAACTTGGTGGCAAGGAGTTGGGCTATGGCAGTGATCTGGACATTGTGTTTGTCTACGACGACCCGGATGACCGAGCCGGCGAAGTCTACGCAGCCCTGGTGCGCAAGCTGATCAACTGGCTCACCGTCAAGACCGGCGAAGGGGACTTGTACGAAATCGACACGGCCTTGCGCCCCAACGGCAATTCAGGGCTCTTGGTCACCAGTTTCGATGCCTATTCGAATTATCAACAGCAGCGTGGCAGCAATACGGCATGGACTTGGGAACACCAGGCCATGACCCGGGCCCGCTGTGTACTGGGCGATGCCACGCTGCAGACCCGCTTTGATGCGATGCGCGAAGCCGTGATCAGCGCCGAGCGGAATAACCAGGGGTTGCTCGCAGAAATTGACAGCATGCGCGACAAAGTACGCAGTGCTCACCCGGTGCGCGGGGCGCTGTTCGACATCAAACACAGTCCCGGCGGCATGGTGGACATCGAGTTTGCGGTTCAGTTTCTGGTGCTATCCCAAGGCTACCGCCATCCTGAACTGCTGGCTAATGCCGGCAATATTGCTCTGCTGCAACGTGCCCAAGCCTGCGGGCTGCTGCCAGCACCGGTAGGCGATGAAGCCGCACAGGCCTACCGCAGCCTGCGCCAAATCCAGCACCGTGCCCGCCTCAATGAAGAAACCACCCAGATTGAGGCGGCTTCGGTCGCCCACGAACGCGCTGCTGGGCTGGCCTTGTGGGAGGTGGTTTTTGCTGCCGCATCCGCGCCACAGGCCGCCTAGTTGCTTGCACGGATGCGCTGCAGTAGGCGGGTGGTTGAATAGCCTTCAACAAAAGGCAGCGCCTGGGCCCGCCCGCCCCAGGTATGCATCAGCGCGGTTTCCGGTAGCACATCCATGTCGTAGTCACCGCCTTTGACCAGAATGTCCGGTCGTATCTCCGCAATGATCTGGACCGGGGTGTCCTCATCAAACCAAGTAACCAAGTCAACGCACTGCTGGCTGGCCATGACAATGGCCCGGTCCATCTCCTGGTTCAGCGGGCGATCTTCGCCTTTGCCCAGCCGGCGCACCGAGGCGTCGGTGTTGAGCGCCACGATCAGGCTGCCACCCAGCGACCGGGCCTGCGCCAGGTACATGACATGGCCTCTGTGCAGCACGTCAAAAACACCATTGGTAAACACCCAGGGGCGTGGCAGGCCGGATAGGTGTGTCAACAGGTCGCTGCGAATGCAGATTTTGGACAAAAAGGCGGGGGTTGGGTCGTGGGCGTGCATGATGACAATGCTAGCAGGCACCTTGCGGACGCAAGAGTGGCACCTCTGTGGCGATCTGCCGATGCGAAATCCCGAACCCACCCACTCACTCCACCTGCCCCTTCGTTTTCCTCTGATGGAAAAGCGCCACTTCCCGATTGATTCCCATGAAGACCTTGCAGCTATAGTGCGACGCGGAGGCGGTTTGTACGTTGAAGTGGTCGATTCCGAGTACAGCCGTCATCCCGCGGGGCCTGATAAGCACTAACCGGGAAAGCTGCTGGACTGAAAATCGAGCTGGCGCCGGGGTTCCCACCAGGCACGCAGCGATGCAAATATGTTGCGGCAACCCGTACAACGGTATTCGCCCGTCGCCTGCAAAACACCATTGGGCGCGCGGTCAACTACCCGCTGATAGCTGGTTGCCCCGCATTCGCGGCATTTGTAAACAGTCTTGAACGTGGTCGCCATGAGCCATGCACTTTAGTACCAAGTGCACCGCTTGGGAAGTTCAAAAATGTAAAGTGGTGTGAGAAATGCAAGTAATGTTGCACCTGCGCGGCGCGGGAAAACCCGCTGTATCAGCTCGGAATCGTTTCTGCGAAGCTGACGCGTTGTATCAGCTTGTCGTGCAAACGGACCAGATTGGGGTATTCGGTGCGCCAGTCGATCTGTGGAAAACGGAAATCCAGGTAGCCCAATGCACAGCCCACGGCCACATCAGCCAGACTGAAATGAACGCCACCGCAAAAGGACTTGTCTCCCAGGCCATGACTCATGGCCTTGACCGTCGCGTTGACCTTGACAAGCTGACGGTCAATCCAGGCCTGGCTGCGTTGCGCCTTGGTGCGCCCGATCCAGGTGGCTTCCAGGCGCGCCAATATGGCAGCGTCCATCAGGCCGTCGGCCAGGGCTTCCCAGGTCTTGATCTCGGCACGCTCGCGGCCTACGGGTGGAATCAACTTGCCCACCGGTGATAGGGTGTCCAGGTACTCCACAATGACGCGCGAATCAAACAGTGCCTCGGCACCCTCCATGATCAGGCAAGGCACCTTGCCCAGAGGATTGGACTCGGAAATGGTCGTGTCGGCACTCCACACATCTTCAGACACGAAGGTGTAGTCCAGCTTCTTCTCCGCCATTACGACGCGCACTTTGCGGACATAGGGGCTGGAGGTGGATCCGAGTAATTTCATGGGCGCTCTGTTGTTTCAGGGAGCTTCATTCTAGCTATTGAGGGAGCAAACCCGCACTTTGGAGGCCAATGGTGGCGTACAACCTACAATTCGGACATGAGTTTTTCCTCCATTTCCGCCCTATCCCCCCTGGATGGCCGCTACGCCGCCAAGTTGGCCTCACTGCGTCCCTTGATGAGCGAGCAAGGCTATATGCACCGCCGTGTTCAGGTTGAAGTAGCCTGGTTCATTGCCTTGAGTGACGCCGGCTTTAAGGAATTCAAGCCGTTGACACCGGGAGCACGTACTTACTTGCTTGGTTTGATCAAAAACTTCTCGGAAGCGGATGGCGAGGCCATCAAAACGATCGAGAAGACCACCAACCACGACGTGAAGGCAGTGGAATACTGGATCAAATCCAGGTTTGAAGCCCGCCCAGAGCTGCTGGCAACCCAGGAATTTGTGCACTTTGCCTGCACCAGCGAGGACATCAACAACACCAGTCACGCCCTGCAAATCAAGGGCGCACGCGACTTGGTACTGCTACCGGCGCTGGACGCGGTCATCGCCAAGCTGCGCGGCATGGCCCACGCGTTTGCCGAGGTGCCCATGCTCAGCCGCACCCACGGCCAGACTGCCAGCCCGACCACGGTGGGTAAGGAAATTGCCAACGTGGTAGTGCGTCTCGCGGCCGCGCGCGAAAAGATTGCCGCTATCAAGATCATGGGCAAGATGAATGGCGCTGTGGGCAATTACAACGCCCACCTGTCAGCCTGGCCGGACTTTGACTGGGAGGCCTTTGCCCGCAAGGTCATCGAAACACCCGAGCCCCTGGGCTTGGGCCTGACCTTCCAGCCCTACAGCATCCAGATCGAGCCGCATGACTACATGGCCGAGCTGTTCGATGCCATTGCCCGTGCCGACACCATCCTGATTGACTGGTCGCGTGACGTCTGGGGCTATGTGAGCCTGGGGTACTTCAAACAAAAGCTCAAGGATGGCGAAGTGGGCTCCAGCACCATGCCGCACAAAGTCAACCCGATTGACTTTGAAAATGCCGAAGGCAACCTGGGTCTGGCCAACGCCTTACTCAAGCACCTGAGCGAAAAGTTGCCCATCAGCCGCTGGCAGCGCGACCTGACCGACTCCACCGTGCTGCGCAACATGGGTGTGGCGGTAGGCTACGCTGTGCTGGCTTACCAGTCACTGTTAACCGGTTTGAACAAGCTGGAGATCAACGAGGCAGCCATTGCCAAAGATCTGGACACTTCATGGGAAGTGTTGGCCGAGCCCATCCAGACCGTGATGCGCCGATTTGGCCTACCCCAACCCTACGAGCAATTGAAGAAGTTCACCCGTGGGGCCGCCATGACGCGGGAACTAATGCAAGGCTTTATCGTCGGCCTGGACCTGCCACAGTCGGAAAAAGACCGCCTGCTGGCCATGACACCAGCCAGCTACACCGGCAAGGCAGCTGAACTCGCACGCCGAGTCTGATCGCCTGAGCCATGGCCCTTAAATCCACTATCTTCAAGGTCAATCTGCAAATTGCAGACATTGACCACGGCTATTACGCCGACCACGCACTGATGCTGGCACGACACCCCAGCGAGACCGATGAGCGCATGATGATCCGCTTGGCAGCGTTGGCCCTGCACGCCCATGCCTTGCAGGACGTGTGCAACGGCGACGGCACCCTGGCGTTTGGCGCGGGCTTGTCAGACCCCGAAGATCCGGACGTTTCCCTGACCGACTATACCGGCCGCAA
The DNA here is from genome assembly GCA_016705575.1 of Candidatus Aalborgicola defluviihabitans. Classification (GTDB taxonomy): domain Bacteria; phylum Pseudomonadota; class Gammaproteobacteria; order Burkholderiales; family Burkholderiaceae_C; genus Allorhodoferax; species Allorhodoferax defluviihabitans. Next base: position 687,293 of record JADIXX010000008.1, read on the forward strand.
ACGCCTGTGGATCGAGGTCGGCCAACCCGAAGACAAACCGCTGAACAAAGCCTGCCAGAAAGCCGACCAGGTAGTGGTGTACTGTTTTGCCCATGCGGCCGAAGTCTGGTGGAAAGGCATTGAGAACAAACTCACCCGCATGGACCGCCTGCAGGTCTGGCGGGTGCCCACGGAATCATCCCAGTCACTGGCCAAGTTGGCGCAGCGCAGTATGCAATTGCAAGCCACTATCCAGGAAAGCGTGCTGACACTGGGAGATGAAAAAACCACGGTAGATCTGGAACCCATACGCTGGAAATAGGTGCTAGGCCTCGTCAAATAAGCCTAACCAGCTATTGATTTGATAGTGCATCAAACCCTTCAATGGCCCGCTCGGCATATTTGTTGAAGCGCCAGGCCGTCCCCTCGTCCGTAATGCGTCGCCAGGCGGCTCGCTTTTCCACCGGAGTCATTTGCGGCCAAAGCTGTACCTCCTCAAACGTGCGCCCGCAGCCCTTGCACACGGCATCACCCTGGCTGGTGGAACAAATAGCAATGCAAGGGGTGTCGGGGGTGGTGGCGTACCAAAGGCGCCATGCTGATAACGCCGCTTCGGGCACATATTTCTCGTCAACACGCGTTACCCGTGAATAAACCATATGGGCGTAAATTTCTGCCAGTACGCGGGTATGACCCGGCAGCGAAATGCCATCAACCGAAGGTTCGTGCTGGCGCCAGTAGTTGATGGCCAGCTCCAGATCGGTGATGTGGATGTACGCCATCTAGGGTGGCGGCAAATCCAGCAGCGCGCGTTGTCTTGCGGTGGGTTCTGTCTTGAATGCCAGCGCATGAACCGCCAGTTCCACGCCTTCGGCCAAGAAGATATGCCGAAAACCACCTTGCGACAAAAACTTCATCAGCGACTTGTTAGTAAAACCCGTTTTGTGTGCATAGAAATCCTGTCCGCTGCTGACAATTTCTGACTGAAGCCCGTACATCACATCGTGTGCCGATATCGGACCAGCCGGACTCACATACAAAACGTCATCCAGATCGAGCTGCCGCTCTTGCACGGCTGCGATGACTTTGGCAATGTCGGGCACACGAATTTCGGCAAATCCATCATCTTTCAATATATGCACAAAACCCTGCAACACTTTTAACCCTTCGTGGCGATAGTAATGCTCCAGGTTGTGCGAGCAATACACCGCGTCATATTGACCCGGCTCCAACGACATAAGCTCCCTGGCATCGCAAACCAGGTCCGGATTGCCGCGATCATCAATATCCAAAAGGTCATGTTGCCACCCATCGAAATAGGCAGGGATCGGTATCAACTTGCTGTTCCCGCCAACGTTGAGAACCTTGTCTGACGAAGACAAGTTTGTAGCTTCGGTCACGACCGGAAGCTGCTCAGCCCGTCGGCGAGTAAAAATACCGTTGATGGTTTCAATCAAGATTCCCAAAACGAATTACTCCTGCAAGTATTTGAAATCGCTATGAAGAGCGGCAACACACATTCTATATACGCACAAAGCCCCAACGATTAAGCATCCCTCAACATGAGGTCCATAGCCGCTTAGAATGAACTGTTCCCCCATGTCGGGGAGTGTGATGTCAAACTGGAAATTCACATGTTTAATTGGTTGAGCGCAAAAAATGCTGAGACATTTGGTTCGGAACTGGCCAAGTTGGTCACTGAGTTTGTGCCCAATGACCCCAAGCTGGGTGACACCAAACGTCAGTCTAAGGTCAACTATGCCAAAGAGAAGATGCTTAAGCGAATTAAGCAATTCAAACAAGAAGAGATATTGAACTTCTACAAAACCGCTAAGCTTCTGAATGCTTTCAAGTGGGACTTGAAGGATGCGGGTTACGACCAAAAGCTGGCAGATACGTTGGCGTCCTGGATTCTGATTAACCTTCGTGCCCAGTAGCAAACCCATGCTTGATCGATTTCGCCAAGCCTTGCAGCGTCGGCTGGATACGCTGACTGGTCAAAATACGCCACAGCCAGCACCCGTAATCAACCTGGAATACGTGGACAGCTTGAGAACCAAAGGTAACGCATTTCTGGCAGACGAAAAGTTGGATGCAGCAGAAGCCTGTTTTCGTGAGGCTCTGGACCATAAAAAGGACGACACGCGGACTTTGATTTGCCTTGGATATGTTTTAAAAGAACAGGGCAGACTAGCTGAAGCCCGCATCGTATTAAAGCGCGCCACAAATCCAGTCAACACCGACCCGGAAGTATTCGAAGCGTTCTATTTACTGGGTGAGATCTGTGAAACACAAACCGACCTTGAAGGCGCGAAGAAGCATTTCAAATCCACCCTGGGTTTGAAACCGGATTTCACAAGAGCCTGTGAAGACGTCGTACGAATACTGCGGCAACAAGGACTGCCAAAAGAAGCCAAGGAGTTTTTGGAGGAGCAAGTGCGCCTTTGCCCAGACAATACCGACTACCGTCTCATGCTTGCCAAAGCATGTACCGATGTTTTTGACTTTCAAGGCATGGTGGACCATCTCATGGTGGCAGTTGCACGGGGCGTCAAAGACGCGTCGATCAACATGTTGCTTGGGGCCGCACTGTGCCGACTCGAACGCGAAGATGAGGCCCGTCCCTATTTTGAAATGGCGCAGGCAGCGGATCCATCGGTGTCCCACGAAGTCGATTACCACCGAGGCTACTTTTACACGCGAAATGGAAATGCGCGCGCAGCAGTAGAACTATTGGATCAGTCAATCAAGCACAAGCCGGACTACCTCCCTGCGCACTCGTTGCTGCTGCTTAACTTGAGCCATACCGCGATAGAACTGAACCGGTCGTATAAAGAAGCGGCTCAACAATTCGCCCGTGTGGCCGAAAGCACCTATCTACCACTACCAACCCTGCCAGCGGAGGTTGTTGACATTGACACCAAGGTTCTGCGTGTTGGTTTTGTCTCTGGAGAGTTTAGAGAACACCCGGTGTACCACTTTCTTGTCGGCATCTTGGAGCAAATTGACAAAACCCGATTCCATTTGGTCGCTTTTTCCAATAACCAGTTGGATGACGCACCAACCGCAACATTCAGGACACTGTTTTCTGAATGGCACGATGTACAACATCTGAACCACGCCGCTGTCGCGGACCTGGTGCGGGAACAAAGAATCGATGTACTCTTTGATTTGAGCGGACATACAGGTGATGCAAGATTGCCGGTTTTTGCGCGCAAACCTGCCCTGGTGCAAGTCGCCTGGCTGGGCTACTTCGCCAGTACCGGCCTGACAACGATGGACTACATCATTGCAGACGCTGCATGCGTACCCAAAGACTCGGATGAGTGGTTCAGCGAAAAAGTTATTCGCCTACCCAGTACGCGGCTATGCATGACAATTCCACGCACAACACGCCCAATCCCCGTAACACCAACTCCATGCAAATCCAAAAACTATATGACCTTCGGGTCCTTTCAACAGGCTGCCAAGATCAATAGCCAAGTGCTGCGGGTGTGGGCCAACGTCTTGGAATCCGTTCCACAATCCCGCTTACGGATTCAAAACAAGGCCCTGGACAGTGCCACCATTGCCAACAAGCTCTGCGCAGACATGACGCGGGCGGGCATCGACTTGACCCGCGTGGATTTGTTTGGGGCAATGGGTTGGGAAGAATACCTTGAAGCCCACCGTGAAATCGATATCCTGCTCGATACTTTCCCGTATCCTGGCGGCACAACCACGGCATTTGCGCTGTGGATGGGCGTGCCAACCATTACGCTTCGTGGCGCAACCATGCTCTCACTGCAAGGTGTGTCCATGTTGGAATGTGTCGGTTTGTCCGAGTGGATTGCCAACAGCGAGGCGGAGTATGTGAACATTGCCAAGCGGTTTGCCTGCGACACAGATGCGCTTGACCTGCTCCGTCACCAGTTAAGAGCCATCGCTGAAAGCTCCCCACTCTTTGACTGCAAACTTTTCGCCACCGATCTGGAATGTGCAATCCGCGTCATGTACCAGGAAAAACTGTCAACCCTGGCGGCCCCACAAACCCACAGTGATACGCATACCCCATGAAACTCATTACCAAATGGCTGCTAAGCGCGGCATCCCTGCTGCTGGTCGCCTATCTGTACAGCGGCGTGGAAATCAAAAGTTACTCGGCAGCACTGATTGCTGCGCTGGTGATCGGGCTGTTCAACACGGTTTTGCGGCCTATTCTGGTCATCCTGACTCTGCCGGTAACGGTGGTGACGCTGGGGTTGTTCCTGTTTGTGATCAACGCCCTGATGTTCTGGTCAGCGGCCGGCATTCTGGACGGCTTCACCGTGGCGGGATTTGGCGCGGCGCTGATTGGCTCCCTGCTTTATTCCGTGCTGGGCATCGTTATTGACTCAGCGCTCCAGCGCCTGTTCCCGAACTAATTGCTCCACCTGTCGGGTGCGGGTGTCAATGATGGACGCCTCGAAGTGGTCCACGGCCGTACCTTGTTTGCGAACCCAGTCCTGGGCCGTTTTGAAGCGCGCCAACGCTGCCGGGTAGTCCAGCTGCGCCACATTGATCTCGGCCTGCGCCCGTATGGAACTGAGCGTGCGGCCCTGTGCGGCGTAGATACTGGCCAACAACTGCCATGCCTGGGCGTCTTTGGGGTGTTCGGCCACCCAGGTTTGCAGGGTTTGACTTACGGCTAACAAATCGCGAACCGGTAATGAATCTGGCGGGGCGCCCGTGGCCGAGGTCGCAGCCTTCAGCCGGGTTTGCTCCGCGAGGAACAGCTCTGCACGACTGGTCGGAATTCCGGTAGCAGCACTACCCTGGGACAGCAGGCGCGATGCGCGCGCAGTGTCATCCATGGCCAGCGCCAACTCCACTCCCAACAACCGTGCCAAACGCGCAGCTGCTGTGTCGTTACGAGTCACCTCGGTCAAACGCAGCCAGAAACCCTGTGCAGCCGAATGGTCACGCAGTTTGATGGCAGCCAGTGTCGCCCCATACAGCGTGGCGGCCTGCTGCGCCGCAGTGGTCTTGCTGAGCAGCGTGGGTTCGGCCTGTAATGACCAGGTTCGCAAGGCATCCACGGTCGGGTTGGACAGCACACCTGCCCGTGCGGACATCATGGCCTGATCGGCCTCCTGCACGTTCTGACGCACCCCAGGCTGCGTGACCGGAACAACCCCGGTCGGCGCGATGCGGGACTGCATGTCCGACATGCGTTCGGTACTCAATGGGTGGCTGCGCAGGTACGGAAAATTACCAGAGTCGTTCAACCGGGAAGCCTGCTGCAGTTTGGCAAACATGCTCACAAAACCCTGTGGAGCAAAACCGGCCTGGGTAGCGACACCAAAGCCCACCCGATCGGCCTCGCGCTCCATATCGCGCGAGAAATTGAGCTGGCTCTGCACGCCGACCGCCTGACCGCCCACAATCATGGCATTGGCGGCATCGGGGCTCTTGCCCGCAGCCAATATGCCCAGAATCATGGCGCCCAACAACCAGGGTGCCTGCTGACTTTGGCGCGTCATCATGCGCGCAATGTGGCGCTGCGTGACGTGGCTGAGTTCATGGGCAAGTACCGACGCCAATTCGTCGCGACTGGTCACAACAGCAATCAGCCCCAAATGCAGCCCCATATAGGCCCCTGGCAAAGCAAAGGCGTTTACAGTGCGGTCCCGCCCCAGAATGACCTCCCATGCATAGGTTTCATCCTGTTCGGGCGTGATCTCGCCGCGCTGGCGCGCCGCAGCGAGCAAAGGTTGCCAGATGCTTTGCACGTATTCCGTGAGGATTGCATCATCCACGTAGTCTGGGTCGCGGTACAGCTCGCGCGCAATGCGGTCGCCCAGCCGGCGTTCGGCGCTGGGGGTCATGTCGGTGCCATCACCGAGATTGGGCAAAGTGGCAGCCGAGGCGCCTGCCGGGCGACCACTGGTGACTTGGGCGGTTGCCACCGTCACACCACCGATTGCTACAACAAGCATAGCTGCTTGTGCAGCAGCGACGAGGGCTAGAGCTCGATTTTGCTTATAGATCACAGTCAAAATGAATCCAGTGGCATGGTGGCTAGGATTTGCGCCGTGGAGGGGTCCAGGAAGACAGTCCAAAAGGCCTTACGCCCAACCAGGGGCAAGTACACCACGCTTTCAGCGCGGCGTCCGGCGCTGGCCAACACGCTGTCGATGTCGGCGGCCTGGGTGGGAAACCGCCTCTTCAACTGGCTGACGGGCTTGGCCGCCTTCACCACATCGGGTACTGCTTGCACATAAGACTCCCACAGGTCTGGTCGCGCACCCAAGGGAACGCCTTGTATGGCGGCCATGGTGGCATCCATGCTTTCCTGGCTGCTCTTAAAGGGGCGAACCGCCAGCAGGGTCGGTCCCAACAATGGCAATGCCTCTATACCTGCGGGTGTTTTGTCCAGCAGCTCCGGCGGCACTTCCACAGCATGCACCACTCGAAACCGGTCAATCTCAAACACCATGTGCACCGGGCGGGCCATGCTGACGGTCCACAAACCATAGGCCAGCGCTCCCAGCTGAAGCAGCACAACCACCGCAAGGTCCCGCGTCAACTCCCTGCGCGGCTTGGCGCGGTTGAAAACTGCCAGTGTGATCAACGGTCCAAGGATGACATCCACGCTGACCACGAGCAGAAACAACTCCCGTCCGCCCGAAATTTCGCGATAGGGATAGGGGTACCAAACACCAAACACCAGTGCGCCCGCAAAAGCGGCAATGAGCAAACTGGCACCAAAATGGACACCACTGGCCGTTAGGCGGTCACGCCAGAATTGGGGTGCGTTTGTCAACATGTTGTATATCGTCCGCCAAATGGGTACAAGTAGAACACTGGGGGTATAAAGCGCAGGTAAAGTTCCCTGATTTTCATACCAAACCCATCCATGCCCACACTAACCCATTTTGACACCCAAGGACAAGCCCACATGGTGGATGTCGCCGGGAAACCTGCTACCCGCCGAATTGCCATTGCCACCGGGTGCATTGAAATGCAGCCTGCCACGCTGGCGTTGATCGAATCAGGCAACGCCAAAAAAGGCGATGTGTTGGGCATTGCCCGCATCGCTGGCATCCAGGGCGCCAAGCAGACCAGCACTTTGATCCCGCTGTGCCACCCCATCGCACTGACGCGCGTTGCCATGGACTTTGTTGTAGCGCCCGCCAGCGCTACGCAGGCCGCAAGAGTTACCTGCACGGCCACCGCAGAAACGGTAGGCCCAACGGGTGTGGAAATGGAGGCACTGACCGCCGTTCAGGTTGCCCTGCTCACCATTTACGACATGTGCAAGGCGGTGGATCGCGGCATGACCATCAATGGTGTGCGCTTGGTGGAGAAACACGGTGGCAAGTCAGGGAGCTTTGTGGCCAGCTGAGGCCGCAGTCCACCGCGCATAGGCGTCAGGGAACGCTGCCTTGTATCGTTGCAAATAGTAGGCGGCATCGTCATTCCGTCCCAATAGTGTGGCGCTTTCAATCAACTTTTCTATTACCCGCGGCTCGGACGAAAAATGCAGCAATTGCAAAGCTTGTTCGTAGATTTGTTCTGCGTTATCTGCGGTCAGGTTTGTGGTGGTTAGTTCCGCGAACTGCACCTGACTCTCAAATAGCCACGATTTGCGGAGCTTGTCCATCGTGTTGTCCCGGTAGTAGCTGGACCGCTCGTCAACCGGCAGGTAGATCTGGCTGATGCGCCAATAGTCCCATGCTGCATAGGCGCAACCCGCCAACATGAGTGCAGCCACCCACGCAATCCATGCGGGAGGCTTTGGTGACCCCAAGAGCAGCCACGCACACAACCCCACTGCGATCTGAAACGGTCCGTACCACAATGGATATTCCAGCAAACTGTGCAAGCCAATGAGCGCAAGGATTGTCCATGCCATTTGCCGTGTTGGGTCCTTTTCGCGCCACGGTTTGGCGCGTAACAGGACCCAGAGCCCGGCGCCGCACAGTGCCCCTGCAATCGGCGCCCCCAACTCAACGGCCAGATGCAGTGGCAGATTGTGGGCATTGTCCAAAATGTCACAAAATCGCGGACCGGGATACAAGGTAACAAAGTGTGCATGGCCCAACTCGCCCCAACCCCATCCGAGCCACGGTTTTTGGGTGATGAGATGCAGCACGTTGGACCATAGCGTCAGGCGTCCCATGCAAGCCGCGTCACCTTCACGTAACCGTGCCCAGGCACCGCTGGTCATTGGATCCAGCCCAGCCAGCCACGGCAGACCCACGGTGGCAACCGCATAGACCAGTGCAGAGATCAGCAACACGCGCCGCACAGTCGATTGGCGGTTCCCGCCCCACTGCGCAGCAACCGCGATGCACAACAACCACTGCAAAAGGCCGGTTCGCGATGACGACGCAACACTGCCCATTGCCAGGAGCGCAGCGGCTGCAACGGCCAACCGCCAGGAAGTCCCTTGCATCACCCACCACACTAGCGCCGCCAAACCCATTGCCATGAGCGTGGCAAACTGGTTGCGTTGACGCAAGTTCCCAAACGCTTCACCCAACTCGGTGCCATTCACCCAAGGGGCCAGGGCGGCGCTAACACCAAAATACTGCACTAATCCAATAGCAGCGCTTATCAGGGCGGCTATCAACCAAGCACCAGCAATGGCGCGCACCCACTCCTGCCTGTCCATGCCAGGCGCAGTTGTGGCTGTGGTTACCCCCACAATACCCAGCAGTGCCCCGGCACATGCCATGGAGAAAAGCCAGGGAACCACGGCTGGTGTTGGCCCAAAGGTAAAGGGATTGAGCCATGGCAGCGTGAGCAAGCAGAAAGCACCGAATAGGAACATGAGACGATTCACTGCAAAGAAAGAGCCGCTTCGACCCGCTAGTCAAACGGGTATTTTCACCGCAATACCTTTACCACTGGAGTGATGGAAAGCCAATTGCCTGCTGTTCGCAAGAAGATATTGATTGCATCCACCAACGCGGATTTGGCTGGTGCGCCCATCCACGTCCTGACACTGGTCACTGCATTGCAGACAAGCTTTGATTTTTCGTTGTTTTTGGAGAAGACGGGCCGGTTCGGCAAGCGCTTCTGGCAAAAGGAGTTCCAAGCACGGTTTTGCCCACACTCAGAAGCAGCATCAACCCAATTCGGGATTTTCGCTGTCTTATGGCTTTCCTGAGAATTGTTCGATCGGAACGCCCTGACCTGCTGCATGCCCATAGCAGCAAGGCTGGCATGATCGCCCGCATGGCTGGGTATCTCCAGCGCTTGCCTTGCCTCTACACGGTCCACGGCTGGGGGTTTTGGGGAGGGTCGTACAGCACTTCAGAGCACGCTGGTGTACTGGGTGGAACGGGCTTTTTCACACATTGCGGGTACGGCCTACCTATTTGTTTCCAACGCTGACCAGCAGGTTGGAATAGATAGACTGAAAATTCGGCCAGATCGGTGCCTGACTGTCCACAACGGTATGCCGGATCACGGGTGCCGTGCGAAGGTTGAGAGTAGTACAACAGTCATCATGGCGGCACGCGCTTGTCACCAAAAAGATCATGATCTGCTGCTGAAGTCATTTGAAGAATGCCGGATGCCATTTAGGCTGGTGCTGGTTGGCGAAGGAACTGACTCACCCGATTTTCATGCTCGAGTGCTGGCTGGAGCGCCAACCAAGCACGCACAAGTCGACTGCCTTGGCTTGAGCGACCAAGTGCCGCAACTGCTGGCACAAGCGGGAATATTTGTGCTGTGTTCCCGATACGAGGGCCTGCCGCTTTCTATCATCGAGGCGATGTGTGCTGGTCTGCCCATTATTGCTACCGACGTGGGTGGCGTGCGCGAGTTGGTTGAAGATGGTGTCAACGGATTCCTGGTGCCAGCGGGCAATCAAACGGCACTCTCTAATAGCCTTGACCGTTTGCAAAGCGACACGGCGCTCAGAATCCGCATGGGGCATGCAAGCCGGGAACGCTACCTGTCAAGCTTTGGTGACAAGCAAATGGTGATAGCTGTGGCGCAGCGGTATCGTGCCATGCTTGGTACAGTCTAAGGATGAACGCCACAACCTATGCACACGGCACCCACCCAAAAAACCACACACACTGATCGCGGCAAGATGGCCTCGTCTGTTGCGCGGCGACAAAATGCCCAACTGGGATGGTCTTTTGCGGGCTGCATCACGCTGGTGCTGAGCTACGCCATTGCCCGGGGGCTGATGTGGCTGGAATGGGCGACACCGCAATTTGCGCAAACAGTGCTGTGGTGCACATTGCCCTACCTACTGTGCGCGCACTGGATTTACCGCGGGGCAAGCCTGCCGGCTGCCGAGCGCACCAGCATGCTGCTGGTTACAACAGTGATGCCTTTCTCTTGCTGATGCTGGGGTTTGCGCTGTTTCAAGAACCCTATTCACGCGGAGCTGTATTGCTGGTCTATGTTTTGAGCACCAGCTGGTTTGTGCTGGGAGATCGGTTGCGCAAACGCAGCCGCGCTCAACGGCTAATTTGCCTGGACCCAGGCATTGCCGAACAACTAAGGCTTGGTGCGGGAAAGGCGGGCTTAGCAGCCGGGACATTGAACTGCATCCGATACCGACCGATCCCGCGGAAGCCTCGGCGCTTCAGGGCTTTGACGGCGTCGTGCTGGACCGTCGGGTTGCGGCCAACCCCGAGCGCAGCCGATTGCTAGGCAGGCTCAAACTCAGCCACATGCGGCTGTACAGCGTAGAGGCAGTTGCAGAACTGCTTAGCGGTCGCAAAATGCTGCCTAGCGAGCAAGATGAACTTTGGGAGCTGGACGGCAACCCCGCCTACGACGTAGCCAAGCGCGCAATGGATGTACTGATGGTGCTGGCCACCGCACCCGTGTGGCTTGGGATTTGTCTTTTGGTGGGCATAGCCGTGCGCCTTAATTCCGCAGGACCTGCGCTGTACTCCCAAATGCGGATTGGGCAAAATGGTCACCCTTTTCGACTCTGGAAATTTCGCAGCATGCGCCACCAAGCCCAGGAGTCTGCAGCCCAGTTTGCTCAGACGAATGACGCACGCATCACAGGTGTAGGTCGTTTTATACGGCGCTGGCGCTTGGACGAGTTGCCGCAGTTGTACAACGTGCTTGCAGGCCATATGAGCCTGATTGGTCCACGCCCCGAACAATTGACGTTTGTGGATGCCTTTGCTACCCGCATTCCGGCCTATACCTACCGCCATTTGGTGCGTCCGGGTTTGACTGGGTGGGCTCAAATACAGCAGGGGTACGCCGACAGCGAAGAAGGTGCGGCTGTTAAGCTCAGCTATGACTTGTATTACGTTGCCCACTACTCCATGGCGCTGGACTTGCTGATTTTCTACAAGACCGTTCGGATCGTATTAAGTGGGTTTGGGGCGCGATGAGAGACAGGCGAATCTCATCATGTTGATTCATTTCGTACATACTGGGAATGCTACCTCCCAGAGTTGCACGCCTATGTGGAATTCATCCAATCTACTGGAAATCACGCACGGGTGTACCGCGAGTTAGATGCAGTACCCAACGACGCGGAAGTAGTTTGGTGGATGTGTGGTCTTGTCACTTTCCAAGCCCAGCGTAGGTTCCCTAAAGCCTTTCATATTCACGAATACGCTTCCGCGTCTATCGGCAGGCTATGCCATTTCAAAGATATTTACAAACGCTTGCTTCAAGCCACGCCTGACTACCGAGTCTTCCAGAACGAGTGGGTTTGCGCGAGACTGGGTTTTAGAGACACCGTGCCATTTGAATATCGCGACATGGGCGTCACCCCCCAATTTTTTCAAAAAGAAACTCTAAGTAGAGTCCGCGATTTTGATTGCGTTTACTCGGGAGAAATGCGAAGACTGAAGTATTTTTTGCCAGTTTTTGAAGGCCTCGCTCGGTCTGGAAGAACGGTTCTATTGATTGGCCAACTGCCTGACGTGATAAAGGACTACTTTGATACCCAATCCAATGTGACCGCAGTCGGTCGAGTGTCGTATACAGAAGTTCCACAATTATTAATACGCGCACGTTATGGTTTGAATTTGGTTCCTAGCCAGCTACCCTATACCCAGCAGACATCTACCAAGCTAATTGAGTACTGCGCCGCCGGTCTCAAGATAGTGTCCTCCGACTATCCTTGGGTGAGAAGGTTTGAGCAACAAAATGAGGCGTCCTTCTACTTCATTCCCTATTTAAACAGCGCCAAGACCTATTCCGAGATTTTTGGGGATGCCCTCGATCTTCAACCTTACCGAACACCGAAGCTACACAACTTAACATGGCCGTTGATACTCAATCGCCTGCGCGTGTGGCAGGCGATTGGAATGCACGACTGACTTTTTCATGAACTTTACCGCCAAGAGAGTACCTACTCATACACTATTTCATACATTGAGCCGCCCGATGTGTGAGAAGTCGTCACAAACATCAGCATTTTCGGTGTGGAACTCGCACTGCGGCCCCCAATTCCAGCCCGCAAAATCTGAGCGTAGAGCCAATCCAGCACCGTCATGAGTCTGTTTACGTTGCCCTCACGCATAATTCGCTTGGCTAAAGAGAGTAGTTGGATCATCGCCGGACAAGTCTTTTCTGTCGTGGGCTCTTTGATATTGATTCGCATACTGACGGAGTACCTTAAGCCCGCACAAATGGTGAGCTCGCGCTTGGCTTAACGCTGGCTGGACTGGTAAATCAGGTTCTGATGGGTGGAGTGATCGCTAGCGCAGGTCGCTTTTATTCGATTGCCGCAGAAAAATCTGACTTGCCCAGCTACTTTGCTGCGACGAAATCTCTTGTCGCAGATGCAACACTAGCATTGGCGGGCATGGCGCTGTTGCTGATGTTTGGTATGTACTGGTATGGCTGCACCCATTGGTTGACCTTCACGATAGCGGCTCTGGTATTTGCAGCATCAAGTGGCAATAGCGCCCTTTTGAACAGCATACAAAATGCTGCCCGTCTGCGTGCGCTCGTCGCTTCACATAGTTGCCTGGATCCATGGCTGAAGTTAGTTTTTGCTATTGGATTCATGCTTTGGCTCGGAAATACAAGCACCGCGGTGGTATCGGGCTATGCAGTTTCATCCATTCTGCTATCAGGATCGCAGTGGTATTTTCTCGGGCGAGCGATTCTTCCATCGCGCAACCCAGCACTTCTAGCTACAAATGTTTGGCGACAGCCGATGCGAATATATGCTTGGCCGTTTTCGGTTTGGGGAGTTTTCACCTGGCTACAGCAGGCGTCAGATCGTTGGGCGTTGCAACATTTCGTGGGTGAATCAGGTGTGGGAATGTACACAGTGGTATTTCAACTTGGTTTTGTTCCCATTGGGTTGATTACGACAATGGCAATTACACTAATTGGTCCAATCTTGTATCAGCGCGTGGGCGGCACTCAAGACACGATCCGTAATAATTCTGGGCACCGATTGGCTTGGGTCATGACAGGGCTCAGTCTTGCCGCCACAGGGTTGGCATTCTTTGTAGCACTTTTACTGCACAAGTGGCTCTTTAAACTGTTTGTAGCGGAGAACTATTCCACAGCTTCTTACCTATTGCCCTGGGTTATTTTGGCTGGCGGGCTTTTTTCGGCAGGACAAATTTTGGCATTAAAGCTCATGTCGGAAATGCGTCCTGAGTCGATGACAGTGGTAAAGGTCACAACGGCCATTGGTGGCGTTGGCCTGAATATTTGGTGTGCGTCATATTTTGGTATCGCGGGAGTAGTGGCCTCGCTTGTAATCTTTTCCTTTGTCTATTGCATATGGATGGCTTGGCTCGCCAGGCATTCAGCGGTTCTTGACGTACTGCGAGTTCAATCGCCTCACTTAGATTGACATTTACATGAGAAAAATTGGTTTCCTCAGACTGCGCTGGCTACTATCAGGCCAGTTTGGTATCGCCCCCCGTGTAATGTGGAACGCGTTACGAGAACTCCCGCGCTATGTGTCAAATTGGGTTCAATTTCGCAGAAACTACATCGGACCAATGCGGTTTGCGCCTTGCTTTCACGATCGAAACGAAGAAGGTGGCTCCACCAAGAGCGAATACTTCTGGCAAGACTTATTGGTTGCTCGTTGGATTTTTGCCGCAAACCCTACGCGCCATGTGGACATAGGCTCCCGTGTCGACGGATTCGTTGCTCATGTTGCAAGCTTTCGCAACATCGAGGTATTTGACATTCGACCCACTGACTACGCCGGACCGGGTATTGTTTTCATGCAAGCCGACGTGATGCAAAGCGAGGCGTTAATGAAAATACCACCAGACTATTGCGATTCCCTATCCTGCCTGCACGCGCTGGAGCATTTTGGGTTGGGACGGTATGGTGATCCCATTGATCCGTTGGGTTACCAAAAGGGTTTGTCCAATATGATTACATTGTTGAAGCAAGGTGGGATCTTTTATCTGTCGATCCCAATCGGGCAAGAGAGAGTGGAGTTCAATGCCTTCAGAGTTTTTGATCCATTTGAAATTATTCAATTCACAAAAGCGCAGGGACTAATTTGTAATCAGTTGACAGTGATCTCCCAAAATGCTGAAGTGGAGCACGGCCCAATTTCATCGGAGAGATTGAAGACTCTTTCAAATTCCGAGTACAACTTGGGGATATTTGTTTTCACCAAACTACTAGAAAATCTTTGAAATGAAAATCTTTAAGGATATTAATGAGACAGCTCGCAAGGATTGGCTGGAAAAAACCCTTTCTGCGTTGCCTGGCGGACTGAGATTATTAGATGCTGGTGCTGGAGAACTCCAAAATCGCAAGTACTGCAACCATCTGTCATATGTATCGCAGGATTTCTGCCAATACCATGGGGTGGCTGGTGGTCTACAAGAGGGCCTTCAAACCTTGGCATGGGACACCACCAACATTGATATTGTTAGTGACATTACTACAATTCCCCTTCCTGACGCCAGCTTTGATGTGATCCTATGCAGTGAAGTACTGGAACACCTGCCTGAGCCTACCCATGCTCTTGATGAATTTACCCGGCTCCTAAAGCCGGGTGGTGTAATGATTCTTACGGCACCCTATAGTTCAAATGTGCACATGGCACCGTATCACTATTGCTCCGGTTTCTCAAAGTATTGGTATCAACATCACTTAACCCAGCGTGGCTACGCTATTAGACAACTCATTGCGAATGGGGATTGGTACGCCCTACTTCGGCAAGAGATATCCCGTCTGGGAGGACTTGAGCGCCGTTTAGGCAACTGGTCTTGGCCATTCGCATACGCATACGTTTTGCTCGGCATGCTCTACTTTAAGCTTCGCGCAGATAAGCCAGCAGTCGATCTAGCTTGTTTTGGCTGGCATTGTGTCGCGGTAAAAATATGATCATTATGCGCATGTTCGGCGGACTAGGAAACCAAATGTTTCAACATGCCGCCGGTATTGCTCTCGCGCACCACCATAAGTGCGAATTGCTTTGGGATCTTTCTACCTTTGAACGTGTGGGATCGCAACGTAGTTTTGAGTTGGAACAGGTGTTCGGACTTGCTACTAAAAACGCCGACGAATCTGCATTGCATTTTGTACTTGGATGGCGAGGACACCCATAGAGTAAGGTTGCAATTGAGAATGAACGTTTAAGTGGGCCCGTCCCAAGACTTATATCCAGGGGCCACATTTTCAGTACTGGGCAAGCTTTTTTTTAGTACCAAGAAAACGCCTACCTAGATGGATATTGGCAAGGCGAGAAGTATTTTGAGAGAATCAGTGGCGTAATTCGTGATG
Organism: Candidatus Aalborgicola defluviihabitans; assembly: GCA_016705575.1. GTDB lineage: Bacteria > Pseudomonadota > Gammaproteobacteria > Burkholderiales > Burkholderiaceae_C > Allorhodoferax > Allorhodoferax defluviihabitans. The sequence continues at coordinate 702,959 of JADIXX010000008.1, forward strand.
CATTCACTTTCTCGGTACCCATGTCAGACCGCAACCAAGCACTAGCGGATGAAATCGATACCTGCAATTCAGTAAGTGTTCATGTTCGACGCGGCGACTACATAACCAACCCTGCAGCCAGTCAATTTCATTCTTGCTGTACTCTTGAGTATTACATGATGGCAATGCAGAAAATGCTTGATCGCGTTGGCAATGCACATTTCTTTATTTTTTCGGACGATCCAGAGTGGGTTAAAACCAATCTCGTATTAGCCGCACCGTGCACTTACATTCAACATAATCAAGGGACTGCCAGTTACCGCGACATGCAGCTAATGTCTCTATGTCACAACCATATTATTGCCAACAGCTCATTTAGCTGGTGGGGGGCTTGGTTGAGCGTAGTGCAGGAAGATGGTGATCGCCCTAAGCAATGGTTTAAAAAAAGTATCATCGACACTAGCGATCTGTATTGTTCTGAATGGATCCAACTGTGATCGGAAATTTGCGATTACCTCCGGTGCTTTCGGTAATTCTTCCGGTATATAACGCCAAACATTTCGTTGAACATGCTGTCGTGTCGATCTTGCAACAGAGCTACTCAAATTTTGAGTTGATTATTATTGATGATGGATCCTTCGACGGCACAACCGATATCCTCAAACGTCTCTCCAGCCAAAACGCTCGAATAGTTTTACTCATTCGGGAAAACCGTGGCTTGGTTGCGAGTCTCAATGAAGGTATTCGTATGGCGCAAGGCGAGTTTATCGCTCGAATGGATGCCGATGATTTTGCATTACCACAGCGCTTTGCAGACCAGATCGCGTATCTACACCGTACTGGATATGACCTATGTGGCACGGCAATACAGTGCTTTGGGAAAAGTGAGCTAGTTTGGCGCTATCCATCAACTCAGCCGAAGTAGAAGTTCAATTACTGTTTGACTCGCCGTACGCATCCATCGACCATGTGCAAAGCATCACTTTGCAAAACGCTGGGGTACCGTAACGTTTTTCAGGTGCCGAAGATTACGATTTGTGGCAGCGTGCCCGGCAATTGGGAGCAAGGGGCGCTAATCTCCCAGAAGTACTTTTACGTTATAGGGTTCATGATGCGCAAATATCCAACGCGCGGAAAGTTCGTCAACGTTTCTTAGCAGACGAAGTAAGACAGAGGCATTGGCATTCGATCGCTGGCCGCACGTACGACACCGAAATCAAACAACTCTTGGTAATGTTCAAGGGAGAAAGTGGTGAGTTAGCTAGTGTCGGGCCATTACTGAACCAAGTTATGCATAAATATCACGGGTCTGCGCAAGTATTATTTGTCAAAAATGCATTTAGAATTTGTACCAAAGCGGCAGCCTCATCTCAGCGTCCTTGGAAGGTCTGGCGAGACCTGCTTGTTGGTAGCGAGGTAGGCAGAAACATGAAACAAGAGTTGATCCTATTTGCAATTTGGCTGCTTGGTCTGGGTCCGCAGAGTCGCCTATATCACATAGCAAAGTCTTGGCATCTTAGAAGGAAGTAACGGTCTATAGCGGGGCCGATTAAATGCTGGCCTTGGTCAGTTTGCGGTAACAGGTCAGGGCAGTTGAATAGCGTTTAGTTGGGGGTACTTTTCAGTAGCCAAAGTCGCCCAAGCGGCTTTAATCTTTGCATAGGCCTTAGCACCGTGCTGTGCACGCATTACCCGGAGTTGGCGGGTTGCTTCTACCGGATTGCCATTCAGCGCCAACGCCAATGCGTAACGATTTTGTGTTGCGGGCCATGGGTAACGTAGAGCAACTATCTTTACCAATTCAATTTCCTGCTCAGGCATGCCTGGTCGTGGGGTCACGCGGCCGCCATAAAGCAACGCATCAAGCTGGGATAACAAATGAATGTGTGGTCTCTCGTAATCCTGTGGCGTTTGGCCGACGCGCAACGCCTCAAAACGAACAACCCGAAAGTCCTCCTCTACCGCCTGGTATTCGAATGCGGACCAGACCAACAGGGTTGTTCCGATGGCGAGCCCGATGGCTACCGGTTTGATGCCCCACTTTAGTGAGGGTTGGAAGCCTAGATGTGCATCCAGCGCGCCCAATGCGAACATAACTGGCACCAAAAAATACGCGTATGCAAACGGAAATTCCACCATTGAATGGACGGCTACGGGAATAGCCACCGCCAGACAATACCAAGACACCATATCTCCACTTGCACGAACACGGCGCCACTGCCACACCCCTGTCATAAGCACAATCAATAGGGTCAATGGCAGTCCAATGCCCAGTGCAAGATCCAGCACAATATTGTGTGCATAGGTGTAAGACTCGCTAACACTGTATGCATCAACCACTGCATTCTGTGCGGTTGACACTTGCCCTACTCCCCAACCCAGCCACGGGTGCAACAGTGCTGCCTGCATGAGTTGAGGCCAAATAAACCAACGGTTAAAAGCCACTGCGTTTGTCCGCACCAAACCGTCCGGCAGTTGATAGAACTCGCCCATCAAAACTGGCCAATACCAATAGAGACCTAAATACGTTGCACCAACCAGTACGACTACCCAAGGTTTCAGTTGGGCTGCAATAGATTTGTGTTTCGCAAACCACCAGAGGCTCAAAACCAGAAAGCCCAGTACACCTGCACGCGATTCTGTGGCTGCCAAACTGATAACCAGAACGAGCGCCATCAGGAACGCAGGAATGGCTCCGAGCTTCTTGGATTCCAGCAAGAAGAGCAGACTGGCGATGCCCATCAAAAGCAATGTTGCCAATTGATTGGGCTGCCCCAGATTTGCACCGGGCCGCCGCACATCCGGCATGCTGTTGATCCAGGCAAATTCGCTGGATAGTTCCAGCGCTTGCAGCAACGCGATAACCGCTGAAACCAATGCACCTGCCAATAGGACCGTTGCCATTCCTACAACCATGGCAGATTTGTCTCGACTACTGTGATACCCCCAAACCAGGCATGCTATGCACAATAGCAAATAGGCCCAGTCAACAAGCACATCCCCGATAAACGGAATCAACCCAATGCCCCACTGCACGCCAATCAGCAAGCACAGCCAGAGCAAAGGCCTTGCAGCAACCGGGAGTGAAATGGTAGAAGTTGCCCTTTTTCTTGCCTGGGAGAAAACCAACGCCCAAGCAAAGCACAACGCAGCCAAAAACGCCAGCACTTCACTGTGCCAACTGACCCAAGGCAATATGTGAAGTGGCTGCATCCAGCTGGCAAACAGCAGCAAAAAGCCTGACAAGTACATAAGCAATTGGGCAAAAAAAACGCCCCAAATGGGGCGTTCAAAAAACCATTGAATGGCTTAGTTGCCGCGGCAAGAACCTGGCAGGTATTTTGGTGTAATGCCATTAGTGGCACCTGGTCCGCAGATCCATTTGTAAACAGTAAGGCTAACATCCGAGCTAGCGAATGCAGCACCGGTGGAGTCTTTGGACGGGGTCAGTTCTACTGTTCCACCTGTTACTACAGGGTTTCCGGTGTTTTTAATATTTTGGCTGACAACCGTGATTTTACCTGTGCCATCAGTGGCAATAGACTTTACATACTGCGAAGTAGGAACAGACGACTCGCAACCCCAAGCATTAGCACCTGGCAAGGAAACGGACGACGACTGGATAGTCTCTGTGATGGAAGTGCGGCAACCGGAGGCCGCCAAGATGACTTCCGAGTTTTTGGCACGGATAGTGTAGTCCTGGTACGCAGGCAAAGCCACCGCAGCCAAAATACCGATGATCGCGACAACGATCATCAATTCGATCAGGGTAAAACCCTTTTGCATAGAACGCTTCATTTGAAACTCCTTGGTTGAAAAAAATAACAGGAACAATGGAGCATGTTTCGTGCCAAGCATTTTAGGCATCAACTTGCTGGCTAGCGACGGCAATTTCGACGAAATGGATGGAATGGAAGCAAATTTTGGCGCAATCCCTTATTCTTTGACATTTTTGTTACAAACAACCTGTCTATTTGATACAAACCTGCCGCACCATCTTCAAGTCCGTCAAACCCATCATGATCTTCTCCATGCCGTCCATTTTTAAGGTTCGCATGCCACCCTCTACCGCAGACGCAAACAACTCTGACACGCGTGCGCGCCCTGAATGAGTTTTTTGACACCATCATCCGCCACCAGCAATTCGTGCAGTCCAACCCGGCCTTTGTAGCCTGTTTTTCCACATTTCTCGCAGCCGACTGCCTTGTAGAGCTTGATGTGACCATCCTCACCATAGGTTTTTAGCCAGCTCTCCACAAGTTTCTTTCGTTCGCCCTCAGGGTCGGTTTGCCAGGCTTTGGAATGGCGTAGCTCTTCGGAATACTCTGTCACGAAAAGGCGAAACTCGTCGGCGTCGGGCACGTAGGCAACCTTGCAGTCGCACAATTTCTTGGCAAGCCGCTGCGCCAGGATGCCCAACAGGGCATCGGCAAAATTAAAAGGGTCCATGCCCATGTCCATCAGCCGGGTGATGGACTCTGGTGCTGAATTGGTGTGCAAGGTGGAAAACCAGGTGGCCAGTCAACGACGCCTCCACACCCATGGAAACCGTTTCCTTGTCGCGGGACTCACCCACCATGATGATGTCGGGGTCGGCCCGCAAAAACGCGCGCATGATGAGTGCGAAGTCAATTCCGCTTTTTGTTGACCTGAACCTGTCGCAACCCCTTCTGGGTGATTTCGACCGGGTCCTCAGCTGTCCAGATTTTGGTATCTGGCGTGTTGAGAAACTTGAGAATGGAATGCAGTGTGGTGGTTTTGCCGGAGCCAGTTGGGCCACATACATAAAACAGACCGTAGGGTTTGCTGACCGTAGCCTCCAGCCGCGCCTTGTTGTGCGGAGTAAGCCCCAGCTTTTCCAACGGAATGGGCTCGCCGGCGGCCAGAATCCGCATGACCACGTCTTCCACGCCGCCTGCAGAAGGAATGGTGGCTACACGCAGTTCAATGTCCAACGGGCCGTATTTCTTGAACTTGATCTTTCCGTCTTGCGGTTTGCGGCGCTCGGAAATGTCCAGGTCACATGATCTTCAAGCGCGTGACCATGGCTTGGCGGAAGTGCGCAGGCACTTCGACATACGGCACCAAGCTGCCATCAATGCGAAACCGAATACCGGTCTTGAACTTGCAGGCATGGGTTCTATATGAATGTCAGAGGCCTTTTGGTTGTAGGCATCGATAATCACTTTATTGACAAATTTGACCAGTTCATTGTCAGCGGCAGCGGACTCCAATGAGTCGTCATTGAAGCCGTCGTCAACCGGCCCGCCGTCCATGCCAGCGAGCAGTTCGTCAACCGTGGTTCCGTCTGCTATGGCGCCAAACAGCTGCGCCAGCGTTTCTTGAAATTCGGTCTGCGTGGTGACCCGGTACGCAAATTTTGAAATACGGGGATAGACCTGCGGCACAACCCGCGAGCCACGTACCGCCTCAGGGTCCATGCACATGATTACCAGCCCCTCGGGCGACTCCTCCAGTGGAATCCAGCCCTGCTCAACCATGAATTCCCGCTTGAGCGCACCGTGCAACATTTCGGAGCGTATGCGACTCGGATTGAACGCTTCATAGGGAACACCAAAAAACTTGCCCAGCGAAGGGCCAATTTGCAGCGGCTTGATTTTGTACTGCGCCATGAGCAGGTGTTCTACGGACTGTCCTTCTGCCCGTGCGTTCTGAATACATTGGCTGAGCTCATCGTCGGTCAAAAGTCCATCCGCAACCAGTGAATCGTATTTTGTTGCCTTCTTGCGCGGGGCAGATCCCACGCCATTGGCCCGTTGACGGATGGCAGTGGCCAGTGTCTTGCAAAGCTCTGCTACACCATCGACTTCCAAATCGCCAAAGGGCTCATCACTTTTGTTGTTGATAACCTGCAGCACGCCATGCAGGGTGCTTCCCTCCAAAATAGGTGCTACCAGCATTTGCTTGGTGCGGTAGCCCGATCGTTTGTCCACCACTTTCAAAAAGGTTAGCGCAGGATGGACCTGCTTGAGGGCGTCATCATCATAGACATCGGTCAAATTTAGCAACTTGCGGCTGAATGCAACATAACCGGCAATGCTCTGAGGAGAAATGGGCAGCTTAAGGTCGCTGCTGCTATTGAGGCCCGTTTTGATCTTGGAAACAATGGACGATTGGTCTTCATTGACGGCATACAAGGTCAATCGATCCGCATTAAGCAACTTGCAAATATCTTGGCTGGCCTCAAGCATGATTTGCTCCAGGTTTTCCGTGTCATGAATGCGCGCAGTCACATGGTGCAGTTGCCTGTAAAACAGGGCTTCAAAAAGTCATGCCCCGCTTTTTCGACGGCAGCTTTTGTGATTCAAAGAAGGCCTGCTCCGATGCTTTCTCGGATGTTCCTGCCGGTACGACGGTACTCATATTTCAAACTCCTGCCCGGCACGCAACCTGCGGATGTCATGCGTCACGTTGGGGCCACAGGGTTCGGTTTGGTCAAACCGCTGAATTTCGGCCATGATGAGTTCCGTTTCTGCGGGCTTGGTATGGGTGATGTATATGGGGTAGTTCTTCCCCTTGGCAATGCAATCCAACTCATTTGCTAAAACCGTAGGCGACAAGTGCAGGCTGCGGCGCGCGAGGTCTTTCTCTCGGTTACTGAAGGCCGTTTCAATCACCAGCATAGCCACATTCAACTGGTTAACCCGATCCCAAAACGCCTGGTTGCGTTCGGTGTCGCCGGTAAACACCCAACACCCACTTCCGGCCGTGATGGCGAACCCTGCGGCCGGTACGGTGTGAACGGCTGGCAAGACTTCAATGTACTTGCTGCATAGCTCAATGGTCTGTCCAACCTGTATTTCGTGAAAACTGATAAAGGGCGCCTCAGGTGTTGGGATGCGTGAGAAATCAGGCCAGATAACGTTGTTAAAAATGTGTGCGCGCAGGGCCTGAATGGTTCCGGCCAAAGCATATATTTTCAGGGGTTCTTTGCGCTGAGCAGCGATGGCATCCACCATCAAGGGCAGTGCTGCCACATGGTCCAGGTGGGAGTGGCTGAGCAACACGTGGTCAATGCATCGCATTTCATCCAAAGTCAGATCTCCAACTCCCGTGCCGGCGTCCACCAGGATCTCACCATCAATGAGAAACGAAGTCGTCCTGCAGTCTTTGGCTATGGCGCCTGAGCAACCTAGTACACGTACTTTCACGACAAGAACCTCACTTGCTTTCGAAATTGGTTGCACCATCCCATTCGGGGTCGAATGGGAGCAGACGCATCGAGGCTACTCGGTCTGCATACAGTTGGTAAAGGAATTTTTTTGCATTCATTCGCATTAAGTTGATCAACAACACGTCCGCCTGATCCCAATTCTGCGCTCGATAGGCTTTGATGAAGGCATTCCAGGTTTTAAGCTCTGTTGCAGACGACTCGTTGAGTTTTGTCACGAGAGCCATGGGCCAGAAAATGGTTACGGCCTGTTCTTTGCCCTTGACCCGAACTCGATCCAACTCCTGCCAGGCGAATTCAGGCGCCAACTTTTTGGTTGTTTCACTGACCACAATATCCACACCGTAGGCCTTGCACAAACCTTCCAGGCGTGAACCCAGATTAACCGCGTCGCCAATCACTGTATAGGCGCGGCGGATATTGGAACCCATGTCACCCACGCACATGGTTCCGGTATTGAGGCCAATACCAATCCCAATATCCGGCAAACCCCGTTCCCGGTGGTCTTGATTGATATCGCCTACTGCAAGGACCATTTCCATTGCCGACTTGACTGCTAAATGCGCATGTTCAGGTGTCTCCACAGGCGCACCCCAGAACGCCATCACACAGTCACCCATATATTTGTCAATCGTGCCGCGATTCGCCCTGATGGTGCTGGTCAGCTTGCTAAAGACCCCCGTCAACAATTCCTGCAACTGGGTAGGCTCCATGTGCTCGGACATTTTGGTAAAACCCCGCATATCACAGAACATGACCGTCAGCTCCCGGCTAGACGCCTTCATGCTGTAGCTGTCAGGGTCCTTGACCATCTCGTCCACTAATTCCGGAGGAACATAGGTACCAAACAGATTTGCCAGTTCTCGCTTGGATCGGGTTTCAACAAAATAGCCGTAGCTCATGTTCAACGCAAATGCGGTCAACGTCATAACGCATGCGGCCGCCAATGGCATGACCAGTCCATACGACAAATAGAGCCAAGAATTGATCGCGGTGATACCTGCCAATACCCCCATACTCAAAATCACTGCCCGCAACGCCGAAAGCAAAGGCAATCCAACCGCAAGCAACAAACCCGCCCCTGTCAGCAGCACTATGTCGTAGCCCATGGCGTAATCCGGCTTGAGCGTGACCTTGCCATCAAGCCACCCTGACAACAGGTTTGCGTGCGACTCAACACCTGGATAGACCTCACCAACGGGCGTGGCCCGCAAATCCTTCAATCCTGGCGCTGTTGTTCCTACAAGAATAATTTTGCCTTTTAGACTCTCAGGTGGCAGACGCCCCGCCAACACATCGGCGGCCGAAACGTACCGAAATGAGCCACCTCGTGGGCCGCCGACGCCCCGATAGGGGACCAGTGTTGCAATACTTTCGTTAACAGGTATTGCAAGCGAGGATTTGCCTGATTTCAGCAATACGCGGTCTAGGCCCTGGTAACGTTTGGATAACCATTGCTCGTCAGAAAACCCCAACTCGACCGGCGGCGAGCCTACCAGTCGCCGGAACATGGCAAGTGCCAGCGATTCGTAGTATTGGCCTTGGTATTCCATCAGCAAGGGCAAAGAGCGAATGACGCCATCAGTATCAGCAACGGGGTTGAAATGCCCAGCCAATGGCGCAGCATTGGCCAGCACTTCAATGTTTGCACCATAGCCAGTCCACGAAAACGCGGCAACCTGTCGACCCTTCACGGCGTCTCTCAGTATGACGGGAGCAGGCAAATGACCGGTGGTGCGTCCGTCCTCATCGCCAGTAAAGTAATAGCCCAACACAACGGGGCGCTTCTCCAGCGATTTGGCAAATACGCCGTCATAGTCCAGTTCAGGGCCAAGTTGACGCACACGGTCTGCAAAACCGGCCTGGTCCTTGAATTCGTTTCGCGCCAACTCATTCAGACGACTAAGCCCGGAACTGTCGTCTGCCTCGGCAAACACAATATCAAACCCCAGCAAGGCAATCTTCTGCTGGTCAAACAGAATGTCGACTAAATGCCCAAGCTTGTTGCGCCCCCATGGGAATCGACCGACTTCCGCCAGACTTTTCTCGTCTATGTCAACAATAACGACGCGCTCGTCCAGCGTCTTAGGCATAGTCGCACGTAAACGAGCATCGTAGATGATGTCATCCAGCCGCTGCAGCACCCCAATAGGGAGAATTCCAATGGCATGCAGGAGAGCGAAGACCAACGGAATGAGCGTTACCGCAATCCGTTGCCAGTGCCTAGCTAGTGTTTTCATGCAGTATTACCTTGAAAACTGGCACGCAACGGACTCTGCCGTAACACCACAAACCGTCAGGTTTGCACGAACTGCATCTGCGTACCCGCGAGTTCGATCACATCCCCATTCTTCAAAGCCACCGGTTCAGCCTTGATAGGTGAACCATTCAACGTGGGGTTGCCGGCACCCTCTACATGGTGGACAACAAAGCCCTGATGACGTCGGGTTATTGCCGCCACTGCAACGCCGGGTTTACCAATGGTTGTCACCACCTTGGTGAGCGGGACTTCCCGCCCAGCAGCGGCTCCCGACAGGACCTTAATGGAAGCTTGGAACGCACCAAAACCTACAGAGTCGCCACCAACGCTAGCTGGCGCGGCCGCCCGCGTAGGCACCGACTGTGGCGAGGAGGCTGGACGAGCCTTGACGACCATGGTCTTGTCAAAGTTGTCGGCCTCACCGTCGCCTACAAACTTAATTTTGTATTTGCCAATTTCAATGCTGTCGCCATTTTGCAATTGCTGCTTTTTAACAGCCTTGCCGTTCAGATAGGTACCATTGGTGCTATTGAGGTCTTCCAAAAACACCTCACCGCCGGTCATCTGCAACACCGCATGTTCACCGCTCACCGCCAAATTGTCGATAACGATGTCGTTGTACGGTCTACGCCCCAAGGTGGTTTTGTCCTTGGTGAGTTGCACTTCTTTGATCACGACCTCATCGATCGAAACGATCATTTTCGGCATGATCGACTCCTTTTCCTGTAATGTGTTTCTGGAAAACTTTGCTGCATCTTACTTCCCTAACCAACGGGCGATTAAACCGCGCTTTTCCGCTGCTGGATGAACTTCTACCATCAGCACCGAAATATTGTCTCTTCCGCCATTTTCGTTGGCGGAATCAATGAGTTGCGTCGCCTTTTGCTCCAGTGGCGAATCTTCCATAATAATTTTAGCGATAGCGGCATCGTCGATCATGTCAGAAAGCCCGTCGGAACACATGAGATAGACGTCCCCAACCTGAACCGCAAATTCGCTGACGTCCATAAGCACGGAGTCATCCACGCCCAATGCCCGGGTGACCAGATTTTTGATGGTGGACGTAGCTGCCTGTTCAACGGTAATCAGCCCAGCGTCAATCTGCTCCTGTAACAGCGAGTGGTCCTTGGTAATTTGATCCAGCAAACCCGCACGCATCCGGTAACACCGCGAATCGCCAATATGCCCCAATACCAGCGTGTCTTCGCGAAACACCCCAACCACCAGTGTGGTGCCCATGCCAGCGTAGTTAGTATTGGAATTGGCGGAATTGAATATGGACCGGTTGGCATTGTCAACGCAAATCTCCATGGCCCGACGCACTTCCGCAGCCTTGGCCGTATCGCCAGCCTCCATCAACCAACGGCTAAGCTCCGACTTGATGAAAGCCGTAGCCATTCCGCTGGCAATTTCACCCGCGTTATAGCCACCCATGCCATCGGCCAATACTGCGGTCAGCGTTGCTTCATCGTAGGCGACCGAATCTTCGTTGTTATCGCGTGCCCTGCCAGGGTCTGACTTTGCACAAAAATGGTACATCATGGTTTCTTATCTCTTTGGGCCTGATCCGGTATCAGACCCCGCGTTTCCAGGCGCTGTGGGCTTTTGGATCACGGTCTTTTCAAAAATGTCGAGGCCTGCGGGAACCGTTTGCGTAAAATCGGCTTTACTTGGCGCTACCGCACCCATGGCGGGAACCGTTGCAGCAAATGCAACTGTCTTTTCGCTGGATTGAACGCGCACATCCAGCTTGCTCGTATTTACTGATGGTGCCACTTCACCCGTGAGTTGGCCCATGACACCACGCAAATCCGCTGCAAACTGGTCCCCGGTCTGAAACCGGGTTTCGGGCCGCTTGCTCAGCGAAAGCGCCACCACATCTGCAAGTGCCTGTGGCAATTCGGGCCGGATGACACGAATATCCGGCGCCTCTTCATTGGCAATCTTAAACATTAACTCCGACATGGAGTCGCCGCGAAACGGCAAGACACCCGCCAGCATCTGGAACAGCATGACCCCCAGCGAGTAAAGGTCCGAACGACCATCAACCTTCTTGCCCGCAAGTTGTTCAGGTGACATGAAACTCGGGGTTCCCAAAACCAAGCCGGTTTTGGTTTTACTCGAATCGGTGATGCGGGCAATGCCAAAGTCGGTCACCTTGACCGTGTCGCTTTCGGCCTCGTACATGATGTTGGCCGGTTTGATATCGCGGTGCACCACGTGCTGCTTGTGTGCGTAGGCCAATGCCTCCGCCACCCGGGCCACGATGCTGAGCACTACCGGCACCGGCAATAACTGATCGCCCTTGCAATGGTCTGCCAGATCCTTGCCTTTGAGGAACTCCATGGCGATGTAGGCCAGGTCATGCTCTTCACCCGCATCGAAGATGGTTACGATGTTCTGGTGTTGCAGGCGCCCCGCTGTCTCGGCCTCACGGAAAAAACGCTCGCGGGCATCAACCAGTTCATCACCCGCAAACTCCTGGCTCAGGGCCATGGTTTTAATGGCGACAACACGGCCAATTTTGGGGTCTTTACCCAGGTACACAACACCCATGGCACCCTTGCCCAGCTCTTTATCCACCTGGTAACGGCCCAACATGGGTTTTTCTACAGCTCCGCCATCAAGCAACATGGTTCCACCGGGATGGCTGCCGCCACCCCCCAACATGACGGTCTCTGACAGGTTCTTGGCGCGGTTGAGCTTGGCCTGAAGATCCTTGTAGCCCTTGTCAAAGGCGGCCATGTGGTTGTAAACCGCTTCGGCCTTGTTGAATTGGCGCTTGCGTTCGAAATCCATTGCCAGGTTGTACAGATTGTCCATGACGGCTGCATTCACCGGCACCCTGCGGAACCGGTCAAAGGCCATGTCCAACTGGCCCTGGCCCTGCAGCGCCAGTCCCATCATGCGATTGGTCTCGGCCGACTCTTCATCCGCCTGCACTTTGCCAGCCTCGGTGACCAGGAAACGCTTGGTCGTCAACGCCAGATGCCCCAGAATCAGCACAACAGCCGGGAACACCAGCTTGAGCCACATCGCTGCAGAAGACAGCAATCCGAATTCAACCGCCAGCAAACCAAAGAACAAAATAGCGGTCGCGCTCGCTGCCATTCCTGCCGACAACCGCGGCAATGCCCCCAGAATGTATGCCACTACCACCAGGAAAATCCCAAAGCTCGCCCAGATACCCCAGACGGGCTGGACAATGAAGTGTTCGCTCAGAATGCTGGACGTGATGTGGGCAATGATTTGCGCCGGCGAAAGTGACGCGTTACCAGGCACAGTAAACTGAACGCCAACACCCGCGGCGGTGGCACCAATGATGACAATTTTGTTGGCGTACTTGGATGCTGGAATCTTGCCACTCAGCACGTCATAAAACGAATCTACCGGGAACGCCGGCTTGCCATCGCGCTCCTTATAGAACTGCGGAAGCATCAACGCCGTTTCATCCGTTTTGACCCGCAGCTTGCCGATCTGCACGGACTGCCCCGCGTTGAGGTGCACATCCGAGGCTGACAGATTCAGGCTCTTGGCCGCCGCCAGCAAGGCCAAAGATGGCACCGCTCTGCCGTAGTAGTTGACGAGCAGGGGTTCTTGTCTTACCGCACCATCAATGTCCTGAAATTGGTTCAAATGCCCAATGCCGGCGGCGGCAGCCCCGATGCTGGCTATTGGCTGTTGTCCGCGCACTGCGGAGATGGAAAACCCGTTAGGGTCATCCAGCGTGCTGGCAAGTGCGTAGGGTGGCAAGGGATTGTCGGGCTTGCCTTGCTGGTCACCCAACACGTAAACCGATGGCAGCAATACATTGCCAGCATTTTTGATACTGGCTGCCAGCACCGCATCGGTGTCCAGCGCAACTTCAGCCTCCGCAATCAGCTGGTTCAGTTGCTCATTGGTTGCCGAGATATCCTGGGCGCCTCCCAAAGCCGATTTCATCTTGCGGATGAACGCCAGGCCCGCGTCCACCTGGGGCTCAAAGAAGTATGCGGTGTAAACGATGGTTTTGGCTTTGGCCGCCCCCAATTGGTCAATCAGCTTGGCGTGGATATCCCGTGGCCAGGGCCAGCGCCCCAGATTGGCAATGCTCTGGTCGTCAATGGCAATGACTGCGATGCGATCAGACGGTTGGCGCGACGTACTGGTGCTGGCGAAATCATAAAAGCGCCGCTCCATCGTGCCAATGACGTCGGTTGTGGCGTGCAACGCAACGGCCGCGACCACAATGGCAACGCCGGCAAACCAGTCGGCCTTCCAGAAAGGCCCCGATTTCGATGAAAGAGATTTCGCCAATTGCCAGCCCTGCCCCTAAATGCTGCCGCTTTCAAATAGCAGCGCTCACACCACAACGCCCGACCCATAGGACGAAACTGATGCCGACGTTAGCAGATGCCGCCCATTCCGACAAGGGACTTATGCACGCACTCCCACTCTTTTTTGATAGCGCAAACCCTACTGCGAGTGCCGCCTCTGCAGTTTTTTCCCCAAGAGGATGACCAAAGCGGCACCTGCTACCGCACCGAGGTAATGCAGGCTGGGGTATGTCCTAGCAATACTTTGCAGCGCGGTATCGCCGACAATGGTCTCACCCCCCACCCAACCGATCAGGGCTGCTCCCAGCAGGATGATGATGGGAAAGCGCTCCATCAGCTTGATCATCAAGGTACTGCCAAAGACTACCAGCGGAATGCTGATGGCCAGACCCAGAATCAACAGAACCATGTTGCCCTTGGCCGCTGCCGCAACGGCGATCACATTGTCCAGGCTCATGACGAGATCAGCAATCAGGATGGTACGAACCGCCGCCATCAATCCGCCGCTGCCCTTGGACTCAGTGTCCTCGTGCTCCTCCTCGCTGAGCAATTGCACGCCAATCCACAGCAACAGCAAGCCGCCAACGATTTGAAGGAAGGATAGTTCAAGCAGCTTGGCCGCCACCACCGTCAGGGCAATGCGCAAAACAACGGCCGCGCCGGAGCCAAAGAAAATGGCCTTCTTTTGCTGTCCCGCTGGCAGAGAACGCGCCGCCAGAGCAATGACCACCGCATTGTCCCCGGACAAAATGATATTGATCCAGACTATCTTGAGCAGACCGATCCAGAAGTCCGCGCTGCCCTGCCATTCCATCGTTCCGACTCCCGCTCGTCAATGCAAAAGCGCCCCAAACATGCCGCTTGGAGCGCTTCCATGGTGTGGTGCACAGTGTAGCGGCCTGGCCGCAACTGTCGCCGTTATGTGTTACAGCATGGCCTTGAGCAGCTTTGCCATTTCGGACGGATTGCGTGTGACCTTGAAACCACACTCTTCCATCACCGCCAGTTTGGCATCGGCTGTGTCAGCACCGCCAGAGATCAACGCACCGGCATGGCCCATGCGTTTGCCAGCCGGTGCCGTGACACCTGCGATGAAACCAACGATCGGCTTCTTCATGTTGAGCTTGCACCAGCGGGCGGCTTCGGCTTCGTCGGGTCCACCAATTTCGCCAATCATGATGACGGCGTCGGTATCGGGATCGTCGTTGAAAGCGCGCATCACGTCGATGTGCTTCAAACCGTTGATGGGGTCGCCACCAATGCCCACTGCAGTAGACTGGCCCAGACCGATTTCAGTCAACTGCGCCACGGCCTCATAGGTCAGCGTTCCGGAACGTGACACCACACCGATACGACCCTTGCGGTGGATGTGTCCGGGCATGATGCCAATCTTGATTTCATCCGGCGTAATCAACCCAGGGCAATTGGGGCCGAGCAACAAAGTCTTCTTGCCGCCAGCGGCCTCCTTGGCCTTCATGCGATTACGCACTTCCAGCATGTCACGAACCGGGATGCCTTCGGTAATACAAATGGCCAGATCCAGATTGGCTTCGACGGCTTCCCAGATGGCCGCAGCAGCGCCAGCCGGTGGCACATAAATCACCGACACCGTGGCGCCAGTTTCCAATGCGGCTTCTTTAACCGAAGCATAAATCGGGATATTGAAGATGGACTCGCCAGCCTTCTTGGGATTCACACCGGCTACAAAGCAGTTCTTGCCATTGGCGTATTCCTGGCACTTTTCAGTGTGGAACTGACCGGTCTTGCCGGTAATGCCCTGGGTGATGACCTTGGTGTCTTTATTGATGTAAATTGACATGAAATTCTCCTAATCAGTTGAGGACAGAGCTGGCTCGCTTTGCGAACTGCGGTCTATCCCGCAAGGTCTCACGCATTCACCGCTTTAACGGCTGCCTGCGCAGCTTCTGCCATGGTGTCCACGGAAATGATGGGCAGACCGCTGTCCTTGAGCATCTGCTTGCCCAACACCTCATTGGTACCCTTCATGCGCACAACCAGCGGCACATTCAGGTTGGTGGCTTTGCACGCGGTGATGACGCCGGTGGCAATGGTGTCGCACTTCATGATGCCGCCGAAAATGTTGACCAAAATGGCCTTGACCTTGGGGTTTTTCAGCATGATCTTGAAGGCTTCGGTTACCTTCTCGGGGGTGGCACCACCGCCCACGTCCAGAGAAGTTTGCTGGCTCTGCGCCAAACAACTTGATGGTGTCCATGGTCGCCATGGCCAACCCGGCGCCGTTCACCAGGCAGCCGATGTTGCCATCCAGACTGATGTAGGCTAGGTCAAACTTGGATGCTTCGACTTCGGCCGGGTCTTCTTCGTCCAGATCGCGGTAGGCCACGATTTCGGGATGGCGGAACAGTGCGTTGGGGTCAAAGTTGAACTTGGCGTCCAAGGCCATCACGTTGCCCTTGCTGTCGCGGTTCAACGGATTGATTTCTACCAACGATGCGTCGGTGTCCATGTAGCACTTGTAGAGCTTCTGGAAAATGTCCACGGCCTGTGCCGTAGACCCTGCGGGCATGCCGATGGCATCGGCAATCTTCTTGGCCTGCGCTTCACCCAGACCCGTCAGGGGGTCGATGAATTCGGTGATGATCTTCTCGGGCGTGGAGTGCGCCACCTCTTCAATGTCCATGCCGCCTTCGCTGGAGGCTATGAAGGCCAGTTTCTGCGACGCACGGTCGGTCACGATGGACACGTAGTATTCTTTTTGGATGTCAGCACCGTCCTCGATATAGAGGCGACGCACCTTTTGGCCTTCGGGGCCAGTCTGGTGGGTCTTGAGCTGCATGCCCAGAATTTCTCCGGCGATGCGCTTGACGTCCTCAATCGTCTTGGCAACCTTGACGCCGCCGCCCTTGCCGCGGCCTCCGGCGTGAATCTGTGCTTTGACAACCCAGACCGGGCCACCCAGCTTCTGTGCGGCTTCAACAGCCTCTTGTACGGTAAAGGCGGGGATGCCGCGGGGCACCGGCACACCGAATTGGCGCAAAATTTCTTTGCCTTGGTATTCGTGAATTTTCATGACGTCTCTTTGGGGGCTGGACAATCTTCACCAGTTTGCAGCGAACATGGCTGCGAATCTGGCACTGGACACATCTAATACGAAATGTATCATGTTGCAACGCACCAAACTTGTGGCTGGCTTACAGCCCGGTTTGGCTCCGAACCCTTTTTCCCCTTTGGAGCCGCTTGTGCGGCAGTGGCATGAAAAAAATATTTATCGATGGCGAAGCCGGCACCACCGGCCTGCAAATCCGGGAACGGCTGCAAACTTTGTCCGGTGTGGAACTCATCAGCATTGATCCGGCTTTGCGCAAGGACGCCTCTGCCAAACAGCCGCTGATGGCCCAGGCCGATCTGGTGATTCTGTGCCTGCACGACGATGCTGCTATTGAATCCGTAGCGATGATTGACGATTTGACAAGGGCTAACAACGGAAATGGTCCCAAGGTTATTGACGCTTCGACTGCCCACCGTACGGCACCGGGCTGGGTCTATGGTTTTCCGGAACTGGCCGCCGGACAACGCGACGCCGTGGCGCGGTCCAGCCGCGTGGCCAACCCCGGCTGCTATGCCACTGGTGCCATTGCGCTGATTCGCCCACTGGTGGATGCTGGCCTGTTACCGGCCGACTTTGCGCTGTGCCTGCCCTCTATCAGCGGCTATTCCGGCGGCGGACGCACCATGATTGAAGCCTACGAGGCCGGCACCGCGCCTGCCATGGAACTCTATGGGTTGGGGCTCAAGCACAAGCACATTCCCGAAATCATGCGCTACACGGGTTTGACCCGGCGTCCGCTGTTTGTGCCGTCGGTCGGTAATTTCAAACAGGGCATGCTGGTGCAACTGCCCCTGCATCTGGATACCTTGCCGGGTCAGCCCAGCGCACATGACCTGCACCAAGCACTCGCCCGGCACTATGCCGGCAGCGAATGGGTCACGGTTGAGGCGGCCACGCCCGACCAGAAGCTGGACGCCGTGGCGCTGGCTGACACCAACCAGATGGAATTGCGGGTGTTTGCCAATGATGCCAAGGCGGATGGATTCGCCCACGCGGTGCTGGTTGCTCGGTTGGACAACCTGGGAAAAGGCGCTTCGGGTGCTGCTGTGCAGAACCTCAAGCTGATGCTCGGGTTGTAAACCCTGGCGACTGCTCCGCTCGTACGCGGCAAGGGGCACGCCGGGCGGCTCATGCTGCCAAATGCGCAGAAATCGCCGCCCGGCGTGCCCCTTGCCGCTGGATGGGTGCCAATTTCGTTATTCGTCTTCACTGCTGGTTACCACGCGCCGGATGGCCTCGCCGCCAAAGCCGCGACTGGCCAGAAAGCGCATCTGCTTGGCGCGGTCTGAGGCATCGGTAGCGGGCTCACCGAATTTTTTGCGCCAGACTTCCCGCGCACGCTCCACTTCGGTTGCACGCAGCTGCTCCATAGCGCCCAACACTGCCTCCGGTGCCAGCCCCTTGCTTTGCAGCTCCTGGCGTATGCGTGCCGTGCCCAGCTTGGCAGAGCGGCGGTTCAGCACCGATTCGAGCACGCGCTGTTCGTTGATGAAGCCCTTGGCCTGCAGGTCGTCCAGCGCTTTGGCCAAAGCTCCCGGCTCTTCCTCAAACTGGGCCAGTTTGCGCTCCAGCTCGGCACGGGAATGCTCCCGTGCGCCGAGCAGGCGCAAGGCCCGGCCCTTGAGAGACAACGGTGTCGTGGTGGCCATGGTGGGCGTAAAGGCGAAAGTAGCTACAACTGCTATTGTTTTTATAGCTACTTACGTATATTTCACGAGGGCTGGTCGGCCTTTTTGCTTGAAGTTTTGGTTTTGATTTCGGGCTCTGGCGCGCCGGCCAGCAGAGGGATGCCCAGTGATTCGCGCACCCGGTTCTCGATTTCCATGGAAAGCGCTTTGTTTTCGCGCAGAAACTCGCGGGCGTTGTCGCGGCCCTGGCCGATCTTCTCGCCTTTGTAGGCGTACCAGGCACCGGATTTTTCCAGGATATTGGCGTTGACGCCCATATCGATGATTTCGCCGTGGCGGCTGATGCCTTCGCCAAACAGAATGTCGAACTCAGCCGTCTTGAACGGAGGCGCCACCTTGTTCTTGACCACCTTGACCTTGGTTTCGTTGCCAATGGCTTCGTCACCCTTCTTGATGGTGCCGGTGCGGCGGATGTCCAGGCGCACCGAAGCGTAGAACTTGAGCGCATTGCCGCCGGTGGTGGTCTCGGGGCTGCCAAACATGACGCCGATCTTCATGCGGATCTGGTTGATGAAGATCACCATGCAATTGGTCTTCTTGATGTGGGCGGTGAGCTTGCGCAGGGCCTGGCTCATCAAACGGGCTTGCAGGCCCGGCAGGCTATCGCCCATTTCACCTTCCAGCTCAGCCTTGGGTGTGAGTGCCGCCACCGAGTCCACCACGATCAAATCGACCGCGCCAGAGCGCACCAGACTGTCCACAATTTCGAGCGCCTGCTCGCCGGTATCAGGCTGGCTGATCAGCAGGTCTTGCAGGTTGACGCCCAACTTTTGCGCGTATTGAATGTCCAGCGCGTGTTCGGCGTCCACAAAAGCACACTGGCCGCCTTGTTTTTGCATCTCGGCAATCACCTGTAGGGTTAGCGTGGTTTTACCGCTTGATTCCGGTCCATAGATTTCGACCACCCGGCCGCGCGGTAGGCCGCCCACACCCAGGGCAATGTCCAGCCCCAGTGAGCCGGTGGAAACCACCTGGATGTCTTCAATCACCTCGCCTTCGCCCAGACGCATGATGGTGCCTTTGCCGAATTGCTTTTCGATCTGGGCCAGTGCTACTTGCAGTGCCTTGGCTTTTTCGGCGTTGGCGCCATTGGTGTTGTTGGGGTTCTTGACGGGTGCGTCCATGGAAATCTCCTTAAAAATCAACGGGTTGACGCATCACAGTACTTGTTATTAATTACAGGCTGGATGCTTAAACAGTAGTTTACTGGCGATTGTTGAAATTCGTAAACACATTTTTTAGTCAGTTTGCATTACTATTTAGAATATGCCTTCCACGCCTGTTTCAGAGTCCACTACTTGGCGCCAAACCCACATCGGCCACTGGCTGCGCCACGCGTTGGCGCAGTTCGACGCGCGGGTTATGAAGCTGATGGCCCGCCATCCGGCCGTACCGCTGGGTTTGGGCAACCTGGCTGCACGCGGGCAGGTAGGGGCCGCCCACATCCACATCACACGCCACCTCGCGCCCGAAGGCGCACGTCTGACCGCGCTGGCACAAGCCGCCGGCATGAGCAAACAGGCCATGGGCACGCTGGTGGACCAGTGCGAGGCCTGGGGGATGGTTGTGCGTGAAAACGATCCCCTGGACGCGCGGGCGCGCCGGGTGTGCTTCACTGCCACGGGGCTGGCCTGGCTGGGTGCCTACCACGATGCTGTGGCCCAAGCCGAGGACGAGTTGCGCCATGCCGTAGGCACCGAAGTGGCTACCGTAGTCACACTGGGCCTGGAAGCCTATTGCGGCCGATGAATACCCCGCACCAACCCACACCTCAGGCAAGCCTAGAATGGCAAAAAAACCCGTGCTGTGGCCGGTTGGGCGCCACTGCACACATAACCAGGAGCACACATGCGGATTTTGATTGCCGAAGATGACCAGGTATTGGCTGACGGTCTGCTGCGAGCCCTGCGCAGTGCCGGTGCCGCCGTGGACCACGTGGCCAGCGGCTCTGAGGCCGATGCAGCGTTGATGACCAACACCGAATTCGATCTGCTGATTCTGGACCTGGGTTTGCCCAAGATGCATGGGCTGGAAGTGTTGAAGAAATTGCGCGGTCGTGGCTCTTCGCTGCCGGTTCTGATCCTCACGGCAGCCGACGCGGTGGACGAGCGCGTCAAGGGTCTGGACTACGGCGCCGATGACTACATGGCCAAACCCTTTTCCCTGCAAGAGCTTGAAGCCCGCGTGCGCGCTCTGGTACGCCGCGGCATGGGCGCCACCAGCAGCAGCATCAAGCACGGCCCGCTGGTGTATGACCAGGCCGGTCGGGTGGCCACCATCGACGGCAAGATGGTCGAACTCTCGGCACGCGAACTCGGTCTGCTGGAAGTTCTGCTGCAGCGAGCTGGCCGTTTGGTCAGCAAGGACCAGCTCGTGGAGCGCTTGTGCGAGTGGGGCGAAGAGGTCAGCAACAACGCCATCGAGGTGTACATCCACCGCCTGCGCAAGAAGATCGAAAAAGGCCCAATCCGCATTGCCACCGTGCGCGGGCTGGGCTATTGTCTGGAAAAAATTCCAAATTGAAGATATTCCAACGCGAGCAACGCAGCCTGTTCGGGGAGATTCTGGACTGGATGCTGACGCCGCTGCTGCTGCTGTGGCCGGTGAGCCTGGTGCTGACCTGGCTGGTAGCGCAGGGCATTGCTGGCAAACCCTTTGACCGGGCGTTGGAATACAACGTGGGCGCCCTGGCCCAGTTGGTCACGGTCAAGCACAACAAGGCGCAGTTCGTGTTGCCCCTGCCTGCCCGCGAACTGTTGCGCGCCGACGATTCCGACACCGTGTACTACCAGGTCATGGGTTCCAATGGGGAGTACCTCAGCGGCGAAAAAAATCTGCCCATGCCACCCGAGGATGAAAAGCTTCTCCCCGGCGAGGTGCGCCTACGGGACGCTGAGTTCCGTGGCATGGGTATCAAGGTAGCCTATACGTGGGTCAAACTGGACTTGCCGGACAGCAAGCCGGCCCTGGTCCAGGTTGCAGAGACAATGGACAAGCGCTCAGTGCTGGCCACCGAAATCGTCAAGGGCGTGATGCTGCCGCAATTCGTCATTTTGCCGTTGGCGGTGCTGTTGGTATGGTTGGCGCTGGTGCAGGCCATCAAACCGCTCAACCATCTGGAAGAACGCATCCGTGCCCGTAGCCCAGACGATTTGAGCCCACTGGATGCGCAGGCCGTTCCGTTGGAGGTAGCGCCTCTGGTGTCGTCCGTCAATGGCCTGCTGGAACGCCTGAAAGATTCAATTGCTACGCAAAAGCGCTTCCTGGCCGACGCCGCACACCAGCTCAAGACCCCGCTGGCGGGATTGCGCATGCAGGCCGACCTGGCCCAGCGCGAGGGGGCCAACGCTGAAGACTTGAAACAGTCGCTGCGACAGATCGGGCGCTCCAGCATCCGGGCCACCCACACCGTCAACCAGCTGCTGGCACTGGCGCGCGCCGAGAGCAGCGGTACGGTCATGACCCAGCAACCTTGTGACTTGGTGCGCCTGACCATGGATGTGATCCACGACAGCCTGCCACGCGCCATGGACAAATACATCGACCTGGGCTACGAAGGCGAACAGCCCGGCGGTGAGGAAGTAAACCTCCAGGGCAATCCGACGCTACTCAAGGAAATGGTGCGCAACCTGGTGGACAACGCCATCAACTACACCCCCTCCACCGCTGATAAACCCGGCGTCATTACCGTGCGCATTCTGCGCGATCCGTTCAGCAAAATTTTGGTGCTGCAGGTGGAGGATTCCGGCCCCGGCATTCCCGCCGCCGAACGTGAACTGGTGTTCCAACCCTTTTACCGCGTGCTGGGCACCGAGGCTGACGGCTCTGGCTTGGGCCTGCCCATCGTGCTGGAAATTACCCGCCAGCATCATGCCAGCATCACCATAGAAGACAGCCACCCGGGCCACTCTCCTCCCGGCACCTGTTTTACCGTGCGGTTTACGCAGTTTGATTGAAGCCTAGGCCTGTTTCCAGGGCCAACAGTCCATTCAACCGCAGGGCTTGAGGGTACGACCGGCAAGAGCCGGCTTGATATCGTTCAAACGAGTCTTCTGCTCGGTCGTAAGTGCCGGCAGTTTGAGCTGGTTTTGATCACCTTGGTCACGCTCCCGCACCACCTTGGCGGTGCGAATCCCGCGCTGGCTCGTCAAGCGCGACAACTCGGCGGCAGCGGCGGCTTGCGTATCAAAGCCACCCAACGAAAAACCCGGCTCCAGATCGGGGTTGGTCAGCGGTTGCGCCACCAGATTCATGACCGCCAGTTCAGCACGCTTCTTGACCATGGCATCGGCATTGGGGAACTTGCCCATGTAGACAATCCAGCGCTCGGACATGTGGACTGAATCAAACTGCCAACTGCCCTGCGCCAGAGCAGACTCCAGCGCACGGCGAGCCACGGCCATCTGGGCATCATCAAACGGACCGGCCTGCAGGCACTCCTTGGGCGCTGAATCGGCCTGCGCTTGGGTCTTAACCCGACTGAACTCGGCTGGGCTCATGACGTGCAACGATTCGGGGCGTATCTGTTGTGCTGCGCGTTGGGGCTCACTTTGCGGGGCTGGTCCATAACCGTAGGCGCGCAGCAGGCCGTCACTCCAGGCAAAGTACAGGCCGTTGGCCAATATCAGGATCAATACAAGGAAACGCAACATGGGTTCAGAAACGGGATTCGCACGCACCAGCCAGCGGCCGCACACTGACCTCTGCACTGGTAATCTTTTTGACACCGCCATCAGTATGCACCAAGAGTGCACCGCTGGCGTCCACGCCTTGGGCGGTACCAGTCACCCCGTCCGTACACACCACGCCACGCCCGTACAAGATGTCACGCGCATTGAAGGCAGCTACCAGCGGAGCAAAACCTTGCGCCGCAAACCGCTGAAGTGCCCGCACTAGGGGCACTACAACGTGCTCCAGCACATCTGGCGCCAGAACGTCGGGCAATACATCCCGCAAACCAGCCGGCGGAGTTCGCAGTCCGGCTGCGTCCGGGGCCACGATGTTGATTCCAATGCCGATGACCACAAAGCGGTCCTGACCCACGCTGGCGGTCTCTATCAGAATGCCGGCCAACTTGCGGTCACCCAACCACACGTCGTTGGGCCACTTCAACTGCAACCGGGGGTGCAGGGACTGCACGATCGACAAACCCACCGCCAGGGACAGGCCCGACCAGTCTTGGGGAGTCAGCGGCAAGCCTAAGGAAAACGTCAGTGTGCGCCCCAGCGACTGGGTATCGCTGCTCCAGTCACGACCCAACCGACCTCGCCCAGCGGTCTGGCGCTCGGCGACCAGCAGCACCGGCTCCAGATGTCCGGCGCGCGCGCGGCGCATCAGCTCCGTATTGGTGGAATCAATCTCCGGGAGAATTTCTACCGTGAAGCCCGGCAACAACGGCTCCACCGCCTCCCAAATTGCCTCCGCCGGCCAAATCATCAATTATCTCTTGCCGCGCTTGGGGGCCAGCAGGGTACCCCGGCAGGTCTTGGTGCCACACCAGCAGGGGTATTCGGCCTTCAGTTTGGGGGTATAGCGCTCGTCGATGATCAAACCATAGTCGTAGTTGAGCTCTTCACCGGCATGAATGTTGCGCAGGGCCTTGATGAAGATGCGGCCATCCACTTCGTCGGCCTCGCAGTTGGCATCGCAGGCGTGGTTGATCCAGCGCGAGGAATTGCCACCAAACAAGGCATCGATTACATGGTCTTCGTCGATATGGAAGTAAAACGTGTGGTTGGGGTCCTGGGGATCATGCGGGTGACGGCGCTGGGCCTCCGCCCAGCTGATGACCTCGCCCACGTACTCGATGATGACTTCGCCCTCGGCGATATCCTGCACCGCAAAGACACCCTTGCCATGCACGCCCGAGCGACGGGTCTGAATACGACGGTGGTGAAGCCCCACGCGCGCGCGGCGATCCCCCAGGGCGCTGCGTCTTGGCGGCCCGACGCACGCGGGTTTTTCAAGAAGTCCCAAAAACTTTGGTATGGTGAATCGTATGGGCGCGCATGTGTGTGCGTGCCCGCGTGTGTGTGAGCGCGCCCACGTGTGTACGTGCGTGCGCGAGAACCGGATTGTAGTCAGATGAATAAAACATTGGTCATTGCAGAAAAACCATCGGTCGCCCAAGACATCGTGCGAGCGCTTACGCCCACTGCGGGCAAATTTGAGAAGCACGACGAATATTTTGAGAGCGACTCCTATGTCGTCTCGAGCGCCGTGGGCCACCTGGTCGAGATTCAAGCGCCCGAAGAGTTTGATGTGAAACGTGGCAAATGGAGCTTTGCCAACCTGCCGGTGATCCCGCCTCACTTTGACTTGAAACCAGTGGACAAGACCAAAACCCGGTTAAATGCCGTGGTACGACTTGCCAAGCGCAAGGACGTGGACAAAATCGTCAACGCCTGCGACGCGGGCCGCGAGGGGGAACTGATCTTTCGCCTGATCGAGCAGTACGCTGGTGGTGCAAAACCCCTCGGCAAGCCGGTAAGCCGCCTGTGGCTGCAGTCCATGACACCACAAGCGATTCGAGACGGCTTCGACAATCTGCGTACCAACGCACAGATGCAACCGCTGGCCGATGCAGCCCGTTGCCGTTCTGAGGCCGATTGGCTGGTGGGTATTAACGGCACGCGTGCCATGACCGCGTTTAATTCGCGCGACGGCGGTTTCTTTTTGACCACCGTGGGCCGGGTACAGACTCCGACGTTGTCGGTGGTGGTTGAGCGCGAAGAACAGATTCGCAAATTCATCAGCCGCGACTATTGGGAAATCCATGCCAACTTCCACGCCCAGGCGGGTGAGTACGCAGCCAAGTGGTTTAACCCTGCGCACAAAAAAGACGCCGACGATGCTGAGATCAAGGCCGACAGAGTATGGAATGTCCGCGACGCCCAAGCGATTGCCGATGCCGTGCGCGGCCAGCCTGCGACGGTTTCTGAGGAAAGCAAACCCACCACGCAAGCCAGTCCCTTGCTGTTCGACCTGACCAGTCTGCAACGCGAGGCCAATGGCAAATTTGGCTACAGCGCCAAGACCACGCTACAAATTGCCCAAAGCCTGTACGAGCGCCACAAAGCGCTGACCTATCCGCGTACCGATTCCCGCAACCTGCCGGAAGACTATGTACCGGTCGTCAAAGACACGCTGGCCATGCTAGCGGACAGCGGTATGAAACACCTGGCGCCGTTTGCGGCGCAGGCGGTCAAGGGCGGCTATGTCAAACCTACTAAGCGCGTGTTTGACAACGCCAAGGTAAGCGACCACTTTGCCATTATTCCTACGCTACAAGCTCCCCATGGTTTGAGTGAGGCAGAGCAGAAGATTTACGATCTGGTGGTGCGCCGCTTCATGGCCATCTTTTTCCCCAGCGCCGAATACCAGGTCACCACCCGTATCACCACTGCAGTGGGCCACTCCTTCAAGACCGAAGGCAAGGTACTGGTCAAGCCGGGCTGGCTGGCCATTTACGGCAAAGAAGCCGCCGACGAAGTGGCCGACGCAAAAGAAGGTGACAAGGGTCAAAACCTGGTGCCGGTACAACCCAATGAGAAGGTGAAGGGCGACCCGGTCGACCCCAAGGGCCTCAAAACCAAGCCCCCAGCGCGGTACTCGGAAGCTACTCTTTTGGGTGCCATGGAAAACGCCGGAAAAACGGTGGACGACGACGAACTGCGCGAAGCCATGGGCGAAAAAGGTCTGGGCACGCCTGCGACCCGCGCTGCCACCATTGAAGGCTTGATTACCGAAAAATACATGCTGCGCGAAGGCCGCGAGCTGATACCCACCGCCAAAGCCTTCCAGCTGATGACCCTCTTGCGTGGCCTGGGCGTGGAAGAACTCTCCAAAGCCGAACTGACCGGCGAATGGGAATACAAGCTGGCCCAGATGGAGCACGGCAAGCTAAAGCGCGAAACGTTCATGGCCGAGATTGCCGCCATGACCGAGCGCATGGTCAAAAAGGCCAAGGAATACGACCGCGACACCATTCCCGGCGACTACGCCACGCTAGCCGCACCCTGCCCCAATTGCGGCGGCATCGTCAAGGAAAACTACCGCCGCTACACCTGCACCGGCAAATCCGGCGACACCGAGGGCTGCGGCTTCTCCTTCGGTAAAACCCCCGCCGGACGCACCTTTGAGGTGGCGGAAGTGGAGCAATTTTTGCGTGACAAGAAGATCGGCCCCCTGGAAGGGTTTCGCTCCAAAGCCGGCTGGCCGTTCACGGCCGAGATGGTCATCAAGTTTGACGACGAGACCAAGAACTACAAGCTCGAATTCGACTTTAGCGACGACAAAAAGGGTGAAGAGAGTGGCGAGATCATCGACTTCTCGGCGCAAGAATCCCTGGGCAAGTGCCCCAAGTGCGGCGGTGCGGTCTATGAACATGGCAAGAACTACGTCTGCGCCAAATCCGTGCCTACGCTAGAACAACCCACACCGAGCTGCGACTTCAAAACCGGTCAGATCATCCTGCAGCAACCCATTGAGCGCACGCAAATGGTCAAACTGCTGGAAACCGGAAAGACCGATCTCTTGGACAAGTTTGTTTCCATGCGTACCCGACGCGCCTTCAAAGCTATGCTGGCCTGGGACGCTGAGGCCGGCAAGGTAAATTTTGAGTTTGCGCCGAGCAAATTCCCACCTCGCAAGACGGCAGCGGGTAAAACTTTAGCTACAAAAACAGGAGCTGCTCGCGCAGTTCCCACGAGGGCTCCAGCCAAAAAAGCACCTGCAAAAAAGGCCGCCACCAAATCTGCAGCCACCAAGGTCGCCAAGCCGAAAGTCCCGCGCAAAACCACCGCCGCCAGCGGCAAATTGCCCAGCACTGAGTTGGCTGCCGTCATTGGTACTGATCCGGTCGCCCGCACCGAGGTCATCAAAAAGATCTGGGACTACATCAAGGCCAACGGTCTGCAAGACGCCACCAACAAGCGCGCCATCAATGCCGACGCCAAGCTGTTACCGGTGTTTGGCAAGCCGCAAATCACCATGTTTGAGCTGGCCGGCATTGTGGGCAAACACCTGTCTTGAAGCTGCGGCCTCCATGTGGGGCTTGCGTTACACCCCAATCAGCTCGTCTGCCCGTCGATGTACAGCCAGCGCCCGTCCTGGCGGACAAAGCGGCTGGTCTCTTCCATGCGCTCGGCACGGCCACCCACCTTGCAGCGCGCCACAAACTCCACCACGCCAGCGTCGCCGGTCATCTCGGCGTGGCGCACTTCCAGGCCCAGCCATTTGACTGGCTGCAGTTCCAGATCACCCGGCGCGGTGCTGGGGTGCCAGGTGGCTAACAGGTAGTCGATCAGGCCGAGCACGTAGGCGCTGTAGCGCGATCGCATCAAGGCCTCGGGTGTGGGTGCGTGTTGGCCCAGTGCCAGGCCGGTATGCCATTGGCCACAGCAATCGGCCAACTCCCGTTCCGAGCCGCAAGGACATTCATGTTTGTTCAAGGGTAGTCCTCGTTCAGGGGTGGGGGAGTGAATGCAGCGACAATCATCCTAGCAGCAAGCCCCCATCGCGCCCAACCCATGCACCACACCATTTTCGACACGCCGGTTGTCAACACCATACTGCGGGCTCTGTCGATTCTCTTTCTCACGTTAGCCGGTTGGAAAGTGAAAGGTGCTCTTCCACCCAATGGCCACAAGTGTGTGTTCATTGCTGCGCCGCACACCAGCAACTGGGACCTGCCTTACACCTTGATGGTGGCCTTTGCGCTTAGGCTGAACATTTACTGGATGGGCAAGGAATCGCTCTTCAAACCCCCATTTCGCAGCATCATGATGTGGCTGGGCGGCATCCCCGTGCGGCGGGAGTCAACCAACAATCTGGTGACGGCATCCGTGCAGGCCATCCTTGAAGCGAAGGGCCCTCTGCAGCTGATCGTTCCGCCGGAGGGTACACGCAACAAAACGCGTTACTGGAAAACCGGCTTTTACTACATCGCATTGGGTGCCAAGGTGCCCATCGTGATGGCCTACATGGACTATTCCCGCAAGGTCAGCGGCCTGGGACCGGTGTTTGAGCCAACTGGCAACATCGAAACGGACATGCTGGCCATCAAGGCGTTCTACGCTCCGTTCAAGGGCAAGAACGCCGACCAGTTTCACGCTGACTAAGCGCTCTGGCCACACGCATCGAAACCATTTCCCAAGGCATAGACATGCAACGCCACGGATTAGAAAAAGTCTTTCGAAGCAGGCACTTCAAGGGTCTGGTCTACGGCGTTGCCTTGCTGCTGGTGATAACCGCCATGGGTACACTGGGCTACCACTATATTGGGCGCCCATCCGCCACCTGGATCGACAGCTTCTACATGACCTTCATCACCATCGCCACCATTGGCTTTGGTGAGACGGTGGACCTCAGCGCCCACCCGATGGGGCGGCTGTTCACCGTGTTCATTGCCATTATTGGCATTGGCACCCTGAGCTACCTGTTCTCGACCCTGGTGGCCCTTTTGATCGACTCCGACCTCAACGCAGAGCTAAGGAAAAAGCGCATGGAAAAACAGATTGCCCAGATGAAGGGGCATTACATCGTGTGTGGCATCGGGCGCGTGGGCTCCAACGTGGCCCATGAACTGGCCAAGACCCGACGCAGCCTTGTCGTCATTGAACGGGACCGCGCGGTTCTGGATGCGTGGCTCGAACACCACCCCCATGCCCTTTACCTCCATGACGATGCGGCTGATGACGACGCCTTGCGCCGCGCTGGCCTCTCCAATGCGACCGGCGTGTTTGCAGTGACCGGCGATGACAGTCACAACCTGATGGTGGCGCTATCAGTCAAACTGCTCAGTCCCAAGGTGCGGGTAGTGGTGCGCTTGCACGACATCCGCAACACCAACAAGGCCCGCCGTGCCGGTGCTGATGAGATCGTATCGCCCGACTTTACCGGCGGCATGCGTATCGCCTCGGCCATGATTCGCCCCCATGTGGTCAACTTCATGGACCAGATGCTGCACAGTGATGAGGGCCAGCGAGTGGAGCAGGTGGTAGTCCCCGACGGATTTGACAGCAAGCCATTGGCAGAACTGGTGCCCAAATCCAAGGACTACTTGCTGATGGCCCTCCACGAGCATGGCAACTGGGTATTCAACCCCAGCGATGACCACATGGTCAACGCCGGCACTGCCCTGGTATTGATGACCAGCCCCGAAGGACGAATGCGCGTGGAAAAGCTGTTCACGGTCTGAGAGACGGCGCCCGACGAGCATGGCGCCAGCCTTCTGCCGTGTACAACGCCAGCGCGATCCAAATCAACACAAAGCCCATCACACGCGGTCCAGCAAATGGCTCGTCATACAGCCACACACCCAGCAGCACCAGGATACTGGGCGAAATGTATTGCAACACGCCCATCATGGACAGCGGAATGCGCCGTGCGCCGGCGGCAAACAGCAACAACGGCAGCGCTGTTACCGGGCCAGACAACATGAGCCACGCAAGAGACGTATGGTCTTGCGCCACCAGCGCGCCCTGTCCATGCCAGGCCATCCAGCCCATTGCAACCAGTGCCGCCGGGGCCAGCACCAGGGTTTCCAGTGTCAACCCTTCCAGGGCGCCTAGCGGCGCCACCTTGCGCAGCAGGCCGTACAAGGCGAACGTAATCGCCAGGGTTAGCGCCACCCAGGGCACGCGACCGCCCTGCCAAGAGAGCCACAGCACACCCGCACAAGCCACCGCAAAAGCCATCCACTGGCCAGCGCGCGGACGCTCATGCAAAAAAACATACCCCAACGCCACATTCATCAGCGGCAAGATGAAGTAGCCCAGGCTGGCGTCCAGCACGTGGTCGTTATTCACCGCCCAGATATAAACCAGCCAGTTGCTCGCCAACAGCGTGGCGGACAGCGCAAAGATGCCCACCACACGGGGTTTGCGCAGCACAGCACCCAGCCAAGCCCAGCGCCGCCGCACCAGCAAGACCAGCACCACAAACACCAGCGACCACACGGTGCGGTGCATCACCACCTCCAGCGGCCCCACGGCCGCTAGGCGTTTGAAGAACAGAGGGAACAGACCCCACAGCGTGTAAGCCAGAGCAGCGTAGACAGCACCTATTTGCATGGACGATCAGCTTAAACAGGGGAGGCGATTAGACACCGCGGGAGAAAAACCGCCCGGGGGGGGGAGGACCACTCCCCCGGGGGGGGGAGCACAGGCGCAACAGGTGCCGGCCCAACACCGCAACGGTTTCTTGATCGCCAAACAAAGCCTGGCGACGATCGCGCATTTGCGTCTTCACACGCGCACGCAATCCGCTGTCACTTGCCAGCTGCTCCACCAGGGCAATATATTGCGCTACTGATCCTGCCACCCATTCATCCAGCCCCATCTGCCGCAGGATGGCACTGGCAAAACGGCCCCGCATGAATTCCCCCTCAAAGGCAACTATGGGTGTTGCGCATTCGACGGCCTGCATAACCGTGTTGAACCCGGAAAATCCCATGCTATCGAGGTACACATCGGTCCGATCCAACAGCGCAAAAAAGGCTGCCTGGGACTGCCAGGGAACAAATGCCACAGTTGCATCAAAATCCACACCAGCTGCATCGAAGGCCAACCGCAGGCGCTGCTCGAGCCGTTGCGATAGCGTTTGCGATTCGCTGTGGAAAAACACCAGCTTGCAGGGCTGGCATCGCCGTGCAATCTCCACCAGCGCCACATCGTACTGCGGCGCGTATTTGAAAGAAGTCCCGGCGCACAGCAACACCCGGTCGGAAGGTTGAATGCCACATGCGGAACAATCGATTCGACCAGGTGCGGTGCCAAAGGCCTGGTAACAGCAACCCAGCCTAGGTAGTGGCATCAGACTTTCGCTGTAGTGCTTGGCGGCCTGCGGTGGCTCCAACGCCTCGGCACCAATATAGCCGTCCATCGTCGGCAACCCGGTAGTCATGGGGTGCCCCCAGGAAGCCAGTTGCACCCGTGCCAGCCGCAAGGCAGACAGGCGGATGGTGGTCGCATCCATGCCGATCTCGGGATAAATCAGCACGTCCAGTTGCGCATCCGATACTGCCTTAGCCCAGTTTGTCCAGTCTCCCAATCCGTGGTGGAGTTGATGCACGCGGCGTTGTGCCCACTCGGTCTGCGCGTCGCGCAACTGCCCAGTGTGAAAGATCTGGATCTCGAACACCGCAGGGTCCAAATGTTCTATCCAACCCCGAACCAAAGCATGCCATACCGAGTGGCTGTGGATGTGAGCGGAGACTATTCCCAAACGGCATTTGCCGGAATGATTTCCAGCAGGTGCGGGCACGCCCACCTTCTTGCTCCAAATCGCCATGAGCTTGGTGCACAGATCGCCGTAAAGCGATAGCACAGCTTTGTGGTTAGTCGCGATATAGGCCAAAAAATAAGGCTGCTGTGCACCTACGGCCAAATACCCGTTGGGAGAATGCGTCCCTAACAGCTTCACACGCAGCTTGTCGAGCTCACGGGCGAAAGCATCACACGCTTGGGTTTGTTCATCTTCTGTCTGTGCAATAGCGGGCAACTGCGCCATCACAAGGCCCCAACGGGCCTGAACGTAGGATGGATTCAAGCGCACGGCCGCTGCATAGGCTTTTCGTGCACCAGCACCATCTCCCGTACCGGTCAGGGCGTTGCCCAGCCAGTAGTACGCATTGGCTTCATTGGGAGATAGCGCCAACAGCCGCTGCAGGAGGTCAGCGGCCTCCAACCAGCGCGCCTGATCGATGCGCATCATGGCCAGATTGAAATAGGCTGGGCCAAGCTGCGGATTCAACGCAAGGGCCAGCGTCAGCCACTGGTCTGCTTCGGGCAATGCACCACGGTCTTTGAGGAGGCTGCCGAGATTTGCAGACGCCTCCGCGAACGCAGGATGGATAGCCAAGGCGCGGCGGTAATGCCGTTCCGCAGCTTCCCAATGGAGGCTTTCCCGCTGCTGATTGCCCTGCGCGAACTCGTCCTGTGCCAGACCTTTATCTTGGGTCGATAGCTGGCTGGCCTGCCGTACGGCAGCAGCCACATCAATACTGGCGTACTGCGTTGAAGCAGCACCCTTGAGCCTGGATCGGAGCCAGTCAAACACGGCATTCACCGCATGGCTAGAACTGGCCGCGCTCTTCGCTTACTTGGCCACCACCCGCACCATTTCCAGGCACTTGTTGGAGTAACCCCACTCGTTGTCGTACCAGGCGACGATCTTGACGAAGGTGCTGTCCAGGGCAATGCCGGCGTCGGCGTCGAACACGCTGGTGCAGGTTTCGCCACGGAAGTCGGTGGCAACGACTTTGTCTTTGGTGTAACCCAGAATGCCCTTCAAGGCGCCTTCGCTTTGCGCCTTCATTTCAGCGCAGATGTCGGCGTAGCTGGCTTCCTTGTTCAACTCCACCGTCAGGTCGACCACAGACACGTCACTGGTTGGCACGCGGAAAGACATACCGGTGAGCTTCTTGTTCAACGCAGGAATCACAATGCCCACGGCCTTGGCGGCGCCAGTGCTGGATGGGATGATGTTTTCCAGAATGCCGCGCCCGCCGCGCCAGTCTTTGTTGGAAGGGCCGTCCACGGTCTTTTGGGTGGCGGTGGCCGCGTGAACGGTCGTCATCAAGCCGCGCTTGATGCCCCATTTGTCGTTGAGCACCTTGGCCACAGGTGCCAGGCAGTTGGTGGTGCAGGATGCGTTGGAGATGATGGCCTGGCCTGCGTAGGTGTCAGAATTAACGCCGAACACGAACATGGGCGTGTCGTCCTTGGACGGCGCGGACATGATGACCTTCTTGGCACCAGCATCCAGGTGTTTCTGGGCGGTAACCTTATCCAGGAACAAGCCGGTGGACTCGATCACGATGTCGGCACCGACTTCGTTCCACTTCAGGTTGGCTGGGTCGCGCTCTTGCGTCAGGCGGATCTTTTTGCCGTTGACGATGAGGGTGTTGCCGTCGACCGAAACTTCACCCTTGAAGCGGCCGTGCACGCTGTCGTACTGCAGCATGTAGGCCAGGTAATGCGGCTCCAGCAGGTCGTTGATACCAACGACTTCGATGTCGCTGAAGTTCTGCAGGGCTG
The DNA here is from genome assembly GCA_016705575.1 of Candidatus Aalborgicola defluviihabitans. GTDB lineage: Bacteria > Pseudomonadota > Gammaproteobacteria > Burkholderiales > Burkholderiaceae_C > Allorhodoferax > Allorhodoferax defluviihabitans. The sequence continues at coordinate 736,526 of JADIXX010000008.1, forward strand.
AGCGCAACACGTTGCGTCCGATGCGGCCAAAGCCGTTGATGCCAATTTTGATCGTCATGATTACTTCCTGTTAAATAAAACGAAAACACTCACTTCTTTGCCAGCACGGACTGCACCGTATCGGCCACATTCTCAGGCGTAAAGCCAAAGTGCTTGAACAGCACCGGGGCCGGGGCCGACTCGCCGAAGCAGTCGATGCCCACCACGGCGGACACACCGTATTTCCACCAGCCACCGGTAGCACCCATTTCAACCGCCACACGGGGCAGGCCGGCAGGCAGCACGGACGATTTGTACGCGGCACTTTGCAGGTCAAACGTGGTTGTGGACGGCATGGAGACCACGCGCACGGCAATCTTGCGTTCGGCTAGCAGCTTCTGGGCATGCAAGGCCAGTTGCACTTCAGAGCCGGTGGCGATGATCACGGCCTGGGTCTTCTTCTTCAGACCCACTTCGGTTGGCTCTGCCAGCACGTAGGCACCCTTGTTGATGGCATCCAGGCCGCAGGCATCCGGTGCCAATGCGGATTCGGCCTTGGGTGCGTAACTGATGTTCTGGCGGCTCAAGAGCAGCGCAGTGGGCTTGGTCTTGTTTTGCAAAGCAACGGTCCAGGCCACGGCAGTTTCGGCCGTATCGCCGGGACGCCACACATCCAGGTTGGGAATCAGGCGCAAGGACGCGGCGTGTTCGATGGACTGGTGCGTGGGGCCATCTTCGCCCAATCCAATGGAGTCGTGCGTGAATACATGGATCACACGCTGCTTCATCAACGCAGCCATGCGGATGGCGTTGCGGCTGTAGTCACTGAATGTGAGAAATGTGCCACCGTAAGGAATAAAGCCACCGTGCAGGGTCACACCGTTCATGATGGCGGCCATGCCGAACTCGCGCACGCCGTAGTTGATGTGGCGCCCACCCTCGCCCGCTTCATTTTTGATCACGGCGCCGGTCAGCGAGTCAAAGCGCAAACTGGGTGTGGATTGGGTGTTGGTCAGGTTCGAGCCGGTCAGGTCGGCACTGCCACCCAACAATTCAGGCAGGGCTGCGGTAAAGGATTCCAGCGCCAATTGGCTGGCCTTGCGGCTGGCCACGGTTTCGGCCTTTTGGTGGGCGGCAATGACGGTGTCTACGGCGGTCTGTACAAAATTCTTGGGCAAATCGCCCTTCATGCGGCGCACCAACTCTTTGGCCAACGCGGGGTGGGCAGCCTGGTAGGCGGCAAATTGCTCTTTCCACGCGGCCTCAGCGGCCTTGCCGGCGGTCTTGGCGTCCCAGTCGGCATAAACCTCTTTGGGGATAACAAAGGGTGCGTAATTCCAGCCAATCGACTCGCGCGTGAGCTTGATCTCTTCCGCACCCAAGGGCTCGCCGTGGGCCTTGGCAGTGTCGGCTCGGTTGGGTGAGCCAAAACCGATGTGCGTCTTGCAGATGATGAGCGTGGGGCGGTCCGCAGAATTTTTGGCCTCTGCAATCGCGGTGGACACCGCAGCGGCATCCTGACCGTCGATGGGGCCGATCACGTTCCAGCCATAGGCCACAAAACGCAGAGCGGTGTTGTCGGCAAACCAGGGCGTGACCTGACCGTCAATGGAGATGCCGTTGTCGTCGTACAGGGCGATCAACTTGTTGAGCTTCCATGCGCCAGCAAGCGACGCCGCTTCGTGGCTGATGCCTTCCATCAGGCAGCCGTCGCCCATGAAGACATAGGTGTGGTGGTCGACAATCGCGTGGTCTTCACGGTTGAACTCACTTGCCAACAGCTTTTCAGCCAAGGCCATGCCGACCGCATTGGTCAGGCCCTGGCCCAGCGGGCCGGTGGTGGTTTCCACGCCGGGCGTGACACCGACTTCGGGGTGGCCAGCAGTCTTGCTGTGCAACTGGCGAAAGTTCTTCAACTCAGCCATAGGCAACTTGTAGCCGGTGAGGTGCAACAGCGCATAGATCAACATGGATGCGTGGCCGTTGGAGAGCACAAAACGGTCGCGGTTGATCCAGTGCGGGTTGGTGGGGTTGTGGCGCAGATGGCCAGACTGTGGTCCCCACAGGGCCACGGCCATGTCGGCCATGCCCATGGGCGCACCGGGGTGGCCGGAGTTGGCGGCCTGAACGGCATCCATGGCAAGAGCGCGAATGGCATTGGCCATCTGTTGGGAATTTTGCGTGGTGGCCATGGGCTGGGCGACTCCGGGTAAGGTGGGGGACTGGGGAAAACCCGCTATTTTAACAATGCCCCCACGGTCGCTCACTTCGTGTAGCTCCCTGCCCCCCGAGGGGGCGCATTTTTGCCTTGAAAATCATCTACAGTCGCGGGTATGCATGGCCTGCACCTCACCGCCGATCTCAGCCACTGCCAGTGCGACGCTGGTTGGCTCACAGACGCGCCGCGCCTATTGGCGCGCTGCACGCGTGAAGTGGCTGGCGCCGGCTTGCAAGTGGTCAACCAACTGGCCCACACTTTCCCCGCCACAGACCACGGCCCCGGCGGTGTGACCGCTACCGTGCTGTTAGCCGAATCGCACCTGTGCGTGCACACCTGGCCCGAGCAAAGCGGGGTCACGGTGGATGTGTATGTTTGCAACTTTGGCGGCGACCATTCAGCCAAAGCACACGCGCTGATGGACGCCATGGTGGCTTTGTTTGAGCCGCAGCAGGTACTGCGCCAAGTCCTGCAGCGCGGCGCCGTTGCGGACGTCAAATGCTATTAAATTAATAGTGATTTACGTATAACCGACGAGGGCTAGCGCCATTTTTAATCGATTAGTCCATGCGTACACGTTCAACCACCCACAAAGACATTGACGAATTGCTGCGCTTGCAAAAGGCCGTCTACCCGACGATTGCACCATGGCGGCGCGACCAACTCGCCCAGCAACTAGAGGTGTTCCCCCAGGGACAACTGGTGGCAATCGTTGACGACCGCATTGTGGGTTGCGCCAGCTCCCTGGTGATTCTGTGGGACGAATGGGCTGACGAACACACCTGGAAGGAGATTACCTCAGCGGGTACCTTCGATAACCACAACCCGAACGGCTTCACCCTCTACGGTGCCGAGGTTTTTGTGGACCCCCGCGTGACGGGGCGGGGCATAGGCCATGCACTATACGATGGTCGGCGGGCACTGTGCCGCCAGATGAATTTGCGCCGCATCATCGCCTGTGGTCGGCTGCCGGGCTACCACAAGGTGGCGGCCCAGATGCCCGTTGAGCTCTATGCAAAAAAGGTGCTGTGGGGCGATTTGACCGACCCTGTGCTGAGCTTTCAACTCCGTGAGGGATTTCGCTACTGCGGCATCATGTACGGCTACATCCCGGAAGATGCCGAATCCTGTAGCCATGCCGCACTCATTGTTTGGCTCAACCCAAACCACAATCCTGGTAAACCGACCACCTTGCAAGAGGCGTATGACAAAGAACAGGACATAGAGCTATGACCACGGTCCCTGACCTCAAGAGTGCGCCCGAACACAAGCCCAAAGCCACGGTCGTGCGTATCGCAGCGGTCCAGTACTTGCTGCGTTCCATTGCCGACTGGGATGGTTTTGAAAACCAGGTGCGCTTCGTGATGAAAACAGCTGCCGAATACAAGCCCCAGTTTGTGCTGTTCCCGGAGATCTTCACGACCCAACTCTTGTCGTTTCTGGATACGACAGACCTGTACGCAGCAGTGCGCGGCCTCAATGACTTTACCGAGCGGTATGTGGCCTTGTTCGTTGAGCTGGCCCAGCACCGCAAGGTGCACATCATTGGTGGCAGTCACCCCACCATCACCCATGGTCGCATGTACAACACGGCCTATCTGTTTACACCCGAGGGCAAGGTCTTCACCCAAGACAAAATCCACCTGACACGGTGGGAGAAAGAAAAGTGGAAGGGTGATCCCGGCAACATGCTGCGGGTCTTTGACACACCGCACGGCCGTATCGCCATCCTGATTTGCTACGACATTGAGTTTCCGGAACTGGCCCGCAAGGTAAGCGAACAGGGCGCTGACATCATTTTTGTGCCGTCTTGCACTGACGATAAACAAGGCTTTTTGCGGGTGCGGTATTGCTGCCACGCACGAGCCATCGAGAACCAGGTTTACGTCGCCGTCACCGGCACGGTGGGCAACTTGCCGGTCGAAGGCCTTGGCCAACACTTTGGCCAAGCCGCCATCATCACACCGTCTGACTTTGCGTTTGCACGCGACGGCATTGCCGCCGAAGGTGTGCCCAACATGGAACAGGTCGTCGTGGCAGACGTCGACTTGGGCAAACTGGTGAACAACCGCCTCCACGGCACCACCATTCCGCTGTATGACCTGCGCCATGATGTGTATGGCACCACGGCAGAGGTCATCTCGACGACCTAGTGTGCCGTCGTGCCAGCGACAGAACAGTCCGTCGCCGCACCGCGACGTACGCCCCAGCGCGGCGTACCAAGCTGGGTGAATTGAAAATGCCTATCAACAACTTTGCCTAAAGCCCATTGCCCTATTCCTCTGGGTGACCTATCGTGCACCCTTGTAGAGCGTTTCCGTAGATTCACTTCAGGAGGTTTTTCATGAGCACCAAACCCGTTTGTCCCTTCTTGACCACGACTGGCGGCGCGCCGGTTGTCGATAACCAGAACGTCCTCACCGCCGGCCCGCGCGGCCCGCAGTTGTTGCAAGACGTGTGGTTTTTGGAGAAGCTGGCCCACTTCGACCGCGAGGTGATTCCCGAGCGCCGCATGCACGCCAAGGGCTCCGGCGCATATGGCACCTTCACCGTCACCCACGACATCACCCAATACACCCGCGCCAAGCTGTTTTCGCAGATTGGCAAGAAGACCGAGTTGTTCAGCCGCATGTCCACCGTGGCCGGCGAGCGCGGTGCGGCCGATGCGGAGCGCGACATCCGTGGCTTTGCGCTCAAGTTCTACACCGAGGAAGGCAACTGGGATCTGGTGGGCAACAACACGCCGGTGTTCTTCCTGCGCGACCCGCTGAAGTTCCCCGACCTCAACCACGCGGTCAAGCGCGACCCGCGCACCAACCTGCGCAGTGCCAAAAACAACTGGGACTTCTGGACCTTGCTGCCCGAGGCGTTGCACCAAATCACCATCGTCATGAGCGACCGTGGCATTCCGGCCAGCTACCGCCACATGCACGGCTTTGGCTCGCACACCTTCAGCTTCATCAATGCCAAAAACGAGCGCCATTGGGTCAAGTTCCACTGGCGCACGCAGCAGGGCATCAAGAACATGACCGATGCCGAGGCCGCCGCTGCGGTAGCCGACGACCGCGAAACGCACCAGCGCGATCTGTACAACGCCATCGAGCGTGGCGACTTTCCCAAGTGGACGCTTTTCGTGCAGGTCATGCCCGAGAAAGACGCCGAGAAGGTGCCTTACCACCCGTTTGACCTGTCCAAGGTCTGGCCACACGCAGACTACCCGCTGATCGAAGTGGGTGAGATCGAGTTCAACCGCAACCCCGAGAATTACTTTGCCGAGGTGGAGCAGGCTGCGTTCAACCCCGGCGCGGTCGTGCCTGGCATCAGTTTTTCACCCGACAAGATGCTGCAAGGCCGCCTGTTTAGCTATGGCGACGCACAGCGCTACCGCCTGGGCGTGAACCACGCACACATTCCGGTGAACAGCCCGCGCTGCCCGGTGCACAGCTACCACCGTGACGGCGCCATGCGGGTGGATGGCAACTTTGGCAGCACCCTGGGTTACGAGCCCAACAGCGAAAAAGTGTGGCAGGAGCAACCCGACTTCCGTGAGCCTCCGTTGGCCATCAATGGCGCGGCTGACCACTGGAACTTCCGCGAGGACGATGACGATTACTACGCGCAACCCCGCGCCTTGTTTCGCCTCATGACACCGGCCCAGCAGCAGGTGCTGTTTGACAACACGGCCCGTGGCATGGGTGACGCGCCGGTGGCCATCAAGGAACGGCACATCGCCAACTGCAGCAAGGCCGACCCGGCTTATGGTGCCGGTGTGCGCAAAGCGTTGGGGCTGTAGCGCCTTTTAAGCCAGCGCGTCGTGCAGAGCCACAAACTCCTGCGTGAGTGTATGGCCGGGGTCCAGAAAAATCATGGGCAGCGATTGCTCATGTGATTCGCGGATGCGCACCGATGAGCGCAGGTAGGGCTGCAACACGGGCAGGCCCTCGTCGATCAGCTCTTGCACCATGCGCTGGGGCAGGTTGGCGCGGGCCTGAAACTGGTTGACGATGATGCCTTCAACCTTGAGATCGGCATTGTGGTCAGCCTGGATTTCCTGCACATTTTCCAACAGGGTGTAGAGGGCGCGGCGCGAAAAATCGTCGCAGTCAAATGGAATCAGGCAACCCTGCGCGGCTATCAGCGCGCAGCGGGTATAGAAGTTCAGCGCTGGGGGCGTGTCGATATAGATCTGGTCGTAGTCTTCGGCCAGCAGTTCCAGTGCATCGCGCAGCTTGTAGATTTTGTGGCGCGATTCCAGCTTGCTGTGCAGTTCGTCCAGCAACGGGCTGGATGGCATCACATCCAGGCCTTCCCACTGGGTGTGCACGATGAATTCATTGGCGCCTTTGTCGCGGATGGTGAACTTCAGGCTTTGCTCAAAAAACTCGGCCACGTTGGGCATGTCTTCGGGCATGTCCGCACCCAGCAGGTAGCGTGTGGAGTTGCCTTGCGAGTCCAGGTCAATCACCAAGGTGCGCAGGCCTTGCCACGCGCTGATGGCCGCCAGGTTACAGGTGATGGTGGACTTGCCTACGCCACCTTTTTGGTTGAACACGACATGCTGCATGGGTTGGGCCTTGGGATGAAATATGAAAAGAGAAAGGCACAAAATGTGCCCGTAAACGAGTGTAGCCGCCGCTCAGCCCGCCACCAGGGCGCAATAGGCCTGGCGTGTAGCGGGCGCTACCGAATCCAGTACCTTGGCATAGGGCGTCTGGTGGCGCAGCACAAGCCGGGCCGAGGCCACGCCTTTGGATTTGCAGTACCAGTGGCAGGTGTGCTGCATCAAAAACATCTCGGCCAACAAGGTGAAGGCTTTGTCTTTGGGGGCGTGGTGTTCGGCATTGGCCACGGCGGCGTTGATGCCGTGGGCATGTACTGCCAGCGCCTTGCGCAAATCAAATGTGTTGCCCGGCAGCAGTTTGCCGGTGTAGAAGATGGACAGTGGCAACGTGCTGACCCGGGTGGCATCGGCGTCAGCGCGTGCAAAATCGGCAACCAAGCGGGTAAATTGTTCGCTCAGGGTCTTCTCGGCCGTGTCCAGCATGCTCCAGATTTGGGACTGACGTTCGGTGTCGGGCTGGCTCAGCGCGCGCATGTAACCGTCGGTCAGCGTTTCCATGAGTTTTTCGATCTGGTAGTGGCCCAGGTGCTGGCTCAACAAGGCCATGCGGCGGCGTTCGTCGCGGCCTTGAAAGTGACGCGCCACAAATACCAGCATCAGCATGAAAAACACGAATTCCATTGCACACCAAAAGACCCTGTTGAACAGGGCTCCAGTGTAGTCATAGGAAACACATAAAAAAACCCGCCACGGGGGCGGGTTTTTGCTGGGGATGCGGCAATTAGCTCAGTTCGCCCATGCGGGGCAAGGTACCCGATTTTTGTGCTTGTTGCAGATCAGCCTTGACTGCGGCACGGCTGAGCACGCTGGGTGCCGACTGGGCGAAGTAGGAGCTGGTTTCCTTGGCGTTCATATGGGCTCGGGCTTGCTGGGTGTTGATGACTTCAGCCTTGACTACGGCGCGGCTGAGCACGCTGGGTGCCGACTGGGCGAAGTAGGAGCTGGTTTGCACGCTGTTCAAACGGGCGCGGGGTGAACTGTCAGCGGCAAAGCTGGCACCGGCGGTCAGGCCCAAAGCGAGGATGAGAGCGGTAGTAGTGGTTGCGTTTTTCATGATGACATTTCCTTCAAAAGTTGATTGACATTTCCGGGCAGGTCTGGGGCCTTTCGTACCCCGGCTTGTCCAGCCTCGGTGAGTCGTCAAAGTAGTTTCGGCTCATCGATGGGTTGAACTGTAGGCCGATTGAACTCAATTAAAAACCACGTAGTCAGTAATTCATCATTCCTCAAAATGGAATAATCAAAACAAAATTACTTTATTCATTGCGTATATGGACCGTCTTTTATCGATGCGGGTGTTTCAAAAAGTGGTGGACGAGGGCGGTTTTGCCGCCGCTGCCCGGGCGCTGGATATGTCACCAGCCGCCGTCACGCGCCTTTTTGGTGACCTGGAACACCACCTGGGCGCGCGCCTGATGCAACGCACCACGCGCAAGCTGGCCCTGACCGAGGCCGGTGAGATGTACCTGCTGCGGGTGCGCGGTATTCTGGGCGAAATCGCCGATGCTGAAGCGGCCGTAGGACACAGCACCCAGGAGCTGCAAGGCACCGTGCACATCCTGGCGTCACCGGTGCTGGCCGCCTATGTTCTTGCACCGCAGGTTGCCAAGTGGCGCCAGCGCTACCCCAAGGTGGCGCTGGAGATTTCGGTGGACCCCTTTCCACACAACCGGGTGGATGAATTTGATGTCACCTTCATGGCTGTGGACGAGGGCTACGACGCCAACGTGGTGGCGCGCCCGCTGGCCACCTCCGATTGGGTTTTATGCGCCGCACCGGCCTACCTGCAACGGGCTGGCACGCCCCTGCAGCCACATGATTTGTCCAGCCACGATTACCTGAAATTTCCCTGGCAGCAAGCGGGCGGCACCACCAACCGGCGCCTGCGCCTGCACCCTGCCAACGGCAAGGGCGAACCGGTGGAGGTGGACGTTCCCGTGGCCCTGCAATCGGTGAGCTTTGACGTGCTGTACCGTGCCGCACTGGATGGTGCCGGCGTGGCCGTGCTGTCGCGTCTGATGGTGGAAAAGCACCTGGCACGGGGCGATCTGGTGCACCTGCTGCCCGACTGGGTTTTTGGCCGACTGACCGTGTTTGCCGCAGTGCCCTCCCGCAAGCTGTTGCCAGCGCGCACCCGTGCCTTCCTGGACTTTCTGAACGATGGGTTACCCGCCCAAAACAGAGCCTTTGCACCCGGCGCTGGCTGAGCGCTGCCGCCCTCAACTCCCCGCCGCGTGCCCGGCGGTAAACGCTTCCTCAAACACCGAATAACCCGCCCAATCCGCGTGGGCAAAGCGCAACCGCTCCCAGGCCAAAACCGGCCGCGGTGGGTATCGCTCTGATTTCGATAGCGCATTACGTATATTTGACGAGGGCCAGTGGCCTATTTGACCATTCGCTTGTGGCTGAGGAATGGCCATGGCGTGGCCATAGCGGGTAATGTCCATGCGGGTGGCCTTGGCAGCCAAATCCGGGTGGGCAGTCGACAGTTCGGCCACGATGGTGTCGCGCCAGGCCGCCCAGGGCCGCTCCAGCAACAAGCGCCGCCCGGCAGTTCCCACCGCAGCGTCGGCAGGGCCCCCAAGCACATCCCCCAGCGCACGGTAGTGGCTGAGCACGGTAGGACCGGGCATGGTCTGCAGACTTTGGTGGGTGGCGTCCACATAGCCCAGGCCATTGCCGTTGCCCGCGCCATAGAGCACGTTGTCCCAGCTTGGGGCCGCGCCGGGGCGGTCGTGCAAGGGCTGGTCGATGTGGATATTGGCCACCAGCCAGGGCGCGTAGGCCAGCTTCTGTGCCACCTGACGCAGAAAATCCGGCGGGTTTTGCACCACGCGCGCGGCCACAAACACGGGCAACGCCACGACCGCCTGCGCGGCGTTCCAGCGCTCCATGCTTTGGGTCGCGGTGTTGTAGGCATCCACTTCCACACCGCTGCGGGTGCTGGCCATGCGCAGCACCACGCGCCCGGTGTGCAGGCGCTCGCCCAGCGGCGCGGCCAAGCGGCGGGCCAACCAGGCGTTGCCTTCGGGCCAAGTGAGCAGGCCTTCGCGCTCGGCGCTCTCGGCACCCGGTGCGTGAAAGCCGTGGCGGCTGGCAAAGTAGTGGATGCCGGCCCAGGCCGAAACGGCGGCCATGCCGGCGCCATAGTCGTCGCGGCAGCAGTAGTCCAGGTACCAGCGCAGGTAGGTGTCGTCAAGACCGTTTTGGTCCAGATACGCTACAAATGTCATAGCTGCCAGTGCAGTCTGCACGAGGGCTACCCGGCCATTTTGCACTGGCATATTCCAGTGCGCCGCATGGCGTGCCTGCTCCACCAGAGCGGCAAAACGGCGATACTGCGCCAGGGTGGATTCACCCACGCCGTGTACCGGCAGCAAGCCATCTTGCCATTCACCGTTGAAGAACAGGCGCTCTTGCGGGCTGTGGCACAGGGTGCGCTCGTCATACTGCCAACGGCCCGCCACGCGCGTGCGCAGGCCCAGTTCTTCCAGCAGGTCTTGCACCTCGGGGGCGTCGTCGCCGGGCAGGGGCAGGTAGTGCGCGCCCTGCGGGCAGGCCAGGCCAGTAATCGAACCGGCGCGGCTGTTGCCACCGGCGGTGTCTTCCAGTTCCAGCAGGGCAAAGTCGTCCACGCCGCGCAGGCGCAGCGCGCGCGCGGCGGCCAAGCCGGCCACGCCGCCACCGGCAATCAGCACCTGGGTGGTGAAGGTGCGCGCAGGTGCCGGCCACGCCCGCCCGCTCTTCAAGTTGTCGCGCATCCAGTGGCCGCGCTCAACCTGGATGCCGGTGAAACTGCCCGTGATGTGGGCCGTATCAACATCCGCCCGGCAACCACCCAAGCTTGCTGCTGCGCCCGCACCGGCAAGACAGAATTGGCGGCGGTCCAGCATGGCGGGGCTTGCTTACAACATTGTCGCGTGCAGCAACACGGCGTCAGCGATTGCGCGGGTGTTGGCCAGATCCAAGCGCAGCGGCGCAGTCTGACCCGCTGGGGGTTCTGGCCACGCATCGGCCGCCTCTGAAGCAATTCCCACGATGCCTGGCCACAGCGGCCACAGCGTGGCACGGCCCACCTCAGAGCGCCACACCTCGATCTTGGGGAAGTTGCCGTCCTTGAAGCCTTCAATCAGCACCAGGTCGCAGGGCTGCAGGCGGCCCAGCAGGTAGTCCAGCGAAGGCTCGGGTGCGCCACGCAATTCGTGCATCAGGGCCCAGCGTTCGTGGCCCAACAACACCACCTCGCTGCAACCCGCTTCGCGCAGGCGGAATGAGTCTTTGCCAGGGCGGTCAATGTCAATGGCCTTGTGGCTGTGTTTGATGAGCGACACGCTCAGCCCGCGTGATGTCAATTCAGGCACCAGCCGCTCCAGCAGCGTAGTCTTGCCCATGCCGGAGTGACCGGCGATTCCAAAAACTTTCATAGATCCAGTGCGTGTGGGGAAGTGACCGATTGTGCCTACTGCGCCACCCGGCCCCACTCTTGCTCGTAGGTGGTGACCAGAACCTGGTTGGAGAGGCGATTCACCTCGGCGGGTACGCGAGCCATATCGATGGGGAAGTCGAACAGCAACGGCAGCGTCTGCAGATTCAAATAGCGCAGGCCAGGTGGCAAGGTGGTAGGCAGATGCCAGGGGCGGTGGCTGGCAATGATGTAGCCCCACTCGCCAAAACTGGGCACGTTCGTGTGGTAGGGCGTGGCGCGCAGCCCAACCGATTCGATGGTGGTCGCCACAGTCCAGAAACTTTGGCGCGCCACCAGGGGCGATGTGGTCTGAATGACCGCATAGCCGCTGGCAGAGAGGCGTTGTGCCAGCAGGGAATAAAAGGAGTTGGTGTAGAGCTTGCCAATCGAGAAATTGGTGGGGTCGGGGAAGTCCACCACAATGACATCAAAAGTATCGAATGCCCCCACGCTCCCCGCTTTGCGTGGTTCGCTGCCCCCCGAGGGGTCCTTCGCTCCTTGGGGCGGCCCGTCGGAGCTCATGTCCTCGCCGTTTTGCAACCACTGAAAGGCATCGGTGTTGACGATGTGCAGTTTGGGCGAGCGCAAGGACCCGGCGTTGAGCCGCGACATGGCCGGGTCATTGGAAAACAGGCCGGTCATGTTGGGGTCCAGCTCCACCAGAGTTACGCTTTCCACACTGGGGTATTTGAGGATTTCACGCACCGCCATGCCATCGCCACCGCCCAGCACAGCGACCCGGCGCGGCGCGCCAAAGGCCGACATGGCGGGGTGCACCAACGCCTCGTGGTAACGGTATTCATCGCGTTCGGCAAACTGCAGGTTGCCGTTCAGAAACAGCTTGTGGCCCGTGTGGCCGTTGGTGACAACGATGCGCTGGTAGGGCGAGGTGGCCGCCAGCACGATGCGGTCATGGTAGAACTTGTCTTCGGCCAGCGTGGTGATTTGCTCGGCCACCGCAAAGCCGCCAGCCAGCACCGCGGCGGTCAACACGCAGGCCCAGGTGTGGGCAGCCAGTTGACGCAGCTCATGGCGAAACACCCACAGCGTCCAGAACGCCACCGCAGCATTTAGCAAACCAAACAGCAGCCCGGTGCGAATCAGCCCCAGCTGTGGCACCAGCAACAGCGGAAAAGCCACCGAGACGGCCAGTGCGCCTAGGTAGTCAAAGGTCAGCACCTGCGACACCAGTTCTTTGAGCACCACTTCGCGCTTAAGGATACGCATCACCAAGGGAATTTCCAGCCCCACCAGCGTGCCCACCACGCCCACCAAGGCATAGAGCAAGAAGCGAAACGCACCTGGGGTGTAGGCATTGGCCAGAAACAACAAGGCGGGCAAAAAACCACCAGCCAACGCCACCAGCAACTCAATGCGCAAAAAATGCGCCGGCAACTGCCGGTCAAAAAAGCGCGACAGCCACGAGCCCACGCCCATGGCGAACAAGTAGCAACCAATCACCGTGGAAAACTGCAGGATCGAATCGCCCAGCAGATAAGACGCCAGTGCGCCCGCCGCCAGCTCGTACACCAGGCCACAGGCGGCTACTACGAAGACGCTGGCGAGGAGTGTGACTTCCAGCGGGCGCGGTGCGCGGGTTTTCATCGGTTGTCCGGCCTGCGTGGGTCGTCTGAAAATTCAATTCTCGGGATGCAGAGCAAGGCGCACGGAACGCAGGACACCGGAATGCACTGGTGTGCATGAGGATTCCGAGTACCGCGCGACGCCGCTATGCGCCCGAAAATTGGATTTGCAGATGTGCCCACTAATGGATTGCAGCTGCCACGATGATGCAGATGCCCAGGCTCATGGCCGCCACCACCAGGGCCAGCGCAACGTTTTGCTTCTCCACAATCTCGCCCCACAGGTCGTAGGGCGTGATCTTGTCGATGATGATGAAGCACAGCCAGAACACCACAATGCCCAGCAGCGCAAACACCAGTGAGGCGACGATAGCGCCGGGTTTCAACATGTCAAAGTCCATTTCATTCTCCTCTAATTGAATCCGTCACTTATGACCACCACCACCTGAAAATCCACCAAACGAACCACCCGAACTACGCGAACTCGATGACGAAGAACAGTTCTCGACCCGGGGGTCGCAACTGGAGCACCGGCTCAGCATGGACAACAGAATCAGTATGATGACGAGCACCACAAACATGGTGCCAAAGCCGATGCTCTTGGCGGGGCTGAAGGGCGCTGCATCGTCGCGTTTGAGCAGGTCTTTTTTGTCTTCCAGGCCAAACGCCTTGGCCACCACGTCAAAGGCAATCTGGTCGCCACTGGACCACACCAGCTCACTGGGGGTTTTCTCCATCGAGAGCAGGCGTTTGCCACTGGCAAAGTCCTTGTTGGACGTTTTTTGTCCGCGCTGCACCACCCAGTAGAACTCGCCGCAGACGTAGTTGGTTTCGGCCTCGTAGCTGTACTTGAGGTCGTAGGTGGTGCCCATATAACTGGCACTGCGCGCGGTGGAGCTGGTCATGGTGGGCGCGCCGGTAGTGGGACGCACCAGGCTCCAACCCTCTTCAGAATCCACCAAAAAGCTAAAACCCCGCTTCTGGTTGTAGAGCAGGTATTCGCTCCAGCCAAATTGCTCGTCGTCGCCAGGCGCCACGCCCGTACGGTGCTGAAAGCCCACCACCTGCCACTGCACGCCCTGAAGCTGGCCCAATGAACCCAGGGGGATCAAGGGCTGCACCGGCTCGTCCTGCGTAGCGGCCTTGAGCTCAGCACCGATTCCCTGGCTCAGGTCAATCACGCTGTTGCAACTGCCGCAGGTGATGCTCTTGCTGGTGGCCAGCGCCACCGTAACGGGCGCGCCGCAATGCGGGCAGTTGAACTGGCGGCCCTTTTCTTCTTTGGTCGATGCGTCTTTCAGGCCCTTGAGCGCCAGGTCGTCCAGCAGCACCGCCGTGCCCTGCGACACCACCGGTGGTGTACCGGTGTAGTCGATGCTGATGACTTCGCCACTGGCGCTACGCAGCTCCACCACATCAAACGCTTGCCCCAGCGGCGGCAGCTTGGGCAGTTCGCCCTGGGCACTGATGAGCTGTGCCGATACATTGCTGGCTACGGTATAGGGCTTGCCACTGACACTGACCGAACGCCCCACCACGTAGCGGTCGGCCGGTGGCATGTTCATCGACTGGGTATCAGGCTGGGTGAAGACGTAGGCACCGTTGTCCTCAGCCAGCCAGCCGTTGGTGCCGTCATCAAAGAAAGCGTTCCACTCGGCCCAGGTACCGTCTGTAGTCTTGTACTGCAGTCGCCCGATCAGCGTGAAGGGGCGCTTGTTATAGGTGCCGGTGGCAAAAAGCTGCAACGGGCTGTGGTCGTCAAACAGCTCGGCCATCTTGCCGATACGCGACAGCACATCACCCTGGCGTACCACGGTGCTCTGGCAAAATCCGCACACCGCATGGGTGGATTGCGCCGAACGAAACTCCACCGGCGCGCCGCAACCGGGGCATGGCGCCGTGTAGGAGCGTTGGGCTGCAGAATTCTCGTGAGCCACAGAGGTAGGGGCGTTAGGGGTTTATGCGCAGGTAAAGGAGGAGCCCGAAGGGCGGGGGACACGGAGCATAAGCCCCTGACGCCCCGGACTGCGCCTACGCCAGCTTCTTTAGTAGCTCGGCCTTTTTGGCCGCAAACTCCTCATCGGTGAGGATGCCCTTGGCCTTGAGTTCACCCAGCTTTTCCAGCGTGGCCAGCACATCATCGGGCTTGAGCGTGGCTGCCGCTTGCACAGCCGCCGCCTGGGCCGACGCCGCAGCATTGCCTTGCAAGCCCGAGGCCAGGTTTTGCGCCAGCACCTGGCCCAGTGCCACACCGGCGCCAAGCCCCATGGCGTCACCCGCAATGCCGCCTCCGCCACCACCGCCTTCGGCAAATTTGGGAATGGCCTGCGCGGTTTGGTACTGCATGAACTTGCCCATGTCGTTGCCAACCATGCCCATGCCGATCTTCTGGTCCAAAATTTTCTGTAGCTCTTCGGGCAAGGACACGCTTTGCACCGTCATGCTTTCCAACTTGATGCCCAGTTTGGCCATCTCGGGTTCCAGCTGGGTGGTAAGGGCCTTGGCAAACTCGATCTGGTTGGACGCCAGGTCCAGAAAGGGAATGCCGCTGGCCGCAATGGCGTTGCTGATGTTCTGCAATACCAGGCCGCGCAGCTGGCCGTCCAGATCGGCCGCCGGGTACACATCGCGCGTGCCCGATATCTCTGTGTGGAACAGCTTGGGGTCAGCAATACGGTAGGCGTAGTTGCCAAAGGCGCGCACGCGCACCGCGCCAAAGTCCTTGTCGCGGATGGTGATGGGCTGGGGCGTGCCCCACTTCTGGTCAATCTGTTGGCGTGTGCTGAAGAAGTACACATCGCTCTTGAAGGGGGACTCAAACAGCTTGTCCCAGTTCTTCAGGTAGGTCAGAACCGGCAGGGTCTGGGTGGTGAGCTTGTGGGTGCCGGGGCCAAACACGTCGGCCACCTTGCCTTCGTTGACGAACACCGCCATTTGCGATTCGCGTACCACCAGTTGGCCGCCGTTCTGGATTTCCATGTCGGCCATGGGAAAACGCCAGGCCAGGGTACCGTCGCCAGCTTCGGTCCACTGGATAATGTCTATGAACTGTTTACGAATGAAATCCATCAGGGCCATGGTGTGAGTCTCCTCAAGTGGGTTGGCAGGAACCGACGGCAATGATACACAGCACAGGAGTCGTTGTGTCAGCCCATTTCATGCCTGAGTCTGTGGGACGATTGCACTGAGAAGGCACAATGTGTTTCCATGCCATCTGCCACTCCGCCCAGCGATTTTTCCGCCACCGTGCCGGCCATGTTGCTGGCCGCCGGGCGCGGCGAGCGCATGCGCCCACTGACCGACACCACCCCCAAACCCTTGCTTGCCGTACACGGCAAGCCGCTCATGCAGTGGCCTCTGGAGGCGCTGGCACGTGCCGGCTGCCCGCAGACAGTGATCAACACCGCCTGGCTGGGGGATCAGATCTCCGAAATGTTTGGTCATGTTTTCGGGCTCCAGCCCTCGTCAAACATACACAAGTCACTATCAAAAGAGGAGCAATCAGGTATTGCAA
The DNA here is from genome assembly GCA_016705575.1 of Candidatus Aalborgicola defluviihabitans. Taxonomy (GTDB): domain Bacteria; phylum Pseudomonadota; class Gammaproteobacteria; order Burkholderiales; family Burkholderiaceae_C; genus Allorhodoferax; species Allorhodoferax defluviihabitans. Next base: position 752,906 of record JADIXX010000008.1, read on the forward strand.
TGGCCTTGCGCTATTCCGACGAAGGGCGGGATTTTGGCGCTGCGCTGGAGACCGCCGGCGGCATTGTTCGGGCATTGCCCCAGTTGGGTCCGGTTTTTTGGGTGCTCGCTGGCGATGTGTTTGCGCCCGACTTTGTTTTCAGCGCCCAAGCCGTTCACGACTTTGTGGCGGGCAATCGTCTGGCCCATCTGTGGCTGGTTCCCAACCCGGGGCACAACCCGCGTGGCGACTTCGGCCTCGAAGCCGGTCTGGCGCTAAACCTGCCCGCCAGCGACCCACGGCCACGCTACACCTACAGCACGCTGGGGCTGTACCGCCGGGAGCTTTTTGTTGCCCCCTGGTGCAACATCCCCAGCGGTAATCCGCAGGGCGTCAAAGCCGCCCTGGCGCCCCTGCTGCGCGCGGCCATGGACCAGGGGCGCGTCAGTGCCGAGCTCTACACGGGCCGCTGGACGGATGTGGGTACGCCTGAGCGCCTGGCACAGATCAACGCACTGGACTAACGCGGTTCACCAAGCCGTATGGCCACCGCCCCCATTGCCCCGCATTCCGACGGACCCCAATCCGGGCGCAGCGCATTCTGGGGGCGCTGGTTGTGGGTGGCACCGTTATTGTTGTCGGTCGCTTTCACGGCGTTGGTCGTGCTTTGGGCGCAAGACAACGACAAACTGGAACGCGAGGTAGCACGGCGCAGCATGGTGGCCGACACGCTGAGCCTGGACGCCCAACTCACGGGACGCATGGAGACCGAAGCCACGCGCCTGCGCTCGGCCGCCGTGCATTTGCCGCCTGCCGGCCCGGACGCGGACCGCCAGTTGGCCAACCTGCCCGAAATTGCCGCAGGGTTGGACCGGCGCTGGCTTAGTGTGCTTTGGCTGGATGTCAACAACCGGATCGTGGGCGAGGCCCGACGCGACCAGCGTCCCGGTGGCTTGCGTTTGGCATCAGGAGAGGGCATCACCCTGCACTTGGTGGCGCCGACCAGTGACGCGCGTCGGCCCCAGACAGGGCAACTGATTGCACGTTACGACCCGGCCGACCTGATCAAGAGCAAGGACTTTTGGTGGCTGGCCGCCCAATACGAGGTGCAATTGCTCGGCAGTCAAGATCAGGTCATTGTCTCCACCGAGAGCGCGGGTCGCCCGGCACTTGGCGAGAGTTACGAAATGGCATTCATCGCCATCCCCGACACACGTCTGCGCCTAACGTTGCGCGCGCGCCAACCGCCCTGGTTTACTACGCTGCCGGTGGTCCTGATGGTGGGATTTTTGGCGCTGATCACCGCGGCCACGCTGCTGCTGCGCCGTCAGATCAACCAGGTAGCCCGCGCCGAATCGGCTTGGCGCACCGAAGCCGCCTGGCGCCAATCATTGGAAGAGTCCGCGCTGGTGGGTTTGCGTGCCCGCGATCTTGACGGACACCTGCTATTTGCCAACCGAACCTTTTGCGACATGGTCGGTTACAGCCTGGAGGAACTGATCGCACAGGGCCCCGCCAGCAACACGCCAGTGCCGAACCAGTCAGGCATCGCAGTGCAACGTGCCAAACGCGAGGGTTTTGAGACCCGCTGGCGCCACCGTGATGGGCATTTCTTCGATGTCATGGTGTTCGAGTCACCCCTGGTGGATGGGTTGGGGCAACAGGTCGGCTGGATGGCTTCGATTGTGGATGTGACAGAACGCAAGCGTCTGGAAGAACTGGAACGGCGCCAGCGCGAGGTGCTGGCCAACCACGCCCGCCTGAGCACCCTGGGCGAGGTGGCATCCACCCTGGCCCACGAATTGAACCAACCGCTAACCAGCATCGTGAGTTACAGCGCCGGCATTGCACGGGCGTTGCAGCGCCGCCCCGACGCCGACCCCGATCTGGTGGCTGCCGCCCAAGCGCTGTCGCGCCATGCCACGCAAGCCGGTGGCATCGTGCACCGCATCCGCGCGCGCCTGGCCCGCCGCGAACTGGTGCTGGAGGCCTGTGACATCAACCCCCTGGTGGCCGCTGCCGTGACCCTGTTGCAACGCGAAATTCGCCGGGCCGGTGTGGAGGTAACCCTGGAACTGACACCCGGCCTGCCTGCGGTGCGTGTGGACCGCATTGGCATTGAACAGGTGATTTCCAATCTGCTGCGCAATGCCTGTGATGTCATGACCGGACCCAACCCCGGCAAGAAGCTGCTGGTGCGTACCGGCCTGTGCGTGGAGCCCCCGTTAGACAGCGTGCTGGGCTGGATTGCAGTAGACATTTCTGACCAGGGACCAGGCCTGGGTGGGCGCGACATGGAGACCCTCACCGAACCCTTCTTTTCAACCAAGCAGGAAGGTACTGGCCTGGGGTTGGCCATCTGCCGCTCCATCCTGGAGTCCCATGGCGGAGTCCTGCATGCGCAAGATGTGCCGGGCGGCGGCGCCCGGTTCAGCTTCTTTCTGCCCACCGAACGGCCCACACCGGAGGCCCGCATGCCATGACGACACCCACCATTTACCTGTGTGACGATGACGAGGGAGTGCGCTCGTCCATTGCCTTTCTGCTGCGCCAGCACGATCTGAATGTGCTCACCTACGCCAGCGGCCCGGAGCTGTTGGCAGCGCTGGATGCATGGACCACACCCCAGCGCGGCATCTTTGTGCTGGATGTGCGTATGGAACCCCTGTCGGGCCTGCAGGTGCACGACGCGCTGATCAGCCGAGGCCTGGGCACCCGTATGCCGGTGTTGTTTCTGAGCGGCCACGGAGATATCCCCATGGCCGTGGCCGCCATGGCCAAGGGGGCCTTCCATTTTGTCGAAAAGCCCTATGCCGACGACGCGCTGGTCCAACTCATGGAGCGCGCCCTGGAACAGGAAGTGCAGTGGCATGCCCGTATGGCCCGCCATGACGCCATGCTGCAGTTAATAGCCGGTCTGTCGCGCCAGCAAGTGCGCCTGATGCCACTGGTTGCCGCTGGCGAGTTGAACAAGACCATCGCCTGGAAGATGGAACTCAGCGTGCGCACGGTGGAAGAACACCGGCGCAAAATCTTCGAACGGCTGAACGTGCACTCGGCCGCCGAACTGGCCACCCTGCTGGCCGAGGCGCGCGCAGCAGGCATTGACATCCCGCAGGGAACACCTCCAGCGACTTGAAGGAACGCTACTGCCCCGCGCCCGACAGAACAAAGTCGATAAAGCCGCGTAGCACATTGGTATCCACCAGCTGAACCCGCACCAATTGGCCCACGGCCAGCTCCCCCACTCCGGCCACCAACCGCCCTTCTGCAGGCGGTGTGAAGGTGCGTACCCAGATACCACTCCCGGTGTTGCCGGTGATGATGGCATCGAAGTGCTGACCAATCATGGATCCCAGCAACAAGGCGGCTTCCGACTTGCGCACCTGACGTTCCACCTTCTTTGCGGCATCTTCCTGGTGCGTGCAGTGCACCGCAAGCGCCTCTAACTCGGGCCCGGTGTAGGGAGCTGGCTCACCTCGCAGCAAGCCCTTGAGCAGACGCAGGGTGATCAGGTCAGGGTAGCGGCGGTTGGGCGCAGTGGAATGGGTGTAGTCGCGCAGCGCCAGACCAAAATGCCCTATTGGTGCGCCGTGGGGCAGTTCGACCACGTATTCGCCTGAACCCATGAGCTTGACGATGACCAGGGACAGATCGGGAAATCGCAGGGGATCGGCCTTGCGCTGGCGCGCCAGAAACGCCTCCAGCGCGGGGGCATCGGGCTGCGGCGGCAAGGTTTCACCGTATTTGGCGGCCTCGGCAACGATTTGTAGCCAGCGTTCAGGCGAGCGAACCACCCGGCGCAGCGAGGCGCCGCCGTGGCTCATGAGGAAGTGGGCGGTGCAGACGTTGGTCGCGATCATCAGCTCTTCAATCAGCTGGCGCGCCCGGTTGTGCGCCTGTTCGTCGATGGCAACCACCCGCTCGCCCTCAAACACGGCATGGGGCTGAAAGGTCTCGAATTCCAGCGAGCCTTGGGCATGCCTGCGCGCGCGCAGGCGCTGGGCCACCGCATCCTGCACACGGATTTGTACGTCCATGCCGGGCACCGCCTGGGCCGCTTGGGGCAAGTCGCCTTGGCCATCAATCCAGGCTGCCACTGCGTCGTAAGCCAGCTTGGCCTTGTTGCGCACCTGTGCGCGAACAACGGTGGAATGCTCCACCGCACCATCGGCTGCGATGAGCATTTCGCTGACAATGGCCAAACGGGTCTGATCGGGGTTGAGTGAGGTCAAATCCGTACTCAACTGTTCAGGCAGCATGGGGAATATGCGCGCCGATGTGTACACCGAGGTGGTGTTGATGCGTGCGTGCGCGTCAATGGGTGAGTCCTTTCGGACCAGGACATCCACATCGGCTATGGCTACATAGATTCGTACACGCCCACCGTCCAATACCTCGCAAGCTGTCAGCTGGTCCAGATCGCGCGAGTCATCGTTGTCTATGGAGCACCACGGCAGCGCCGTGCGGTCCTGTATCTGCGGGTCACTGTCCTGGCCAGGGCCGGTCAGTCCGGCGAGCTGACGCACAACTTCAGATGGAAAGTCCGGTTCCAGCCCGCGCTCGCGCATGGCTTCACTGGCAATGCGTGCCAGATCAGTTCGGGTCATGTTGGGCGTGGTGCTCATGGCTTTCCGTTTCGAAGGTGTTGAAAGGGCATTGTGTCGCTCACTGAGTCTACTGGCCATGACTGCAATAACTGGCGACCACCGTCATAATCATTTGTATACACCACCGCCCATGATGTCACCAAGCGAACCGTTTGTGCCCGTACGCCCCAGCGAGCTGCACCGCCGCCGCATGCGCTTGATGCTGTGGATCGGGTCGGCCCTGCTGATCGTGGTAGGGCTGGGTTGGGGCGCCTACTTTACCGCGCTCGGCCGCTGGGCCATCGTCGCCATGGACCTGGTCATCCTGTCAATAGGCATTGTGATTGCGCTATTGACCCGCCAGCAGCACATCCGCCGTGCCTTCTTTTTGTTGGCTGTGAGCATGTTCGCAATCATTTGTGCGGTATCACTGCTGCTGGACGTGCCCACGGCACAGGCACCGCGATCTACCCACCACTTTTTGCTGGTGCTGGCGGTGGCATCGCTTTTGTTCCTGCGGGATGACCGCGCACTACTGCGCTATGGAGTCACGGGCGCTTGCTTCTGTGCGTTTGTCGCAATGGCCAGCGCCCAATTGGGTGTCACCACCGCCTACAACCTGCCCGATAGCTTGCGCATCTGGGGCACGTGGGTGAACAACGGGCTATCCGCGCTGGGCGTATTTTTGTTGATCCATGTGATGGTGTCGGACATTGCCGAGCATTCGGCCCTGGAAGTCGACCTGCGCAAAGGCCTGATGCGCGGCGAGTTTTTTTTGGTCTACCAACCGCAAGTTACCACCCAGGGCCAAGTGACCGGTGCCGAGGCGCTCTTGCGTTGGCGTCACCCCAAACTCGGGCTGGTGCCGCCCGAAGAGTTCATTCCCCTGGCCGAGCAGTCCGGATTGATTCTGCCACTGGGCTCCTGGGTGCTGGGTACGGCCTGCGCCCAGCTGGTCGCCTGGTCCCATCAGCCGGGCCTGAATGCGCTGACGTTGGCGGTGAATGTGAGCGCGCACCAGTTCCGTCAGGCCGATTTTGTGGGCCAGGTGCAGTCCGTCATGGAGCGCACGGGCGTGAAGCCCCACCGACTCAAACTGGAACTGACCGAGAGCTCTCTGGCGCACGACATGGAAGACATCATTCAGAAAATGGTGCAGCTTAAAGCCCAGGGCGTGGGTTTTTCATTGGACGACTTTGGAACGGGTTACTCGTCACTGAACTACCTCAAACGCCTGCCGCTGGACCAACTCAAGATCGACCAGTCTTTTGTGCGGGATGTGCTGACAGACCCCAACGATGCAGCCATCGCACGCATGGTGATTGGCTTGGGCGAAAGCCTGCATTTTGCCGTCATTGCCGAGGGTGTGGAAACCCGTGGACAACAGGAATTTTTGATGCAGAACGGCTGCCGCCTGTTTCAAGGATATCTGTTCAGCAAACCCATTTCTGCCGAGGCTTTTGAACATTTTGTATTGGCGGCCTGATCTGGCACAGCGGGGTAGGCGTCCTTCCAGGTGCCTTCGGCGCACAAACGCTGCACCAGTGCCACGGTCAAGCGCGCCACCGCTGCAGCTGCGCCAGACAGTGGGATGTGGCGAGAAGCACACAACGCTATGTCCCGCGTCAGCACCGGTGACATCACGGCGCGGGCCTGCAAGCGGCCCGCATCCAGATCGGCCTGCATGGGCATGACCGGCAACAGAGTCTGTCCCATGCCTGCCAACAAGGCCGTGCGCAAAATGCTGATGGAACTGATGTCCGCCACCACTGCGGGCGGTGCATAGCCCTTTTGGCGGGCGGCGGCCTCAATGATGGGGCGCACACCGTGCGGGGCTGCCGGCAAAATGAGGGGTTGTTCCAGCGCCTTTTTGAACGTGATGCTGGCGGGTGTCCGCGGTCCATCGGGTTTTGCCAACGCAATCAAACTCAGACGCTCGGTCAACACCCGCTGGTGCAGAAATTCGGCCAGGTGGCCGTCGTCAAACAGCACCGCCAGGTTCAACAGGCCGGTGCGCAGCTGGGCGATGAGATTGCCGGTTAATTCCTCGGTGAGTTCCAGTTCTACCTGGGGCAACTGCTGGCGCACCGCCTGCAACAGCGGCAAGGCCAAGGCGTTGGAAACACTGTGGGGTATGCCAAACACGACTTTACCCGTGGGCTCACCACCGGTGCTGTGCACGCTGGCACGCGCATCTTCAACCTGGCGCAGGATTGCCTGGGCGTGCGCCAAAAAAGCCTTGCCCGGCTCGGTCAGCTCCACCCCGCGTCGGGTACGCAAAAAGAGCGATACGCCCAACTCGGCTTCCAGCTGGGCCAGCTGAAAGCTCAAGGCCGACTGGGCGACAAAGACCTGGCTTGCCGCCTTGGACAGGGCGCCATGCTCGGCGATTGCCACCACATAACGCAATTGGCGAAGCTCCATGGCTGCATTTTAGCGTACCTATCTAAAAACCAGATGGCATTAACTGAAATTTGTATTTGTCAGATAGACAAGACAGGGCTGTAATACGCAGGCCCCAGACAAACATCCTGTGCGACTTACCGGCCGCACAGCATGAGCAAACCCAGCTTGCGATGCTGTCTGTGGCACCTTCTTACCAGAAGGTGTTGTCAGTGGTTCGACGACAGCGGCAGGCCCGGAACCTCTGGCTCCAATGGCACCAGAATCCACATCAGCACGTACACCAGCAAACCGGTGCCCGCCATAATCACCAGTAGCGTAAACGCCAGGCGCCACAGCCAGGCGTCCACACCTGAGAAGCGGGCGAGCCCCCCGCACACGCCACCCAACCAACGATCCACGTTGGAGCGGCGCAACCCGTTAAGACTGCTGGCATTGGGCCGGGGTGTCTCCGGCTGTTGCAGCAAGCGCGCCTTGGCCTGCGAATACTCCGTCTCGCTCAGGGCGCCACGGTTGCGCAGTTGTTCCAGGTTTTCCAGATCGTTTGCCAGGCTCATTGCATACTCCAGTTGCTTCAACATTCCCGCCCATTCAAACTGGCCAGGCCAGCCCAACGAAACGGTGGCGGGTGAATCGGTCTCGATGGCGTAAGAATAGTGACCCGTCAGTCAGCCGTCCAGCGCGCTGCGACGAATGGCAGTTTGGCAAGGACACACAGGCGTCATTGCGTCATGAACTGTGAAAGAAAGCCAAGTGCGTTGTGCGCACGTGCCACGGTCAGCATGAAAGCAAAGCACAGAAGGGACGCCAAAAAGAACAGCAGTTTGGCCCGCGCAGTGCGTGCCCGCTTCAACGCAAAACTTCCCAGCACGATGTAGAGCAGCAGCAGCGCAATCTTGGTGCTCAGCCAGCCCACGGTAAAGGGATTGAGATCCAGAATGTAGAGCATCAGCAGGGCAGCACCCAACAGCGCTGTGTCCAAAAGGTAACTAAAGCGTCGCACCGTTGGCGTCATGCCCCACTGCGAGCCCAACAATACACCCGCACCACGTGCGGCAAACAAAGTGCCGCTGGCCAGCACACAACTGATGTGGGTCCAACGGATCAGGGGATAGAGTTCAGACACTGTCATGGTCGGCGCACTATAGCAACAGTCAACCGCCGGATCGCTTTGCCCGCAGTTAAAGCAATATTTGATCTAGTTGTTTTAATCTGAATGAGATACACTCTCATCTACAACCCGCACACCTTGCGGCGCAAATCCTCTTAACCCATCATGCTATTGACTCAGCTTCCCACCGGCGCCCACGCCACCGTGGCACGCGTCAGCGCGCAATCCGTTCACGCTGGCAACAGCACTTTGGAGCGGCTCGGTGAGTTGGGCTTTATCCCCGGTGAGCCGGTGCAATTGCTGCAACGCGGCCCCGGTGGGCGCGAGCCGTTGGCCGTGGTCGTGGGTGAGACCATGTTTGCCTTGCGCTGGCTGGAAGCCGAGTGCATTGAAGTAACACCCGTATGACTGCCGATACCACCGCACTACCGTCCAGCCCCTGGAACGTGGCGCTGGTGGGTAACCCGAACTGTGGCAAGACCGCCCTGTTCAACCTGCTGACCGGTGCCCGCCAAAAGGTTGCCAACTACGCTGGCGTCACCGTCGAGCGCAAGATTGGCTTGCTGCGCCTGCCATCGGGACGCAGTGTTTCCATCATCGATCTACCCGGCGTGTACAGCCTGCACCCAGCGACGCCTGATGAAGAGGTCACGCTGGAAGTGATTGAAGGCCGACGCGCCGGCGAAGCTGCGATTGATGCCATCGTGGCCGTGGTGGACGCCACCAACCTGCGCATGAACCTGCGCCTGGTACTGGAACTCATGCGCCTGGGCCACCCCGTCATCGTGGCGCTGAACATGACCGATGTAGCCCGTGCGCGCGGTCTGGCCATTGACGTGGCCAAGCTGTCTGACGAACTGGCCTGCCCGGTGGTGGAGACCGTGGCCATTCAGCACAATGGGCACAGCCGCCTACTGGCCCAACTGGACCATGAATTGGCCCGCCCGCTAGCCCGAGTCGCAGCAGCCGTGCGCCACACACCCCGCAACAGCACCGAGATCCAGCACGAGGTGCGGCGCATTCTGGCCATTGCCGCGCCCCAGGCCGGAAAATTCCAGCGCTTTCACTTCCGGGTGGACGCCTGGGCAATGCACCCGGTGTGGGGGCTGGTGATATTGGCGGCGATCCTGTTTCTAGTATTCCAGGCCGTGTTCTCCTGGGCCAATATGCCCATGGATGCCATCAAATCGGCTATGGCGTTTCTGGCCGAGTGGACCAGCGCCCACATGGATGCGGGCCCACTGCGCAGCCTGCTGGTAGACGGTGTGATTGCCGGCGCGGGCGGCGTGCTGGTGTTTTTGCCGCAAATTCTGATTCTGTTCTTCTTTATTTTGGTGCTGGAAGACTCTGGCTACCTGCCGCGTGCGGCGTTTTTGCTCGACACCCTGATGGGCAAGGTGGGCCTTTCGGGCCGCGCTTTCATTCCGCTGTTGTCGAGCTTTGCCTGTGCGGTGCCCGGCATCATGGCCACCCGCACCATTGCCAATTGGCAGGATCGCCTGGCCACCATCATGGTGGCGCCGCTCATGACCTGCTCGGCCCGGCTGCCCGTGTATGCCCTCTTGATTGGTGCCTTTGTGCCGGACCGCACTATCGGCATCTTCAACCTGCGCGGGTTGACACTGTTTGTGCTGTACGTGGCCGGTGTGCTGTCGGCCATGGGCGTGGCCTGGGTGTTCAAGCGCATCTGGATGAAAAGCCGCTACCAGCCGCTGATGCTGGAACTGCCCCCCTACCGCCTGCCCAGCCTGCGCAACCTGACGCTGGGGCTGTGGGAGCGGGCCCGTATTTTTGTGCGCCGCGTGGGCACCATCATCTTCGCCCTGATGGTGGTGTTGTGGTTCCTCTCCACCTACCCCGGCCCACCCGACGGAGCCACTGGTCCCGCCATTCAGTACAGCCTGGCGGGCATGATGGGGCACGCACTGGAGCCGTTGTTTGCACCCATTGGTTTCAACTGGCAAATCTCGGTGGCACTGGTACCGGGTCTGGCAGCGCGGGAAGTGGCCGTGGGCGCGCTAGGTACCGTTTACTCGCTATCGGCCGCCGGTGACGCAGTAGCCAGTGAACTCGCTCCCGTCATTGCCAAAGGCTGGTCGCTTGCCACTGCTTTTTCTTTGCTGGCCTGGTACGTGTTTGCGCCCCAGTGCATATCCACCCTGGCGGTGGTCAAACGCGAAACCAATTCGTGGCGCTACCCGCTATTAATGACGGCCTACATGTTCGCCCTGGCCTATCTGGCCTCTTTTATCACGTACCGCGTGACGCTTTGGTGGGGAGGTTGACGCCATGACTGCACAAAACCTGATTGTCTCTGCCATCGTTGTGGCCTGCAGTGTGTATGCGCTGTGGGTGCTGATGCCGTCCTCGGCACGCCGTTTTCTGGCGGTGCGGCTGGTTCACTTGCCCTTGGGCTCCAAATTGCAATCCGTGTTCCAGCGCGCTGCCAAACCGAGCGCGGGCTGCGATTGCAGTGGCTGTGACGCTGTGGTGGACAAGCGCGGGCCATCCAACAAACATTGACGCTAAACGCCAGGGAACAGACGCACAGTCACCCGGCGCAACACGCCAATCCAAATCAAGAACGACACCAGCAGCGCCACCACCAGCGCCACGGACTCGACCCCAGGAACCGCCATCCCCAACAGTTCGCGTAACCAATTAACGCCGAGCATCGCAGTCAGTAACAAGGCGATGCCAATGGCCATGCGCCACAGCCAGGGATTGGAAGCATGCGAGTGCGACCAGACCGGGCGTGACGGATGACGATTGGCCAGAATCAGCAGCATCACGCCCAACACCAGGGCGCTGAATCCCACCGTACGCGCCTGCACCATGCTCCAGCCTTGCGATAACATTGCAGCGTGACCCAGCAGCAACAGGGCCGCGATGCCGGCCCCCTGCAGCGCCGCCGGCAACCACTGCGCCAAGGCAAAAGGCGAATCCACGCGGGGCCGTGGCGGGCGCTGCATGAGATCGTCTTCTTCGGGCTCGGCTTCAAACACGACAGAGCAGGCCGGGTCAATCAACAGCTCCAGCAACACAATGTGCAGCGGCAACAACAAGGGCGACCAGTGCAGCAAGGTGGGCACCAAGGTCAGGGCGATGATGGGCACGTGCACCGCAAAAACAAACCGCGTGGCCTTGCGAATGTTGTCGTAAATACGCCGCCCCTGGCGAATCGCCTCCACGATGCGGGCAAAACTGTCGTCCAGCAGCACCAGCGCGGCCGCCTCACGCGCCACATCGGTGCCCCGTTCACCCATGGCAATGCCCACATCGGCAGCCTTGAGGGCTGCAGCGTCGTTGACCCCATCGCCCGTCATGGCAACCACCTCACCCGACGCTCGCAACAGGTGCACCAAGCGCAACTTGTGCTCAGGGCGCAGGCGAGCGCAGATATCAACGTGGTGCAGGCGTTGCAACAACGTTGCATCATCCAGCGCATCCATTTCAGGCCCGGTGATGGCATCAGGGCGCTCCGACAACCCGACACCCTGGGCGATAGCCCGGGCCGTAACCGGGTGGTCACCCGTCAACATAATGACCCGCACCCCCGCCTGGCGGCACTCTGCCAGGGCGGCTGGCACATCGGGGCGGGGTGGATCGGCCAGCGCCACCAAACCCAAAAATTCAAAATCAAAATCGTGCTGGCTTGCGGGCCATGATCCGCTCGCCGCCTCGGCGTTGCTGCCTTGCTGCCAGCGCCCGCAGGCCACACCCAATACGCGCAAGCCCCGCTCGGCCATGCCCTCGACCTGGTGCCGGATGGCATCGCGCTGGGCGGTGGCCAGGTGGCAAAGGTCGGCCACCGCCTCGGGTGCGCCCTTGGTGGCCAGCAGGTGCTGGCGCACACCGGTGCTGGGAAACACGCGTGTCATGGCCAGGATGTCGTTTGACAGCGGGTACTCAAACACCGGCTCAAAACCGTCGTGCACATGCTCGGTGCCCGCCAGCCAGCGGTGGCCAAACGCCTGAATGGCCTTCTCCATCGGATCAAACGGATCGCCCGGTGTGGCCAGCATGGCAAATTCCACCAAACGGTGAAAATCCTCGGGCATATCGTGCGCGCCCTCGGGCGGAAATACATCCTTGACGGTCGACACCTCCACCACCGCCATGCGGTTTTGTGTGAGCGTTCCGGTTTTGTCCACGGCCAGCACCGTAATGGCGCCCAGCGCCTCCACGGCGGTAACCCGGCGCGTGAGCACCTGCCGCTTGGAAATGCGCCAGGCGCCCAGCGCCAGGAACACGGTCAGGATCACCGGAATTTCTTCGGGCAAGATCGCCATGGCCAGCGCAATGCCCGACAACAGGCTGTCCAGAATGGGCCGGCCACTCCACCACCATGACAGCCCCACTTGGGCTGCAGCCACCACCACGGCACCCACGCCCAGCCAGCGCACCAGCGCGCGCGACTGCTGTTGCAGCGTAGAAGGCGGCTCCACCGTGGCCGCCAGATCGGCACCAATGCGGCCCACGGCAGTGCGGGCACCCGTAGCGGTTACCTCTGCCAGCGCCACACCGCGGGTAACCACGGTGCTGGCAAAAACGCTGGCATGTTCCGTAGCGTCGGCTGCGTTGCCTGCCGGTACCCGTTTGGACACCGGCACCGATTCACCCGTCAACAACGACTCGTCAACATCCAACTCGCCTTCCAGTAGCCGGGCGTCGGCCGCAACACGGTCACCCTCATGCAATACCAGCAGGTCACCCAGCACCACATCGTGGCCGGCAATGCGCAGCTCCTGCCCATCGCGCACCACCAGGGCACGCGGCGCCGACAGCTCGCGCAAGGACTCCAGCGCCCGCTGGGTGCGCCGCTCCTGGACCAGGGTGATCCCAATCACCACCAACACAAAGCTCAGCAAGAAGAGCGCCTCTGCCCGGTCACCCAGCGCCAAATAGATGCCACCCGCCGTCAGCAACATCAGGAACATCGGCTCGGTCACCACCTCACGCACGATGGCCAGCGTGGTCTTGGGAGCGCTGCCGGGCAACAGATTGGGGCCGTCATCCAGCAGGCGCTGGGCCGCTTGGGCCGCAGTCAGGCCACTGCGCGACGCGGCACCGTCAGGACGCTGTGACTGAAGGGGTTGTGCAGGGTGTGCCATGGTCAGCCTTCAGGGTGGTGTGGAGACACCCGCCTGCCCATGGTCCAGGTCGGGCCGCCGCCAGGGGTCCACATGGGTCATCAGGTTGAGCACCCGGTGGCGCTGCAAGACCCGCTGGCGGGCCAGCACCGCGATGTCGTGGCCGGCTTCCACGGTGATGTTGGCGTCCACCTCGATGTGGGCATCGACCACAATCATGTCGCCCATCTTGCGGGTGCGCACATCGTGCACATCGCTCACACCGGGTGTCTCGACCAGGGTTTTCCGGATGGCGGCCACTTCCTGCTCGTCCACCGCACGGTCCATCAGGTCATGCATGGCGCTCCAGCCAAAACTCCAACCCATTTTGGCCACCATAAAGCCCACAATCAAGGCGGCAATCGGGTCCAGAATGGGGTAGCCGGCCAGGTTGCCGATGATGCCAATGCCCACCACCAGTGACGATGCCGCGTCTGATCGCGCATGCCAGGCGTTGGCCACCAACATGCTGGATTTAACCCGCTTGGCCACCGCCAGCATGTAGCGAAACAGCAGCTCTTTGGACACCAGCGCGCCGCCTGCGACCCACAGCGCAACCACGTGCACCTGGGGCACCAATTCGGGCGCTTCGAGCTTGCGAAAAGCCGACCACAGCATGCCCACGCCCACCGCCAGCAATATCAGGCCCAGTGCCAGTGAGGCAGCAGTCTCAAAGCGGTGGTGGCCATAGGGGTGGTCTTCGTCCGCGTCTTTCTTGCTGTGGTGGTTGGCGAACAGCACCACAAAGTCGGACACCAGATCCGACAGCGAATGGATACCGTCGGCAATCAAGCCTTGGGATTTGGAAAAAATCCCCACCGATATTTGCGCGGCGGTCAAAACCACGTTGACACCGACGCTGACCCAGGTGCTGCGCGATGCGGCGGCTGCACGCTCGGCCACGGTGTGGCTGGCGTGTTCGTTGTCGTCGTTGATGTCAGGGAAGTTCATGGGGCTCATGGGCAAATGCGCTCTGTCGTACAGGTCTCAAGCTTAGCGGGTTCGACATAAGTCGAATAATCTGGAGATACATGGGTTAGTATTTAGAATCAGTCCCATGGCTGGCAATCCTTGCGTCCACCGATAATCGGAGGTGTTGTGTTTTGGCAGAATAGCAGCGTTCTCTGCTTCGCACTGCTGGGTGTCCTACTGGGACCTGTTGCCCCGGCGGGTGCCGACACGCTGAAGGTGCTCACCGAAGAATACCCTCCATATAACTACACCGACGACGGGCAAATCACCGGTTTTAGCACCGCTGTCGTCCGGGCGGTTTTGCAGGAAGCCAATCTGCAAGGTGATTTTCAATCGATGCCGTGGGCACGCGCCTACGAGACGGCGCAAACCAGCGACAGCGTACTGATCTACTCGATTGGCCGCAACCCGCAGCGTGAAAAGCTGTTCAAGTGGGTGGGCGTCATCGCGCCGACCCAGTATTACCTGTTTTCACTGCCACAGCGCAAACTCAAGTTCGAGCGACTGGAACAGGCCCAAGCGTTGCAAGTGGCCACGGTAAACGAAGATGTTGGTGAACAGTTTCTGATCAACAAGGGATTCGTCAGAGGGCAGAACCTGCAGTCCAGCATCAAGTACGAACTCAACTACGAAAAACTCAAACGGGGCCGTGTCGATTTGTGGATCATGTCCGAGCTGGTAGCCGTCTACTTGGCACGCCAAGCCGGCGATGTGCCCACCCAAACGCTGGCACGCAGTTACGCCATTACCGAACTGGGCAGTGACGGCTACTACATGGCCTTTGGCGCCAGCACGCCGGATGCGCTGGTGGAACGTCTGGCCAAGGCCTTGGCCACTATCAA
This sequence comes from Candidatus Aalborgicola defluviihabitans, assembly GCA_016705575.1. Lineage (GTDB taxonomy): Bacteria > Pseudomonadota > Gammaproteobacteria > Burkholderiales > Burkholderiaceae_C > Allorhodoferax > Allorhodoferax defluviihabitans. Next base: position 767,934 of record JADIXX010000008.1, read on the forward strand.
GGGCAACGGTACCTACGATGCTCTCAAAAAGAAGTGGCTGTAGGGACCAATATGCAAACCCGCAATCCCGCAAGCCGCCAGCACTCCCTGGGTACCCGCCTGGTACTGGCTACCTTGGGGTTTTGCTTTGTCTTTACCCTGTTCGCCGTCGGGGCACGCACCCTGTCTGCCTGGAATGAGGCCTGGGCCGCCATGAACGCCGACCTCACTTTGCTGGAACGCGTCTATCAACAAACCCTGAGTAAGGCCATCTGGGATATGGACCGCGATGCCCTGCACACCCAGGTAGAGAGCACCGCCCAGGTAGCGTCAGTTGGACGCATCGTGGTCAAGCTAAAGTCCGGCAACCGCACACCCGAACTGATTGAGCGCCAGGCCGACGGTTGGCAGCCCTCAACCCTGGCGCCCACACGCCATCTGGACTTGGTGTATGCCCCGTTCCCAGGCGGGTCCGAGACGGTAGGTGAACTCACATTAGCGGGCGATGAGCGCGTGCTGTGGGCCCGCCTGCGCGATGAGGTGAAAGGCATCATCCTGACCCAATTGCTGCAGTCGCTGCTGCTGGCGGGCCTGATCATGCTGCTGTTCAACCGAGCGGTCACAGTCCATGTGCGGCGTATTGCCCAGCACTTGGGCCAGTTGACTCCACAGAACATGGGCCAGACCCTGCGTTTGGATCGCAACCCGCAGCACGGCGACGAACTGAGCCTGCTGGAGACCGGCGTAAACCAATTGCAAGGCAAGCTGACCGACCACTTGGCCCAGCTCCAGCACTACGAAGACGAACTGGGCGCGCATCGCGACCACCTGGCAGAACTGGTTCGTGCGCGCACGGCCGAGCTGGAGTCATTGGGCCAAGCGCAGCAACTGGTACTGGGCCTGTCGAACCGGCTTATTCATGCGCCGCCAGATTCATTTGACGTTTGCCAGCAAGAATGCCTGGATGAGGTAGCACGACGATTGGGTGCCAACCATGCACTGTGGCTGGTGCCAGTGCCGGGCCAGGCCGCTTTTCGCGTGTTCACCGAATGGCAGTCCGCCGACTTACCGCAGGCACCCGTGGCGTTGCCTCTGGCGGGCCTGACCCAGGTACCCACCCGGCTGGCCCACGAAGAACTGCTTTTTTTCTACAGCCAGGCTGAAATGGGGCGCAGCTTGAGCCCACCCGAAACTGCCGTCTTCACGACCCAACCGGTAGGGGCCTGTGCGTTGGGGCTGCTGCGCAGCGATGGGGAAGACTACGGCATGTTGTTTGTCGGCAAACCGCTGGGCCAGGGCGAATGGCCCCCCGAGGACCGCGCGCTGCTGGCCATGACGACGCAGCTGTTGCTGCACAGCGTGCGCCACAAGACGCAACTCATCGCTATTCTGGCAACCCAGGATGCTCTGCGCAACGCCAATCGTCAACTGGAAGTTTTGTCACGCCACGACTCGTTAACTGGCCTTTTTAACCGGCGCCATTTTGACCAGACAAAGGTAGACGAGTTCCAACGCGCCCTGCGCAACAACCAGCACCTGAGCCTTTTGATCTGCGACATCGATGATTTCAAATCCTTCAATGATCTTTACGGCCATGCGTGCGGTGATCAGTGTCTGCGCGATGTAGCCGGCGCCATGAATGCAGTCATCAATCGCAGCGGCGACGCGCTGGCCCGCATCGGAGGTGAAGAATTTGCCATTTTGCTGCCTGTCACCACGGCGGCTGCGGCTTGGCAGGTGGCCGAGCGGGTGCGCCAGGCGGTGGTCGATTTGCACATTCCTCACGTCGCGTCGCGCGTTGGCCCCTACGTCACCGTCAGCATCGGTCTGGCCGAGCTGGATTTGGAACTTACGCCAGATTTCGACGCCCTATTTGAGGCCGCCGATCAGGCCCTCTACCGCGCCAAGGAATGCGGTCGCAACCGCATCGAATTCACCGCACCATGACGACAGCACCCTCCCGCCTGATGAAACCTGTAATGCTTGGCCTGCTACTGGCAGGTGCATGGGTAGCGCCTTTGGTGCAAGGCCAGACCGTGCGTGCGGTGACCGAGACCACGCCCTACACCTACCAAAAGGGGGGCCGGGTCGTGGGCACAGCCACCGAGGTCTTGGAGACGACGATGCAGGCCGCTGGAATATCCGACTACCAAATTCGACTCTACCCCTGGGCACGCGCCTACGACATGGCGCTCAAAGAACCCTACGTCCTGATTTTCCTGATCGCCCGCACGCCTGCGCGTGAAACCCACTTCAAATGGGCCGGCGAGATCATGAAGATCCAGTACCACCTCTACCGGCTTAAGGAGCGCAGTGAGATTTCCGTCAAAACGCTGATGGATGCCAAGAACTACACCATCGGCGTAATGCGCGACGACGTACGCCAGCAATACCTGCAGACCAAAGGCTTTACGCGGTTAGCAATTTCCGCCCAGTGGAGCGAAAACTTCGCCAAGTTGATCCAACGCCAAGTGGACCTGGTACCACTAACCGAAGATGATGCCAGTAGCCTGTGCGTGGAGGCCCATTTCGACTGCGCTGGCCTGGAACGCGTCTTGACCCTTGATGAGGCCTCCACCGGCCTGTACATGGCCTACAGCCTGGCCACCCCGGACGCCACCGTACACAAGACCCGCAACGCCTTTGACAAACTCAAGGCCGACGGCACGGTGAAACGCATCATGGACAGAAAGTCGTGAACGTCTGCTTGAGCTTCATAATGCTACATATAGTATAGCAATCAATGTAGCTTCTACGAGGGCCAGAACCTGATTTCACTTCGAACTATTGGCTGAAAGCAAACAGACCACGCGCCTCCTGCTCGCCGAAGACGACGCCCTGCTGGGGGATGGCCTGCGGGCCGAGTTGCGTCAGCTGGGCTTTCAGGTGGATTGGGTGCGTGACGGCGAGGCTGCTGAGCGCGAGCTGCGTGCCGGTGATTACAAAACGCCGCCGTGCGCGGGCGGAAATTGCTGGTTCGGCGCTCTGCATCCCTGGGCGGGTTGGCAGTGACAGTGGAAAAAATAGCACCTGTATAAAGCCATGTTGAATCTGCATCAACGTGTGGTAACTACGGGCTGCCACTTCGGCTGGCCAGTAGGGCCGAGGTCTACAATGCACAACCCATAACAGGGCACCGGGCCATGCGCCTTTGCATCGGCCCCGCGCCACAGAGGATGCACGATGCCCCATCAAAAGCCCCTTTCCCCCAAGGCCCCGGTCTCCAATTCGGCAGAAAAAGCCGCCCAATTGCGCCAGGCCGCCCTGGAATACCACGAGTTCCCGACGCCTGGAAAAATCGCCGTAAGCGCCACCAAGCAGCTGGTAAACCAGCACGATCTGGCCTTGGCCTATTCGCCCGGTGTCGCTGCCCCCTGTGAGGAAATCGTCAAGGACCCCAACAACGCCTTCAAGTACACCAGTCGGGGCAACCTGGTGGCAGTCATCACCAACGGCACGGCCGTGCTGGGCCTGGGCGACATCGGCCCGCTGGCATCCAAGCCCGTGATGGAAGGCAAGGCTGTGCTGTTCAAAAAGTTCGCGGGCATCGACGTGTTCGACCTGGAGATCAACGAAAAGCACGACCTGGACAAGCTGGTCGACATCATCGCTTCGCTGGAACCGACCTTTGGTGGCATCAACCTGGAAGATATCAAAGCGCCCGATTGCTTTTACGTCGAGCGCAAGCTGCGCGAGCGCATGAACATTCCGGTCTTCCACGATGACCAGCACGGAACCGCCATTTGCGTCGGTGCCGCCATGCTCAATGGCATCAAGGTGGTCGGCAAGGACATCAAACAAGTCAAGTTGGTGACCTCCGGTGCGGGCGCGGCGGCATTGGCCTGCCTTGGCCTGTTGGTCAAGCTGGGCATGCCCCGCGAGAACATCTGGGTCACAGACCTGGCTGGCCTGGTCTATGAAGGCCGCACGGAGCTGATGGACGAAGACAAGGCGCAGTTCGCCCAGAAAACCGAACAGCGCACCCTGCGCGAAGCGATTGTCGGTGCTGACATTTTCCTGGGTCTGTCCGCCGGTGGCGTGCTGAAGGCCGATATGGTGAAGTCCATGGCCACCAAGCCCCTGGTGTTTGCGCTGGCCAATCCGACGCCCGAAATCCGGCCCGAGGAAGCGCATGCCGTGCGCGACGACGTCATCATGGCCACTGGTCGCACCGATTATCCCAACCAGGTCAACAATGTCCTGTGTTTCCCCTATATCTTCCGCGGCGCACTGGATGCAGGCGCCTCCACCATCACGGTGGAGATGGAGATCGCCGCCGTGCATGCCATTGCCGAGCTGGCCCAGGCCGAGCAAAGCGAGGTAGTGGCCGCTGCCTACGTGGGCGAGCAACTCGCCTTTGGCCCCGAGTACCTGATCCCCAAGCCGTTTGACCCACGCCTGATGATGAAGATCGCGCCGGCGGTGGCCCAGGCTGCGGCTGACAGCGGCGTAGCCTTGCGCCCCATTGCCGACATGGATGCCTACCGCGACAAGCTGCAGACCTTTGTCTACGCTTCTGGTACCACCATGAAGCCCATCTTTACGGCGGCCAAGAACGCGCTGAAAAAACGCGTGGCCTACGCCGAGGGTGAAGAAGAGCGCGTTTTGCGCGCCGCCCAGATCGTGGTGGACGAACGCCTGGCCCTGCCTACCCTGATCGGGCGGCCAAAGGTAATTGCCGAGCGGATCGAAAAATTCGGCCTGCGCCTGCGTGAGGGGGTGGACTACAACGTGGTCAACGTCGAGCACGACCACCGCTACCGCGACTTCTGGCAGACCTACCACCGCATGACCGAACGCAAAGGCATTACGGTGCAGGTCGCCAAGATCGAAATGCGACGGCGCCTGACCCTGATTGGTGCCATGTTGCTGCAAAAGGGCGATGTAGACGGCCTGATTTGCGGTACCTGGGGCACCACTGCCTTGCACCTGCAATACCTGGACCAGGTCATTGGCAAGCGCGCACCCACCACGCCCGGTGACGACGTACAAATCTACGCCTGCATGAATGGACTGATGCTGCCGGACCGGCAGATTTTTCTGGTGGACACCCACGTCAACTACGACCCCACGGCACGGGAACTGGCCAAAATCACCATCATGGCGGCCGAAGAAATGCGCCGATTTGGTGTCATGCCCAAGGCAGCGCTGCTCTCCCACTCCAGTTTTGGCAGCAGCAACGAGCCCAGCGCCGTCAAGATGCGCCAGACCCTGGCCCTGCTGCAACAGCAGGCGCCTTGGCTGGAAGTGGACGGGGAGATGCACGGAGACGTCGCCCTGGACGGCGCCGCCCGTGCCGCCCTGATGCCCAATAGCACGCTGCACGGTAACGCCAACCTGCTAGTACTGCCGAACATCGATGCCGCCAATATTGCCTACAACCTGCTTAAAACAGCAGCGGGTGGCAACATTGCCATAGGCCCGGTCTTGCTGGGTGCCGCCAAACCGGTGCATGTACTCACCGCCAGCACCACCGTGCGGCGCATTGTGAATATGACGGCACTGACTGTTGCTGACGCAAATGTTAATCGATAAGACTTTACAGAACAGTTAGCACAAACTCACATATATTTATAGAGTAAAGGCCTTGCCTAAATTTTGGGCAAGGCCTTGCTTTTTGGAGTGAAATACGCGAAACTGCACGACTTGGGTTTTTCGGGTTTACCCGGGGTTGTTTACGAGGAGTTATGGTGCGCAGTGGGGTTGTTAAGTTAGTGCTTACCTGCTTTTTGTTGGCGCTGACCATGACGTTTGGCGCAGTGCAGGCCAAGGAGCCAATGGCCTTCGTAACAACGGTGGCATTGAACCAATTGCCTCCGCAAGGGATCGAAACCTACCAGTTGATACACCAAGGCGGCCCATTTCCATTTGGAAAGGACGGCGTGGTTTTTGGCAATCGGGAACGCGTGCTGCCCACTCAAAAGCGCGGTTATTACCGCGAGTACACCGTTAAAACGCCCCGGTCACGTGATCGGGGTGCCCGTCGAATTGTGTGCGGTGGACCGACCACGGCACCGAATGCGTGTTACTACTCTGCCGATCATTACGCGAGCTTTCGCCGGATCGTGCCCTAAACGGAATTTGTTTATTTTTTTGAAAGTGAAGCGGGGATGGATATGCCACTTCGAACAGTCAGAACCAACATCGTTCAATCGATACGGGCGTTTCGCGTGCCTGATTTACAGTCAGCCGCGCAGACGCTGGGTCACCACTTCCTCTACGCCAATCTGGCGGATGCACAGACCAAGCAAGACGTACTGGACTTGATCGGCCAGCAGTTCAAGTTGCCCACACATGTGGGCAAGAATTTTGACGCCCTCTACGACAGCATGACGGACCCGGTGCACAAGTCGGGGCCGCAGCCTGGTTTCATTGCCGTGCTGGAACACATTCCGGCCAACACCAAGTTCGACAAGGAAGCCCGAGAGCAGTTGCTCGACATCTTCCGGGATACGGCCGATTACTGGGGAGACCGGAAGATACCGTTCCGATGCTTCTATTCTTTTCTGTAGCCCGTTCTGCACACACCAGCCAAGCAGAACGGGCTAACGAGGCTAACGCAACCGCCACCCAGACTCCCGCCATTGCCGGAATCGAAATGACCACCGAAGCGGGCGAGAGGATGCCAACCGACAAACTGTTGGACGTATCACCCCTGGCGCTGCGCATGAGCAGCCCCTTCAACTCCGGATACTGGCTGGCAGCAGCTTAAAGTCCCCTGTGGCATTCGCGCCGCCGACTTCCCGTTACGTGCGAGTCCAGCCAGTCTCCAAAGCCCATCTGCGTGATGGGCTTTTTTCCGCCTGCGCTGTACTATCACCCCTCAACCACTACGACACGCCTGCGCCAATGGGACTACTGGCTAAGCTGCTACCGTCAGCGATCACACGATGGCTCTTAAAGTCCTTGGGCGGAAGCAGTGATGACCGCTATGCACGGGTGTTTCAGGCCAGCCCCGACTGGATTGTGGTCACCCGCATGCGCGATGGTCTGATTGTTGATGCCAACCGGGGGTTTGAGATTATTAGTGGCCACCGGGCAACCGATGTACTGGGCCATAGCATCGCGGAATTTAATGTTTGGGTGCACCCCGAGCAACGGGACCGATTGGTCCAGGAACTCGAGAAACACGGTGTGGCACGCGACACCCTGGTACAACTGTGCCGACGTGATGGCACCGTACGCGACTGTATGGTCAATGCGGCAGTGATCGCGCTGAGGGGCGAGACTGACCCCCACGCAGTATGGATTGCCCGCGACGTGACCGACCAGAACGCCATCCATGAACAATTCAAGGCCGCATTCCAGTTGACGCCGGACTTCATGTCTATTTCACGACTGAGCGATGGGACCTATGTCGAAGTCAATGCCGCCTTTGAACGCATCACCGGTCTGACCCGCGAGAACACCCTGGGACGAACCTCTCTGGAATTGGGCGTGTGGCACGACCCCAAAGCCCGCGAGGCACTGGTTGAGGCCTTTCAATCCTGCGGCTCGCTACACGAGTATTTCATCCTCATCAATGGTCGCGACGAAAAGGTGCGCGAGGCATTGGTCAATGCTGCCACCTTTGAGGCACGCGGGGATCGTTACATGATTGCCCTGCTGCGCGATGTGACCGATGACCGCGCAGCTGCCCGCGCGCTGCAGGAAAGCGAGGCACGCTTTTCGCGCCTGTTCGAGCAATCGCCCTTGCCCATGTGCTACTCCAGCGACAGCGATGGGTTTACCACTACACAGTGGAACCACGCCTGGTTTGTAGCGTTCGGTTTTAATCCTGCCACCGCCCAGGGAAAATCCGGCAATACCTTGGGCATCTGGGTGAACCCCGATGAACGCAAAAAAATACTGGACCAATCCATCCAGGGAGGCGACCTTTCAGATGTGGAAGTGGCCATGCAGCGTGCCAATGGCGAACTTCGCTGGATTTCGATTTCTACCCGCACCTTCAAAGAACCTCTGCGCACCCTGATTCTGTTTTCCTACTTTGATACCACCGAGCGCCGCCGTGCGCAGGACGAAATCCAGAGCCTCAACGCCGAACTCGAAGGCCGGGTAGCACGACGCACAGCCGACCTCGAACAGGCCAACCAGGAACTATCCCAAACCTTGGCTACCCTGAAAACGGCCAAAGACCAATTGGTGCAGTCGGAAAAACTGGCTGCACTGGGCGCCTTGGTGGCGGGCGTAGCCCACGAACTGAACACACCCATCGGCAACGGTCTGACGGTAGCCAGTTCCCTACAGTTCCGTGTAGAAGAACTCGCCACGTTACTGGACAAAGGCATGAAGCGATCCGACCTGTCGGAATTCCTGGAAGATACTCGCATGGCCACCGATATCCTGACGCGCAACCTGGCCAGAGCCGGCGCCCTGGTGGCCAGTTTCAAACAAGTGGCAGTGGACCAGACCAGCTCCCAGCGACGCCGGTTTTTGCTCTCGGATCTGGTGTCTGAAATTCTGCTCACGCTCAACCCCACCATTCGCTCGGCGGGCTGCCACATGCAAGTGGATGTTGCCGACACCCTGCAAATGGACAGCTTCCCGGGGCCACTGGGCCAGGTTCTCAACAACCTCATCAACAACGCCATCGTGCACGGATTTCAGCAGCAGGCAAGCGGCACCATTTCCATTGTGGCCAGGGCACTGGGCGATGCGCAATTGACGCTCCTGGTTCAAGACGACGGCTGCGGCATCCCCGAGGCAGACATGGTGCACGTTTTCGAGCCTTTTTTCACCACCCGCATGGGGCATGGCGGTTCCGGCTTGGGCCTGCACATCGTGCACAACCTGGTCACGGGAGTATTGGGCGGAACGATTGAAGCCCAGAGTGAGGTGGGACGCGGTGCGCTCTTTACACTCACCCTGCCCATGTCCGCACCCATCCTCGACAGCACGCACCAGGACAGCCTGCCCACCGTCTAACACCCGTTCATCATCATCAGGACCCCGCAATGACACTCCCCACACCCGACATGGAACTATCGGAAGAACTGGTCCGCAAATTTGACAAGTTGGGCCCGCGCTACACCTCTTACCCAACGGCCGACCGCTTTCACGCTGGCTTTACCGAGCAGGACTACCGGGGCTACCTCGACCAGCGCGCCGCACGCAGCGACAACCCGCCGCTGTCCATCTACTTCCACCTGCCGTTTTGCGAATCGCTGTGCTATTTCTGCGCCTGCAACAAAATCATCACCAAGGACCATGAGCGCGTGGGTGAATACCTGCGCTACCTGGACAAGGAAATGGCCCTGGTAGCCTCGCGACTGGGGCCCGACCGCAGGACCGTGCAGCTGCACCTGGGCGGCGGCACACCTACCTTCTTCAATGCCGACGAGCTGCGCCAGCTCATGGCCATGGTGCGAGCGCACTTTCAATTCACACCGGACGCCGAGTTGGGCGTTGAAATCGATCCCCGCACCGTGCAGGGCGGGACCCTGGCCATGTTGGCCGAATTGGGTTTCAACCGCAACAGCTTTGGCGTGCAGGATTTCGACCCCGCCGTGCAACAGGCGGTCAACCGTATCCAGCCGCTGGAAATGGTGGAGGCGGCAGTAGTGGAAAGCCGCAAGCATGGCTTTGAGTCCGTCAATGCCGACCTGATTTACGGTTTGCCCAAGCAGACTCAGGAGAGTTTTGGTCGCACATTGGACAACCTGATCCGTGTCTCGCCCGACCGCATTGCGCTGTACAACTACGCCCATCTGCCCCAGCGCTTCAAGGCCCAACGCCTCATCGAGCCCAGCGACCTGCCGTCGGCCGAGGCCCGGTTGCAGATTTTCCTGATGTCAATGCGCCGCCTGCTCGACGCCGGCTATGTCTACATCGGACTGGACCACTTTTCCAAACCCGATGACGAACTGAACAAGGCGCGCCTGGACAAGAGTCTGCACCGCAACTTCCAGGGCTATACGACCCGCGCCGAGTGCGACTTGATTGGTTTTGGCGTCTCGGCCATCAGCAAGGTGGGCAACTCCTACAGCCAGGCAGTGCGCACGGTCAGCGCCTATTACCAGCACCTGGACGCGGGAGAACTTCCGATTGAAAAGGGGTTTGAACTCAGCCAGGACGACGTGTTGCGCCGCGACATCATCATGACCCTGATGTGCAGCGCACCGGTGGAAGTGGACGGCGTTAACCGCAAATACGGCATCGACTTCAATACCTATTTCGCACCGGAGCTGCAGCGGCTTCTGCCTTACGAGGAAGCAGGTCTGATCACGATCACGCCCGACGCGATTCGTGTGACACCCAAGGGGCGCCTGTTTGTGCGTGCCAGCGGGATGGTGTTTGACAAGTTCCTGGGCCAGCCCACCACGTCCACCTACTCCAAGCTCATCTGACCAGCGGCATCTTGCTGAAGAACCGAACCGTTTGTTGGGCCGTGGCAGCCGAATCAGGGTGCGCGGCGGTTTTGCGCACCAGATGGTCCAGGGTCACCCCATCGAGCACCTTCAGGTAGGCCGCCGTGGCCTCGCCCAGCACATCTTCGAGTACGCAGGCCGAGGCATAAACACAGCGGTTGCTTTCGCGGTTGAAACACTCGGCCATGTTGAAGTCGGTTTCAGTCTGGCGCACCACTGAACCGATATTGATGTCTGCTGGTTCACGGCCCAGCTTGAGCCCACCATTGCGTCCCCGAACAGTGGTCAGCAAGCCGAGTTGGCCCAGGTGGTGCACAACCTTGGTCAAATGGTTTTTGGAAATGCTGTGCAGGCTGGCAATGTCCTGAATCGTAACCAGACGTTCCCGATTGACGGCCAGATACATCAGCGTGCGCAGGGCGTAGTCGGTGTATGTGGTCAGTTTCATGGTGTGTCAGCGGTAATCTGCAAGCTTACCGCAATGTGGCTTGGGCCACATGCCGAGTGCGCCCCGCCCCCACTCAGGTAGCGGTCGGCATCTGTTGAGCCAGGGCCACGTAGTCAGCGACCGCAACTTCTTCGGCACGGCGCTGTACATCGAAGTGACCACCAAAGCCCTTGTCCGCCAGCCATCGCCCCAGGGTATGCCGCAGCAGCTTGCGGCGCTGGCTAAAAGCCACCTGCACCAACTCGCTCAGAAGCGCTACGTCCAGCAGCGGCGGTTGGGACAACGGCAGCATGCGCACCACGGCGCTGTCCACCCGTGGCGGCGGATCAAAACTCTGAGGTGGGACAAACAGCACGTTCTCCATGGCATACCGCCATTGCAACATCACGCTCAGGCGGCCATACGCTGATGTGGAGGGCTCTGCCACCATGCGGTCGATCACTTCCTTTTGCAGCATGAAGTGCTGGTCTTCTATCACGTCCACCGCCGCCAACAAATGAAAGAGGATGGGGGTGGAAATGTTGTAAGGCAGGTTACCCACCACGCGCAACTTGGCCTGCGGCACTGAACCAGCGCCTGCATTTGCTATTGAATTAGTAGCTGACCACGTAGCGTTGACGAGGGCAAAGTCCACGTTCAGTACATCGGATTCGATGACTGTGAGTTGACCATGACCGCGCAGACGCTGGGCCAGATCACGGTCCAGCTCAATCACCGTCAGGTGACCCAGACGCTCCACCAACGGTTGGGTCAGTGCTGCCAGACCCGGACCAATCTCCACCATGCGCTGACCCGGGCGTGGATCAATCGCACGGACAATGGCATCAATGATGCCGCCGTCGATCAGGAAGTGTTGGCCAAAACGTTTACGGGCAATGTGCTTCACTGGGGCGGCTCGCGGAACTCCACAAAGGCGTTGTTGCGGATTTCCTGCGCCCACGCGGTAAACGCGGCTTCGTAGCGGCTCGCGCGCAACTGGGCGCGAATGGATTCGCGCACTTCGCGGGGGCTGAGCTCGGTGCGGCGACGCTCCAGGGCCTGAATCAGGTGCACACCAAAGCGTGACACAACGGGCGCACTGATCTGTCCGTCCGCCAGGCGGTTCATGGGTTCTTCAAACTCCGGCACAAACGTGCCAGGCGATGCCCAACCCAAGTCACCGCCTTGCGTGGCGCTGCCATCTTGCGAGTTTTCACGGGCCAGTGCCTGAAAGGTGGTACTGCCGGACTCAATGCGCTTCTTGAAATCGGTAAGGCGGGCCATGGCGGCGGCCTGTGTCAACTGAGGACCCAGACGCAGCAGGATGTGGCGGGCATGGGTTTGCACAACGGTTCGGGTCGGGGCCGACGGCGCACGGCGTTCAATCACTTTGAGAATGTGAAAGCCCGCACCCGAACGCACCAGATCCGACACTTCACCCACGGCCAGCTTCTGTGTGGCGTTGACAAAGGAAGGCGGATAACGGTCGGCCCGGCGCAGCCCCATCTGGCCACCATTGCTGTGGTCCGCCGACGACAACTCCTGTACCAGAGCAGCGAAGTCTTCGCCGGCGCGTGCACGGGTCAAAGCTGTTTGGGCTTTCTGCTGCAACGCAGCCACCTGTTCGGTGGTGGCCTTTTCGGGCACGGCCACTAGCAGGTTTGCGAGGTTAATCTCCTGGGCCATGGCGTCGGCGTCGCTGCCCTGTTGTTCAGCGATGAAACGGTCAATATCGGCATCGGTTACACGCAGTTTGCCTTCGACTTCGCGCTCGTGCAGGCGTTGCAGCGTAATCTGGTCGCGCAATTGGCTGCGGTACTGCTTCAGGTCAACGCCGTCGCGAACAATGCGGCGGTGCAACTCTTGCACGTCAATCTGGTTCTGCCGTGCGATAGCCTGCTCAGCTTGCTCGACTGCGGACTCCTCAACACGAATTCCTTTTTCGCTGGCTTCCTGCAACTGGGCGCGTTCGTTGATCAGACGCTCCAGCACCTGACGGCGCAACTCGGCCTCTGGTGGCAGCGCCACCCGCTGCTGGGTGAGTTCACGCGTCAGCCGCTGCTGGGCGACACGCAATTCGCCATTGGTGATGGGCTCGGAATTGACCACGGCCACGATGTAATCCGCTGGTTGTGCACTCTGGGCGTGCAGACACGGGACAAAGAGGCTGCAAAGGAGGCCTATGGCGGGCGCCAAAATTCGAAAATTCATGGTCATTCAATCGTAGTTGCTAAAGCGGCTGGAACTCCCGCCCGATTCACGCAAATTCTGGTAACGCGAAATATTTTGGGTCAGGGACTGCAGTGGACTCACGCCCAGCCGGGTCAATCCCACCAACTCCAGTTGGAACATCAGGCGTCCGGTTGCAGTGGAGGTGCTGGTCTGCACCCGCTCCAGCACAACCCGGGCCAGCCAGCAGCCCGCATCGTACTCGACGCCCAGAATCGTGTCGACCAGGCGCCGCTCGTCGAAGCTATAGTTTAGACGCCCCACGCCGTAGTAGCGTCCCGGTCCCTGGCCGCGCCCGGCGCCCAGATCTGTACCGGTATCACCCCACAGATTGTTGAGCGGCCACTGCCAACTCACATCCATTTGTTCGCTGGAGTCGCGCTGGAAACGGTAGGCCGCGTTGATAACCTGGTAATGTCCCGGGGTGTAACGAACCCCAAAAGTTGAGCGGATGGACCGGTCAGTCTTGGCGTTGTACTGCACGGTGGTGTCCAGCGCCCAGCTGTCTTGCACGTTAACCGAGGCACCCAGCAACACATCGCTAAAACCCGCCTGTGCGGCAGGCGTTGCCGCGTTCAATGCGACGCGTTGGTCTTCAAACCGCAACCGCTGGGCCACACCAAAACTGGCAAGCTGTGCGCCGCTTTCGGCATCCAGAAAGCGCGTGCTCACGCCCAGGGTCAACAAGTTGTTGTCGGAAATCTTGTCGTGTCCGACAAAGGCGTTCTCGGTGTAAATAGTGGCAAAGTTGAAGTCATTGGCTGCCGTGTCGTAGTTGGGTAGCAGGCCTTGGTTGCGGTAAGGTGTGTATACATAGAAGGCGCGGGGCTCTAGCGTCTGGATCAGGTTGTGCCCGAAAAGCCGGGTATCGCGTTCAAACACCAGTCCACTGTCCAAGCTGAAGGTTGGCACCACGCTGTCGGCCGCACGCGAACCATCGGCCAGGGCCGCATCAAACTGGTAACTGGTGGCATGCCACTGCAGTTTGGGCGTGATGAAGCCCTCTGGAGCCAACCACGGGCGGCTGATCTGCAGAAGGCCCATGCCACGGCGCGCATTGGGTTGCAGGGTGAGACTGCGGTCGGCCTCGAATTGGGTGAAATCACCGTCGAACGACCAGTCGAACCCCCGCACGTTGGTCAGCGCGTAGCGACCGGTCAGTTGCGGTGCACGGTCATACGGCGGAATGATGGGCGCTGTCACATCTTGCAGCGTCTGCCACTTGAGCACGCGTGCCGTACCAAAAAAAGCTCCCAGGCCCCAAGCAGCAATCAGGTCGGTGGGCAGAAGGCGCTGGGTGATGGCCGCGCCCGCCGCCGTGGTGGCCGCAGTGGCGGTGCCCAAGGCACTGTTGCTCACGCTGTTGCTGGGAAAGTCGCGCCAGTAAGTGTCGTCACTCACCCGATTGACGTTGGCGCCCACCAGCACACCACCCAATTCGGTGGGTACCGTGCCCTGATGGGAAAAGGACAGACCCCAACGGTCGGTATCGGTCAGGCGGTCGCCAGGTGTGAAGTTGCCGCGCACGATGCCGGAGTAAGCAGGCTCAAGGTAGCGGAACTCACCGCCCAAGTCGATGCCGCGATGGGTCATCAGCTTGGGTGTAAAAGTGGCATCGCGGTTGGGGGCAATGTTCCAATAGTAGGGCAGGGCCACCTCCACCCCGTTGTCGGTGCCCACACCAATGGTGGGCGGCAACAGGCCGGACTTGCGCTTGTCCGTCAGCGGAAAGCTGAGGGCAGGAATGGGCAGGATCGGCACACCCTTGAAGCTGACTACCGCGTCATGGGCGATGCCCACGTCTTCGTCGTTGTCCAGCTCGATGCGGCTGGCCCGCAATATCCAGTCGGGCAGCCAGTCGGGGCCCGGCTTGCGCTGGCAGGTGGTGTAAGTGGCGTTGTGGATGATGGTGTGGCTCTCGTCCAAAAATTCGGCTTTCTCAGCCTCACCATGGCCGTCGCTCTTGAGAAAATGGTAGCTGGGCGCTGTGAAGAAGCCTTCAAAGGCATCCACCTTGAGGTCCAGCAGTGGGCCTTCGAACACATCACCTTTACGGTTGATGTGTACGTTGCCGCTGGCTATAACCTGATCGGTGGGCTGGGAGTATTCAATGCGGTCGGCACGGATCACGGTCCCGGCCTTGCGCAGCTCCACATTTCCTTCAATCACGGTATCCAGATCGGGGCGGCCCTTTAGACGGTCTCCCACCACAAAGACGGGCAACTTATCGCCCTGGGTGGAGGGCAATTGCTCGTCCAGCAGACCGGTGGATTTGAGCGTCAAACCCGCATCGGTCTCCTGGGCGTGCACCGAAACGCCAGACACCGCCAGCGCCGCAAGCACAGCCATGCCGGGCAACAGGCAGCGCAGTGCTGGCCGGCGCACACTCAGATCTGGCTGGGTAACAGGCATGGGCGAAAGGACGGGATCGTCAAGACGGCGACTCGGGGCTAAGGGGCGTAGCAGCAATGTGGAATGGGCTTTGTAGAATGGATTATCCATGAGCCCCACTGCCAGCCCCACCACGCCCCCCGCCCCCCTGTCCACCCTGTGGAGCGATCCCCAGCGCCAGGCCTTGCTCGCCACCTGGCTGGCCGGTCTGCAATCCGCCCACGGGTTGGTCCTGAACTCCGTTCGCCTGGCCTCTGCGGACGCCAGCTTTCGTCGCTACCTGCGGGTGGAGCGCGTACCACCATCCGGTGGCGGCAGCCTGGTAATCATGGACGCCCCGCCCGACAAAGAAAACTGCCAACCCTTTGTGCACGTAGCCGGGTTGATGGCCGAGGCCGGCCTCAAAGCTCCCCAGGTACTGGCCTGGGATGAGGCCAACGGTTTCATGCTGCTCACTGACCTTGGGACGCAGACCATGATGCAGGTGATCAACCCCACTGCGGCACCGCCGCTGACCCTGTATCTGGATGCCGTGGAAACCCTGGTGCAGTGGCAAAAAGCCTCGCGTGAAGGCGTGCTGCCACCCTATGACCGCCCCCTGCTGTTGCGCGAGCTGGAGCTATTCCCACAGTGGTACATCGCCCAGCACCGCCAGTTCACTCTGGACGCCGCCCAGCGCAAGACTCTGGACGACGCGTTCGAGAAAATCATCACCGCCAACCTGTCCTGGCCCAGCGTTTTTGTGCACCGCGACTTTATGCCCAGAAACCTGATGGTCCAGGATGTGACCCCGATGCGTAGCTCGCTGCCGCTCACTCCGGGGCTCCCCACTGCCACCCGTCTAGGGGTACTGGACTTTCAGGATGCCGTGTATGGTCCCATCACCTATGACATCGCCAGCCTGATGCGCGACGCCTTCCTTAGCTGGGATGAAGACTTCTGCCTGGACGTCACCATCCGCTACTGGGAAAAGGCGCGCAAGGCCGGCCTGCCGGTGGGCGACGACTTTGGCGAGTTTTACAAGGGCGTGGAATGGATGGGGCTGCAGCGCCATCTGAAAGTGGCCGGCATTTTTGCCCGCCTGACCCTGCGCGACGGCAAGCCGCAGTATTTGGCCGACACCCCGCGTTTTATTGACTACATTCGCGCCACCTGCAGCCGCTATATGGAACTCAAACCCCTGCTGCGCCTGGTGGAGCGTATCGAAGGCATCGCCGTTCCAAACGCCTATGCATTCGGACGATCATGAGTCAAATAACACTCCAGCCCTCGTCGAATATACGTAACAAGCTCCTATATTCATAGCATTTATCCATATGCCCCGCTTCTACTGCCCCGCACCCCTGGCCAGCGGCGCCCCGCTGGAACTGCCGGCTGGCGCAGCGCGTCACGTGCAGGTGCTGCGCCTGCAGCCGGGTGACAGCATCACCCTGTTCAACGGTAGTGGCGACCCCACGGCGGCTTGGCATGGCGCCGCACCCAGCGGTGGCGAATTTGAAGCCACAATCACCCACATGGGTCGCAGCGACGTGCAGGTCTTGGTGGGTGCCCACCATGCAGTCGAGCGCGAAGCCCACCACGCCGTGCACCTGGCCGTGGGCATGCCAGCCAACGAGCGCATGGACTGGTTGGTAGAAAAAGCCACTGAACTGGGTGTGGCCAGCATCCAGCCCTTGATGACCGAGCGCAGCGTGTTGCGCCTCTCGGGTGAACGCGCCGAGAAAAAAGTAGCCCACTGGCAAAGCGTGGCCATTGCGGCCTGTGAACAGTGCGGCGGCAACCGCGTGCCGCTGGTGAAGCCGGTAAAGACCCTGCAAGCCTGGCTGCAAGCCCTGGCACCCAAGGGCGACGATGCCCGCTGGCTGCTGTCCCTGTGCGACGGCTCCAGCCCCTTGCGCCAACACCTGGCCCACGGCACTGCGCCGCACACCACGTTTCTCTCTGGGCCTGAAGGTGGCCTGAGCGCCGGCGAAGAAGTCGCAGCCGTGGCCAGTGGCTTCACGCCGGTCACGCTGGGCCCTCGCGTGCTGCGGGCCGAGACAGCTGCACTCACGGCCCTGGCGCGCTTGCTTTCTTAGCCCCCACGCTCGCTCACTGTGCGCGTGCCCTGCCATCAGGGTTTGTCCGCGTCTAGGTTGGCGCCCCAACTCTTGTAGGTATGGGCATACTACAGTGCCATCTTTGTCCAAATGCCAGGAGCTATCTCGTGATTTCCGAATCCATGCGCAACACCGTCCGCGCCAAGGGACTGGGGGCTTTGATGAAGGGTGCGGGGCTGATAACCCGCTTCATTCCCATTCCACAACCCACGCTGCTGGTCGGCCCCGGCTCCAGCGCCCGCCTGGGCCAGGCCGTTGCCGGCTTTGGCCACCGAAAAATCCTGATCGTCACTGACAGCATCATCTCCAAGTTGGGCCTGCTCAAGGACCTGACCGATGCGTTGAATGCTGGCGGCGCACAGTTCGTGGTGTTTGACGAAATCACACCCGACGCCCCCATTCCACTAATCCAGAAGGGCATCGATTTCTTCCACGAGCATGACTGCGATGCCATCGTCGCCTTTGGCGGCGGCTCCAGCATGGATGCCTCCAAGGCCATTGCCGTGGCGGTATCCAACCCCAAGCCACTCAATCAGTTGGCCGGCTACCTCAAGGGCCTGCGCGCGCCGGTCAAGATCTACGCGGTACCCACCACGGCCGGAACCGGCTCTGAAGTGACGGTGGCGGCCGTGATCTCTGACCCCGTCACACACAAAAAACTGGTCATCGTCGACCCCCGCATGGTGCCAAAAATGGCCGCGCTGGACCCGACCCTGATGACCGGGCTGCCGCCCCACATCACGGCGGCCACCGGTATCGACGCCCTGACCCACGCCATTGAGGCGTTTGTCGGCAACTGGACCACGTCGTACTCGGATGGCATGGCGCTGTCGGCGGTGAGCCTGATTTTCGAGAACCTGCGCACCGCCTACACCGATGGCCAGAACCTGGCCGCGCGCGAAAAAATGTCGCTGGCTTCCACCTACGCCGGCTTTGCCTTCACCCGCGCGAACGTGGGCTATGTGCACGCCATCGCCCACCAGTTTGGCGGCCTGTACCACACGCCGCATGGTCTGGCCAACGCCATCATGCTGCCCTATGTGCTGAAATATTCGCACCCGGCCATCGTGGACCGGCTGGCCCTGTTGGCGGTTGCTGCCAAGGTTGGAACGGAAAATGAAGACACCGACACCTTGGCACAAAAATTTCTGGATGCGGTCGACCAGCTCAACCGTGACTTGGGCATTCCCACCACACTGGCGGCGCTGCGCGAGGCCGACATCCCCAAGCTGGCAGTCGCAGCCTGCCACGAGGCACACACCGGATATCCGGTGCCCCGCTATATGTCGCAGCAGCAGTGTGAAGACCTGATACGCAAGGCACTGCCGCCCAAGGAACCATCTAGCACCAAGGCGGATAAAGCCGCTGCAAGTGCGCCCAAGCGCACCAGTGCCAAGAAGTCACAAAAGCCGGCCAAAAACTAATGTGCGTGCACGGGTTTTGACGGTTGGGTTAAAAAGCAATACGAGGAGCAAACAATGAAAAAAGTAGTCACAGTCACCTTGGGTTCGTCCAAGCAGGATTTCGAATTCAAAACCGATTTCCTGGGGCAGTCGTTTTCCGTGCGCCGCATGGGTGCCGATCAAGACACAGGCAAGGCCTGGGAACTGATGCGCCGCCAGCAGGCCACGGTAGACGCCATCGGCCTGGGTGAAATCCCTGACCACTACCAGGTTGGCTTGCGCACCGTCATCAACAAAGAAACCCAGCGCCTGCTGAACGTCGTGACCCGTGTGCCGGTGACCACCGGCGCTACGCTGCGCCGCTTGCTGCAAGTGCGCGCCGTGCGCCACGTGCAAAAAGAACTGGGCCACTATTTCAACAACAACCTGGTGCTGTTTCTCTCCGGCATGCGCAACTACGACATGGCGGTTGCCATGTCCGACTACACCAAGAACCTGAGCTTTGCCGATGCGCTGTTCCAGACTGGCGCACCCACGATGCTGGGCTCGCTGGACCAACTGGAGCTGTATGCCAAGGGTAGCAAGTACATGCTGCAGGGTAAGTCCGGCCAGATGCTGGAAGCCGCACTATCGGGTTTCAAAAATAAAATGGTGGCCGATGTAGTGGCCAAATCGCACGTCATCGTGGGCACCTTTGCCGAACTCAAGGCCGTCAGCAATGCCTCCAACCTGGAAGGCAAGACCATCATCACGTCGGCGGTTGACGACCAGCGCCTGGCCTTTTTCACCAAGTGCAAGGTCAACTTGGTCATCGACGTGTCGCCCAAGCTGTTTCCCGAGGTGGTGGGCATCAACACCATTGAGGCCATGATTCTGGCCGCGTTGGAGAAGCCGCAAGAAGAAGTGTCGGACGACGACTTCGAAGAGATTTTGAACGAGCTGGACATCAAACCACGCTTGTTGCACCCCACTGGCAAGTTCCGCAACATCCGCCGCTTTGCGTTTGTGATCCACCCCTTAAGCCAGAACTACATCAAGAACGCCTTCCCCATCCCCAAAGCCACGCCGAAGTTTGTCATGGACAAAGTAGAGACCCTGGCCGCGCACATGCCCCCCATGGTTTATTGCAAGATGAGCAACATCGTGTCCCCCACGGGCGCAGAGGCTGAAGGTTGGCTGATCAGCGTGGGCGGCACGCCCAAGGAAATGCTGTCGCGCAGCCCCGAGTTCACCTACCGCCGTCTGCTGCAGGCCTCCAAGATGGCCGAGAAGATGGGTGCGCAAATCATGGGTCTGGGTGCCTTTACCAAAGTCGTGGGCGATGCCGGTGTGACCGTGGCACGCCGCTCCAGCTTGCCGATTACCACAGGCAATAGCTACAGCGCCTCGGGCGCGTTGTGGGCTGCGGCAGACGCCATGCGAAGAATGGGACTGGTGCACATCAACAAGCACAACAAGAAGGTGGCCGCCAAGACCATGGTGATCGGGGCGTCTGGCTCCATCGGTTCTGTCAGCGCACGGCTGCTGGCCATGTCGTTCGACGAGGTCTACCTGGCCGGGCGCACGTTGAGCAAACTTGATGAACTCAAGGCCTCCATACTGAAGGAAACACCAGACGCGAAAGTCTTCACCACCATCGACTACAACGAGTTGCTGGCCGATATGGACATGATCGTCACATCCACCTCGGGTGCCGGCAAAGAGATTCTGGACATCATGCGGGTCAAGCCTGGTTGCGTTATCACCGACGTAGCACGCCCTCTGGACCTGCCAGCTAGCGACGTGGCCAAGCGCCCCGACGTGCTGGTAATCGAGTCGGGAGAGATTGACCTGCCGACCAAGGTCAAGGGTATGAAGAGCATTTCTTTGCCGCCCAACGTGATCTATGCCTGCCTGGCAGAAACCATCGTGCTGGCACTCGAAGGCCGCTTCGAAGTGTTCACCGTCGGGCGCGATACCGAGTGGGAAAAGGTCAAAGAGATCTACAAGCTGGGCCTCAAGCATGGCATGAAGCTGGCGGCCATCTCGGGCGTCAACGGTGTGTTTACCGACGAAGCCATTGCCAAAGTTGTCACGCTGGCCAAAAAAGCCCGCCTGACTTGGACCGGCTCCAGCACCGCTGCACCGGTCAAACCCAAAGCAGCGGCCAGAACGAAGGTAGCACTAGCTCCAGCGGCCAAGCCAAAGGCAGCAAAAGTTACAAAGGCGGCGGCAAAGGCTGTAACCAAGAAATCCAATGGCAAGGCGTCGGCCAAGAAAGTGGTTGCAGTCAAAGCAACACCAGTTAAGGTTGGAACAACCAAAGCGGCTTCCAAGAAAGCTCCCGCAAAAAAGGCACCCGCCCGCACAGTCACCAAGGCAAGTTAAAACGGGCTACCTGACACCATATTGCATTTCTATTTCATCAATGAAGTTAATAGTGCAGCCACGATGCAGGGCAACCACACGATTGAGCCAAGTGAGCTGGGGTTGTCTTCCAGAGTTTTCAATGCTGCCAGCAGGTGTCCTCCAACGCGTCAAGGCTCTTAAACACCCGGTTGTGGAAGTACTTCTCGCTTAGCGCATCCCAGACGCCTTGAACAACCGGGCCGAGAATTCGCATTAGCCAAAGCGAGTGCGGGAGAAGGTCTTGCGCCGATTTCAAATCGACACGCCAACTACAGCAATTCGTATCCGTTCATCCTCAGGAGGTTGACAGTACCTTCCGGAGCGACCTTTTTCGGACCCCAGCCGGAATTTTCCCTTCCGCCACCCAGCGATCAAAGATGGCCAATGCGGCGTCGACAAAGGAATCATCGTTGATGTGCACGTCCAAATCGTGCAACTCAATTGGATCTTGAACACAGCGCCTGAACTCGTCCATGTAAGCGGCGTGGGCCTGCGGGGCATGCAATGGCTGGTCGGGGCGGTCCCACTCGTGCACACCGTGACGCGGTAGTAGCAGCGCGGTCGGTCCTTTGGAGGTGGCCAACTTGGCCGCAATCGTGCGCGCCAGTTCGCGACGCTCGTCCTCTGTCGTGATGACAGACCCAATCAATCGATTGTGTGCGTGATAGGGGCGCACTGCGTACCGGGGTGGCAGTGGCAACCAGCTTTGTACATCGATCATGTCGCTTGCGCCCGGTGCCACCAATTGCGGCACGCCGCGCCGACCAGCCCCTTCCAGGCGGCTAGGGCCAGCACTGACGACCGAGCCATTCAGATGATTGGTGACCTCGCCCAACGCAAAGTCAAACACGGCGACAAATTGATCCTGCTCGATCAGCGTCTCCATGGCCCGCCCACCAATCCCGGTGCAATGGAAAACAACCGGCTCATACCCCCGCGCGGTCAACCCCTCGGTCAACCGCACCATGTACGACAAGCAAGATTTCCCTAGCGAACCGATGGCCACCCGGGGCTGATTGGGCACGCTGACAACAACCGTGCTGCAGGCACCCAAAACAGCGCCTGCGGCCTGGCTAAGAATCGACTGACAGATGGTGTTTAGACCATAGAGTCCTCCGGCCCACAGAATCATCATCAAGTCAGGAGCCAGACGCTCCGGCGCAATCAAGTGCGAGTAAGCCACTGTGGTGACAATGAGCTTGGGCATACCCAACGGCAATGCAGCCATCACGTCTAAAGCCAAATCGGTGCCCATGGTGCCGCCCAACGCCAGCACACCATGAACCTGTCCTGCACGATAGAGATCAAGCGTCAACTTGACCGCGCCTTGGGCCATCTGGGTCATCGCCGCGTTCTCGTCGCCGAGCGCCGCGATAGCCGCCAGCGTGGTGCCGGCTGCCACCGCCACGCTGCCATTGGTGTACTCGGGTTGAAAACTTGGCACACCCAGCACGCCCACATCCATGATGGCTGCCGAGGCACCTTGCGCCTCAATACAGCGTTTCATGAATTGAAGCTCATCGGCTTTGGTGTCGGCCGTGCCGACAATCAGAATTCTCAGACCTTGTTTCATGGTGTTGTGTACCCTTACACGCTTGAACTACTGACTTGCACCGTGCGTCACCGGTGTAGTTGGTTCGAACAAACCCTTGCGCATCACGCCCTTGACCCAGATCGCACCCACCACGGCGAACAAGGCCAACACGATGCCGGTGTACTGCACTATTTGTTGCGTCATTTCGGGCGCTGGTGAACTGTTGATGACAACGTACGTCATACCGCCGATGGCCAATAGTGGCAGCCACGGCGCACCAGGCATGCGGAAGGGCCGCGCCATCTCCGGGTGGCGCCAACGCAGCACCAGCAGCGACACCTGCGCCATGATGTAAGCCAGCAACCACGCGACTGACGCAGCAATCGTCAACGGCAGGATGGCCATAGCGTCGCCGCCCGACCAGGCCAGCCCGATCAAAGGTAGCGCCGCCACAAACAGAATCGCCACCACCGGTGTACCAAATCGCGAATGCATCCGCTTGAAGACCGGAAACACCTGGCCATTCTCAGCCATGCCGCTAAGCATACGCGGCACGGCCGCCAGCACGGTGTTGAGCAAACTGGCCGATGCCAATAACGCCAGTACGGCGAACCAAACGCGCGCGTTCGGACCGAACACCGCCACCGCATAGTCGAGGTGGGGCGTGGCAGAGGCAGCCAGTTTGTCGCGCGGGATCAGCGCTGCAGCACCCACCGCAAACAGCAGTTCGGCCAGAAAAATCACAATCAACCCACCGATCATGGCGCGCGGCAAATCACGCTTTGCATTGCTGGCATCAGGCACCAGCGGCGTAACAAACTCAGACCCCACGAATACCCAAAACGCCAGCGCCACAACACCCATCGTCACGGTGTCTTTACCCATGGCAGCGAACGCCAGCGTAGAACCACCCACCATTGGTGTGGCCGCCTGCCCTGACAATGCCAGCAGACCGGTCACCACCAAAAACAGCAGCACGGTAAAGCTCAACGTGGTCTGCACCTTGGCAAACACATCGGTTCCCAGAATGTTCAGGCCAGCAAACACCACCACCAGCATCACCGGCCAGGCAAACGGCGGCAAATGCAGGGGGATCGCCTGGGTCAAAATCTGGTCCGCCAATATCAACTCAGCCGGCAGGCCAAAGAGGGCCGGCGTCACATAGCCGGCGAAGACCAGCAAGATGGCCGGGAAGTTGCCAATCGCAGCCTCGGCATAGCTGCTCAAGCTCCCGGCGCTGGGCATCATCAAGGCCATCTCGGCGTACGCCATGGCGTTGGCCAGCGCAATCGCAAACGCCACCACCATTGCGACAAAAAAGCCCCAGCCACCGATGCCGACGCCTTGCATGACCGCGACCATACCGATTTGCGCCACGATGACGCCGATGGAGGCGGCCAGCAGCGCGCCAAAGCCCAGTCCGGCTCGGGGCTTGGGTAGGCTTGATATGGCCGGGGTGGACAATGAATTCATAGCAATAGCTCCTGCGTGAGGGTTTGTAGCTTTAGCGTTCTACGGCGGCGAAAGATTCGTCCAGCGCATCGCACAGAAGGTCGATTTGCTCTCCGCTGATGGTCAGGGCGGGCGACAAGATGATGTTGGCGCCCGAAGTTCGTACCATGGCGCCTCGCTCGTAGGCGCCACGTGCCACCATCGCTACCTCTTTGGCACCACGGCCAAAAGCGGCCTTGGTGGACTTGTCTGCCACCATCTCCAGACATGCCATCAAGCCGACACCGCGCACGTCACCAATGAGGCGCGAACGCTTGCCCAGGGCTTGCAACCGGGACATCAAGCGATCGCTTTGCTGCTTCACGTTGCCCAGAATGTCTTCACGTTCCAGGATGTCGAGTGTTGCCAACGCCGCCGCGGCTGCAACCGGGTGCGCACTGTAGGTGTAGCCGTGAGCCACCGATGCCAGCGCGGGATCGCCCTGGCTAAACACATCGGCAACTTTTGTAGAAATCGCAGTGGCGCCCAGTGGTACGTAGCCTGAAGAGATACCTTTGGCCAAGCACCACATGTCAGCCTGTACGCCCCACATCCGGGTACCAAACAGATGACCGGTGCGGCCAAAGCCGGTCACCACTTCATCAGCAATCAGGAGCACGCCGTATTTGTCGCACACCTTACGGATCAGTGGCCAGTAATTGGACGGCGGCACAATAACACCGCCAGCACCCTGCACCGGCTCGGCGATAAAAGCGGCCACGGTATCGGGTCCCTGAAACACAATCTCGCGTTCGAGCATCTCGGCGCAGATCTTTCCAAGTAGCTCCAGGTCCTGGGTAAATGGGTTGCGGTACAGCCAAGGCGTATCGACATGAAAGCAGCCTGGCAGCAGTGGCTCGTAGGCACGCCGAAAATTGGTGTTCCCATTGACGCTCATGCCGCCGAAGTGCACCCCGTGGTAGCCCTGCTTGAGGGAGATGTATTTGATGCGATCAGACTGACCCTGAATCTTCCAGTACTGGCGCGCGAGCTTGAGGGCACTCTCGACCGCGTCGGACCCGCCGTTGCTGAAGAACACGGCGCTGACGCTGTCAGGCTGCATCAGGTTGACCACCCGCTCCGATAGCTCGATGGCGCGGGCATGGGTGGTACCGCGAAAGATGTTATAGAACGGCAGCTCGTCCATCTGCGCTACTACTGCGTCACGAATTTCGCGCCGCCCAAAACCAAGGTTGGCACTCCACAAGCCGCCGACGCCATCAACCATGCGGTGTCCGTCCACGTCCCAGATCCAACTGCCGTCGCCACGCACAATGATGTCAGGCGGCGTGTCCTGCATCGCCTTTGGGTGCGCCATGGGGTGCCACAGGCTGCGAGCGTTGGCCTGCTTCAATTCGGTCGGGGTCATGCGTGTCATGGGGTTACCTGTAAAGTAAGTTGGAGACGCGCGGCGATGGCAGCCAGGTTGCCCTCCACGTCGCGCAAATCAAAGAATTGAGTTTGCAAACCGGCCTTGTCGGCACCCACAATGTTGCGAAACTGGTCGTCCACAAACAGCACCTCGCCGGGCTTCACGCCCAAACCCGAAACCGCCTCCGCATAAGCGCGAGGGTCGGGTTTGAGAATGCCAGTGTGCGTGGCGTCAATGATGACGGACATGTCAGCCAGAACGTCCATTCGACTCAGAAATTCACTGCCGTAAAACAGCTCGAGCTCATTGGAGAGGATGCCCACCACAATGCCGTCGGCCTTGGCGGCGCGAATCAGCCGCTTGATCTCGGGGCGCACGATGGAGTTGGGATCAGTCTGGCGTACCCGCATCAGCATGGTGTGCACATCCCAGCTACCTTCCCCCATCCGCTCGCCCAACTCTTTGGCCCGGGCGGACCAGTAGCCGCGTTCGGTAATCTCATCGCGCTGCATCGCCAACCACAGCGGATCGGTGTCAGGCGCAATCGGGCCAAGCCAGGTCAACGTGCCAGCGGGAAGCCCCAAAATGCGCTCGGTGTCGCGGTGGCGTTCAAACACCGAGACGCTCATCACCGAGCCAAAATCAAGCAACAATGCCTTCGGTGGCGGGACCGTGGTGGCTTGCGGGTTGCAGTCTGCAATCATGCTGCGACGCTCACAAATTTCACTTCGGTGTAGGCCAACAAGCCCTCCAGACCTCCTTCGGATCCGAAGCCGCTGTCCTTGAGTCCGCCAAATGGCGTCTCAGGCTGGGACACGCCAAAATGATTGATGCCCACCATCCCTGCATGCAACCCACGGCTCAGCCGGTCCGCACCAACCAGATCCCGCGTAAAGGCGTAGGCGGCCAGACCGTACGGTAAAGCATTGGCACTCGCGATGGCGTCGTCCAGATCATCAAACGGGTCCAGCAGGCCGATCGGCCCGAATGGCTCTTGCTGCTGCACGCGGCACATTAGCGGCGCGCCCTCAATCAAGGTCGGCTCAAAGAAATAGCCCGGTCTGTTGATGCGTTGACCACCACACAGCAGCTTCGCCCCGCACTCCAACGCATCGGCCACCAGGGCTTCCATTTCGAGCACGCGTCGTTGCGCTACCAGCGGGCCCATCTGCACACCGGGCTCAAGCCCGGAGCCAACTTTCAGGGCCTGCGCACCAGCCACGAATGCATCGCGAAACTCGGCAAAGAGCGAGTGGTGCACCAAGAAGCGGATGGGGGATGCACACACTTGCCCGGCACCCCTGAACTTGGCCGCGACGGCCAGCTTGGCTACCGCAACAGGGTCGGCGTCGGCGCAAACGATCACTGGCGCGTGGCCCCCCAATTCGGCTGTGTAGCGCTTGAGGTAATGGGCCGACTTCTCAGCCAACACACGTCCGACGGGGGTCGAACCTGTAAACGAGATCTTGGCAATTTCGGTACTGGCTATCAAATGATCAGAGATTTCCGCCGGGTGCCCAAGGACCATGTTGAGCACACCAGGCGGTAGTCCGGCATCTTGAAACACCCGCACCAGTTCCATGCAACTGGCGGGAGTTTCCTCGGCCGGCTTGATGATGACGCTGCAACCAGCTGCCAGTGCACCGCCGAGCTTGCGCGCGGGCAAGTTGACTGGAAAGTTCCATGGCGTGAAAGCCGCCACTGGCCCAACCGGCACACGCAGCACGGTTTGACTGAGCACGTTGGCGACCCGCGGTGGAACACCGCGCCCGCCCAAGCGACGGCCTTCCTCGGCCAGAAAGTCAATGATGTCGGCCGAGAGTTGAACTTCACGCAATGACTCAGCCAGCGGCTTGCCTTGCTCCAGGGTTACGATCTTCGCAATGGCGGGCGCGCGTTCTCGCAGCAGCTCAGTGGCCCGCGTGATAATGCGCCAGCGCTCATAGGGCGATGTGTTGGACCAAGTCAGGAAGCCACGACGGGCCGCCGCCAGCGCCGCGTGTAGTTCTGGCTCGCCGGCCACTGGGAAGTGGCCCAAGACTGATCCGTCAGCTGGGTTAAAAACCGGCAACTGACCGCATGCGGTTGCCGCCACCCACGCACCGTCGATATGGAGTTTGAGGTCAGGATAGGTCATGGTTCAACGCAATACAAAAAAATGGCAGCCTTATCAGATTCAACTTGGCAAGCGGGGTGTTCAAGGCTTGACCACGCCCTGTTTGGAGAACAACTGCATTGACCCCTTGTCGCCCAACAGCACCGCCGTCAGCGGCAAGCGATCATCACGTGCGGTGGCTTTAAAACTGGCGCCAGCGTCGACGCTTTGTAAAACCAAGCCGTCAAGCCCGACCGCCGTGACATTCGATCCCGCCGCAACGATGTCGGTAATGGAGCTCTGAGTGCCTGATTTAACCGCTTGCCACAATGCACCATGGTTTGTGCTGCGGTAAAGACTACCGCGCAATCCACCGACCAGCAAACTGCCGTCATCCAGCGCCGCGCCTGCCCACAGCGAGCCCTTGTAGCCAGTTGTCAGATAGGACCACGTCGCGCCGTGATCGGTAGAGCGCAGCACGCTGCCACGCTCGGCGGCCACGTACAGCGCCCCAGCAGGATCCGCAAAAACCTTAAAAAGATTACGGTCGGCCTTGCCGCCATCCGGAGGCGCGGGCAGCTTGACCTCGGTCCACGAAGTGCCACCATCGGCGGTCACCAATACCAGGGACCACAGGCCCACCGCAACGCCATGTTTGGCGTCACTGAAATACACCGAGAACAGCGGTCGGTCGGCTGCCGCGTCGAAACGCTGCAAGACCCAAGTTTGCCCACCATCCGTGCTGGCGATGATGGCGCCATTTTGCCCAACCGCCCAAGCGCGCCCATCAGCATTCAGATAAACCGCACTCAAGGTTACCCTGACCGGGACGGCCTTGGCCTGCTGCCACGTACCACCGGCGTCATCTGACACCAGCACCATGCCGCGCGCTCCAACGGCGATCATTCGCTCGCCGCTGCGTGCAGCACCCAGCAAGGGCGTTCCGGCAGGTACGCTGCTGACCCACGCCGGGGCGCGACGTAGCGCGACGCCATCAGCCAGGTTCACTCCTTGGGTCCATGCCGAGGGTGCGAACGGCATAAGCAACGCGGCGGCGATCAGAGAGTAAATAGGTTTCATGGGAACCGGTCTGTCAGTGGCTCAAAATGCCTGGTGCACGCACCGGATGGCGTCGCGGAAACAGGCGCTCCAGCCACACCGCCAGCGCCGGTAGCGTGGTCATCGCCATCACCAGGTTGACCAGGAACATGAAGGCCAATAGCTTGCCCATGTCCGCTTGGAACTTTAGCTCGGAGAATGACCAGGTGGCCACGCCCACGGCCAGCGTGATGGCGGTAAAGATGGTGGCCATGCCAACTTCGAGAATCGAATGCTCCAGCGCCTTGACGATGTTCTGCCCCGCCGCGAGGTGCATTTGCAAGCGGTTGTAGATATAGAAGGCGTAGTCGACACCGATGCCAACTGCAAGCACCATCACCGGTAGCGTGGCAACCGTCAAACCGATCTGTAGCTCCTTCATGAACCAGTAGCCGATGAAGGTGCCCACCGTCAGTGGCAGGCAACAGGCAATGACTGCCCGAAAATCACGGTAGACCAACAGAACCAGTAGGATGATGGCACCATAGACGTAGCCCATCATGGGTAGCTCGCTGCGTTCAACCACCTCGTTGGTGGCGGCCAATACGCCGGCATTGCCAGCAGCCAAGCGAATCGTTACACCGGCCAGCGGGTGGTTGTCGCGAAAGCGTTTCACTGCGGCAATCACGCCGTTGATGGTGCTGGCCTTGTGATCTGTCAGAAATAGGTGCACCGCTGTCATGCTGCAATCCTTGCGCATGTAGCCACGAATTCGGCCGATTTCTACCCCCAACCCTGCATAGTTGGCTGGATCGGACGGGACCACCGCCATCTTGGGGTTACCCTCGTTATAGCCTTCGTTATAGACCTTGAGCAGGTCGGAAAAAGAGGAAACCGCGTGGACTCCGGGTGTGTTCCCCATGGCTTCGCCAAACTGGTCTTGATAGTCAGCAATGGCGATGTTCTCGCAGGATCCTGGCGGTGCCTCAAACATGACGCTCAGCCAGTCCAGTCCAGTGTCGTAATTGGTGGCGATCGACGTGGCATCCATGTTGTAGCGCGAGGTGGCACGCAGTTCGGGTGCTCCCGGCTGGAGCGAGCCGACGACCCGGTCACGGCTTTGCCATACGGCGGTGACAAACACCGCAGCGCTGCACACCAACACGATCAAGGCGTTGCGCGGCACCGCCACGCGCGCCAGCAGACGCAGGGCCTTGGCGCGGCTCTCCTGTCGCTGCATCGCCAGGCGCGCATAGGTGACGTCGAATGAAAACAACGACGCTGCCAGCGGCAGCATCACCAGATTGGTGACGATTTTGAAGCCAACACCAATCGAGGCAGTAATCGCCAACTCGCGCACCATCGGAATGGGAACCATAACCAGCGTAATGAACGACACGAAAGCCGTCACCAGCGCCAGGGTGCCTGGGATTAACAGGCCACTGAAGCTGGCACGTGCGGCGGCCTCGGTGCTTTTGCCATGTGAGATCTCGCGCACGATGTAGTTGATTTGCTGCACGCCATGCGAGACGCCAATGGCAAACACCAGGAATGGCACCAACACTGCTAACGGGTCAAGGCCGAAACCGGCCAAGCGCAAGGTTCCGAATTGCCACACCAATGAGGCCAGTGAGCAGGCCACAGGCAACAGCGTGAGCGCAACCGAATGGCAGTACCAGTAGACTGCGGCAGCCGTCAGCAGCAGCGCAATGCCACAAAACACCAGCACCCCGCGTGCACCTTCGGCAATATCTCCAATTTGCTTGGCAAAGCCAATAATCTGAATTTCAAACTGAGGGTCCTCAAACTTGGCACGCAGGGCTTCGAGCTGTGCGTTGTACGCGACATAGTCCAGCGGCGTTCCATCCACGCTTACCTCGTTGAGCTCGACGATTACCATGGCACTGGTCTGGTCGCGGGACACCAGTGTGCCGACAAAACCGCCCTGACCAGTGGCACGGGCAATTTTGTCGATGACATCCTGATTCAAGGACTCAGGCACGATGCTGCCGTCGATCAACGGATCGGCCCTGAAGCCGTCTTCAGTGATCTCATTGACAAAGCTGTTCGGTGTCCACAACGATTGCACACCCAGACGCTCGGCGTTGGGTAAGAAGCTCACCGCCTGTGTGACCTGGAACAACCGCGTCAGCGCGGGAGCTGTCCAGATCGTACCGTGGCGAGCCCGCACCACGATATTGAGCCGGTTAGCCCCCAACATATCGGAGCGGTACTCCTGGAAGGCCTGGATGTACTCGTGCCCAGTTGGCATCTGCTTTTCGAAGCCGGCACTAACTCGAAGTTGCACTGCAAACCAGGCCATGACCATCGTCAGCAGCAGCAGGACCAGCAAGATCGATTTGCGCCCGGCGAACAGTATGCGCTCCATCGCCTGGACGGCTCGCGCCGCCCGGCCAACCGAAGCGGGGGATGATTCAGTCAAGTTTCTTCTCCCGTCAAGAGCGGCAACGGCATGAGATGCAGCACAACACGCGTTGCGTCACCTTGCATCAGAAATTGCGTGAAAGCACAGCACCGAAGAAGTCACGGTCGCGGTAAGGTTGGTCAAATACAGACGACCCGCCCTGGAATCGGGCGTAATTGATTGCAAATTGCCACTTTGCTGGGTTTTGAATGAATGTGACGGTGAAATTGGCTGATTTGGCACCCTCCATGAATAGTGCCGAAGTGTTCGGAGTGCGCCCAGTCACAGCCTGAAAGTAGTAGATCTCTGGCACCACCTGCCATCCAGGAATCAGCGTACCGTCATAGACCCAGCTGAAGTCAAAGTTGAAGCCGGCAGAAGTCTTGGTGCCAACCGACTCAGGCATAGCCATAGGATCGGTGGCATTGCCCCAGCCCCAGCCACCGGCCGCGACCGGGTCTCCGCCGTAGCTCGCCTGTAGGCCGGGGTAGTGGATCACGACGGCCTCGGCCAACAGGGTGGCGGTGTCGGCGCCCAGCATCTTGAGAAGCCCTGAACCAGTGCCGCTTGGAGTCAGGCTGAGGATACCCGTCAAGTGCCATTGATAGCGTTTTTCATCCACCCAGCAGTTTCCGTTCTGAGAGCTACAACCACTGGCGTTGACGTTAAGTGAGACGGCGTCACGTGGCCGGTAGGAAAGCTCGGTGCCGACGGCCCAGTCGCCCACCGGGAAACTGGCGCTGACTCCGTACAGTTCCCGATTCTCCGCATAGGTCCAACCGACTGCGCCAGTATCTTTGATATTGACGCTGAACTGTGGTGTCTTGTCGTGAAAGTTCATCGCGTAGAAACCCATGTTGAGCTGGGTTCCTTCCGGTTGGTAGCGCAATGCCGCGCCCCACTGACCACGATCGGGTGCTTTGTCCTCGGCCAAGCCATAGGTGTCATGGCCCTTGCCCAAACCGTTGACCATGGACCAGTAGCTCCCCGTGGGGGGAAAGTAGCTGGCGTTCCAATTCGTTTGAACATAAGCTTCGGCGTTGAGGCCCTTGCCCAGGCCAGAGGCCACGCTGATCATCGGAGCTGGCAGGAACACCTCTTTCAATTGGGTACCGGGCTGCGACAGTCGCATGATGTCCATGGCATTGGTGCTGTTGATACCGCCGGGTAGAAACAAACTCTCGCCCCAACTGATCACTTGGTTACCAACGCGAACACGTGCCTGTTGCTCACCCACTTGGAAGCCCTTACTGACCCACAGATCCAGAAGCCGACCCTTGAATTGGAGATCATCGCGCGCGTCTTCGGCCAGGTTATCACGCAAGCCAGGGGGAGTTGTTGCGCTGACGATTCCTGACGTGTGGGAGGCGGCGAAGTCACGCACCCAGTTTGCGCGCGCGAAAATCTTTATGTCTTCTGGCAATTTCAACAACAGCTCGTGACTGCCCTTGAGTTGACCGGCAAACAGATCACCCCGTGCATAGTTGAGATTGCCCTGATCACCCAGCCCGGATATCGGGTCGAGGCAACCGGTGGGCGCTCCGGGCCCTGTGGCGCCTTGCAAAACCAGGCCACAGGTCGGTGTGCTCGCACGCACACCGAGTCCCAGAGAAATCGTAGAGTCAAAGTTGCCTGATATGTTCTCGGTCTCAAATGTGACGGCCTTCGCCGATACGCCACATGTCAGGCCCACGGCCACTGCTACCAAACGTAAAGGGAGTTTGAAAGTTGGATTCATGATGCTAGTGCTCGGTATGGATTGATGAGGTCAACGTTCGCTGACGGCGCGCAAGTTGTCTGCGGTGTAGAAACCGGGCTTGTAACGTGCCCCGGTTACTTCGGTAATCCAACGCACGTCGGTACCAGTCCCCGCAGCGTGCATGTCAAAGACGTAGCGGCCTTCGGTCAGGTTGTTCTGAACAAATGCTTCCACGTCACAAGTGCCGGTCTCGTAAACCGGAATGGCAAATCCCTCGCGCATTTTGGCCAACTTGCCCTGGGCATCGTAGTCGTCGGCCACCAACAGAGTCCAACTGTCCTCATCGAGATAGAACGTGCGCTTGGGTGCGGTGTGGCGCATGCCTTGCTTGACCGTTGCTTCGACAACCCACACGCGGTGCAACTCATAGCGGCGGTGGCCCGGATCAATGAAGTCGGGCTTGGCAATGTCTTCGAATTTGGCCTTGAAGTCGTAGGCGCCAAAGGCGTTGTAAAGAACGTACATTTCCTTCTTGCCAACCAGCTTCCAGTCAAAGCGATCCATCGTTCCATTGAAAACAAAGGGCTCATCCAGCGTGTACTGGTTTTCCATGCCAATCTGTGGTGAATCGTAGGCGTATGTGGGCATGCGACGCACTCGACGCTGACCCGGAAAATAGTAGAACGTCTCGCTTCCCGGTTGATTCAAAAAGAAAGTCAATGCCAGTGCTTGACCGGCCAGAGCGGTTGGCGAGCTGTAGGCAAAGTAGGCAAAATATTCGACAGGGGGCAGCGTGGACAGCAGTGTCGAACCCTTTGCACCCCAAGGCATGAACGCTGTGAACTCCTGACCTGCCCGGATCCATTCTGTGCTGCCCTTGCGTGGCGACACTGAGGTGACCACGTTCTTGTACTCGACACCGACACCTCGGTAACGCATTTTGCTGTTCCACATCGCCTCTGTGCCATTGGCTGGCGTAGGAAATGGATAACCGGGCACGACGGCTTCCTGAAGGCTCCAGCCATCAGGGCCGATCTTGGCGATTCCGCCGGCGTTTTTCTTGGTGTTCTCGGCTACAAAGTCTGGCACGCCGCAGGTGCGCCGTGTCGGGTACACGTCCATGCGGTAGCCTTTGACCTGCTTGAGCATGGCCAGTTGACCCGGTGAAAGCATGGCGGCGTATTTGTCGGCGTTTGACGCATCAATGGTCAACGTTGACTTGTCGCCCTTGTATTTGAAGTTGTCGCTGCGCAATTTGCCGTATGACCAGCCTGTTTGCTGCACTTCGTTGCCAGGCCAGGCAGGAATACTGCCGCTGGCATTGCCGGCACGCTCGGCGCCAGCTGGTGTTTTGCCCGTGTCTTGCGCGGCTGCACAGGCTGTGATCGCTATCAACGCGGACGCGACACTGGTGCGAATCGTAATCATGACTACCCTTTCACTCAAAAACTGCAGTTGGCCGGATTAATGTCCACCCCGAGGCGTACCAGATGGCTGGCTGCTGCGCACCACCGGTCTACCCCGCCGACATTCGAGGTAAATGAATTATTGAAATGGTTTGTTTCGTTGTCAACAAGTGTTTCTACTAACTCGTTTCAATGACAACAATATGAAAACTATAGAGGCGCACTAACGAGCGCCCGTCAACGCGCGACCGCCACTCAGGAGGTCTGCCTAGAACTCGAACGTATCAGCCCTTGTCAGTGATGCCGACAATCACCGAGACGGTGCAGTGGTAGACCGAACTGTCATTGGCCATACACCAATTGATGTCGTTGTGAATCCCCATGTGGTAGCCGGGTCGGTCACCATGGTTCGTATTGCAGAAACACCGGCCGCAGGACGTCACGCCGCAGCAGTCGCTGTAGCTGAGCAGGTAGTCTTTCCCGTCGGCCGGGTTGTGGCAGGTGCCAACCCAGGACACCTTGGACGCAGTGGTGCCGGGCGGACAACTGGTGGCACTGCCACCGCAACAGGAACACAGGAAACCGTCAACCGAACAATAGCGCCAATAGTCGCAGTCGGTGTCTTTAGCGGGCCCCTTGGTCGCTGCGGCCGCAGCGCCGGCCGCGTGCGCCTGCGAGGTACGATCAAACGGCAACACTGGCAAAGTTATGGCCCCAGCCAACATTGCCTTGCCAACCCCCACCAGCAAACTGCGTCGCGACGTGCGCTGCGCAAGCGACCGGCTGCGCCGCTCAGTTGTTCGATCCAACCATGCCCAAATTTTGTTCATGTCGACTCCTTGCTCAGAGCAGCCCTGGCCTGCACGGTCTGCTCAATGTAGTCCTGAACAGACGCCACGCCCAGGTCGTGGGACGTGAACAGGCTCTCGATCTGCTCGCGCGAATTGACCAATCCTTTGGACCGGACCACGCCGCGCTCGTCAATCAGCACCGCGTAAGGCAGCTTGCTGATGCGCCATTGCATGCCGAGCTCCGTCGACAACAAATATGGGTAATCGGTCAGCATCGCCCGACGCCGAAACGCTTCGTGCTCGGGCTGTTCGCCATCGGAGGCAAAAATCAACTTCACCCAGGACGCCTCAGTAGTTTGCACAGAACGCAGAATCGGCAGCAGCTTCTTGCAAACTGGACAGGTCGGGGATAAAAAGAACAACAACGTGCTGTGTTGGTTGGGCGCGCCAATCGATATCTGCTGGCCGTCGAGCGAAAGCAAATCCAGCACTGGCGCGGCTTCACCGACCTTGGGCCCGGTGTCCATCATCAAAGCTCCCATGGGCGCAATTCGCTCGTACAGAATGCCGATTTGACGCGACAAGGCTATCACGGCCACCAGCAGCGCCATGACAGCCACCCAAAGCAGAATATTGGAAACGATCAGAGACTCGATCACGGCGCATTCCTCAGGTCGATAAAACGGGATTGGTGGCTGAGCCACAAGTTGGCGGCTTGGTAGAGCCCCAGTAAAAACAACGTGGCCATCAGAGTGGACAGCAAATCAAGCCATACGGTAGGACGCAAGTTGTGGCTCTGCGATGCCACTACTATGACCATACCGACGACACTGTTGCGCCACAGCAAGCCCGCAGACAAAGGCAAGGCGTCATCGCCGCAACCACAAACGATGCGAGAGCGTCCTCGGCGCAGGTTGACCGCCACTGCACCACTGACCAACACCAACAAGCCCAACGCCAAGACTGCCCCGGAAGGGCGCGATACCAGCGGCAGTAGTAACACGCCAGCCGCCAACTCCAGCGTCGGCAGCACGCGCGCGGCCACCGGCACCAACGCAGAGGGAAGCAGTTGGTAGTTGTCCAGCACCGCGTGGAACAGCTCAATGTCCCGCAATTTGGATAACGCGGCAAGCAGGAATAGCACCGCCACTGACGCCGCCGCCGCGTGCCCCATGACCGGATCAACGAGAAACAGTCCGTTCATGGTGACTGGGTTTCGATGTAGACCGGCATTTCACCAAACGGTGCTGACTTGCGCGACGGTTTGCTCAAGCCGCGCG
The DNA here is from genome assembly GCA_016705575.1 of Candidatus Aalborgicola defluviihabitans. Taxonomy (GTDB): domain Bacteria; phylum Pseudomonadota; class Gammaproteobacteria; order Burkholderiales; family Burkholderiaceae_C; genus Allorhodoferax; species Allorhodoferax defluviihabitans. Next base: position 804,348 of record JADIXX010000008.1, read on the forward strand.
CACTGAGGAGGTCAAACGCCACCAAACTGTTGTCCATACCGTTGAGCACAATGAGTTCCGGCTTCTCTCCAGAGGTCATGGCCATCGAGACTGCAGCGTGTCCCGGCACGCGCGCAAGACGTTTGTGCTGTTGCAAATCGAACGCCCACAATTCCTGGGCTGGATTTTTATGGCTACCTTCAGTTGCCTTGGGATGCATACCGACCACCATGCGTCCACTGCGCGGATCAACAGCGAACAGCGCCATGCCACCGGGCCGCCAGCCCTGCTTGCGTGTCTGCGCATCAAGCAGAGACCATGCAGACGGAAAAGTTGGTGTTGCACCACTCAAATCAACGGTGTACACCGAGCCCCCATAAGAGACAAACACCAACTCCTGATTTACCATCTGGTAATGCATAAAAATCGGGTCGTCACTCGAGTCAAAGAATCGCACACTGTTGCTGCGCGAAGCCAAGCCTCCACTGGCATCCAACTCGAATGTGGCGAGGGTGCCGTCGCCACACACGCTGGAGAACTTCGGCTGCGCTTGCGGCCAGGGGATCACACCCCAGCACCCTGAATTTGGAATCTCTGCGCTCACCTTGTGTGATTGCAAGTCCACCACGGTGACCGTTGCGGCCGGCGTAGCGTTCTGCACCAATAGAAAGCGGCCATCACGCGTTTGCCGCAACAGCGCCTTGATGTTGAGTCCCTGCGCACGCCGCGGTGGTACTTCGATTTCGTATTTGAGACGCAAATCGGCGGTGTTATATGCCTCAACCACATCGGTCCGGATACCACGCTGCAAGCGGCTGTGATAGGTAGTAGCCAGAAAAAGCGTCTGTCCGTCATTCGAAAGCGCCGTCGCTGCCGCAAAACCTGCCCCTATCAGGCCCAGGTAGCGCATCTTCTCGCCATCGATCACGTGGATGCGACCATCGACGATATGCCCAAGACTGGGATCACTGAGGTAGAGCCGATGCGAATTGGGCACAGGCAGCGCCGTGGTGCTCAACTGCTCAAGCGGCAACTCGGCGCGTGCTGGCGCCAGCGAGCATGCCGCGACCAGCATCAGGGCCGCGAGTTTAGTCAGAGCGGACCATATATTCACCCCACCGGCCGCTGTACCCCGCTCATTTTGCATATTCATGTCTCCTGTTGCCGCACCCTCAACCAACGCCCGACTTGCGCCGCCACGCCGCCAGCGACGCTATGAAGTATCAGTGGCCAATCGGTCAATGTACTCACACGCGACAGACATAGCTTGCACTAGAGTGCATTCAATAGTGGATAAACGTGCAATTTATTGCATGATCGCACTCACATAGCGCGATGCCTATGCGGTGTTTCGGACTGAGGTCCGGAATTCGGTCGGGGTGCAACCGTATCGACGTCGAAAGATGCGCGCGAAATAGGCCGGGTCGGAAAACCCGATTTCCAGCGCGAGTTGCGTGATACTGGCGCCGCTGCCACCTTGGCGAGACAGGTCGTCGCGGCAGCGCTCCAGACGCAAGCGTTGAATGCAGGCTTGCGGCGTCTCTCCCGAGGCTGCGAAGGCGTGGTAAAGCGTCCGGCGGGAGACGCCCAAGGCTAGTGCAATTTGACTTGGACCGAGGTCGGGGCGTTCCAGGTGTCGGCGCACATACTGCTGTGCATCGTCGAACAGGATTTCCAGCGACTTGCGCCGAAGCGCCCCCGCGCCATTTTCCAGGAACTGCGCCTCCTGCGCCAACAGCGTGGCTACAAAGTTTCCGACTGTGCTGTGGCTACGCGGATCCAGCCTGTCACCCTGCGATTGCATGGCGTCAAGCGTAGCCAAGGCAACCGCCGCACCACCTTCAATTGCCATGCTCCGCCCAGCCACGCGCGGCAGCAGCTTGGCCAGCGCGTCGCACTCGTCAACCTCACACAACAGCACTACGAAGGCAGAGTCGTCGCGCATCTCGATTTGGTACGGGCGGCTGGCCTCGTAGATCGCCCAATGCCCAGCCTCAATGTCAACCACGCGCTCGGTTTGGCGAAGCTGGGCACTGCCGTGCTGTTGCCACAGCACTTTGACATAGCGGCTGCTGAGTTTTCTGGCACTTGCCGTACTCAGTGAGGCACAGTGGGCGTTCGCCTTGACCTGTGCGACGCGGCAGTTAGCCATTTGACTCACTTGCACCCAGGCGGCGAACGGTTTGCCTGGGGCAGCTCGAATCTCGAGCGGGAAAAACGAGCTTGCCACCTGGGCACCCCATTGCGCCAGATCGACCTCGATCGGCGTAATTCGCGTTGGGCAGTAATTCATGCTGAAACCTGTGATGAACGGGTGACTCGACTGGCGGTGCGTCGCAGCAGGCTGGTACCCGATTCACACGCTTGGCTCATTGCATGGCCTGGTATTCAGGCAGACTGGGCGGCGTCACCAGCAAGGGCTCGTCCATGCTGAGTGATTCCAGAAACGCCAGCAATGCCAGCTTCTCATCGCTTGACAGCGCAAGCGGCTGCAGCAAATCAGTCTTGTGCTCGACACCACCACCCTGGTCGTAAAAGTCGATTACCTGACGCAAATCAGCCAGACTGCCGTTGTGCATGTACGGCGCGGTGTACTTGAGTTCACGCAAGCTCGGTGTGCGGAACTTGCCGATGTCGGCTGGTTTTCTGGTGCGGTAGTACAAACCCATGTCTTGCGGACCGGCACGGTACGTGGCCTCAGGCGCACCGTGCTGAGCATTCTGCCAGCGCTGTGTAATCTGATGCAGCGGGCTGTCCCGAAAGACATCATTACGGGGCACGCTGGTGGCATGAAAACCTTGATCGGACACCAGCGGGCCGTTGTGGCAGCGGATGCAGCCCGCCTTGCCACTGAATAGTGTCAAACCCTTAACTGCGGCGGACGACAGGGCAGCTTTTTCTCCGTTCATGTAGCGATCAAAGGGAACCTTGCTCGGGTCCGACACCACGGTGCGCTCGAATGCGGCGATCGCCTGCCAGGCATGAGTGATGCTCGGCCACTCGGTTCCAAAGACACGCCGAAAACGCGCCACGTAGTCAGGCACGAAGCGCAGGCGCATTTCCATCATTGCTGGGTCACCGTTACCTTCGACCGCACCCTGTGCAGCGAACGGCGCCTGGGCTTCAAGGCTGCCAGCCGCACCGTCCCAGAACAACTTACCGAAATGGGCGGCGTTGAGCACCGTCAGGGTATTGCGCCATTGCCTGGTACTGGGGTAGCCGCGCGACACGGTCGAGCGCTCACCCCACCCGAGTTCCGGAAAGTGGCAGGATGCACAGGCGGTGCTGCCGTCGCCGCTCAGTCTCCGGTCAAAAAACAGCATCTTGCCCAGTTCGATTTTCTCCGGCGTTGCCAGATTGTCAGACGGTACAGGTACCGGTGGCAAGGGGGCCAACGGCACGATCAGAGCGAGTTCCGGCGCAGTCGTGCCCGGCCGGATATCCGCGGTTGCAGGCAGGGAGGGTACCGTGCTCAAGTACAGGGAATTTTCCAGGTGCTGCGGCTGCACCACACCAACCGGGTCACCGCTGAGTGTGTCCAGAAACGCCAGCAGATCACGCTTCTCAACCTGGCTGAGGCCGAGTGGCTTCAGGCCGCTGTTGGGGCCAGCGCCACGATCATAGAAATCGACGACCTCGGTCAAGGTCTGAAACAGGCCATTGTGCATATACGGCGCGGTGTACTTCAGTTCGCGCAGCGACGGAGTCTGGAATTTGCCCCGATCTTCCGCCGATTTGGTGACCGCAAACGCCCCCACATCTGTACGCTCTTGCATATAGTTGGGTAAGCCGCTAGCGGCAAAGTAGCGCAACATCGTAATATGGCGCAGCGGTTCAGCGGTGATAGCCAAATTCTCCGGTACGTCCAGACGATGGCGTTGGCCATCCGACAACAAAGCACCACGGTGACAGGCAATACAACCCGCTTTGCCCTGAAACAACCGCAGACCAGCGGTGGCGCTGCGATTCATGGCTGCAGTATCGCCGCTAAGGTAGCGATCAAAAGGCACGTTGTGTGACGCCAGTGTTTTGACGAATTCTCCCAACGCGTCGAACAACTTTGGCGCAGAAGGTTCACTGCCTGGGCCGTAAGCCTCGCGCCAAAGTGCCAGATACCCTGGCGCCTGCTTGATCCGTTCCTGTACCAGGCGCGCGTCGGCGTGCATGAAGTGCGCCTGGGTCACCATGTCACGCACAGCGCCACCCAGATCGGTACCATCCAGTCGGCCATCCCACATGAAGCGGACACGGTGCCGCGCATTGATCAGGCCAGGCGCATTGCGAAAATACTCCGAGCCAGGATAGGAGCGGGCCAATGCATCCCCATCGGCCCATCCTTTGCCGGGCATGTGGCAACTGGCGCAGGAACGGCTACCGTCAGCAGACAACCGGGGGTCGAAGTACAGGTTGCGCCCCAGCTCTGCGAGTGCCGCGTTGACGGGTTTCGTGGCTGGCAAAGTCGCAAGCGACGCATGACCGGGCTGCACGCCCTGTGAGTGCGTCAGCGTGGCCGCCAGCATCACGAGCGCCCACGCGATCAAAATCACCAGCCGCCGAATGCTAATGGACATCATGACTCTGCTTTGTGACCGCGTGTCTGTCGGCTTGTGGCAAACCCACCACCGGTGAACTGCGTAAGACGGCTGTGCAAGACCTGCGCCAGTTCAAAATTTCCGCGATCAGTCTGGCGTCGTCCTCGGCCGACAGTGGGTGGCCATCGGCAGATGGCAGCCGCATGAAGAACTGTCTTCCCAGCGGGAGTTGCACAAATTCACCCGCCGGTCGGGCGCTTGAATGCGTCGTGCTGGCGCCCTCCGGTACCGGGTGACAGCCGAGACAATTGAGCGCGTAGACGACTCGCGCGGACTGCGCCGCTACCGGCGCGACCACCGCGCTAGACAAAGCGGCCAGGCAGGCCAACACCAGGTGGCGCTGGCGCACTTTGGTCTGGATCAGCGCGCGCAGTCTGGCTGCATTGATGGACCCTGGGGCAGGGGCATCCACGTGAATCGTGCTCATAACTGTCCTTTTGATTTCTATCTGCTATCAACCGGCCACCAAAATTTGACACAGATGCGTGAAAATAGTCTCCACAATGGTCCAAATTTGTACCCGCTGATACTTAAACTGGCATAATTATTGAAAATTGTTTGTTTCGTTGTCAACAAGTGTTTCTACCAATTCACGGCACGCGCTCCCCTTTTTTTCACGCAAACCGCATGCATTACGACCCTTGTAGATTGATTCAATTGACTCGAATTTCGACATTACATTTAGACTGGGCCACATCATCATGGTGACTACCCGCCGCGCGCACATTCCTGCCGCCACGCCGAGCGGCAAACCGGTCCGAAAGAAGTCTCCTGCTCCCACCAAGCCCAAGCGGGTTTCGGTGAAGCGTCGCACCCTGGGGCCTATTGGCAAGCTTGAAGACTTCATCCCGTTCAAACTGGCCGTTGTTGCCAACCGTGTGTCGCAATCGATTGGGCACCTGTTTCAGACCCAGTACAACCTACAGATGCCGGAGTGGCGCATATTGATGGCGCTTTACGCCTATGGTGATCTGTTGTTTACAGAGGTGGTAGAGCGCACCAGCATGGACAAGGCGCGTGTCTCACGGGCCCAACGCCGGTTGGTCGACCTGGGCATGATCACCACTGCAGATGATCCCGGTGATGGACGCCGCTTGATCCTGTCGCTGACGGCCACAGGCGCCCAGCGTTGCGCCGATATCTTGCCGGCCGCCGCAGCACGCGAAGCCTGGTATCTGGAAGCTTTGGATGACCACGAACACCAACAGCTCGACGTGATCTTGAACAAGCTGATGGCACGCAGCAACGAGGTGGAAGGCTAAGCGACGGGAGTACGGTTACGCTTGGCTTTGTTGCCAATTCGGCATCTCCGTTTAGGACGCCGACATCAAAGCACTTGCACCTTTTGACGCGGCGGACTACCTTGATGATGAAGCGACCACCACGCAATACATCACTGCCGCACTGGAAGCCTCCAACACCGACGTATTTTTAAACGCAGTGTTGAAGCTGCTTCACGCTCTGGGCGTTAAATTGTCCGCATCGCCAATCTATTCATAGATTTCTATTTATGCTGGCCATTTGTGCCTATGGCCCTCGTCGAATATACTTAAGCAGCTACTAAAATAATAGCAATTTACTCTAATCATGAACCGTAACCTTTGGCTACTGGCCTTGTGCCAGGGACTCTTTCTCACCAACAACGTCGCTTTCATCGCCATCAACGGCCTGGTCGGCCTGAGCCTGGCGCCGTTTGGCTGGATGGCCACGCTACCCGTCATGGGCTATGTGGTGGGCGGTGCCTTGAGCACCCCATTGGTCGCGCGTACCCAATCGCGCTACGGGCGGCGCATCTCGTTCCAAATCGGTTTGCTGGTGGCCCTTCTGTCTGCCGTCGTGGCGGCCTGGGCCGTGGTGGACAAGAACTTCTGGTTGCTGGTGGCCACCACCGTGGTCGCTGGTTACTACAGCGCCAACGGGCAGTTGTACCGCTTTGCCGCGGCCGAACTGGTGCCAGCGCCCCAACGCGAAAAAGCAGTGTCGCTGGTACTGGCCGGTGGTCTGTTGGGTGCCGTCATTGGCCCCAACCTGGCGGCGCGCTCGCGCACGCTGCTGGACGTTCCCTTTGCCGGTGCCTACGTGGTATTGGCGGTGGTTGCGCTCATCGCCATGGCGCTGATGGCGGCCATTCGGTTTCCCGCGCCTGTCGCTGCCACTTCCGCGACTGGGGGCGGTCGCCCCTTGGGCGAAATCATGCGCCAGCCCGTATTCATGGTGGCCTGTGCCAGCGCCGCCCTGGGCTATGGCGTGATGAACTTGCTGATGGCCGCCACGCCGCTGGCGATGCAGCAGTGTGGGCTGTCGTTTGATGATGTGGCCTTTGTGCTGGAGTGGCACGTGATTGGCATGTTCGCGCCGGGCTTCTTTACCGGCGGTTGGATCAAGCGTTTCGGCACACTGCCGGTCATGGGCGTGGGCGTGCTGCTGAATCTGGTTTGTATCGCCGTCGCCTTGTCGGGCGTGGAGCTGCACCAGTTTGGCATTGCACTGTTCTTGCTGGGCGTTGGCTGGAACCTGATCTTTACCGGCAGCACCACGCTGGCACTGGGTGCTTACCGGCCCGAGGAAAAGGACCGGGCCCAGGCGGCCATCAATTTCTGCGTGTTTGCCGTGATGGCGGTGACCTCATTTGCTTCCGGCGCGCTCATCACCACCCGGGGCTGGGCACTGCTCAATTGGGGTTCGTTGGTACCACTGGTGCTAACCGCGCTGGCATTGGCATGGCTGGCGGCCAACCAACGCGTGCGACGCTAGTCCCCACGGGGTTGCGTTAGTAGCGCTGATCCAGCCAGCGCTTCAGCGTGACAAAGACCGGGGTTGCGTCAAGTTCATTGAATATTTCGTGGTACAGCGTGTCAAAGCACACTGCCTTCACCACATCCGCCGGCGCGGCGGCGGCAAAATTGCGACTGCCCTGAGGATTAAGCATGCGGTCATCTCCAGCATACATGAGCAGGGTAGGAACTTTCCACCGGCGCGCCAGTGCCACCGTGGCGGGCCCGGCCTGGGCAATGAACTGCGCCAGCCTTGCGGAGATTCGGTCGTGCACCAGCGGGTCGGCTCGGTAAGCTGCAACCACTGCTGGGTCGTGCGAAATGAACTGGGGTTTGAGGCCGTTGCCCACACGCAGGTTGGGGCTGATGCGGGGCAACACATTGATCAAAAATTTTTGAAAGGCGCTCAGGCCAGCGTCCAGCGCGGGTGACGACAGGATGAGCCCATCCACCGACCGCAGCCCCAAAGACACAAAGCGCGCTGCCACCAGCCCGCCCATGCTGTGACCCAGCAAAATAAGCGGCGTGCTGTGCCCCAGGCGCGCGCGTGTGCTGTCCACAATGTCGGCCAGATCGTCCAACAAGCGCGTATCCGTGGGCAAGCTACCACGCGCGCCACCGGATTCACCATGGCCGCATTGGTCGTAGCTGCGCACGGCAAAACCCCATTGGTTGAGTTGCAAGGCGACGTGCTCGTAGCGGCCGGCATGTTCACCCAGGCCATGCACCAAGACCACCACACCACGCAGGGGAACCTCGGTTAGCAATGGCCAATCCAGAACCACAACGCGGTCGCCATCGCTGGCAACAAAGGTAGACAGCGTGGATTCCGAAGTCATGGGCACTGGGCAATCACTTGCGCCACCGCAGCGGTCAGCTTTTTGGCATAAGGGATGTGCAGGAATTCATTGGGGCCGTGCGCATTGCTCTTGGGTCCCAGCACGCCGCACACCATCATCTGCGCAGCCGGGAATCCTTTTGACAACATGTTCATGAGCGGGATGGTGCCGCCCTGTCCCACGTAACCACACGACGCGCCAAAATGCGTTTGCGAGGCGTCGTTCAGCGCCGCCTCAAACCAGGGAGCCGTGCTGGGCGCATTCCATCCAGTCGCGTTGGACAGGCCTTCAAACGTTACTTTGGCTTGGTAGGGCGCGTTGTCTTCCAGCAGGGCCTTGAGTTCCTGCACCGCAGCGGCCGCCTCAACCAGAGGGGGCAAGCGCAAGGACAGTTTGAAAGCGGTGTAAGGCCGCAACACGTTGCCCGCGTTGCTGAGGTCCGGCAATCCCTCCGCCCCGGTCACGCTCAGCGTAGGCAACCAGGTCCGGTTGAGCAGGGCCTGCAGGGGGTCGGTGGTGGTTGGCAGGGCAAACGCCGTGGCACCGCCGCAGTCGTAATGCGCCCAGGGAAAGCGCTTGTAGATTTCGTCGCCCAAAATGGCCGCTGTGGCCTTCGCTTGGGCCAACCGGTCTGCTGGCACCTCGCAATGAAAGCTGGCGGGCAGCAGGCGCCCCGTGGCGCTGTCTTCCAGGCGGTCCAGCACCTGGCGCATGATCCTAAAACTCGACGGCACCAAGCCACTGGCATCACCGGAGTGCACACCCTCGGTCAGGATCTCTACTTTGAGCACACCACTGGCCATTCCGCGCAGACTGTTGGTCAGCCACAACTGGTCGTAGTTGCCGGCACCCGAGTCCAGACAGACCACCAAGCCCACATCGCCCAGACGGGGTTTGAGCGCATCGATGTAGTGCAGCAAATCGTACGAGCCGCTTTCTTCGCAGGTTTCGATCAGACCCACGATGCGCGGATGCGTCACATTTTGGGATTTGAGCGTCTGGATGGCGGCAATGGCGGCATAGGCGGCGTAGCCGTCGTCCGCACCGCCACGGCCATAGAGCTTGCCATCATCGATCTTGGGCGTCCAGGGGCCCAAGTCGCTGCGCCAGCCAGAAAATTCGGGTTGTTTGTCCAGGTGACCGTACATCAGCACGGTCTGGGTGGAGCCCGCCTTGGTGGCCGGCACTTCAAAAAACAGCACCGGGGTGCGCCCCGGTAGGCGGACGACTTCCAGACTCAGACCGCTGACCTTCTGCGCCTCGATCCAGACCGCCGTGTTGCGAACCACCGTGTCAAGATAACCGTGGGTGGCCCAATCGGCATCGAACATCGGCGATTTGGCCGGAATGCGGATGTAGTCCTGCAACTGCGGGACGATTTCGGCGTCCCATAGCGCACTAACTTGGCTGAGGGTTGTGTCCGCGTTCAACACGGACTGGGGTATACGGGCGTTCATGGCATGGCCTCCTCACACTGCTGCCACGCGGGCAGTCAAAGCGGCATCATGCCACGGCTTGCAAGCCTGCGTCACCCTCTGGGTATCCATTGCAGTCCCTGGCGGGTGGCGCCGGCCTGCGTACCAGCGCTGGGGCGGTACTCGCAGCCCACCCAGCCCCGATAGCCCAGCGCATCCACTAGGTTAAACAAATAGGGGTAGTTCAGCTCGCCCGTATCGGGTTCATGGCGTTCGGGCACACCCGCAATCTGAATGTGACCAACCCTTCCGGTGGGCAGGTATTGATGCAATTTGGTGGCTAGGTCGCCCTCCATGATTTGGCAGTGGTAAAGGTCCATTTGTACCCGCAGATTCGCAGCACCCACGGCCTGCACCGCAGCGTGCGCCTGATCTTGGTGGGTCAGAAAGTAGCCCGGCATGTCGCGCGTGTTGATCGGTTCGATCAGCACCTCTACCGCAACCTTGGCGGCCGCTGACGTGGCATAGTGCAGATTGGCCAGGTAGGTGGCTTGCAAACGTGCCAGTTCCACACCGGCCGGCGCCAGACCGGCCATGACGTGAACCCGTGGACAGCCCAGGGCCGCCGCGTACTCCAGCGCCCAATCAACACCGAAGCGAAACTCTTGCTCGCGTCCGGGCAGGCAGGCTGTGCCCCGCTCGCCACGCGCCCAGGCGCTGTGCACAGTCGCCGCATCGGTGCCACCGGGCGGTGCATTCAAAAGAACCTGCTGCAACCCATGAATCTGCAGGCGCTCTCGCACGTCGGCTACCGCATAGTCGTAAGGGAATAGAAACTCAACCCCCTGGAACCCATCTTGCGCGGCAGAACGAAACCGGTCCAAAAAGGCATATTCACCATACAGCATGGACAGGTTAGCGGCAAATTGGGGCATGGGAAACATTGCTACAGTGGAGACAGTGCCCGACTGTACTTTTTTTAATGGAGATATTCATGCCACTTTCGCTCTCCCCCTCTTTTTCGGCCCGGCTCAACCGACGAATGGCCACTGTGCTGGCCGTCAGCGCCTTGTGCTGGGGTAGCCTGGCCCAAGCGCAGACTGGTCCCATCAAGATTTTGGTGGGGTTCCCCCCCGGCGGCGGAACCGATGCCATTGCCCGCACTCTGGCCGACAAGCTCAAAGACCAACTGGGCACGCCCGTGGTTGTGGAGAACAAGGCCGGCGCTGGTGGACAGATTGCCGCACAGACACTCAAGGCTGCCCCAGCCGACGGCACCACACTGTTCCTTTCACATGACCACACCATCTCCATCCTGCCGCTGGTGGTGAAGAACCCGGGTTTTGATCCAGCCCGTGACTTTGTGGCCGTGGGTGGTTTTGCCACCTTTGTGAATGCGCTGGCGGTATCGGGCGGCACACCGGCCAAGTCCATGAACGAGTACGTGGCGTGGGTGCGCAGCCAGGGCGCCGGCAAGGGCACTGTGGGTGTGCCGGCACCGGCCTCAGTCCCGGAGTTTTTGGTCAAGGTGATTGGCCAGAAGTACAAGCTGGACCTGCAATCTGCGCCTTACCGCGGCAGCGCCCCCATGATCGGCGACATGCTGGGCAACCAGATTGCGGCCGGAACCGGCTCTATCCCTGACTTTATCGAGAACCACAAAGCCGGCAAGATCCGCGTGGTCGCCGTCATGGGAACTGCGCGTCAGCCGCTTCTGCCGGATGTGCCGACCTTTGCAGAGCTGGGATTGGCTGGCTTTGAAGACCTGCCCTACTACGGCCTGTTTGCGCCGGCTGGCACGCCCACTGCCACCATCGACAAGATCTCTGCCGCACTGGCCAAGGTGGTGGCCATGCCGGATGTACATGACCGGCTAACGGCCATGGGCCTGAGCGTGGGCTACATGACGCCGCAGCAACTGAGCACCCGCGAGCGGGCCTACAGCCAGACCTGGTCCAAAATCATCAAGTCCAGCGGCTTCGTACCCCAGTAATGGACTAACGGGACCGCGGCGCACCCGTCAAATGGTTGCGCCAGCGTCCTGAATAGGTTTGGATTTGCGCTGAGGCCGGGCGCGCTTAACGGATACTACAGGCGTCATGGATGCCATGCGCACCCGCCTTACCGCAGACGACTTGCGTCGCTGGGCACGCACGGCACGCTGGGCCAGTGCCAGGTATTCCTGGAAGCTGTCACGCAGGCACTGGGCCAGTACTTCGGGGTCGGGCAGTTGTTCGTAGCAGCCGGTGACCGAGACCACAATCGTATTGTTGTAACCGGTCACCGAAAACACCAGGCCCATGCCGTCGGAGATGGGCATGATGGCTGACAGGTACGTGAGCTTGGCACCTTGCAAATACAGCGGCACTCGTGAACCCGGTACGTTGGTGATGGCGCAATTGGCCAGCGGTGCCCAGCCGCCCAGGAGGGCCGAAGCTGAACGCAGCATCTTGCTCGTAACCATGATGCCCAATGACGGTGCCAGTTGCGCCAAGCTGGTCAGCTCCCGCGCGCTGATGGCCTGCGTCATGGCGGCTGAAGACGAACTGGCCAACTGAATGGCAACCAAGCGCTGCACCGGATCGACAATGTCCGTGCCCAAACCCACCCGCACCCAGGATAAATGGGTTTGTGGATCGGACTGCAGGTCACTGTGCACGGCAATGGGTGCCGCTGCAACCAGACTCGTTTCGGGCAATTCAGCCTGCATGGCCAGGTAGCTGCGCAGACCGCCGGCGCACACGGCCAGCACCACATCATTGACCGTGGCATGGGGCACCAAGGCACGGATGGTTTTGAAATCTTCCAGCGCAAAACGGCGGGTCTCGAAGACCCGATGCGGCGATACCTCGGTGTTGAAGCGCGTCATGGGGAAGGCGTGGGGCTGGCCCAAAATTTCACCGGCAAAAGTTTTGACTGTGGATTTGATGGCGGTCCAGCTGCTGCGAAGCGGCTGGACCATGCGAAACGGGAAGGTAGCCATATTCATGCCTGCCAACCAGACCAGCGCCAGATTACCGGGAGGTGACTCTGGAAACCAGGGTGCCGCCGGCGGGGGCAATGAGGCACTGGGAGACAGATCGTGCAGCAAGCTGGTGATTTCGTTGCCGTTCTCCACGTCAATGGCAGCGTGGTGGATTTTCAGGAGTACCGCAAAGCTGCCCACCGGCAGGTCCAGAAAACTGTCCAAGCCTTCGATGACATACATCTCCCACAGAGGGCGCTGCAGGTCCAGCGGGCGCGCATGGATGCGCGAAGACTGGATGCAAAACTGACGCCAGTCGCCTGGCCTGGGCAGTGCGATGTGGCGCACGTGGTATTCGATGTTGAACTGCTCATCCTCTACCCAGTACGGATAGTCCAGATCCAGTGGCACCCGCAGGATTTTTTCCCGGAAATTGGGCAGACGATCCAGCCGGCTCGCTACGTGGGCCAATATTTGCTTGAAACGCACCACTCCACCTGGCGCCGTGGACTGATCGTAAATGTGCAACAGCGTGATGTTGGAATTGGCGTGGGCGCTGTCTGAATAGATATAGGCGGCGTCGTGTTCACTGAGTTGGCGCATAAAGTTCTTTCGCAAGTCAGTTTGCGTCTGCTGCTGGCCTGCAAGCTTTTGGAGTGCCCGTTGTCAGACCCAAGACCTGCCCCAGCAGCCCTTTGGCAACAAACGGTTTCCAATTATCTTCTGGCTGGGCCAGACGGTCGGCCACGACGGCCAGCACAATGCCGTTGAAACCCAGCCCGATATGGCTGCCTGCAATCCGAATGTTTTCGTGCAGGGCCGGATCGCCATCGATGGTGGCTTCCTGCGGCGGAACTACACCATCCGACAACGAATACAGGCAACTGGTAGGAATAGCCAGGCGACGGCGCTCGCGCATATCCTTGGCGCGCGGCTGCATCACATGCGCGGAGGCACCCAGCCGGTGCGACACGAGACGGTAAAGCGCTTTGATTGCGTTGGGTGACTGGCTGCCAGCGGCATCCACACTGACCGGACTGCCCAAGGTGATGACGCAGCGCACACAGTCAAGCGCCTGTTGTGCGCCATACATGGAAAAGACGCCGCCCAGACTCCAACCGACCAGGCTCACCTTCTTGCCGGTAACGTGGTGCAGGTAGCGGATCTTCTGCGGAAGGGCATTGGCATGCTTGCTGCGAAAGCCCATATTGCGACCCAGACCCCAGGTGTGGACGTCATAGCCCTTGTTCTGCAAAAATAGCTTCAACGCCACCAACGACGACTCGCTGGCCATGAAACCGGGAACCAGTAGCACGGGGTGACCATCGCCCGCAGGGGCATTCATCAGCAGCGGCAGGGAAGCCGGCAACAACGCCATTTCCAGCAGCCCGCGCGCTTCCAGCAGTGACGTCAACACATGCGGCGCGCCAACATGGGCATTGCGGACGACGGGATGGTGACGGTGCATGGAAAAGAATCCTCTATCTGTCTGTTTTGACAGTAACCGGTACAGTCTAAAACCATTCTGGGACTTGTATTTAGGAGAATTGCCTAATGCAGTGATGCATTGGTGACACCCCAATGGCTACGACTACACAAAAAAATCAGCAACGTTCACAATCAGACGGTCATTTTCAAACCCGACTTACTGCAACAGAACCCCATGAAGCGCATCCTTTTTGCCACCCTGTTGACCCTGTGCACCACCGGCCCCGCAATGGCTTGGAGCAACCACGCCCTGGCCAGCTACCGCGCTTTCGAAGGCATGCCCGAAGTGGCCAGGGCCGCTACCGTGCCAGCTGAGCCGCTTGAATCATTTCTGGCCGCACAGGCCCAGCCTATTGCCCAACTGCTGGCCCAACAGGACGCCTGGGCCAAAGCCCATATTGCGCATTACCCGCCTCTTTCAGCCGCGCTGCGGTTTGATGCACAGGTAGTCCAGAAAGGCCCACAGGCGCTGCGCAAAGCATTCTTGACAGCGTTGCGTGTATCACCCGAAAGCCGCCTGGCGCTCTACATCCAGCCCGACCCCTGGTCCACAGCGCCGCAAGCCGAGCCGTTAGCGCACGACACCGTGAGCGCGTTGCCAGCGCGCGACAAAGACGACGACGACCACCATTTCGTACGACTGAGTCCAGGTGAAGCCGTGGCGCCGCTGGCAGTGCTGGCCTCGGCCAGCGACGAGCCCGACTACGGTATGGACCTGAACCTGTGGGAAGACAGCCCGTCGCCCTGGGGCGCACGCTACGGCTTTGGCAAGATTCCCTTCGGCAACCCCAGCCTGGCGTTCTCTACCCAAGCGCCCTTTCATATGGGCTTCTACCACGAGTCGCCCGTCATCTACATGGCCGCCGGGTTCCTCAAGCGCACCTATCCCCTCTTGCGCATCCACCAGTATCGGGGCCTGTCAGAACTGGCTTTCCGCAGCGGCCACGCCTACTGGGGATGGCGCTTTGCCGGGCTGGCCATGCATTACGTACAGGACTTGACCCAGCCCTACCACGCCAGCCTGGCACCCGATTTTTCGGCGACCCGCCTGATCGGCATCAACCTGCTGGCCATGCTGGGCATGCCGGGCGCAAAGAACAACATGATCATCCTGCTGTCCAATCGCCACTTCGTGCTGGAGCGCTACGAGAGCCAGATGGTCCAGGCCGACGCACAAGGCCGCCAGACCGGCAGCGTGGAGCAGGCCCTGCATGACACGCGCACCGACGCCGGCTACCCTGCGTGGTCAGACCAATACGTACGGGACACTGTGGCCAATCAGGCGCACGACCTGGGCGTCACGGTGACCAGTCAAATGCTCGCCACCGTACCTACAGGCTATGTGAATGACCCAAGCTTTGATTTTGGTCTGCACGCCAAAGACATCGACCTGATGACCGAGGTGGCTCGCCAGGGTGCCGCCCCCAAGGCCGCGCTGGAATCCACCATTGCCACCTTGATGCGCAACGCTGGCGCGCACAGCCGCAACCTAGTGCGGGGCATCCTGCTGGACGTGTCGCAGCATTAACGCAACCAGCTAAATGAGGGCCGTCATCTGCATCATCGGTAAAGCAGAGTGGGCAGCCACATCGTCAAGGGTGGCCACAGGGCCGCAATCAGCAAGTCCAGCATGGCTACCGCGACCAAGGGCATCACCGCACGCGATATTTTTCCCAGCGAAATACCGGCGATACCGCAACTCACAAACAGGCAAATGCCCACAGGCGGTGTCATCATGCCAATGGCCAGGTTCACCACCACCAGCACGCCAAAGTGCACCGGATCGACCATCATCTGCGGAGTCAACAGCGCCAGCACCGGCACCATCAACAAGAGTGCCGCAGTGGTCTCCATCACACAACCCACCACCAGCAGCAAGGCCATCACCAGCAGCAGCAAACCGGTGGGCGGCAGTGACAGCGAGTTGACGAACACGTCCAGCAGTCTGGCACCCTGCTGCATGGCCAGCAGCCAGCCAAAAATCTTGGCCATGGCGATGATGAACAGAATGCCGCCCGCGGCCACCTGTGACTTGATGATGAGTTGCGGCAAGTCTTTCCAGGCCAGCTCACGGTTGATCAGCGTACCTACCAGCAGCGCGTAAAACACTGCCAGGGCAGCGGCCTCGGTCACGGTCACAATGCCACTCAGAATGCCGCCCAGCACCACCACCGGAGCACCCAGCGACCAGGCAGCGGCTCTGCCGGTGCGCGCCACCTCAGTCCAGCGAAACGGCACACGCTGCCCATAGCCTTTGCGCCACGAAATCCATACCGCCACCGCCATGAACGACAGCCCCAACAGCAGCCCAACCAACATGCCGCCGGCAAACAGTTGCGAGGTCGAGATGTTGGTCATGAAGCCAAAAATCACCATCGGAATCGACGGCGGAATGATCACCCCGATGGCACCGCCCGCCGCAACCACCGCAGCGGCAAACGCAGCCGGGTAACCCTGGCGGATCATGGCCGGAATCACCACTGCGCCAATCGCCGCCGTGTCGGCCGCCGCCGAGCCCGAAATGCCGGCAATGATCATGGATGCCACGATCGCCGCTGCGGCCAGGCCGCCGTGCGCCCAGCCCACCAGGCTGTTGCAAAAGTCGATCAATCGGCGCGAGATGCCGCCGGTTTCCATCAGCGCACCGGCAATCATGAACAGCGGCACAGCCAGCAGGTCAAAGGAATCCACCCCTGAAAAAAGCTGCTGGACAATGGTTTGTCCCAGCGCGGCCAAGCTGGCCGTGGCCGGGAACACGCCAGGTGTCACAATCAGGCCAATCGCGGGCAGGCCAATCGACAAGGCGATGGGCAGGCCCAGCGCCATGAGGGTGAACATCAGTCCGAAAAGCAGAACGATGATCATGGCGAATCTTGTACAAGGCCGCTGCCCGCGCCCTTGCGCCGCGTCAAATCAGTCAGGATATGGAGCAAAAAAATACCGCCCGATATGGGCAAAACAGAAATGGGCAGCGACATCGGCATCTGCACTGCAGTAGATGTCTGGTCCCAGGCCTTCATCGTATAAAGGACACCGTACCAGGTGATCAGCCCAAAACAGCTCAGCGTGAGTAGTTGCAGTGAACGCACGATGATCTGTTCAATCGCGGTGCCAAAGCGTGCGCCAAAACCCGCCAGACCGATGAAATGCGCACGCTTGTACGCTACCGTAGCACCCAAAAAGGTGGTGGCCACCAGCAGGTAGCGACCAATTTCCTCTGACCAGCTCAGCGAATGCCCCATGTAACGCGCCACCACTTGGGCGAACAGGATGAGTGAAATGGTGGCACCGACCAACAGGAGCACGCGTTCGACCCACAGGTTGATCCAATCGCTCGTACTCAACAGGCGTTGATGAAAATTCATGAATGCTTCAAAAAAACCGAGGTTCGGGCATAGCCCGCTGCGCGCGAACCTGGCATCGGCGGTGACGATTTATTTGACGGTCTTGCGAATTTCGTCAACGATTTTTTTGGTATCGCCGGTCAAAGAGGCATAGACCGGTTCGGTTTTGGCACGAAAAGCCGCCAAATCGGGATTGTCCACCACCTGCATACCAGCGGCTTTCAGGGCGGCCAATTGGCTGGCTTCGTTGTCCCGCACAAAGCGCCGTCCGGCCATGGAAGCTGTCGCTGCTGCGTCCATGAAGACCTTGCGGTCCGCAGCGGGCAGCGTATCCATAAAGGCCTTGCTGCCGACAAATACCAGTGCCGAGTACACATGGCGAGTCATAGTCAGGTATTTTTGACCCGCCTCATTGAGCTTGGCCGCCGAGATCACCGACACCGGATTTTCCTGCCCATCCAGAACGCCTTGTTGCAGCTGAGTCGTAATAGGCCAGGCCATTGGGGTTGGGTTGGCACCAATCGCACGCCAGATGGCCAGGTGCGTGGGCGACTCCATGGTGCGGATCTTCATGCCCTTCAAATCATCCGGGCCCTTGACGGCTTGCTTGGAGTTGGTCACGTTGCGAAAACCGTTGTCCAAAAAATGCATGCCGACCAGGCCGGCTTTGTCGAAGCGTTTGAGCAAATCCTGACCAATCGGGCCGTCGAGCACCTTGTCGGTGGCTTCGTAGGAGCTGAACAGGAAAGGCATTTCCAGCGCTTTGATCTCGGGCACAAAGGCCTCGACCGGGCCGGTGGTGCAGACGCTCATCTGCACGGTGCCAAGCTGCAACTGCTGCAGCACCTGGGTTTCGCTACCCAGCGCGGCGGAGTGGTGCACCACGATGTCGTATTTGCCAGGCAAAGCCTTGTCGACTGCTTCCTTGAACTTGTTAGCCGCCAGGGTGTGAACAAAGGTCGGGCCGGTGACCACGCCAATATTGACTTTTTCGGCAGCCAGCGCGGGCAAGCCAAAAGCCAGACTGGCAGCGCAAATCAGACCGGACAGGGTGCGGGGAATGAATGTCATGGTGTTCCTTGAAGTGAAAAAGTCACTGAATAGCTACCTGTGCGCAGCGCTCATCGCCATATGCACCTCAATCATAGGTGCAGAATGCGGCGCTCCGCTAGGCGGCTTTCACCACCTTCTTTCGCGCGCGCTTCACGGGCACTTTCGGAGCCGGCAGAAACGCGGTCTCCAGTTCAGTCAGGGCATCGGCGGTGTAGACCGCCAAACGCTGGATGCCAGGAATGGACGAGTGGCACGCCGTAAAGCCAAAATTCATGAATCCCGCGTAACTCTGACAGGTGATGTTGAGCGCCTGACCATGCGTGACGATGGAGGCTGGATAGGTGGCCACCATCTCCGCACCACGAAAATACAGCGGCGTCTCCGGTCCGGGCACATTGGAGATCGTGATGTTGAACATGGGCCGTGAGCGCCCGCCAATGCCAGTGAGCAATGTGAGTATGGTGGGGGTCATCAGGAACACGGTGTATTGCATCATTGCCTGGCGTGGCAGGCTCTGTACGTGTTCCTTGGCGAGCTTGACTGACTGGCGGATAGCCGCGAGCCGGTCTTTGGCATTTGCGATGTCGGTTCCCAGGGTGGACACGATGAAGGTAATCGCATTGCCATTGCCGTCGTCGTCCTTGGGCCGCACGGAAACCGGAATCCCTGCAGTCAGCGCCTTGTCGGGCAGGCTGTCGCGTTCAGCCAGGAAGCGCCGCAGGGCGCCGCCACACACGGCCAGCACGATGTCATTGAGCGTGCAATTGGCAGCAGTCGCCACCGCTTTCATGCGCTGTAGCGAGAATTGCTGGGTGGCAAAGCGCCGCTTTTCGCGTACCCGCCCATTGAATATGGAACGAGGCGCATCAAACGGATGGGCCATGCCAGACGTCGGTCCAAAGGCATCCTTGACCAGCTTGCCAAACGCCATTGCCAGTTGGGGAGTCGCCGACGCCTGAATGCGCAGTTCCTGCATGGCTCCGGCAATGGCGTGGGCAACGGTGGGCACCAGCGCTTCGTGTGGCTGCTTCGAATCGGCACGCGCCGCCGGTTTACCTGCCGCCCAGAAAGGCGGCAAATGCAGGCTCTTTGCGCGGTCTGGCGACATGCCACGCTGCAGCAGTTTGACTCCGCTGATGCCATCGATCAAAGAGTGGTGCATCTTGATGAACAGGGCGAACCGGTTGCCTTCAAGGCCTTCGATGATGGTGCACTCCCAGGGCGGACGCGACAGGTCCAGCGGTGTACTTTGCAGGCGCCCCACCAGTTCACCCAGTTCACGCTCACCACCCGGCCAGGGAAGTGCCGCATGGCGCACGTGGTACTCCAGATCAATGTTGTCGTCTTCCACCCAGACCCGCATCGGATTCATGCTAAATGACTGCTTGAGGCGCTGGTTCCACGGCGGTGTGAATGTGCGGTGGTTGCGGAATTCCACCATCATCTTGTGCATGAAGTCCTGCGGTGCATCGTCAGGCAGCTTGAACTGCAGCAACCCGCCAACGTGATTGGGTGTGGCGCGCGATTCGGTGACGATCCAGGCGGCGTCAAGGGGGTTCAGACGAAGGGATTGCATGATCTATCCTGAATGTAGGTTTCCAAAGACTACCACCACGGGTCAACTCAAATACAGCGCTATTAAATATATAGCTATTTATACATATTCGACGAGGGCTAGAGCTCAATTTGACAACTAATTATCTGGCAAATCGAGCCTTACGCCACGATTGCGCGGAAGGATCAGCCGCCCTTGGCCAACTGGTAAACCGAGGTGCCCGCCATCAGATTGGGCGCCCAGCGCACGGTCTTGCCGCCCTGCAGACCAAAGCTGTCCAGTACCTGCAAGCGGTTGCGTGCGGCCAGAACCGCCAGATCGGCATGGGTGCCAACGCGGATGTTGGGTGTGTCATACCACTGGTAGGGCAGGCGTTTGGTCACCGGCATACGGCCTTGGAGCACGCTCAAGCGGTTGGGCCAATGGGCAAAATTGGGGAAGGCCACGATGCCGATACGCCCCACCCGCACGGTCTCGCGCAGCATGACCTCGGCATTGCGCAGGTGCTGCAAAGTGTCAATCTGCAACACCACATCAAAGCTGGCGTCGTCAAACATCGCCAGCCCCTCGTCCAGATTGAGCTGGATGACGTTGACGCCACGCTGCACACAGCCCAGCACATTGGCGTCGTCAATCTCCACGCCATAGCCGGTGCACGCCCGCGTTTTCTGCAGGTGGGCCAACATGGCGCCGTCGCCACAGCCCAGGTCGAGCACGCGCGAACCGGGCGGCACCAGTTGGGCCAGCGCGTGCATGGTGTGGATATCGGTCATACCAGCACTCCCTGTTCAGCATGAACACTATCGAAATAGGAGCGTATGACATCCATATACCGAGGGTCATCCAGCAAAAAAGCATCATGGCCGTGGGGCGCGTCGATCTCGGCGTAGCTCACGTCACGCTGGTTGTCCAGCAGGGCCTTGACCATTTCGCGGCTGCGCTTGGGTGAAAAACGCCAGTCGGTGGTGAAGCTCACCAACAGGAATTTGCAGGTTGCGCGTTGCAGCGCCCGGCTAAGATCACCCCCAAAGGCGAGGGCCGGATCAAAGTAATCCAGCGCCCGGGTAATCAGCAGGTAGGTGTTGGCGTCAAAGTATTCGGCAAACTTGTCACCCTGGTAGCGCAGGTAGCTTTCGATCTGAAACTCCACGTCTTGCGTCGTGTAGTGGTAGGGGTCTTCACCCAGCACAGCTTGCTTGAGTTGTCGACCAAATTTTTCATTCATCACATCATCACTCAGGTAGGTGATGTGGCCGATCATGCGGGCAATGCGCAGACCCCGCTTGGGCACAGTGCCGTGCTCGTAGAAGTGGCCGCCATGAAAGTCCGGGTCGGTCACGATAGCGCGGCGCGCCACTTCGTTGAAGGCAATATTCTCGGCCGTAAGGTTGGGCGCACTGGCCACCACCACAGCGTGGCGCACGCGGTTGGGGTATTGCAGCGTCCACGAGAGCGCCTGCATGCCACCCAGCGAACCACCCATCACCGCCGCCAGGGTCTGAATGCCCAGCACGTCCAACAAAAGTGCCTGGGCGTTGACCCAGTCTTCCACGGTGACCACCGGAAAATTGGCGCCATACACCTGGCCGGGCACGTCCGGGTTGGGGTGCATGGGGCCGGTGCTGCCAAAACACGAGCCCAGGTTGTTGACGCCGATGACAAAGAAGCGGTTGGTGTCCACCGGCTTACCGGGGCCAATCATGTTATCCCACCAACCCTCGGAGTTGGCCTGGTCCGCATAGGTGCCAGCCACGTGGTGCGAGGCGTTCAGCGCGTGGCAGATCAGTACGGCATTACTGCGATCGGCATTGAGCGTGCCGTAGGTCTCGTAGCTCAAGGAGTAATCGCGCAGGGATGCGCCGCTTTGCAAATGCAGTGCGTCTGCGAAATACTGTGACTGTGGTGTCGCGATCATTGGCATGCCCAACCCAAACCCCATAAAAAAACCCGGCGTCGCTAAAAACGAGGCCGGGGTACTGGTGTCGGTCCGTCTTTAGCTGTATTTATTAAGCGCCCGCAAGCTGGAGCAAATTGGCGCTACGGTAAGTATAAATCCAAGTCAGGCATCCACCCAACGGGGTAACACACCTTCTTGCGCTTGCATGACCAACATTGGCGCATTTCTTGCAAGAAATTGGTGCAATTTTGAATTTCCGCTCAAGACCGCACCAATAGGCAGCATTTCACGCAAAGAGGTTGATATGGACGCACTCAAACAGGGCGCAGATGCCTTGTTCATTTTGCTCGGTGGCATCATGGTTTTGGCCATGCACGCCGGATTTGCATTTCTGGAGCTGGGTACCGTTCGGCGCAAAAACCAGGTCAACGCGCTGGTCAAGATTTTGGTGGACTTTTCGGTTTCCACCGTAGTGTATTTCCTGGTGGGCTATGCCGTGGCCTATGGCACCGGCTTCTTTGTGGGTGCCGAGGAGCTGGCCGCAAAGAACGGGTATGCGCTGGTCAAGTTCTTCTTTTTGCTGACCTTTGCCGCCGCCATTCCCGCCATCATCTCCGGCGGCATTGCGGAGCGCGCACGCTTTTGGCCCCAACTGATTGCAACTGCCGTCATCGTCGGCTTCATCTACCCATTCTTCGAAGGCATCATGTGGAATCACCATTTTGGTGTGCAGGCCTGGCTGAAGGCACTGACCGGTGAGGAGTTCCACGACTTTGCCGGCAGTGTGGTCGTGCACGCCGTGGGTGGCTGGATAGCGCTGCCAGCTGTCATCTTGCTGGGTGCACGCAGCAACCGCTACCGCAAAGATGGTGCGATCTCGGCACACCCGCCATCCAGCATTCCGTTTCTGGCCCTGGGTGCCTGGATTTTGACCGTGGGCTGGTTTGGCTTCAACGTGATGAGCGCACAAACGCTGGACAAGATTTCTGGCCTGGTTGCCGTGAACTCGCTGATGGCCATGGTGGGTGGCACGCTGGCGGCCCTGGTGGCCGGCAAGAATGACCCCGGTTTTGTACACAACGGCCCACTGGCCGGTCTGGTGGCCGTATGCGCCGGGTCTGATTTGATGCACCCATTAGGTGCATTGGTGGTGGGTGCGATGGCTGGCACCACCTTCGTGGTGATGTTCACGCTAACGCAGAACAAGTGGAAAATTGACGACGTGCTGGGCGTGTGGCCCCTGCACGGCCTGTGCGGCACGCTGGGAGGCATCGCTGCAGGCATCTTTGGGGCCAAGGCAATGGGCGGGCTCGGCGGTGTGTCCTTTTTCGCGCAGCTCATCGGCACTACCATGGGTGTCGCTTGGGCCGTACTGGGTGGCGTGGTGGTGTACGGTGTGCTTAAGGCGACGACCGGGTTACGCCTGAGTCAGGAGGAAGAGTTTGACGGCGCCGACCTGTCCATCCACAAAATCAGCGCCTCGCCGGAGCGCGAAGCCAACTGGTAAGGCACTGCCTTCCGTCAGACCCGGGGGCGTTCGTTTGCATCGCTACCGGGGCGGTGTGGCAGTGCGATACTTGTCTTGATGTTGCTCAAAGTTCCCGCCCAAGCCCTGCATTCCCTGGCGGACGATTACTACCGGCATCTGACCCCCGAGCTAAAACGGCTTGCGCTCGACGGAGCCACAATGGGTGTCGACGACATCACGCCCCAGCTCGAAGTCTTGGAGCAAATCCACGGCCGCGCCGTGTTCCAGCCCGATTTTGCGCATGGTTCCCTGTCGTTTGTACGCAGCCTGGTCCGCTCGACCCAGCCGCAGTGGTGGCGCACTCTGATTTACATGACGATCTCGACCATGGCCACCGCCGCGCCTGCGTTGCTGATCGAATGGGTGATGACAGACTTTGGTGCGATCCAGGCCGCGCCCCTGGCAATACACAACCTATTGATGCTGCTGTGCTTTCCCCTGGTCATTTACATCACCAATGTCAGCTTCCAACGCTACCTCAAGGCGTTTGCCCACGCCCACATGCTGCAGCGCAGTGCGCTAATGCACGCGTTTGCCGTCAAGTGGTTTCGCCTGGAACCCCAAACCCGCCATAGCCTGCCGCAGGGCAACATCCAGAACCTGATGCACGTGGACGTGCCCGCGGTCAGCCACTGCGTGGAGCGCGTGGTCGATGCCCTGATGGTGGTGGTGCACATCAGCATTGCGGCCATTTTGCTGTGGCGCTACCTGGGTTCAACCGCACTGGCCGGTCTGGCCATGATGGCGCTGACCCTGCCGTTGCTGCGCTCCATTGTGCGCAACACTTCCAGGCGCCAGGGCGAGTTGCTGAAAGCACGTGATGCGCGGCTGGACTTGGTGTCTCAGGTGCTGTCGGCCATCAAAGTGATCAAGCTGTCAGGCTGGTCCGAAGTCTTTTTGGGTCGCACCCGGCAAGCGCGCAGCGGCGAGGTAGAACGGTTGATAGCCGTGATGCTGCTGCAGACCCGCGCCTCGCTGCTGTTCTCGTGCGCCGGTTTGGTGGTGGCCACCGCCACCTACGGCATCCACATTTTGCGCGGCGGCGAGCTGCACGCGGCCATGCTGCTGCCCACGCTGCTGATTTTTCAGACGCTGGAGTTTCCGTTCATGGTGATCAGCGACGTGGCCAGCACATTGGCCCAAACCGAAGTGTCCGCACGGCGCCTGCTGGAATATTTCAACCTTAAGGATGCACCGCCTTCCAACGCTACGGCGACCGACCAGCCCCCTAGCTTGCAGGTGCGCGACTTGGTGTTTCGTGCACGCGATGAGCACCCCATTCTGAACGGTATTTCCTTCGATCTGGCTGCAGGCCAGAGCCTGGCCATTGTGGGCCCAGTGGGCGGTGGCAAGACCGTGCTGCTGCGTACCTTGCTGGGCGAATACGCGGCCAGTTCCGGCACCGTCCATTGGACCGGCACGCCTCGCTTTGCCTACTGCCCACAAGAAGCATTTATTGCCAGCGGCACGTTGCGCGACAACCTGACGCTGTTTGACCCCACGCTGCAAGGGCAGGACGCAGCCCTTGAACAGGCACTGCACTTGGCCAGCCTGTCCAACGAGGTGGCGCAGTGGCCCGCCGGGCTAGCCACAGAGATTGGCGAACGCGGCCTGAACCTGTCGGGCGGACAGAAGCAACGCGTGTCATTGGCGCGGGCTGCGTTGCACCCGGCCAACGCCATCATCCTGGACGACCCCTTTTCGGCACTGGATGTGGGGACTGAGCAGACGATCGCCCGCGACCTGGTGTTTGGTCAGTGGCACCAGCAGTTGCGCATTTGCGTGACCCACCGGCTGGCACAACTCGAACAGTTTGACCGCATCTTGTTCATCGACACTGACGGTTGCGGCCAATTTGGCACCATGGCCGAACTCACGACATCGAGCGCGCGGTTTGCCGAGTTCCTGCGGATTGAAGCGCAAGGCGAGGCCGACCACAGCTTGGTGGCGCACCAGCTGGGGGTGCATACCAGCCCTTCTGCAGGCAAGGAAGAATTGCTCACCACCAACGAAACCCAGGCGCAGGGCAAAGTCCAGGGTTCGGTCTGGAAGGACATGGCGCTGACCCTGGGCGACAGTAGCTGGACCGGCCATGCACGGGTCGGGGCCCTGCTGGTGCTGGGTTTGATGCTGATGGCCAGTGTGCTGCCGATGTCGCAGCAAGTGCTGATGTCCACCATGGATGGCAGCGGCGCCATGGGACCTGTCGCCTTCTTTGTAATTTTTGCCACGTTGACGCTGCTCACCGTGGCCCTGAGCTATGTGGCGCAAGCCACCTTCCGCCAGGCCTGCGCGCACGCTGCACAGCGGGCACACGACAAGATGCTGGGCGGTGTGATGCACTCGCCCCTGCGGTTCTTCGAGACCACACCGTCAGGGCGGATGATGAACCGCTTCTCGGCCGATATCCAGCAGCTCGATGTGGAACTGGCCGGTCGTGGTTTTCGCTTCACCCAGGGAGCCAGTGCCGCCATTGCCAGCACCATCGGCATTGTGGGGGTGGCCACGGCGGCCATCGTGCCGTTCACCCTGGCTGGCTACGTGTCGATCCGCGTGTCGCGCCTGTACGGCGCTGCCGTGCGCGAGACCGCGCGCATGGGTGCCATCACCCGGTCGCCCGTGTTTTCGCTGTTCAACGACGCGCTGCGTGGCCACTCCACCCTGCGCGCCTTTGGACGCGAGGCCACCGTAGTGGAGCAGTTTGACCGCGCCTCACGGCTCAGTCTGAACACCGAGCTGCGGCGCTGGGATCTGGTTTTTTGGTTGTCGATGCGGCTGACATTGGTGTCTTGCGGCGTCATGGTTTGCCTGCTGGTGCCGCTGGTGCTGGGCCCAGCATTACCGTTTCTTCCCGCGCTGGGTAATGGCGCGGTGGGTCTGTTGCTGGCGTTGACCTTTGGACTGCTGGTGCGCATTGAGCGTTTGTGCCGGGACTTCTTTGCACTGGCCACCATCATGGTGCCTTGGGAACGCTGCCAACAATGGGCTGAGCTGCCACCCGAAGCGCAAGCCGACACAGTTGCCAACATCAACACGACCATCCCTGTCGACTGGCCCCAGGCGGGTGAGATACGCTTTGAGCAGGCCTGTCTGCGCTATGCACCGGACCTCCCTGCCATTGTGAACAACGCCACCTTCACGGTACCAGCCCGCAGCCATGCCGCACTGCTGGGGCGCACCGGCGCTGGCAAATCGACCGTGCTGCTGGCCCTGCTGCGCACGCTCACCGTCGAGCGCGGCACCATCCGTATTGACGGTGTGGACATCGCCCAGGTGCCCCATGCACGCTTGCGCCAGGCGATTGCTTACGTGCCGCAAGACCCTGTGCTGTTTTTAGGGCCGCTGCGGGCATCCATCGACGTGACCAACCAATACAGCGACGATGCCATTCACGCGGCGCTGGCCCAAATTGGGCTAACCCGTTTTGTGGCCACGCTGCCAAAAGGATTGGACACGCCGCTGGAAGAGGGTGGACGCAACATCAGCGCCGGGCAGCGACAACTGATTTGCCTGGCACGGGCCCTGCTGTCCCAGGCCAAGGTCATCTTGATGGACGAGGCCACCGCCAGCATGGATGTAGAAACCGACGCCTTGATTCGCGCCGCCATCCAACAGCATCTGCGCAGCACCACCATTTTGCTGATTGCCCACCGTCCCAGTTCGCTGGCGCTGTGTGACCAATGGATCCAGGTGGAGAACGGCCGCACGGTGGTGGTTGAACGTATCTCAGAAAAGTTGAATCAAAATTTACTTTAAATTCAAATAGTTTGAAACATTGCGTCAAGTAATTTGAAATTTATGAACGATTTGCAGCCCTAGACTTCCAACCATCACAAGCCGCTGTTGGCTTGCAGGTATTTTTGTCCACACATTTGCCCGCATGAACACTGATATAGCATCCCGCCGGTACAACGGTTTTTCTATGCTGCTGCACTGGATATTGGCACTTGCATTGGTGGGAATGTTCACCATGGGGCTGTACATGGCCGACCTGCCGTTTTCGCCCCAACGCCTCAAACTTTACAACTGGCACAAATGGGCCGGCATCACGGTGCTGACCCTGTCGACCTTGCGCCTGCTGTGGCGCCTCACCCACCGCCCACCACCCCTGCCGCAAGCCGTAACCCTGGCCATGCCGGGCTGGCAGATGCAGGTCTACCAGGCCACCCACGTGTTGATGTATGCGCTGTTCTTTGCGGTGCCCTTGATTGGCTGGAGCTACAGCTCGGCTGCCGGTTTCCCCATTGTGGTGTTTGGCGTGCTGCCACTGCCCGACTTTGTGGCGCCCGACAAGGCGCTGGCCGAGTTGATCAAACCCTGGCACGCCATTGCGGCGTTTACCCTGGCTGGACTGGTGGTGCTGCATGTAGCTGCAGCCCTGAAACACCACTGGATCGACAAGGACGGCCTCCTGGCGCGCATACTGCCCGGCAAACGCTGAACCCCCGCACCCTTTCACCCATACCCCTTAACAGACTAACCGCATGACCCATTCCACAACCATTGCCTCTTTTGCCAGAACTACGGCCATTCTTTTGCTGGCTACCTTGGGCAGCGTGGCCGCGCAGGCCCAGCAAAAGCTCGTTCCAGCGCAGAGCGAGATTGCTTTTGTCACCAAGCAAATGGGCGTGCCGGTAGAGGGGCACTTCAAAAAGTTTGATGCCCAAATTGCCTTCGACCCAGCCAAGCCGCAGACTGGCAAGATCGCCTTCACGGTGGACATCGCCAGTGCCACGCTGGGCTCACCAGAAACAGATTCAGAGCTGCCCAAATCCGAGTGGTTCAACACCGCCAAGTTTCCACAGGCCACCTTTCAGTCCAGCAGCATCAAGGCACTGGGCGGCGGCAAGTTTGAAGTGGCGGGCAAGCTCGCCATCAAGGGCGCCAGCCAGGATACGGTCGTCCCTTTCACGCTGACCCAAACCGGCACAACCACCACGGCCAATGGCACATTCACCTTAAAGCGATTGGCGTACAAGATCGGCGAAAAAGAATGGGCCGATACGTCCATGGTGGCCGATGATGTGCAGGTCAAGTTCAAGCTGGCGCTGACCGGTGTCGGTAAATTCTGATTTCTTTCCCCAACCCTTGTTTTTAATGGAGCAATCGAACATGCGTAAATCCCTACTTGGCCTGGCAGTCGCCACCACCCTGTTGTCCGCCGTGGCCCACGCCGAAATGGCCAACTACGCCATCGACCCGTCCCATACCTTTGTGTCGTTTGAGATTGGCCACTTTGGCACTTCAACCAACCGCGGTCGATTCGACAAAAAAGAGGGCACCGTGCAATTCGACCGCACCGGCAAGAGCGGCAAAGTCGATGTGAGCGTGGACGCAGCCTCCATCAACACCGGCTTTGCGTCGTTTGAGAAGCACCTGCGCAGCCCCGATTTGTTCGATGCCGAGAAATATCCCACCATCAAATTTGCGTCTGACAAGTTCGTGTTTGACGGCGACAAGGTCACCGAAGTGCAGGGTAACCTGACCCTGCTGGGAAAGACCCTACCCGTCACCCTCAAGGCCAACCAGTTCAACTGCTACCAAAGTCCCCAGTCCAAGCGGGAGGTTTGTGGTGGTGATTTTGACGCGACCATCGACCGTACCGCCTTTGGCATGGACTATGGAATCAAATGGGGCTTCCCCAAGAACGTGCGAATGATCGTTCAGATCGAAGCTGTCAAGCAATAAACCGACTGAGCGACGAGGCCTTAAAGCAGGTCAGCCTTCACAAGGCTGGCTGCCGCCAGGCCAGTACCGCGCCCAGCCACAGCGCCAAAGCAGAGTACACCAGCCCCCGCGCCAAGCCACCGGGGCCGTCGGCTATCCAGCCCACCACCGTGGGCCCGATAATTTGGCCCGCCGCAAATACGATCGTAAAGGCGCTGATACCCGCAGCCCACGCCGCATGCGGCAAGTTGTGGCGCACCAGTGCGGTGGTCGACGCGACGACCGACAGGAACACCCCACCAAACAGCAAACCAGAGCCCAGCACCACCGGCCACGACTGGGTGAGCGCGGGCAGGATGGTTGCCACGCCCAGCAAACCATTCAAAATAGCCAGCGCACGCCCGCTGCGATGACGGTCCAGCAGACCCGCCCAGATACGTGAAGACGCTACCACCGCCAGCCCCAGCAAGGCATAAAAAACCGTTACTTCCACGGCGCTGCTGCCCTGCTCGCGCAGCAGGGCCACCACGAAGGTCATGTAGCCGATATAACCCACGCCAAACAGGGTGTAGCCGGCCAATGCATAGCCAAACGCACGCCAGCGAAAATGCACGGGCGCGCCCGTGCCAGCCTGCGTGGTGGGTACCGTAAAACGCGCCATGGCACGTGCGGGAATGACCAGGGCCGCGCTGGCCAGCAGACAGACCAGAGCCAGCAACCACCATACCCAGCGCCAACCATGCAGCTGTGTGGAACTGGCGTCCAGTGCCCAGGGCACCAGCACTGCCGACAAAGCAATTCCGAAGCCAGTGCCACCGTAGTACAGGCCGATCAAAAATCCGCTGCGGGATGGCGCTTGTGCACCCAGGCGTGCCGCCAGCAGACCACCGGCAATAAACACCAGTGCACTGGCCACGCCGGCCAGAAAGCGCTGCAGCAGCAGCGGATCGGTCTCTATGAAAAAACCGCTCAACGCCATGAAAATACTGGACAAAAAGGCCCCAACCACCAGCACGGTGCTGGCGCCCCAGCGCGCGAGCAACTTGGGCGTCATTAGCGCACCCACAAAGTAGCCCAAGGCATTGGCCGTATTCATGCCCCCGGCCAGGGTGTAGGACCATGCCAGGTCGGCACGCATGGCCGGCAACAGCAGGCCATAGGCAAAGCGGGTGATGCCCAGGGACACGGCGGCTCCCAGCGACAGCAGCAGGGCCTGCAACCAGATGTGTCGCACAGGTGTCAAAACGAAGGGCCCAAGTCGTATGGCATGACTTGCATTCTGCAGTATTGGAAGCATCTGATTTCCGAACGCCAGTAAAGTCAGTCCTCCATTCGTACTTTTTGGCTTTTTTTATCCACCACAAGCAATCTCAATGACCCAACTGTTCGAACCCCTCCAGGCCGGCCAACTCTCCCTGTCCAACCGCGTCGTCATGGCACCACTCACCCGCAACCGGGCACCCGGCGCCATGCCCAATGCCTTGATGGCCACCTATTACTCCCAGCGCGCCAACCCCAAAGACGGTGCCGGTCTGATCATCACCGAGGCCACGGCCATCAGCCACCAGGGCCAGGGTTACTCGGATGTGCCCGGTATCTGGAGCGACGCGCAAGTTGCCGCCTGGAAGCCCATCACAGAATCCGTCCACGCTGCAGGCGGCAAGATCGTGGTGCAGTTGTGGCATGTGGGGCGCGTCTCGCACGTGGACCTGCAACCCGGCGGCCAAGCACCGGTGGCACCTTCGGCCATTACCGCCAAGACCAAGACGGTGCTGATCAAGGACGGTGTTCCGCAATTCCAGGACACCTCGGCACCACGCGCACTTGAACTGGAAGAGCTGCCCGGTATCGTGGCCGACTACCGCCGCGCCGCACGCAACGCCATTGCCGCCGGCTTTGACGGCGTGGAGGTGCATGGCGCCAATGGCTACTTGCTGGACCAG
Source organism: Candidatus Aalborgicola defluviihabitans (assembly GCA_016705575.1). Taxonomy (GTDB): domain Bacteria; phylum Pseudomonadota; class Gammaproteobacteria; order Burkholderiales; family Burkholderiaceae_C; genus Allorhodoferax; species Allorhodoferax defluviihabitans. The sequence goes on from JADIXX010000008.1 coordinate 835,387, forward strand.
TTCATGCGCTCAGGCTCCAACCACCGCACCGACGCCTATGGCGGATCCATCGCCAACCGTGCGCGGCTGCTAGTCGAAGTCATGCAAGCGGTGTGCGACGAAATTGGTGCAGGCAAGGTGGGCCTGCGCCTCTCGCCCGTCACACCGGCCAATGACGCCTTTGACCCCCAACCCCAGGCGCTGTTCACCCATGTGGTGCAACAACTGGCCCCCCTGAAGCTGGCTTACCTACACTTCATCGAAGGCTCTACCGGCGGCCCACGTGATTTCACCCAGGGTGATGCCCCGTTTGATTACGCTGCCCTGCGCGCGGCTTACCGCGCCGCTGGTGGTCAGGCGGCCTGGATGGTGAACAACGCCTATGACCGCAGCCTGGCAGACGTGGCTCTGTCCGAAGGCGCAGACCTGGTGGCCTTTGGCCGACCCTTCATCGCCAACCCGGACCTGACCCGGCGCCTGCGCGAGGGCGCCCCACTGAACGCACCCGACCGCGCCACCTTCTACGGGGGCGGCGCCAAAGGCTATATCGACTATCCAATACTATTAAATTGATAGTGCATTACGTATATTCGACGACGGCTAGATGCACATTTCGTCATATGCGATTGGGCCTGACAAAGCCCTGACGGCTGGCTAAAAATCAGGGTAAACCTCCGTCTGCGGTACCAGGCGGGGGTCTAGACTGCGCTCGGACCCACTATCCGGAGAAAAAGATGCGCGCTACCCAGGTTTGGCTATCGGGACTTGTTGGCACGGTCGCCCTGTGCCTGTCACTGGCGGCATCAGCCCAGGGCGGACCCACGCTGAAGGTGGGCGTGATTGGTCCGTTCACCGGACCCTCGTCCGACTTTGGCGTGCCCATGCTACAGGGCATCCAATTGGCAGCGGAAGAAATCAACGCGGTGGGTGGCTACATGGGGCGCCATCTGGAACTGGTCATCAAGGACGACCAGGGTAACCCTGACATTGGCCTCAAGGGTGCAAAAGAACTTGTAGCCGCTGGCGTTGCCGCCACCATTGGCTTTTGCAACACCGGCGTGGCGCAAAAGTCACTGGAGGTGTTTCAAAATGCCAAATTGCCACTGATCATCCCCTGCGCCACCGGCACACCACTGACCACCCAATACCCGGCCCCGGAAAGCTACATCTTTCGAACCTCGGCGCGCGACGCCATCCAGGCCCCCTATGTGGTGGAGGACATTGTTCGACGTGGCTGGACCCATGTAGCGATCTTTGCCGACACCACCGGCTACGGCGAGGCCGGGCTGAAGGATGTGGTGGCCGCGCTGGCGGCCAAAAACCTCAAGGCCGTGCACATAGCGCGCTTCCCGCTGGGCGTAAAAGACTTGCGGACTGAACTCACGGCCGCGCGCGAGGCCGGAGCCGATGTAGTGTTCAGCTACACCGTGGGGGTTGAGAACGCAGTCATTGCGGTTGGGCGCAAAGAACTGAAATGGAAGGTTCCGCAAGTGGGCGCCTGGCCGCTGTCGTTCCCCTTCTTCATCAACGGTGCAAAAGACGCAGCCGAGGGCGCCATGATGGCCCAGACCTTCATCGCCGAGCCCAGCAATGAACGCCGGGCGGCATTTCTGAGTGCATACCGCCACAAGTTTCAACAGCCCATGGCCGTGCCCATGGCGGCGGCCCAGGGTTACGACAGCACCTACTTGCTGGCTTTTTCACTGTTTGGCGTGCGCGACGGCAACCCCACCGGGCCGGTACTCAAGGCCGCTCTGGAAAATATCTCCCGCGTCTACTATGGAGTAGTGGCCACCTATGAGCACCCCTTCAGCCGCGACGACAAGGATGCAATCTCGCCGAACATGCTGGTCATGGGCAAGGTGAGCAATGGTGCGGTGACCTTTGCCCGCCCCGAAGATGCCAAGCGCAACCTGCTGGTCAAGCGCAAACACTAACTGCCGCGAATCGCGCCTAAGGTTATTGCGATTCGGGTTTTGACCCGGACCGCACTGAATCTGCTACCCTTTCACCCCAAACCCATTTATTTGAAAGGTTCGCACAATGTCTGACTCCCCAACCTCCTCCATGGGCTCGCAGGAAAGGCTCGTAAACGATATCCGGGCCGTGATTGTTGATGCCGAGGACATGCTCCTGGCCACTGCAGACCAGTCGGGAGACAAGATTGCCCAGCTGCGCGCCCGCATTGAAGCCCGGCTGAAAGACGCTCGCTCCCGCTTGGCGTCGGCCGAGGCCATACTGGTGGAGCGGACCCGTGCCGCTGCACAGGCCACCGACGACTACGTTCACGATAACCCATGGCAAGCCGTGAGCATTGGTGCTGGCGTGGGCTTTTTGGTCGGCTTCATCCTGGGCCGCCGTTAATCCCTGCTGACAGCTCCCGATGGCAACAAACCCGCAAGGCAGCTCCAGTACCTGGAGTTCCGTCATGGCCAAGGCAGCCTCGCTGCTGGCCATCGGACAGACACGCCTGGAGTTGCTGGGCAACGAGATTGAGGTCGGACGCGTCACGGCCATGCGCCAGCTCATGCTGGCGTTATCCATGCTGTTTTGTGTGGCGCTGGGCGTGGTGCTTGTCGTCATTGCAATCACCCTGCTGTTCTGGGAGCAACGTCTGATCGTGGTCGCGTTGGCGGGTGGCCTGTTCTGGGCCTTGGCACTGTATTTCTACTTCACCATGCGCAGCACAGCCAGCAAGACCGAACCTCTGTTTGCCACCAGTCTGGCCGAACTGCAGGAAGACCTGCGCCAACTCAAAGCCGCTTCCCGCCATGGACCAGCGCCTGATTGATTTGTATGTGCAGCGTGGGCGGCTGCGTGAACGCATAGCCAGCCAACGCGGTCAATTGGCCGATTCACTGCAGCCCCTGGGCACCGCCTTGCAAACCGTGGACCGTGGTCGCGCACTGGCGCATAAAGCCCAGGTCTGGTTAACGGCCCACCCCGGCCTGGTCACTGCTGCAGTGGTCACATTGCTCATCTGGCAGCCCCGCGCCGTGTTGCGTACCGCCCGCCGGGTATTTTCCCTGTGGAGCAGCTGGACCCGCGTACGGGAGTGGGCCAGCACCGGCTTACGTACACTGTGAAGCGGATACCGGATAATTCACTCCATGGGACAGCCCAAACCTTCCACCCAAGAATCTGCTGCGGAGCCGGCATCGCTTCCTCCTGCGGCGGCGTTTGATCCGGACAAGACGATCTCGTACCAAGCGCGGTTGCGCCATGCCCCCGGCTGGTTTCATTCGTTTTTAGCCGGCAATAGCCGCGAAAAAAACCGCATGCGTGTTGAACTGGGCAAGATCAAGGGTGCCATTCCTTTACTGATGAAGCCGCGCAATGGGTTGAAATGGACAACGCAGGACAGACGTGATTTGCAGCGCATGCTGCGCGCCGCATCGGCGGTTTATCCCTACCTGATCATCTGGGCACTGCCCGGCTCCATCTTGCTACTGCCCTTCCTGGCCTGGCACCTGGACGCCCGGCGCAAAAATCGCGAGCGCAAGGCCGGCCCCGGACCTGCGGTATAAACGCCAATCCCGTTCCCAGCGGGGGCCGCCTGCAATCCAGTGCGGCCAGAGCATGCGGCGGCGGAGTACCCTGTCCGCCTCCCGCACCGTTGGGGCCAATCTCTCTACCGGAAAGACCCATCGCATGAAGCTGATCGCTGGTTTGGTGTTCTCGTGTCTGTTATCACTGCAGGCATTTGCCGCTGAAGATGTACTCCCCCTGCGCCTGCCCAGTGGCGTAACACCCACCGCTTACCGACTGGCGCTCACCGTAGACCCCAACCAGGAACGCCACCAGGGCGAGGTGGGCATTGACGTCACCATCACCCAACCCGGCACGGTTATCCGGCTCAATGCGGCCGAAATCACCGTCACGTCGGCTCGACTGGAGCTGGGCGGCAAGACTTATGTAGCCCGCGCCCGTATCCGCAATTCGGACCTGATGGACCTGGAATTTGACACCCCCTATCCTGCAGGCCAGGGCTTGCTGACGGTGGCGTTCAGCGGACGGCTGGAAGACAAGGACAGCCAAGGGCTGTTCCGTCAGAAAGAGGGTGGCGACTGGTATGCGTTTACCCAGTTTGAGTCCATCAGTGCGCGCCGGGCCTTCCCCGGATTTGACGAGCCGGGCTGGAAAGTGCCGTGGACGCTATCTCTGACGATTCCACAAGGCATGACGGCCGTGGCCAGCGCTCCCATGGCGCGCGAAGTGCTGCTAAGCAACGGCCAAAAACGTGTGGAATTTCAGACCACAAAGCCACTGCCAAGCTACTTGTTGGCGTTTGGCGTAGGGCCATTCGACATTCTGGATGGCGGCATGGCCGGAAAGACGCCCGTGCGTTTCATTACGCCACGCGGTCGTGCTCATGAAGCTAGGTTTGCCGCCAGTATGACGCCCGAAATCCTGGGTCGGCTGGAGGCCTACTTTGGCACACCCTATCCCTATGAAAAACTCGATGTGATGGCACTGCCCATGACTTTGAGCTTTGGCGCCATGGAAAACCCCGGGTTGGTCACATTCTCTTCCCTGCGCCTGTTGGCCAAACAAGGGGAAGAGTCTGCACCATTCAAACGCTACTTTGTCTCCACCCAAGCCCATGAACTGGCTCATATGTGGTTTGGTGACCTGGTGACCATGGCCTGGTGGGATGACCTGTGGCTTAACGAGTCCTTTGCCTCGTGGATGGCCGACAAGATCACCAGCCAAATGGCCCCTGAGTACCACGAAAGTGGCACACAGGATGCACGGGCCTGGGCCATGCAGACCGACCGACTGCTATCCACTTCGCAAATTTACCAGCCGGTGACCGGCAGTTTTTCCCAAGGTGACCCGCTGGGTGGACAGGTGGCCGCCATCGTCTACGGCAAAGGCCAGGCTACGCTGGCCATGTTCGAAAACTGGTTGGGCGCCGATCGCTTCCAGGCCGGTGTGCGCCGCTACATGGCCAAGCACGCGTGGGGTAACGCCACCGGCGAAGACTTTGTCGCCGCGCTGGCCCAGGGCGATACGGAATTGGCTGCCGCCTTCAAGACTTTCACCCACCAGCCTGGCGTTCCGCGCGTAACGGTGGCACTGGATTGCAGCGCAAAGCCTCTGCTGAAACTATCGCAATCACGCTTTTTGCCCGCTGGTAGCGAAGCCACCAACAGTCCCCTGTGGGAAGTGCCGGTGAAGGTGCGCACACCCGCTGGCGCAGCACAAGTTTTGCTCAAGGGCAAGACGGGGGAACTGCCCCTGGCGGACAGCACCTGCCCAGCGTGGGTGCAGGCCAACGCGGGAGGTTCGGGCTATTACCGATCCGTATATGCCCCGGGTGCCATGCGCACGCTGATGAACACGGCTGATCTGAGCGTGCCCGAGTTGCTGGCCAACCTGGACGATGCCAAGGCCCTGACCGAGTCCGGTGACTTGCGCGTCGCCGAAGCCCTGTCGATGGCCACCCGTTTTGCCGGCCATCCTTCACGGGAAGTTACAACCACCGCCTTGGGATTGATTGCCCATGTCGAGCCGCTACTGGAACCCAAACAACGCTCGGCTTACGCGGCCCTGTGGCAGCAAGCCTTTGGTGAACGGGCACGCAGTTTGGGTCTGCTGGACCGACCCACAGACTCGGCCGATGACCGGCTGTTGCGAGCAAACTGGGTGGGACGTTTTGCCGAACTGGGCCAAGATGCCGGTCTGCAAACCCAAGCCACCAAACTGGCAAAGGCTTGGCTCAAAGACCGCAAAAGCCTGCCCGTCAACAGCCGCGCCATGGTGCTGCACGTGGCGGCGCTGTCGGGTGACAAAGCCTATTTTGATGCCCTGTTGGCTGCCGTACACGACAACCCCGACCGGCGCGAACGCGCCGATATTTATGCTGCACTGGGCGGCTTTCGCAAACCTTCACTGTCCCAAGCTGCACGGGAACTGTGGTTATCGCCACAGCATGACATCCGCGAGGTCATGACCGCCGTACGCGGCCGTGGCCGTGCGGCGGTTGGGCCAGAGCCTTTGTTCCAGTTCATGGAGAAGCATTTCACAGAGTTGTCACACAAGCTGCCCAACGAGATGGTGGCCCGCTTTCCGCAGATGTTTACCGGCAGCTGCTCGCGTGATCAGGCCCAGCGGATGGTCAACCTGTTCACCCCGCACCTGGCTGCTGTGGACGGCATGGCAAAGTCCCTGGAGCAATCAGTGGAAACAGTGCGCCTGTGCGCAAGTTACCGGGAGGTGCAACGGGCCAGCCTGCAAGGCTTCCTCAAGCCACTGCAAGCCACGCGGTAAACAGGCACTGGGCGCGCTGCACGGTTACTGGATACGCTGCGCAGTGCGCTCCATCCGGGGTTGCCAGTCTTCCTTGATGGCTGCCGACACCACAATGTGATGGGCCCGACCGATCAACAGGTGGCGAGGCACCAGGCCGATGTAGCGTGAGTCAGCACTGTTGTCACGGTTGTCACCCAAAAAGAAATACTGGTCGTGCGGAATCACCACGGGGCCCCAATTGCGCCGGGCCATTACGTCAGGTAAAAACTGCACCGTACGTGTGCTGCCAGCCAGGTGCTCCGTGGCCTGCAAGGCCCGGGTGGATGCGCCGTTGTCCAGTGGCTCTTGATGGCTGTGAACGCTGTCATACGATGCCCGCTCGCCATTGACGGTGAGCAAGCCATCGCGCAGTTCCACCACGTCACCTGGCACAGCCACCATCCGTTTGATCAGGCGGGTACCGTCCGTGGGGGAGTTGAATGTCACTACGTCGCCGCGCTGCGGTGTTCCGGTGGAAAATAGCACCGTGTCGGTCAGCGGCAACTTGAAGTCATAGGCCAGCCGGTCTACCAATACCACGTCGCCCTCCAGCAATGTGGGGCGCATGGAGCCAGAGGGAATGGGGTTCCAGTCGGCAATGGCCAGGCGGAAAAAGCCAAAGCAGACCAGAAAGGCGATGAAACCCCGGTTGTCCTTGAAGAAGGCTTTCACCGCAATATCCAATCAAGCACGGCGGCTGACAACAACCACACGCTCCAGCTGCACAGCAGGCAGTACCGGGGCGGTCTTGGCCATGCGTGTTGCGGTGGTGGTCAGATCGGCCGGCTGGGTATTGTGGGCCATGCGGTCAAAGCCGGCCAACATGCTGCCATTGAGGACCAGGGTCATGGCAACGGCGAAAGCAAATCCGGCAAAACTGAAACGGGGGCTGGTGGCAAAGTTCGACATGGTGGGCTCCGGTTACTGGGTCAAGCTGACCCGATGAGCGAACTGTAGGCACCCGTCCCCTGCGTTACCAGTGGTTTGCGACAGTGTGCAACTGGGTGCGAAGAACCGCGTCTTTTGCGGATTGGACGGTGGCTTTACCGCCCCGGTCGCCAGCGTTTGAGCAACAAGGCGTTGGTCACGACGCTCACCGAGCTCATCGCCATGGCGGCTCCCGCCACCACCGGGTTGAGATAGCCCAGCGCCGCCAGGGGAATACCGGCCACGTTGTAGAAGAACGCCCAAAACAGGTTCTGCCGGATTTTGGCCACGGTGCGATCCGATATATCCAACGCCGCAGCCACCAAACTCAGGTCCCCCCGCATGAGTGTGATGCCGGCTGCGTGCATGGCCACATCCGTGCCGTTGCCCATAGCCAGGCCCACATCGGCCGCCGCCAGCGCGGGTGCGTCGTTGACGCCGTCACCCACCATGGCAACCGTGTGGCCGCCGTCTTTGAGTCCGGCCACCAGTGATGCCTTGTCGCCCGGCAGCACCTCTGCCATCACCTCGCCTTCTTCAGGCCGTAACCCCAAGCGACGGGCCATGGCCTCGGCCGCGCCCCGGTTATCGCCGGAAATCATCACGGTCCGGATACCGCGTGCGCGCAGCGCTTCGAGGGCCTCACGGGCACCGGGCTTGGGTTCATCACCAAAGGCCATGATGGCCTTCAACGTCAAGCCTTCTGTGGTGCGTTCAGCGACGGCCGACACGGTGAACCCCTGCGCCTGAAGCTCCTGCGCACGGGTGGCAAGCATCCCCATGCGCACACCCAGTTCCTCCATCCAGCGCAAGCTTCCGATCAAGTAGCTTCTGGCGCCCACCTCTCCCTCACTGCCGCGGCCCGGCACGGCGCGCACGGCATCGGGTGCAATAACCGCCACGCCGCGTTCCTTGGCAGCGGCCAAGGCAGCGCGCGCCAACGGGTGTTCGCTGCCGCTTTGCAGGCTGGCCACAGCCTGCATGACCGAAGTCTCATCAACCCCTTCCGCACACGCCAGGGTGGTCAGGCGCGGCTGACCCACCGTCAGCGTGCCGGTCTTGTCAAAGGCCACCACATCAACCTTATGCGCCAGTTCCAGCGCTTGGGCATCTTTGATGAGGATGCCATGCTGGGCTGCCACGCCAGTGCCCGCCATGATGGCCGCCGGTGTGGCCAAGCCCAGCGCGCACGGGCAGGCGATAACCAGCACCGCCACCGCATGAATGACTGCCGTCTCAAACGGGTGCCCACTCAGCCACCAGCCCAGCAGCGTGAGCAAAGCCAGCACCAGCACCACGGGGACGAACACTGCGCTGACCTTGTCTACCAGACGCTGAATGGGCGCCTTGGCGGCTTGGGCGTCTTCTACCAGACGGATGATGCGCGACAGCACCGTGTCCACGCCCACCGCCGTCACTTGCAGCACCACACGGCCATCGCCATTGATCGAGCCACCGGTGAGTCCATCACCTGCGTCTTTGCGCACCGGCAGCGGTTCGCCGGTGAGCATGGACTCGTCCACCTGGGTTGCGCCTTCTTGCAAGATGCCATCCACCGGAAAGCGTTCGCCGGGCTTGACGACCAGACGGTCACCGAGCATGACCTCTGCAATGGGCATATCCACCTCACCATTACGGCCCAGCACATGGGCTATATCCGGGCGCAGACCATGCAGGGCGCGGATGGCGGCCGTGGTCTGGCGTTTGGCGCGCGCCTCCAGCCACTTGCCCAGCAGCACCAGGGTAATAACCACGGCGGAGCCTTCAAAGTACAGGTGCACCATGGCACCATCGCCGGCCTGTAGCCACAACCACACCGACAAGGCCCAGCCCGCAGTCGTGCCAATGGCCACCAACAGGTCCATATTGCCGCTGCGCGCCAGCACGGCGTGCCAGCCTGCCTTGTAGAAGCGCGCACCCAGTATGAATTGCACCGGCGTGGCCAGCGCAAACTGCACCCAGGCTGGCAACATCCAATGCTGGCCAAACCAGTCACCCACCATGGGCAGTGCCAACGGAAACGACAGCAGCGCGCCCAGTGCCACCGGGCCAAATCCGGCCCACGGTGATACCGATTCCAGGGCATCCACCTCAGCCGGACTGCGCGGCTCGTAGCCAGCGTCGCGCACGGCGCGTTTGAGGCGTACCGGCATCTGCGCATCGCCCGCAAAAACAATACGGGCGGATTCTGTAGCCAGGTTGACCGATGCGTCCTGCACGCCGGGGACTTTTTTCAGGGCGCGCTCAACGCGGCCAACACAGGATGCGCAGGTCATGCCGCCAATGCCGATGTCCAGCGTAGCGCCGGCGGCGGAGGGAGTAGGGTTTGTTTCCATGGTGTGTAGCCTAAACCCTCCCGCCATAGGAAGGTCAAGTGCGGAAGGACAAGTGCTTGACTCTCCCACCGTGGTAAGGTTCAAACTGTGGCTCTTCTGATTCAACAACCCCACAAGGAACCCCCATGAACCAAACCTTTACCGTAACCGGCATGACCTGCGGCCATTGCGAAAAGGCCGTGACCCAGGCGCTGCAGCAAGTGGATCCACAGGCCCAGGTGGTGATCGACCGCAGCCACAACAGCGTGCAGGTGCAATCCAACCAGCCACGCCAGGCGCTGGCAGCTGCGATTACTGAAGAAGGCTATGCCGTTGCCGACTGAGTCCAAAGGGCAGAACGGAAACGCCGGCCCCATTGCCATTGGCGAGGCGGCGCGCCAGTCTGGCGTTTCGGCAAAAATGCTGCGCCATTACGAATCGTTGGGCCTCTTGGGGCAGGTCAACCGCACCGACAGCGGCTACCGTCAGTACAGCCCCGGCGATGTGCACACTCTGCGCTTTATCAAGCGTGGCCGTGACTTGGGCTTTTCCATGGCCGAGATTTCCGAGCTGGTGGGCTTGTGGCACAACCGCAGCCGTGCCAGCGCCAGCGTCAAGCGCATCGCCCAAAAACACATGGATGAGCTGAACACCCGCATGGCTGCCATGCAGGCCATGCAGCGCTCCCTGCAAGACCTGCTGCAGAACTGCCATGGTGACGCCCGCCCTGACTGCCCTATCCTGGATGATTTGGCCGGCAAAGGCAGCACCGGGGCCAACTGTCATTGAAGGCCCATAACCCGCCCGCCGCTACACTGCGCCGATGATCGACCCTTGCACCCTGTACCCGGCACTTGCCAGCGTGGAGCCGTCGCTGCACTCACAGGGCACGTCGATCGGGCCCATGACCGTGCCCGCTGGTACCGTGCTGTTCAGCGCACAGGCCGCTTGCAGGGGTTTCCCGCTGGTATTGGAAGGCGAAGTCAAGGTCAGCCGCCACTCCAGCGACGGACGCTCACTGGAGTTGTACCGGGTGGTGCCAGGTGAACTGTGCCTGGCCTCCAGCGCCAGCCTTTTTCGCAGCCTGCCGCTGTCGGCCACCGGCACAGCCACCAAGCCGACCACGCTACTGCTGATTCCACCGGTGCTGTTTAACCAATGGCTGGAGACACCCCCCTTTCGCGATGCCGTGTTGGGCCTGTTTGCCGAGCGCATGGCAGACCTGACCGGACTGATCGACGCCGTGGCCTTCCAGCGCCTGGACCAACGCCTGGCCGCTGCCCTGCTGGGCCGGGGGCCCGACCTGGCGCTCACCCACCAGGAACTGGCCGACGAGCTGGGCACGGTGCGGGAAATGGTGTCGCGCCTGCTGCGTCGTTTCGAACGTGAAGGCTGGGTAGAGCTGGCACGCGAACGCATTCACATCCGCGATAGCGCCGCGTTGCGCACTGTGGCCGCAGCATTGCCAAACTAAGAATTGGTACGGTCGATTTACTATGTTTTTCATAGCTACTTAGGCATATTTCACGAGGGCTAGACACCCATTCTGGCGTAAAAAACGTCTCAACGAATCAAACGGGCGATGCCCAGCGCCTTAAGCACATACTTCTCGTAAATGGGCTCCGGAGTGCCGTTCTTCATCTTGCGCATGAAGTACTTCTCAAAGGCAATTTTGGCCAGATGAACCCATTTGCCCTTCTTGAACCAGTTGACGTTGCGCGGCGGTATTTGCGGCAAGGCCACAAAGGCCGCACCGGTGTCGCCCATGTCCGCCAGGCAGATGGCGTTCCACGTGGCCTTGGTCGTGACGGGCTGGCCAGCCAGTTCGTCCTTGATGTTGTGCACGATGGCCGACACCATGGTCTCGATCATGTAGCCTGTCTTGGGTGCCCCGGTGGGAACCGGTGTGGCCTCCACCGGCGGAATGGCCACGCAGACGCCCGCAGAGAAGATGTTCTTGTAGGCTTTGCTGCGCTGGTATTCGTCGATCAGCACGCCGCACCGCACTTGCACGCACCCAGCGCGCCTGCGGGCCACCTGCGGCACCCTAAAACCCACCAAATCAGAGCGCCTCGGTAGCCCTAAATCCGTGCAATACTTGGTCTCATGCGGTTGAATTTCCTATCCCCACTACCACAATTAATTCGAGGGCTACAGCCCGATTTGACCTCGAACGCCCTGGCAGCGGATTACTGCACCTTGTTACCGCGTCAAGCTGACAAACAGCCGCGTCATCCGCTCCGGTAACTGCTCGATGCGGTCCACCACGGTGGCGTGGTGGCCGAAGATGTCATGCACGTAGGCATCGGCTTGCGGGTCCAGGCTGATGCAGTGGCTGTGGATGCCTTGCTGCGCCAGTTCTTGAACAGCCTGGCGGGTGTCCAACACCAGGGATTGGTCGTCACTCACATCCACATCCGACGGGCGGCCGTCGGTCAGCACCAGCAGGAGTTTTTTGTCGGCCGTTTGCGCGCCCAGGGTGCGCGCGGCGTGGCGCAGGGCGGCGCCCATGCGGGTGGAGTACTGCGCTTGCAACGCGGCCAGCCGGGCCTTGGGCACATCGTCCCAATTTTCGCCAAAGCCCTTGATGTGTTGGTAGCGCACGTCGTGCCGGGTGTTGGAGTGAAAGCCCGCCAGAGCAAACGGGTCGCCCAGCCGGTCCATGGCCCAGGCCAGCAGGGCCACGGCTTGCTGGCTCAGGGCCAGGCGGGTCTGGCTGGTGCCGGGCACGGCGTCGTTGAGCGATTGCTGACAAGTCCAGCAACACCAGCACGGCGATGCTGCGGTCCTCGCTGCGGTGGCTCATCAGAATGCGCGGGTCGGGCTGGGCGCCAGCACGCCAGTCGGTGAGTGCCCGGATGGCCACGTCCAGGTCCAACTCGCTGCCTTCTTCCTGGTAGCGAATGCGCACACGATTTTGCGGCTTGAGCAGGTCCAGCAGTTTTTGCAACTGGCGTGCCAGACCGGCGTGCTGGGCCAGCAGGGCGTCGATGTGGCGGGCGTCGCCGCTGGGGTGCAGGGCCTCATAGACGCTGACCCAGTCGGGGCGATAAGCTTGGCTGGCAGCATCCCACTCGGGGTAGTGGCGCGGCGGCAGACCGTGCACCGCCTGCTCCGGCGGCGGACGCTCTGCGTTGAAGCTGTCTTCTTCATCGCCGGCTTCGATAAAGGTCCACAGGTGGCGGTTGTCGTCGCGGTAGCTGACCACGGTGTTTTCAAAAAACACGCGTGCCAGCTGGTCGCTTTGGCGGCGGGTGCGGGCGGCATGTTGCAGGGCCAGCGTTTGCATGGCCTGGGTGCTGGAATCGCTGCCATTCAGCAGGTCGTGGAAAGTGTCCACGCAGTTAATCAGGTCTGCATCCCGGTAAGCATGGCCGGGGTCGAGCAAGGCAAGGGACAGCATTGCCAGGCGGTGGCGCAGGCAACTGACCTGGGCGGGGTCGCAAGCGCCTTCTACCGGGCGCGGGTGCAGCGCCAGCAAGAGCGGGCGCAGGCCGGGGTAGTGGTGCAGCAGCAAGTGGTCGATGCGGGCGTCTTCCAGGCATTCGGTGGTCAGGCGCTGCAGGGGGCTCAGGTTGTCGGCCACCAGGGTCTGGCTCCAACGGCGGTGGGCGGCGATGTGGGCCAATGCCACGCGGTAGCGGTCCAGGCCGTTGATGTTATTCAGGGTGTCGTACACATCGGGCAGGCAGACACTGTCGTTGGCGGTGTGTTGCGTGCTCCAAGGCGCTGGTGTGGGCGCATCGGCCAGTCCGGTGGCGTAGGCGTGCAGGGGGGCCTGGTCTTGCCACAGGGCGCGCAGCGTCAGGTCTAACTGGCGCTCCACGTCCACCAGCAGCGTGCCGTGGCGTTCGCGCTGGAGTACGGCGCGGCTGTCGGGCAGGGCGCAGGCAAAGTAGGCGCGCTGCTTGTCGGGGTGGTGCTGGTAGTGGCGTGCGCCGTAGTTGGCCCAGCGCGCCAGCCCCGCCACGGTGAGCGGCCCCAGCAGTTGGGGCGCATGCTCCAGCAACACCGGTAGGCCGGGGCTGGCAAAGGTGGTGTGGTGGCCGTGGATGGACACGCTGGTGCGCGACATCACGTCCCTGACCACATGCAGGTAGTGGCGCAGCGGGTCTGCGCCCTGCAGGCGCCGCGCCACGGCAGCCAGGGTGCTCAGCAGCGGGGCCATGGCGGTGCTGTTGGGCGACTTTTGCATGGCGGTGAGCAGGGCGGCAACGTCGGCCAACAGGTCTTGGGCGGCGGCGCTTCCCACCGTGTGGGCTACTTGCGGCCACTCCTGCAAAAGCGCCAGCACCGGTTCGGGGCCGCGGCCCATTTTGCCCAGGGCGCGGGCGCAATCGACGTAAGCCTCCATGCCAGCAGGACCGAGTACTTGGGTGGCCTCCAGCATGCAGTCGGCAAACACCGCTTGCACTGCGGGGAAATTGCAATCGAGCTGCTTGCGCCAGGTTTCAATTTGTAGGAGCGAACACAGCATCAATGGTGTGGTCCAGCGTCTGGCGGATGTCGTCGTCGTCGGTGATGGGGCGCACCAGCGCCATGCGGCAGGCGTCCCCCGGTGCCACGCCGCCCACGATCAGTGTGGCGGCATAGACCAGCAGCCGGGTGGATATGCCCTCAGTCAGTCCGTGTCCTTTGAGCTGGCGGGCCGCGTGAGCAATCTGCACCAGCTGCGCGGCGCGTGGGGTGTCGATCCCGGTCTCGGTGCTAACGATCTGCGCTTCCAGCTCAGCGTTGGGGTACGCAAACTCAAATGCGGCAAAGCGCTGTTTGGTGGAAGGTTTCAGGTCCTTGAGCAGGCTCTGGTAGCCGGGGTTGTAGGAGATGACCAGCTGAAAATCCGGGTGCGCGTGCACCGTCTCGCCCTTTTTGTCCAGCGGCAGTTGGCGGCGGTGGTCGGTGAGCGGGTGAATCACGACTGTGGTGTCTTGTCGCGCCTCCACAATTTCGTCCAGGTAGCAAATCGCCCCGGTGCGCGCGGCCACCGTCAGTGGGCCGTCTTGCCAGCGGGTGCCCCCGGCGTCCAGCAGGTAACGGCCCACCAGATCGCTGGCGGTCATGTCCTCGTTGCAGGCTACGGTGATGAGGGGTCTACCCAACCGGTGCGCCATGAACTCGATGAAGCGCGACTTGCCGCAGCCGGTAGGGCCTTTGACCATCACCGGCAGGCGGGCCGCGTAGGCGGCTTCGAATAGGGCTACCTCGTTGCCTTGGGGCTGGTAGAAGGGAATTGTCATGGCGCGCAAATGAAGGGTGCATGGGTTTCGCCGCAGGGCCGGGCAGTACACGAAGTGACAAGCGTGGGGGCATACATTCTCATCGATGTGCGCCAATCTTTTCGCGCCAGCCCGGGAACAGCTTGTCGGCGTCGCCGGGGAAAGACGCAAACGCCCGGGCAAATTCTTTGTGCTCCTTAGCCCACTCAATAGGGTCGGCCCGGGCCTTCCAGCAGTCATAGGCCTGGCGCAGTGAGGTGGCGCCTGCGGCAGGAGAGTCGATGTGGCCATAGGCGCCGCCACCGGCAGTGTTGATGACGTTGCCGTGACCCAGGTTTTCAAAAAAACCAGGCAGGCGCAGCGCGTTCATGCCGCCCGAGATGATGGGCGTAGTGGGCTTCATGCCGTACCACTCTTGGTGGTAGGCCGGGCCGCTGTAGCTGTCTCGCTCGATGATGTAGGCAATGGCGCGGTCGTCGTTGCTGCCTTCCATCTTGCCGTAGCCCATGGTGCCCACGTGGATGCCCGATGCGCCCTGTAGGCGGCTCATCTTGGCCAATACATAGGCGTCGTAGCCGCGTTTGGCGCTGGGGCTGGTCACTGCGCCGTGGCCGGCGCGGTGGTAGTGCAGGTACTGGTTGGGAAAGTGGCGCCGCGCGGTAGTGACCATGCCGGGGCCGCCGACGTAGCCGTCCACCAGAAAGGCCACCTTGTCGGCGTCTGGCCCGAAGGTGCGCAGGATGAATTCACCGCGCGCCAGCATCTCGTAATGGTCGTCGGCGGTGATGTTGGCCGAGAAGATTTTGGCCTCACCGGTTTCGTCCATGGCCCGCTTCATGGCGTCGTAGACCAGCGCAATGGTCTTGGCCATGGGCGCAAAGGTCTGGTTGCCTTGCGGTTCGTCGTTCTTGATGAAGTCGCCACCCAGCCAGAACTGGTACGCGGCGGCGGCAAATGGCTCGGGGCGCAGGCCCAGCTTGGGCTTGATGATGGTACCGGCAATGTAGCCGCCGTCCTTCACCGGGCGACCCAGAATGCGCCACAGGTCAGAAATGTCTTTGCTCGGACCATCGAACAGCTGGATGGCGCGCGGCGGCATATAAAAGTCGTACATCTTGGCGTGTTCGATATCGCCCATGCCCTGGTTGTTGCCGATCACCAGCGTCAAAAATGACACGATCATCATGCGGCCATCCGTCATGTTGCGGTCAAACAGGTCAATCGGATACGCGATACGCATCTCCTCGGAAGGCTCGTCAATCTGGTAAACCAGCGCGTCCACGCCCTTGGTGAATTCGTCGGTGGTCGACACCTCGACATTGGTGCCGGTGGACGACTCGGCCGCAAAGTGGGCCGCCGCTTCCAGATAGCCGTGCCCCGCCTTGGGCTTCATTTTGTAGGCCACCAAGATGTGGCGACCACCCGAGATCAGGTCGTGTTCCTTAAGGCTCAGGTCAGCGTAGCGGTTGCTTTGGTCCATGGGGAAACTCCAGTTGAATAGGTCAGCGGGTGGCGATGGACCTGACTATAGGCAAGGCTATTCATAATGAAAATTCAAATAAGTTTCTTGTAAGATCAGGTTTTTGTGATGAATTGATGGAGGCGATCCCCAACGCTCCGAAAAAATCGAAGTTCCCATTTTGGGAGTCTCGCAAAAAGGCGCCATGCCTCGTGGACCTGGAGTGGATGACGCTCCCACTGACAGCTACGGGGCTATTGCCGACCGTAACTTTCAAGCGACTGGGTTACCAAATGCCAGCCGGTGATGCACAGCGAACTTGGTTCCCAGAATTGATCGATCTCTTGCGTCGCAATTGGAATCCATCAATGTCAATGCTGCAACTTATTGAATTGCGGAATCAGCTCGATGGCATGCTTCAGACAATTCGGACAGAGCACAGTATCTTGCCGCCGTTGATGACCTGCTCGCATTGTGGGATAAAGAGCCGGGCTGCCCGACCCAAGGTGTCGGTACGGGCCATGATTTTTGCTTTGAGCCGCTTTCGCATCGCTTCCCTTGACGAAGTTCATGCCTTGGAAAAGCTCTGGGATCGATATCGACGCGACGAACACCTCGACCTTTATGGAGACATAGAGGTCGACAGCAGGTAGCGGCGTATTCCACTGGAATGCTTCTTTGGCCGCAGTTTCAAAGTCGCTAGCTCCACGAATCCATCAGCGCGCCGCCCTGCTCAATCAAAAACTCCTTGAAGGCACGCGCAGCCGGGGAGAGCTTTTTGTGGCGCATGTGGGTCACATACCAATGCCCCATGGATGGCAACCCTGCAATATCGACCAGCGCAATGTGGCCGCTGGCCAACTCATGGCGCACGGTGCGCAGGCTCAGAAAGCTCAGGCCCATGCCGGCCATCACGGCCTGCTTGATGGTTTCGTTGCTGGGCATTTCCATCACTACGTTCAAGGGTGTTTGGTGCTCGGCAAATAGGCGTTCCATCGCCGCGCGCGTGCCTGAGCCTTCTTCGCGCACAACAAACCGGTGTTCCCCCAGCGCTGAAAATGGCAACTGTTTGCGGCGCACCAAAACGTGGTCGGGAGCGGCCACGATAGCCAGCGGGTTGGTGGCAAAGGGGGTGGCTTCGCAGTCCAGGTTGGCCGGCGCGCGACCCATGACGACCAGGTCGGCCTCGTTCCGCGCGAGCAGTCCCAGAATGTTTTCACGGTTGTCGATCTTGAGCTGGATGTCAATGCCCTGAAACAGCTTGCCAAAGTGCACGAGGAGCATGGGAATGAAATATTTGGCGGTGCTGACTACGGCCAGATCAATACGACCTTTTCGCAGACCCACATGCTCGGCCATCAGGGCTTCGAGGTCTTTGAGCTGGCCCATGGCGGCAATGGCATAGGTCTGAAAAGCCTCGCCAGCGTGGGTCAGCCCGATGTTGCGACCCACTGGTTCGATCAGGGGTACGCCAAAAGTATCCTCCAACTGGCGGATTTGCATGGACACGGCGGGTTGGGTCACAAACAGCCGCTCGGCCGCTTTGGAGACCGAGCGCTGGCGCGCCACTTCCAGAAAGGTCTGGATTTGCTTCAGGGTATATGGGCGCATCAGAGGTCTCCGTTTCATCAGATTAGTCTGATGAGTTTTCAATAAAACATGATTGGAGTTTATGAGTTAAGGCTATTAAAGTAAATCATTCCTCACTGATATGAAGCCCGTTTATCCCAATTGTCCGTCGTTGTACTGAACAATACCCATGTCTGCAAGCACCCTTCAAGCCCTGATTTTTGATGTCGATGGCACGCTGGCCGACACCGAGAGTGCACATTTGGCCGCGTTTAACCGCGCCTTCGCCGAGATGGGCATGGGCTGGGTGTGGGATGAGGCGCTGTACACCGAACTGCTCGACATTTCAGGTGGCAAAGAGCGCATCCTGCATTACTGGAAAACCACCCGGGCCGATATGCGCGAAGTCGGTGCCATGGCGTTGAACGATACCGTGAACCAGCTGCACGCGCTCAAGACAGCCGCGTATGAGGCCGCAGTGAATGACGGCGCTGTGAGTCTGCGCCCGGGTGTGCTCAAGCTGATGGACGAAGCGCTGGCCCAGGGGTTGCAACTGGCCATTGCCACCACGACATCGCCTGTGAACATCGCCGCCCTGATGCGCCGGGCCATAGGAGCGGACTGGCGCCTGAACTTCACCGCCATTGGCGATGCATCCACCGCGCCCGTCAAAAAGCCGCATCCGCAGGTGTATTTGCAGATGCTGGCCGCGATCCAACTGAGTCCCACCGATTGCATTGCGCTGGAGGACTCCAGCAACGGGCTGCGCGCCGCTACGGCCGCTGGCCTGGCCACCATCATCACACCCACCACCTACACCGCGCACCATGACTTTGGCGCCGCGCTGCGCGTGGTGCCTGATTTGAGCCAGGTCAACCTGGCCCAGTTGCGCAACTGGCATGCTGAAAAACAAACCTCCATGAAAGCCAAACCATGACAGACTCCCCCGCGCAAGCGCCTGTTCTCCGCCTGGCCCCCAGCATTTTGTCGGCCGACTTTGCCCGCCTGGGCGAAGAGGTTCGCGCCATTCAAACGGCCGGTGCGGACCTGGTGCACTTTGACGTGATGGACAACCACTATGTTCCCAACCTGACCATTGGCCCGCTGGTGTGCGAGGCTATTCGACCCCATGTCACCATCCCTATCGATGTGCACCTGATGGTGGAACCGGTGGACGCGCTGATTCCCTTGTTTGCCAAGGCCGGTGCCAACATCATCACCTTTCACCCCGAGGCCTCCCGGCATGTGGACCGCACGCTGCAGCTGATCAAGGAACACGGGTGCAAGGCCGGCCTGGTGCTGAACCCGGCAACAACTACCGATTGGCTGGACCACGTGATGGACAAGCTGGACATGATTCTGCTGATGAGCGTGAACCCGGGCTTTGGCGGGCAAAAGTTCATTCCTTCCACACTGGGCAAACTGCGCGCGGTGCGCCAGCGCATAGCTGCGCACCAGGCCGCCGGCGGCCAGCCAATATGGTTGCAGGTGGATGGCGGGGTCAAGGTCGACAACATCCACGAGATTGTGCGGGCCGGGGCCGACACCTGCGTGGCCGGTAGCGCCGTGTTTGGCGCCCCCGATGCCGATGGCGGCTACCGCACGGTCATAAGCGCGCTGCGCCGCGCCGCACACCCTACCGAATAATTTCATATCAACCGAGACTGCACCATGCCACTGAGCTACAACAACCACCGCCGCACGTTGACCCAGTTCCTGATAGAAGAGCGCCGCCGCTTCCCCAGCGCCAGCGGCGACTTCAACGCCCTGATACTAGACGTCGCCATCGCCTGCAAGGCCATTGCCCGCGCGGTGGCGTTTGGCGAGCTGGGTGGCGTCATGGGTAACCATGCCGCAGAGGAGGGCGGCTCTGTCAATGTGCAGGGCGAAACCCAGAAAAAACTGGACGTGTTGTCCAACGATGTTTTCATTCGCCGCACCGAATGGGCGGGCAATCTGGCGGGCATGGCTTCGGAAGAGATGGATGTGCCCTACCAGATCCGCGGCCAGTACCCACGGGGCAAATACCTGCTGGTGTTTGACCCGCTGGACGGCTCCAGCAACATTGATGTGAACGTGTCGGTTGGCAGCATTTTCTCGGTGTTGCGCGCACCGCAGGATCTGGACGACATGCCGCGTGACCAGCAGCGTGACGTGACCGAGGCCGATTTCTTCCAACCTGGCGCAATGCAGGTGGCCGCAGGTTACGCGCTGTATGGCCCCACCACCATGCTGGTGCTGACGGTGGGCGATGGCGTCAATGGCTTCACGCTGGACCCCACGCTGGGCGAGTTCATGCTGACCCACCCGCACATCCAGATTCCCGTTGATACGCACGAGTTCGCCATCAATGCCTCCAACGCCCGTTTTTGGGAGGCTCCTGTCAAGCGCTATGTGGACGAATGCCTGGCCGGCAAACCGGGCCCGCGCGCCAAAGACTTCAATATGCGCTGGATTGCCAGCATGGTGGCCGAAGCCCACCGCATTCTGATGCGCGGCGGCATTTTCATGTACCCGCGCGACACCAAAGACCCCAGCAAACCCGGCCGCTTGCGCCTGCTGTACGAAGCCAATCCGGTAGGCATGATCATGGAGCAGGCCGGTGGCCGCGCCTCCACCGGCGAGGTGCCCATGCTGGGCGTGCAACCCACCAGCCTGCACCAGCGCATTGGCCTGGTGTTTGGCTCCAAAAATGAGGTGGAGCGCATCGAGCGTTACCACGCCGAGCCAATCAAGCACGAACTGGACAACCCCTTGTTTACCGAGCGCAGCTTGTTTCGCGACGCACGCTTCTGATCAGTTGGGGACAGAGCTAAAAATCTGTCCCGCAATGCTATTCGTTTAATAGCAGTTCGTCCAATAAGTACGAGGGCTAGAGGCCATTTTTACCAACATATTTATAACTTAGGAGCAACCATGTCTGCACGCCATCCCATCATCGCCATCACCGGGTCTTCCGGGGCGGGCACCACGTCGGTGACCCGGACCTTCGAAAACATCTTTCGCCGCGAAGGTGTCAACGCTGCCGTGATCGAGGGTGACAGCTTTCACCGCCATGACCGTGCCGAGATGAAGCTGCGCCTGGCCGAAGCCGAAAAAGCCGGCAACAAAAACTTCAGCCACTTCGGGCCGGAAAACAATCTATTTCCCGAACTTGAAGCCCTGTTTCGGGACTACGCCACCACCGGCAGCGGCAGACGCCGCAAGTATCTGCACGACACCGAAGAGGCCGCGCCCTACAAACAAAGCCCGGGCACCTTTACGCCCTGGGAAGACGTGCCCGCGGGCACCGACCTGCTGTTTTACGAAGGCTTGCACGGCGCGGTGGTCACACCCGAGGTCAACATCGCCCAGCACCCAGACTTGCTGGTGGGCGTGGTACCGGTCATCAACCTGGAGTGGATTCAAAAACTCTACCGTGACAAGAAGCAGCGTGGCTACAGCACCGAGGCGGTGACCGACACCATCCTGCGTCGCATGCCCGACTATGTGAACTACATCTGCCCGCAGTTCAACCACACGCACGTCAACTTCCAGCGCGTGCCCATGGTGGACACCTCCAACCCCTTCATTGCCAGAGACATTCCCAGCGCCGACGAGAGCATGGTGGTGATCCGCTTTGCCAACCCCAAGGGCATCGATTTTCAGTACCTGCGCAGCATGATTGGAGACAGCTTCATGAGCCGCGCCAACACCATTGTGGTGCCCGGCGGCAAGATGGAACTGGCCATGCAACTCATCTTCACACCCTTCGTCTGGCGGATGATGGACCGGCAGAAGAAGGCTTCTTGACCATGCAAAATCCTACTCCCGACATGGCCAACCAGATGGCCAAGGCCATCCGCTTTCTGGCCATCGACGCCGTCGAAAAAGCCAAGTCCGGCCACCCCGGCGCGCCGATGGGTATGGCCGACATCGCTGAGGTGCTATGGAATCGCCACCTCCAGCACAACCCGGCCAACCCGCTGTGGCCCAACCGCGACCGTTTCGTGCTCTCCAACGGCCACGGTTCCATGCTGCTGTATGCGCTGCTGCACCTCACCGGCTATGACCTGTCCATGGACGAGTTGAAGCACTTCCGCCAGTTGCACAGCAAGACCGCCGGCCACCCCGAGGTAGGCGTCACCCCTGGCGTGGAAACCACCACCGGCCCGCTGGGCCAGGGTTTGGGCAATGCAGTCGGCATGGCGCTGGCCGAGAAGCTGCTGGCCGCCGAGTTCAATCGGCCCGAGCACGCTATCGTTGACCACTTCACCTACGTGTTCATGGGCGATGGTTGCCTGATGGAAGGCATCAGCCACGAAGTCTGTTCGCTGGCGGGTACGCTGCGCCTGTCGAAACTGGTGGCCTTCTATGACGACAACGGCATCTCGATTGACGGCCATGTGGAGGGTTGGTTTACCGACGACACGCCCAAGCGCTTCGAGGCCTATGGCTGGAACGTCATCGCGGGCATCAACGGCCACAACCCAGAGGCGCTAGACGCGGCTGTGCGTTCGGCCAAGGCCCAGGGTCTGCTGGCGGACGGCAAGCCCACGCTGATCTGCTGCAAGACCGTCATCGGCATGGGTTCGCCCAACAAGGCCGGCACCCACGATGTGCACGGCGCCGCGCTGGGTGCGGCCGAGGTGGCTGCCACCCGCGAGGCGCTGGGCTGGGACCATGCGCCGTTCGAGATTCCAGCAGACATTGCGGAGGCCTGGAACGCCGTGGAACGCGGCCAGGCGGCCGAGCGCACCTGGCGTGCCGGCTTTGAGGCCTACCGCACCCACTACCCCGAGCAGGCGGCCGCGTTCGAGCGCCGCATGGCGGGTGACCTGCTGCCGGCCTTTGCCCACCAGTTACCGGCAGTACTGGCGTGCATTGCCGACAACGCCCAACCGCATGCCACCCGCAAGGCCAGCCAGAACGCGCTGGACGCGCTGGCCCCGCTGGTGTCGGAGTTTTTTGGTGGCAGTGCCGACCTGACCGGCTCCAACCTGACCAACTTCAAGGGTTGCGTGAAGGCCGGTCGGAGCAGCGATGGGCAATTTGTGCCGGGCAACCACATGAGCTATGGCGTGCGCGAGTTCGGCATGGCCGCCATCATGAACGGCATCGCTCTGCACGGCGGCTACATCCCGTATGGCGGCACTTTTTTGACCTTCAGCGACTACAGCCGCAACGCCATCCGCATGGCCGCGCTGATGAAGCTGCGCGTCATTCACGTCTTCACCCACGACAGCATTGGCCTGGGCGAAGACGGCCCCACCCACCAGAGCGTGGAACACATTCCGTCCTTGCGCGTCATCCCGAATCTGGACGTATGGCGCCCGGCCGATGGCCTGGAGACCGCCGTCGCCTGGGCCCATGCCATCGAGCGCGAAGACGGCCCCAGCGCCTTGTGCCTATCGCGCCAGAACCTGCCGCGCCTGACTGGCGACGCCAGCACCGCGCTGGCCATGGAGCAGCGCATTCGCCGGGGGGGCTATGTGCTGTCCGACATGGAGGGCGCACAAGCCGCGATTGTGTCCACTGGGTCAGATCTGGAGCTGGCCATGCAAGCGCAGGCAGCCCTGGCGGTGGAGGGCATTGCAACCCGCGTCGTCTCCATGCCGTGCACCAACGTGTTTGACCGCCAGAGCGCTGCCTACCAGGAAAGCGTGCTGCCACTGAGCTTGCCTACGGTGGCCATCGAGGCGGCGCACCCGGACTTCTGGCGCAAATACGTGGGCCGCACGGGTGTGGTGGTGGGCATTGCCAGTTTTGGCGAGTCGGCTCCGGCCAAGGACCTGTATGCGCACTTCGGCATCACATCGCAACGCGTTGTAGAGGCTGTGCGCAAGCTGGGCAGATCGCATGCATGCCTTTGATCTGATCATGTTTGACCTGGACGGCACTTTGGTGGATACCGCGCCCGAGATCTTTGACGCCGTCAACGACACCTTGCGCTACTTTGCCCTACCCGAAGTGACGCTGCAACAGGTTAATGACTGGATTGGCCACGGGACGCGCGAGCTGCTGATCCAGGCGCTGGCGTTCAGCGGGAAAGTGTCGGACACCTCGGTGCGCGCCAGCGAAAGCCTGGCGCTCAGCGTGAGCCGCTTTGACAAGCACTACCTGCAGCGCTGCGGTACCCGCAGCCAGCTCTACCCCCAGGTGCGTGAGACGCTGACCGCCCTGCGCGGGCATGGTGTGAAGCTGGCCGTGGTGACCAACAAGGAGGACCGCTACACCACCACCGTGTTAAACGTCCACGGCCTCACGCCGCTGCTGGACGCCGTGGTCAGCGGAGACAGCTTCCCCGCCAAAAAGCCGGACCCAACCGGTGTTCAAAGCTGCCTGTGTCGGTTTGGTGTGGCGCCCGAGCGTGCGCTGTTTGTGGGGGACTCCAGTATCGACGTGGCCACCGCACGCAACGCGGGGGTGCGCGTCTGGGTACTTCCCTACGGCTACAACATGGGCCAGCCCATAGAGGCCTGCGCACCGGACCGGGTCATTGCAGATTGCTCTGTGCTACTCAATTCATAGCTGTATACGTAATTTTTGCGAGGGCTAGAGCCCAATTTTTCAAAAACTATCTGGAGTTTCCATGGCTTTTGTTTCCCTTCGCCAAGTGCTGGACCACGCTGCCGAACACGGCTACGGTGTGCCTGCTTTCAACGTCAACAACCTGGAGCAGATCATCGCCATCATGGAAGCGGCGCAGGAGACTGATAGCCCGGTCATCCTGCAGGCCTCGGTTGGTGCCCGCAAATACGCTGGGGAAGCCTACCTGCGCCACATGATGCTGGCGGCGGTGGAGTCGCACCCCGACATTCCGGTGGTGGTGCACCAGGACCACGGCACCTCGGCGGCGGTGTGCCAGCAGTCCATTCGCTCCGGCTTTACCAGTGTGATGATGGACGGCTCACTGATGAGCGACGGCAAGACGCCTGCCAGCTACGCGTACAACGTCGATGTCACACGCCTGGTGTGCCAGATGTCGCACCCGATTGGTGTGTCGGTTGAAGGCGAGCTGGGCTGTCTGGGCAGCCTGGAAACCGGTGACGCAGGCGAAGAAGATGGCATTGGTGCGGAGGGAAAACTGAGCCACGACCAGATGCTGACCGATCCGGTACAGGCCAAAGATTTTGTAGAAAAGACCGGTGTGGACGCGCTGGCCATTGCCATCGGCACCAGCCATGGCGCCTACAAGTTCACCCGCAAGCCCACCGGCGACATCCTGGCCATGGACCGCATCGCGGCCATCCACGCGCAAATCCCCAACACCCACCTGGTGATGCACGGGTCCAGCAGCGTGCCGCAGGAGTGGCTGGCCATCATTCGCCAGTATGGTGGTGACATCAAGGAGACCTATGGCGTGCCGGTGGAGGAAATTCAGCGCGGTATCCAGAGCGGTGTGCGCAAGATCAATATCGACACCGACATTCGTCTGGCCATGACCGGCGCCATGCGCCAGGTGTTCGCCCAGCTGCCCAGCGAGTTCGACCCGCGCAAGGCGCTGGTGGCGGCCAAGAACGCGGCACGCGGCATTGTGAAAGCGCGTTTTGAGGCCTTCGGTTGTGCGGGGCAGGGCGGCAAGATCAAGCCGGTGCCGCTGGAGATGATGGCGCGGCGCTACGGCTGAATTCGCCGGACACTTCAAGCTGAGGGTCCGGCTGGCGACAGCAAGGCAGTACCCAGTCGGCGAAATTGTTCGGCTTTCTTCTCGTCGATGGAGAGCCGGATCAGTTTGTGGCAGCGGTCCAGCGTCTGCGCCAGGGCCTCGTGCGTGTCCTCGGTGTCGTGAAACCGCTGCACGACCGTGCCGGCATGGGTGCCGAGCAGCTCCTTCGCCATTTTCAGCAATGCCATCCTGGGTGAATTGGCATCTGGCAGGGGGGCCGAGTTGGGCACGGTCGCCTGCTCGGCCTCGACAAAGCCATTTTGCAGCAGCCACTCCAGATGCTCGTCGCACTGTGGAATGAAAGTGCATTTTTTCAACAGATCTGCGCGCCGACTTTTGCCGTCCACCAGAATCAGCACAGAGCGCAGCTTCTGTGGAACGGTTCCTGTACGGTGCGCCATCTCTTCCAGCCCCTTGCGGGTCTTGACCAGGATGGTGGCGTCACTCATGATGGATCAGTTGGTCAATTCTTCGATGATGCGATAGATCAGGCGCACTGTTATGAGTACGTAGATCGCTCCAAAAAAGAAGATCAGCGCCACGATCAGGTTGATGATCTCAGGCGGTAGCAGGGTGAAAAATGGCGTGATGAAGTAGCCCACTGTGAACAACGTCACCAGCACGGTCAACAGCCGCCACTGTTTGCCCACCACGCCGCCGGGAATCTTGCTGCGAAGCTTGAACACCTGGTACAGGCACACAAGCATGACGGCAATCGCCGCGATGTTGATGGCCACAATCAAATTGGCTTGCATGGTTTTTAACTTGAGTTCGTTGCTCGGATCATCGAATCAAGCGCACGATCCCCAGCGCCTTGAGCACGTACTTCTCGTAGATGGGTTCTGGAGTGCCGTTCTTCATCTTGCGCATGAAGTACTTCTCAAAGGCAATTTTGGCCAGATGAACCCATTTGCCTTTTTTGAACCAGTTGACATTGCGCGGCGGTATTTGCGGAAGGGCCACAAAGGCTGCACCAGTGTCGCCAAAGTCGGCCAGGCAAATGGCGTTCCAGGTGGCCTTGGTGGCGGCGGTGCTGCCATTGAGCTCGTCGGCAATGTTGTGCACGATGGCCGAAATCATGGTCTCGATCATGTAGCCGGTCTTGGGTGCCCCGGTGGGAACCGGCGTGGCTTCTACCGGCGGGATGGCCACGCAGACGCCCGCAGAGAAGATGTTCTTGTAGGCTTTGCTGCGCTGGTATTCGTCGATCAGCACAAATCCGCGCGGGTTGCACAGGTTGGGCACGGCGGCCACAGCGTCCACGCCCTTGAAGGCGGGCAGCATCATGGCCATCTTGAATGGCACTTCGTGCTCCTTGAACACGGCGCCGCTGTCGTCGAGCTGGGTCACAAACATCTTGCCGGCTTCGACCTTGGTGGTCTTGGCGTTGGTGATCCACTTCATGTCGTGCGCGCGCAGTTCGGACTCCAGCATACCCTTGCTGTCCCCCACGCCGCCCAGGCCCAGGTGCCCGATGTAGGGTTCGCTGGTCACAAAGGTGATAGGCACTTTGTGGCGAATTTTCCGGCGCCGCAGGTCGGTGTCCAGGATGAATGCAAACTCGTAGGCCGGGCCGAAGCAGCTGGCGAACGGCATGGCGCCGATGATCACAGGTCCCGGGGCTTTCAGGAATTCCTCATAGTCCTTAAAGAATTGTTCAGCGTGGTCGACCGTGCAGACCGAATGCGTGTGTCCACCGTGGGGGCCGGAGCCAGGTACTTCATCAAACACCAGCTTGGGACCGGTGGTGATGACCAGGTAATCGTAGTCCAGGGTTGCGCCATCCTTCAGCGTCAGCCGGTTGGCCGCAGCATCAATCGCCGTCACGGCTTGGGGAATGAAGGCAATGGCCTTTTTCTCCAGCAAGGGCGCGATAGGCAGCGTAATGGACTTCCGGTCGCGCCAGCCCACCGCCAACCAGGGGTTGGATGGGGTGAACTGGAAATAGTCCACCGCGCTGACGACCGTGATGCGGTGTTCGGCGGCAAGCGTTGCCCGCATTTCATACGCGGCTGGCATGCCGCCTATGCCAGCGCCCATGATGACGATATGTGCCATATGCGATTTCCTTTTTTGGGTGAGTACGAAGGGCCTAGAAACGATGTGTGTACATCAGTTGCAGGTTGGTCTGGCCATGGGCGATGGTGACGCCTGTGCCACTGGTCACATCGGTACTCGGTGCAATCGTCAGGGCCGCATTCAATGCGTCTGTGGCGGAGGCCTGGTACCCGAAACCCAGCGTGGCATGGTTTTTAACGGTCGCCGGGAACAGGGGATTGACCAGGGCATCGGGGATAGGGTTGTCCGCCAGGTTCAAACCGGCGCGCAAGGTGAGCTTTTCATTGGCTTTCCATGCCAGGCCCAGACTCAACACGGTTTGATCCTTCCAGTTTTGTGGCAACTCAAAACTGACGGAGCCACCCATACCGGCACTGTCAAAGCGCATTTTGAAACCCTTCATCACCTCGGCCCAGGCTATTGACTTGATGTCGGCCACCAGCAGCAGGTTGGGTTGCACCTGCCAGCTGCCGCCCACAGCCAGCACGGCGGGCATCTGGAAGTTGATAACCGTGATGCGACCGGCATCCACAAAGGTCGCAGTATTGGCGCCACCAGGGTTGGCCGTCATGCTGGCAGAACTGGCGCTAGTTTTCATGTCGTCCAGCGCGGACTTGAGGCGATAAGACGCGCCCAGCGTAACGTCGTTGCTGACCTTTACGGTACCTCCGAATTTGGCACCCCAACCGGTGGCCTTGGCGGCACCGCTGAATTTGTCGGTGTCGGTGAAATTCAGGCGAGCCCAGGTGGCCGAGTTCAGCGCACCGGCCCCAATGGCCCCGCCCAACTGCCCTGTACCGCCCGTCACCATGCTGCCCAATTGCATGGGGGTTGCGGCCATCTGCATATCAAGTCCGGACCACATGTAATCCAGGGTTGCACCGATTGTTACGTTGGGGTTGACCTGGTAGGCCAATGGAATGATGACGTTGCCCACGCTTAATTCCGAACGCACGGGCTCACCAGAGCCCATCGCCATGAAGGTGTTGGCAGCGTATTCCGTGCCCATGCCGCCCTGCGCAAACATGCCGACACCGAAGGTCAAGGCCCCGGAGCGGGTGGTGTATCCCACCGCAGGCATGGTGTAAGCGGTGCCACCGGACGGCGCATCCGGCATGCCTGGCACGCTGCTGGTAACTTTGGGGCCTAGGAAGCCAAGGGCGATGTCCAGGCGCCCTTCCTCAGAACCCAATGCCAGGGTGGCTGGGTTTTGTGCCATGGCCGCCGTGCCGTGGTCAAAGGCCTGGGAGGCGCCCCCCATGCCGGTGGAAATGGGGCCATAGCCCTCCATCAACATACCGTTAGTGGCTTGCGCCGAACCGGCAGCCAGCAGGGCGCACAGTGGTGTCAGGGCAAAAAACTTCTTGGATAGGGTCATGGTTGTCTCCGGATATTCAATGGTGAACGAGGGCTGGGGATTCAAGGCGGGAAAGGGATTGCTCATACGGTGTGGCGGGGTTGGTGGGTGCTTAGAAATGCAGGACCAGCACGGGGTACTCGGACAGCCCCATGACCTTTTGTGCTACGCCGCCGACCAGTGCACGGCCGATGCGGTTGTCACCACGGCTGCCCATGACGATCAGGTCAGATTCGCTGGCCTCCCGCGCCGCCAAGATTTCCGTGAAGGGTTTGCCGATACGGACTTCGCCCTGTGCCGACACACTGCTGTCTTGCGCCTGCTCGACCAGTCTCGTAATACCCGATTGGGCCTGGCTGCGCAGGCCCTCGGTGGCGACCACGCTAACCACGTGCAGGGGTAATCCGCACTGAGCGGCCACACCCATTGCAACGGACGCGATTTGGTTCCCTTCTTCTGTTGAGTCCACGGCCACCAGCACGCGCCGGCTCCACATGCTGGACTCGGGCGGCACGATCAATACATGACAGGGTGCGTGTGCAACCACTTTACTGACCATTTCACCGACCAAAAGGTTGGCCAGCAATCCGCGCTTGCCCCGGCGCCGGATGATGATCATTTCGCAGTTTGTGGCCCGGGCTTCTTCGATGATTTCAAGGTAGGGCTCTTCACCGCGGCGCACACGCAGGTCGATCGTCACCTGTGCGGTGTTGGCTTGCGCGTGTAGCTTCGCAAGCTTGGCTGCCGCTTCCTGCTCCGCCCGGGCTGCAATTTGGGGTGCCAGTGCTTCATATTCCGGGTTGCTGACCAATGGCAGAACCACAGCCAAGGGCAGTTGGCAACGTTGTGCCAACGCAAGCGCCACATTCTCCGCGCCTGCGTCGAATTCACTGCATTCGGTGGCCAGTAGCATGCGTGTAAACAGTTGGGCCATGCTCAATGTC
The DNA here is from genome assembly GCA_016705575.1 of Candidatus Aalborgicola defluviihabitans. GTDB lineage: Bacteria > Pseudomonadota > Gammaproteobacteria > Burkholderiales > Burkholderiaceae_C > Allorhodoferax > Allorhodoferax defluviihabitans. Next base: position 865,153 of record JADIXX010000008.1, read on the forward strand.
CCCCCGTAAAGATGCCGGCCGCCGCAAATACCAGCTCGGCGATCACCACCATGCAGATACCAGCATAGACATAGTCGCGCCGTGTCAGATACAGAGGGATCAGGCCCAGCAGAGGCAGAATGGAGCAGCCCGCAAGTAGCGAAATGCCGATCAGGCCAGACAAGTCTCCCTTGTGTGCCAATGTCAGCCATCCCCATCCCGTCGGAGTACCGGTGTATTGCAGGTAGGCGGCCACCGGGAGGTTCCAGACCGTAGGCAATTGTTCCAGCGGCACGTGCGGTGGCAGCACCCCAAACACATAGGCCGCAAAGCTTAGCAACAGGGCCACCTCGCCAGTGCGTGCACCCCATCCCAGCAGGCGGGCGTAGCGCAGCGCTTCAACCTGTTGTGTCATGCCCAGACCCCCAGACCCTTGAGCAGGGCGCGTATGCCGGCAAACAGCAGCAAGGTGATGACCATCTTGCGGATGACCGAGCCTTTGAGTACATGCAAAAGTCGGGCACCTAGGCGCGCTCCGAGCATCATTCCAACCACCGACGGAACGGCAATCATCGGCAGCACCGCACCACGGTCAAGATAGACCCATGCGGCAGAAGAGCTGGCCAGAGACAGCACCAGACTCGATGTGCCTGCTGCCACCTTCAGCGGTACAGCCATCAGTAGATTCAGCGCCGGTACGTTGGCCCAACCCGCGCCGATACCGAACAAGCCGCCCAGAAGACCGATAACAAAGAAGACGGCAAATCCATGCGGCGTGTGTCGAGCTTGCCAATGGATCTGATGGCCGGTGGCCCCGTCAATGAACATACCGTGCAGTCCCAGCGTATGGCTCCAACGGTCCGATTCCGCAACTGCGGGGAATTCAGAGCGCGTGACGCTCAGCATCAATGCCACAATGCTAAGGACCAGGAGGCCTAACGACGTTTCGATGATGGACGATGGAAGCGCCATCCCCAAATTAGCCCCAAGAATCGACCCAGCAGACGCAGTCAATGCCAGTGGCAGCGCCAGACGCAAACTGGTCAGCCCACCGCGCAAGAGCATGGGTCCGGCTGCCAGTGCGCTGGCTAGCGCCACCAACAAACCCGCGCCTCGCACAAAATCCAGATGAAATGGAAAGAAGCCGCCAATGATGGGCACATACAGCGTGCCCCCGCCAATGCCTGCAGGCACCGCCACAATACCAATGAAGAAGCAGGTGATAAACAGGGCCATGGGCCAGAACCACCAGGGCATCGTGCTGATGGGAACGACGCTGTCGGCGGCAAGTGCCGGTGCGACAAGCGCCAGCAGCCCGATGACGAACACGCCAGCGCGCTTTAGCGCTGGCGTGTTGGCAATGTGGCTTGAAAGACGCATGCGGCTAGGAGATGTTCTGGTAGTACAGGTTTTGCGGGTGATTGGCCTGCACAAAAAAGAACCACCGCTCTGCCAGCAAGCCGCAATACTGGATGGCGAAGGCAATGAAGAGTATTTGCCAGGAGTCCGCCATCACGCCCAGCGCCATGCACAACAGCGGCAATGGAAATGCCAGCAGTAGAAACCCCCGTTTGACGGTCAATAACAGTTCTGGGCTGTGGCCATGGAAGAACTCACGCGTATTGAACGAACCGCCCATGAAACCCTGTGCCGTTTGAACGATGCGGGGGTGCTTGATGCCAATGGCGCTTTGCAACGTAGACTTTGGTTTGAGACGTGCATTCCGAAAAAGCGAGGCACTGCGTGTTGCCCACGCCAGCAAGGTGAAGACGGTTGTTGCCAGTGCGTAGGGTTGCACCAGTGCGAACAGCCCGTCTAACGCAGCCAATAACGTAGCCAACATCAGCCCTGAAGCGCAACCCAGCAGCAAGTAGTTCACCAAGGTGAGCGGGCTGGCCCACTCCTGCAAAAAGCGCACCGATGCATAAATCATGGCTGTGCAGATAAAAAGTGCGATGCAAGCCAGTGTGGTGGCTGCACCAACCAGTTGCGTATTGCCCCGCCCCAGGGCGTGTGAACCTGCATAAGCAAACACGCCCAGCATGAACAAAGGCAAGGCGATGACCTCACGCGACAGCCACGATGTGCGCCACATGGCCGCTGATCGCCAGGCGCGTTCCGGGCGACCCAGGTGGAGAAAAGACGCGCCGAGCCCCAGCACCAACAACACCAGTGCCACAGCGCTGCCGCTGGCTAAAAAACGCTGGCTATCTGCGTGATTCAGGTTGCCCAGGCCTATCAGTTCGGTACCATACAACGTAAGAAAGAGCCCTTGTGCGGCACCAAGGAGGGTGGTCAGGAAGATCACTGAAAATGCGGGTCGCATGGTGTGTGTTGCAAGGGTTGTGCGAAAGCGGTGGCTAGGTGGCGAAGTCTTCGCGGCCCGGATCGCGGTGGGCATGCTCGGGCAGCTGGCCGTCGATCTTCAAGGGGTTGTCCACGCGCTCCAGGTCTTCCGCATGGATGCGGATCTCGGTCTTGCGCCGTGGCAGGTAGTGGTTGGCAGGGTTTGTTCCCCATTCGGGCATGAGCTGATAACCGCCGCGCTCGGCAATCGCCCGGGAGACCCCTGATTCCGGATCATGGATGTCGCCAAACAGGCGGGCGTTGGACGGGCATGCCATCACGCAAACGGGTTTGCGTTCTGCTGCGGGCAGGGCCTTGTCGGTGACACGGTCAACACACAGGGTGCACTTGGTCATGACCTTGCGTTGTTCGTCAAACTCGCGCGCGCCGTAAGGACAAGCCCAGCTGCAGTATTTGCAGCCAATGCACTTGTCGTAGTCCACCAGCACAATGCCGTCTTCAGCGCGCTTGTAACTTGCGCCCGTGGGGCACACCGGTACACAGGGCGGGTCTTCGCAGTGCAGGCACGATTTCGGAAAGTGCACCGTTAACGTGTTGGGAAATTCACCCACTTCAAAGGTCTGCACCCGGTTGAAAAATGTTCCGTTGGGCTCGGCGCCATAGGGGTTGATGTCCACCAGAGTACCCGCTGTACCGGACGTGTTCCACTGCTTGCAACTGGTGACGCAAGCGTGGCAGCCGACGCAGACATTCAGGTCTATGACCAACGCGAGCTGTGTCATAGCGAGCGCTCCCGCTTTTCGAGTTGTGTCATTTGTTCGCTCCCCGGCCCGCAAAGTAGGCCCTCCATTTGGGCAGCATCTGTTGTACCCCGGGTGCGACCGGGACGGCTTTGAACTGCGGCGAAGTCTGCTTCGGTTCGTCGTCCTGCGCCTTGTAGATGCGCACCCGCACGTCGTACCACGCGGCCTGGCCCGTAATCGGGTCCGAATTGGAAATGGCCGCACCGGCGCTGGACGGCGGCAGCACCTCCGAGATCAGGTGATTGAGCAGAAAGCCGCGTTGTGATTCATTGGCGTCGGGTGTCAGATTCCAGGCGCCGGCGGATTTGCCAATGGCGTTCCAGGTCCACACCGTGCCGGGCTCCACGGCTTCGGAGTAGCGGCACATGCAGCGCACCTTGCCCCATTGCGACTCGACCCACATCCAGCCACCGTCGGCAATGCCTTCGGCTGCGGCGGTCTTGGTGTTGACGAACAGGTAGTTGTGTGTGTGGATCTGGCGCAGCCAGGCGTTTTGCGAGTCCCAGGAGTGGTACATCGCCATGGGGCGCTGGGTGATCGCGTTCAGCGGGTATTTGGCCGTGTCGGTCGCCTGCTCTTCCAGTGGCACATAGTAAAAGGGCAACGGATCGAAATAGGTCTCCACCCGTTTGCGCAGGTGCTCTGGTGGCTGCTTGCCCGGTCGCTTGCCCTGCGCGGCCCGTCGAAAGCCCTGCAAGAACTCGGAGTAGATGTGGATGACGATGGGGTCTTTGTCCCGCCGTATGCCCATGTTTTGCGCCCACTGCATATAACCCTGGTTCCAGTTGCGCATGTACTGGTATTCCAGCGGCATCTCGTAGTGGAATACGCAGTTGTTCTTTTCGTACATCTCCCACTGTTTGGGGTTGGGTTCACCACGCAAGGATTTCTCGCCGCCCTTGCCGCGCCAGCCCGCCAGAAAACCAATACCTGATCCTGGTGCCGTTTCGTAGTTGACGATAAAGTCGGTGTAACCCTTGAACTTGCGCGAGCCATCCGCCTGGGTGAAAGCGGGTAACTTGAGCCGCCCCGCCAGCTCTACCAGCACTTCCTGAAACGGCTTGCACTCACCCTTGGGGGCTACGACAGGAATGCGTACTGCATCCATCGGGCCATCGAATTCGGAAATGGGCCGGTCCAGCATCGACATGCAGTCGTGCCGCTCCAAGTAGGTGGTGTCGGGCAGGATCAAGTCAGCAAACGCCGTCATTTCTGACTGGAAAGCGTCGCACACCACCAGGAACGGAATTTTGTACTCCCCGCTCTTCTCGCCTTCCGTGTGCTTGTCGTTGAGCATATTGCGCACTTCCGACGTGTTCATGGTGGAGTTCCACGCCATATTCGCCATGAAGATCAGCAAGGTGTCAATGCGGTAGGGGTCACCCTTCCAGGCGTTGGTGATGACGTTGTGCATCAAGCCGTGAGCCGATAAGGGGTGTTCCCACGAGAACCCCTTGTCGATGCGCACCGGTTCGCCCTGGTCGTCCACGAACAGATCATCAGGACTTTCTGGCCAGCCCAGTGGCGCGCCATCCAGCGGGGTGTCAGGCTTGACCGCCTGCGGCCCTTTGGGCGGACGGGCATTGGGCGGCACGGCGCGCGGGTAGGGAGCCTTGTGCCGGAAACCACCGGGGCGGTCTATGGTGCCCAACATGGACATCAAAATCGACAGCGAGCGAATGGTCTGAAAACCATTGGAGTGCGCGGCCAAGCCGCGCATGGCGTGAAAAGCCACAGGGTTGCCTGTGACCGAGTCGTGGCGTTTGCCCCAACTGTCGGTCCAAGCGATGGGCAGTTCAATCTTCTGGTCCCGCGCAGTAATACCCATCTCGTGCGCCAGACGGCGAATGGTGGCGGCTGGAATGCCGGTAATGCCTTCTGCCCATTCCGGTGTGTAGGACTTGACGCGGTCCTGCAGCAATTGAAAGGCGGGCGCAGTCGGTGTCCCGCGTGGCGATGTGAAGTGCCCTAAAAGCGCCGGGTCTGCCCCCTCGGTATGGTCTGAAACTGCCCGGTCCGTCAAGCGGTCCCACCAATAAAAATTGGCGGGACGCAACGGATTGGCAATTTCTGCGTCGGCATCGCGCAGGAACATTCCAAAATCATCGCTGGCGGTATCCTGGTTGACCAGTTGACCGGCATTGGTGTAACGGGCTAAAAATTCGCGGTCGTATAAACCCAACTGAATCAGCTCGTGAATCAGGGCCAGCAGCAGGGCTCCGTCGGTGCTGGGTATGATGGGAACCCATTCATCGGCAATGGCGGAATAGCCGGTGCGCACTGGGTTAATGGACACAAAGCGGCCGCCATTGCGCTTGAACTTGGCCAACGCCGTCTTCATCGGGTTGGAGTGGTGATCTTCTGCTGTACCGATCATCACAAACAATTTGGCGCGCTCCAGATCGGGGCCGCCGAACTCCCAGAACGAACCACCTATGGTGTAGATCATGCCGGCCGCCATGTTGACCGAGCAGAAGCCACCGTGCGCGGCATAGTTTGGCGTGCCAAATTGACGGGCAAACAGCCCCGTCAGCGCCTGCATCTGGTCGCGCCCGGTAAACAGTGCAAATTGTTTGGGGTCGGTCGAGCGGATCTTTTTCAGGCGGTCACCCAGCAGAGTGAAGGCCGCTTCCCATTCGATCTCCTCAAAATGGCCTTCTCCGCGTTCACTACCCGGTTTGCGCAGCAGGGGCTTGGTGAGCCGGGCGGGCGAATACTGCTTCATGATGCCCGAGGAACCTTTGGCACAGATCACGCCCTTGTTGAGCGGATGGTCCGGGTTGCCCTCGATGTAGCGGACCTCGCCGTTGCGCAAATGCACGCGGATACCGCATCGACAGGCGCACATGTAACAGGTCGTGGTGCGCATCTCATTGACTGCGTTCGACAACGCGGGGCGCGTTGGATCGTGAATCGGTAGAACAGACATGCGTAGATGCTTTTTCGTGCGGACAGGACGGGTGCAGAGTGCCCCTATTAGAGTCAGGGGCAAGCAAAGCCGTCTATAGCCGCCACGGGTAATTCCATGTAACCCAAATGGGTAGTGTCAGAAGGTCCGTCTGTTCGGCCCTCCGGGTTTCTACGATCCATTAGCGGTCAGTAATGTATTAGCATGATGGTCCACCAAAACCACGATGACGATATCCCCACCCCAACTACGCTCCGAAGTTCTGACGGACATGAGTAATGCCGTTGGGGGACTGGCGGCAGAGCTGGCGTTGAATTCCGATCTGGCCCCGTTACTCGAACGCTTCCTGATTGCCATCCAGGCCCTTGCCGGTGCACAGGCGGGGGCGGTACGGGTGTTGACCGATGATGGAAAGTCGATGCGCCTCGTGGCACAACAGGGCTTGCCAGTCGATGTGCAAATTGCGGAACGGTTGGTGGCTAGCGACTGCGGCGCGTGCGGTGTAGCGTCGGCGGGTGATGTGTTGAGATGGGTAGACGATGTCAAAACCTGTGCCAAACACACCGAACATGGCTACTTCGGTCTTCAATGTCATCGCGTGCTGGCAATTTCGTTGCCGCATGACGGTCAGGCCTTGGGAATCTACAACCTTTTTTTTGATTCCGACCCCCGTATCAATCCGCAAATGGAAACCATGTTGCGCCTGATTGGTCAGCTGCTGGGACTGGCGCTGCACAACGCCAAGATTGAACGCGAACGATTGCGTGTCACGGTACTAAAAGAGCGCCAGGAGATGGTCAATGAAGTGCACGACACCATTGCACAGACTCTGGCTTACGTCAGAATGCGGCTACCTTTATTGAATGAATCCATGTTGGCGCACGACGATCAGCGTTCACTCAAATACTTTTCGGATGTCAAAAAGGGTGTGGGCGAGGTGCATGACAAATTGCGCGAAGTCATGACATATTTTCGTACCCGCATGGACCCTCTGGGTTTGCTGCACGCACTGCAAGGTGTAGCCGATGCGTATTTCGATCGGGTGGGTATCTCGCTGGAAATCCGAAATTCGGCACACGGCCTGAATCTGACCGACGAACAAGAGGTGCAGGTGTTTTATGTTATTCAAGAGGCATTGGCCAACATTGCCAAGCACTCCATGGCACGTCGGGCGATTGTGTTCATTGACCGGGACCATCAGCAGCTTGAATTCAGGATTGAAGACGACGGGCTGGGTATGGACGAGCCATCCGTATCGATGCTGGTGACGTTGGCCAAAGGCCTGGCACCCACCAACCATTTTGGACTGGACATCATGCAAAGCCGTGCCAAACGCCTGGGTGGCAGTCTTATCGTAGGCCCTAATGACGGGGGTGGCACGCGGGTGCGACTGCTATTGCCCGTGGAACAGGTTCAGCCAGGAGTAGTCGGCCCATGAGCCCCAAAACCCGAATCATGCTGGTGGACGACCATGCGCTTTGCCGCAGCGGCCTGACTGAGCTGCTGGAGCACAAGGGCAATATGGAGGTGGTGGTCGCCACGGGCGACCCCGCGCAGGTTGTACCGTTGTTGCGGGAGCACCAGCCCGATCTCATGGTGCTGGATTTGCGCCTGGCCAAGGTCGATGGTCTGAGCGTACTGCGCATGATCCGCAATGAAGGGTGTGAGACTCCAGTCGTGATACTGACCATGAGCGACAGCGAGGATGACATGGCCGCCGCGCTGCGCGCAGGAGTACGCGGCTATTTGCTCAAGGACATGGAACCTGAGGAAGTGATTGATGCCATTGGGCGCGCGGCCCGCGGCGAGATGGTGGTCGCCTCAGCCATGACGCTCAAGCTGGCACTGATACTTCAGTCAGGACCTAAAGTGTCAATCATGGGCGATCTTGTGGCCACGCTGACCGAACGTGAGCGCGAGGTGCTGAACCATGTGGCACGGGGCTGCAGTAACAAGGTGATTGCCAAGGCGCTGGACATCAGCCACAACACCGTCAAACTGCATGTGCGCCACATCATGGACAAGCTCAATTTGCATTCACGGGTGGAGGCTGCCGTGTTTGCTTTCGAGTATGGCAACTCACCAGAAGGAGTGCAGGCAGCTATTGAGATAAGCCAAAAGGTCAACCACTAAGGACTTCTGCCCGGCAGCGTCCTCTGTCCAGGGTTGCGTCGTGCACCAACTCGGGGTTGGCTATCGGGTTGAACCACGCCAGTGAATGGTGCAGTTTTACAACCTCTCCAATAAGGGTCAGGCAGGGCGATCTCAGCTTTGCCTGCGCAACGCGTTCTGGCATGTTGGCGAGCGTGCCGGTCACCACTCTCTGGGTGGCAATGCTCCCGTCTTGCACTACAGCGATGGGCAGATCTGGCGGGGCACCGTGCAATATCATCTGACGGCAAATTTCTGGCAACCCTCCAAGGCCCATATAAATCACCACAGTTTGGTGGGGTCGGACCAAGCTGGGCCAGTCCAGATCGGCGGAGCCATCCTTGAGATGACCGGTTACAAAGATGCAGCTTTGGGCATAGTCGCGGTGGGTCAATGGAATGCCCGCATAGCTGGACACGCCGGAAGCTGCCGTGATGCCCGGAACCACCTCAAACGCGACACCATGGGCTGCCAGAGTCTGCAACTCCTCGCCACCGCGCCCAAAAATGAAGGGATCTCCGCCCTTGAGCCGCACGACTTGTTTGCCCTCCTGGGCGAGTTGGACCAGCAGGGTGTTGATCTGCTCCTGGCGCATAGTGTGCTCGTTGCGGCGCTTGCCCGCAAAAATACGTTGTGCCGTGGGCGATACAAAGTCCAGCACCGCGCTGGAAACCAAGTGGTCATAGACCACCACGTCCGCTTTTTCCAGCAGACGCACAGCGCGCAGCGTCAACAGTTCGGGGTCGCCAGGGCCAGCGCCCACCAGATAGACGCATCCGTCAACGGGAATGGGGTTCATGACATCGGCTTTCAATGGGTTTGACCTTTGGAGGCGCAGCCAGCACTTTCACAGCTGGTGCTGCTGCAGTCGCCCAAGGCCGCTGATTCGCTGGCGCACGCGCTTGCATCGCCTTCACTAAAAATGAAATGGAACGCACCGGGCGTCAGTTCGACGAAATCCAGAACGGTATCAAAAAGCAACTGCTGCGACTCACCGCCGATGACAACGGCAACGCCACGCAGATCAAGCCGCATATCCTCGTCTTTTGGCTCGTCAAAACCCATGCCGTATTGCAGGGATCCGTCGGTATCGACTTTTGCGGCAATGCGCAAGGCCAAGTCGGCGGCGTCGCTGGCGCTGGCTGCTTGTTGAATCTGCTGTGCAGCGGCTTGAGTCAATGAGAACATGCAAATCTCCTGTGGTGAGTCAATGCTCACCTTTGGTCTTTAAAAGCCCGGCCAGACGGTTGCCCTGCTTTTGCGGGCCGCCGACGGGAAACAAAGTGTGCAAGTGGTGATTGTTGCCGTACTCCGGGCCCCATACCTTGGCGAAATGCCAGATCATGGCGCGCACTTGCGCCTGCACCCGGTGCTCTTCGAAATACGCCCGCAAGAAGGTGATGACTTGCCAGTGCGCTTCGGTCAGCTCAAGATTCTCAGCTTCGGCTTGCGCGCGGGCGAAATCCTCAGTCCAATCGTCTAGATTCTTCAAATAGCCTTCAACGTCGGTGGCCACAGGGTGACCATTGACCTGCACCGTGCGCGTAGCGGCAACGAAAGCGGCGGATTGTTCCTGCGTGACTTTTCTGGCGCGAACAAAGGCAGTAAACCCGTCTACCCAGTCGGACCCTGCCGCGTTGCGCAAGTGGGAATAAGAGGCGACGACGTTGCGGTGCACGATGCCATCACGCTGACCATCCACGCCGTGTCCCCGCAGCACACGGTAGGCGAACTTCAGATCAGGCGCCACGTTTTCCAGGCTGGAGTAGTGGAATTCATGGCCACGCACCGTGGCTGGTTTGGTGCCTGCTGTGGCTGACCAGGGTGCATTGCCCGTAGTTTGAAGCTCCACATAGCCACGCCCGACGGGCCGCTCATGCATCAGCACATCGACGGGGATTGCGCCCACCATGTCGTAGATCTGGTCCTTCCAGTGCAGCGTGCGTGCCAGATACATGAGGCCGCCACATTCGGCATAGACGGGCAGTCCCGCTTCAATGGCCGTGCGAATGCTGGTGCGCATGGCGACATTCGCCTGCAACTGCGGCATAAACATTTCCGGGAAACCGCCGCCTATGAACAAGCCATCCATTGGCGGTAGCTGCGTATCGTGCAGCGTATCCACCGGAACAATCACCGCGCCAGCCTGTTCCAACGCCAACAAGTCATCCGGGTAGTAGAAGCCAAAAGCCTTGTCGCGTGCGACGCCAATGCGGATGGGCAAGCCTGCCAATGGCAATACCTGTTGTGGGATGTGGGTTGGCGCAAGTGGGGCCGCGCTCTGTGCCAGCTGCCGAACGCGCGACAAATCGACCTGCTCGGCAATTAGCTCACCCATAGCGCGAACGCGCTGGGGAGCATCATCGAGTTCATGGTTGGGCATCAGGCCCAGGTGGCGCTCCACCAGGGCCAAGCGCGGGTCATGGGCTATTGCGCCTAGAACCGGCACATCGGTGTAATGTTCGATCACCGCGCGCAGTTTGGATTCATGGCGTGCACCGCCCAACTGGTTCAGGATGACTCCTGCAATGCGAATGTTGCGGTCAAAGGCTTGGTAGCCCAGGATCAGGGGTGCAATGCCCCGGGTCATACCGCGTGCATCCAGCACCAGCACCACCGGCAGGTCCAACAGTTGCGCCAAGGCGGCATTGCTGTTGCTGCCGTCCAGCGCCAGTCCATCGTACAAGCCCTTGTTGCCTTCCACGATAGAGAGGTCAGCCGGTCCGGCGTAGCGCGTAAAGCAGGTGGTGATCTGCTCCGGTGTCATCAAGTACGGATCAAGGTTGAAGCAGTTGCGCCCGCTGGCCTGACCCAGCCACATGGGATCGATGTAGTCTGGCCCCTTTTTGAAGGGCTGCACCACCAAGCCCTGGGCAGATAGCGCCGCGCACAGGCCCACGGCAATCGTGGTCTTGCCAGACGACTTGTGTGCTGCCGAAATCAAAAAACGCGACATGGTGGAGTTTCCTCAGGCGTGATCCGTGGCAAGGAATGCGGCATGCTGTTGCATGGCTTCATCGTCCAGGCGTTCGGGCAAAAAACCCAATACCTTAAGAGCCACCATCACGATGATTCCGACGATAGCGATGCCACCAAAGCCCAGCAACCACTCGGGCAGGGCGGGCGAGTAGCTACTGATCACACCGTCAGAAAAGCTGCTGCTCACCTGTCGACCTGGAAAGAGCACCAGCGGAAAGGCCTGTCCTGCGATTATCGTGACATACATCTGGGCAAATCCGCCACCCACCACGAGCAGGGCACTGGCCACGATTCGATGACGCATCTGACCAATGCGTGGATGCAGTAATAACACCATGGGCAGAACACTGCCCAGCAAGACCTGCCCCAACCAGAACAACCAGGTGTGCACGCCGCCTTCAAGCAGGAGAAAACGCTCGAAGTCATAGTGTTTGGTGAAGTAGAGATTGGTCAGGTGATAGACCAGGACAAAATATAACGCCGCCGCAATGAAGATAATCTGCAACCGTGCAAACCGCGCCATCAGCGCGTCACCCAACGGGCGACCGCTCCCCTGATATGTCAGCATCAGCACCAGAATAAATGCGGCCAGACCATAGCTCAACGAAAGGGCAATGAACAGGGGTGCCAGCAAAGCCGAGTCATACGCCTGGCGGGCAACCAGAAAGCCAAAAATGGAGCCGGTGCCGGTAGTCAAAGCCATGCGCCATAAAAAGGCGAACAACCCGACCAGCGGTGTGTAACGATTCATGCGGTGTTCCATCATGGTCCACAGGTAGGCAATGACAAAGCCCATGAAGCCCGAATAGAGAAAGATATTCAAGGCAAAGATGGATTTGAAGTTGAAGTGCGTCATGGCCACAATCAACCGGTCAGGGCGCCCCAAGTCAAGCATCAGTACCGTCAAACCACCCAGCAGCAATGCAATCGCCAACAGGCTGGACAGAGGTGCCAGCGGTTTGAATTCGGTCTTGCCAAAGACCGAGGCCATGGAGGCCACATTCAGTGCGCCCGATGCGGCCACCACCAGAAAGACCGCGAACACGTGTGGCAAACCCCAGACAATCTGGTTGTTCATACCGGTCACGATGTGCCCGTTGTGCTCCATGAACCACGCGGCGGCCAGACCCACGAGTGCAACCAGTGCCATGCCACCCATCAGGAGGTAGTAGCCAGCGCTTGTGCCCAGTAGCGGACGCAATTCTATTTTCATTGATCAGGGCCCTTTTTACTTCAAATGCCGAGGTAACGCACACCAGTGTCCAAGTTCAGGTTTTCCCGAATCTGACGGCTGGGGTAGCTGGCGATCCGCTTGGAGATGTCGCTCTCGGGGTTGTTGAGATCCCCGAAAAGAATGGCTTCATGCCCGGCGTTGGCACACGCAGTCACGCAGGCGGGCATTTCACCCTTGTCCACCTTGTGAACACACATCGTGCAGCCCTCCACCGTGCCCATGCCGCGTGGTACATCGGATTTCTGGTCGGTCTGGGGGGAGTGCACAAAGGAGCGCGCCTTGTAAGGGCAGGCCATGATGCAATAACGGCAGCCAATGCAGATATGTTTGTCCACCAGCACAATGCCGTCAGCACGTTTGAAAGAGGCGCCGGTCGGGCACACATCGACACAGGGCGGTTCGGCACAGTGCTGGCACATCATGGGCAGGGACTGGGTCTTGCCGGTGCGCAATTCCTTGATTTCTATTTTGCGGATCCACTGGGAATCGGTGGTCTTGGTACCCCCCGAAAGCCCGTTTTCGGTGTTGCATGCGGTGACGCAATCCGTACAGCCACTGGCGCACTGGGTGCTGTCAATCAGCATGCCCCAGCGGACCTTGCTGCTAGCACCAGGGCTTAGTTTCCCTGGAGTGGGCGCCGCTTGGGCAATTTCAATGAGGCGTACACCGGGCGCAATCAGGATGCCCGCTATACCAGCCGCCGCAACGGCCATAAAACCACGGCGACCGGATTTCGTGTCACCCGCGTCCTTGGATGGTGAACTGGGGACTGGCATCATGGCTTGACCTGTGGTTTGTTGGCATGGCATCCGAAGCAGTCGATCTTGACGGCGGCATAGTTATGGCAACTTTGACAAAAATTGGTGTCTTTTGCCGTCACACTGCCAGTGGTTTGGCTGGCATGGCAGGCGATGCAGGCCTTCAGGCTGTACTTGCCGGTTCGAATCCCGCCGTGCACGGTTTCATCACGCTGGTGCTTGAGCAGCTCCATGTGGTTGCGCCGCATAAGAGCCGGGTCCTCCACACATTTGCCACCACGCGCGGCTTCGATCACCGGCTGCGGTACACGGGTTGAAGCAGCCACCGGCGCCGCAGTCTGCGCCCACACCGCAGTGCTTGCCGCTACCAGCAGCGCCAGACAGCACAGACTGCATGAGACGACCCGTCGCACGGTGAACATGCCTGGCATGCCGCTAGTCTCCCAGTCCCATCTGAATGTAGCCTGTGGGGCAGACATCGGCACAGATATGGCAGCCAATGCACTTGTTGTAGTTGGTGTCGACGTAGCGCCCCGTTGTAGCCTTGGCCTTAGGCACCTTGAAGACGGCAATCTGCGGGCAATAGACCACGCAGTTGTCGCATTCAAAGCACTGGCCGCAGCTCATGCAACGCTTGGCCTCGGCAACGGACTGGGCTTCCAGCAGTGGTTGCAGGCGTTCTTCAAAATTGTCCAGTGCCTGTTCCGCCGTCAGTGAGGTGATGCCCCTGCGATTACGGCTCACAAAGGGGAAATGTCCCAGGAACAATTCCTTGTGCGAGATGACATAGCGGTCGGAGCGGTTATCAAAATTGTGGATGGCCGCTGTGCTCTTGTCGGTACCACGAATCGGTTCATGCACTTCACTGAAGGTATAGCCCTTCTCCAGCATCTTGCGCTTGAGGTCAAAGGCATGCACGTCAATTTTGGGGCGCTTTTCCTGAGCTTCATTTTGCAGGAAGCGGTCAATCCCGTCCGCCGCTATGGCGCCGTGCCCAATGGCGGTGGTGAGCAAATGCGGGCGCACCACGTCGCCCCCCACAAAGATGCCCTCTTGACCCTGCACCTGGTAGTTTTTGTCGCTGTTGATTGCGCCTTTGCCGTTGTTGAATTCTTCCAGCCCGGTGAAGTCCACCGCCTGCCCGATCGCCGAAACAATCAGGTCTGCGGGAATGTCCTGCTCAGTACCTTCGATGTTTTTGATATCCAGGCGTCCACCCACAATCTTCGCTTCGCAGCGCACCACCCGCAATGCCGTGGCTCGTCCGTCGGGTCCACGCACCACACACACAGGCGCCATTCCACCCAAAATGGTGATCCCTTCTGACAGGGCATGCTCCACCTCATGTTTGGTGGCCTGCATCTTGTCGATAGCGAAGATGGTAGTCAGCGTGACCTCAGCGCCCTGGCGAACGGACGCCTCTGCAACGTCGTGCGCCACATGGCCTGCAATGGCATGTTCGGGGCGGTCAGATTCGTTGATTTTGTTGATATGACCCAAACGGCGTGCTACGGTCGCAACGTCAATGGACGTGTCGCCTCCGCCAATAACCACCACCCGTTTTCCAACATGGCGCAGGCGACCGTCATTGAAAGCCTTGAGGAAGGACGTGGCGGTCACGCAGTTGGGTGCATCGGCACCTTCGACCGGCAGGGCGCGGCCCGATTGTGCGCCCAGGCCCAGGAATACCGCATCAAATTCTTCCCGAATCTTCGCCATCGTGATGTCAGTTCCGATACGGCAGTTCATGCGTGTCGTGATACCCAAATCCAGAATGCGCTGAATCTCAGCGTCCAGTACATACCGTGGCGTACGGAACCCGGGAATGCCGTAGCGCATCATTCCGCCAAGTTCAGCGCGCTCGTCAAACAGCGTGACAGCGTGTCCCTTGAGTGCCAGCTGATACGCCGCCGATAGTCCAGCAGGGCCACCACCGATCACGGCGACTGTCTTGCCGGAAGCTGTCGCTGGCTTGGTGTAGGCAAGACCTTTTGCAATAGCGTAGTCGCCCAGGAAATGTTCGACAGAGTTGATGCCGACAAAGTCGTCCACCTGGTTGCGATTGCAGCCAGACTCGCACGGGGCCGGGCACACGCGACCCATGACCGATGGGAACGGATTGGCTTCGGTCAGGCGACGAAAGGCGTACTCCTGCCACACCACGCCGGCGGGTGGTTTCTCGATGCCGCGGACGATATTGAGGTAGCTGCGAATATCCTCACCGGCCGGGCAGCTACCCTGGCAGGGTGGTGTGCTTTGAATATAGGTCGGGCACTTGTGCGAATGTCCGGCATCAAAAATATCTTTCTGAAAGGACTTGACCTTGCTGTCGCCGTCCTTGTAACGGCGAAAGGTCAGTGGTTTGACGGCGACGGTTTCGATGGGGGCGGACATAGGGAAGTCTCCTGGTATTTTTTTGAGTTGCCGGTGCAGGGCGGCGGGCTATTTGTCGCCCAGGCGTATCGCCTTGCTAACCAACTGATGGACACCGCCCACCATGCTCATGTCGAAGCCGTAGTAGGGCAGCACTTTGGTGAACTGGGCCTTGCAGATCGCGCAGATTGCAGCCATGAAATTCACGTTGTACTCATCCACCACGTTTTTCAAGGCTTCCATTCTCGGCAGGGCGCCTTTAACACGCACTTCCAGCATGTCATCTGTCAGCACGCCACCACCACCACCGCAGCAGAAGGTGCTCTCCAGAATGGTTTGCGGTGCCATATCATGGAAATGGTTGGCAACGGACGTGATGATCCGTCGCGGAATGATGAACTGCCCCCCTGGCATGTTGCCCATGCGGGACGCACGCGCCACGTTGCAGGAATCATGGAAAGTGATGATGCGGTCGTCATTGGCCTCTTTGTCCAAGCTGAGAGCGCCCCGCTGAATCAGGTCGTCGGTAACTTCGCAGATATGCTGCGGCACGGGATAACGTTGGTCGAGAAAGTCAAACGGACCCATCAAGGTATTCCAGTAGCTGTATGCGACTCGCCAGGCATGGCCACATTCGCCAATGACGATGCGTTTGACCCCAAGCTCCAAGGCAACCTCACGCACACGCATCGAAATTTTGCGCATTTGTTCGTAGTTGCCAATGAACAGCCCGAAATTCGCCGCCTCGGAGGCTTTGGAACTAAGCGTCCAACTGATGCCAGCCGCGTGAAACACCTTGGCATAGCCAATCAGACTTTCAACATGGGGCTCGGAGAAGAAGTCGGCGGACGGGGTAATCAGCAGCACTTCTGCCCCTTTCACGTTCAGCGGAAACTTCACATCCACACCGGTCTCGTCCTTGGTATCTTCTTCCAGGCCTTCCAGCGTGTTTGCCAGCGCGGGCTCGGGAATTCCCAGGTTGTTGCCAATGCGGTGTACCTTGCCGATGATCTCGTTGGTGTACTTTTGCCCCATGCCGATGGAGGCCATGATCTCGCGCGCTGCCATGGTGACCTCGGCAGTATCGATGCCGTAGGGACAAAACACCGAGCAGCGACGGCACTCCGAACACTGGTGAAAATAGGTGTACCACTCGTCCAGCACGTCGCGTGTGAGATCAACTGCACCCACCAATTTTGGAAAATTTTTTCCGGCAAAAGTGAAGTAGCGTCGGTAGATCTTGCGCATCAGGTCCTGGCGCGCCACCGGCATGTTCTTGGGGTCGCCGGTGCCCAGGAAATAGTGGCATTTGTCCGAACAGGCACCGCAATGCACGCAGCTATCCATGTAGACCTGCAGCGAGCGGTACTTGCCTAGCAATTCGCCCATTTTTTCAATGGCCTTGGCCTGCCAGTCTTCAACCAGTTCTTCCGGAAAACCCAACGCCTTTTGAATAGGCCTTGAAGCCACAAAGGGTTTGAGATGCGACATGGCTCCCGCCTGCACCAGCGGTATGACCGGGTAGCTTTTGAGCTTTGGGGTATCGAATGCAGCGGTGGCCATGGTGTTGGTAAGTGCTTACGGGCGTTTGTCCAATGCTGCCGCCCACGCGGATACATGGCGCACTTCGCGGGCGTTGTCAGTCTGGTTGCGTGTGGGGCTGAAGAGCAGGCCCGGTGCGTGTAGCAACTTGCTGATCGGGAAGATGATCATCAGAAACGCTACCAGCGAAAGATGCACCAGCAGTACCGGATCAGCAGGTAGCGGCTGCCAGTCAAATCGCATCAAACCCAGCATGAAAAGTTTGACGCCAATGATGTCGGTATGCGCCACAAAGCGCATACCCAAACCGGTAACGCCGATGGCCAGCAACAAAACGAGCATCAGGTGATCGGACGGGGTGGAGATATAACGCACGCGGTCGACCAGCCAGCGCCTGCCCCACAAACCTCCCAACGCGATCACCATGGCAAACCCGGCATAGGTGCCAAAGGGCTGAATCAAGGCAACAGGCAGCCACACGGGTTCCTGAAAATAGCGCAGATGCCGTAACACGACCAACAGCAAGGCCGCATGAAAGGTCCAGCCAAAGATCCAGGTCCACTTGCTAGACCTGAACAGGCTTTCAAAAAAAACTACCTCACGTGTCATGCGCCAACCCACCCCAGTGGTCGTCATCGGTGCCGGTGTAGTGGAATCTTCAGCGGCGCCGGTGTTCTGGCGTAGATGAAAATCTTGCGCCCAACACCCATAACGAACACCAACGTGGCTACGTAGAACAAAACCGCGTAAAGAATCGTCAGCATTGTCATTGGCAGATTCGTTGGGTTCGTTGTATCAACGAGGGTTGGCGTCGGCGGATGCGCTCAAATACAGCCGGTAGGCTTGGGCAAGCCGGCAATCTTGCAGGCCTGTTTGGCTGGGCCGTACGGAAACAGTTCGTACAGGTATTTGCTATTGCCTTTTTCTTCGCCGAACTGCTTGCCAATCGCCTTGGTCAGCACCCGAACGGCCGGTGCAATCTGGTACTCGTTGTAGTACTCGCGCAAGAAGTTGATGACTTCCCAGTGGTTGTCGCTGAGCGGAACCTTCTCTTCTTCTGCCAGGTAAGCGGCGGCCTCAGGGGTCCACTCGGCGAGATTGAGCAAGTAGCCCTCTTCGTCGGTTTCGTAGTTCATGCCGTTGATTTCAAAGCTCATTTTTTTCTCCAGTTATTTAGTAATTCGAGTCACAACCACGAGTGGGAAGTGTGGTGTTCCACGGTCAGATCGACAAAGCCGGCGTAATCGACCAGCGTCACTCCATCGATTAACTTGGCTGTTACGCCACGGGCGTCCATATCCGGTTGCAGCGCATAGACCTTGAGCGTGGCGCAGCTGGCGCGGATACGCTCCTCGGTTGCGCTACCCACGGTGGCGGCGTAGATGCCGTCTTCGATGAGCAACAGCGCGTTGCCCGGCTGGGCCATGCGCAGACAGGTATCCAGCGTGCTGGTCTGAAAGGGGGATTTATTGACAATATGCAACATGGGGTCGTCCTCAAAAACTCAGGATCACGTCCTGTTGCGCCATTAGTTGGCCCATTTGCTGGGCGTCCAGCACCTCCACGGGGACTAGCAGGTCTTTTTCGCTCAAACCGCGCTGTGCCAACGAGACATCTTCCACATAAAGCTCTCCACGTCATAGCCGTCCAGTGCGCGGTAGCTGGGAGAAAAGTTCTTTACACCAATGCCTTTGGTCTGCTGGCCTTGACCAGTTCGTAGACGCCATCATCGATGAAGCCCAGGCTCACGTCCTGATCGAAGGTGGCCGTGATCAGCACGACCTCCAGGCTCTCGAGCGCATATATCGTTCCGTAGGGTGCCTTGCGGTTCACAAACATGAATTTCTTCACTTTGGGCCGCTGGCGGGTGCTGCTGGTTGGTCGCTCATAGTTGTCTCTTTCAAGGGCTGTTAGTCGCCAAACGTGATCAGGCGATCCGCCTTGATTCCGCTGTCCACCAGCTGGCCCAGGCCGGAAATGCGAAAGCCCGGAGCCAACACTTCGTCCTGATACCGCGGCGCAAGGCGGCAGCCACGCAAACCACCAAGTCCACTTCAGGTCTGCAGCCAGGGCCGACCAGCGGTTCACCACATGGCGGTCGTCCTGGGGCGGCTCGGTCAGGCGGGTCGCGTTGTTGACGCCATCGTGGTAGAAAAACACGCGTTGTATCTCGTGACCCTTGGCCAGCGCAGCCACCACGAACTGGTAGGCACTATCGGACGCCTGGTGGGTGTAGGGGCCCTTCACTGACGAGCAAACCGAATTTCATGGGGTTAATTCCTGTATCAGTCAAATTTGCTTTAAAAGCGAATGTGGGTCGAAGCATTCAGGCTGGAGCGCGAACCACGCCAGTCATCAATCAGGTACTTGGTAAAGGGCAGGTCGCACTTCTCAAAGAATGCGGGCCAGCCGATACGCTCGATCCAGTCAGCAATCCGTTCCCAAGAGCGTGCGTCTTCCTTGTAGGTGTACAAGATTTTCTTGACCATGGCCGACACTTCGGGCCAGCGTGGCGGGTTGTTGGGCAGGCCCGAGGCCACCATCTTCATGAAGGTCGGCTTGCCACGGGCATTGGAGTTCTTG
Source organism: Candidatus Aalborgicola defluviihabitans (assembly GCA_016705575.1). Classification (GTDB taxonomy): domain Bacteria; phylum Pseudomonadota; class Gammaproteobacteria; order Burkholderiales; family Burkholderiaceae_C; genus Allorhodoferax; species Allorhodoferax defluviihabitans. Next base: position 884,770 of record JADIXX010000008.1, read on the forward strand.
CCACCCACCCAGATTGCCAGTTTGCTGTGCTCGGGGTCGTTGATCTGCATAGGGGCAAGGTGGGCAGCAGGCGCCGCAGCACATGCATTTGGTCTCGTCGATTTCCAGGGATGGTTTGCCGTCGACCATAGCGGGTCGAATGGCGGCCACCGGGCAACGCGCCACCACGGTCGGGCGTTCACATACATTGGCCACCAGATCGTGGTTGATCTTGGGCGGTTTGGTGTGCTGAATGATGATGGCAATGTCGGCCTGGCCACCGCAGTTGATCTCGCAGCAGGAGGTGGAAAGGTGCACCCGGTTAGGCATTTCTTCCTTGATGAACTCGGCGTGCAGGTCATCCATCAGGGCCTTGACAGCGCCTGATGCATCGGTGCCGGGAATGTCGCAGTGCAAGTAGCCCTGCGTATGGGATATCGATGAAACCGAGTTGCCGGTGCCGCCGACCGGAAAGCCATTGCCGACGAGCCGCCTCGACCAACGGCGCCACCCGGCCTCATCCGACACCATGTATTCGATATTGCTACGGATGGTGAAGCGCACATGCCCGTCGGCATAGGTATCGGCAATATCGCACAGCTTGCGGATGGTGTACAGATCCAACTGGCGCTGCGTTCCGGCGCGCACGGTCCAGATTTCGTCACCCGTGTGCGAGACATGGTGCAATACGCCCGGACGAGGCCGGTCATGGTATTTCCAGTTGCCGTAATTCTTCAGCATCAGCGGATGCATGTACTGCTTGTTGTCAGGTACGCCGCTTTCGATGGGGATGCGCATGGTTGCCATGGTCGTCTTTCTAATCAGTTGAGGACAGAGCTGAAGGTCTGTCCCGCAAGGTTTCAGGCTGCTGCTTTGCGGGCGTTGATCTTGGCCACTTCGTCGTCCCAGCCGTCGGTTCGCACGAAGGGTTGGTGCGGGTGTGAAACCATGTTGACATCGGCCTCCACCCCGATGCCATCCAGAAGTGGACCAGTCCGATACGCTCGCGATCATTTCGCCGGTGCGCTCGTGTTCCAGAGCATTTTCGGCAAAGAAGTCGATGGACTTTTGGCCCAGATCCACCAGCGCCTGGTAATCTTCGTCGGTCTTCATGGGCATGAAGGGCACGACCACCGTGCCCATCAGATCACCGATCTTCAGTGTGCGCTTGCACCCATCAGCACCGTGACACTTTGGTCAGTGCCAGTAGCCAGGGCACCGGTCATCACGTTGATGCAGTGCATGCAGCGCACGCAATTGCTGTTGTCAATCTCCAGAGACTGGGTATCGTTGATGGCGACGCTGGAAATTTTCGGCCCCTTGGCAACGTCCTTGGTCTCCTTGAGCATGATGGTCTTGGTCGGGCAGCGGGTGACCACGTCATTCACCAGTTCGGTCAGACCGTGCTTGGCAAACCATTTGCGCGCCAGGGGTTCATCGGTGCGATGTTGTCGCGCCAAGTGCCAATCACCGCCATGTCGGAGCGCTGGATGGAATTCATGCAGTCATTCGGGCAATGACCACCTGGCGGTGCGCACGCGCTTCGTCAAAGCAGGACTGCTCGCAACGCGCCGCGCCCACGCAAGACATGCTGGTGCGCATAGCCGGGCCGGCGCCACCCATATCGAAGCCCAATTCATTCAATTCATCAAACGCCGGCTGCACATTGGCCGAGGTGGCACCCTGGAACATGATGTCGCCCGACTGGCCGTGAAACGCGATCAGGCCCGAGCCATGGCGTTCCCAGATATCGCACATCTTGCGCAACACGTCCGGTGCTGTAGTGCATGCCCGCCGGAGGCTGAATGCGCAGAGTGTGCATTTTTGATGCCGGAAACATGTCGGCCACTTCGGAGAAACGCGGAATCGCGCCGCCGCCGTAGCCATATACTCCTACCGTGCCGCTCCTTCCAGTAACCCTTGCGGTTTTGTAGGAGTGCTCCAGTTGGCCCAACAGATCGGTCATGAAGTCGCTGTCCTGGGCCAGGCGTTTCAGTCCTGTCACAAAGTTCAGCCACGGACCACCTTCAAGTTGGTCCAGCAGGGGGTGTCGTGTTGTTTTTGCTCATTACATGGGTCTCTCTGTCAGCGCGCTTTTGCTAGCGCAACAATCGTGCGTAGATGCTGTTGTGGGTGAATCGTAAGGGTCGAAAGGCGTGCTAGCTATCACCCTCGTTGAGTATTGGCGTTACCCATTTGGGCTATACGAGCCCACCCGTGTCGGTGATAGACGGCAGAGCTCTGTCCTTGCGCCCAATAGGGCATCCACCAAGACGCGCTATGGACATCGTTACCCCCCTTGAAAAATTCACCATCCCCCTGGGTGGGCAAGTCATTGAATTGCAGCAGTTTGATTACGAAGCCGGTGGCATGAGCCTGTTGCGAACGCGCATACGCGAAAAAAGCCGCTTTACGGTGTTTGAGATCGATCCGGGATCCGCGCGCCTTGGGGAGAAGCCCTGTTGCGCTGGGCGCAGACGCAGGAACCTGCGACCCCTGCCCGCTGCAGAACAGGACGCAGCAGTAGAAGCGGTATTTCGTTGGCGGGAAAGTCCGTTGCCGCGCGACCACGCCCAGGCACTGCAACACGCTCTAACACTACAGATCCCGTGGTTGCATGCCGAAGATGCTGGCGCTGGCATCCACCCCGTGAAGCTGGTGGCCGGACCCGAAAGCGTGGCGCTTCTGTCGCAGCGAACGCGTCTGATTTTGCGGTCCATGCCAATCGGCTGGCTGAATTACAGGCCTTGGACGGGGTTCAGCTGGACGGTGATGGCGCACCCTTCTGCGCCTGGGTGCGGTGCATCTGCGTGAACTACAACCACACGCCACGCTGTATGCCTACCGGGTCGCGGCCGGCAGTTCGATGAATCAGTCCTGCGTTATGGAAACCGAGTTGGCCGGCATGGCCATAGCCGGCGTGCGCGTATGGAAAGTGCCAGAGCCTGCGGGCCGATGGACAAGAAATGACCACCTTAGCATGATGCTGCATGGGCCAGGCCCCGAGCAAAACAACCTGGTGCCTGCAGCAAGACGGGCTAAACAGCCACACCGGTTGTTGGGCTGCAGGCCGTTTGTGCCCCACAAGTCGGCCGCCGCGGTAACTGATATGGCCAAATGAAGATCAAGAGCCAGTGGTTCCAGACTGGGACCACCAAGACGGCGCAGCAAACGTCCAGCGCCATGGCGTTCATCGTCTGGCGTGTGGCGCAGAACATGCTGAAGCAGATGCGCACGGCGGACTTCAGCACTGACGTCGGGCCGCAGCCATTTCGCGTTCACGCGGGAGGTTTTGGTGTTCCTGACTCCAGGTCTGGACCGTATGGCGTATGCGCGCATGGCGCCAAAGGAGCGTGCTGAGTTTGTGTAACCGCGCTGGTACGCCTGGTAGCCGAAATTTTGCAGGAAAACGAAGACACGTTATTAGGCGCTCCACCCGCTGGCCAGCCCAGCCACTTTGAGCGCTTCATCAGAACTGTTTAATGAACTGTCAGACCATTACGCCGACTTTGGCTTTGATGCCAAGGGGCCGCCGGATTTTGCCTTTGTGCGCTACCCGGGGCACCGCGTCGAGAGGCTGATGCTGCAAAAAGGACCAGCGCGGGGATTGATCAGATGATGGCCATCGAAGAAATCCGAGCGCTTGAAATTTCCAAAGCTCCATGAATGGCGTTCTGTACACGGAACCACGTCCCGCACGCTGCCCGTGCGCGCACGACAGGAGACTGAAAGCACCCTGATGGACAACCCGTTTGATCTGGACAACCACGCCCCCTACCAGCGTTGGCGTGA